>NZ_BAAGIB010000018.1:0-500 GCF_054658235.1 Roseibium sp. LAB1 | reverse complement strand
TACCCTGAACCGACAGGGAGATTTTCTGATGGCCAGACAAGGGTCCAACTCCGGCATGAATTGTTCGATTTTCCTCAGATGGGGCTTCCAGTCGCTGGAGTGTCAAGAACCCGTCTTGATTTTCTCTCGCTCATTTCTTCTTGACCTTCCAGCCGCTGGAAGCGGGAAAACAGGAAAATCGATCAACTACGGAGCCAATCATGAAATTCAGCGTTCCAGACATGAGCTGTGGTCACTGCAAGGCCGCCATCGGCGCGTCCATTGAGCAGGCGGACGGTTCTGCCCATGTCGAATTCGACATGGCGAACAGGACCGTGACCGTCACGAGCACCCGGTCCGCACAGGAAATCGCAGGCGTTCTCAAGGAGGCGGGCTACAGCTCCGAATTGCTGCTGCAAAACCCATGAGGGGTCGAACATCGTCCCGGATCGCTTGACCGGAGCGTTCGGCAACCTGTTTTGACGGAGATCGGTATGTCATCCGACTACAAGAAAAACAGC
>NZ_BAAGIB010000017.1:0-546 GCF_054658235.1 Roseibium sp. LAB1 | reverse complement strand
CACCGTATCGGTGGCATCTGCGTCGGTGGCCAGGGCAGTGACGCCAACCTGCGTTCCTGCCGCGGCATCTTCGGTGATGGTATTGGCTGCAGAATCCGTGTCGGTGACGGCCGAGACGTCGAACTCATCGACATCGGAAACGGCAATCGTAAAGGTCTCTTCCGACGTCGAGCCATCGGTGGAGGTGGCCGTGACGGTGATGTCGATGGAACCTTCGGTCTCCGCGTCGAAGCTGGCACCGTCTGCGACCCGGACCACACCGTTCTCGTCGACGGTGAAGCGTGCGTCATCGACGGAATAGGTCACCGTATCGGTGGCATCTGCGTCGGTGGCCAGGGCAGTGACGCCAACCTGCGTTCCTGCCGCGGCATCTTCGGTGATGGTATTGGCTGCAGAATCCGTGTCGGTGACGGCCGAGACGTCGAACTCATCGACATCGGAAACGGCAATCGTAAAGGTCTCTTCCGAGGTCGAGCCATCGGTGGAGGTGGCCGTGACGGTGATGTCGATGGAACCTTCGGTCTCCGCGTCGAAGCTGGCACCGTC
>NZ_BAAGIB010000016.1:0-659 GCF_054658235.1 Roseibium sp. LAB1 | reverse complement strand
GCCGGAACCCAGGTCGGCGTCACTGCCCTGGCAACGGATGCTGATGCCACCGATACGGTGTCCTATTCCGTCGACGACGCACGCTTCACCGTGGACGAGAACGGCGTGGTCCGGGTTGCTGACGGTGCCAGCTTCGATGCGGAGACCGAAGGCTCGATCGACATCACCGTCACGGCCACCTCCACCGATGGCTCGACCTCGGAAGAAACCTTCACGATCTCCGTGTCCGATGTAAACGAAAGCGCTGTCTCGGCCGTCACCGACACGGATTCTGCAGCCAATACCATCGCGGAAGACGCAGCGGCAGGAATCCAGGTCGGCGTCACTGCCCTGGCAACGGATGCTGATGCCACCGATACGGTTTCCTATTCCGTCGACGACGCACGCTTCACCGTCGACGAGAACGGCGTGGTCCGGGTTGCTGACGGTGCCAGCTTCGATGCGGAGACCGAAGGTTCCATCGACATCACCGTCACGGCCACCTCCACCGATGGCTCGACCTCGGAGGAGACCTTTACGATTGCCGTTTCCGATGTAAACGAAAGCGCCGTCTCAGCCGTCACCGACACGGACACAGCTGAGAACACGATCGCGGAAGATGCGACTGCCGGAACCCAGGTCGGCGTCACTGCCCTGGCAACGGATGCTGATGCCACCGA
>NZ_BAAGIB010000015.1:0-1964 GCF_054658235.1 Roseibium sp. LAB1 | reverse complement strand
GATCTCGGCTATCCGGCGCGAACGCAGACGGTCACGCTGACTATTCAGTCCATGTCCTGTGCCTCTTGTGTCGGACGTGTCGACAAGGCGTTGCAGGCGGTGCCCGGGGTCCTCAGTGCCAGCGTCAATCTTGCGGCCGAAACGGCAACGATCGTCTTTGCAGAAGGTGCCACAACCGTTCAGGAGCTGGTGAAGGCCAGCACGGATGCCGGCTATCCCGCAAGTCTGGCAGACGCAGGAACGTCTCAGGATCGCAGCGAGCGCAAGGCGGAAGAAGCCCGTGAGCTGGCGCGCAAGATGGCGATTGCCGCAGCCTTTGCCTTGCCCGTGTTCCTGATCGAAATGGGCGGGCATCTGATCCCCGCTTTTCACCACCTGATCGCAGTGACCATTGGTCAGCAAATGAGCTGGATGCTGCAATTCGTGCTGACGAGCGTGGTGCTTTTCGGTCCGGGCCGATCTTTCTATCTGAAGGGGTTTCCGGCGCTCTTGAAAGGGGCGCCGGACATGAACAGCCTGGTGGCCGTGGGAACCGGAGCCGCCTATCTCTATTCGGTGGTTGCCACCTTCCTGCCGGATCTGGTGCCCGCCGAGGTTCGCGCCGTTTATTTCGAGGCCGCAGCCGTGATTGTCGTTCTGATCCTGCTGGGCCGTTTCCTGGAGGCCAGGGCAAAGGGGCGCACTGGGGCAGCGATCCAGAGCCTGCTCGGCCTGCAGGTCAAGTCGGCCCGGGTGCTGCGTAACAACGAGATGGTCGAAGTGCCGATCGAAACGCTTGTCCTCGGCGACGTCGTCGTGGTGCGTCCCGGCGAGCGGCTTGCGGTTGACGGTGAAGTGGTCGAAGGGTTCTCTCACGTCGATGAAAGCATGATCACTGGCGAGCCCGTGCCTGTCGCGAAATCGGCTGGCAGCGCGGTGACTGGTGGCACGGTGAATGGCACCGGAGGACTTCAGTTCAAGGCAACGCGTGTTGGCGCCGATACGACGCTTTCGCAGATCATCCGCATGGTCGAGGAAGCCCAGGGCGCCAAGCTGCCGATCCAGGGGCTGGTGGACCGCATAACGCTGTGGTTCGTCCCCGCTGTGATGACCGTTGCGCTGGCCACGGTTCTGGTCTGGCTGATGTCTGGCCCTGACCCGGCCTTGACGCTTGCCCTGGTTGCCGGTGTTTCAGTGCTCATCATAGCCTGTCCCTGTGCCATGGGCCTTGCCACGCCGACATCGATCATGGTGGGCACCGGCAGGGCAGCCGAGATGGGCGTCCTGTTCCGCAAGGGCGACGCACTCCAGCAGCTTGCCGACGTGGACATCGTTGCCCTGGACAAGACGGGCACCGTGACGGAGGGTCGGCCGGAACTGACCGACCTCGTCCTGGCGGATGGTTTTGAACGCTCTTTCGTACTGTCGCGCATCGCGGCTGTCGAGGCGCGTTCGGAACATCCCGTTGCCGAAGCCATCGTACGGGCAGCGGGCAAGGAAGGTGTGGAGAGGCTCGCTGTCGGTGAGTTCAGCTCCATCACCGGTCATGGCGTTTCCGCAATCGTCGGCGGTCAACGGGTGCTGGTCGGCGCCGACAGGCTGATGGTGCGCGAAGGTATCTCGACGGAGGCCTTGTCGGACGAGGAGACCAGGCTGGCGAAACTCGGACGAACGGCCCTCTATGCGGCCATCGACGGGAAAATCGCCGCAGTTGTCGGGGTTGCCGATCCGGTCAAGCCGTCGAGCCGCGCTGCAATTGCAGCTCTTCACGCCCGTGGTCTGAAGGTTGCGATGATCACCGGCGACAAACGGGAAACCGCCGAGGCAATTGCCGCGGAAACCGGTATCGATACCGTGATCGCGGGAGTCTTGCCCGACGGCAAGGTCGACGCCCTGACCAAACTCAGGGAAGACGGTGGCCGTATTGCCTTCGTTGGCGATGGCATCAACGACGCCCCTGCCCTCGCTCATGCCGATGTCGGTAT
>NZ_BAAGIB010000014.1:0-2123 GCF_054658235.1 Roseibium sp. LAB1 | reverse complement strand
TGTCAAAGCCGATTAGAGGCGCGACATGTTCAGCCCGAAAGAAATGCGACACTTGGGTTTTGCCACTTTCTCAAGCGGTCAGCCCCCGATCCGACCGGCTGGGCCGGGTTGCAAGGGAGGTGAGGGGGCGGATGGTCGCAACGTTAAGACGGTAGCCCGTATGAGGTCCTGCTATCCTTAGAGGTTAGGTGAGTGCTTTAGCGTTGTATTATTCGAATGTAGATTACTGGCTGTTTGTCGCGAACGAGAGCGATACCTTCATGTCCATGAAGCGGGCCAATTACACGGCTTCGACACAGCCATAAACTGTCGCCATCACGCAGCTCTTCATAAATCGGAGCAAGTCCCCTCTTAAGCGTTGTCAAATCACGAATAGGCTCCACAAGATGTTGCGGCAGCGCTCCAAAATGTCGCATTAGCCAATTCGAAAATTGTTGCAGCGTAACTTCTTTGACTAGCTCAATATCTGGAGGATCACGTTTTACTGCACTTGGTGAAAACATATCAATCATAGCACCGAGCCTCACTGCTATCGGTATAGAAGACACGCAATAAAACGAACGATCAATCACATGCAGCGATTCTTGCCAATGCCTTCTGCCTCTTAGCATTCACTTCAGGATCATTCATGAAATCCGTTCGCCGCCCTGGCTTGCGGCCGCGCTTTTTGTAGCCGTTGCTCACGCTGCCATCCGGGATGCCGAACATATGGTCCTTCTGACCAGCTCGGGAGGGACCACGTTGTCGGCGTTTCTGCTCCCGACCTTCCTGCATGTCGGCTACGATCGACAGGATGTCATCCAGTCGCTTGTTCTCGACGACTTGGGCCCTGTGAACCGAGCGCAAGGTGTCAAAGGTTCTGTATGGGAGAAGGGTGCCCTCGTGCATGATCTCCAGGCGACCATCAGGATAGTCGCAGACGATCACTTTCTGGCGGGGCAGGGTCTTGGCGTAGTCCGTCGGATCCAAAATGAAAATCACCTTCTCATAGCGCAGCGTGAGTGCCTGTGAGACCGTACGGACCTCTTTCCGGCACATTGCACCATCCAGGTTCTCATGAGCGGCTAATGGCCGATGCATGTCCTTGTGATTGCGTGGTTCTTTGCCAAAACGACCGTTGAAATCAGCGATAAACTCCGGTGCGAAAGCGTTGGCGTCTTCAAGTGTGTTGATACCGCGCAAGCGCAGTTCCTTCACCAGCCGGTCCTGAAGAGTTCGGTTGGCGCGTTCGACGCGGCCTTTGGCCTGCGGGGTGTTGGCGCAGATGATGTCGATGTTGAGCTCGTAAAGAGCGCGGCCAAATTGCGTTAGCCCGCTGGTCCGGTCCATCTCGGACACATGTGTGGTCCGGAAAACCCCATGCTTATCGCTGTAGAATGCAAGCGGCTTTCCCCATTGTTCCAGATAGACCTTGGTTGCCAGGAGGTAGTCGAAAGTATTCTCGGATAACGCAAAACGCAGATGTAGCAGCTTGCCGGTCGCGTCGTCGATATAGACGAGCAAGGCACATTTGGGACCGCGGTTCTCGAACCACCAGTGATGTGAGCCGTCGATCTGGATGAGCTCTCCAAAACAATCGCGCCGGCCGCGCGGCTGAAAGATTCGCTGCTTGCGTTCGCGCCGCGATGTCCAAATACCGGCTTCTGTCATCCATTGGCGCAAGGTCTCCTTGCCGACGGCAATCTGATGAAGCTCGAGCAGCTTCTCACGAGCCAGGGTCGGACCAAAATCGTGATAACGCTCTCGCACCAGGTCGAGGACGGCATTGCGAAACTCGTCACTGTGACGCCGATTGCTGGGACGGCCACGCTTGCGGGAGACAAGACCCTCGACGCCGTCGCGGTCGTAAGCCTGTAAGAGACGATGGACCTGGCTTCGACTGAGGCTCAGCAACCGGGCAGCGTCGACGACACTCAATCGGCTGTCTCGAATCTTCTGGATGGCTTCCAGCCGGTTTAGTTCATGTTGCGACATGGTGATCAAAGACATTACGGCTCCGTCAGCACTCAGGCGTGTCGAACCCAGTCTTCCTTCCAACGTTGACATTGACCAGCGTCAGACGGACGGGAAGTGTCGCATCTCTAACTGGCCCAAGTGTCGCATTACTAAATGGCTGCTATACA
>NZ_BAAGIB010000013.1:0-2500 GCF_054658235.1 Roseibium sp. LAB1 | reverse complement strand
GGATGTAGAACTCCCAAAACAACCAGGATGTTGGCTTAGAAGCAGCCATCATTTAAAGAAAGCGTAACAGCTCACTGGTCTAAATAAGGGGTTCCGCGCCGAAAATGTACCGGGGCTCAAGCCATACACCGAAACTGCGGGTGCATCTTAGGATGCGCGGTAGCGGAGCGTTCTGTAAGTCTGCGAAGGGAGACCCGCGAGGGCTCCTGGAGATATCAGAAGTGCGAATGCTGACATGAGTAACGATAAAGCGGGTGAGAGACCCGCTCGCCGAAAGTCCAAGGGTTCCTGCGCAACGCTAATCGGCGCAGGGTTAGCCGGCCCCTAAGGCGAGGCCGAAAGGCGTAGTCGATGGGAATGCAGTTAATATTCTGCAGCTTGGTGGTAGTGACGGATGCCGTGTGTTGTATCTCCTTATTGGATTGGGGGTGCAGCGAAGGTGTTCCAGGAAATAGCTCCACCGTATAAACCGTACCCGAAACCGACACAGGTGGACTGGTAGAGAATACCAAGGCGCTTGAGAGAACTATGCTGAAGGAACTCGGCAAAATGCTCCCGTAAGTTCGCGAGAAGGGAGACCTCACGACGGGCAACCGTTGTGGGGTGGCACAGACCAGGGGGTGGCGACTGTTTATCAAAAACACAGGGCTCTGCGAAGCCGTAAGGCGACGTATAGGGTCTGACGCCTGCCCGGTGCTGGAAGGTTAAGAGGAGGTGTGCAAGCACCGAATTGAAGCCCCAGTAAACGGCGGCCGTAACTATAACGGTCCTAAGGTAGCGAAATTCCTTGTCGGGTAAGTTCCGACCTGCACGAATGGCGTAACGACTTCCCCGCTGTCTCCAGCATAGACTCAGTGAAATTGAATTCCCCGTGAAGATGCGGGGTTCCTGCGGTCAGACGGAAAGACCCCGTGCACCTTTACTACAGCTTCACACTGGTATTCGTCACGACATGTGTAGGATAGGTGGTAGACGTTGAAGCAGGAGCGCCAGCTCTTGTGGAGTCACCCTTGAAATACCACCCTTGTCGTCATGGATATCTAACCGCGGTACTACAATATCCGGGACCGTGTGTGGCGGGTAGTTTGACTGGGGCGGTCGCCTCCCAAATGGTAACGGAGGCGCGCGAAGGTGGGCTCAGAGCGGTCGGAAATCGCTCGTTGAGTGCAATGGCATAAGCCTGCCTGACTGCGAGACTGACAAGTCGAGCAGAGTCGAAAGACGGCCATAGTGATCCGGTGGTCCCTCGTGGAAGGGCCATCGCTCAACGGATAAAAGGTACGCCGGGGATAACAGGCTGATGATGCCCAAGAGTCCATATCGACGGCATTGTTTGGCACCTCGATGTCGACTCATCACATCCTGGGGCTGGAGCAGGTCCCAAGGGTTTGGCTGTTCGCCAATTAAAGTGGTACGTGAGTTGGGTTCAGAACGTCGCGAGACAGTTCGGTCCCTATCTGCCGTGGGTGTAGGAGAATTGAGAGGATCTGTCCCTAGTACGAGAGGACCGGGATGGACGTACCTCTGGTGGACCTGTTGTGGCGCCAGCCGCATTGCAGGGTAGCTATGTACGGAAGGGATAACCGCTGAAAGCATCTAAGCGGGAAACCCACCTCAAAACCAGTTCTCCCTGAAGAGCCGTGGAAGACCACCACGTCGATAGGAAGCGTGTGGAAGTGTGGCAACGCATGAAGCTTAGCTTTACTAATAGCTCGTTCGGCTTGATCCTCTCATTAGTCAATGTTCATCTCTCCAAAGCGCCTCTGGCGCTTTGAAGAGATCATCTTAAGTGCGCTATAGCCCTTTGGGCTGCTTGAGCGCGTTTGAGATCATGGTTTTGTTCTCACGGACGTATCGGTCCTTTGGACCTGTCCTGCGAACCACGCGGCCTGACCGGCCGACGGCCACTTGGCCTTGCCTTCGCGGCGCTCGGAGCTCTTGTTCCTTGCAAAGCAGAAGGAAAACCAGATCAAAATCAAATAAATATATAGACCAGTTCACGCAAATTGCGCTTCGCCGGCCTGGTGGCCCTAGCGGGGAGCCCCCACCCGATCCCATCCCGAACTCGGCCGTGAAACTCCCCAGCGCCAATGGTACTGCATCTTAAGGTGTGGGAGAGTAGGTCGCCGCCAGGCCTGCCAATCGCAATTTGACTCTGGAGCGCACAACAGCCTCTCGGCTCATCGAGCGCTAATCAAAAACGATGAAACCTTCGGGCAATGACCCAAATCCCAGCACCAACTAGATCTTCAAACCAGGTGCTGGCGACAGGAGAAGCCCAAGTTTGCCCGCAGGCGCAAAGCGACGAGGACAAACAAAACTAAAATCAAGGGTGGAACAAAAGCCCATCGAGGATACTCTCGTACCCTCCGATTAATCGAATAACGCGGGATGGAGCAGCCCGGTAGCTCGTCAGGCTCATAACCTGAAGGTCGCAGGTTCAAATCCTGCTCCCGCAACCAAATTAAAAACCCCATCAGTAATCCTGGTGGGGTTTTTT
>NZ_BAAGIB010000012.1:0-14241 GCF_054658235.1 Roseibium sp. LAB1 | reverse complement strand
CCTGTTTTGACGGAGATCGGTATGTCATCCGACTACAAGAAAAACAGCCTGACACTCTTCGATGCGATCGCCATGGGCACCGGCGTCATGATCGCTGCGGGCAACCGTTCGTCGGGATGACAGTTCACTCCCTCGTCAAGGCAAAAAAAGCCCCGGCGAATGATCGATCCTTCCATCGATCATTCGCCGGAAAACCGCAGTACCCGGGAGGAATTCGGTCCGCGGCGTAGTCAGATGAGGCTGACCATGCGTTCCAGATTCACCATTGCCCGCACACCGTCATGAATGGTCGGGGCATTTGAAGAAGCGCCCTTGAGCGCGTTGGCGACGTCTGCAATCAGCGCGTTGTACCCCTTGTGATCTTCATTCGCGGCCGCAGTGAAGTTCGGGGTCCAGGACAGTGTGTCCGCCTGATTTGAAAGTGTCGCCGAGGGATCGTCCGCCTTGAAGGCGGGGTCTCTGAAGCAGGCAACATTGATTACATTGTCCACTTCCAGACGGACATGGTCACCCATGATCTGGATAAACTCCATGGGCGTGCCACGGGATTGGACGGTGCCCATTACTATGGTTCCGATGACCCCGTTTGCGCATTCAAAGTTGAGATGGAAGAGCAGGTGACCGGGCTTGGGCTCATTCTTGCGCAATGCCATGTCTGCAAAGTCTGAGCCTGCAAACCAGGGGATCAAATCCATGTAATGGACACAGTGATGGAGATAGAACCCGGTGTAATCGACCTGTCCGGCAAAATAGGTCGGTGCCGTCATATAGGTGCCTGAAATACCCAGGATGTCACCGAAATCGCCCCCGTTCAGGTAGTTGCCCGCAATTCTGTTGCCAGTCGAATAACGTTTCATGAAGCCGACCAGGACGGGCTTGCCATGCTTTTCGGACGCAGATGCGATGTCTGCGGCAGCGCTCGCATTGCCTGCTGGCGGCTTTTCCAGGAAAACCGGAAGCCCGTGCTTCAAGGCTTCGAGCGAAGCGGCATGATGAAGGTCCGGTCCGACCGCCATGCCAATAGCATCCAGTCCCTTATGGGCAATGAGGTCGCGATAATCCGAATAGACTTCTCCTGCACCATACTGCCAGGCAGCCCGGGCTGCAGCATCTGCGTTGACGTCGCACACCGCAGCAACCCTGATGTCGTTGCGGCCGAGCTGCGGCATAAGCATCTGCGTAGCGTGCCGGCCGCAGCCGATCCATCCGATGTTCAAGGTCATTGGTTCGCCCCCGCCGTGGCCAGGCAGGACCTGATGAGTGCAAGCCCCGCCGTGAGTTTTCCGGTTTCGTCCTGGTGTGGAGCACGCCAATGGGCAATCGGCAGACCGACCCTGTCATCATCCCGGCGGAACGGCTCCAGCGAAATGGGGCCTTCGTAGCCGGTGTCGGCAAGCGCACGCATGATGACCGGCCAGTCCAGATGCCCGGTTCCCGGAAACCCGCGGTGATTTTCATTGGCCTGAAAATGCACGATCCGCGAGCCCGCTGCGCGAATGGCATCGGCGATCGACCGTTCTTCCATGTTCATGTGAAAGGTGTCCAGAACTATGCCGAGCCCTGGCGAAGACACTGCGTCGACGACTTCAATTGCCTGTGCCGTTGTGGAAACAATATCGGTCTCGAACCGGTTCAGGGCTTCCAGCGCGAAGACGCATCCGGCCTCCGCTGCAAGTGGAGACACCTTTGCAAGCCCCTCCTTCGTGCGGTCGGCTCGCGCCTGAATTTGCTCCCCGTTCCACGGCGTTGGCGCGCGTCCGGCAAAAACCAGAGGTTCACCATAAAGCGGACCGCCAATAATCCTCGCACCGACCTGAGCGGCGACATCCACACAACGTTTCAGGTATTCGATGCCCCCCTCACGGTAGGACGCATCTTCACTGGCTATCGATCGCTGCAGGTTGACCCTGGCCGCAAGCACCACGTCAAGTCCGGCATCTTCCAGGGCCTGTCTGGTTTCCCTGAGATCCAGGCCATCCTCGGGTTCTGGGACCAGAAGTTCGACAAAGTCAAAACCAAGCTCACGGATCCTCCCGAAGAGGCCAAGGTCGGCGCCCGTGAACGGGCGAACGAATTGCATTGAAATGATACCGACGGGGTTTGTCACTTGAAGATGCCTATGTGTTGTCATCCCTTGACCGCTCCTTGTGTCAGGCCGCTGATCAGGCGTTTTTGTACGATGAGAAACAGTATGGTGGCGGGCAGGGCGCCAATAATGCCGCCCGAGGTCAGCAAGCCCCACTCGACTTCGTATTCGCCGATCAAGGTCTGGATCGCGACCGTAATGGGCCTGACATTCCGCCCACCCAGGGTGAGTGCGTAGAGATACTCGTTCCACGCGGTGATGAAGATATAGATGCCCGTTGCGATGATGCCTGGCGTGCAAAGTGGCAGCACCACGCGCCACAGGGCGCCAAGACGGCTGCAGCCGTCAGTCATGGCTGCTTCATCCAGGCTCCTGGGAATACCGTTCATGTAGCTGGTCATCATCCAGACCGAAAAGGGGATGGCCACCGTTGCATTGGCAATGATGAGAGCCAGATGCGTGTCCAGAATGCCGAGCACCCGCATCATCACGAAAAGCGGCAGGATCAGGAGCACCACCGGAAACATGTTAATGACCAGGAATTGCAGCAGAAGGTAGCGCTTTCCGCGGAACGAAAAGCGCGAAAAGGAGTAGGCGGCGGTGACCGACAAGGTCAGACCGACCACCACGGTTCCGGCCGCGATGATGAAGGAATGGCCAAGGTTTGTGAGGAAGCCGACCGTTGCAAACAGGCGGACGTAGTTTTCAATCGTCGCGCCGTACAGGCTCGGACCTTCCGTGAACAGCCGGTCTTCGGATGTCAGTGACGTCAACAACATCCACAGATAGGGCCCGAGAGTGAAGGTCAGGATTGCCAGCATGGGCAGATCGACGGTGAGAACACGCCTCACAAGGGATTTGCGTCCAACCATCAGTCGATCCCCCTTCCTGCGCGGCGGAGATAGACAATGACAAGTCCAAGCAGCATCAGAGTGAAGAGCACTGCCAGAGACGAGCCGTAGCCAAAGTCGAGATTGGTCCTGGCCTTGATGAAGGCATAGAGCGGCAGGGTGTAAGTGGCATAGCCGGGTCCACCACCAGTCATCACGAAGATGACGTCGATCGAATTGGCCACCCAGATAGTCCTCAGCAAAACCGCCGTGACCAGAACACCTGATATTCCCGGAAGCGTAATGTGCCAGAACTGGCGCAACGTGCTGGCCCCGTCCAGCGAGGCAGCCTCGTAGTAGCTTTTGGGAATGGACTGCAGTCCGGCAAGGATCATGACCGCGAAGAAGGGAAAGCCCTGCCAGGTCAGTGTCAGAATGATTGCGTAAAGAGCTGTGTCGGGATCGGCAAGCCAGGGAACGGACGCCTTGACCAGTCCGAGCCTCAGCAGAAACTCGTTCAGGATCCCGTAGTTGGCGTCATATATCCAGACCCACATGAGTGCGATCACGACACTTGGCAGCGCCCAGGGAATGATGATGAGAGCCCTTGCCAGCGGGCGCCAGGGAAATTGCTGATTGAGCAGCAGAGCTGTCGCCAGCCCAAGCAGAAGCTGTGCCGGAATTGTCAGGGCAATCCAGATGACGGTGTGTTTCAGGGATATCCAGAAAACCTCATCACCGAGGGCCGCGGCGAAGTTCTTCAAGCCTACGAACGAAAAATCCTTGGGTTTCCAGAGAATGTAGTCGTGCAGGCTCATCCAGGCTGCCTGGATCATCGGAAAGAATACGATGGCGAGCGTGACCAGAACGGCCGGTGACAGCAGTGCGTAGGGAAGCACCTTTCTCGCCAGGGCCGCCCGGCCCACCGGTTCTTTCATCGTGAGCATGTCAATTAGTCCGTTTGGAGCCCAAGACTGGGGGTCGCCGGGCAAATTCGGGGCGATGCTTCCGGCAGGATTGCCGGCAGCCGGTCGTTATCGTGTTCCATGAAATCCCTGGTGATGGGGCCACGTTGAAGCGGAGCGTCGGACCTCGGACCGGACACCCCGCCACAGTGAAATCAGGGATTATAGAGTTTGTTGATTTCGGCGTTCATCTGCTCCGCGGTAATTTCACCTGTCAGAGCGCGTTGCATGTTCACCGGCCAGACCGTGTTCACGAAATCGGACGTTTCGGGAACATTCGGCAGAAGATTGGCGAATGGCAGGGAATCAATCGTCGCATCGACAAAACGTTTCTCATGCAAGGTCCAGTTCGCAGAATCCGACTTTGTCACCGGCAGCTGTCCGGTTGCCTTGTTGAACTCTGTGTTGTTGCCTTCGCTGGACAGGAAAGAGATCCACTTCCACGCGGCATCCTTGTTTTGCGCCGTCGAGAAGACAGCCGTCGATTCATCGCCAAAGGATGTCCAGTGACCGCCGCCGCATTCAGGAACGGGTGCAGCGGAAACCGCGTCACCGAGAGCTTCAACCATGCCGTTGGATGACCCGATGTGATGGATGGTCATGGCCGTCTTGCCGGCCTTGAACGCGCCGGTCACTTCCTTGAAACCATCATTGGGTGCGGATGGCGGGAAGACCTTGTCTTTCTGAAACAGATCAACCACCCACTGGGTGGCGGCAACGCCGGCTTCACTGGTCAGGCTGTCCCTGGAAAAGTCGACACCGTCGTGGGAGAGGACCAGTGTGCCCCAGTGATCGTGGCCGCCCTTGCCACCCCGGAAACCAAATCCGTAGACATCCGTTTGCCCGTCACCGTCGGTATCACGGGTGAGCTTGATGGCGGCGTCGCGGAAGTCGTCACAGGTCTTGGGCACGTCCAGGCCAAGCTCTTCGAACATGTCCTGCCGGTAATAGAGGTAGAGAACCACATACTGGATCGGCAGATAGTAGGTATTACCGTCGGATGCCTTGGTGAGGTTCAGGAGATTGTCCTGTAAATCGGCTTTCCCATCCCATGCATTGATCCTGTCACCGATCGGCTCCAGCGCACCCATTTCAACCAGGCGCGGTTGCGCGAACATCTTCACCATTGCCGCGTCCGGCGCATTGCCTGCAACGATCGACGTGTAAAGGTTGTCGTAGTAGCTGTTCCAGGGGATGTTCTCGGCTTCGATCTTGATGCCGGGATTTTCCGCTTCGAATTTGGCGACAAGTTCGGACATCGGATTGTCGGCATTGTCGAAGTGATACCAGAACCTGACGGTTTCATCTGCCTGGGCAATGCCGGTTCCGGCCAGAAGACCGAGGGCCAGTGCGGCCGATAGGATTTTTGACATGTCTTCCTCCTCTTTGATTTATGTGCTTTCAAGCGCCCGTCAGTTCGCGAAAAGCCCTCCCAGCTTCCGCAGCAGCCAAACGGGCTTCGGGTAGTTCAAGGCTCATTTGCATGAACCCATGGACGACACCCGGATACAGAACGTACGGGTCCGTACGGCCGAGGCTGCGCAGCCGCCGGACGAGATTTTCCGTATCTGAACGAAGGGGGTCGATTGCCGCCGCATTCAAAAAAAGAGGCGGAAGAGATTGCAGTTGGGCGTCACTTGCCTGAAGCGGCGAAACCAGTGGAGAGTTGCGGTCCTCCGGGCTGGCAACGTACCAGTTCCAGTAACGGATCATCTTGTTACGGGTCAGACCCGGGCCGTCCCTTTGGTCCTTGTAGGAAACGGTTTCAAAGTCAGCGTCGTAAACACCGTAAAACAGTAGCGCCGCGTCGGGCGACGTCTTCCCGCCAGCCTGCAGCGAAAGCAGCAGGGACAAGGCGAGGTTCGCTCCTGCGCTATCGCCGGCAACAGCGACTGGTTTCCCGCAGCCCCGGAGCATTTCATGCCCGCCAAGAACCGCATCCCACACCGTCTGACAGTCGTTCAGACCACCGGGGTATGGCGTTTCCGGAGCCAGACGGTAGTCGAATGTCAGAACGTGAGCATTGGCCTCAAGAGCCAGCAGACGTGCTGCTCGTTCATGGGTGTCGCGGCTGCAAAACGCCCATCCACCGCCATGAATGAACACAATCAGCCCGCCAGCTCCTGAAGGACTGAGCAACCTGCAGCCGATCTTGTGACCTTCGGTGGCGAGAAGGGAGAAATCGGCAGATGCCATGTCCGGCAGATCGGTGTTCCAGCGCCTGTTGCTCTGCGCGGCGAGGGCGCGGCCATCGGCCGGTGAAAGCAGTGTGGGATCCCCCAGCCCGGCATCCTCAATGGCCAGTCTTTCAAGCAGCCACTGCATGCGTTCGCTCGGCAGAAGATCAGCGGGATCAGGAAGACGCAGCGTCATTGCCCCGCACCTTCTTTTGCGGCGTCGCCGGTTAAGATACTCGGGCCGAAGTCGACGATGGTCGTGATGTGATGGGACAAGGCCTTGACGGCGTTTGCTTCATCTCCTGCCGCCAGCGCATCCAGAATGGCAACGTGGCGTTCCGCAGTTTCCATGAGGCCCCGGTTCGGCTCCGAATTCAGGATCTTGAAACGGTGATTGTGAATCAGGCACCGGCGCAGGATCGGGCGTACCGTCGGCATGTCTGCAGCGTTGTAGAGGTTCAGATGAAAGTTCCGGTCGTGCAGCGATAACTGGTATTCGTCATTGTCTTTCGCAGCAGTTCGCATGCCATCAAGATCGGACTCCAGTTCCTTTCGCAGGAGCGGACCAAAACGGTTCAGAACCCGTTTGACACCCCGGCATTCGATATCGTGCCGTATGAGGATCAGCTCCCGGGCATCTTCAATGCGGCTATCGGCGACGAAAGTACCGCGATGATGCAGGCGTTCGACAAGGCCATCGGTCTGGAGAAACATGAGGGCCTCGCGCACCGTGCTTTGACTGCACTCGAAACGGTTGGCAAGCTCCAGTTCAAGGATAGCCGTGCCGGGCGGCAACTCGCCCAGCATGATTTCCTTTTGCAGACATTCAAACAGGACATTGCTGCGCTTTGCGCCTCGGCGCACCTGCTGCCGTGCCCGTCCCGACTTGCCGTTTTGATTGTCGAAGCTTTCAGCCGCCATGGTGCGTTTGATCTCTTGTATATCGATAACGTTATCGATAATGTACCGATAATGATGCTTCGGTCAAGTCTACCCGGTGACGGGATTGCGGGCAGGCCTGACGGGAATTGAAATGCGCCGCACTCATCCGGGTCCTGAAAAAGGCGACGAGACGACGCAAATCGAGATTATTGGGAGGTGGACTTGGCCGACATTCAGCTCGAGCGGATTGAAAAGAACTATGGCGCGTTCCAGGCGGTCAAAGGGATCGACCTCGACGTGCAGGACGGAGAATTCGTTGCATTTGTCGGCCCGTCCGGATGTGGCAAGAGCACTCTGCTTCGCATGATTGCCGGCCTTGAGGAGATCACCGGAGGGCAGCTCAGGATAGGTGGCAAGGTGGTCAACGACCTTGAACCGCGTGAGCGGGACATCGCGATGGTGTTTCAGGACTACGCTCTCTATCCGCACATGTCTGTTGCCGAAAACATCGGTTTTGGCTTGAAGATGCGCGGGATGACGTCACAGGAACGCCGGTCACACGTGGAAGAGGCAGCTGAAATTCTGCAGATCACCCAGCTTCTGGACCGCAAACCCGGCCAATTGTCGGGTGGTCAGCGTCAGCGGGTTGCCATGGGTCGAGCAATTGTGCGCCGTCCGAAAGTGTTCCTGTTCGACGAGCCCCTGTCGAACCTTGATGCCAAGCTGCGTGTCGACATGCGAACGCAGATTAAGCGGCTGCACAGTCTGCTCAAGACGACAACCATTTATGTCACCCATGACCAGGTGGAAGCCATGACGCTGGCAGACAGGGTCGTCATTCTCAAAGATGGTGAAGTCGTCCAGCAAGGCGCTCCTGTTGACGTCTACGCATCTCCGAAAACACGGTTTGTCGGTGAGTTCATCGGGTCTCCGAAAATGAACGTCCTGGATGGCACCTGCATTTCAGAGGGAGATGGCCCAGCTATCAGGATCGGCGGTTCCCCGGTTTCGCTTCCGGGAAAAGCATTCCCGGCAGACGGAAGCATTCTGGTGGGTGTGCGACCGGAGCACCTGACCCCATGCGCCGCGGATGAAGCGATGTTTCAGACAACGATCGACGTTCTTGAGCCACTGGGTTCCGATACGATGGCAATCTGTATGCTTGATGGTCAGGAACTGACCGCCCGCCTTGCTCCGGATCCGGCCTTGCGCCCCGGCACCGTGCTTCATTTGAAGGTGAACCCGCAGGACGTACACCTGTTCGACGCGTCGACCGGCTGCCGTCTTTGATGTGAAAAAACCGGACCTGACAATGTCCACCTGGCCGTGACACCGGAGCAGGCCCGCTCGGCGCCAGCCCAGAAGCGAACGCTTGGATCTCCTTGGCGTTGTTATCAACCAACTGGATGATCCCCGGGTATCGTCCGACAGTCTGCTCAGAGTGGTTCGTCTGGTGGATGGTGACCAACGAAGCACCTCCGATGGTCACCTGTCAGTCGGCAAGTCGATTGCTTCTCAGGTGTGTTTCGGACTGAAGAGCAGCTTGATGTAGGACCGGAGCAGCATGATCTGATCTGCGAGAAGCTGTGGTTCTTCCACCGCGCGGGACATCACGATGCCGCCTTCGACCGTGTTCGTGACCATGTCGGCGACATGCCGCAGGTTGACGTCATCATTTGGCGGATACATGGAAGCGATCTCCAGCAGCACCCCGTGAAAACGCTCGCGCCATGTCAGGATGGCTTGCCGGTTCAGGGATCGCACTTCTCGATCGAACAGTCGTTCGGAATACGCGATAGTCGCGACAAGGCAGCCCGGATGCCCGTTCGGCAGATCCCGCATCATTTCCGAGAGAAGTTTCAAACCGATCAGAAACGAGTGCAGGGGATCCTCATGAAGATCCCGCGCGCGTGAAAAAACCTCGTCGAGTATGGCCTCTTCGGTGTCCAGGTACCTCTGCAGCAGCGCACGGGCGAGTTCGTTCTTGTCCTTGAAGTGATAGAAAAAGCCGCTCTTGGTGATTTCCGCCTCGGCAATGATCTCATCGATGGACGTCGCACCAAAGCCCTTGGCCAGCACACCGGCTTCGGCGATGTCGAGGATCCTGGCCCGCTTCGATCTGCTGCTGTCGTTTTGCATTGGTGACCTCGCCTGACGGTTTTATGTCACTTTGAAGTTTTTACACCTCGACCCTATCGCCCGAGAGCCTTGAAGGAAACTGCACCATAAGTGCACCTGAGCCTACAAAAGGATCGGCCTTAACCGGCACCCTTCAGGCAGGCCATTGTTTTCATTGACTTTATTGAGGGGCGATTGGTTGACCACGGGTCGTCTATCACGGCGGCGTGCTTCCGGGCGAGGATGAGCTTCACACTATCAGGAGCTTCTCAATGTCCTTACGCCTCACCAGGTACCGGCCGTGTCTTGAAGACATGCACGTGCCGATTTTCCGCTGTTTTCCCTTTCGTGGCCAGAGCCTCAATCGCTGCCTCGGTGGTGGTGGCATGCCACTGCCAGCGCAATTCAACCTGTCTTGTTTTTCCGGGAGACCTGAACGATGAAACGCTCCTTCCCACACCCGGAGCCTGGCCGTTACTTCCTGACCGAGGGGGGCATCGAAACCGAAATCATGTACAAATGGGGCTTCGACCTGCCCGAATTCGCCATGTTCCCGCTCCTCGAACGTCCGGAGCCGGCGAAGGCTATTCGGGATATGTATCGCAGATATCTGGATGTGGTGAGCAAGTTTGGTCACGGAGCCCTGATTGGGGGATTCGACTATCGCGCCAGTCCCGATTGGGCCGCCAAGCTGGGCTATTCACCCGAAGGGCTGCGACAAGCGAACTTGCGGTCGATCCAGTTCCTGCGCGACGTGGCCTCAGAATACACCGGACAGATCCCTCAAGCTCTTTTTTCGGGTTACGTCGGCCCACGGGGAGACGCATATGGCCGTGACCGCCGCATCACCGTGGAGGAGGCGAGGGACTATCACACGGTACAAATGACCACACTCAAGGAAGCCGATGTAGATCTGGTCTGGGCCATGACATTCAACAGTCCGGCCGAGGCAATTGGCGCGGTTGAAGCCGCTCGCACCCTCGACATGCCGATTGCCGTCTCCTTTTCGCTCGACAGCGCGCACAGGCTGAGCACCGGCGTTCCACTGGCTGAGGCGATCACCATCGTCGATGTTGCAACAGACAGCTATCCCGCTTTTTTCTCGCTCAATTGTTCTCACCCGTATGAGTTCGAGCCGGCGCTTGATGACGGTTCCTGGACGCGCCGCATCCGTTCCATTCGACCGAACGCGGCCAAGATGGACAAGATCGCGCTTTGCAAGCTTGGTCATCTGGAGGAAGGCGATCCCGTCGAGCTTGGGGCGCTGATGGCCGACGTCGGCAGACGCTATCCGCATATGGATATCTGGGGTGGATGTTGCGGAACCGGGCACGTTCATCTCGAGGAAATCGCAAGGCATCTTCCAGGGACGACAGCATGACCTTTCCAATAGAACGTTTGCGGGCAGACACGCCCTCCTGCAAAAACTATGTCCATCTCAACAACGCCGGTGCTTCACCGATGCCGGAGCCGGTCTATCAGTCTGTTCTTCGTCACCTCGACCTCGAACGGCGAATTGGTGGCTATGCAGCCCATGACGTGGCGCACGCGGAGGTCGACAACTTCTACCGCGAGGCAGCAGAACTGATCGGCGCAGACGGCCCTGACGAAATCGCCTTCGTCGAAAATGCCACGCGTGCCTGGGATATGGCCTTTTATGGTCTGCGTTTCCGCCCCGGAGACAGGATCATTACCCATGCATCTGAATATGCATCCAACTACCTGGCCATGGTTCAACGCGCCACGCGTGAGGGTATCATCATCGATCTTGCGCCTAGCGACGAGACTGGCCAAATTGATGAAGACGCGGTCAGGCGGCTGATTGGTCCGAGAACACGATTGATTGCCCTTACCCATTGCCCCACGCAGGGTGGTCTTATCAACCCGGCGGAAACTATCGGCCGGATTGCAAATGAAAACGCGGTGCCTTTCCTGCTTGATGCCTGTCAATCGGCAGGTCAGCTGGACTTGAACGTCAAAAAGCTGCACTGCGACATGCTTTGCGTAACGGGCCGAAAATTCCTGCGGGGGCCGCGCGGAACAGGGTTTCTTTATGTGCGCCGGTCGATGCTTGAACACCTTGATCCGCCCTTCGCAGATCTCCATTCCGCAAATCTCACTCCGGAAGGACACCTGCTTCAGGCAGGCGGTGCGCAACGCTTCGAAACCTGGGAGCGCAACATTGCGGGTGTGATCGGACTGGCCGAGGCAATTAGATATGCCCGGACTGTCGGCCTGCCGGCAATTGAAGCCCGGGTGCGCAACCTGGCGTCTGACCTGCGGAGCATGCTCGCCGAGACGGACAGCTTCCATTGCTTCGACACTGGACCGGATCTGAGCGGCATCGTGACGTTTCGTCACCACATGGAAGCTGCTACCGATACTGCTGCCAGGCTGCGTCGCGCCGGCGTGCATGTTTCGGTCTCCTCCGCGCTTCACGCGCCATTGGATTTCTCAACTCGCATTGGTGCACCTGTCGTTCGTGCTTCAATCCATTGTTTCAATGACCGAGGCGACCTTGAACGGCTGCTGTCGGCACTGAAGGAAACGCCGGACTAGTGTCAGCAGGAAGAAGAGAACGTCAGCGTTTACACGCTGATTGCCAAACCCGGGTTTTGGATCACTTTTGGCCGATCAAAACATGCTGACTTTAATGTGTCCCGAGAGCAATTCCGGATTCAGATCCTTGGCGGGTGCGATCACGTATCTGAGTTGCTGGTGTGAAGCCAGCTTCAGTTCGTGACAAGGAGCATCAGATGAAATTCGCCAAGTATCTTGCAATCGGCATCGTAGCATCCGTGGTGGCTCTACCGGCTAAGGCCGCCGACATCGTCGACACTGCAGTCAGTGCAGGGTCGTTCGGCACTCTCGTTGCCGCCGTTCAAGCCGCTGGTCTTGTTGAAACCCTGAAAGGGGAGGGACCGTTCACCGTTTTCGCGCCAACCGACGAAGCGTTCGCCGCGTTGCCTGCCGGCACGGTTGACGATCTTCTGAAACCCGAGAACAAGGAAAAGCTGGTCGCCATCCTGACCTACCATGTGGTTCCCGGCAAGGTTATGTCGACGGACCTTTCGGATGGAATGATGGCGAAGACCGTTGAAGGCAGCGAAATCTCGGTTGACCTCGACAATGGCGTGATGATCAACGACGCCAAAGTCGTCACTGCCGACGTCGCGGCTGACAATGGCGTCATTCACGTGATCGACAAGGTCATTATGCCACCAATGTAAGTTCAGTGTCGAAAACAGGTTTGCCGGGCAAAAACGATGTTCGGCAAACCTGCTTCAGGTCTTCGCCTAATCCGGTATTTCCAACTGCAGGTAACCTGTCGTCCAAACTAAATCCGCAACCGGGGACATGGCACTATCTGGACAGTTTCCGTTTCCAACCAAACAGCAAAACATGCCGTAGACAACCGCGTGTCCAAAGTGCTGTATGAAGGTTGGAAGATGCCATCAAAGGCATCCTTCAGGGATCCGTTCAGGTCGAAAAGCGTAACTGACGGACGAATTGGGTCTCCGGCAAAAAGCTAACGAAACAACAAATACCTGAAAGGTAAGGACCGCTGCTGCTGTTTCGCAGAAGTCCTGTTCAATTCAGGGCGGAAGACTTCCCTCCATCCAGCCCCGATCAATGAGGATAGATCAACTCGTTTGCGAGGCGCGACACGACATCCGCGACATTCGGATCCTTCAGTCGCAGATCCTGACCGATCTGTTCCATGCTGCGACGGGCGATCTTGGCGGCGCTGTTCACCCCCATGAACAACTTGAGCGCCTTGCGCATTTCCGCGTCGCTACACCCGGCCCGCCGAGCCTCGTCGGCACACATTTTCTCCATTGCATCCCAAGCCGACTTCCAGCCTGCGCGCCAGCATTTTTCCATGTTTTCGGGTTTTTGCTGCCACTGCGGTGGGTTGGACTTGTTTCGATTGATCAGCGTCTGGCATCCGTAGGGTTTCAGGCCGCCGTGCACCCAATAGGCAGTCGCGTAAGCGGCACCCACTGCACCGTAGACTCGAGACCCCGATTCCATGGACTTGTCGAGCGCCTTCAGAAATCCGTAAAGCATCACGAAAGGCGCAGCCATGTTGAGGAACGCGCCGACCACCCACAACGAGCTGTTGGCAGCCGCGAAAACAAGTCCGCCGCGAAGGGCCTGAAAGGCGAGCCGTCCATAACTCCCCGCCTTGTCAGCGGTCGTGGGCCCGCCTGGATGATTGCCCTTGAGCAATTCACTGAGCAGGTTCCGCATCGCCTTTTCTTCGCCTTCGTTCATCCCGAACTCGGCCTTCAGGTCTTCGATGATTTCATCAATTTCATCAGATGTCTTGTTTCCCCCGGACGGCGTATCAGGTGTGTCCGGTATATCCGGCGGGATCGACATCTGCGCCCAGATTCCTTCGGACGCGGGATCGTTCATCGCGATGATTGTCTTGCCGTTGGTATCAACCCGGCCGTCGGGCCAACGGAATTCGAGCACCGACCGCTGGAAGTCGCGGATCATTGCGCGTGTCTTTCTTCCGCACTTTCCGTCAACCACGAGCGGGACCCGGGGTGGATGCATCAGATCATTGAAGCGCTGCTGAACGGCGCGCACGTCCGGTGCATTGTTGGTGCCGTTTTTTCCGACCGAGCCGACAATTCCAATTGATGAGTTAATAGCCATAATCAAAGCTCCAAATTTCCGCAGCGTTGCAATAGGCACTGCAGGTTTCGATTGAACCAGCGCGAACTTACAGCCGGTCGCTCGCAGTAAGTGTGATTTCAAATACAAACAGGTCGTATCGCGACATATTTCGCGATTGTCCGGTCGGGGCGTTTGCAATTGCCGCAACGTGTTTGTCGACATCGTCGTATCCGAGCTTGATATCGATGAAATCAATCGTGACAGGTCAACGTGTGTCTGTCTTTACGAAAGTCCCAGGACCATTGCCGGCACCGCCATTTCCGTGGTGTTCGTCAATGCCGCTGTCATCGACCCGCTTCAAGTCGCGGTCATCAACACCCATCGCATGTCTAAACTCCCGACAATCTACAAGACGCGGGAAGCGTGACATTTTTGAATTGCACATGTGAGACATTTTAGTCTGGCGCTTACACAGGCTGTCAAAGCCGATTAGAGGCGCGACATGTTCAGCCCGAAAGAAATGCGACACTTGGGTTTTGCCACTTTCTCAAGCG
>NZ_BAAGIB010000011.1:0-56668 GCF_054658235.1 Roseibium sp. LAB1 | reverse complement strand
TTTTCCGGCCTTCGGCGTGTTGCTTTCACCTGTTCTGGCTGCCGGGGCCATGGCTCTGTCCTCGGTGTTCGTCCTCACCAATGCCTTGCGACTTCGCCGGATCGCGCCAGTGATGGATGAAGCAAGGTCAAGGGTCGCTTTCACGCCAAGTGCCGAAGCCGCGCCTGCTGAATAGGAGGGGGTGACATGAACATTGGAGAACCTTCGCGCCAGTCCGGGCTACCGACCAAGATCATACGCTGCTTTGAGGACATCGGCCTGAGTGCCCACAAGACGGCCTCGATCAAGCTTTAATGGTGCGGATCGGCAATATGCCGGCCAGAGAAGGGTTGACCGGGGCGCAGGTTCACCGGATTGTGACACAGGTTCGGGTTCGTTGCTGGCAAACAGGATCCAGTAGGTCATTGCTGATGCGGTTGCAGTCTTGCTTTTGGATGACTTTGAAAATGCTCCTCGTGGCGGCCTTCGTTGCTGCCGGAGGATCGTTCAGTCATTCGCTTGCCGGAACTGCCCACGAACACTCACATGAAACCGCTGCCGCCTCCGGCGGCGATATTCCCCACGATCATGCTTCAAACCATTCCGATCACAATATGGCAGATCATGAAACCGTGCATTGTGGGGCCTATTTGCTGGCGTTGACGGATGACGAGCATCTGAGCATCCCTGACCTCATCGAAGACAGCGTCCGTGACACCGTGGTGTCCAATGTGTCCCGGGTGTGGAAGATTGATCCGCCTCCCCCGCGACCGGCTCCTTTATCCGTTTGAAATCGCTTGAGGCGGAATATCCGCCACGCAATCTGGATACAGGACAAGATCAATGAAATTTACGGTTATATCAGTGACTGGCGCGCTGTTGCTTGCAGGCGTTGCCGGCGCCTTTGCACATGGTGGGGCGTCCGGAATCGTCAAGGAACGCATGGACGCGATGGATGAGATGGGCGACGTGATGAAGTCGCTGACTGCCATCATGCGTGGAGAAAAGGACTATGATGCGGACGCAGTGCGTGAGGGCGCTGCGGTTATCCAGTCCCATTCCGGCGAGGCCCTGACCAAGCTGTTCCCGGAACACAGCATCGAAGGCCCATCGGAGGCGAAACCGGAAATCTGGACCGACTGGGAAGAATTCTCTGAGCTCGCAAAACAGCTGGACGTTTTTGCAGCAGGACTTGGCGCAGCGGCCGAAAACGGCCTGGCACACGGCAAGGGCGGTGCAGGTATGACGGGTCAGTCGGGCATGATGGGGCAAGACACCATGATGGGTGGAAATTCCATGATGTCCCAGGGCGGTATGATGGGCTCCGGAGGAATGATGGGGGACGCCGGTCACATGGCCGATCCCGAAATGCTGGCCCAGATGCCTGCGGACGGGCTTTTCAACATGGTCGCGCAGACCTGTTCGGCCTGTCACTCAAAATTCAGGGTCGAGAAAAACTGATCGATGCGCCTCTGGCTCGTTTTTGCGATCGTTGCTCCCGCGTTGGCGGGAGCGGCGTTCGCCGTGCTTTACCTCTGGCCTGTCGACAAGCCCGAACGGATCGAAGTCCTTGCCGGCGATCCGGGCCGCGGCGCCTATCTTGCCAGGATGTCGGGATGTATCGCCTGCCATACCAATACGGAAGGTGGCGGGAAACCTCTGGCTGGCGGTGTCAGGCTGCCGACGGACTTCGGCACGTTCTATTCGCCCAACCTGACGACGGATCCGGATCACGGCATTGGAAACTGGAACTTGCAGGATTTTGCAGCGGCGGTACGACAGGGTATTTCGCCGGAAGGAGAGCCCTACTATCCGTCGTTTCCCTATCCGTTTTACGGTTCCTTGAGCGACCAGGATATCGCGGACCTGTGGGCAGCCTTCAAGACGGTTCCCCCCGTTGCTGAAGCATCGACACCACATGACATGTTGCCGCCATTCAATCTCAGGATGGGCCTGAAACTCTGGCGCGGACTGTTTTACGTGCCGGAGACATTCGACCCGGATCCTGCGCGCTCTGATCTCTGGAACAGGGGCAAGTTCATTGTTGAGGGACCGGCTCATTGCGGCGCTTGCCACACCCCTAGAAATGCCGCAGGTGCACGTCAGGCGGAATTGGCTCTGCATGGCGCCAGCGAACTGCCTGACGGCGGCAAGTCTCCACCCATCACGAGTGCCACGCTGAAGAGGCAGGGCTGGACGATAAGTTCTCTGCAGTATGCGCTGAAAACCGGGATCATGCCCGATGGGGATGTCTTTGGCGGCTCCATGGGCGAGGTCGTGCGCGACGGCACTGCTTTCCTTTCCGAAGAGGACAGGGAAGCAATAGCAACCTTTCTCCTGGAGAGGGACGGCTGACCGTCTGAAGGAGAGAAACCATGAGAAGCCGCATCTTACTCGGTGCACTTTCTGCGGCAGTGTTGATTGTCGTCGCCAGTGCCATTTTCCTCCTGGCACCCCCCGATGTTGACGAAGGTGTCGCCCGGCTGAAGCCGGGCGACCTCAAGCTTGTGCGTTTGGGAGCAGACATTTACGCGCAGCATTGTGCAGCTTGCCATGGAGACGACCTGAAAGGAGAGCGCGACTGGATGGACGCCAATCCGGACGGTTCCCTGAAGGCCCCGCCGCACGACGAAACCGGGCACATCTGGCATCATCAGGACGACCTGCTGTTCCGTATCACGAAGCTTGGCACCGCGAAGGCGGTTGGCCTTGAGAATTTCAATTCGAACATGCCGGCGTTCGAAGGAGTGCTGACAGATACCGAAATCATCGCCGTCCTGTCCTGGATCAAGGCACAGTGGCCGCAGGAAATTCGTGAAAGGCATGACCTCATCAATACGCAAGGAGGGGCCCCATCGTCTTGAAGGCCGTGCGTTTTCGCCATACGGCTATGAAGCATTGCGGTTGCGGCACAGGTTCGATCGCAAGGCGCGGTGAAGCTGGACGGCTGGAGAGTTAAGTGATTTCGGTACTTGCCAATCAAACCTACCGCCATCTTTTTTTCGCGCAGGTCATCGCGTTGTTCGGCACAGGTCTGATGACGGTTGGTCTGGCGCTGCTGGCCTTCGATCTTGCAGGCGATGAGGCTGGCGCCGTTCTGGGAACAGCCCTTGCGATCAAGATGATTGTCTACGTCGGCATCAGCCCGATTGCTGCCGCTTATGCGAGCCGGTTTCCGCGTCGGATGTTTCTCGTCACGTTGGATATCGTCCGGGCTCTGACCGCGGTGGCCCTGCCCTTCGTTGACGAGATTTGGCAGATCTACGTTCTGATCGCCCTGTTGCAAACCACGTCCGCGGCCTTCACCCCTGCCTTCCAGGCCAGCATTCCCGATATCCTTCCGGATGAAAAGGACTACACGAGTGCCTTGTCGCTGTCGCGCATGGCGTATGATCTTGAAAACCTTCTCAGCCCAATGATTGCAGCCGTCCTGGTTGGCCTTGTCGGCTTCCACTGGTTGTTCGGTGGTACCGTTGCCGGCTTCCTGTTCTCCGCCGGGTTGATCCTGACCATTCGGCTCGTCTCGCCGCAGGCCGACGCGGAAGAGCCCGCATTCCGAAGAACCGTCAAGGGTCTGCAGATCTATCTGAAGACACCACGCCTGAGAGGATTGCTGGCCCTCAATCTCGCGGTTGCCGCCTCGGGAGCCATGGTGATCGTCAACGGTGTTGTCATCGTGAAATCGTACCTTGGTCTCGACGACACCGACCTGGCCTTGTCGATGGCGGCCTATGGCGGAGGCTCCATGGTTGTCGCGTTGACGCTGCCAAAGCTTCTTGCAAGCCGTTCCGAACGCTTCGTCATGCTCGCCGGCGGGGCACTGCTTCCCGTTTCATTGCTGATATTCGCCGGCCTGTTGGCGGTCCTGCCGGAGCCTTTCGTTTGGCCAGCCCTGCTGCTGGTCTGGTTTGCCATGGGGGCGGGCATGTCAGCGGTGCTCGTGCCATCTGGACGGCTTCTTAAAAATTCCGCCCATCCCCAGGACCGTCCATTGGTTTTTGCGGCACAATTTGCTCTTTCGCACGGTTGCTGGCTGATTGCCTATCCGCTCGCCGGCTGGCTTGGAGCAAATTCCTCGATGTCTGTGACAATGGTCGTTCTCGCCGGTTTGGCTGTGCTTGGCTGGGCTGTGGCCGGCAAGTCCTGGCCTGCAGACGATCACAGTATTCGCGACCATGCGCACCCCGACCTGCCGGCAAACCATCCGCATCTTGCCAAAGCACATGGAAAACGACACGCACATGCGTTCGTGATCGACAGCCTTCACCACACCTGGCCGGATCGCCAGCCATGATGGATCTTCTCATCTCCTGGCAACGCTGGATCTATGGCGGTGTGCGGGCATCGTTGCTGGAATTCAGCCAGTCGGGGGATTTCTGGCTTCTTGCGAGCATGATCGGGACAGGGGTGCTGTTCGGCGCCATCCACGCTTTGACGCCCGGGCACGGAAAGACGATCCTGGCTAGCTATGTCGCCGGAGCCAGAAGCAGCTTCGCCCGCGCATTTTCGGTCTCGACACTTCTGGCGGCAACACATGTGCTCACAGCCGTTCTGATCGCCTTCTTTGCCTCCCAGCTTGTGGAAAGATCCTTTGTTGGTGGCGGCCGGGCCCCGGCCCTCGAGTTGATCAGCCGCGTCACGCTGATCGGTATCGGCGCATGGCTTTTTGTCCGGGCAATCCGCTCAAGGCCGGGCAGGAAGCGAGCCGAAGGCTTCTGGGTGGCCCTTACAGCCGGTCTCGTACCGTGTCCTTTGACATTGTTTGTCGTGGTGGCAGCCCTGTCGCAAGGCGAACCGGTGGCGGGTCTGATGTTCGCGGCATCGATGCTTGTCGGCATCGCCTTCACACTTTGTGTGGTTGCAGGATTGGCGGTTGCCGGCCAGCGCCTGTTTCTTGATGTCGCTCTCAGGAACGGCGCGACCCTCAACGTGGTTTCACGAGCGCTCGATGCGACTGCCGGAATTCTCATTATCCTTTTCGCCGGTATCCAATTGCTTGAATAGACGCGACCCTGTTCAGATCCGCTTCAATTTCCCAGACGCAAACGAAAAATTGAAGGGCCGACGCTCATATTCGCTTCTGCTTCGGCCCCGCCAGGCGTATTTAGGTCTCAGGTTGTCTTGTGATCGGATGAACTATCGCAGAACCGGACGTTTCACGGTTCCAGATCAAGAACGGAAATTTATTAACCGCCCTTCGAAGGCTTGCTCAACAGCACCTATCAGGCACTTGTATTTGTGCTGGACTGGATTATATCGCGCAACATGACCCGACCCGTGCATCACATCAGCAGACTGGCCGCGACGATCCTGTTCGCGATTGCCCTGCTGTTTGCCGGGTTTGCACCGGCGCACCAGGCGATTATGGCTCCTGGAGAACATGTTGCGGCCAACGCCGGCATGCCGTGTGAAACAATGATGGGTCATGTCTCGGCCATGATGGGCGATGAAATGCCGGACGACGGACAGGTGAAATTCGACCTGTGCTGCGACGGTGCGTTGTGCGCTGCCGATACGGTTCGCGATAGCCAGGAAATGGCACTGGGTTTTGCCCAGGCCCTCGCCTTCACACAGTTGCCGCCTGATGCCCTTCACGTCTCGGACACCACCCTTCCCGAACGACCTCCCCGCCGCCTCTGAAAACATCGTTTCTCCGCAGATTTTCGCGGAGCCAGAAGTGATGGACATGCCTTCGGCAAACAGCCGCTGGCAACTCAGAGGTTACTATGCGTGGACGTTATACCGCGCTCAGCATCATCGCCCTTGCCGCAGGTGTGGCAGGCGGGGTGTTTCTTGAGCGCCTCTATCTGAACCCGGGCGACGGCAAAGCGTCGGGGGGACCAGAAATTCTCTATTGGGTCGCCCCCATGGACCCGAACTTCCGCCAGCCCGGGCCCGGCAAGTCGCCGATGGGAATGGATCTGATACCGGTTTATGCCGGACAGGAACCTTCCGCTGATCCGGCTGAAGTCAACCTGTCGGCGGCCGAGGTCAATGCCATCGGTGTACGTACCGCTTTGGCCCGTGTCGGTGAAATCTCCCGGCAAATCGAAACCGTCGGCTTCGTCGGTTACGACGAACATCTGACCAGTCATGTTCACACCCGGGTGGACGGCTGGATCGAGACGCTGAACATTCGCGCCGTTGGCGACCGGGTGAAAAAGGGCGAAGTGCTGTTCGAGCTGTTTTCGCCCGAATTCGGCATTGCCAGCTTCGATTTCCTGCGCTCGCTTTCGAACGGCAACGGTCTGTCCCTGGAGGCTGCCCGCAACAAGCTGCGCAGCCATGGGGCTTCAGAGGAGCAAATTGCCGAGATCGAGGCAGACGGCAAGGTCGCCCGCAGGATCAAGGTGGTCGCGCCGCGCGACGGGGTCGTTATTGCCCTCGCTGCCGCCGACGGTATGTTCCTGCAGCCCGGCGCTCAGGCCATGTCCATCACGGATCTCAACAAGGTATGGCTGATTGTGGATGTCTTCGGGCGCGACATCGCGCGTTTGACGGAAGACATGCGTGCGGTCGCCCGCTTCGAACATCTGCCGGGACGGACATTCGAAGGCCAGATCGATTACATTTACCCGGAACTCGATCCAAAAACGCGAACCCTGCCTGTCAGGCTCCTGTTCGACAACGCCGAAGGTCTGTTGCGGCCGAACATGTTCGGCAACGTCAGGCTGTTTCCCAACGAGACCCGCACTGCCGTCACCATTCCCTCCGAAGCCGTCATCCGGACGGGGACAGCGGAGCGTGTTGTCATCAAGGTCGGCGAAGGCACCTTCAAGCCAAGGCTGATCACCACCGGATTGCGTGACAATTTTGGAGAAAACGGGCGCACGGAGGTTGTTCAGGGGCTTGAGCCCGGTGAAGAGGTTGTTGCTTCGGCCCAGTTCCTGATCGACAGCGAAAGCGCGCTCAATGCGGGCTTGATGCGCATGGCGCCTACGAACGAAGTTCCTGCGCGCGGAACCGGTGAACTGGTCGCGCTCGACCGCGAAGCCCGGCTTGCAACCATCCGCCACGACAGTCTGGAAAGTCTCGACTGGCCCGCGATGACAACACGTTTTCCTGTTGCGGCGTCCATCGCTCTCGACCGGTTGAGCGAAGGCCAGCAGGTTTCCTTCAAGGCAGCGCGCGGCGCTGATGGCCTGCTGGGGTTGATCGAGCTCGGGTCAGACGACGGCATTGCAGCCACGGGGTCGGGAACCGTTCTTGCGGTTACAAGCGACGGTAAACTGACGATGGAGCATGGTCCGATCCCGGATCTCGGCTGGCCTGCCATGCAAATGGACCTGGATGTCTCGGGCTTCGATCCGCAGTCGGTTCCGGTGAATGTTCCGGTCGAATTCGACCTTGCCAAGGGCGACGGCGGTCTCTTCTCGATCGTGGCAGTAAGGCAGCCGGGCGTTGCCGAGGACCCGGCGGCAGGGCAGGCCGAGGAAGTTGCCGACGACGCGCAAGCAGAAGCCGCACCCATCGTGGTGGCGGGAACGATCAACTCGATCGATACCGAAAACGCGAAGGCTACAATCACCCATGGCCCCATTGCCGAAATCGGCATGCCTGGCATGACCATGGCATTCGCTGTGGACGAGGCCCTGGATCTGGATGCCCTGCCGGTCGGCACAGAAACCACGCTCACCTTTTCAAGGCCGGACGGAATGACGATGGTCCTGGCAAAGGCAGAGCCGGTTACCCCGCCGATGGAAGTCCGCGGCACCATCAATGCACTTGATCGGGATGCAGGCACGGCCAACATCACTCACGGACCGATGGCAGAGATAGGCATGCCGGGCATGACCATGGATTTTGCCGTTGATCAGGCCGTTGCCGTTGGTGATTTGCCACTGGATCAGGAGGTAACACTCTTGCTCCAGCGCAATCCGGATTTCTCCATGACATTGGTCGGCGTCCGGCGTGAGGAGGGTTTGTGATGATTGCCGCAATCATTCGTGCCTCCATCGCCAACCGGGTGATCATGTTGGCAATCGCCGCCATGATCGCCGTCGCCGGTATCTGGGCAATCCGTGAAACGCCTGTCGATGCAATCCCGGATCTTTCGGACGTTCAGGTCATCGTGCGCACGCCCTACGCCGGCCAGGCGCCTCAGGTGGTGGAGGACCAGGTCACATTCCCCATCGCCACGGCGATGCTTGCCGTGCCAGGTGCCAGTGATGTGCGCGGCTTTTCCTTCTTTGGCGACAGCTACGTCTACATCGTTTTCGAGGACGGCACCGATCTTTACTGGGCCAGAACCCGTGTTCTGGAATACCTCGGTCAGATCGCTGCAAACCTGCCTGAAGATGTTTCACCACAGCTTGGCCCGGATGCGACGGGTGTCGGCTGGATTTACCAGTATGCCCTGATCGACCGCACCGGAAATCATGACCTTGCCCAACTGCGTGCCCTTCAGGACTGGTTCCTGAAATACGAACTTCAGACCGTCGACGGCGTGTCGGAAGTCGCCACGGTCGGCGGCATGGTGAAGCAATACCAGGTGGTCGTGGACCCCAACAAACTCAGGGCCTACGACATAACGCTGGCGCAGATCCGAGGTGCCATTCAAGCCGCGAACCGGGAGACCGGTGGCAGCGTGATCGAGATGGGTGAAGCCGAATTCATGGTGCGTTCGACCGGTTACGTCGATGAGCTTGCCGATCTTGCCACGGCGCCGTTGATGGTCAACGACCGCGGTGCACCGCTGACCCTCGGAGACGTTGCCGACATTCGCCTCGGGCCGGAAATGCGCCGTGGTGTCGGTGAATTCGGCGGCGAAGGCGATGCCGTCGGCGGGGTTGTGATCCTGCGCTGGGGTGGCAACGCGCTGGCAGCCATCAAGGCAGTCGAAGCGCGGATCGGCGAACTGCGCAGCAGCCTGCCCGAAGGAGTGGAGATCGTCACGACCTACGACCGCTCCGGCGTTATCGAACGTGCGATCGACAATCTTCAGACAAAGCTGACCGAAGAATTCATCGTTGTCGTTCTGGTCTGTGCGGCGTTCCTTCTGCACTTGCGCTCGTCGCTCGTCATCCTGTTTTCCCTGCCTCTCGGCATTGCGGCTGCCTTCATCATCATGAAGCTGCAGGGCGTGAATGCGAACATCATGTCGCTTGGCGGCATCGCCATCGCCATCGGCGCGATGGTGGATGCGGCGATCGTCATGATCGAGGCGATGCACCGTCGGCTGGAACATGAAAAACTGACCGCGGAGAACCGCTGGCGGATCGTGGGGGAATGTGCCTCGGAAGTGGGCCCTGCCCTCTTCTTCTCCCTGGCGATCATCACCGTCAGCTTCCTGCCGGTGTTCGTTCTGGAAAGCCAGGAAGGCAGGCTCTTCAAGCCGTTGGCCTTCACCAAGACCTACGCCATGGCGGCCGCGGCCATACTCTCCATCACGCTGGTTCCGGTGCTGATGGGGTACTTTGTCCGCGGGCGAATTCTTGCGGAGAACAAGAACCCGCTCAACCGGATCGTGATCTGGCTCTACCGCCCCTTTCTGGATGCAGCCGTTGCCTGGCCCTGGGCAACGACCGTTCTGGCAGGTGTTCTGGTCGCCTCCATGTGGTGGCCCCTTCAGAGGATCGGCACGGAATTCATGCCAGCCCTCAATGAAGGTGACTTCCTTTACATGCCGACGCTTTATCCCGGTGTTTCCATCGGCAAGGCGCGTGAGGTTCTTCAGCAGTCCGACCGTCTTATCGCCACCGTACCGGAAGTAAAGACGGTCCACGGCAAGCTGGGCCGTGCCGATACGGCGACCGACCCTGCCCCGCTGACGATGATCGAAACGACCATCCAGCTGAAGCCGCGCGCCGAGTGGCGGGAGGGCATGACGATGGACCGGATCCGGGATGAGCTGGACCGGGCCGTCCAGATACCGGGTGTCACCAACGTCTGGATCCAGCCGATCAAGAACCGCATCGACATGCTGGCAACCGGCATCAAGACCCCTGTCGGGGTCAAGATCACCGGGGCCGATCTTGGCGTCATCGAGAAAATCGGTATTGAAGTCGAAAACGCGGTCGCAGGAATTGATGGCACGGCATCGGCCTATGCCGAGCGGCCCGTCGGGGGACGCTTCATCGAGATCGACGTCGACCGGGAGGCGGCTGCCCGCTTCATGCTGAGCGTGCGGGACATCCAGGACGTCGTGCAGACTGCGATTGGCGGCATGCAGGTGTCGGAGTCCGTCGAAGGTCTGGAGCGCTTTCCCATCAACCTCCGCTATCCGCAGGACTGGCGCAACAGTCCAGAGCGCTTGCGGGAACTTCCGGTGGTCACGCCGTCCGGTGCCCATATTCCGCTCGGTGCCCTGGCAGACGTCAGCGTTGTTGACGGACCGGGCATGATCCGGTCTGAAAACGCCCGGCGCACCGGGTTCGTCTTCATCGACATCACCGGCCGGGATCTGGGCGGCTACGTTGATGAAGCGCGCAGGACGGTTGCGGAGAAGGTGCAATTGCCTCCCGGCTATTCGATCGCCTGGTCGGGCCAGTATGAGTACATCGAACGCATGCAGGAACGTCTGAAGCTGGTAGCTCCGGCGACCTTGCTGATCATCACGCTCATGCTGTTCATGGCGTTCAACCGGGTCATCGAAGTCGGCATCATCCTTGCCGCCCTTCCCGTTGCGCTGGCCGGAGGTGTCTGGTTCCTCTGGTACCTGGATTTCGACATGTCGGTCGCGGTGATCGTCGGGTTCATCGCCCTTGCCGGCGTTGCGGTCGAGACAGCCATCGTGATGCTGCTCTACCTCAACCTTGCCTGGGAAAAACGCAAGAAGCTTGCGGCCACCGAGGTCCGCTCCCTGACGGTTGTCGACGTTGAGGAAGTGGTTTTCGAAGGTGCGCTTTTGCGCGTGCGGCCAAAGGTGATGACCGTTGCGACGATCTTTGCCGGGCTGATCCCGATCATGTACGGCGACGGTACGGGCTCGGAAATCATGCAGCGGATCGCAGCGCCCATGGTCGGTGGCATGGCAACCGCCACCCTTCTGACGCTCTTCGTCATTCCCGCCATTTTCACGATCTGGAAGCGGCTTGCTCTCTCGCGGGTCAACCGTGAGCTGAGCATAGCCGCCCCGGACATCAAAGGTGCGGTGCAGCCGGCCGAATGATTTTGCAACTCACAAACAAACTCCAAGAAAGGCAACTGAAATGAAGACCCTCATCCTCACAGCGTTCCTGTCCATGGCTGCCGCTCCGGCCGTTCTTGCCCAGTCGTCGCATAGCGGCATGGATCATTCCAACATGCCCATGACCGCCGAACAGATGGACGGCGCGGTCCACGCCAATGCCGTCGTCAACTCCATCGGTGACGGGACTGCAAACGTCAGCCACGATCCGATTCCCGAAATCGGCTGGCCGGCCATGACGATGGAACTGCCCCTTCTGGAAGGCGCACAGATGTCGGATGATCTCACCCCGGGTGACAGCGTGATCCTGATGCTGGTGAAAGGCGACGACGGCATGTATGCCATCGGCGGAATGATGCCGAACTGACGCCTGTGACTGCAAAGGTTGCCCGGAGCAAGAGATCCGGGCAGCTCACATTACGATCGGCCAATTAGCGGATTCCTGCTTGAAATATCCGTGGGCCACTTCAACAGAAGCAGTCAAGACGGCCATCGCGAGAGTCCAAAGGCTGCTATCGCCGTTTCAAACACCAAAACCAGTCAAGCCGCTCTTCATGCGGTGAACGGCTCTCCTCCCGAATGCCCAGGAACAAGGCCGCGGTTGCCCTGGCCAACAAGCTGGCCCGCACGGCGTGGAGTGTCCTGCGCCACGAACGCGGTTCGACACCCCCAGAGATCTGACCATAGAAGCGATCTGACAGCTTCCCGGTCACAACGGTGTTCGCGAAAGAGGACAGCATGGAACGAAGAAACTATGCCCCCAGAGGCTGACGACCCTTTAGGTCATCATCGACCTTACCGGTAATGAGACCAAGGTGCGTGTGTAACCTCATCGAGGTCACGGCCCGCGAGCCGACAAACAGGCCGGATACATATGAGCGATTTCCGAAGACGCGCCGATTTCTCAATTGCGAACAGCAGCCAGCACATACATAGCACCGGAATCGACACCACATCTAGGGCCGATCAATGTCAGCTAAGCCCGATCAGAGCACGTAAACCGTCCACAGATGACTCCGGAGTTGATGCGCCGTTCCTAGCGCAACTTGTCGGTCAGCAAAGCGCCTCCATTTCAGCCATACAGGGTCTCGTCAACAGATTCCAAAACCGGACATTCGCTGAGTGGCGGACAATGCAGCCTTTAATTAAACGGCAGCTTTCAATGCATGTCTGGTAGATAAAAACGCGGCCTAGCCGCCCTAAGGGCGCTCAATTTCGGACGCCAAGCCTATTGGCGGTTTTGCGGAAGGTGGATTTGGCAATTGATGGGACATCTCTCACTACCAATTGCGTCGTAGATGCCTCGCTTCCATCGCTGCCGCGATAGCCAGGACCTTTTTGTCTTTGCCTGGCAGTCCGTCAATTTCCACTCCCACCGGCACACCTTGGACGCGGTTGGCCGCCGGGAAAGTCACACCTGGGGCGCCATAAAACGATGCGGGCACCGTGTTCCTCATTGTTCTCCAGACAGGAACTGCCTGATCGTCCACAACGACATCGCCCTCATCTCCCAATGCTGTCGCTAGGATCGGCGTCGTCGGAAAGATGATCGCGTCGAGTTTGAATTCCTTGAAATGATCGAGGTACTTCTTACGGAAACCAGGCAATGCAACGGACACCACATGCCGATATCGCTCGGCGAGGTCCTCAGCGTTCGCTTCCCGCAGCGCTTGTGCGAATTCCTCTCGAACGTAAGGGCCCGCGATACCGGCGATCAGAGCATCAAAACCAATCCCGGCACCGGAAGTCTCAAGATATTCCGCAAGGCTTCGAGGAAGCTCCCAGGCGCGGATCGGACCAGACAACTCGTCGAGGGATCGCGCCAGATCGTGCAAGTCAGCTTGTACGATGGTTACGCCATAAGATCTCAGTTGTGCCAGCATGTGCCCGAACTCTGCAGCGACGCCAGTCTCGAGTTCGTCCAGGAAATACGGCCCTGGCAACCCAAGCCTCAGACTTGGCAGATCGATGGAAGGTGTGCTGCCGTCACCACTCAGAACGGCATCCATTAGTTGAAGGTCCATCACGGTTCGGGCCATGAGTCCAGGAACGTCACGCGTTGGGAACAGGGGCATGATCCCGGTACTATCATACCGTCCGCTGGAGGGGCGAAAACCAAATATGCCGCAGTGAGACGCGGGAATCCGAACCGAGCCCGCCGTGTCTGTCCCGATCGCGCCGGGAACAAATCCAGCTGCAACCGCCGCGGCTGATCCGCTGCTGCTTCCCCCTGCCGAACGCCTGCGATCGTGCGGGTTCTTCACTGGCCCGGTAAATTCGTTGCTGCTCGTGATCCCGAATGCCAACTCGTACATATTGGTCTTGCCGAAAACGATAGCGCCCGCATCCTTCAGTTTCTGGACCAGAGGCGCGGTTCGGTTGACCACATGGTCTCGTAGAGCCGGTGTCCCGCCGGTCGTCGCCAATCCGGCCACGTCGATACAATCCTTGATCGCTAGCGGAATACCATGCAAGGGCCCGAGGGTGCGGCCAGCGACCAGGTTAAGGTCAGCCTGTCGCGCGGCTGCGCGTACGCTCTCGGGTTCGAAATGGGTGAACGCATTGAGATCGGCATCACGCTCTGCCCGTTCAATCAGTTCCCCTACATATTCTTCGCACGAGAGCTTGCCAGTACGCATCATCTCGGTTGCAAGTTTGATCGTGAGTTGCGGAAGTTCCACCTGCTCAGCTCCCATTTGGTTGGAAAGGAGCATGCCACACCCGGAGTGAACCGCAAGACGACCGATCAATCGTGACGGGGGACGAACGAGCAAGTAGGGCTCAAAGCGGGCTTGCCGCGGGACAGTATCCCGATTCTGACCTTTGCTGGTGCCTGGTCGGCACAAACGACCCGAAGCGGTCGTTGACGTGCGCCGCGGCCAAGATCCGGTTTGCGTACCATGTTGTTCGTTTCAGTTCGAAAATGCGCTTTCCAAAACCGGACATTGGCGGCTTGGTGCTTGAACACTATTGGTACCCTGTCTTACACCCCGCACACAGTTACAAAAGGGAGCGCAGTCGCTTTGATGCTGGCCGCCCAAGTTCAACGACATTCGCGCCTGTGCTGAAGTGAATGCTGCTCCGACCGGAAGCGTGCCAGTTGACGCGCTGGATCTGCGAGCAGTTCACGATGGTGGAGCGGTCCAGCCGGTGAAACGGCGGTGCCGGAAGTCTGGTTTCGAAGACGCGTAAAAGACCGTTGGCGAGATGCTGCTGCCCGTTTTCCAGATAGACGCGGGTGTAGTCCCCTTCGGCTCGCAGAAAGGAAACCGCCTCATGGGGCACCAGGATCGACGCGGAGTTGGTCTTGAGCTGAAGACGGTCCTGTGCCGCTTCCGGGGCGGGAGACGCGTTTTTCTCCAGAGCAGATTGACGCGATGGCAGTCTTTCGCGCAGGCGGCCGATTGCGGTTTCCAGCCGTTCCGGCTTGACCGGTTTCACCAGAAAATCGATCGCGGCCACATCGAAGGCATCGATGGCATAGAGGTCATAGGCGCTGACGACGATGACGAATGTCTCCGGCGGCAGATCCTTCGCAAGGTCCAGTCCCTTGCCATTGGTCAGTTCCACATCCAGGAACACCGCATCGGGCCGTGCCCGGTTCATCATGCCCCGGGCAGAGACCAGGTCGCCCGCCTCCCCGGCAATCGTAATGTCGGGATATTCGCCGAGCATGCGCCTGAGACCGCGTCTGGCCGAGGGTTCGTCGTCGACCAGGACTACACGGAGCATGCCGGGCCCTTCAGCAGGATGCGGGCGACGACCGTGCCTTGTCCTTCACTCAGGCTGAACTCATGCATATCCGGGTAGTAGAGCTGCAGGCGCTTTCTGAGATTGGCATGGCCGATCGACTTCCGCGTCGGGTCCGTTTCAGAAATCTTCCCGGAATTCGTGACTGCAACCTCGACCTGATCCGAACCGAGCGGGCGGACGGACACGTGAATGTCTATCCGGTTCGACTGATGCTTCAACCCGTGCTTGACTGCGTTTTCCACAAGCCCCTGCAGGATCATGTGCGGAACGATGGTGTCCCTGACCGTCTCGTCCACGCTCACGGTGCATTGAAGCTTGTCTTCAAACCGGATTTCCTGGATGCGCAAATAGGCATTCATCGCCTCCACTTCTTCCGACAGCGGACAAAGGTCCCGGCGCTGCTGATTGAGGCAGTAACGCAGGTAACTTGCAATTTCCCGCACCATTTCGAGCGCGGTATCCGGTCTTTCATGAATTTCCGATGCAACGGAGTTCAGCGCGTTGAACAGGAAATGCGGCGCGAGTTGCAGCCGTAATTGTTCCAGCTCGGACCGCATGGTTTCCGCCAGCGCCTCGCTTTGCCGCAGCCGCGCAATGCGCGCTTCGTAGTCGGACCTCAGACAGAAATAGGCGAGCATCCAACCGAGAAGAACCGAGGTGTAAAAAACCGCAGGCGTGAAGGAATTGTTGAACGGCAGCGCCTCTGGGAAAAACATATCACGGATCACCCATGCCACAGCCATCTGCACTGTGCCACCGATGAGCGAGAATGCCGCGGCTGCCAGAAACACAGGTAGCGTAATGAGCCGCTGCACTTTTCGGAAGAAATAAAGATGTGCCGCGCTTGTCAGCAGAAAGCCGACGGTGTCCATCGAAAGGGTCAATGTGAGGGCGAGCTTGGCGTCGGAAAACGTCACCATTCGCGCGAAGAAACCGTAAGTGGCGATGAACAGCCAGCCGCCGATCTGCAGCTTCCAGAAGAGATGCTCCGTCTCGGGCTGCAGGCTTTCACCTGCAACAAACGCACCTGCGTTTTGCCGGTTTCGTATGTCCTCTACTGACGCGAAGGGCCCACGCGCCTTCCCCGGAAGGGCTTCGTCTAAGAGCATGTTTAAGGCGATCTCATTTGGAAATGACTTTGTTCAATATAGGATAGCCATGTCGGGGCAGCTTACAACTTCATCGAAGATTTCAGCAGGTTCATCGAATTTGCAGTGAAATTCATGAACCGGCGACCATAGTGCCTCCTGAAGAAGATCAAAAATACCGACCGCAGATATTTCAAGACAATTGCTTCAGGGAAACGACCATGGGCCGCGGCCACGTAACCGCAGGAAAAGACCGGGCTTCTCGCACGCACACCAGGGAAAATAGCCGAAAAAAGTCTCTTTTGCTTTCGACCGCATCCCTGGCAAGCCTTTGCCTTGCGTCCCCCGCGCTAGCAAATTCCCTATGCGATCAGTCGGGCGATCCGTGGGTCTGCACATTCGATGCCTCCTCGGATGTCAGTTACGTCGATCTGACCGCAACGGGCGCATCCGCTGGCGCGCAAGCACCCGGCATCACGATCCAGAATTCCGGCCTGCTGAACATGAACATCCCCACCAGCGAGGGGCTGTACGCAAACTGGTATGTCGAATCCAGAGGCGCGGACGGCGAGGACGACGGTGCGGCCGGGGCAGGCGGAACGGTTACGATCGTCAATCAGAGCAGTCTCGACATAGATGTGTCGGAAGTCAGCCAATTTGCCATGGGCATCTTCGCCCGTTCCAGCGGCGGCGAAGGCGACCAGTCCAATGGGAACAACAACTCGAACGGCGGCTCCGGTGGTAACGGCGGCTCCGTTCAGGTCACCAACACAGGCGTCGCAAGCTATTCCGCCGTCGGATACGCCAACTTCGGATTTGCCATCTTCGTTGCCGAGAGCAACGGTGGCACCGGTGGAAACCAGAACAACAGCATCCTGTCGGACCAATACGGCGGCCAGGGCGGCAGCGGAGGCAGCGTCACCGTCAACAACACCGCCCCGAGCGACTTTACTGTCGGTTCGAGCAGCAACCGCTTTCAGGGGCTTGGAGAAGGCGGCGGGTTCATCGCCAGATCCTTTGGCGGCAGTGGCGGCGATAACAACGGCAATGCCGGTTCTGGTGGAAACGTCACGATCAACAACGCCATGAACGGCGACATCTACTGGGATGTCACCACGGCCGGGGGCGACGGCCTGTTCGTTCTGTATGGGTTAAGCGAAGGCGGCGCCGGCACCGCCTCGACGGACAACAGCGACGACGGCGGCGATGGCGGCAACGGCGGCACGGTCTCGATCACCAACTCTGCCAGGCTCGTCCTCGACGTTACCGGCGGCAGCTACGAACCGAGCGCAGCAATTGGCGCAAAAAGCCTCGGCGGCAAGGGTGGCACCGGCCCCACAAAGGATCATAGCGGCGGCGATGGCGGCACGGCAGGATCCGTGTCGGTGTCTCTTCAAGACGGAAAATCCATCGAAACGAGCGGTGCCAATGTGTACGGCGTGCTGGCACAGAGTGTCGGCGGTGAAGGCGGAGACGGCGGAGACGGAACGGCGCTGGCCGGGACCGGAGGTGGTGGCGGTTTCGGCGGCGATGCCGACGCGGTTTCCGTCACCGTTTCAGGTGGCACCAGCATTGAGACAAGCGGCGCTTTTTCCGCAGCCATCGCGCTGCACTCCATCGGCGGCGGCGGCGGAACGGGGAGCGATTTCCAGAGTGTTCTCGGCGGTCAGAGCGGCAACGGCGGCAATGGCGGCGATGCCGGAAATGTAACCCTCTCGCTCGGCAACGCAACAGTCTCAACGTCAGCAGACCATGCCTTCGGTGTCGTCGCGCAGTCGATCGCAGGAAGTGGCGGAACCGGCGGGATCGATGCCTCAACCCTGGTTGGACTGGGCGGCGATGGCGCCGGTGGAGGCGCAGCCGGTACCGTAACGGTCAACTCAAGCGCCGACATCACGACCAATGGCTTCAATTCGCTTGGCATCATCGCCCAGTCCATTGGCGGTGGCGGCGGAGCCGCCGGGTCTTCCAGCGGGTTTGTCAGCATCGGCGGCAGCGCTGCCGGATCGACAGCGTCCAATGGAAGTTACGTTGGCGTTTCGAATACGGACACCATTACGACCAAAGGCGCTTCCTCGGCCGGTATCCTGGCGCAATCGATTGGCGGCGGCGGCGGGTCAGGCGGCGACAGCACCGGTACTGTCGGCGTGGGTGGCCAGGGCTCGGCGGGCGGAAACGGTGGCACGGTCGCCATTCCGAACATCGGAACCATCGTCACCTCCGGCGGCTATTCTCCTGGAGCCATCTTCCAGTCAGTTGGCGGCGGCGGCGGCAACGGCGGCAGCGTGCAGACCCTGTCGACCATCGCCTCCATCGGTGTCGGCGGGTCTGCCGATCTGGGTGGAGACGGCGGTGAGGTCTGCGTCAACAACACCGGCGGATGCGTTTACGCCGACCTGTCTTCCCTGTTGACCGCCACGAGCGACGGAAACGCCAACATCACCACCACCGGCGTATTCGCGCCCGGGTTGATCGCCCAGTCCATCGGCGGCGGTGGCGGCAACGGCGGCAGCGTCAAGAATTTCAGCGTGCTGTCCTTCCTCGCCTTTCAGATGGGAGGCAGCGGCGGCGACGGCGGTGATGGCGGAACCGTTTCCCTGACCCAGAACCAGTTTTCCGCCGCGACCTCAGGCGCTCAGTCGACGGCTGTCCTCGTACAGTCCATCGGCGGCGGCGGCGGCACGGGTGGCAGCGCCAACTACTTCGACGCGACCATCGGCTTCAACGCCGCCTTTGTTCTGGGCGGCAGCGGTGGTACCGGGGGTAACGGGGACGACGTCACGATCGACCTTTCGAGCGGCACAATCGCCACCGGCCTTTCCGCATCTTCCACCTCCAAGTACGCCCCCAACAATGCGACCGGCATTCTGGCTCAATCGATTGGCGGCGGTGGCGGCAATGGCGGGTCGACATCCGCCGGCGATTTCCTTGTTGCCGCCCCGACAGGCACCGGCGTTCCCCTCGCCTTCAACTATGTGGCAACCGTTGGCGGCAACGGCGGCAATGCAGGAGCTGGCGGCGACGTGACCGTCACCTATGACCAACCCTCAAGGCTCACGACGATCGGCGATGCCTCTCACGGGATCCTGGCCCAATCGGTTGGCGGAGGCGGCGGCAACGGCGGCGATGCATCCGCGCTGACAGCCACGCTTGGCGACAAGGACACGGTGGAATCCACCGCTACGGTCGCCTTGGGAGGCGGCACCGGCAATGCCCTGAGTGACTTCAATTCGGATTATGCGTTCACGACATCCGGTGGCGGCAATGGCGGGGAAGTCAACGTAACCCTGGGAACCTACGGCTCGTCCTCCAATTCAGGCGGCACCACTGCAACGAAACTGACAACCCTTGCGCCGGAAAGCACGCTTTTCACCTTCGGCGACGGTGCCCATGGCGTTCTGGCGCAATCGATCGGCGGCGGCGGCGGCAACGGCGGTCTGGGCAACAGCAATGCCTATTCGCAAGGTGGTATCGCATCGCTGGAAGCGAAGATTTCCCTGGGCGGCCAGGGTGGTTCGGGCGGTGACGGCTCCTCCGTCGAGATCCATAACTTTGCCGGCTACACGGTCCAGACGCAGGGATCGGGCTCCAAAGGCCTGGTCGGGCAGTCCATCGGTGGCGGCGGCGGCAACTCGCAGGGTGGCACCGTCTACCTTGGCGTTGGTGCCAGCAGCGTCTCCGGCAGCATGTCCCTGGGTGTTGGCGCGATTGGTGGCAGTGGCGGCGACGGCGGCACCATCTACACCGAACAATACGGCCGCATCGAAACCTTCGGCGGCGACTCGGACGGTGTCGTGCTGCAATCCATCGGCGGCGGCGGTGGTATCGGCGGATCGCTCGGCAATGACGCGTCGTCTCATAAGGTTCTCGACGCCATTGGAGCCTTGAAGAAACAGATCAAGCGCCTGTCGGATTCGGGAGCGTCCTATTCGTTCACGGTCGATGTCGGTGGTGGCGGCGGGTCCGGCGGTGACGGCAATCAGGTCAAATATTACCATGATGGCCAGATCATCACGCAAGGTGCCTGGGCGGACGGGGTCGTCCTGCAATCAATTGGCGGCGGCGGCGGTCAGGGCGGTTCGTCCACGGCCAGCGGCAGCGAAGTCAGCGCCTCGATCGAACTTGCAGTCGGCGGCAGAGGCGGCTCTGGCGGGGACGGCGGTGAAGTCGCCGTCTGGCTCAATAGCGGCGACAACAATTTCATCAACACGGCCGGTTTTGCAGCCACCGGTATGACGATGCAATCCATCGGTGGCGGCGGTGGCCAGGGTGGCGACGGCTCGGACAACCAGACCGGCACACTGGCAATCGGCGGGGACGGTGGCGGCACAGGTGGTGCAGGCGGCGATGGCGGCCAGGTTCACACCTATGACACCAGCGCGGTAACGATCACCACCAACGGCAATGATGCTGCTGCCCTGGTTGCCCAGTCGATCGGCGGTGGCGGCGGCACCGGCGGGGTCGGCAGCAGCGCGGAAACAACCCGCGTCGACGGCAGTGAGCTGAGCGTCTCTGTTGGCGGTTCAGGCGGTGTGGCCGGCAATAGCGGCACAATCGATCTGGCAATGGACACGACGATTGCGACCTACGGCAACCGCTCTCATGGCGTTCTGCTCCAGTCCATTGGCGGCGGCGGCGGGTATGGTGTCACCGGCAGCGTCGAAGGCGGGCTTGATCTGGCCCTCGGCGGCACGGGCGGGGCGGCTGGCAATGGCGATACGGTGACCTTCCAGCTAACCGGAGGCGCCGGTATCCAGACCAGCGGCGACGGCGCTTTCGGCCTGGTGGCACAATCCATCGGTGGCGGCGGCGGTTTGGCGGGCGATGCGACCGGCGGTTCGATGACCAACGCCACCGCGAACCTGACCTCAGGCGGCGCCAGCGGCAACGGCGGGCAGATCACACTGGATATCGATGCGCCGATCACCGTCACGGGTGACGAGTCCATCGGTATTATCGCTCAGTCCATCGGCGGCGGTGGCGGTATTTCTGGAACCGGCACCGGCGGCGTGGCTGGCCTCATGTCAACGGACAGCACTGGAACCGCAGGCGCTATCGATCTGGAAATCGCAAGTCAGGTCTCTGCCACCGGATCTCAATCGTCAGGCGTCTTTGCGCAAAGCCAGGGCGCAGACGGCAACGGCACAATCGAGATCACGGTTGACGGACAAGGCAACGTTCAGGGGGGCACGGATACGGACGCGGCTGCCATCAGGGTCGCCAACGGGCTCAACAACACGCTCGTTCTGAACGACACTGCGATTGTCCAGTCAGGCGCATCGCGCAACGGCACTGACGACACCGGCTCCTATGCGGTCTGGTACACCGGCACGGGCACGACGGCGGACGGGGCAATCCTTGACGTGACCGTCAACGACACTGCATCCCTTTACGGGGATGTCGTCCTCACCAATGCCGACGGCGGCAGCGCCGGGACGGTCACCAACAATTCCCCCAACACCCTTGCTGATGGCTATCTGTATGATGCAAATGTGGTCAACAACGGCCGTTTCGTTTTGGGCCGCGCACGCGACCCCGGCAAGACCGTGATTACGGGCAACTTCACGCAAAGCGCGCAGGGTTTTCTGGTCGCGGACATCGACCTGAACAACACCGATTCCGATTGGCTGGAAGTGCGCGGCGACGCAACGCTAGCAGGAACACTCGGTCTCAAGACCATCAGCATTCTTCCGGACAGGAAAACGAAGGTTCTGTCGGTCGGCGGGTCTGTTACAGGCACCCTCACCCCGCAGGACTCACTCATCTTCGATTACCTGTTCAGTCCGGAAGGCTCCGACTATTATTTCCAGGTAACCGGCGCCGACTTTACGCCCAACGGCAAGGTGAAGCTCAAACGGGATCAGAAGGCAGTTGCCGAGAATCTTCAGGATATCTGGGATCGCGGCGGCAACAACATCTTCGGCACGTTGTTCGGGGCCATTGCCGACGAGGTCGACAATCAGTCCGGAGACTACGCGGACACCCTGAACCAGCTTCTGCCGCGCACCGGGCTCGCAGCCGTCGTTGAACAGACATTCGAAATGTTGTCCTTCGGCGACAGCCTGATGAGCTGCCCCGTCTTCGAAGGTGATGGCGCGGGCATAACAGAGGGCTCCTGTGGCTGGGCACGGGCAACCGGTGGCACTGGCCACCGCGCGGCGATCGGCAATTCGCCGAGCTATAACGCCGACGCGCTGACCTATCAGCTCGGCGGGCAACGGGAAATAGCCCCCGGCTGGTTCCTCGGCGGTGCCGCGGCCTTTCAGCAGACCTGGATTTCCCAGGCCTCCGGAACCGTCAAGGGAGACGGCAAGTCGGGATATCTCGGGGCAAGCCTGAAACGGGAGATGGGGGCGTGGACCCTTTCTGCCGCCGCCGCCGGCAGCTATGGCAGCACGCGCTTCGACCGCAACCTGTCGATTTCAGACCTAAACGAAACCATCTCAAGCTCGCCCGACGTGCTGGCAGGCTCCATCAGGGCGCGGATCGCCCGCACATTTGCGGCAACAAACGTCTACGTCAAACCCTACATCGACTTTGACGCGATCTATTCCAGGGTCGGCAACTACCGGGAAAGCGGTGACTACGGGCTGGAATTCGACTCCACAGGCCATTGGAATTTCGCCGCAACGCCTTCCGTCGAGTTCGGCAGCCGTCTGCGCTACAAGGATGGCAAGGACCTGAGGGTTTACGGCAAACTCGGCGTCTCGTTTCTGTCCAGCAACGAGTGGCAAACCGATGCCCGCTTCACCAACCGTTCCGGGGGAACGGGGTCTTTCAAGACATCTGTCGAGCATGAAGACCTGTTTGCCACCATTGGCGCCGGCCTGCAGCTCACGTCCATCGAAGGGGTCGACCTGCGGCTTGAGTACAACGGCCGCTTCTCGGAAAAAATGGCCACTAACAGCGGCTCTCTCAGGCTCAGCATTCCCTTTTAGCAGGGATGTGAGAAAGGTTCTGTCGCAATAATTTCCGGCGACGTGCAGATGTCTTTGTGTTTCCCAAATCAGACAACGAACAGTTCACGTCCTTGGGGAAATGAGCGCCTTTGAAGGAAATGGCCTTCGCACGTCTCCAGAACACCGGAAAATCAACGACACATCAATACCTCCAAATCGGTTCATGAAAAGTTCGCGACAGAACCAGTAGCGCAATGGGTAATGTCAGGTTGTTTGAAATTTGACCGTGTTTAGACGGCACCATGCCCCTCAGACATGCGTGCGCTCGCGGCTCCCTACTCGGCCATGGCCTGACGCCGATGATTTCGAGTTTGTGCTGCGGAGCGGTTGGTCTGGAATGGAACAAAGCAGTTTCGGGCAACTGAGAAGATCGACACGAAATGCTGTAGTGAGCCTATCGACCGGATGCCTTGTCATGTTCGCTCCCGCTTTCGAAACGGCAAGTGCGAATTTTGCTTCCTAATCGAGGAATTGCAAAGACCGCTACTCGTCACCCTTAAATTTTGTGACAGAACCCTCGTAAGGGTCCTGATCGAACGAACTGAGTCTTCCGAAATTCCTCGTTGCGGCGTGCTCCATCCACCTGCCAAACTCATTGTGAGCGAAGTGAAAGACGATGCCGCAGAGCCTTGTTGCACAGATCGACGATAGCCCGGAACGCTACTTGGTGGCAAGGTCGCGCTACGCCTCGTTCAAGCGGTGCGCCACTGGGCTAAGACGCGCAGCTGCGCCCATCTGATGGTGCATGTCACCAATGGTGAGAACGCGGAGGACGCGGATAAGTTCTTCCGGCGCTGCGGGATTGTGACGGTAGGTGGTAATTATTGTTGTTCACCCTGAGCAGCTCGATGAAAAGCGAGAAGCAAAACAAAATAAGAGTGGCAGAATGAAAGATCTTCACCCGCGAAATATTCAATTTTTACTCTTTTATGTAGGTAATTATCTGAAAATTAATATAATCAAGTTTGTTGTTTTATACGTCTGCACTATCTTAGTAACCACAATTTTTCTAGAAAAACCATCGAAAGCAAGCGAAAATTACGAAAAGGAATTATCTCAATTACTTGAAGGTACAATATTTCGCTATGGCGACGAAGAATTACAAGTGACTGTCGATGGATGTCGAATCGAAATAATAAGTAAGAATGACAATTGTTACTATCCAGAAAACACAGAAATAATAAAAAAAGAAATTTGCTTGCGTGAATTTGAAGCAATAAAGGTGATCGAAAACAGCCACTCATCATCGATCAGCTTAAATCCAAGCAGAGAAACTAGGAAAAAAATTGAAAATCTAGACTTATTTTCTAAGGGAAAAGATGATGACTTTGGAATTTTGTGCCCCTCCGAGGATAAGCTATTTACAAAAACAGCTAATTTCCAATGCAATGGGCGCAAATATTTTCGGGTTGATCCCGGAGGGGCTAATATTCGACTGTACTTAGGAAGTGAAGAAATCGTAGAAGAAAAACTTAATTTTTACCTGAATACCGTTTGCAAAGGCGATTAAACTCATGTCAAGGGCGTTGTTGCAGGGATCGCCGGACGGCTGATATCGAGGCGTTCTGTTCTATTCAGGATGCTGTCAATGCCGCACAAATTTAACGCCGCTCATCGTGACAAGATCCCGAAGCAAAAGTATCGGGTGACCAACTGGTCTGAGTACAACGAAGGCCTGCGGCAGCGCGGTGATCTGACGATTTGGATGAGTGAGGATGCTATTAGGTCATGGGTTGCGCCGCGGCGTGTGACCCGTGGTGGTCAGCGCAAATATTCGGATCTGGCGATCGAGATGTGCCTGACCCTGGGCATGGTGTTCCGCCAGCCGCTGCGGCAAACGCAAGGTTTAATGCGTTCCATTGCGGGGCTCTTCGGCGTGGAAATCAAGGTGCCAGATTTCTCTACTTTGTCGCGGCGGAGCAGCGGCTTGAAATTGCCTACACAACCAAGGATCAGCAGCCGAGCGCCAGTCCATTTGGCAGTGGACAGCACCGGCCTGAAGATCTTCGGCGAGGGCGAATGGCTTGAGCAGAAGCATAAAACCAAGCGAAAACGGCGCTCTTGGCGGAAATTGCACCTCGGTCTTGATCTTGCCAGCGGCGAAATCGTCTGCTCGGATCTTACCCAAGATGACGTCGGCGACCCGACTGCGCTTCCCGTTCTTTTGGATCAAGTCAACGGCCCGGTCTCTCGGTTCTTCGCGGATGGAGCATATGACGGGGACCCAACGTCTGACCTGCTGGCCGCTCGGTTTGGATCGACGGTCGAAGTCATGATCCCACCACCGAAAAACGCGGCCTTCAGTCCAAATGCGCTGCTGTATCCAACCGTTCGTGATCGCCATATTGCCGACATCTCAGCCCGTGGGCGGATGGCTTGGCAGAAGAAATCAGCCTACAATCAGCGCAGCCGGGTTGAGACTCTCATGGGTCGCTGGAAGACCGTCATTGGGCCGAAGCTAAAGGCTCGACGCTTCGAAAACCAGAAAGCTGAGGCTAAAATTGGCGCCGGCATTCTTAACCGAATGACCCGACTTGGCCGCCCCATTTTTGAACGCACCGCCTGAAATCCGTCTCGGGTTGGCCGCGTTCCGGGCTATCGTCGATCTGTGCAACAAGGCTGATTGAAATTTCCCCCTTAAGCCAAGGTCAAGAGGTTTGTTCTCTTCGGGATTGATAAAATATGAGCGACCGTTAGTAAGATTATAATATTGAATGCCGCCACTAGACTCTCGTTGAAGTATCCCATCTTTCATTATTAAATATCTCCAGCCCTATATTTCATTTTGCTTTTTTTAATTTAAATAATGTCACATCATTTTTTCTCCGCGCAAGAAACGAATAAGAAATACCGCCGCAAAGAAAATGGCCAATATAATTATGAATATCTGCGCCTTGTCTAAATATTTCGACTCTACGCCAAATATTTTAAACATAAAAAAAACTATACAACTCGCTAGGAAAGTAAAAAATTCTTTTTTTCCAACTGTAATATGTTTCATTTTACTTTTCTTTACTGCTCAGAATATAATTCCCACCAACCGTCACCATCCCGCAGCGCCGGAAAAATCTGTCGGCGTCTTCCGCGTTCTCGCCATTGGTGACATGAACCATCAAATGAGAGCAGCTTCTAGTCGCAGCCCAGTGGCGCACCGCTTGAACGAGGCGCAGCGCGACCTTGCCTTCGAGCAACGTGCCAGTAAGCTTTTGGGATAAGTTCAATGTCTGCACCGTCGCGATTAGCGCACCAGTGCCCAGAAAATGCTCGCCCACTTGCACCGAAGCAAAGCCGAAGAGACCATCCTCGGCCAGCGGCTCGTCCACCCCCAGCACAGCATAGATTAGCCCGAAACGTTCCGGCTCGGACATGGCCTTGTTAAAGATCGCCCGGGCCTTGGTTTCGGAGAACGGAATATCGCGAAAGATCGTCCTGAGATGCGCTTCGCGCGCGAGATGGATGCCGGCGCGGCAATCGGTTTCTGAGCCGTCCGCTAGTCGGAGTTTGATGCCAGTTCGCTGTTGAATGATATCACCAGCGTTCGCGGCCTCGCTCATACGACCATCAGGCTGTTGCTTGGAGGCGATGCCTTGCCGATTGTCCAAGTAACGCTCACCGTGCGCGGAAAGAGTATCTTCTTCCCTCACTTGAATGCCCCTAACCAACGCGTTACGCGTTGTCTCCCCGATCAGAAGCTTTGCTCCTGATTTGTTATAGTCGCAACCTGACGCCTCTTTCTGGTTGCGCGGCTATAGTTAACACCCTGGTCACTTTTGACAAGTTCTTAAGTGCACTTCTTGGTTGATAGAGGTTGTTTCGAGCAACGTTGTCGGGTTTTTGTGAGCTCGTCTCAGGTGTCGCGGTGTCACCCTTGGCCAAATCAAAGCATGTTGGACGTCGTCCGAATCTGGCTGAGAAGCCTCCGCCTTTGGTGCTGTTCTTCCCAGCCACTTATCATCCATTTGAATCCGTTCCTTCGCATCGATTCCAATCATTCATTGGACCGCTGTTCGGAGATCTTCGACACTGCGGTCATGGAACCAGATGACGATCTCCTTCTCCTCAAACGCGTGGACCCCGGCCGGAACATGAACCGGTTCTACCACCTGTCGGTCGAGCCCACCCTGTTCGGCGGATTTGCCGTTCGCCGGACATGGGGACGCCTGGGCACCTGGGGTCGAACGCGGCTTGATCTGTTTGCAGATGTGTCATCGGCTCTGGTCCATCAGCAGAAGCTGGCGGCACAAAAACACAAGCGCGGTTATCGTCCGGAATGAGGCTGTGGCGTTGTACCTGACCCCTGACCCCTGTTCCATGGGATTTTCCCCAGACAGATCACTCAGGCAAACGTCATAAAATACCCCAGGCTCTGTATCTGTCTCGGCCTGTAAGCTCGCGGGGGAGCGCGGGGCCGAGTTGGCGGATCATGCGGTCGACGGCGGCGGCGGTGACGCCGAGGTCCTGGCGGGCCATGGGTATGGTCACCAGGGGCCGGGACAGGAACATCCGGGCAAACTCCGGCAGCCTTGAGTGGCTCCGGCAAGACTGGCAATGGCGAGCCAATTGCTCCTGGGCAATCGAGAGCCGGTCCAGCTGATCCATGGTTTCCTGGGCGGCTTTTTCAAAACCGGACAGGAAGCCGGAAATACGCACTTGGAACGTGTCCTTGCGGCGCCAGCGAAAGGGCGACTTTCGCAATCCCGCTGACAGGCTCGGCAAATGAGACGTGGTCACCTGGGTTTTCAGGAAGACCGCCGACAGCAGGCGGCCAAGTTCCGGCCATCCGTCCAGTGGCTGCAGCACCTGCCATGCATCAAGCAAAATCGCCGCCGCCAGAACCGGCGGCAATTTCAGGGCTTCAGTTTCCTCTTTGACAGTGAGCCAGTCGTCCAGGCGGTCACCCCGTTCGGAAAACCGAGAGATGTGCGCGGAAGGTATGTCTCCGGATTGGCGGGACGAGACAGGTCTTTCCGGGACGGTTCCCTGCGCCAGATGTCTGGAGCGTTCCAAAACGGCGTCGATCTCGGCAAAGAGAGTTTTTTCGCTGTCGGCAGTGTCCTGTTGCACCGAGGCTGAGGCGGCACGTCCCCTCCCCTCCCCTGAGCTTCGGATTGTCGTTGTCTCGAACTCGGTGTCATCTGACGCCCGACCCACAAGTGCCAGAAGACCATCGCGGCTCAAGACAGTGTCCGGGGCTTGCCGGTCGACCCGTCTGCGGAGGGCCAGGAACCTGGCGGCCCGGGTCAACTCGTGGGTGGGTGCGCGTCTGTCGGTGCCGGCGTCGTGCAGGACAAGGTCTTCCAGATGAACAAGGTCTCCATCGAGGGCCATGGAGGCACAGGTGTCAAACAGGTGAGACCGGCTGCGCACGCCGTCTTCCAGCGCTGGTGTCCGTCGCAATCTCTCGTCGGCTCTGGTCAGGGACCGGCTGGCGCGGTCAAGCGGTTCGGCCAATATCGCCCAGTCCAGTGAACTCAGTGACTTGCGAAGGTTGTAAGTCGTTGACATCGGATAATAATAATTCATTAACGATAACAAACAAGCAAAAAAAGATCATTACATGTATGTCCGTCAGAAAGCGTTTCTTACTGTTGATAATTAAAGCTTATCGATAGTTAGACATTTCAACGGTATCATGGTAAAAATCGGGGGCCCTTACCCGACCAGCAAAGCCTGTCAGCCCATGCCCGAAAGCCCCCTTCCCGCCCCTTTTTTCAGTTCGCGGCCCGCACACGACGAGGCGTCCGATCAGGCTGTGAGCCAGAAAGTGGAAAACCTCGACATTCTGGCTGCCATCCTGCCCGCCCTTGCAGGTCCGGATCGGGCGGAGCAGCTTGCCCGGCTTCTGACCGATGAAGATATCGACACCCTGCGCCACATTGCCAGGGAAGGCATGGGCGAAAATTCCCTGAGGGCCCTGACCTCCGATTTTTCCTATCTGGAAGGCTGGTGTCTGGTGGCAACCGGAAGCCCCCTGCCCTGGCCGGCACCTGTTCCCCTGATCCTGAAATTCATCGCCCATCACCTGTGGGATCCGGACAAGAAAATGTCTGATCCCGATCACGGGATGCCTGACCACGTGGCGCGGGCTCTGGTGGCACAGAAGCTCCTTAGAACTCAAAAAAAGTCAGAAAACCTTCGGCCCCCGCATGCGCCGGCGACCGTGCAGCGGCGGTTGGCATCCTGGTCGACCTTGCACCGCTGGCGTGGTCTGACGGGACCGTTTTCGGCGGCAGAGGTGCGCTCCGCCATGCGTCTGGCCGTTCGTGTTGCGGATCGGCCAAGGACCAGAAAAAGCCGCAAGGCCATCACGGCCGATTGTCTGGAGGTGTTGCTTCGGACCTGTGAGGGCGACGACATGTGCGGACCGAACCTGACAGATATCCGGGACCGGGCGGTGTTGCTCGTCGGGTTTGCCTCCGGTGGCCGTCGGCGTTCTGAATTGTCCGGGTTGCGGGTCGGCCAGATTACCTGGGAAGAATTTTTGCCTTTGGATCCGAGCGATCCGGACAGCGAACTACTGCCTGCCGCCAGCTTACGGCTGGGGCGTACCAAGACGGAAGAGTCTTCGGACGACAATACGGTGCTTCTGATCGGCCGGACGGTCGACGCACTGAAGAAATGGCTGGACGCATCACAGATTACGGACGGGGCCGTTTTCCGGGCGATCGATCAATGGGGTAACCTGAAAACCCGCGCCCTCACCCCGCAATCCGTCAACGCCATCGTCAAGAAACGCTGTGCGCTTGCAGGGCTCGATCCGCAGGATTTTTCCGCCCATGGCTTGCGCTCCGGCTTTCTGACGGAAGCTGCCAACAGGGACATTCCAATCCAGGATGCCATGCTGCAGTCGCGGCACCGCTCCCTCGCCCAGGCCTCCAGCTACTACAGTGATGCCGGGCGCAGCAGAAGGCGGTCAGCCAGAATGCTGGGGTAAGATCAGGCATTCGGCCTTGAGCCTTGAGCCTTGAGTGAAGGGGTGGCGAAGGTTTCGCGCGTTGCTCGCGACCTGTTCAGGTATTGGATCATCTTTGGACGCACGGGGCAGTGGATCACAGTGACAGAGCTGGCAAGGTGAAAGGCAGAAGGCTGAAATGAGCCAATTTGTGCTGGCGCCAACGCCAATAAGGCGCGCAGTGTGCAGCCCAGCTGCCTGCCTTTAGTGTGCCCGCCTGGTGTTGCCTCCTTTGTCTCTTCGATGGCGAGAAGGTGCCGAGGGAGAGGCATTTGATCGGACGTCGGCATCATCCAGAGGCTGATGATTATAGCCGCCTCAAGGTATGGCCCGCGGTTCAGGAATTGACCAGCAGATTGAAAGTTTGTCTTAAGTGTTTGAGTGTCGTCACCGGCTGTTGCGCGTTGCTTGATGTGGCGGAAATAATGCGTCTTGAATTGCCGTCAGAGAATTGGACCAACTGCCTGAAAGATGCCCAGGCCTCTCCCGACCTGTTCCAAAGCTTGCTAAGTCCCCTGCCCTTCTTCGCCGGCGCAGGCTAGCTTCATCGTTGCCAGTGGTGAAGAGCGCCGTTCGAACCCCTTCGAGCGAGCTAGGCGCCCACCAGTTACGGGTAAATTCGTAGCGGGATTTCCGCTCTGTCTTATAGAGACGCCGAGTTCTGCTTGAGCCGCTCTTTGTCGTTTATGCTAGCAGTTCTGATGAGTCTCCGTTTATCGTCTGCCGTCGGCTTAGGGCGCTAATCACGACAACACCTTCATATTTGATGCGCTCCTCATACAGACAGAGCAAAGGGTAAACACTGACACGCCCTTTCGGCCTTGCTTCTGAAGCGCATATGTGACCCCGTTTAGAAGTCTCATTTTCATGCCCCAAGGGCAGCTGGCCGGTTCAAATATAGCAATTGCTATATCGCCCTGAGCTGCACGCACAGCGGAGTGTTGCGACCTTCCGCAAACTCTACTCGCCCTGATTTATAGCAATTGCTATATGCGTTGATCCCACGTTACAGAATTTTCAGAGTGACGGCTGGTTACCCGTAACGATCTGTATGGATGATATGGAACTGGAGCGCGAATTTGGCGTATTGCGTCACCCTGCCCTTCGACGTGGAAAGTGCTGACTTGTCGCAAAAGCCATCATGCTCACCAGAACTTCCAGCTACTATTTTGGACGCGTGTGGCAAGCCCCGTCGACCTAGCACCTGGTTGCGCCGTTAGCCTGGATCAAACGTAAACCTTCATCGTGTCGGGCCGAGCCTAGATGTTCCTCTGGGCGTTGAAGCCACGGGCAACGATGCCACTAGTGGCGCCCAGTGACGGAAGCGATTGGCGAGGGCAGGGGCCAAAAGATGCGCGGGGAGGGGGACAGTGCGGCCTGTTTGCTGACTGCATGCAGGGGAGTTTGTGTAGAACCCAATGCCCTGTTGTGGGTAGACCAAACAATGGCACAGGCAGAGGTAACGCTGCCAAGTATCCCGGTCAAAGGAGCTTTAGCCTGGCCCCAGCCCACGGAACAACACTCCGAGCGGTGCTGGATAGGCGGCGCCTTTGTTCATATGCGCAAAATTTCCTGTCGCCGACATCCATCAGAAGCCTCATCTTTCGCGCGACGTGGGTCGTTAAAACGGCGACGTATTGGTCCAGACCATTGCCCGCAGAGGAGGGGAGGGGCCTTCTGCCGGGGTGCTGGGTGCTGGGTGCTGGGTGCTGGGTGCTGGGTGCTGGGTGCTGGGTGCTGGGTGCTGGGTGCTGGGAGAGAATGTAGCTCTGAAATCAGCGAACCTGCGCCGGCCCATGCGTTCGAGCGCGCAATCCAGCTCAAGGCCACATGAAACCTTCTGAGGCTACCCACCAACGGGTGGCGCAAAACTCTCGGTTACAAGCATGGTGGCGGGCCAGACAATTCTGGTTTTGTGACTGTCGTCGCGCAGCACGTGCAGCACTTCCCGGGCGATCGTTCGTCCGAGTTGTTCCAGATCGATCTCGAATGCGGTCACCGGTGGGTTCAGGAAACGAAGAAGCTTGCTCCGACGGAGTGTTGCGACCGAGAGGTCCTTGCCGGGAGCCAGTCCGGCTTCGTGCAAGGCGGAATATACCCCAAAAGCCATCAGCTCGTAGTTCAGCAGCAACGCAGTTGCGCGGTCGGGCATGTCAAGGATCTGGCGTGTAACCTGCTTGCCGCCGGATTCGCTGACCTCGCACTCGAAAATCAGGCCGGGATCGAACTCCAGGCCTGTCGCGGCAATTGCAGCCTGATAGGCTCCGCGCAGCAGGCTGGCGATATTGGATCGGGCAGGCGGCACGGTGATCGCGATGCGCTTGTGGCTGAGGTCCACCAGCTTGCGGATTGTCTGGTCGACAAAGCCCTCGAAATCGAGATCGATCCAGGGATGCTCGTTCTCCAAACGCGACCGCCCGAGCGTGAGAAACGGGAGCCTTGATTTGAGCAGGAACTCGATACGGGGATCTGTCGTCATGGTCGCGGTGACCACGATGGCGTCCGCCGTTCCGCGCGCAATGACACGTTTCAGAAACTCGGTCGGATCGTTGGCGGAGTGGCAGGGCAGGATGATGAGATCGTAGCCTTCGCTATCGAGTTCCGCCTGCATGGCATCGATCACCCGCATGAAGAAATTGTCGCCGCTTCTCAGTTCAGATTTGCCGGTCTCCAGCATGAAGGCGATCGTTTGGGTGGTTCCACGGCGCAAGGAGCGCCCCGAAGCGTTTGCACTGTAGCCGAGTTCGACGGCCGCATTGAGCACCCGCTCACGGGTTTTGGCATTCACATCCGGTTTGTCGTTCAGCGCTCGCGAAACTGTTCCGATTGATATCCCAAGATGTTGCGCGAGGTCTTTTATGTTCAAGGACACGGGCTCCAGATGCAGTTACCGAAAACGTTTACGAAACTTCTTGACACAAAGTTCCTTCATAATCTAGCGTCGTAAACGTTTACGGAGCACGGAACGACGAAAGGTCACAACCGTCGCCCGATGGGAGGAAACCATATGCAGACCGCCATTATGGTGGGGTGCGGAGCCATGGCCGAGGGCTGGCTGCGCGCACTTCAGGACATCAACTCTTCCGGCAAGCGTGTCGAAATCATCGGTTTCGTCGATCTGGACGCCGAGCTAGCGCAAAAACGCGCTCAGACCTCCGGGTTCGAAAATGCAGAAACCGGAAACGATCTGACCGAACTGCTTGCAAAGCTGAAGCCCGACCTCCTGTTTGACATCGTTGTGCCGTCCGCTCGCAACGAGGTGGTGACCCGGGGCTTTGCAGCCGGCTGCGACGTACTTTCCGAAAAACCCATGGCCAATTCGCTGGCAGAGGCGAAAGCACTCCTGAACGTGCGCCGGGGGGAGGGCAGGTTACATGCCGTCATCCAGAACCGAAGATTTCTGCCCGGCATTCGGCGGGCAAAGCAATTTCTGGACGAAGGCGGCATCGGTCGCGTGGCTGAAGTCCATTGCGACTTTTTCATCGCGCCGCATTTCGGCGGGTTCCGGGAGGAAATGGACCACGTGCTGTTGCACGATATGGCGATCCATACCTTTGACGCGGCCCGTTTCGTCGCCGGGCTGGAGCCGCGCCGTGTCTTTTGCCACGAAAGCAATCCGCCTCATTCCTGGTACCGCCACGGGGCGAGTGCAGCCGCAATCTTCGACTGTCATGACGACGTGACAATGACCTATCGCGGGTCGTGGTGCGCGGAAGGTGCGCGAACGGACTGGGAAGCCTCCTGGCGGATCGTCGGATCACGCGGGACACTGCTGTGGGACGGCAACGAAGGCTTCCGGGCCGAGGTCGTCAAATCTTCCGAGGGCTTCCTTTGTCCGCTGGAAGAGGTCCAGGTGCCAGACCTGCCGGCAGCCCTGGAGGTCACGGGCCACGCGGGGGTGATCGCCGATTTTCTGGATGCGCGCGACACCGGCCGGGCCGCTCTTACGGATTCGGCCGACAACATCCGCTCGCTCGCCATGACATTTGCTGCAATCCGAAGCGCCGAGGAAGAGCGTTTCATCGAGATAGATATCTGACCCAAGGACATTCATTCATGAGCAATCCCGCAAAATCGATCCGGATCGGAACCATGATCGCCGCAACAGGAGGGGAAGCTGCGAAACGGATCGATGAGATCGCGGATCTTGGGTTCGAAAGTTTCGAACCTTTCTTCTGGCAGACGACCAACGGGCAGGATCTGGCGGAGCTTGGCAAACGCTGTGTCGAGGCGATCGGCGACAGAGATATCACGATCTCAACCCTCGGCATGTTCGGCAACCCGCTGGAAGACCAGCCGCTGGATCGGGATACCCTTCAGGGCTGGAAGGACTGCATCGATAACGCCCATCATTTCGGTGCAAATTGCGTCGCAGGGTTTACAGGCCGCGTTCGCGGCAAACCCCTTGAAGAGAGCCTGACAAGATACCGTGAAGTCTGGTCGGAGCTTGCAAAACGCGCCGCCGACAAGGGCGTCAGGATCGCCTTCGAAAATTGCGCCATGGACGGCAACTGGCAGAGCGGAGACTGGAACATCGCCCATAATCCGGATGCCTGGGAGCTGATGTTCAACGAAACAACGGACGACAACCTTGGCCTGGAATGGGAACCGTGCCACCAACTTGTCTATCTGATCGATCCGCTGCCGCAGATCCGCAAGTGGGCCGACAAGATCTTTCATGTGCACGGCAAGGACGCCACCGTCCGCCATGATGTCATCCGCGAACACGGCATCTTCGGAAAACATCCGTTCGTCTTCATGCGCACACCCGGTTTCGGCGACAGCAACTGGACGGACGTCATCAGCGAACTGCGCCTTGCCGGCTATTCAGGCTCCATCGACATCGAAGGCTGGCACGACCCTGTCTACCGTGACGAGCTGGAAATGACCGGCCAGGTGCATGCACTCAACCATCTGAAAACCTGCCGGGGCGGCGCCTTCATACCGGGCACCGGCAAATACGAAGGCGGCGACCCCTCACTGACCTAGGGAAACGCCGTCCGTCATTCATGTCGCATACAGGGAGGAGACCCAACATGGACTTGAAATCAATAGCATTGGCAACATCCGGGCTGATCGCGATGGCTTCATCCGCCATCGCCGATCCGGTCGAACTGGATCTTTGGACCATCGACGACCCGGGAGAGTATCACTACGTCATGGCCGACGAGTTCATGGCCACGCATCCCGACATCAAGATCAACGTGCGAACCGTCCAGTTCGAGGACATGGTCAACGACCTTGCACGCGGCGTGGCGACAGGCGATGCCCCCGACATCACCTACATCGACAATCCGGAAGTGGCACTGTTCGCTTCTCGCGGACTTTTGCTCGACCTAAAACCCTATATCGAGCAGTCCGATATCGTGAATGCCGAAGACATCTTCCCCGGGCCGTTGTCATCGGTCAGCTTCGAGGGCGGTATCTACGGCATTCCGCGTGGAGCGAACACCATCGCGCTCTACTACAATGCCGACATGTACCGCGCGGCCGGCCTCGATCCGGACAATCCTCCAAAAACCTGGGACGAGCTATATGAAGCTGCCAAGGTGCTGACCAAGCCCGAGGACAATGTCTACGGCCTCGCATTTTCAGCGGTTGCGACCGAAGAAGGTACCTTCCAGTTCCTGCCCTGGTTGCAGATGACCGGCGGCGATTACGACAATGTCGATACGGAAGGTGCCGTACGAGCGCTCTCACTTTGGAAGAAAATTCTCGACGAGGGCCTGGCCTCGCCGGACACTTTGATCCGCGGCCAGTGGGACAGCACAGGCACTTTCAACGCCGGCACTGCGGCCATGTCGATTTCGGGTCCCTGGGAATTGCCCCGGATGAGCTCGGAAGCCAAGTTCGAATTCAGGGCCGCTCTGCTGCCCGCGCCGGAAGAAGGAGCGGACCGCGCCTCGGCGCTCGGCGAGGGCGACAACGTCATCCTGGCCAGTACCGACAACCCGGACGAGGCCTTCCTGTTCCTTGAATTCCTCTATGACAACATGGACCGGGTCTGGAACGAATTCGGCTACCTGCCGGCATCCAAGGTCGAGGTCAAGGATCCCAAGTATCCTGAAATCTATGCGGTCTTCGAAGAATCGATGAAATATGCCCGCAACCGCGGACCTCATCCGCAGTGGCCGCGCATCAGCAAGGCGATTCAGACCGCGATTCAGTCGACACTGACCGGTCAGGAAACGCCCGAAGATGCCCTTGCGACCGCGCAGACCAGCATCGACAAGGTCCTGAAGTAGGGTCTGTTCAGGCGGGGTTTGCGATGTTCGCCCTGCCTTGGGGTGTGTGCTCGCGAGCCGTCCTGTCGGACGGGAGCGCACACCCTTTTCATCCGCCATTGAGGAGGAGACGGATGCTCACCTTTACCAGACCGCTCCGGGACGGAGCCGGCTTCGACACAATTCTCGTGACGCTGGCGCTTGGGTACCTGGTCCTGTTTTCAGGATTTCCACTCGTCTACAACCTCGTCATGTCGTTCCAGGAAGTGGACCTGTTTTCTCTCGGGTCTTTCGACAGGCCCTATGTTGGTCTCGATAACTACACCGATGTTCTGTCCCGGCCCGAGGCCTGGGGGATTTTCCTCAATACAGTGAAATTCGTCGGCATCTCCGTTGCCGCGCAATTGTCCATCGGGTTTGCCCTGGCAATGTTCTTTCAGCAGAATTTCCCGGGCAGTACCTGGCTGCGTGGGCTGTTCCTGGTGGGCTGGATCATGCCGGCACTTGTCGTCGGTGCCGTCTGGAGCTGGATCCTGGCGGGCGACTTTGGCGTCCTCAACCATGTCCTTTTGTCTCTCGGCCTGACCGGTGAACGTATTTTCTGGCTCTCCGACCCGGACGTCGCTCTCTATTCGGTCATTCTCGCCAACATCTGGCTGGGCGTTCCGTTCAACATGATCCTGCTGTCGGTCGGGCTGGCGGGGATCCCGGAGGACATCTATGAAGCAGCCGAAATGGACGGCGCGAATGCCCTCCAGCGGTTTTTCACGATCACCTTGCCAATGATGCGTGCCCAATTGGGGGCTGTGATCTCACTGGGTGTCATCTTTACGCTTCAACAGTTTGACCTGTTTGCTGCACTGACGCAGGGGGGGCCGTCGAACGCCTCCAATGTCTTCCAGTACTGGAGCTGGCAACTGTCGTTTCAATACTACGAAATCGGGGTCGGATCGGTGATTTCGGTTCTGATGATCCTGTTCGTGATCCTCGTTGCCGCGGTCTACGTGCGGTCCACGCGCCATGAACAAGTAGCGTAAGGCGTCGAGCGATGATGAGAAAATACCTTTTGACCGCGATCGCGCTCTGTCTGGTGAGCGTATATCTTTTCCCACTCTACTGGATGTACATCACGGCCCTGAAAAGCGGCACGGAAATCTTCGCCAATCCGCCGACCTTCTGGCCGGAAGATCCGCAATGGACGGTTGGCGAAGTCTGGACGCGCCTGAAGATGGACGCCTACCTCTGGAACTCCCTTCTGATTGCTTCAGGAGTGACCATAATCGTCGCCATCTGCGGCACGGGTTGTGCCTATGTGCTTGCTCGCATACGTAACCACTGGATGGACGTGGTGCTCTTCATCGTTCTGATGATGCAGGTCCTGCCGTCCTCCCTGATGATCACGCCGATATTCGTCGCCTTCAACCAGGTCGGCCTGAACGAAGTGCCACGGACTTCGGTGATACTGGCACAGGCGGCGAAGGTGCTGCCGCTCTATATCGTGCTGTGCCGGGCGACGTTTCTGCAGGTGCCGAGAGAGCTGGAAGAGGCAGCGCTGGTCGATGGAAACTCGCGGATTGGTGCCTTCCTGTCCATCATCGTCCCGCTTGCCCGAAACGGCATCCTGGTGACGTCCGTACTCATCTTCCTGCAGTCTTTCGGTGAGTATGTGTATTCGCGTTCCCTGATCACGCAACGGGCGCTGCAGCCCGCGACCGTCGGCCTGCAATCCTTCATGGGCCCGAACACGTCCGACTGGTCCGGTGTGATGACCTATTCCGCGATCTACGTGACACCGGTTCTCATCATTTTTGTGTTGCTGCAACGCCAGATCGTAAGCGGCCTGACCTCCGGAGCCCTCAAATGAGCTATCAAATCGAACTGGAAAACATCCAGAAATATTACGGCGCCTACCACGCGCTCCGCGATGTCTGCCTGGAAATCCCGAAAGGTCAGTTCGTTGCGCTGGTCGGACCCTCCGGATGCGGCAAATCAACCTTGCTGCGAACCATCGCAGGGCTGGAGAAAATCACCAGCGGCACGATGCGTATTGCGGGAGATCCGGTCAACCAGAAGGCACCCCGGGAGCGGGACCTGGCAATGGTGTTCCAGTCCTATGCCCTTTATCCGCACATGACCGTTCGCCAGAACCTGACGTATTCCATGCGGCTCCGGCGACGCCCCAAGTCCGAAATCGACAAGGCCGTCGAGGAAATTGCCCGCGTGACCGGGCTGGATGAACTTCTTGACAGATATCCGCGGCAACTGTCCGGTGGGCAGCGCCAGCGCGTTGCCATGGGGCGCGCCATCATTCGCAATCCGAAGGCCTTCCTGTTCGACGAACCGCTTTCCAATCTGGATGCGGCGCTCAGGGTGCACATGCGCTCCGAAATTCGACAACTCCATAATCGCCTGGGGGCAACGTCTGTCTATGTGACCCACGACCAGATCGAGGCGATGACCATGGCCGATCAGGTTGTCGTCATGAGAAGCGGGGTGATCGAGCAAAAAGGCGCTCCTCTCGATCTCTACGACAGGCCGGTCAACAGGTTCGTTGCCGGGTTTATCGGATCTCCCGCGATGAATTTCGTCGACGGCGTCATTGCAAACGGAGGCAGGACGGTCGTTCTCGATCTTCCCGGGAAGCCGGAGGTTGCCTTTGAAGGTCACCAGCAGGCTCCGGGGCAAATGGTAACGGTCGGCCTGCGGCCGGAGCACCTGACAGTCGGGCAGGGGGATGCAGGAAACGGACTGTCGCTTCCCGTATCGCTCATCGAGCGCACGGGCGCGGTCTCCTACGTACTCACCGACACGGATCCGGGTCTTCTGATTGCCGCACCTGTGCGCATTGAAGACGGCGTGCGTTCGGTTTCCGTCGCGATCAAGCCGGAGCATGTCCACCTGTTCGACGGAGAGAGCGGCAAGGCTCTCTTGCACGCCTGACTGGTCGTCCCATGGACGGTCAGCGGTGGGCGTCTACGTCATCAGACCCGAACTTCCTCATTGCGTCAAAGAACGGCTATCAAGTCAGTCAGACCTCAGAAAGATGGAACCTTGAAACCACTTCCTGAGCACCGGCCTCTACAAAGCGGGCGTCCGAGCCAATCGTCACCATGTTCATACCCCGCTCCACCGCGGCTCGTGCATAGTCTGGTGTTCCGCAATGGAGGCAACACACCAGACCCGCTGAGGCAGCTGTTTTTCTGATATGTTCGATCAGATCGACCACTTCGGGTTCAGTCCGGTCAAATCCCGGTCCGTGTCCGAACGCGGACCCGAGATCCGACGGACCGATGTAGACACCCGTCAAGCCAGGAACCTTCAGGATCTCTTCAAGCTCATCAACCGCGGATTTCGTTTCGATCATCGCGAGGGTGACAACCTCCTTGTTGGAGACACGCTGATAGTCCGCCCCCAACGCCAGGCGCGCCCTTACCGGTCCCGAACTCCTGCCGCCTTCCGGCGGATACAGGCAAGCGGAGACAAATCGTTCCGCATCTGCAGCGGTTTCTATCATGGGGGCAATTATCCCCATCGCACCGGCGTCCAGGGCACGCATGATGGCCGCCTCATCGACCCAGGGAACGCGGACCAACGAAGCGGCACCGGACTTTTCGATTACCGGGAGGAGGGACAGTAGGTCGGCGTAATCGGCCGTACCGTGCTGCAAGTCCACCGTAAGTACGTCCCATCCGGCAACCGCCATGGCCTCGGCGCTCAAGACCGAAGGTACCGCGAGCCAGCCATTTACAGCGGCACGCCCCTCGGCCCATACCTTTCGCAACGGATTTGAAAAACTCAACATGCGCTAGCCTGCCATGATGTGGGAGAGTTTGGTGTTTTGATAGTCCTCGATGGCTTCGCGCCCACCTTCGCGGCCCATGCCGGAATGATCAACATCTCCAAATGGCGCTTCTGCATGCGCGATCATGAAGGTGTTCACGCCGACCATACCTGCATGCAGGCGTTTTGAAAGGGCTTCCCGTGACCGCGAAGGCTGCTAGCCTGCTGATTTTCACCGAGAACTGACCCGGTAAGGCCCGATTTTTTCACTGAGAACTAGCTCTGACGCACATTTGCTGACGTGTAGCTATTAGGATGCGCCAATCAATCGCGCCTGCAATAGATCGAGTTTTGCTCGCCCGTACATTTGGCGTTTGATGAGCTTCAGGCGTGTGATCTGTCCCTCCGTTTGTCCATTCGACCAAGGAGAGATGATGGCGTTTCGGACGGCGTCGATATCCTTTTCGACGCCGTTGGCGAAGGATCCGACTAAGCTGTTCTTGGCTGTTTCAAGCCAGTCATCAAGCCTGCGTGCTGTCTTCGAACGGATCATGGATTGGAAGTCGCCAATGGCGTCGCGCGCGGCCACCAGTTCCGGAACACTCATTTCAATCGACGCCACCAGGACTGCCTCGGACTTCGCCAAATCATCGCGTGCGGCAGTCATCAATCGAGCGATAACCCTTGCCGACGGCGTTCGGGCGAGACCACTCTGGTTAGCTTTCTCTGCCAGCCGCCGGCGCTGTGCCCATTGTGAGACGACGCCACTTTGCCCTGGAAAGCCCTTCTCCCGCATCTCACGCCAAAGTGCCAAGGCATTTCGAGCCCCTTCGTCCCAGCGACTGTTAAGCCAAGGCAGCCAGCTATCGAGCGAGCTGGACCGTTTACGAAACACATCAAGGCGCTGGCCTCTTAATACGTCGCGGACAAGCTTCCGGCTATGACCGGTTTGCCGCACGATCTGCCGAATGGGGGTGCCCTTTTTCGACAGCTCCCGGATCGCTTCATTCGTTTCCTGGCGGCGCAGATAACCCTCGTACTGCAACTTTTCCGCATACGTCAAAAGCTCGGGGTCAATGACATTGCTGACAACCGCCTGCCTGATCTGGCGCATAGACCTGCCGACAGCGTCGAGAAAGGCCCGGCTGGAATTCTCCATCAGATGCCAACGGTCGGCGACCTGGTCCGCATCAGGCAGGGCCTTCGCGATGGCCTCGCCGTAGCCGCCACCCCGGTCGCGAGCGACGATCGATATCGACTGATGTTGGGCAAGCCATGATCGAGACGCATCCAGCGCCCGATCCAGCAAGAGGGTAACAGGCCTCCGCCGTTCCAGGTCGCAAACGATTGTGCCGTAGGTCTGGCCGCGTCGAAAGGCAAAGTCATCAATACCTATGACGGTGAGTTCATCGCTGTGATCGGCAATACGCCGGCGAACCACACGCAGCAGCGTGTCGTTGCTCGCTGGCATCATGAGGCGGTTGGCAAAGGCGGCGGCCGGTCTGCCGCCGAGGGCCAGGCCGAGATGGTGGACGATTGTTTCCAGCCGTTGGGTACGCCGACCATAGCGAGCCAATACACTGCCATCGAACTGCTCGCAGAAGATGCGCCGACCGCATAGGACGGCATCGCACCAGAACCGGCGCGCGACTATTATCAATTGTACACGCCGACCGGAAAGCGGAAGATCAGCAGGTCGGCGCACATATCGGCTTTGAACTCTTCGGCTTAGTCTCCCGCAGTCCGGACATGTTCCCGAAGGTTGGCGCGACCGCAACTGGATTTGAACGCTATCCGCTACAACCTTTACTTCATCTACTGAAAAGCCGTCAGGCGCGAGGCTCGCGCGCGGAATTCGATGTCGCATAAGCTGATCCTCCAGTGAACCAGCAAAAGCGAGCCTTCCAACAGCAGCAAATGTGAGTCAGAGCCAATTCTCGTTGGAAATCAACACTCTACCGCCTTCGACACCCTCGCCCGAGGTCCAGGTTCGGAAGTGGTTCCTATTTTCTGAGGACAACCGCGTCAGGAATGGCCCCATGAGGCACGTTCTGTTTGGGCGGGTATTCGTGCGTGCTAGATAGTCTTGACCGTCAGGAACGTTTCAGGGCGGGGCAGGGGAGTGCGGATCGATCATGAGTGTTGCAAGGACAACGCTTCCAGATGGACGGCAAATCTGTTGTGTGAACGCGTATGAAGTCGGTTTCGGTTGGCACGAGGTCGTGTCGGAGGATTTGACGCAGCACGGACTGGATCTGCCAGCCGACGGCATCTGTTTCGATGTCGGTGCCAACATCGGGCTTTTCAGCCTCAGACTGCGCGATCTTTGTCCGGCCATGCAAATCTTCGCGTTCGAACCGATGCCGGCAACCTTCGAAGCCCTGCATAGCAATTTGGCCGATCTCAACGGGCGGGCTGAAGCCTTCAGGCTCGCGCTCGGGGCTCGGCAAGGCACAGCAGAATTCACCCACTATCCGGCATTGTCCGCACTGTCGACGGGGGACACAGGGGTGGGCGAAATACTTGCCAACGGCCTGCGAAATCTACTTTTCGGAGAGGGCGCCAGTGCGGATATCCGCGCGATCATCGACAGGTCGGGCGCCCATGAAAAACTTGACGACGATGCCTTCATCGAACAGCTGTTCCACAAGGATACAGTCAAGGTCGACGTCGATACCCTGGCAAATGTTGTTCATCGCACTGGCGTGGAGATGATCGACCTTTTGAAAATCGACACGGAAGGACAGGAGCGCGCGGTGCTCGACGGGATCGATGCCGCGTTCTGGCCGAAGATCCGGCAACTGGTCGTTGAAGTGCATCGCGGGCAGGACGAACTGGTCTCCCTCAGCTCGGAGCTTGAAGACCGCGGCTACAAGACAGTGATCAAGGATCACCCGATGGCTGAGGGCGGAGCGCCGGTCTTTCACATCTACGCGCGTCGGGTCGACTTGCGCCGAGCCTAGGCACTCGCCAAGCATGTTCTCCGGAAAGATTGAGACATCTGCCGGACATTGTCTTTGTGGTCAGGGCCGGCGCTTGAACCAGTTCTGTCGCAAACTTTACATGAAGCGATGTGGAGGTATCGAGGCGTCGTTGATTTTCCGGTGTCCTGGAGACGTACGATGGCTAATTCCTTCAAAGGTTTCCATTTCCCGAAGGACCTGATCCCGTTCGCCGTCTTCTTCTACGTTCGCGTGAAGGGCAAATGGGTCTATCTTTACCGGGCGGTCGACAAGTCCGGAAAGACGCTGGACTTCATGCTTTCCAGACGTCGGAACAAGGCTGCAGCCACTTTTCGATACAAAAAGTAGGTCCTAGAACACTTGGTCTGTATTCGATGAACGAGTTGCGAAAACATCTTCCAAGCACCTCTAAAACCTGACTTATCAAACCGTGTCTCGCTGGAAGAGCCTGCGAAATTGAACACCCTCGATAAATTGACCTAGGCACTGTAATATCGGACGAAAATTCTTGCATTCACCCAATATGCTATGAGAAGTATTATTGCATTACTATTCGCATACATCATCACCTTTAAAAAATATTACTTCCTTACTGATTAAGCACATAAGCAAGCTTTGCTAATAAAAGGCCTCGCGCCTCGCATGAAAACTTGCGAAATTCAAAGCTTCCCCTGCGCGGCGTTCATGGTGTAGTATTCGTAAACATGGGGGCTGATGGTTGATTAAATTTTATTTCTTCGCTCCTGTGCAAGAAGTTCAGGTGGTAAGCTGGGTGACCGACCTGCAGGGGGGTGGGAAGCCGCATGGTCTGACCTGCGAGCATAAAGGGTACTCGTAACAATCTCCGCAAGACCGTGCTTTTAATGGAAACTCTTGCACTTTGATTATGGAAAGTGCTCCGAAGGAAACCGATAAGAACGCGAAAGGTTCTGTTGAAAATAGAAAAACTCCAAGCTTAGACAACAAAAAAAGAGCTCAAATCAAGCCACGTCCTGATTGATAATCAACGCCACTATACGATTAGTGGCAACGCTATACTTTTAACTGTGCATTTCTCGGGGGATATTCTGTTTTTACAGCTCGTTAATTCTCGCCCGTGCGGACATCCGCACCAAGTCGGTGGAAACCGACGAGTCCAGGGCGACCGATAAGCTCAACCTTCATTCGCGTGCGCAGATTGTCCGTTTCGCCGTTGATCATGGTTGGATGAACAGCGCGGAAATGAATACCCAGTCGGTGCCGAACGGCTTCACAGCTCTGTAGCGAGAAAGGATCCGTAATGCGTGTAGTGTTTGTTCTTGCGGGCCTCGGGGCAGGCGGTGCGGAAAAAGTCGTCAACCTGCTGGCCCACCACCGCCTTGCCGCTGGCGACGATGTACACGTGATCGCCCTCAATGCGACCGATTCCACCTCGTATTTTTCCTACAATCCCGAAATTCAGGTCGAAGGCCTAAGCCGAACCGGCCAGTATTCCCGGCATTTTGTCACTGTACAACGGGCAATGGATCTGCGCAGGCGCCTGGCAAGGATCCGACCGGATTTGGTCGTCTCCTTTCTGACCAAGATCAACGTCATAACAGTACTTGCGACCGCGGGCACCGGCACACCGACCATTATATCAGAACGCAACAATTTCGATCTTCAGCAAATGAGCCGCTTCTGGCGCTGGACGCGGCCGATGGCGGCCTTTGCAGCGACCAGGGTCGTCGTGATGACTGAGCGCGCGCGCGCAAGACAACCCGACCGCGTCCGAAAAAAAACCATCGTTATTCCAAATCCGGTCACGCCGCTGCCGCGCGCCAGGCCGCGCCCTGATGCGGGCCGCAGAGTTGTTGCGGTAGGACGGCTCGACCGGCAGAAAGGGTTTGATATCCTCATCGCTGGCTTTGCTCAGGTCGTGGAGCGCGTCCCTGATGCGGAGTTGACGATCTATGGCGAAGGTCCGGAGCGGTCCGCGCTCGAAAAGCAGATTTCCGACCTCGGGCTGCAGGAAGTCGTTCGCCTGGCGGGTGTCACGCAAGTGCCGGGCGAATGGACATCGCCCGGCGACGTGTTTGCCCTGAGTTCACGCTTCGAAGGATTTGCGAATGTCGTCCTTGAGGCGATGTCGAGCGGAATGGCGGTTGTTTCCGTCGACTGCCCCTGGGGCCCCGGTGAGATCGTGCAGGACGGAACCACGGGCCTGCTCGTGCCGATGGGCAGCAAAGAGGCGCTTGTTTCGGCGATCACTCGGGTCCTTACCGACCCGGGGCTGCGCAGGTCTTTCTGCGATGCCGGCCCGCCCTCGCTGGAACGCTTTTCCACGGCAACCGTTCTCCGCAAATGGGACGAGACAATTTTTCAAGCCGCAGGCAGCCCGCCTGCCACGGTTTTTGCCGATCCTTGAGATGGAGTTCACCGGTGCCGTGGCGGCCGCGTATGCCGATTTCCGGTAGTACTGCATAGCCGCAATTCGTCATTGGTTGCTTCAGCTGGGCATCAAAGCCGGGCAAAAGCGCCGCCGGCGTATCCGTGAAGTACCTGACCCATAATGCAACGGTAGATACATTAGGTCGTGAACTCTCATTAACCGGGCTCACCAGGGCCTTACGGGAACCGGTGTTCAGTAAATCGGAAGTGCACATTGTTAGTGTCGTTGTCGGCGTCATAGAGGTAGAAAGTGACAGGGCATTTAGCCTGGTCCGCCCAGGCGATCGCTTCCTGAACAGTTACGTCATCTCGCCTGTACCGATCGAATACCAAAAGCGGCGGTTTCTTGGCAGACTGATCACACCCAGACAACTATTGTCATGCTCTACAGCTTCGATAATTGCGTTTACGCGCGTCCATCGATAGGGCCGCGTTCTTCGATCAAAAAGATTCCAGCTGATTAGCCCAATGTCTTGCAAGGAACCGTTACTTTACGTTGCGTTAAATCGGTGAGAAGCAGTATAATCAGATCAAGCTTGCCTCTGAAAAAATATACGAATTTCTTTGCAAGCTCGACAACTTCGTTTGACTGTAGAGCGCACACTCTTTTGTGCCTAATCAGGCAAAATCTCGCAGGGCGCGCATCCGAGCCAAATCAAGTGTTGTTCGACTTTCGGACAGGACAGTGCTCATGGCGAAGGACTTTCTGTATTATAGCGAAGAAATTGAGCCTAGCCGCGACAAATACCATGCGGTCATAAAGGGGAACCTTTTTCTTTTTTTCGACAAGAACAAGGCGACGCTTCTTCCAGGGCACAACAAAGTCATCCGGGAAAAAGTCGTTCGCTACATGGTGAATGCTGTCCGCGCGTTGGGTCAAGGCGACTACAACTTATCAGTCCTTGGAATGACCAGTGCGACAGGTCCCCGGACGTTTAACGAGGACCTCGCCGGAAAACGGGCTTACAACTCCGCCTTGTCCGCCATACGCATGTTTGAGGCATTGGCGAAGGTCGACCCTACTCTCAACAAGACAACTATCAATCCAACCACTGTTCAAATCGCTGATGATCTGGCGAGAATTGATGCAGGCCTTCTGCATCTGGGGAAGGATCAAGTTGAATCGCACCAGGGTTTCTTTCGATCAGCGGTTTTCCGTTTGTCGGCAGGAAAGCTGGAGAACCATATTGACCATCCACCCAGCTGGATTGCGTCGGGGCCCGAGGCTCGCCGTCGTGCGCGTGAATTGCTCAACATGCCGCAGCCTGAGATGGCACCATTTCCAACCCCTTGGGGGTATCTCACGATCCGCAAGGGCGACATCTGGGGAAAATCCAGACGCCTCATCGTTGCAACGGGCTGGGACCACATTGTCTATCTTCAGGAAGATACACTTTGGTCAGTTCGAACCGCTGACTTTGCGAGAGAGGTCTTGCTCGACGGTATCATCGAGGGAATGGTGGTTGCCAAGCCACTGGTAAGATTAACCGTCATTTTGATGGGGTTTGTCCAAGGGCTCCTCGTTGGTCCACTGGTCGCAGCTGCAGGCAAGACAATCGTCCTGGTCATGTGGGCAGGCGCTCATCCGAAGCTTGTTGGCGAAGCATGGGACGCTGCCACTCCAGCGTTTCAAGCGCTTAAATTCATCCACGAACGTTGCCCGACATTGTGGGCTGTTCTGCTCGCGAAACTCTTGGAGGTCGCCGGTAAGGAAATCGTTTCGGCACTTGAGGAAACGGTGACAAAGCCGGAAAATATTGCGTTTTGTCTGGGCCGGATTTTGCGTGGCGTTGGCGGCGTCGACAAGATGTTGCTCGGAAAGGCGTCGCCTGGAAAAAGACTGATCGAAATCACAATGGGGCGAATACTGGTTGTAACCATCAAGTGCGTTTCTCTGGTAACCGGCCTTCATCTGCCTGAGGGGTTCCTTACCGTGACAAAAAAGATCGTCGGGCAGCTTGCGAGAGACATACAGCAAGAATTTAGAAACGACGGTCAAATCGCTATTGTATTGAGCGATATTCAGGCAAATCTCGTTTCGTCTGAAATACTCCAACCTGGCGTTATACAAGAGCTTGATAAGATGAAAGATTCTCTCGGTAAGATTAACAAGTTTCTAGAACAGCTGCAGAGCGACATGGATTCTGAAAACTGACCAAACGTTGCTTCGATCGCCGCGAATTAGACAAAAAATTTGTAGCACACAAAGTGGCATCCCCGACTTGTTGTCTTGGCGCTGAAGCTGTAGCGCCTTGCTAGGATGCACGCTATCTGCCTCGCCTGAAAGGCTTTCGCTTTCCGAGATCATTCATCGCCTATGCCGTTTGGCTTACCATCGCTTCGCGGCGAACACGGCTGATGTTGAAGGCTTCCTGGCAGAGTGGGGTATCATCGTCAGTCAGAAGCTACTCGCAAAGGGGTTACGGCCGACATTTGGCACACTGCGTTCGCCGGAACCGGCCGACCCCAAACAAAAGTGGCACCTCGACGAAGCAGTGATCATCATTGTCGGGGCGAAATACTGGTGAGACAATTACAACGCTATTGCGTCACGACCACACATGCCGTCAGAGCGGCAACGCGGCGATCACAGGTTGTGGACACCATGCCAAATACACGCCGCATTTCTACGATTGATTTCCGCTTTAGGTGACCTTCAAGTTTCACATCGTGTGTGTGCACTTGCCGTTCGTTTGCAAGGGCAACCACGGATAAGCAGCCGGAAACTTCATGCGTAGACTTGCGTTCATTGCCCTTCTGTTCCTTGCCCTTGTACCACTTGCTTCCGGGCACGCCACTGAACGAGGAAACCTTCACGGGAAACCTCAACCATTCAGTTTTGAGATCCTGATCGAGAGGGCTCGCGAATTTGCGGCCAAACCCTTTGAAGCCAGGAAGATTCGCGCCGAAGAAACTTTGGATGCCATCGACTACGATGCCCATTGGAAGATCCGGTTTCGAAAGTCAGCCACCCTGGAGATCGCACCCGGTGTCCCCCTGCAGTTTTTTCACCTGGGCCGCTTTTTCAAACACCCCGTCAAGCTGCACGAGGTCGTGGATGGAACGGCGCGAGAAATACTGTATTCGCCAGATTATTTCGACATCCCTCAGGACAGTCCAGCCAAGAAGCTGCCGGAAAACATCGGCTTTGCAGGTTTCCGGGTGATGCGAGAGGATCTGAATACCGATTGGGTATCCTTTCTCGGAGCTTCCTATTTCAGGACGGACGGTCAGTCCCGCCAGTACGGGCAATCGGCGCGCGGGCTTGCGCTGAATACCGGCCTTTCATCACCCGAGGAGTTCCCGAGCTTCACGGAGTTCTGGTTCGAACAGTCAGATACGGAAGAAGGCAGTCTCACGGTCTATGCGCTGCTCGACAGTCCTTCGGTTTCAGGTGCCTTTCGCATGAAGATGAAAAATGAGGACGGCAACGGCCAGATCATGGACGTGGAAAACCGCCTGTTTTTTCGCAAGCCCGTAGAACGACTGGGAATTGCGCCCCTCACTAGCATGTATTGGTACTCGGAATCCAATCGGCTGAACGGAAGCGACTGGCGCCCGGAAGTACACGATACCGATGGTCTGGCGATGATTGGCAACACAGGAGAGATAATCTGGCGCCCCCTTAACAACCCTTCTGAAGTTCGCACGTCTTCTTTCCAGGCAGACAACGTGAGGGGGTTTGGTCTCGCACAGCGCGACCGTGATTTTGAAAATTATCAGGATGACGGCGTATTTTACCACCGGCGGCCTTCTGTTTGGATTGAACCCACTGAACCTTTCGGAAAAGGGAGCGTTCAATTGGTAGAGATCCCCACAGATGACGAGATTTACGACAATATCATCGCCTATTTCATGCCGGAAGATCTGCCACATGCTGGAGACGAAAGACGATTTTCCTATCGCATGACATGGCGAGACAGGCACGCACTGCCGCAGTTGGGGGCCAGAGTGTTTGCAACACGCATTGGCCAAGGCGGCATACCTGGTCAACCACGTCCGAAGGATCAGATGAAGGTCGTGATCGAATTCAAGGGCAAGTCCCTGGAAGGCCTGACGAACGAAGATGAGGTCGAACCCGTGGTGGAACTATCGAAAGGAACGGCAATAAATCCCTTTGTATTGCCGGTCGTTGGAACGGAGCGCTGGCGTTTGGTTTTCGATGCCAGGATCGATGGACAAAATCCCATAGAAGCCCGGGCCTATCTCAAACACGAAGAAGATGTCCTGAGCGAAACCTGGCTCGGGCAAATTTCGGCAGACAATCTGCGAAAAGACTAGATCTCCGGACGCGAAGCCCGCGTTACCAGGCGCGAGTAGCGCGCCCTGAATACGGAACGCGGGTTTTGCATCTGAATTTCCCTGACGCTTGCCTGAAAACTGATGGCTTTGCTGAGCGGCTGTTGCAACGAAATGCTTGAGCGCCAGAGGTTTTCACCGTTCGCGCTGTTGAAAGCTGCGGAAAGAACGGTCCCGGTCGGGGCAATATGTTTCCGGAAAGGTTAAGGCGGCAACCGTCAAAGTTGCTTACCGGATACTGCGCACCCGTGAGAGATGAACTGCAACAGTTTGAACCCTAGAAAACCAGTCTCTTGAACGGGATCGCGGCAGCCCCGATTGCTGCAGCATCGCCTTTCACTTCGCTCACAATAAGTTTGGCGGGTGGATGGGGCACGCCGTAACGAGGAATTTCATAAGACTCGGTTCGTTCGATCAGCATCCTTGCGAGTGCCGGCGGGATCTGACCACCAAGAACGATTGCCTGGGGCCCGAATACTGCCCAGATGGCGTTGATCAACCGGTTGTATACCGGTGTGATGGAATCCAGCCATTCCTTGACGCCCGGCCAATCCGGGCGAAAATTATGCTGCAAATAGTCCACAGTCGGAACATTGATACCGTTCGCCTCAAGCTGCTTCATGAGATACTGCAACGCTGGCCGTCTGTCGATTTCAGTGGGATCGAGAATACAAGCGAACTCACCGGCGTTGCCGTTGCCGCCAAGCAGCAGTTCACCGTTGCTGATCAAGCCGCCACCGAAGCCGTAGCCTATGAACATATAGGCAAAGTTCTGGACGTATCGACCCACGCCGAACATGGCCTCACCGGCAGCAGCGATTTGTCCCGCATTGAGGACCCACACAGGTTTGGCAAAGGCATCCGCCAGCAATGGTCCGAGCTCAATCAGTGACCATTCATGTAACGGAAGAGGGCCGTTGAAGCGGGTCCCGCCAACGTTGTAGCCCATGAAGCCCACACCGATGCCGAGATTGTCTTCTTCCGTCAGCGCGTGACGCGTACGCAGGTTTGCAATGACGTCCCTCAACTTTGAGAGGGATGTCGCCATGTCCTTTCCGACAAGGTCTATGGAATCCTGCGCGATCAGCTCACCGGTGAAGCTCATGAAGTAGATGTAAATGGTATCCGCGTGGATCGATATTCCACAGGAATAGGCAAAATTACCGTTGAGATGCAGGGTGGGGCTCGGTTGACCGCGTCCCTGACCGGGTATCGGAGCGCCTAATCTCACCATGCCCCTGTCCACCAGGGCATCAACGATCCGGTAGATCGACTGCTGTGTCAGGTCGAGGTGATCGTTGAGGGCCGAGCGCTGCATCCCCGGATAAAGCCGGAGCAGCCGTAGGATGTTGCGTTCATTCTGCGATACGACCGTATTTTCTCCCTTGCGCAGGAAGCGGCTCGAAATCAAAGAGTCCGGTGAATAATTCATCAGTCTGACTTTAAGGCAATTATCACAGATATGGCGTAATAACCAGGGCAATTGCTAATTGCTTTAGCATGTTTGTAGTGATTATTCCATTCAAAAACAGACTCTTATTTAAAAGTTCGGCACTCAGTCAAAATTGGAGTTCCTAGACGGAGTGCTTTTTGTTACACTTCGTGTGTAAAAAGCGATGCCTGCTAAACCGTCAGCTGACATCGCAACAAGGCAACAACCTGAAGAACGGCGGTCCCATCGACTTCGCAATACTGCTGGAGCAATGCTTGGCACCGGTTCCCCACACCGGAAAGCAATAACAAAGCCAAGGGTGCTCCAGTGGGACTTTCACCTCTGCTGAGGTTCTACTGAAATGATAACGAGACGCTTCTTTATTTCTGCATGTATTGCCGGACTTCCGGCGATGAAGGCGTTTCCAGCCGGGGCAGCTGCTGGCCATTCGCCGGTGCTGAACAGTGCTCTCCAGATAGACACACCGCCATATGCCTATCTCGACAAGAATGTCATGGCGATGCGGGGTGTCCTGATCGATTTGTTGAACATGCTGGACGATCCTTGTATCGGGTCCTTCCTGCACCACGGGTATCCGTGGGCACGTGCGCAAAGCATGGTTGCCGCGGGGGCTGCGGACGTATTTTGCTGTCAGGTTACCGACGAACGCCTTTCGTATGCCTGCTTTGCGCCAACCCCGATTGCTGCCTACGCCCCACGGCGCATCTTTTTCGCCAATAACAATCCGAATGTGGCGGCCATAACCGCAGCCGGGTCAATTGAAGACCTCTACGAATTCACAACCGTCGACCTCATCGGCGACAGCCGTGCGGACGAGATCTGGCGCGGCCATCCCAACCGAACACTGGTTGCGGAAACAAAGTCTGTCATATCAATGCTGGAAGCCGGGCATGTCGATTTCGCACTGGCCGATCCTCATACCATGCAGTTCAAAATGAGAGAGCTCGGGTATGAGGGACGTCTTTCGAGTGTTGCTGGCAGCCATATTTTTGACCAGCGCCCGGAAACGATCCATTTCGGACTGCGCAAGACCTTTCCCGGCGCTCGGGCTGTGATCAATAAGGTCGACGAAAGAATCCGAACCACGCTTAGCTTCGACCTGCACCAGCGGATCATGGCTCGGTACGTTTCGAAAATTGGCTCCAGGGTTTGACAGACAGGGAATATGCCAACAAGCCGAAACGATGCGCGGCGCTGCTGATGGCGTGGACGCCCCTCAACGCCAGCCTGACCGGCCCAGCCGGAAGAGCCTGCGGCGACCGTGGTCGTCACCTGTCCGTAGCACCGTATTGATCGGAAGCACGACCAGCGCAGCGCCGATGCCGATCACAAACAACCGGGGAACGATATCCCCGAACGTTGTCGCGATGGAGATTTGCGAAAGCCACAAATAGCCGGTGGCGCCAGGCACAAGACCGGTGAGGATCAGCGTCTTCTGGCAATGGGAAATGGAACGTCGTGATCAGGGCCAACTGAACCCCGGCATCCATGACCGTGCTACGCTTTCGAGCAGGTGCCGTGACAAGCCCCGTCTTCCAGATCTAGCCTGGAAAAAACGTGTTCCGCCCGTGAGCGCTCCTGATCAACCAAAGTTCCACGTCTAAACCCAAAAACCGCACGTTTGAGTCAAGTGACCCGCCTCACAAGTGCGACCTGCAATACGCGTGATATCCAGCCTCCCAACAAGAACTCAAGTGATACTGAAATAGAGGTGTTGATCTGATGCACGTTCAAATCAGGAAGCCAAAGAACCCCATCCCCAAGGACTATTTTCCCCACAACCGTGCGGAACAAAAGCGCGACGGCGTCTGGGTGAAGTGTGGAGTCGTTATGCCTGTCGGCGCCGGCGATAGCTGGGAGACGATCGGCAAGTTCTGCGACGGCATCCCTGCCGAAGAAGTGGCCTTTGCCAACTTCGAGACCTACGATCCCGCCGAGATCAACTGGTACCTGAGAGAATATGTCGGTTGCCACAAGCCTGGCCCTCGTGGCTTCAACTTCATGTTTGATGGTGCCAAGCCTGGACTGATCCTGGCTCCGTTCCGAGATGCGCTGATCGGCGATGTGGTGGAGCGCGCGCACAGGCAGGAGGAGCGCCGACAGCGCCGCACCATCCTCGATCGGCGATGGGACAACCGCAATATCGACATTCCGGAGGGTGAAAAACTCGTCGTGCAGGCACGCGAAATGATTTACCGCCGCGTTCAGAACCACGTCCCGAACTCGCAGGATTTCGATGTACAGAAGGAATTGACCGGATTTCTCGTGGGCGAGGCTATCGACGGGGGCAAGGGGCTCCTTTCGCCACACCAAATGCTGTTGAAGACCTTGCTCAAGCCCCTCAAGGAACTCCATCCGGAAAACGATCGGGTTCGTCAGCTGCGCAAGAAGTATTATGAAGGGTTCGCCAACGGCGTGGCGGCGGCACTCTTTCCAGGGCACGATTACCCGCTTCACAACAAGATCCCGGGCGAGAAGGTATTCTATGATGCCGGTCTCGAGCATGGTCGCCAGATGAGCGGGCTGCAACGTTACCAGTTCGTGATGGGCCTGATGGAGCGCGCAAGACGCTACGGTCTCCAGGGAGCCAACCCGATCTATCAGCAGAAAGCCAACTTCTCGAAGGGTTTTGGCGGACGCGCCGTCGCGTTCTATCTCGCACGGGAGTTGTCTTCCAGCCGATTGCTGGAACGCAATATCCACGAGACTCCGCTCAAGGACGACATTGTGGATGCAGTAAAGGATACCCTCACGGACAAGGCCAAGGAAGCTGTCGGTATTCCGTCTTTCTGAGACGGGATACCGAGGCGACGCCAGACGGCAAGACCGTTGGAGTGGGCGATGTCCCGGCCCAAATCTGGCAATGCATTGAAACAATCAAGGCTGCAATCGATGTTCGGATGGATTGGTGCCGGCGCTTGCGGCGCGGCGCGGGCGTCCGGCTCATCTCGTGATCTAACCAGAACGCCCGCCAGCCGCTGCGCTTGAGCGCTTGGTTCAGGCCTGCCAGTTCCTGGTCTTGCAGGAGGGAGGGAGGTGCGGGTCTGCTCATGCCACCCAGCACCCACGCCGGTTTCACGAGATGAAACCCTCATGCGATCTGCGCAACAGAGCCATCATGAACGGTCTGCTTTCCGGAAACTGGCATCCACGTCATTCGGTGTGACGCCCGTCATATCTGAAAAGGCCTTGCACCGCTATCTAGGACGATAGTGGCCGTTCGGTGAGATAACCCAGCATCGGCCGGCGAAAATATTGAAGTCATCAGGAAATTTGCTCTGCGGCACAAATAACGTCGCAGAAAGCGAAATATTAAATCCAAGAGAAATACCGAAAATGGAACCTCACAAGTACCGTAATAAACTGCCGCAAATTGGCGACACATGTCTGCTCACCGATGGCGGCCTTGAAACAACTCTGATTTTTCACGACGGCATCGACTTGCCGTTGTTTGCCTCCTTCCATGCCTTGAGAGACACTGAAGGCCGAGCTGCCCTTCGCCGCTATTACGAACGCTATGCCCGTATCGCCAATGCGCAGGGTACAGGCTTCATACTCGACAGCGCGACCTGGCGCGCGAGCAGTGACTGGGGCGATCGTCTTGGTTACTCGGCCGAACAATTGAAACATGCGAACCAGGAAGCCATCGCAATGCTTTTCGAATTGCGCGCCGAGTTTGAAGGTGAACACCCCTTTGTCATAAGCGGCAATATGGGCCCTCGCGGAGATGGCTACGCGCCCGAAAGCGTGCTGACCGCTGCCGAAGCCGAAGAGTACCACGCTGTTCAGGTCGCCACGCTCGATGCAGCAGGGGTCGATATGATCAGCGCGATTACAATGACACATACCGGCGAGGCCATTGGCATTGCGAGGGCCTGTGCGAAACGGGATGTACCACTGGCGCTTGCCTTCACGGTCGAGACCGATGGGCATCTGCCAACCGGCCAGCCGCTCAAGGACGCGATCGCCGAACTCGATGCCGACTGTCCACCCGCCTACTACATGATCAATTGCGCCCACCCCGATCACTTCCGATCGGTTCTGGAGGGTGGCGCAGACTGGTCTAAGCGCATTCGGGGCCTCCGCGCAAATGCGTCGCGGCTGAGCCACGCCGAGCTGGACGAGGCAGAAGAGCTTGATGATGGCAATCCGCAGGAACTTGGCAGGGACTATGCCAGCCTTCTGTCGGTCTTGCCGAACTTGCGGGTCTTCGGTGGCTGCTGTGGTACCGACCATCGACATGTCGACGCAATCGGACAGACCTGCATCCACCAGTCTGACCGAGCGTAAGAAACGGGGAGCATCGCTATGACCGTTTCGACCATGGTTGGCAGGATTTCCTGTCGCTGGAACGCGACCGGTATTCTGGAACGTTGGCGCAGAGCCAGACGAACCCGCAACCTGATCCAGACACTGGAGAGAATGTCGGACCATGATTTGCGCGACATCGGATTGAGCCGTGACTGCGTGCGTTATGTGATCGGGAACGGTGACACACCTGCGCTGCACCAACTGAGGCACGCTCCAGCAGTCGAGCTGGAAGAAGAGACAGTCGATGGCACGCGCATGGCGTCTGATGCGGGAGCAGTAGGGTGAAAATGAAGGTCCAACCGAATAACGAAACGCCTGTTGAACGGATCCGTCCGGCCACGAAGGAAGACGCACGCGAAATTGCTGCCCTGTTCCTGATGTCCTCAGATGGACTTGCTTCTTATATCTGGTCTCGCACCGGGGCACCCGGCGCGGACCTCCTGGAGGTTGGGACGTCGCGGTATGCACGCGAAAACACAGCGTTTTCCTATCAGAATTGCCACATGTTTGAGATCGGGAACCAGGTGGCAGCCATGCTGCATGCCTTCGAAATGGTCAGTGACCAGACCCCCGAGACAGACCCTGTTCTCCGGCCGTACTCCGAGCTAGAGGTGCCGGGATCGTTGTACGTCTCCGGCGTGGCTGTCCGTCCGGAATTTCGTCGCCGAGGGGTGGCGCGCAAGCTGATGATCCAGGCTGACCGCCTTGCGCGGGAGCAAGGCCTCGCGCGAGTTTCACTCATCTGCTTCGACGCGAATGTGCCGGCACTTCGTCTCTACTCTTCACTGGGCTTTCGCGAGATTGATCGGCGGGCCATTGTGCCACATCCGAGCCTCCACCACTCCGAGGGACATGCTCTCTTGCTTGTGCGAGAGTGCGATGCCAAGTGAAAGGCAGACCCGCAATTCTTCCGCTGCGAGGGCTCTCCCGATTGCGGTTCTCGATCGCGATTGCTTGTGGCGCGGTGTTTCCCTTTCCGATCCGGAGCAAGCAGGCCATCCATCGTCAAATACCTCCAGGATGGCCGGAGAAAGGTGCCACCCGCATCGGTGCCGGTTTTGCCCGGTGACACCAGCGACGCAAGCCGCTGCATCTTAGGGAAGACCCGTTCGGCCGCGTTCAGATCGCGCTTCGCCTCAAGCAGGAAATCGACCGGATTGACGCGAGACGTCTCCGATATTCAGGTCAAAGCCTCCTATTCAGCTGGTACGGCCGCTGCAGTTGGAGCGAAGGCAGGTTGGGCCCTTGCTTCGTCCATCGCGGGTGCTATCCGGCGAAGTCGCAATGCGTTCGTAAGCACGAAAACCGAGGACAGAGCCATGGCCCCGGCTGCCAGAACAGGTGAAAGCAACACGCCGAAGGCCGGAAAC
>NZ_BAAGIB010000010.1:0-84854 GCF_054658235.1 Roseibium sp. LAB1 | reverse complement strand
ACGATCCTCCCGCCTCCGGGCTTCGCCCTGCGCTCTCCGCTTGCCATCTCCAAATAGGCCGCCCTGCAGGCGGTCATCACGCCCCTGTCGGGGGAGGGGAAACGCCGCTCCCCCTCCCCCATCAAGGGCAAAAAACGGTCTCCCCATCCTTCCTCACTCACGCCACCGGCACGCCGGCGTCGCTCCCTCGTGCAGGACCAGGCGCAAATCCGCGTGCCCGCCGGGCCCGCGGATCCACACCTGGCCGTACCGGTGGGCGATCCCCCTCCGTTTTTTCCCCTTGTCCCCCTCCCCCACGCTCTCGCCGCCGAGGTCTCAGGAGCAGGAGCCGGGCTCCCGCCCCTTCGGGGACAGAACCCGCGTTCCGGGGAAATGGGAAATAGGAGAAAACCCAAATGACAGTCTACACACACACCGCCAGATTCGATCATGGCCGCGCCCTCACTGAAGACGAATTGCGGCGCGCCGCCCCTTCGATCTTTGCAACTGAGGCCCACGAAAGCCGCTCGGACCGCTTTCAGCCGATCCCGACAATCGACATCCTGCGGGGACTGATGGCTGAGGGTTTCATGCCGGTTGGAGCTAAGCAGGCGAAAACTCGCGACGAAACCAAAGCCGATTTCACCAAGCATCTGATCAGGCTTCGCCGTCTGGACGATGATCGCAAGTACAGCGTCGGCGATACCGTTTACGAAATCCTTCTCAAGAACGCCAATGACGGCACGTCCGCCTACGACCTGATGGCCGGATTGTTCCGCGTCTGCTGCCTGAATTCGCTGGTGTCCCAGACATCCACCCTCGACAGCGTAAAAGTGCGTCACAGCGGGGACGTTGGCGCAAAGGTGATCGAGGGAACCTACCGGGTGATGAAGGAAGCCGAAAAGGCTTTGGTCGCCCCCGCTGACTGGTCGATGCTGGCACTCAGCACTGACGAACGCCACGCCTTTGCCGAAGCGGCTCATGTGCTGCGGTTCGCAGATGCAGAAGGCGAGACAAAGACACCTGTTCAGCCGGAACAGCTTCTTGATCCGCGCCGCCGTGGAGATACCGGCAAAGACCTTTGGACCACATTCAACGTCGCGCAGGAAAACATGATCCGGGGTGGCATCCGGGCCGTCAGTCGGGATGCGAATGGACGCCGCCGCAGGAGCCGCACCCGCGCCGTCAACGGCATCGATCAGGACATCAAGCTCAATAAGGCGCTTTGGGTCCTTACCGAAAAGATGGCCGAAATCAAAGGCATGCGAGCCGCAGCTTAAGCCGCAACGGGAGCGGAGCCAATCCGCTCCCTATCCCTCACCTTTCATCGACATCAGGCCGATTACGGTAACCGGAGTTACCCCCATGTCCAACACCGCAGAAATCATCTTCGTTCCGCTCAACAAGCTCGAAATCGATCCGCTGAATGTCCGCAAGACCTACAGCGAAAAAAGCATCGAAGAATTTGCCGCCAGCATCGCGGCGAAAGGCATCCTGCAAAATCTCTTGGTTCGCAAAGCTAAAGTCAATGGCCGCTACTATGTCTCAGCCGGTGGACGGCGGTTCCGCGCAGCGCTGCTACTGGTGGAGCAGGACAAATTTCACGCCGACCACCCGGTTCCCGTCAAGGTGATCAGCAAGGAAGAAGCGCAGGAACTCAGCCTTGCAGAGAATATCATGCGCGAAGCGATGAATCCGGCCGATCAATTCGAAGCCTTCCGCGATCTGGTTGACGCCGGTCAGCCCGTCGCGGACATAGCGGCGAAATTCGGGACATCTGAGAGCATCGTCAAAAAGCGGCTTGCCCTGGGCCGTGTCGCGCCGGAGCTTCGTGAAATCTTCCGTCAGGAAGGCATGAACCTCGACCAGCTCGCCGCCTTCACCATCACCGACGACCACGAAGAGCAAAAACGGGTTTGGGAGGCTCTTCCCTCCTATAGCCGTCACGCCAGCAGCATCAAACACGCGCTCGCAGGCGAGGACGTGAAAGCATCGGACAAGCGGTTGCGGTTCCTTGGCGGACTGGATGCTTACGAGGCCGCAGGCGGTGCGGTCAAACGCGATCTGTTTGACGACCATTCAGGCGGATACGCAACCGATATCGCCCTTCTTGAAAAGCTCGTGGCCGAAAAGCTGGTCGCTGAGGTTGAAACCGTGAAGGCCGAAGGCTGGAAATGGGTCGAAATCGTTCCTGAAATCGACTGGCAGGCGCTTTCTGAATATAGCCGCTGCTATCCGCACTCTGAAGATTTGACCGAGGAACAGGCCGAAGAGCTTGAACGGCTCGAAGCGAGATATCATGAACTGGAACTGTGCGATCAGTCCGAGGAAACCGACGCCGAGTTGCAGGACGTGGGCGACAAAATCACCACGCTCGAATTGATCACCGAGCGGGAAACCTATGCCCCTGAAGATCTGGAAATTGCCGGGGCAATTGTCAGTTTGCACGGCAATGGAACTGTGCGCGTTGATCGTGGGCTTGTGAAGCCCGGGGACCTGTGCCCGGAAAGCTCCAGCGAAGACGGAACCAGCGCGGGAACTTCTGAAGAAGAAACATCCGCAGGCGCTCCGGTGCTGAAGCACTCAGCCACCTTGTTGGAGGACCTGACAGCCCAGAAAACCGCAGCCGTGCGGTTGGAACTGGCGAACAATCCGGACGTGGCGCTTGCGGCCGTGGTGCATGGCTTCCTGTTGCGCCTCGTCTACACGGATTACACCGCACCTCAGTATTCCGCTCTGGAAGTCACCATCACCAGTACAGGCTTGGAAGGATCGATGAAGCAGCCGGATCAGTGCGCCACGTTGGAGGAACTGGACAATCTGGCGGAACAATTCGGGAGCCACATCCCCGGCAATCCGGCCGACCTTTGGGACTGGTGCATCGATCAGCACAAAAGCAACCTCTTGCAGTTGCTGGCATGGGCCGCGTCCCGGTCCCTGAATGCCGTTGAAGGGAAATTCCCCCGGCCCAAAGCAGCCGCGCACGCGGATCAGATCGGCGCGGCTGTCGGAATTGACATGCGCGAATATTTCAAACCGACCGCCGACAACTATTTCTCGCATCTTCAGAGGACAAGCATCCAAGCAGCAGTTGCCGAAGCTTGCGGCGATGATTTTGCCGATGGTATCAAGGACATGAAGAAAGCAGAGGGTGCAGCCTTCGCCCAAAAAGCCCTCAAAGATAAGGATTGGCTGCCCGAACCGATCCGCTGCGGCATGCCCACACATGAGCAGCAACCCGACGAAATGGGCAACGTCGAACCTATTCCCGTGGCGGCTGAGTAATCAGCCGTCGCCGGTCGCGGGCTTCTCCTCCCGCGACCGGCTTCCCTTTCCAACGAAAGCTCACGGGACAGGATCATGGATCAGCTCGAACTCTTTCAGTGCACAGGCAAAGGACAACCAGGAGCCACATGGTGGGCCGGGCGTTGGCAGTGCCGGAACATGAACGGATGGTTTCAAGACCGCGAAGACGGGAAAGACCCATGGTACTTCGTGGTCTATGCCTTCGGGGATTCTGATTGTGTCGTTTATCGCCTCGATGAAGCCGGAACCCTTGTTCACCACCGTGCACCCATCGATCCGCAAGGCCGCATCACTATCGACGGGCGCAAGTATGGCCGTCGCAATTGGCGCCACTAGCCAGGTCGGCGCGGCAGGGGCCGATTGCCGGCCGCATCGAGCAGCCGGCAATCGGTTCTGTTGAATGCGGCAAGCCCGTGCGATCTTTCTTCCCTGCTCTGACGAATGGCCTTAAAGCCATTCTTAAGTTGTCTGGACGACAATCAACACAACAATAAAGCCTGATTTTCCTCGAAAAATCATCAGTCCCCGCTAAACCTCCGGAGCACCCGGAGGCTTTTTTGTTTCCGGCCTGTGCTTCAGTGTTGTACCGGCTTGGCGTTGTCTGGCGGGAAGTCAACGCCATGCCCTCAAACATAGAGCTGATTCACATCTGCACGACCGTGCCTCACATCTTGAAATTCCAGAATATCCATATTATCAATAATAATTGGATTTTAAGGGAGTTTCCGATGCGAACTTTCACGACCGCCGATCTCAACAAACACGTCGGCGACGTCACGGATGCAGCCAGGCGGGAACCTGTCTGTATCACCCATCACCGCAAACCGAGATTCGTTCTCATGGCATTCGAAGATTATGAGCGTTTGCAAGGTACCAAGGATCCCCGTAAAGCCGTGACGCTGGAGACGATGCCTCCCGACATCGAGGACGGGCTTCTGGCCTTGGCAGACAAATATGAGCAAGGAACAGGCGCAGATGATTGATCCGGAAACCGGTCTTGTCATCTCCTATAGCTTCCTTTGGTCAAGAGAGAATGCAAAAGGCGAGGAACAAGGCCGAAAGGCACGGCCGACATGCGTTGTCGTTCCATTGACGTCCAAGAGCGGCGACGTGGTTTTGTTTCCCCTCACAACGAAAGATCCAGGTGTCGGCCGCTTGTGCTTGCGCGTTCCGGAAACTGAACGCAAACGCCTGAAGCTCAGGGGTGACACCCCCTGCTGGATCCTCCTTGATGAAGCTAATACGGACATTCTGCCCGGATCTTTTCATGTTGAGCCGATCAGTTACGATCCGCTGACGATTTCCTATGGAAAGTTCAGCCACGCCTTCGTCGGGCAGATCCTGAAAAAGCTCGCCGAGGCGATCCGCGCGAAGCGGCTCAATTTCGTTCAACGCGAACGATAATTGGAGGATCTGTCGTGCCGGAACGGTCCATTTACGCCCAGATCGACGAAATCCGCGATGTCCTTGAAAAGCGCGAACTACGGGTTTCGAGCCTGCGCGGCCATATGGCCAGCGAGGAGGAGGAACATATTCTCCGGCTCAAATGCACCCTCCGGACTCTCGAATGGGTCCGGGATCATAAGGATCAACTTCGAACGTTCGCGAGGCAGCTCAATTTCCCCGCCGGTCTGACGGGCAGCGACAGCTAGATGGGACGGCCTACAATTTGAATTGCCACAGGAACAAAAAGAGAACATTCTATGTGATCGATCCATCACGCGACCGAGCAACCGATTAATGGCTGAATACCGCAGAAAGTGGGCAAACGTCGATCAGCTTGCTCGCATGTTCCTGGAACAAGCTATCGGCAAACAGAAACCAGTACTGCTTTCCCCGGAAACCGCCGTTTTGGTTGCCGATCGCATGCTCATTACCGATTCCGACCCATTCGTTCGAGGCTTGCATTTCCGGGTCGAAACCTGGGACCGCGAAGGAAAACAGCCACTTGAGCTTCTGGTTGCGACGCAAAAGATATCAATTGGACACGACGCTTTCCGAACGGTGATGTACGACAGTCCCAAGGATCGGACACGATTGCGGCATGGAATTCGAGTCTTGCGGGACAGCGCCAGCGAACCCGAAACCGACAGCGATTGAAGCCGTCTGGATCCTCAAGATTTGGAACGGGGCTTTCTTGTCTCCCGCGCGCCCTTCTGGCCCAGGCCCATCTTTCTCGCAAGCTCGGACCGGGCAGCCGCATAGTTCGGCGCGACCATCGGATAGTCTGCGGGCAAGTCCCACCTTGCCCGATATTCTTCCGGAGTTAGATCGTAGTGGGTCCGCAGATGCCGCTTGAGCGATTTGAACTTCTTGCCGTCTTCCAGGCAGATAATGTGATCGTTGGTCACGGACTTCTTGATCGGAACCGCAGGTTTCAGCTCTTCAACAACAGGCTCCGAAGCTTCTTGAACCGCGGAGGATAGGGCCGCATGAACGGTTGCGATCAGCGCCGGCAGATCGCCCGAGGCGACCGTATTGTTGCTCACATAGGCCGAAACTATGTCCGCCGTCAGATCAACAAAATCAAGCTCAAGAGAAATGTCAATTTGCGCGGCTTCGGACATAAGAAATCCTTTTCGGTAGTTACCTAAACGTAAGTGAAGAACCGTTCTTAGGCGCGTTATACTACTAAGTAAATAGGTTCGGGCGGCACCCTTTGGGCACGGCTCTAGTCGCTGCGCTCCCCGAGCCAGGCGCAAGCGCCCGTCTCGGCCATCCGGTGACGATCCTCCCGCCTCCGGGCTTCGCCCTGCGCTCTCCGCTTGCCATCTCCAAATAGGCCGCCCTGCAGGCGGTCATCACGCCCCTGTCGGGGGAGGGGAAACGCCGCTCCCCCTCCCCCACCAAGGGCAATAAACGGTCTCCCCATCCTTCCTCACTCACGCCGCCGGCACGCCAGCGCCGCTCCCTCGTGCAGGACCAGGCGCAAATCCGCGTGCCCGCCGGGCCCGCGGATCTGCACCTGGCCGTCCCGGTGGGCGATCCCCCTCCGTTTTTCCCCTTGTCCCCCTCCCCCACGCTCTCGCCGCCGAGGTCTCAGGAGCAGGAGCCGGGCTCCTGCCCCTTCGGGGACAGAACCCGTGTTCCACAGGAAAAAGGAGAGAAATAGATGTTTATGCTCAAAGACTTCTGCGCGCTCGTCAGCGTGAGCTTGTTCAGCCTCGGGCTGGTCGCCTGCTGTGTCGGTCTCGCAGGTTGAGGGATAGCGTCATGACCAACAAATTCCAATTCGTCACGGCCTATTTTTACGATGCCTTTTTCGGCGCAATGGCCAATATCTCCCTAAGCCGGGCAAACTACATTGCCGAAGTCAAACAGCGCATCAAGTGCAGCTTTTTCGATGTCGCCCGCCTCGATGACAATCATGATGTCTTCGTGGACGACAACGGCCTGACAGACGGTCTTCATACAATCGTTCGCCTTAAGGACTTTCCAAATCCGTTTGCCGGAAACCTTGTCATCTTGGGCAGGGATGAGCACGGAGACATTGCCGAGCCTCGCATGACCGTCGAGGAGATCGCGGAGATGATTACGGCTTATCGGCCTGTGATGGATCCTGAATTGACCAACTTCGAAGGTCCGGACCTGATCGGAATCGGCCTGACAGGGTTGAATATCCGGATGGACAAGAGCGAACCCATCATCGTTGTAGACGGGGAGTTTTGAGCCATGGCGAAACTCACCAAACCGCAGCGCAAGGCACATGCAGAAGCCGAGGCGATCCTGACCAAGGATCGCTTGAGCGAAGACGAAAAAGACTTTGTACTCCAGAACTGGCACGAAGGCGCCAACCACATCAACGGAGCAGCCGGCGCGTTCTTTACGCCCTGGGGACTGGCGGCAGACTTCTCCATCGATGCCGGGGGCGCTGGTGGCCGCGTGATCGATCTATGCGCAGGGATCGGAATCCTGTCCTATTTCCTTCACCATCGCGCGAAATGGGACAGAAATTGCCCGGACCTGACCTGCGTTGAATTCAATCCCCGATATGTCGAGGTTGGCAGGAAACTCCTGCCGGAAGCCCGCTGGATTTGCGCCGATGTGTTTGACTGGAGGGACTGGCAAAGGGAGCTTGGAGGGCATCGCTTTGACGTTGCCGTGTCCAATCCGCCGTTCGGTGCCGTGAAACGCTCCGGGAACGGGCCGCGCTACCTTGGCCGCCAGTTCGAATTCCATGTGATCGACATCGCGGCCGAGCTCGCCGACTACGGCGCGTTCATCGTGCCGCAGACGTCCGCCGCCTTCCGCTATTCCGGCGCGCAATGCTTTCAGCGGGTTGAAACCGGCCCTGCGGCTGAATATCAGAAGTTGACAGGTTTTCGGATGCATGAAGGCGCGGGCGTCGATACCTCAATGTACAAGGACGATTGGAAGGATACCTCGATCATCTGTGAAATCGCCTGCTACGAATTTGCCCAGGATCGCGCCCGGCAAGGTCAGGTGCAGGAGCGCCTAAGTGCCCTGCCGGTTCCGGCCGTTCCACATCGCCCCGCCGAACAACTTGCGTTGCTGTGAGGGGATCCATGGGACCGATACGAAAAGTCAAAGTCTATGACATTGATTCCGGCCTCGGCGGCACGCACACAGTTTCCATCGTCGAAGAATTGCCGAACAATCGGATTAGCGTTCGAGTATGGTACGGCAGAGCGACGCCGACCGGTTGGGAAGCGTGGATTGAATGGGACGGCGCCACATTTGAGACAACGCACGACCAGTTAACGAACCCGAGAGTTTTAGCGCTCTACAAAGAGGAAACTTGATTCAGTCTTGAGCAGCAAAAGCAGCAGCGCCGAGCAAGCGGCGCGACCGGGCCGGATAGGCTAGCCCGGCTGAGGCAACAGCCTTGCTCTCAAACCGGAGGTAACGACGATGTGGCATTGGCCTATCAGCGTTACCCTTAAAGTGAAAAAGACCCGGTGCGCCGGCACAAACCGGTAAAGATCAGATGGTGAAAGTCCATTACATTGAAGGAGTAGCTACCCACAGTGGCCCCGAGTCATGCGGGTATGATCGCGAGGTCATGCGCGAAGCGTTGACAGGGGGAAGTGCAGGCCAGCCATTGAGCCGCGAAAATTCATTTTCTTGGGTGCCGACGCTCTCGGGTTTGGCGGAAGGCAACATGGAAAGGCGCGTTAATAGCGAGCGCTTTATCCGACCCAACGTGGTCTCTAGACCCTGGCATGCATGGATGATCTCTACACGGGAGCCGGGAGATCTCGAACCTGGCCAGAGCCCCCTACGGGTTGCTGGTCCGCATTGGGAAGGCGAGGAGCCGTAGCCAATGATGAACGGGTCCGAGAAGTCCGATTCCGCCATAGTAGCTGGGAAGCTTGCGAACAATGCTGGAATAGAGAAGGCGGCGGAGCAGGTGGAGCCAAGGGCGGGAACCAAGGAGAATGCGGATCAGCTAAACATGCACCGGGCGCAGAACCGGGAAAGCATGACAAATGCGCTGGACCGCGTACGTAATGCCGCAAGGCAGAGGAAGAAGGAAAAGTTCACTGCTCTTCTGCACCATATCACGCCGGATATTCTGAGAGAGGCTTTCTTCGCTATTAAGCGAAACGCCGCTCCCGGTGCGGATGGCGTGACGTGGGAGGCTTTTGAGGCAGGTTTCGATAAAAAGATTGCGGAACTGCATCGCAAAGTCCAGCAAGGAGCTTATCGACCGCAACCTGCCCTACGGGCTTATATACCGAAGGCAGATGGTCGACCGAGGCCGCTCTCGATCGCGTCGCTTGAGGACAAAATTGTCCAAAGAGCTACAGCAACCGTGCTGAACCAAATCTACGAGGAAGATTTCCTCGGGTTCAGTTACGGCTTTCGACCGGAACGCGGACAGCACGATGCGCTGGACGCACTCTATGTCGGGATCAAGACGCGGGGAGTGAACTACATTCTCGACGCCGATATCCAATCGTTCTTCGATAACGTCAATCAGGAATGGTTGATCCGTTTTCTGGAACATCGGATCGGCGATCCTCGCATCATACGCCTGGTTCGTAAGTGGTTACGAGCCGGGACGCTGGAAGACGGGATCAAAACTGTCAGTGAGAGGGGAACTGGTCAGGGGGCGTCAATTTCGCCCTTGCTAGCCAATATTTACCTGCACTACGTCTTTGATCTCTGGGCGGAGCGCTGGAGACGGCGGGAGGCCAAGGGCGCCATGATTATCGTGCGCTATGCGGACGATATCGTCGTTGGCTTCGAATACGAAGGCGACGGGCGGCGTTTCCAAACTATGTTGCGAAAGCGGCTACAGCAGTTCGACCTAGAACTACATCCAGAGAAAACCCGCCTTATCGAGTTTGGCCGTTATGCGGCTCATCGCGTTAAGAAACGTGGGCTCTCACGCCCGGAAACCTTCGATTTCCTTGGCTTCACTCATATAAGCGGGCGGTCCCGAAAAGGGACCTTCCAACTCCTGCGGAAGAGCCGGAGAGACCGCAGAGTGGCCAAGCTGAGGCAAATCACGGAGGTGTTGAATCGGCACATCAATCGTCCGATCCCGGAGCAAGGGAAGTGGTTAAAGCAAGTTCTGACAGGCTATTTTGCCTACTATGCGGTTCCGACCAACTCACGGTCGATCCATGCCTTCAGGCATCATGTCAAAAGGATCTGGATACGTATGCTTCGGCGCCGTAGTCAGAGACATAGATTGACATGGCAACGGATGGAAAGAATAGCCGAAGAGTGGCTGCCAATCCCGAGGATCCTTCATCCTTGGCCTGATGTACGGTTTTCCGTCAAATATCCAAGGTAAGAGCCGTATGCGATAGTTCCGCACGTACGGATCTGTGCGGGGGGCGCTCAGCAATGAGCGTCCCTACCGCGTGGACGACCTTGCAAATCGAAATCCGGGTCCAATTCATACTTTAGGGAAGGGGGCGGCGGGGAAACCTGCCGTCCCACTCCGGATAAGAATATAAGTCAATTCTCTGAATTTTCCAAATGATGGAAGTCAAGCAGGCAATCGGATGTCCTCGCGACATCGGCCGGTAGTGTGCAAACGTGAAAAACGGCGGCCAAGCGTGACGCAGCCGTGAAACGGTGCCGCAGGACCGCTCCCGGAATAGCTGAGCAAAGGCCTTATATCAAAATACCGATTTTGGAGCCCGTTCCGCTCGCCTACCGCATCGAGCGGTAGGCCATCGGGCGAAGGGAGCCCTAAACCCCTCCCCTCGAATCTCCCCTCCCCCCGCACATCAGAGCACCGCTTGCAGCGGCGCAACGAGGTCGTTGGATTTGGTTTTCTGGCGGCCACTGCGCCTTCGGGACGTTGCCAGACGGATTTCGGCTCCTGCTGCCGATGTTCCGACAAGGGTGCAGCGAGCTGAATCGCTTTCATCAGAAGTTTCACGGATCAGCGAAGCAGCCGGTCCGTTTGAGATTTTGAAGACCGATCACGGTTCCGTTTGATGACTGATGCATTTGTTCACGCAGCGAATTTACGTGGCTAGTCTCAAACAGCAACCCTCCGGGTTCTCCACTTCGTTGCGACCGCAAGCGGTGCTCCTTGAGCCCGACCGCCCCGTTTGAATACCGCGCACCAAACGCATTCATCAAAAGGAGAACCGACATGAAACAGATCATCAAATTCCTCAACCGTACCAGCCGCGACGTCCTGTCCAACGTCAAAAAGCTTCTAACGAAAGCGAAACACAGCGGGCAGCTAAGCGTTAGTCTTTCCATCGGCATCCCGCCTTTCGTCAGTATCCGTTTCGGATACATCCTCAATCTGAAGGCGGACAATGAAAACGCCCGGAGAGCCATTGCCAACTAGCTCGTTGAGCCGCATCCAGAAATTGGATGCGGCGTTGTCTACATTACGGCCCGCCCTTCTGCGGCGGTCGAAGATGAATTCGCTGTTTTAAAAGGTGAGCACCAGAGCCGCGTTTATTGGGATTTTAGGAAGAATTGATGCAGCTTTGTGGGTACTGACGCACGGCGAGTGGTGGCTCTGAGGCGAACAGTGCGGCGCTCACCAGGGCGGAAGGTTTTTCGCGTCGACGTGAACAAGATCCGGTTGATGTTGTTTGGCTGGCGCAGTGTCTCAAGAAAAAAAAGTCGACAAAACAAGTACTTGAACCCGTAGCATCTGACACGCCCACGCAGGATGAGGTGTTTGAACCACTTTGGTAAAAGGGCAGGGGTACCAGAGAAATTTAGTGCCAACGCACTCGCGGCCTTAGACGGAAATTTGAAAAAGCATAGCCGGCGGGATTTGCTACGACATCAGCAAGGACCGCGGCTGTGGCGTTTAGGACCCTTTCATTCTCCGCTGCATATAAATCCGCGTTCGACTTCATCGAGGCATTGAACCACAAGTCGCATGGATTGATGACATCGTAGAGTGCGACGCTTTTTGGTCTATAGGGATTGAAAGCTTAGGTTCGCCAAGTCAGTTCGGATGTCGGTGCCTCCGAACTTTCTTGATGTCGCCAGGGGAGCGCTCGAGCCATGATCTATTTTTTTGGGATTGGTGCGTTAATTGCAGTTCTTCGGGAGGTTGCGGTTCTTCAGGTAGAGCTTGCCGCGCGAACCTCCCCTCAAGTATCACCGCTTTCCACGTGAGATCATCCTTTGTGCCGTGCGCCGGTATCTGCGATATCCGCTGTCTTGCCAAGATGTCGTCGATGTCCTGGAAGAGCGCGGCAATATTGTCGACCGATCGACCGTTTATCGCTGGGTTCAGAAGTTTGGTGCCGAGCTGACCAAGCGAACCGAGAAGCACCTGTGGCAGGCGCGCGTATTCTGGCATGCCGATGAAACATAAATTCGCGTCGGGGGGCAGATGGCGTGACCTGTGGTGCGCAATCGATGGAAGCGTTCAGACGATCGACTTCCGTCCGACGTCACGTCGCGACGCGAAGGCTGCGAGAGCCATTCTTCGCGAGGCAATCGAACGGGCTCGTTTGTATCGGTCGGTCACGATCTACTCCGACAAAGCCAATACCTATCGGCCCATCATCAGCGAGATCAATCAATAATACGATTCGCATTTCGACAGCATCCGGCATGTCGACCGAAAGTGCCGGAGCGATCGGATCGAAAGTGACCATGCTGCCCTGAAGCGGCTTCTGGGGTGCCGGCAAAGCTTCCGATCCTTGCAAACCGCAAAGGCCACCTTGACCAGGATCGAGACAATCCGAACCATCAGACGCGGCCACATCCACCGCAAGAAACTAGGCGTAAAAGGCGAGAACGACTTTATCGACGGACTGTTCGAGCCCGCCAATCGCATAGACCTGTCTGCTACAGTGGCATCCATTTGGCCGTGGATAATTAAAGCAACAGTCACCTCTTATACCCACCTTGGCCTATCCTCGGTGAATATGTTAACGCGCGTTAACCAAAAAGCCATTGACAGGAATCACTAATTCACTCTTAGTTCGATCTGACGCTATTTTTCGTGTTTTTCAATTATTTGCGTCGGAGAGCAGAATGACTGAAGAAGCCGCAATTTCTGACAAGGAATTGGACCCCAACTCGACAAGGGGAAAAATTGCGCGTTTTTCGTCATTGTTGAGTCAGCAAATCAAGAACAACTGGCAGCAGAACTATCCACCAGAGTCGCGGAAGCATCTGCGATCGTTCTCCTCGTCAGAAGTTTCTGAATTAGTCGGTATTGCTCCCGCAACCTTGCGGCAAATGTCGCTCGATAACGAAGGGCCGCAACCTGCGCGATCTGATGGCAATCGTCGCATGTATAAGCTCGAACAGATTAACGAACTTAGATCTTTTTTGGCTGAAAAGCGTCCGGCTCAGTCCCTGCAGTTTAATCCTCGCCGTCGCGAGAAAGACGGAATGCAGATTGTCGCAATAGCCAATTTTAAAGGCGGTTGTGCGAAAACGACAACTGCTTTGCATTTAGCTCAGTTTCTGGCGTTACAAGGACTCCGCGTCCTAGCCATAGACCTTGATACCCAAGCAAGTCTGACGGAGATGCTGGGTGTCCAACCAGTCTTGGAGGTTGGCGACAATGAAACGGTGTTTGGGGTCCTCCGATACGATGAGGAGCGGCGGCCGCTTCCGGAAATAATTCGGCCAACCTACTTTGCAGGATTGGATCTAGTTCCAGGGCAGAGCGAACTGCAATATTTCGACTATGAAACTCCTGCGGCCATCATCAGCAACAAATACGTGGGAGACGAGTATTTCATTCGTCGTTTGGCTACTGCGCTGAGAAGTGTGGAGGACCGTTACGATGTTGTGGTGATCGATGCGCCACCGCAATTGTCGTATTTGACTTTAAACGCTGTCTATGCCGCTACCGGCCTAATTATCCCTGTGCAGTCCGCGATGATCGACGTCGCAAGCATGAACCAGTTCTTGTACATGTTGGACGAAATGCTCGAGCAAATGGCTCATTTTGGTGCTCCGGTCGACCATGAATTCATGCGCTTTCTTTTGACCCGACATATTCCCCACGATGTGCCACAGGTAAACATAGCCGCGATGCTTCGTTCTCTCTTCGGTGAAAGCGTTTTGACTGCAGCGGTTGTTGAGACCACGGCGATCACAAATGCCGGACTGGAAAATAAAACGCTGTATGAGCTCGAAAAAGGTTCTGTTGGACGCGATACCTACAACCGAGCCATAGAATCCGTGAATGCTGCCAACACAGAGATCTTCCACGAAATATTGAAAGTCTGGGGACGGTGATGAACAAAGCATCCAACCGGGCAAAACGCCTTGCCGGCATGTTTGGCGCGGTAGACCCGAACGAACTTGCCAAACAGGCTGAAGCTGAGAAATCGGACAAGTCTACCAGCCGGCCGATGACCACAGCTCCGACGAAGGCACTTCAGGCGAGCTTTGCAAGCATCGAAGAAGAAAACCTTCGGCTGAAAGCCGAGCTCGAAAAATCCAAAACGATTGAGCTCGACCCGGTCACAGTGCGAGCTTCCATCATTCAAGATCGCCTTGATTGGACCGACGAGGACCCGGATTTCCAAAGCCTGATGATTTCCATTAGAGAAGAAGGACAGCGGCTTCCCATCCTTGTTCGCCCCCATCCGACAGAAAGCGGTCAGTACCAACTGGCATATGGGGCGCGACGCAATCGTGCTTGCATGGTTCTTGGGCAAAAGGTGAAAGCTTATGTTCAAGAGCTTTCTGACGAAGAGCTTGTCATCGCTCAAGGTCTTGAAAATAACGAACGAAAGAACCTTTCCTTTATTGAGCAGGCCGTGTACGCGGTCGCTCTGATGGAAGCCGGTTTTACCCGTAAGCTTGTAGCCAAGTCTGTAGGCGTAGCGTCGGACACCACGATCTCGAAAATGTCGGCAATCGTTGCATTGGTGCCGGCTGATATCTTCCGTTTGATTGGACCTGCACCCAAAATAGGTCGAAATCGTTGGGAGGCATTTGCGAGCCTCGCTGAACGAGGTGCAAAGAAACCTTCGATCCTGGAAGCGGTGCGTGCTCTACCTGAAAGCGTTGTCTGGAAGGGAGCTGACTCCAACAAGCGTTTCGAACTGGCTTATAGGACAGCTGAAAAAGCAGACAAATTCAGGACGACGAAACCTAGAGCCGAAAAGTCTCGTTTGGAGAACGAAGGTCGTTCGTTCGGGACGATGGAGCAGACCAGCAACGGTGTCAAAATCTTCCTGGATGCGAAGAAAGAGCCCGCATTTGCGCAGTTTGTCGCTGATAAGATGACGGTGTTGATTGAAGAGTTCAAAAAAGGCGAAAGGAAACAAGCTAGCAAATAATACCATGAAACAAAGAACCCGCCACGTGGGCGGGTCCTCGTTGAGATAAGCACGAGTGCCTATAATCTCGGTCTAGCAGCTCTGATTCTAGAATCACTCGCAGTGCAACGCAAGTTCTGTCTCGCAGCAGAGCACGATTTCTTGCGTCTTCCGGCTTGTCTCGCATCTGAAAATTCAGTGCCCGGTCGCGTTTGTACGCTTCCGGCAAAGGAGGACTTATGTCTTCGTCTCAGCAGATTGCGAGTTTTCGCAAGGTGTCTGCCGGGATCCTTGCGAGCGCGCATCTGGCGTCCCAGGAGGACCGGCCTAAGGTCACCAAGAAAGAAATCTCCCTGGTTCTGAAACGCGTCGCGCCGGCGCTTTGTATCGATGGTACTGCCTACCATGTCCTGGATATTCTCCTGGGCCTTGTCCAGGCTGACGACTTTCAGGCAGGGAAACGGCCGGTGGTGGCGATCTCAAATCAACGGCTTGCCGAATACACACGGCGCACCACGCGCACCGTCACGCGTTGCCTGAAGAAGCTCGTTGAAGCAGGGGTCCTTGCCTATCGGGACAGCCCGACCGGGCGGCGATATGTCTACCGCGGTTCAGACGGAGATTTTGCGCAGGCCTACGGGCTCGACTTCACGCCTGCATGCTTCAACCTGGAAGCCTTCAAGGCTCAAGCGGATGCGTTCCAGCGCCGGATTAAGGCAGAGCAGGAAGCCAGGCGAGCCGTCACGCGCTTTTCACGGGCGATCGCCGACATGGTTGAATTGGAGCCTGCGGAGTTTCACGGCTTTGCTGCACGGGCCCAGTCGATTGTGATCAAGGACGAATTGAATGTGGTGGAGAAGGCAACGATCCTTGAATCGCTCTACACGCAGGTACTGGCTCTCCATGAAGCCCACTCGTTGGAAATAAAGGAAAAAATGTCATGCGCGGGTGACATTGATGTCAGCCCTTTATCTATTACAACCCAAACCGACTCTCTTGGAAGTAATCCTCACCGGACTTGCTCTAACGAGCAAGACACTAAATTTCCTTCTGACAACGGCTTCGCCGTTGAAATGGCTCTTGAAAAAGAGCCTTGCGGCGGGCGCACGGAAACACAACGGCCGAAATCGCAAGCGGGGAGGGGAGGGCCAAGTAAATTACCCGAAACCAACCTGGATGGCGTTTCCATAGGGCTCATCCAGTCGGCATGTTCATCGGTACAGGCAGAAACCGGGATCAACTTGAACAGTTGGCCAGCCCTTTGTGGAACTGCTGAACAGTTGCGCCTGCTGATCGGCCTAAGTCCAGCCGGATATCAGCTCGCTGTCGAGCGCCAAGGCCGATATCTGGCCGCGGCCTGCCTTGTGGTTGTCGCCGAGAAGGCGCTGCGGGATCCGGAGCACATTGCCTCGCCTGGCGGGTATTTCCGCGCCATGATTGACAGGGCAGGGGAGGGCAAACTCCACCTTCACAAGTCTCTGCATGGGCTGGTGTGAGGCGGTGGGCGCGCGGACCGGGCGGCGAAAACTTGCGCTGAACACACGATAGACTTGGAAATCCATGAAGAAAATGCTATCTAGCTAGGAAGCTAGCCAGTTGATGAGGGCAAGATGATTACGCTTCAAGATGCAAAGAACAGGTTCAGCGCTGTGGTTGAAGCCGCAATGGCTGGCCGGCCGCAGGAAGTGTCCCGCAGAGGCAAACCAGCCGTCGTCGTTATCTCCGCAGAAGAGTATCACCGGCTTCTCAGAGAAGCGAAGGGACGGCGCGAGAGCTTTGCAGACCATGTCCTCAGTTTCCCGGGAGAGGGCTTTGAGCGATCGAAAGTGTCGCCCCGGGATGTCGAATTTTGATCTATGTTCTGGATACAAACGTGATTTCCGCCGCAAGGCGTGCGGAAAGAGCGCCCAAGGTCGCTGCCTGGTTGTCGGATAAGCCAGAGGAAACGCTCTATGTGAGCGTTGTCACGCTTGGCGAAATTGAAAGAGGAATCCGGCTTCAGGAACGGCGGAATGTGGATTTTGCCAAGGATCTTCGTCTGTGGTTGGACCGGACGGTTTCGATGTTTGGCGACCGGTTGTTGGAGTTTACCGCATCGGATGCCCTATGTTGGGGTGAGCTCTCCGCGAGAATTGGTCACAACGGCGCCGATCTGATGATTGCTGCTCAGGCTTTGACCCGAAACGGATGGGTCGTTACCGGGAACGCGTCTGACTTTGAACCAACGGGCGTGCAACTTGTCGATCCATTCGTTTGAATGGAAGTCTTGATTGCCATATCCGCGTTATGGGATGAGATCTGGGATAAGCATTGCCAATCGCTCGCGTGCAAGCTCGGACCTTCGGTAGATGTACGGCATACACACTCGACATTCGCCTTCGACAGCTAGAAATGCTATTATAGGTTAGAGAGTTAGGGACAATTCGCGGTCCTGGCTCTCGGTGGCGTCAGTTGCTAAGTCCGTAGTTTGGAGACTACCCATGAACGTTCATTCCTCCCGTCCGGACCGTTCCCCGGAAGCCGTGGAACAGCGCCGCAGAGCCATGGAACAAGCCACTGCGGCCAACAAACGGCAGGGCTATGTTCATGATCCGGTTCTGGAAAACGCCAACGCTCGCTATGTCGCCGGAGACATATCGATTGAAGAGCACCGCGCCGAGATGATGGCCCGCTTTCAAAAGTCCTGAATTCCCTTCAGAGTAGGTCCAGGCCGCCCCGGAATGGGCGGCTTATTTTTATGAGGAATTCTGTTTGAGCAACGAACAAAAAGGCTCATACACCTATCCGGATGTTGCCGGGGATCCGGAGCGCTCAGGCGTCCTGCGGAACAAATTGAACCTCAGAACACGGAGCGATCTTACGGCCGCGGAATACGCGCTAACAACCTCGCGGATGGCAGAAGTCGTTCACGGCCGCGGCCCCTCGGGCAACTTTGACGCTGCGCACCTTAAGGCCATACACCGCTTCATTTTTCAGGATGTCTACGAGTGGGCAGGGCGTACCCGGAACGAAAGCCCTGTCATCGATGGCGAGCGCGTTGAGCCGATCGGCGTGATATCGAAAGGCGGTACATCCTTTCTCCATGCATCCCGTCTGGTATTGGGCCTGAACGAAGCCTTGAAGCCGATTCAAGACCAGGGCGTCATGAAATCGGCCACCCCGGAAGAGTTCGCCAGAAGGGCGGCCCTGGCGCTGTCGGAGCTCAATTACGTTCACCCCTTTCGGGAAGGCAATGGCCGCGCCCAGGAAGCCTTCATTACGATGCTCGGTCAGCACTATGGCCGGGAGGTGGATTTATCCGTCATCACCAAGGCCCGCATGATCGAGGCTTCCATCGAGACGACCCACGATCCAAAAAGCCCGTTGATGCAACACCTCCTCGAGGACTCCCTGAACCCCAATCGGCGGGAGGCTATCCGGGGCGCACTCTCGGATCTGGAACGGCTTGGAGAAAACCCGTTCGACCACAATGTGCGCGCCTCCCGTCCAGGCGAAACTCTGACCGGTCAAATCCTGGGACACAGCGACCGCGTTGCCAGCCTGTTGACCGAAAAAGGTATCGTGGCGCTGGACCGGGCGGACCTTCCTGTCAGGTTGCCGGCAGGCGATGCGGAAATCACGATCACGGTTCAATCGGATTTTTCCATTCTGGGCCAGCAGCCCGCACAGAATGCCGAACGTATCCTCAGCTCGACCAAGGAGCGCCTTGAATCCCTTGTTTATGAAGCCGCCGGCGTCATGGTGCCGGAAAGGGTGCTCAGCCCCGAGGTGACGAGAGAGGAGCTGCGGGACCGGCTTGCGGTTTCCAAGGCCGCAATCAAATCGACCGGGAGCCTGGAGCGCCATCTCAAGGTCGTCTTCGCGGATCCTCAGAAAGTTATCAATCGGGTGAAAGACGCCGCAGAACAGGGCAAACTCGGCGATGCCTCGTTGGCGTATGAATTGAAGGACAGTCCCGAGAAATTCGGTAAACTCGCGGGGCGAGGCGGCATAACCTCGAGCCGGGAAGAGCGGCTTGCGCGCCGGAATGCGCTTGCCGGTACCGTGAACCTGCGTGCCATCGTGGAAACGCACATCAACGTGGTGCACGGTATCCGCAAGACGATGGCCCAGGAGCGTCGCGCCGTTGTCGACCAGGCCCGGGTTGAGGTGAGCGCGCCAAGCCAATCGTTGATGAAAGCCATCCAGGAATCCATGCCTTTGACCGAGGCGCACAAGGCCGAGCTCCGGCAGGTGATGGCAACGCTGGAAAAACGCTTCGGCTCGGACTTGAGGGAGATCCGCGCGCACATGAAGCCTGAAAGGCATGCGGAGCTCTCCCAGAAACACGGCCTCGATCCGAAACAGATCGAGCGGGTGAAGAGCACCTTGAAAGTGCTTGACAAGGGGCAGGTTCGCGTTCGCCAGGAAGCCCGCAAGCTGGAACAAGCGAAGTCAGCTGAGCAAGGCAAGGGTGGGCCAGTCCGCTAGTCAGGCCGAACATATGGCGGAGAGGGCAGGGGGCCGGTCATCTTCCGGTTCCCATTGGAGCTATCCGAATATGCCGACGATTGGACAATACGGCCTTGAGCTTGTCCTCAACCTTGGGCGCAAAGAATTTCCCCGCCGAGATCACCCCACCTGGCAGGCCAGGCGGGACCCCAGATCGCCGGCTCCTCGCGAACCAAATTCTTAGCGCCCTTCGGCCCTCCTCTGGCGTTTCGGTCCCTTCGGGATGCGGCCCGCGCTCTTGGCGGCCGTTCTTTTTTGTCCATCGGCAATTCAAACAAAAGGAACCGGAAGATGACCGACAACCTCACCAACTACATCCAGTTCGCCGGCGACAAGCTCACGGGCAACATTGCAACTCTGGCCTTCGACGTCGATGTGACCGGCGAAGCCTTGCACAGCGACAACGAGAAAGCCCCCAAGTTCCGGCTCTTTGCCAAGAGCCCCGCTGGCCGGCGCATCGATATCGGCGGCGTCTGGGAGCGAAACAATGCCAACGGCGATCCGTACTTTTCGCTCACCATCAACACCGGCCACTCGAAGTTCTACGCGAACCTCGGCCGGTTTCCGGATCAGGATGACGACACGCTTCAGGCCGTCATTCCGAACGACTTTCTCAACAGCGATCGCCGGGGTTAATCCCCCGGCCTTCGGGCTTTCCCAAATGTCGGCAGTGGGGCCGGGTGGAGACTGGCGGCTTTCAGCGTTTGGAGCGAGGATAGCAGACGCTGATCTTCCACCTGGACTACGTTGACGGGCTTCTTGGAAGTTGCGCGGTCGGAGCGCACAAGACGGAACACAGCTGACCAACCATGTGCCCTAAAGACACCGAATGGCATCGTGGGTTGCTCAGTTTGCGGAACACGGATGTGTCACGGCGCATCCCGACTGACCGTTCACCAGGGCGATATTGCCATAGAGTTACTGCGCTGCCCGGACTTTCACCCGGGCAGCAGTGACCATTGCCGAGATCAGTTCGGCATCATCGCGCCGATTGCGTACATGCCGTCGTCGCCCTTCACCAGCATCAGGGTGACGGTGTCGCCCTCGTTGATGTCACCCATCATCTCAGCGCCTTCCAGAACGGTCAGGTCCATGGTCATGGCCGGCCAGCCGATCTCCGGGATCGGGTCGTGGCTGACATTGGCGGTGCCGTCGCCGATGGAATTGACGACGGCCTTGGCGTGAACCGCACCCTCCATCTGTTCATCGGACATCGGCATGTTGGAATGATCCATGCCATGCGAGGACTGCGCCAGGGCAGCGGGCGTCATGGCTAGGGACAGGAAGGCCAGGAGCGAGAGTGTCTTCATTTCAGGGTCCTTTCGTTGGAGTGCTTGGTGTTCCACGGGATCATTCGGCCGGCTGCGCCGCACCGATGTCCGGTGTTCTTTCGCTGAGTTCGCGGTTCACGCGCGAGAGCGCGAGCCGCTTCCAGATGACAAAAATCGAGGGAATGACGAAGAGGGTCAGAAGGGTCGCCGTCGCCATGCCACCCACCATGGGAGCGGCAATCCGCTGCATGATTTCCGATCCCGTGCCCTGCCCGTACATGATCGGGATCAGGCCGGCGAAGATCGTGGCGACCGTCATCACCTTGGGCCGGACACGCAGCAGCGCGCCTTCGAAGACAACCTCCTCGACATCCAGCGTTGTCATTTTCCGGGCTTCGCCGGCGGCCAGCTTCTTGCGTTTCTCCCAGGCCAGGTTGAGGTAGAGCAGCATGACGATGGCGGTCTCGACGGCAACCCCGGCCAGGGCAATGAACCCGACGATGACCGCGACCGACATGTCGAAATCGAGGTACCAGAGGAACCAGACGCCGCCGGCAAGCGCGACCGGCAGGGCGGCCAGGATGATGCCGACCTCGATGACCCGGTTGAACGCCATGAACAGCATCAGGGTGATGATCAGCAGCGTTGCCGGAGCCACAAGCTTCAGGCGCTCCTGCATGCGCTCGATATATTCGTACTGGCCGGACCAGGAGATCGAGTAGCCCGGCGGCAATTGAACCTTCTCGGCCACCACCTTGCGGGCTTCCTCGACATAGCCGCCGAGGTCGCGCCCGGCGATGTCGATGAAGACGAAGCCGGTGCGCCGCGCGTTCTCGGACCGGATCATGCCCGGACCGTCCACAATGCTAACCTCCGCCAGCGCGCCGAGCGGAATGTGGGCCCCCGATGGTGTCACCACAGGCAGGTCGCGCAGGCGTTCCGGACTGTTGCGCCATTCCTGCGGATAGCGAAGGTTGATCGGAAAGCGCTCGAGCCCCTCGACGGATTCCGAGACCTGCATGCCGCCGATCGCGGTCTGCACGACGTCCTGTACGTCACGGACACTCATCATGAACCGAGCGGCAGCCTCCCGGTTGACGCCGATCTCGACAAACCGGCCGCCGACGGGCCGTTCCGCATAGGCTGACGCAGTTCCCGCAATGCCGGACACCGCAACCTCGACCTCGATGCCCACCTGTTCGATGACCTCAAGGTCCGCGCCGGTGATCTTGACACCGACCGGGGTCTTGATGCCCGTTGCCAGCATGTCGATCCGGTTCTTGATCGGCTGGATCCAGACATTGGTGACGCCCGGGATCTGAACAGCCTTGTCCAGTTCGTCCCGAATGCGGTCCATGGTCATGCCCGCGCGCCAGTCGGACTGAGGTTTCAGCTGGATGGTTGTCTCGATCATGGTCAGCGGCGCCGGATCGGTCGCGGTGACCGCGCGGCCCAGCTTGCCGTGGACGGTCAGCACTTCCGGAACAGTGGCGATCAGGCGGTCGGTCTGCTGAAGAACTTCTCGGGCCTTGCCGATGGAAACCCCCGGATAGAGCGTCGGCATGTAGAGGAAATCGCCCTCGTTCAGTTCCGGCATGAACTCCGTGCCGATCCGCTGGAGCGGCCACCACAGCGACGCAACCAGAGCTGCTGCCAGAAGCGTCGTCGCCCAGGGCCAGGCCACGGCGGCATCAAGGAACGGCCGGTAGATCCAGATGACGATCCGGTTCAGCGGGTTTTTGCTCTCCGGCAGGATGCGCCCGCGCACGAAATAGCCCATCAGCACCGGCACCAGGGTGATCGACAGGATGGCCGCCGCCGCCATGGCATAGGTCTTGGTGAAGGCGAGCGGCTTGAACAGCCGGCCTTCCTGGCTTTCGAGAACGAAGACCGGCAGGAAACTGACGGTGATGATGGCAAGCGAAAAGAACAGCGCCGGACCGACTTCCGAGGCACACTCGCCGACGATCTTCCAGCGGTTTTCCGCGGTCAGCTTTTCGTGCTCCAGGCGACGGTGCATCGCCTCGATCATCACGATGGCCGCGTCCACCATGGCGCCGATGGCGATCGCGATCCCGCCCAGCGACATGATGTTGGCGTTGACGCCCTGAAGCTTCATGACGATGAAGGCCGCCGCGATGCCGAGCGGCAGAGACAGCAGGATGACCAGCGACGAGCGGATGTGCAAAAGGAAGGCCGCGCAGACCAGAACCACCACGATGAATTCTTCGGTCAGCTTTTCCTTGAGATTGTCGATGGCCCGCTCGATGACGCCGGAGCGGTCATAGGTCGTGACGATTTCGACGCCTTCCGGCAGGCTGGCGCGCAACTCCCCGATCCTTGCCTCGACGGCCTTGATCGTGGCGAGCGCATTTCCGCCCCAGCGCAGGATCACGACCCCGCCGACCGCGTCGCCCTCTCCGCCGAATTCACCGACCCCGCGGCGCATTTCCGGCCCGAGGCGAATGTCGGCGACATCGCCGAGTGTCAGGGCGGCGCCGCGGTCGTTGACCATCAGGGGCGCCTTGGCGAGATCGGCGAGTTCGTCGACATACCCGGTGGAGCGCACCATGAACTCGGCTTCGCCCATCTCGATCACACTGCCCCCGGTCTCCCGGTTCGCCGCCTGAATGGCATTGCGGATCTGGGCGAGCGTCACGTCGTAGGCGCGCAACTTGTTCGGGTCGACGACCACCTGGTACTGCTTGACCATGCCGCCGATGGTGGCGACTTCCGAGACGCCCTCGACGGTTTGCAGTTCGTATTTCAGGAACCAGTCCTGCAGGGCTCTCAACTGCGACAGGTCGTGGTTTCCGGACCGGTCGATCAGGGCGTATTGATAGATCCAGCCGACACCGGTGGCGTCCGGTCCAAGCTGCGGGGACACACCTTCGGGAAGGTTCGCCGAAATCTGTCCCAGATACTCCAGGACGCGGGTCCGGGCCCAGTAGAGATCGGTGCCGTCCTCGAAGACGATGTAAACGTAGCTGTCGCCGAAGAAGGAAAAGCCCCGGACATCGCTTGCGCCCGGAACCGCCAGCATCGCGGTGGCCATCGGGAAGGTGATCTGGTCTTCGACAACCTGTGGCGCCTGGCCCGGATAGGGCGTGCGCACGATCACCTGAACGTCCGAAAGGTCCGGGATCGCGTCGACTGGCGTTTCGCGGACAGCCCAGACACCGGCGACCGCCATCATCGCGGCAAGCGCCAGCATGATGAACCGGTTGGCGATGGAGGCGCGAATGATTGCGGCAATCATCACATGCCCTCCTCAAGGCGTGTCCCGACCAGCGTCATGGAAAAATCCGGATTGCGCCGCAGCAGAAGCGTGATCTCGCGATCCAGAGGCAAATCGGAGGTCCCGAGCGCCGGATCGACGGCAAAATCCATCGTCATGCCCGGCATGCCGATCTCGGTCATGGGGCCGTGCGTGATGTTTGCGGTTCCCGCATCCGTGTCGACGGCGTTGATGGTGCCGCGGACCTCCATCGGCGGCGCAACCGGTTCCGCCTTTGCCAGCACCATGGTCATGCCGTCCGGCCGGTTGAAGGTCAGGGAGGTTTCTACGCCGATGGGCAGGGCCTGAAGATCCAGCGCGGCGTCGACGGCAAAGGCCATGGTCATGCCCGGCATGCCGATCTCGGCGATGGGGCCATGGGTGATCGTTGCGCTGGCCGCCGCCGCATCAACGGCATCGATTTTTCCCGACACAACGATCGGAGCGGCCGCCTCCGGCTCTTCAGAGGCAGGTGCCGGCGAAGCCTTGTCCCCACCATCCATCGGGCGAACCGCGACGATGGAGAAGAGGCCGCTGTCATCCCTCGAGAGATCGAACTCGACCGGCACCTCCAGCGGCACCGTCGCGGGATCGAGACCGGCGACCGCCAGATCCATCTGCATGGCGGGCCAGCCAAGATCCGGGACCGGACCGTGATCGAGGGTCAGCTTACCGTCGGCAGTGACGGCAAGCACCGTGCCTGTCCCGGTCGCAGCGACGCCGTCGTCGCTGCCCAGTTCGATCAGGCCCAACAGACCGTCGGCACCCCGTGCCGCGCGAAAGGCCACCTGTTGCCCTTCGCTCAGCCTCTCCAGGGGAACGGTTGCCTGCACCGGAAACCGCGATGTCATGGCCGGCCAGTCCACGCTCTCGAGAGCCTCGTGACGGATGGTTGCCATGCGGGTTTCGCGGTTGAGGGCAATCAGCTCGCCGGTGCCGCGCGCGGGGGCTTCGTCGGTCGGCGCCATGCGCATCAGTCCGGCATTGAGCGCGCTTTCGCTGTCGATGAGGAACTGGGCGGAGGCGACGACCTCCTCGCCCGGCGCCAGGCCCTGGGCGACTTCCGTACGGCCGCCTTCGCCGAAATTGTCGCGCAGGCCCGTCGTGATCAGGCGCGGTTTGAAAGTCCCTTCTCCAACCTTGATGATGACCCGTTCCGCTGCCCCTGTGCGAATGACCGCTTCGGAGGGCACCGTCAGGGCCGTGTGCGTTGCTTTTGGGACGAGGCTGACATTGCCGAACATGTTGGGCCGCAACAGCCCGTCCGAATTGTCGAACCGCAGACGCACCGGAAGCGTTCGCGTCTGGGCGTCCAGTTCCGGATAGATGTAATCGATCTCGCCTTCAAAGCTGCGGCCCGGCAGGTGCTCGAAGCGGGCAACCGCGCGCATGTCTTCGCTCAGACGTGCGATGTCCCTTTCGAAGACATCGACGATCAGCCAGACCTGGTCGAGATCGGTGATCGACAGCGCTTGGGTGCCGGGCTGGAGGAACATGCCCTCCGCGGCACTGATCGCGATGACGACACCATCGCGCGGGGCTTCGATCTTGATCCGCCGGGCGACTTCCCCGGTCGCTTCTATCTCGGCGATCTGGGTTTCCGATGCCCCATGGCTGCGCAGCTTGTTGCGGGCGGACTCGACGGACAGCCCGTTGCCGTTCTTCAGCGATCTCAGGAAGTCGAAGGCCGCGACGCCGAACTCGGGCGAGAAAAGCTCGAACAGTACTTCGCCCTTGGTGACACGGTCCCCGACCGCGCGCACATCAAGCGTCTCGATCCAGCCATCGACACGGGTGTGCACATGACTTGTCAGATGCTCGTCGTAGCGCACGAAACCGACGGTCTCGATCCGTTGCGAGATTTCATCGACCTGTGCGAGAGCCGTTCGTACGCCGATTGCGTTTATTTCTGCCGCGGACAGCTTGACTTCGGCAGGGTCGCCGGACGGTTCCTGTCCCGCATAGACCGGGATGAGATCCATGCCCATCGGCGACTTCCCGGGACTAGGCTGGCGGAAATTCGGATCCATCGGGGCGACCCAATACAGAATTTCGGGTCCGCCCGATGAAGTGACATCGGCTGGATTCAGGTAAAGGCGCTCGAGATACACCCCTCCTGCCGCGCCGGCGGCAAGGGCAAGGATGCTGAGCGCAGCATAACGACCACGCATGGAAACCTCTGGGTCGCCGTCGGCGGAGCGCCGACGGCATGTCCATCTACAAAGGCGCCCGGAAGGTTTCCGGACACGGCAAAGAAGGATGTCAGAGGGGTCTTGGTGGGCGATGCGGGAGGGAGAGGTCAGCGCGCTGCAAAGCGTCGGGGGGAACCCGGACAAAGCTGACGTCATACAGGACGCCGGACAGCGTCATGTCGCTGGCGCGCACCGTGTCGCCGGCACAATAGGAGCCGTCACAGCAATCAGCCAGGACGGGGTCTTCATCGAAATCCGCGGTGCGGTCGGCCTGATTGTGCGTCTCGTGGGCCATGGACTTGCCGCAGGGGCTGTCGGTCTTCTCAACGCTCATGTGACCTGACGCACCGGCTGCACTGTGTCCCGGTGTCAAACCGGCAAAGGACACCGCGAACGCCAGCCACAGCGTCGCGACAAGTCTGCCAAGTTTGAATGAAGTCGAGATCATGGCGTCCATATATGCCTGAAAATGTCCGGCGCAAGTAAATTTTATGTGCACCGCAAGAAAGGGGTTGCCCGGCTCTGTGAACCTTCAGAAATCTGCCTAGGCTTTCTCAAAAAATTCAATTGTTGGCGGCATTCGACGCTTTTGGTAGTGTTTTGACGTCCAGAGAACAGTTCGTCTGGACAGACAGTGGGCGACGACAAACGGAGACCGGCTTATGCCAGTTATCATATATGCGCCCACGGAACGCGTTGAGCGCAACCTCAAGCAGATCCTGGACAGGCTCTTTTCAAACTGCGTCCATTACCAGGACCTCCGCGACAATCATCAGCATCTGGCGACATTGAACAGGCCGCCGCATATCGACGTGCGGATCCAGGGCATCATTCGTCTCTTCGAGTTCAACAATCCGCAGCAGCATTTTTCCAGCGTGGTCGCGTCGGTGGCCAGCGCCATTCAGCAATATCATTGGGAAGCGCACACCGAGAAGGTCGGTGAGATACTGCAGGCGATCGATTCCTCCTCTTCAGAAGTGCTGGTCTATCTGAGCGCCGGCCATTTCTCTGTCACCCGGTTCAGACCGCACCCGCATCCGCACATGCGCACCCGCGGACTTCTGATTGCCACCGGTCCGGGACTGCCGACGGGCGGTATCGTGCGCGTCGGTGCAGGCAACGAACTCTATTCCCGCCTGTATGGCCATGCCGGCCGGCAACTGATGCGCGCGGGCGACGAGGCCCTGATCAACGGCATCATCAATCTGGGGGTCAATGTCGGAACCGGCATGGTCCTGGCCCGGCTCCTGGGGGCAACCGGTCTTATCTCCCAAGCGGATGCGGGGGCTCTCTGGCGCGGCTTCAGCCTGCTGAGGCAAGGCGGCGCGGTGGCGACCGCGCGTCAAAGATAGATTGCCGACAGGGGTACCAAACGGAGTTGTCGGGCAATCATGCGAGACGGCGATCCCTTCATGCTTGGCCTTGTGGACCTCACCGCACGGCGAACTGTCCCATCATGCCGGCATCTTCATGCTCCAGAACATGACAGTGGTACATGTAGGGAGCCTCCGGCGGAGCAGGCCGCGCAAACGTCACCTGGATCTCGCAACGGCCGGTCACCAGCACCGTGTCCTTCCAGCCCCGGTATTCCGGCCGGGGCCGGCCCCCGTTTTCCGACAATACCTGGAACCGGGTCCCGTGAATGTGAAACGGATGACTGAGCATGTCTGAACTGACCGACCAGATCTCCGTCGAGCCGAGCGGGACGGTAAAATCCAGTCTCCCCAGATCAAAGGGCTTGCCGTTGATTCCGAAAGAGGGGCCGCCACCCATCATTCCCATGCCCATGTTCAGCTCAAAGGACCGCCTCCGGGCGCTCGTGGAAGGGGACGTCACCGGCGTACCGCCGAGGTTGTCCGGCAACCGGTCGAACCGTACGGGAAGTGTCTCGTCCACGATTGCGGACAGCACCGGGAAGGATTGATCCCAGACCTGGTCCAGCACGCCCCTGAAGCGTCCCATCATTCCGCCAGGCCCCTGGTTCGGATCCTGCTTGCTGAACAGGGTCAGCGGACGGCCATCCGAGAAATCGACCAGAACCTCCGCGCGTTCGCCCGGCGACAGTAGCAAATGAGGCAGTTCGACAGGTGCGGGAAGAAGGCCGCCGTCCGAAGCAATCAGGTGGAGCGGCCGGTTGTCGTCAGCCTCAAGATCATAGATCCGCGCGTTAGAGCCGTTCAGCAGCCGCAATCTGACAATCCCCTTCGGCACGGCAACAACCGAACCTGCCTGACCGTTCACGAGGATCGTGTCTCCGGTCATGCCATGCATGAGATCCATCATGCCGAGCTCATAGGGCATGGTTCCGTCGGCCGCCAGGCGCCGGTCCTGTATGACCAGCGGCAGATCGTCGATGCCATGGCTGTTTGGAATGCCGCGCTCGTCGTCGAGCCCATCCACGATCTGGAGCATGCCCGCAAGCCCGTGATAGACCTGAATGCCGGTTCTCCTGTGGCTGTGCGAGTGATACCAGAGCGTTGCCGGCGGCTGGCTGATCTCGAGATCGGCATTCCAGGTTGCTCCGGGCGGTACCGGCTGATGCGGCCCGCCATCCTGGTCGCCAGGGATCAGCAATCCGTGCCAGTGCACCGTGATATCTTCCCCGAGCGTGTTCCTGACGGATCCGCGGAAGTGGCCCGCACCGAGCCGGATCACCGGGCCGAGATAGACCTGGTTGAAGCCGGCTGTGGCCGCGGCTCCTATACCGGGCATCTGATGCGTGCCCGGCATCGCCGTCAGTTCGAACGCCCCGTTCGCCCGCGCATCGAGGAGTGGCGGAAAACGCAGCCTGGGCAGTGTTCCCAGTTCCTCGCCCCTCGGACCGGAATGGCGCAGGCCATACCGGTAGGCGCCGCCCGCCGCGACCAGCGCGGCAGCTCCACCCAAAAACAGTTGTCTTCTGTTCAACACGCCTTTTCCGATCGTGCATGACCGCGCGAAGAGACCGTGAGACCGGGCTCCCCACCCGACTGGTTGCAGGTTATCTTGTCACCGGTCCTGCCGGGCTTCCCGGATTGCCTGCATGAGTTCCTCGGACGAGACGAGGCCCGGAAAAAGGCTGTCCGCGACGATGAAGGTCGGCGTGCCGTTGATGTTGAGGGCTTCGGCGAGGTCCATCGACAGGCTGATATGGGCCTCGACTTCGGGGGCTGACATGTCCGCCTCGAGTTGATCGACATCCAGTCCGATCTCCCTGGCGATTTCCATCGTCGTGGCTTCCTCGATCCGGCCCTCATGGCCCATCAGCGCCCAGTGGAATGCGTCATACTTGCCCTGCTTGCGCGCCGCGAGCGCAGCCCGTGCCGCAAAGACGGATCCTGGGCTCAAAATGGGCCATTCCCGATAGACCAGCCTCACATTCGGATCCGTTTCGAGAAGGGCTTTGACTTCGGGCATCGCACGTTTGCAGTAGGGGCAATTGTAGTCAAAGAATTCGACCAGCGTGACGTCGCCCTCCGGGTTGCCCAGGACCGGCGCATTCGGATCCTGTTCCAGTTCGGTGCGCCTTTCCGAAAGGATCGAAGCCACGCCGGCCTGTTGGCGCTCCAGCTGCCTTTGCTGGAGCAGGCCGATCGCCTCCTCGATGATTTCAGGATTTTCGAGGATAGCCTCAAGCGCCAGTTCCTTGACCCTGCTTTCCGACAGACCGCCGCCCTGATCGGCCAGGGCGGTCGAAAAGGTTGTGAAAACGGCGATCAGGATCGCGCCCAGGCCGGGAAAACGGAAAGTCATTGGCTGTTGCTCCTCATGCGTTCGTTCATCATGTCGTGCCGCTCCCGGATTTCTTCGGGCCATTGTGCCTTGATCCAGGACAGCGCGGCGACAATCTCCGCATCGCTCAACGTGTCTTCGAAGGCGGGCATGTTCGACTTGAAATCTTTCAGATCCAGGGCTTTTGCCGTTCCAAATTTCGTCACCCGGAACAGCAGTTCGTCCGCGTGGTGCCAAGTGTGCCCGGTTGCGTCATGGGGAGGGGCCTTGAGCGTCCCGTCGGGATTGCCCGATTGCCAGTCCGGTTCCCCCTCGAGATCTACCCCATGGCAGGAAGCGCAATTTTGCGCATAAAGCTCGCCGCCCTGGCTCACGAGTTCGCTGTCGTCCGGTTTCAGTTCGAAAACCGCTGAGTTGCCTGAATCTGTCGCAAAAAGAACGGCTCCCGAAGCGATCGCAATCAGCAGCAGTCCGACGACTAGAGGCCATTTCACTGAAACACTGTTCATGACAACACAACAATAGGTGATCCGACCGGAACCCGTCCGTACAAGTCGATGATGTCCTGGTTCATCAGCCGCACGCAGCCACTCGATACTGCATTTCCAATCGTCCAGTATTCCGCGGTTCCGTGCAGCCGATAGAGCGTGTCACGTCCGTCCTGAAAGATGTAGAGTGCCCGTGCCCCGAGCGGGTTTTCCAGACCGGGCGGCATGCCGCCATTTCGCCAACTCCACTTTTCCAACTCCGGTTCGCGTTCGATCATTTCATCGGGAGGTGTCCACTTTGGCCACTCGGCCTTACGTGCGATTTCGGCTCGACCAGACCACTCGAACCCCGCACGCCCAAGCCCGACGCCATAGCGCATGGCCTTGCCGTTCTCCTGAACGAGGTAGAGATAGAAACTGGAAGTATCTACGACCAGCGTCCCGACTTTTTCAGTCGTGCGATAATCGACTTGCTGGCGATAGAAGCGTTCCGGTACCTTCTTTAGATTAATGGCAGGAAGCGGAAATTGCTCAGTCGGCATAGACCTGTACATGGACAGATAAGCAGGGTCCTCGGACAGAGGGACAGGTTCCTGGGCACCGTCGCTTGAAACGCAGCCGCTGACGGCGAGCCCTGCGAGGCTCGCCGTTCCGGCAAGAAAGGTTCTTCTTGTCAGCTTTGTCATGAGACCTCATTCACCCATGTTCATGAAGGACTGCGGCTGGTCGGCCGCGTCGTTTTCAAGGGTGAAGACCGTGTATTTGGCTTTGGGATCAAAGCCCATGCCGAGGGATCCCTGTGGCATCCCCGGAACGGCGATGCCGCGGATGTCCGGCCGCTCCGTCATCATCTTCTGGATGGCTTCCAACGGCACATGGCCTTCAATGACGTATTTCCGGTCATCGCCGATCACTGCCGTATGGCAGGCCTGCATGTCGTCGGGGACGCCGGCCTGTTTCTTGACGGACGACAAGTCCTCCATGTCTTCGATTTCAACATTGTATCCCGCGGCCTTCGCCGCGTCCGTCCACACCTCGCAGCAGCCGCACCAAGGGGATTTGAAGACCGTAATGGTGTTGTTGTCATCAGCAATGCTGCTGGCAGTCAGAGCTGCGAAGCTGCCCAGAGCCAGAAACGCCAATCTTGTTTTAGTCATTCTTCATTTCCTGTTTCGAGTGGCCGTGGCATGACTTGCCCATGAAGCGGTGCATGACAAAATGCATGCCTATGCAACCCAGCATCGGCGCTGCATAAAGCAGAGTCTGTCCGATGGTTTGTCCCGCCGGGGCTGCCGCAATCAGGAAACCTGTGCCGATCACCATTGCCGCGCAGCATGCGAGCATGAAGAGGTTGTGCCCTGACAGTAGCTTCCCGGAGGAGAGAGATGTCGTTGCAGTGGCTTTAACCGGCGGAACGGACTTTTTGAGGTCTGTGTTTGTCGCTTGATTGGTCATAGGATGATCACTCTCGTTCCCAATGGGACGCGCTCAAACAGATCTTCGACATGCGCGTTGATCATACGAACACAGCCGTTCGAAACGGACCGTCCGATCGAGGATGGTTCGGTTGTGCCGTGGATTCGGTACATCGTGTCGCGGCCATTGCGATACAGATAAAGGGCCCGCGAGCCGAGCGGATTTCGAGGACCGCCCGGAACGCCACCAGCATATTTGGCATATTTCCTTGGATTTCGTTGGATCATGTTGGCGGTCGGCCGCCAACTGGGCCACTTTGCCTTGCGCTCCACAATCGCTTCGCCTTTCAAGGACAGCCCGGCTCTGCCAACTCCTATGCCGTAGCGCCTTGCCTTTCCGAACCCTTCAACGAGATAGAGAAAATGGTTAGCCGTATCCACCACGATGGTTCCGGGCGGATGGGAGAAATATCGTACGGATTGTGGTTCGAATTTCGGGTCGACCTTGAAGGTGTTATTTCCGGTCTGGTGCGCATAGGCTGGGGTGATAGAGGCCCCCAACGTTGCAACTGCGCCAAAAATCAGGCCTCGCCTGGATAGCATTGTTTTACTCCAATACAGATTGGTTTCACGCACTCGGTCCTCGCTGACCAGAGCGCAGGCACCTGATCAGATCTGTCTTGGAGGCCGGTTTTCCGGCGAAGGTTTGCATGCAAAGAATTCAGCCGGCCGCCAAAGTTCAGGGATAATCCTGACCTGCGGCAGGGCGGCGGCATGCGTGCCAAGGTAAGAGACGCAATCCGAACTGCAATGCGATGCTTTCTGGGTTTCGGTTTGTTCGCCGCCTTGCTCGCAGCACTTCATGGGGTGAGCGCTGGCGAACGCCTGCGCCGTTGTATTCGCTTCGAGCTGATGTGAAAGCGCCGGCGTCTCTACATGATCAAGTTCAAACGCAGTGGCGGTATGAACCACTGCGAAGAGTGCAATCAGAAAGACCGAAACCCACGTGCGCATGACGTCTGGATACCTGATAAACCTCAACAATTCCATACGTGAACCTACACACTTGAGTGAACGCACTAGGCGACATCAAACCAGGTGTTCATGCCCGCCGCTGCGTGTTCCAGCATGTGGCAATGAAACAGCCACTTGCCGGAATTGTCCGCCACGAAGGCAATCCGGACTGTCTGTTCGGGACCGACCAGAAACGTATCCCGCCAGGGATCACCGTCATCGATGGTCGCCCCGCTTCGCTCGATCACCCGGAAATGGTGCCCGTGCACATGCATGGCATGCATGAAGGCGGTGTCGTTGAAGACCTCCAGGATGATCGTCTCGCCTCTTTGGGCCGCCAAAAGCGGTTCCTCGGCCAGGTTGGCAACCCCGTTGAAGGCCCAGAGCTGCTTGGTGCGCGGATAGTCCTCTCCAGAAAGCACCTTGCCCTGGTAGACCGCCTCGACCATCCGGCCCATGGCGCCACCGGTCATGTCGACACGCACCACCCGGGCGTTGTCCAGATCCGGTTCGGGAATGGCGTTCAGCGGCAAGGACACGGCTGATTGCTGTGTCCCGTTCACCTCGACGGTCCGGAACCGGACAAAGGGATAGGGATCGTCTCCCGAAAGCTCCTCCAGCAAGAAGTCATCGTCAGGTGTCACCAGAAGATCCATGCGTTGTGCCGGGCCAAGCAGCATTGGGGCATAGGCCGGTGTTCTGGGCTCCGGGAGCGGCTGGCCGTCATAGGCCAGGATCTTCGCGTTGAACCGTCCCGGGTCGATCTCGAAAATCCGGGCATTTGCCGCATTGATCAGCCTGAGACGCGTGGCCTGTCCGCGAACCAGCTGAAGTTCCGGATTGCTTTCGCCGTTCACCGTCAGCCAGTTGCCGAACCGGCCGCCATGGCTCCAGTCCATCAGATGACCGAGACTGGCGAGGTCGAGGCTGCCGTCCCGGTTGAGCCGCCAGTCGTCGATCACCAGCGTCAGATCGTTCTCCCGGCTGAAGGCGGGCTCGCCTTCATCCACGATCAACGGGCCGTAGAGCCCGCGCGCAACCTGGTTCCAGCTCTTGTTGTGCGCATGATACCAGTAGGTTCCGGCATCCGGCACGACGAACTCGTAGTCGAAGCTCTCACCGGGCGGCACCGCGGGCTGCGTCAGCCCGGCGACGCCGTCCATCGCGTTATCGATCCTGATTCCGTGCCAGTGGATGGAGGTCGGTTCCTCGAGATTGTTGATGAGCCGCACCTTCACGGTCTCACCCACCCGCACCCGGACTTCAGGTCCGGGTGCGGTGCCGTTATAGGTCCAGAGTTCGGACGCAGAAGCATCGTCGCGGTAGAGTTTCTTGCGGGAGGGCCCGGCAGTCAGTTCCAGAAACCCGTCGGACGCCCGGGCAGCGGTCAGGAGCGGAGGCAGGGACAAAGCTGTCGCCCCCGCTCCGGCCAGTTTAAGCACTCTGCGCCTTGTCAGCATGGTGTCAGTTCTCTCTTTCCAGGAGATAGGTCGCGATCGCTTTCCTGTCTTCGTCGGTCAGGAAGGCTGTGCCGTCCCGAACCACTTCGCCCATCGAACCGCCAAAGACATCGCCGTCCGGCGTGATCCCGGTCTTGAGCGCGTATGACAGGGAGTTTATGGCCCAACCGCCGTCCTTCAATGCCTTTTGCGTGATCGGTGGCGATTTGCCGCCGTCGGGAAGCTCCTCGGCACCATGCAGGGCCATTTCCGCCTCCCGGGCGCCAAGCAGGTTCCGCGGCGTGTGGCACGCGCCGCAATGGGCCGGCCCTTCCACGATATACTTGCCCCGGTTCCAAAGATCGCTCTTTTCCGGGTTCGGCGAAAACGGCGCCGGGTCATGGTAGCGCGCTCGCCAGACCTTGAGCCCTGCCCTCAGGTTGAAAGGCGGCAGCATCTCGTGCGCCTTCGAAGGTTCGGCAACGGGCGGAACGGTTTTGAACGCCGCCCAGAGATCCGCGACATCCTGGTCGCTCAAGCTGCTGTAGAACGGATAGGGAAACGACGGAAAATAGGGGCTTCCGTCAGGGGCCACCCCCTGGCGCAGGGCACGCGCGAAATCCTCCAGGTTCCAGTCGCCGATACCGTGCTCGGGATCGGTTGTCAGATTGGGCGAATAGAAGGTCCCGAAATCCGTCGGCAAGGCCACACCGCCCGCAAGCGGCTTGCCACCTCCATCGGCATTCGTGTGACAGGCAATGCACCCGGACATTCTGGCGAGATAAGCACCCCGCCCCGGGTCGGCTTCGAGATTTTCGACCGCTTCCGCACGGCCGATGGGCCAGAAATGCAGCCCTGCAAGGACCACTCCCGCAAACGCGGGAGCAGCCATTGCCGCAATGAGCCAAAAGCGCATCGCCTATTTCTTCTCGACCCGGAACTTGGAATGGCAGGCCGAACAGGTTTGGGCGACCATGTTGAAGATCCCGTCTGCCGGCATCTGGGCCAGCATTTCGGGATCCGTCATTGGCGTTTCCGTCCCCATCATGCCGCCCTGGGTCATCATGGCGCCGCCGCCCATCATGCCGCCTTCGGACATCATCGCGTTTCCGCCCATCATGCCTTCCTGCCCCATCACGCCTGCACCGGCGCCATGGGCAAGGCCGTTGTCCGCGGCCTTGCCGAGCGCCGCGGCGAAGAGATCCAGCTGATCGGCGAGGGTCTCGAATTCCTGCCAGTTTGACCAGATCTCGGGCTTGGCCTCCGAGGGCCCTTCGATGCTGTGTTCCGGGAAGAGCTTCGTCAGGGCCTCGCCTGAATGGGACTGGATCACCTCGGCACCCTTGCGCACCGTCTCGGCGTCATAATCCGTTTCGCCGCGCATGATGGACGTGAGGGATTTCATCGCATCCCCCATCGCCCCCATGGCGTCCATGCGTTCCTTGACGATGCCCGTGGCACCTCCATGCGCCAGGGCCGCAGCGGCTCCGGCCAGCACAAGGGTGCCGGCAATGGTCATGACTCTGAATTTCATGAATCTGTTCCTGTAACCGTTTGATCGGCGATGGTCGCCGAAGAAGAATTCAAGCGGGAAGAGGAACAGCTCGTGGAGGTGGCGGGTCCAGGTTTGCCGTTCTGGAATATACCGAAACCGGCGAGATCGTGCCGGTGTCCGGCACAAGATCGGGAACCGACAGATGAGCATCCGCGGTCAGGGCCAGCAGATAGGCACCGCAGTGAACAGTCTCGTGCTCGGCGGCATGCTGCCCGTCCGGGACGGTGCCGGCATGCGCGTGATGGTCGTCGACATTCGCTTCCAGGGCATGTGCATGGTCGTGAGGCATGTCGGCGGACACATGGCTGAACGTCCCCCCTGCCAGCAGGAAAGCCGCCGCGAGAACGGTCCTGAAGAAAGCAGGGAAAATAGAACGGCGATGCATCGTGGCTGACCTACTGGATCCCGTTTGCGCGCTGGAGCGTGCGGACATAGGCAACAATCCGGCCAACATCCCGTTCGGTCAAGTCTTCAATCGGCGGCATGTTGCCAAACGGCCAGTGATGAGCGCGAACACCCTGCCGGACTGCCAGGAAAAACGACCCGTCAGCATGATGGGAAGGCTCGTAAATCTTGTGTACCAACGGCGGTGCTATGCCTTCCTGACCGGCCGCGTTCACTCCGTGACAGCTTGCACAGTTCTTGTTGAAAACCGTCTTGCCTATCGCCGCAGCGCCTTCCAGCGGGGGCAGGGTCACCTCGACCATGGGGGCTCCTGAGGCCTCCTTGTCCGAGCTGTTCCGGTCAATGAGGAAGTACCCGCCTATCAGCACAGCTGCAATCAGCAGGAGCATCACACGTCTGTCATACTGCATCAGAACGGACTCCGGCAAGATCATCGAGAATGGGACATTCGGGCCGGTGGTCGCCTGCGCACGCATCGGCAAGGTGTGCAAGCGTTGCCCGCATCGACTGGAGCTGGGCGATCTTGTCGTCAATCCTTTCCAGATGAAGTTCCACCAGGCTTTTCACCTGACCGCTTTCACGGTTCTCGTCGTTGTAGAGCGACATCAGCGCGCGGCATTCCTCGATGCTGAAACCAAGCGCTCGGGCGCGCCCGAGAAAGGCGAGCCGGTGGAGATCCTTGTCCTGGAAGGATCGATAGCCATTGCCGGTTCTCAGCGGTCTGATCAGGCCGATATCCTCGTAGTAGCGAATGGTCTTCGCCGGGAGGCCGGATTGGCGGGCCACTTCACCGATATTCATGACACCTCTCCTTATTCAGCAGGCACCGTCGATGCGCGCGGGGTAATGGCGACTTTCGGAGCCGTCTCGTCCATGGCCGGCATTATGCGCCGCAAACGCAACGCGTTGGTCAGCACGAAGACCGAGGAGAGCGCCATTGCGCCGGCCGCGAGAACGGGGGACAGAAGCATACCGAATGCCGGATAAAGAGCTCCCGCGGCGACCGGAATCAAGGCCGTGTTGTAGGCAAAGGCCCAGAACAGGTTCTCCCGGATGTTGCGCATGGTCCGGCGGGACACCTCGTGGGCGTTCACGACACCGCGCAGATCGCCCGACATGAGCACCACGTCTGCGGACTCGATCGCGACATCCGTACCGGTTCCGATCGCAATCCCGACATCCGCATGGGCAAGGGCAGGCGCGTCGTTGATGCCGTCACCGACAAAGGCGATCTTCAGGCCACCTTCTTTGAGCCCGGTCAGGGCCGTAACCTTGCCGTCGGGCAGCACGCCCGCGATCACGGTGTCGATGCCGGTTTCCGCGGCAATCGCTTCTGCGGTCTCGCGCTTGTCGCCCGTGATCATCGCGACCTTCAGGCCCTGGTCATGGAGAGCCGCGATCGCAGCCCGGCTGGATTGCTTGACCGGGTCAGCGACGCCGATGACGGCGGCAACCTGACCGTCGATGGCCGCATAAAGCGCCGTCCGGCCCCGTTTCGCCAACCCGGTTTCTTCCCCTGACAGAGCAGATGTCGCGATACCTTCACGCTCCATCAGCCTGTCCGCGCCGACCAGGACGCGCGCGCCATCGACCACCGCGTCGACGCCGTGTCCCGTGATCGAGGCAAATTCGCTCACCTCGAGCAGCTCGAGGCCTTCGTTGCGCGCCGCGCGCAGGATGGCTTCGGCGACGGGATGTTCGGAGCGCGCCTCGACAGCGGCAATACGCGAAAGGACGAACGACCGTTCAAAGCCGGGCGCCAGCACCAGATCGGTCAGTTCCGGACGTCCTTCGGTGACGGTTCCGGTCTTGTCCAGGGCAACCACGCCGACGTCGGCCAGCTGCTGCAGCGCATCGCCCTTGCGGAACAGGACGCCCATCTCGGCGGCCCGGCCGGTGCCGACCATGATGGAGGTAGGCGTTGCCAGTCCCATGGCGCAGGGACAGGCAATGATCAGAACCGACACGCCGGCGACCAGCGCGAAGGTTAGGGCCGGATCCGGTCCGACAAACAGCCAGACCAGCACGGTGACAAGCGCCACCGCCATGACGGCCGGAACGAACCAGAGCGTGATCCGGTCGACCAGCCCCTGGATCGGCAGCTTTGCTCCCTGGGCTTCCTCGACCATGCGGATGATCTGCGACAGGGTCGTGTCGGCGCCAACGCGTGTTGCCTTGAACTGGAGCCCGCCAGCACCGTTGACCGTGCCGCCGGTCAGCGCAGCGCCTGCGGATTTGGCGACCGGGACCGGCTCGCCCGTGATCATGCTCTCATCAACATGGGACGCCCCCTCGGTCACCTCGCCGTCAACGGCGATGCGTTCACCGGGACGCACAACAACGATATCGCCGATCGCAAGCGCCTCGATCGGCACCTCGACCATTTCGCCGTCGCGCAGAATCCGAGCGGTTTTGGCCTGGAGCCCCAAGAGTTTCTGGATGGCGGCTCCCGTGCGTCCCTTCGCGCGCGCTTCCAAGAAGCGCCCGAGCAGGATGAGAACAACGATCACAGCCGCGGCCTCGAAATAGACTGCGCGCACTTCGGCTGGAATGAGCACCGGCAGGAAAGTCGCGACAACGGAGTAGAGATAAGCGGCGCCGGTCCCGACAGCCACGAGACTGTTCATGTCCGGTGCGCCTCTCAGCAGCGCCGGAATGCCCTTGGTGTAGAACGCGCGGCCCGGCCCGAACAGAACAACTGTCGTCAGGGCAAACTGAAGATACCAGCTTGCCTGCTGGCCAATGGTTGTCGAAATCAGATGATGCAGCGACGGGACAAGATGCCCGCCCATCTCGATCAGGAACACCGGCAGGGCGAAGACGGCGGCAATCGCCATCTTGCGGGCGAGCTCACGCGCTTCCTCCGCCTTGCGTTCGCTGCGGTTCTGGGTGGCGCCGGCTTCGGCGATGCTCGCCGGATAGCCGTTATCGGCGCTGGCCTTCATCAGGTCCTGAACGCTCGTCGCACCTTCGGCAAAGGTGACGGTTGCCGTCTCGGCCGCCAGATTGACGCTGACATCCAGCACGCCAGGCACGGCCTCCAGGGCCTTGTCGACCCGGCCGACGCAGGAGGCGCATGACATGGACTGGACATTGAGCGTCACCGTCTGCGTGCGGGCCGGATAGCCCAGCTCGTCAAGCTTGGCGACGGCCGCGGCAACATGGTCCGGAGCGGTGGTGAACTGGGCGCTTTCGCTTGCCAGGTTGACGGCAACGTCCTCAAGACCGTCGACGGCCGACAGACCGCGTTCGACGCGCCCGACACAGGAAGCACAGGACATTCCCTGAACCGACAGAGTGATTTTGCGATGGATGGACATGGGTCCAACTCCGGAATGGATTGATCGATTTCCCTCAGATGGGGTTTCCAGTCACTGGAAGGTCAAGCCTGTTTCGGAAATTTCTTTTCGAGACTTTTTCGCTTGACCTTCCTGTTGCTGGAAAGAGAAGGACTGAAAAAATCAATCAACGGATGGAGCCAATCATGAAATTCAGCGTTCCTGAAATGAGCTGCGGTCACTGCGCGGCGACAATCGAAAAAGCGGTCAAGACCGTCGACGCCTCGGCGAATGTCACATGCGACGTGCAAGGCAAACTCGTCGAAATCGGCACGTCCACACCGCACGAGACCATCGAAGCGGCGATCCGCAAGGCGGGCTACGAGGCCAGCCATCTGCCTGTCTGGGGCTGATCCCCGGGCCGGATTTCGAGACCGGGACCTGCGAAGGCGGACAGGCGGCATGGTCTGCCGTTGCCGCCTCCAGGTCCCGGATCATCGAGGACAAATGTCATAACGGGAGGCCGACTTGTCGTCCGAATACGAGAAAAACAGCCTGACACTCTTCGATGCGGTTGCCATGGGTACCGGCGTGATGATCGGTGCGGGCATTCTGGCCCTTACCGGCCAGATCGCGGAGCTTGCCGGTCCGAATTTCCCGTTCGTGTTCGTGTCAGGCGCTGTCGTCACCGCGTTCAGTGCCTACACCTATGTCAAGATGTCGAATGCCTATCCTTCCGCCGGCGGGATCGGCATGATCCTGCAGAACGCCTATGGTGCGACGGCCGTTACGGCCGGGGCCGCCTTGCTCATGGCCCTGTCAATGGTGATCAACGAGAGCTTGGTCGCCCGCACTTTCGCCACCTATCTGCTGCGCGGTTTTGATCTCGCCCCCTCCGGCTGGCCTGTTCCCGTGATCGCCGTCGGCGTCATCCTGTTTTCCTGGCTGGTCAATGCGTCGGGCAACAGATCCGTCGGACTGTTTTCCACGGTCATGGCCATCCTCAAGGTCGGGGGCATTGCCGTGTTCGGTATTGCCGCCCTTTGGGCAGGCGGTTTCAGTTTCGAGGCGACCGGCCAGGTGTCCGACCATGGCGGAATCACCGGCTTCATCGCCGCAACGGCCTTGTCAATTCTTGCGTTCAAGGGCTTCACGACAATTACCAACAGCGGCGCGGAGATCACCGATCCCCATCGCAATGTCGGCCGGGCAATCATCGCCGCGATCTGTATCTGTATACTTGTCTACCTGCTGGTCGCCTTCGCTGTCGGATCCAGTCTGCCGCTCGAAACGATCATCGAGGCGAAGGACTACGCGCTTGCCGAAGCGGCCAGGCCGGCGCTGGGGCCGGTCGGATTCTATCTCACCGTCGCCCTAGCACTTGTCGCGACAGCCTCCGGGCTGATCGCCAGCATGTTCGCGGTGTCGCGCATGCTCGCCATGCTGACGGACATGAAGCTCATCCCGCACAGCCATTTCGGCATGCCGGGTGTCATCCGGGATCACACACTGGTCTACACCGTCGTCGTCGCGGCGGTTCTCGCAGTGTTTTTCGACCTCAGCCAGATCGCATCACTCGGCGCTTTCTTTTACCTCGTCATGGATATCATCATTCATTGGGGCGTCTTCAGGCATCTGCGCAGCGACATCGGCGCGCGCGGCTGGATCCTGCTGACGGCCATCGGACTGGATATCGTGGTTCTGGCCGCTTTCGCAATCCTCAAGGGGCAGCAGGATCCGGCGATTGTCGTCTATGCCATCGCCGGCATCGCGGTGGTTTTTGCGTTTGTAAAAACTTTCCTGCACTTCAATCCACCCGATCCGCACCAGAGGGCAGAGCGTTGCTTTCCCGTCAGACAACACTAACCTAGTACAATTAGTGAACAGAACAAATGCCACATCGTTCAGTATTGGAAGCATTTGGGCAGCTTCCAGCCCCTCAGTTCAGAGTGGGCAACGAAGCCAGACGCCGGCGATTACCAAGGATCAAAAATCGGGCGGTTGGGAAGGTTGGGTAATACCGGTCGCATACCTCAGATCACCTTGCGGACCTGCTCCAGAAAACCGGCGACCTCGTCGCGCAAGACGCGGCCTTTGTTGGCGAGATCCTCTGCCGATTTCATCACCTGATCGGCTTCCTGCTTGGCCTCGCCCGCAACAGCGCTGATCGAGCCAATACTGGAACTAACTTCGGTTGTGCCGATGGACGCTTGATTGATGTTGCGCGAGATTTCGGAGGTGGCCGCTCCCTGCTGCTCGACGGCGGCGGAGATGGCGGAGGTGATTTCGTCTACACGGGATATGGTTGTTCCGATGGAGCGGATGAAATCAACCGCATCCGAGCTCGCAGTCTGGATTTCCCGGATCTGAGCGTCGATCTCTTCCGTAGCCTTGGCCGTTTGGCTAGCCAGATCCTTGACTTCGGCAGCCACAACCGCAAATCCCTTGCCCATCTCGCCCGCTCTTGCGGCCTCGATAGTGGCATTGAGCGCCAAAAGATTGGTCTGATTTGCAATCTCGGTGATGAGTGAAACCACTTCACCAATCTTCTCTGAAGCATCGGAGAGCGCAGTAATGCCGCGATTGGCTTGGTCAACTTCGCCAACCGCCTGACTTGTAATCCCGGCCGAATGGCTAACCTGCTGGTTGATTTCGGCGACCGACTGGGTCATCTCTTCCGTTGCCGCAGCAACCGAGCTGACATTGGTGGAGGCCTCTTCGGAGGCAGAGGCGACGATAACGGCCTGTTCGTTCAGCGACGTCGATGACTGGCTCATCGTTCGGGCGCTCGCTTCCAACTGGGACGATGCCGATGCGACGGCACCGACAACTCCCGCCATCTGCTCCTCGAAACTGCTGACAACGTTCGAAAAAGCTCCGACGCGGTCCTCCATCGCCTGCATGGCTTTGTTGATGACATCGCTGGCCTCTCCGAAAGCGCCGGTCATGCCTCGCGTCGAAATACGCCGATAGTACTTATTCTCAGCCACATATTCGAGAGACGCTTTGGTTTCGCGCACATAGGCATCGGTTCTGTCGATCATCCGGTTGATGGCATGCAGCAGGCGGCCAGCCTCACCACCTTCAGTAATATTGAGTATCCGGGCTTCAAAATCACCTTCTGCCACGCGCTCCACGACGTCTAGCGCCCTACGCATCGCGGCTTTATTCGAACCAATCAACATCGTTTCCCCCAGCAGAACAGCTCTTAGAAATTGTTGTATATTTCCCTTAAGGGATCAGAGGCAGGCGATGAACCGGTCATATGGCATGCCGTGCTCCTGAAGAAGGTTGCTGATCCATTGCCGGGACGACTGCAATCCGACCTTTCGATTGGTCTCGTGGCGCTCCACAGCTAGAAGGTCCCGGTAGAGCGGCATGATAGTGTTTTCCAGAATATGCCGTTCGGGCACTCTGCGGTTCGAATGGTAGCCGAGAATGTTTCCTGACCGGTCCCTGCTCGGTGTCACATGGGCCTGAACCCAGTAGTGATCGCCGTTCTTGCACCGGTTCATCACGTAAGCAAAAATCTCGCGACCGTCCTGGATAAATTCCCATAAAAGGTCAAAGACACAGCGTGGCATCTCCGGGTGACGGATCATGCTATGCGGCTGGCCCAGGCATTCTTTTTCGGTGTAGCCGGCAACTCGCAAGAAGACGTCATTACAGTAGGTGATGCGCCCCTTCAGATCCGTTTTGCTGACAATGATTTCGTCTTCTCCGAAATACCGTTCTACACCAGTCACGATTACATCCTTGGACATCTATTCACCTCTGCCGACGGGGCACGTTCAGTCTAATCTGGGCAATGGCCATCGAACACCGCTTCAATCTATTACTTGATTTTTACTTGCGTCATCTGACGCGGCTCGTGATTTTATGGCTTTTCTGAGTTCCTGCCGTAGCGCCCTTTCTAAATTTGTTTAAAAGTTGTAGAATATTCATTACCGAGGGGTTAAATCTCGGTGCCGACTTGACATTTTACGACAAGATTTTCGTCTTTCGCCAACAAAAAGCTACTTTGAATCAATGCTGTTCACGTAAAGCAATTTAGAGGTACATAAGTATAACTATGTATTTCACGATTGCCTTCAAACGAAAGTCGTAAGCGCTTGATGCGCTAACCCGTCTTATTCATGAGCGGTGAATTTTTCTGGCCAGCAATATCGTGTCACGTTGATCCGTTGCGTCTGTTTCGCCGCGGTTGAGCTGGGACTTGGTGGCACGCGTTTGATTTTGGCAGTTGTGGGCTTTGGGGGCATCTGTGCCCCGGCTTTCAAGGTGGGGCCGGCTGCAAGGCGTCAGCAAGTTGCCGGAAGATCTCTGCCTCGGGGCAGGCTGCGGCGAAGGCGATGCGGATGCGCGAGGCGGTTTCGATGACGCGGGCGCCGAGCTTGAGAAGGCGCAGCCTGAGGGTGGTGAACTCGGCCTTGTGCAGGCCGTCTGTTGCGGGCACGGCATCGCGCATCGTGAGCATCAGCCAGTAGGCGGCGGTGTGCAGGATGAGGCGGACCTGGTTGGCGATCGGGGCGCGGCAGGAGGTCCGGTCGGAGGCGAGCTGGCTCTTGTGCATCTTGATCAGGTTCTCGGCCTGGCCACGGGCGCAGTAGATAACGTCGTAGATGTGCTCGGCGGTGCCTTCACCAAGGTTGGTGACGACGAAGCGGATGTCGAGGCCCATCGTCGTCGCCTCGATGCGCGCGCAGACGCGGCGTTCCACCTTCCAGGACTTCGCCCCGTACCGGGTTTCGGCGTAGCCGCGCAGCACCGGCTTGTGTTCCAGTGCCCGGCGGGTGCGAATGTCGTCGGCGGTCTCCTCGACGAGACGCTTGAGAACCTTGTTGCCGGCGAAGCCGAACAGATAGTCGATATCACTCTTCTCGCACCACTGCATGACTTCCGCCCGGCCATAGTGGCTGTCGCCGCGGATCAGGATGCGGGTTGTCGGCCACACGCGCCGGATCATCCGGACAAGGCGGCGCAGATAGCTGCGGATCTCCTTGCCCGCCGGTGTCTTGCCGGGACGCAGGATCATGGCGACGGGCCGGCCGGTGGCGGCATCGTAGATGTGGATCGGCAGGAAGCAGCGCTCGTCATGGTGAGCATTCAAGAGTGAGAGCTGCTGATGGCCGTGCACGACATCCACCGTGTCGTCGATGTCGAGAGTGACGCTTTCCGGCGGTGCGGTATAGCTCGACAGCCACAGGTCGACCAGCACCCGGCCCAGGCGAATGACGGTCCTGAGGTCGGGCAGGTTCTCCATCCGCGAGCAGGTGGGTTGCGAGGCGAGGTCGAGCCCACTGTCGGGTAATCGTCCGCAGGCGAGCTTGAAGGCCGGGTCAAAACGGAGCCGGTCGAGATCATTGGCGTCTTCGTAGCCGCAGGCGATGGCGAAGATACGAGCGCGCAGGATGTCGGCCAAGGCATGCCTCACCCGGCCCGGATCCCGCGGATCGTGGATCGCAGCGGCAAGCCTGTCGGCCAGTTGCAGGCGCCGCTCGGCCACCGCCAGCAGCATCACACCGCCGTGGGAAGTGATGCGGCCACCGTCGAACGCAGCTCGGATCTTCTTCCGACCAACGGCTGGAAAAGCAAACGGCACCAAAGTATCGTCGGTCATGGCGAGTGTGGCTCGAAAGAGGCGGTGAACGGATTGGATTAGACAACCGAATCCTACGCCAAATCAATCGCTTAAGCTACATTCGCCAGCCCATTCAAGACCCGTCGTGAATAAGACAGGCTAAGTAAGTTGCTACGTGTTGTTCGTCGCTAAGAACACGCAAAAAGGTAGAGCCTTTCGAATTCTGTATAGGAAACAAAATGGCTCACACCTCGAGTTGAGATTATCTGAAATTGCAAGACTTCCGCTGTTTTCGCTGACTTACGTCGGTCGCCGTACACCAAACCGTCTCATCTCACGATAGACGGTAGACCGCCCGAGACCGAGTTGCTTCGCAGCTTCTGCCGGCGAGACGTTCGCCTCGATCAATTTCATTGCAGCATCCACCTTCTTCAAGTCGAGGGGCTGCCGTCCCGGCCGCCGCCCCTTGGCTTTGGCCGCAGCAATACCGTCTTTCGTCCGTTCCGAGATCAACCGCCGCTCGAAATGTGCAATCGCACCGAAGACGTGGAAGATCAATTCGCCGGTCGCTGAGGACGTGTCAATCTTCTCCTCGAGGCTGAGAAGGTCGATCTGCCGCTCTTGCAGCATCTTCACGGTTTCCAGGAGTTCCGCCAGCGACCGGCCGAGTCGGTCGAGCCGCACCACGGCCAGCGTGTCCCCCTCGCGAGCGTAATCCAGGAGGGACGCCAGGCCCGGTCGGTCCATGCTCTTCCCGGATTTGATGTCCGTGAACACCTTGATGGCACCAGCCTGGTCGAGGCGCATTGTCTGACCGGTCAGATCCTGGTCGCCGGTCGAGACGCGTGCGTAGCCGAGAATTGCCCCCATATCCCTGTCTCCGAAACGGCCGTTCTGTGGACAACCCTCGGTCGCCGCGACGAACAGCTTCAATTCCGTCCACAGAATAGGTCTCTTTATTCCTTCCCGTCCATCAATTTGTAGCTCCTTTTATGGACGGGGAAAGAGGTGACATGCGTAAACATGAATTGCTGAGCGAAGCTGAACGGGAACAGTTGTTCGGTATCCCAGTTGATCGAGACACTCTTGCCCGGCTTTATACCTTCGAGATGAGCGACCTTGAGCTGATCTGGAACCGGCGGGAGGACCACAACCGTCTCGGCTTGGCCCTGCAACTCGCGCTGCTTCGACATCCCGGCATGTCGCTGGCCCAGGTTCTTTACCGGCCTGCCGGGCTTCCCAATGAGCTGTTGTTATTTGTTGCCGAACAGTTGGAGATTCCAGCGAGCGTGCTTGCCGACTATGCGGTGCGGGGGCAAACGATGACGGATCATGCCCGCGAGCTCGCCACCGCACTCGGACTGCGCCCGGCGGCCAGAACGGACATCCCGTTCATGATCGATGCGGCGGCAACGGCAGCATGGAGCACGGACAAGGGCGTAGATATTGCCGCCGGCATCATAAGCGCTTTGCGGGAAGTTAAAATTCTGCTGCCAGCGATCTCGACCATCGAACGCACAGGCATCGCGGGCCGGGCTCGGGCCCGCAAGCTGGCGGCTCATGCGCTTCTGTCCGGCCTCAGCCCTGCGCAACTGCAAGAGCTCGATGCCCTGCTGATTGACGAGACTGGCACGGGGACGGTTCCGCTGACCTGGTTGAAAGCGATCCCAACGGCCGCGAAGCCCGATCATGTGCGCGGCATTCTCGAACGTCTGCAAGCAATACGAGAGGTGAATATCCCCGCGAAGCTGAGCACTACGGTTCATCCAGACCGGTACCGCCAGTTCGTGCAGGAGGCGCGTATATCTCCCGCCTATATGATCGAGCGTTACACGGTGTCCCGCCGCCGTGCGACACTGGTTGCACTGCTGATCGATCTTGAAGAACGGCTGACCGATGCGGCAATCGAAATGGCGGACAAGCTGGTCGGCGGCATGTTCAGCCGCGCGCAGAACGAACAGTCCCGGCGCTATGTTGGGACCGCCAAGGACGTTGCTCGGCTGATGCGGCTGTTCCGCGGAACGATCGATGCCCTTTCTACTGCCCATCATAATGACTCCGACCCGATCGAACTGGTCGACGAGACAGTCGGCTGGGCCAACCTGCTCAAGGCCAGGCATGAAGTCGAAGCGCTGGCAGAGACAGCGGATGTCGATCCTCTCGTGATGGCGGTGGACCGGTATGCCACTCTACGAAAGTTCGCTCCGGCCCTGATCGAAGCGCTCGAATTCAAGGCTGGCCGGGGAAGCGCCAAAACCATCGCTGCGGTACAAACGCTCCGCGATCTCAACAAATCGGGCAAACGCACTGTGCCGCCGGATCCGCCGATGCCTTTCAAGAAGGACTGGCGCAAACTGGTGATCGAAGCCGATGGCAAAATCAATCGCCGCCTCTATGAAACCGCGACCCTGGCCCACCTGCGGAACAAGCTGAGATCCGGAGATGTCTGGGTGGAGCGGTCATCCGCCTACCGGCGCTTCGACAGTTATCTGTTGCCCGAACCAACCGCGGCTTCGATCGTTTCCGAATTGGGTTTGCCGGACACAGCCGACGAATGGCTTGCGCAGCGCGGTCGTGAACTGGACTGGCGGCTAAAGAGGTTCGAACGTCGTCTCAAGCGCAATCAGCTTGAAGGCGTGCGGTTTACCGGGGAACGCCTTCAGATTTCTCCGATCAGGTCCGCAGTCCCGCCCGAAGCGGAAACGCTGGCCGATCGCCTCGACGCATTGTTGCCACGCATCCGGATCACGGAACTCCTGCACGACGTTGCCCGAGAGACCGGGTTCATGTCGACCTTCACCAATCTGCGCACGGGCGAGACGTGCCGGAACGAAAACGCCCTGCTTGCAGCCATCCTGGCCGATGCCACCAATCTCGGTCTGTCGCGGATGGCCGCAGCCAGCCAGGGCGTGACCCGGGACCAGCTCATCTGGACGCAAGATGCCTATGTTCGCGAAGACACGTATCGGCAGGCGCTTGCGGCTATCATCAACGCACAGCATCGTTTGCCGATTTCCAGCATCTGGGGCGACGGAACGACATCGAGTTCAGACGGGCAGTTTTTCCGCGGAGCCAAGCGGGGTGCTTCGGGCGGCGATATCAATGCGCGCTATGGTGTCGATCCCGGCTTCAGCTTCTACACCCACGTCTCCGATCAGCATGGGCCATTTCATATAGGGGTGATAACGGCCGCAACACATGAAGCACCCTATGTGCTCGACGGCCTGCTCCACCATGGCAGCGATCTGTCCATCCTGGAGCATTACACCGATACGGGCGGCGTTTCCGATCATGTATTCGCCCTGTGCGCCATGCTCGGCTTCCGGTTTTGCCCGCGATTGCGCGACTTTGCCGATCGGCGCCTGATCCCGATCACACAGCCTTCCAGCTACGGCTCGATTGCCCCGCTTCTTGGCAAACGTGTTCGCACGGATATCATCCGGGAGCATTGGAACGGCGTGGTCCGGCTGGTCGCCTCGTTGAAATCCGGTCACGTCGCGCCATCGGTAATCTTGCGCAAGCTTGCAGCCTATGAGCGTCAGAACAAGCTGGACATCGCGCTTCAGGAAATCGGCAAGATCGAACGGACCCTGTTCATGCTCGACTGGCTTGAAAATCCTTCCCTGCGCCGCCGGTGCCAGGCCGGGCTCAACAAGGGGGAACAGCGCCATGCTCTCGCTCAAGCCATCTATACTTTCCGTCAGGGGCGCGTCATCGACCGCAGCCGGGAAGCCCAGCAGTACCGGGCCTCTGGCCTGAACCTCGTCATTGCGGCGATTGTCTACTGGAACTCGACCTATATGGCGGATGCCATCAAACACCTGCGCGCCGAAGGCCATCAGATAGATGACAATCTCTTGCCACACACGTCGCCGGCAGGATGGGAGCACATCGCCTTTTCCGGCGACTTCCTTTGGGACCGTGCCGCAGAAACATCAGGACGGAAGCCGCTCACCCTAACCGGTGGTCAACGAGTGGCGTAGGATGTTCCAGCTTTGTACCGGCTTAGCGTTGTCTGGCGGGAAATTAGCGCTATGCCCTCCACCAGCACACGTCTTGAACCGGCAAGCAGGGACCGACGACGGCAACGTCCCTCTTCAGGTTCCGACACTTGCGCAATGACCGTCCTTCGGTCTCGTCAATATTCCAAAGGGAGCCCCCTCCATTACTGCACCCGTCGTTCTTTTGGGAGGCACCGGCGATGTCGGCCGCCGGGTCGTGCCCCTGCTTCTCGAACATACCGATAGCCCAATCATTCTGGCGTCCCGGCAAGGCGGCGCCGATGCGGATCGGGTCAGGCAGATCCAGTTCGACATCCGCACACCGGAGGCGGCGGAACAGATCCCGGCGGGCGCGACCGTGATCAACCTGACCGAGTGCCGCCTTGTATTTGATGCCAGACGCCGCCTCGAGCAAACGTGCGGCTTCCTCCACGCTCAACACCTCGGGCAGCTTGCGCGGGTTGCGGGTGATCACCAGAGTTCGCGACAAATCCCGCCGGTTCAGCGTTACCGTGAACAGGAAGCGCAGCGCCGAAACCGTGCTGTTGATCGTCGCCGGGCCCACGCCGGTCTCGTGCTGGTGCAACTGGTATTGCCGGATGTCCTCGGCGGTCGCTGTGTCGGGAGGGCGCCCGAGAAACGCAGCGAAGTTCCTGACGTGGCGAACGTAATCATTCTGTGTATGCGATCCCAGGCCCCGCATCACCATGTCTTGCTGCATGCGCTGACGCAGCGGTGTGATCGGGGTGTCGGTCTGTAAGGTGGTCATCTCGAGTTCCTCTTGTTGAAAGGAACTCCATGCTCGGACTACAGCCTCTACTTGCCCAGAGCCTCAGACGAAACCACTAAACCTCGCCACGAGCACCCTCCCGCGAAGCGGGTTCGTGCAAGGGGCCGCTAACCGGCCGCATTCCTGAACCGGGACGCGCCGACTTTCTCGGTCATGTCGTTTCTTCGGAAGAACATGGCCCGGCCGCAACGCAAAGGCTCGTTGCCGCTGGTGAATATGATTTGTTCGTCGGATCGCATCTGCAGAACTTCATGCGGCTGGATGAGAGGACGCTGAGAGAGCTGGCGGGACCGATTACGCGTGATATGACCGGCGCGTGAGGAGCGGCTGACCTGTTCCACCTCGATTGTCGTCATGCCGCAACGGTCGGAAATGTAGCGGGCCGTGTCCGGATCGTTGATCGCGGAAAAAGAAACCCAGGACGCGGATTCGAACCACTTGGATGTGGCATCTTTTCCGCCGAAGGCTTCCCGCATCTGTCCGAGAGACTGGAACAGCATCAAGAGCGAGATGCAGTATTTGCGGCCGGCGTCCCGCGCCGTCTCGATGATGCGCATGTAACCGAGGCGCGCAGCCTCATCCAGCATGAAGAGCACCCGGCCGTTGATGTTGCCGTCCCGGTTATAGACGGCCTTCAGGAATGCGCCGATGATCACCCTTGCCATGCCGGGGTGGTTCTCCAGGGTGGACAGATCGATGTTGAGAAAGATCGTCGTTCGGCCGTTGGTAATCGTATCCGTTTCAAACGTGTTGCCGGATACCAGCGCCGCATAGTTGTCATAGGAAAGCCAGTGCGTTTCCTTGGCAGCAGTGGCATAGACGCCCGAGAAGGTCTGAGGTGTCATGTTGATGAACGGACCGACGAGCTCTTTCACGAACTCGTTCGGGGCCGTGTCGTGGATCTCGGCCAGGAACTCTTTCAGGTTCTCTTCCGGTTTCGTCAGAATGCTCCGCACGGCGCGCAGCGACCGGCTTCCCGTGGCGTTCTCTTGATCGGAAAACACCACATGCGCGATCACGCTGGTGATGAGCTGTTCGGCATTGGTGCGGAAGAAGTCATCGGCGCCGGACGCAAGCCGCGGCTTTTCCGACATGAGCCAGGCGGCGACGGTCGCAATGTCCTCTTCAATAGACGATCCGAACTGGCCGACCCAATCGAGGACATTGAAGCCGACGTCAGATTCCTTGGGATCGAGACAGATAACTTTCTGTCCCATCGCGCTGCGGCTCTCAGATACCATCGGCGCTATCTCTGTCGAAGGATCGAGAACGACCATGGAGCCGGGATATTTAAGGCAGGTCGGAATGACTACCGATGTCGTCTTGTAGCCGCCCGATCCGGCAAAGACGATACCGTGTGTGGATCCGAACCCCTGATCGAAAGCAACGAGGGGAGCCTTGCCGCCTTTGCCCCAGGTCTCTTTATGGCGCGGATCGAAATTGACATCCGTCACGCTATCCTTATCGACCCGATAGCGCTCACCTAGAACAATTCCGCCTTGCTCCGGAAAGATCCTTGCGGCAGTCGCGTTGTCCATCCAGTCGCTTTCGCCGTGGATCGCCCGTCGGCCGGAAACACGTTTCGGCCGGTTGACGCCGAACGCCGTGTTGCCTTTCAGGCCGACCTTCAATCCGAACAGGCCGACGAAGAGCGCGCCGGCCGCGCCGCCGAGCGAATAGAGATCGGCATATTGCAGGATCGTCCCAGGCTGCACCTGAGATGAGAATGAATTCAGCCGCAGCACCTCATGGAGCGCCGCGACGGCGAAGACCATCACGCCGCCGATGAAGACGCCGAAGCCGGCCCACTTAACGTCGAGGTTGCCGCGCGCCGAGAAGAGAACAATGAGACCGAGGCCGGCAGCAACGAGGAAGGGGAGGGTGAGCCCGATCCTGCCGAGCATCATGTAGGCTTTCTGGCTCGTGGCAAACGAGGCCACCTTTGTCTCAATCCCGCTCAAGCCCCATACCGCCGCCAGCATGAGGGCTATCGGGATCAGCATCAACATTGCCCTTTTGAGTGTCATCCTTGAACGCCGCCTTTCCGATCGCGCGCCATCTGTCGCGCTCGTTAATATCGCCAAGGCGTTTCGCGGCATCGGTGAGGATGCCGAGAAGGATGGCCTTGTCGGTTTCGCGAAGTCCGGCTTTGACGATGAGGCCGCCGAGCTGGATCTTCTCTCTTGCGTCTTTCTTGCGGTCCATGAGGCGAGCCCGCTTTATCCGGTTTTCGAGAGTTCGGAATTGCCCCTCAATTCTGCGGAGCCGGAGTGTGAACTTGTGGAGTGGACGGGCTTTGAAATCGGGCAGCCAAGTCTTTCAGAGCTTTGGAGAGCTCTGCCTCGTCAATGTCGAGATCGGCCAGGCCGCTCTCCATGACAAGTTTCGCAACGCGCTCGGACTGCTTCTTGAGCACTTCCTTTTTGCGCTGCTGAAGCTTCGCAATCTGTGCCTCGATGTCGTCGATCTGTTCGGACGCGGTTTTAGCAGTGCGTGGAGCCATCGCAAAATATTCCTCTTCAAATGAATGGTTGCCGGAGCGGCATGGTTCGCTCTTAACGGGTCGGGGACTCCGTGTCGAGACGGGTTGCAGTGCGAGCGGTTGGCTCAACCAATGCGGAGTCCGCTCAGGCAAAAAGATATGGGCCTGTCGGTTTCGACATGCGGGTTTTGAGGATCTGGTTTTCCAGCCCGAAGGGCCGCAGTCCGGTTTTGAGGAAAACCGGACGGAGCGGGCGGAGGCTTGAACGCGCTCCCCATCAAGCGCCGAAGAGAAAGCCGTAGCCTGTGGTAAACCAGATCCGGGCGCGAGGTCGGTTAGACAGTCAACCAGTCCGGAAGAGGCAACGCTTTTTGAAATTTGTTCTCTTTGGAGAAGCGCCAGTTGACGTCCATGAGGCCGGTGATGCGATCCGATTTGACATCTTGGAGACGGCCGTCATCGCGCATATTGACCTTCGCCTTCTAACTACGAGTTCCCAATTGCGAACCAGCCTTAGATCGAGATCCCAACTGATCGCAGATCGCCGTTGCCAGATTTTATGAACGACACGGGAATACGCGGCAGCCTGTTCGCCCGTCCACCGGTTAGCCCAGGCAATGCGCTCCCACACTTCGTCAGACTGGCTGTGCGCTTCAGCGCGTCCCGGATGAAACATCCGGTGACAAGCCTTGCATAAGGAAAGCAGCGCCACGAGAGTTTGAACGCCGCGCGTATCCGATGCCGCGTCCCGGCGTTTCGGAGTAAGATACTCCCACAGCTCATGACACTCGATTGGAGCAACCTGTGTCCGCCTTTTGCGGCGAATTAGCCAGTCAATCATTTCTTGAAGCGCCTTTTTCAGAAAATGAGCTTCGCGACTTGAAACCGAAGAGATGGGCTTGCGCCCAGCCGCCGCATGGCGGCTGCTCATTAAGAGGACTGCTTTTCAAGCAGAACTTTCTAATGCGCACTTATAGGATTGTGGTTACAATCCTGACGTGCTAAGCGTCAAGTGCATTCGCAACTTTGTCGCGAAGTTTGACCCGCCACCGTTCGCCCCCATCATCGCCGCCCGCAGGTTCAGCGCCCTCCATGGCCATCTACCATTTCCATGTTCAGGTGATCTCCCGGAGTGAAGGCCGGTCGAGTGTCGCGGCTGCTGCATACCGGCATCGTACGCAGATGACGGTATCGAACGATCTGGACCACAAGAAATTCAATTACGCCCATAAGGGCGGCGATCTGGTTCATGAGGAACTGGCGCTGCCGGATCAGACGCCGCAGTGGTTCCGGACGTTAATCGACGGGCGGAGTGTCGCAGGCGCGAGTGAGGCGCTTTGGAATGCGGTGGAGGCGCATGAGACCCGCACCAACGCTCAGCTTGCCCGTGAGATCGTTCTGGCGCTGCCGTCCGATCTGAGCCGGGAAGAGAACATTGTTCTGATGCGGAACTTCGTCGCCGATGCGTTCACTTCTCGGGGCATGGTCGCGGATTGGGTCTATCATGACAAAGAAGACAATCCCCATGTCCATGTCATGCTGACGATGGCACCGCTCACGGAAAAGGGTTTCGGGTCGAAGTGGGAAACCCTTCTTGATGAGAAAGGTGAGCCGGTTCGGAAAGGCGGCAAGCTCCAGTACAAGGCTTGGGCGGGCGACAAAGCCACGCTCAAGGAGTGGCGTGAGCTATGGGCGGTTCATGCAAACAAGAGCCTTGAGCAATCCGGGCACGATGCCCGAATTGATCATCGCTCTTATGAAGCCCAGGGCATCCATCTCCATCCGACTACGAAGATCGGAGTGAGCGCGCGCAACATTGCGGAAGAGGCGAAAGGGCAGGGGCGTGACGTTGATCTAGAGAGAACCGCTTGGCACGAGGAGAGCCGCCGCGAGAATATCCGGCGGATCACCAGCCGTCCGGAAATCGTGCTCGATGCCGTCACGCGGGAGAAGAGTGTTTTCGATCAGCGGGACATCGCGAAGTACATTCACAGGTATGCCGATGATCCCGATCTTTTCCAGGACCTGCTTGCCCGCGTTCTGATTTCTCCGGATGCGGTGAAGCTCGCTGTTGAAGCGATCAATCCGGACACGGAGAAGCTGGAGCCAGCAAAGTACACCAGCCGCGATCTGTTGCGGCTTGAAGCTGAGATGGGCCGCTTTGCCGACAAGATGGTTTCCGCGTCGTCGCATGGCGTCGATGCGAAGATCTGCTCCAAAGTGCTGGCAGGGGTCGCGCAGCTTTCGGATGAGCAACGTGTTGCGATTGAGCGCATCACGGCGAAAGAGCGTATGGCATCGGTCGTCGGCCGGGCAGGTGCCGGCAAGACCACGATGATGAAAGCAGCGCGGGAGGTGTGGGAGGCGGGCGGCTATCATGTTGTCGGAGCCGCGCTAGCCGGCAAGGCTGCCGAGGGCCTTGAGAAAGAAGCCGGCATTGCATCTCGCACTTTGGCGTCCTGGCAACTGTCATGGTCGAAGGGTGAGGGCCTGCCGAACAGAAAGACCGTCTTCGTGATCGATGAGGCGGGGATGGTCGATAGCCGTCAGATGAGCGTCTTTGTCGAGACGGTTGCGAAGGCCGGCGGCAAGTTGGTTTTGATCGGCGATGCGGAACAGCTCCAGCCGATCGAAGCCGGCGCTGCCTTCCGTTCCTTGACAGCGCGAACCGGTTACGCGGAACTCGGCACGATCTACCGGCAGCGCGAGCAGTGGATGCGCGATGCGTCGATGGACCTGGCGCGCGGCAAGGTCGAAGATGCTCTCAAAGCCTATCAGTCAAACGGAAGCCTCGTCAGCAAGCCGCTTCTGGAAGAAACCATCAACGAGATGATCGAGGATTGGGCGGCCGACTACGACCCCGGCCGGTCGATGCTGATGCTCGCACATCGCCGGGCCGATGTTGCGCAGCTCAACGAGCTTGCTCGTTCAACGCTGATCGACCGCGGGCTGTTGGAAGAAGGGCACGGCTTCCACACCGAAGAGGGTGAGCGGTTCTTGGCGGCCGGCGATCAAATCGTGTTCCTGAAGAACGACCGGGATCTGAACGTCAAGAACGGCATGCTGGCCCGTGTCGTTGAAGCGGGCGAGGGGCGCTTCGTCGCCGAGATCGGTGAGCCGGGTTCGGATCAAGCGCGGCGCGTGGAGGTCGATCAGAAAACCTATCGGCATGTCAATCATGGCTATGCGACCACGATCCACAAATCCCAGGGCGCGACGGTCGATAGGGTGAAGGTTTTGGCAACGCGCACCCTGGACCGGCATCTCGCCTATGTGGCGCTGACCCGCCATCGGAGCGACATGAAGCTCTATGCGTCGGAGGAGGAATTTAACGACCGCCGTTCCGGGGAACTCGTTGCGCATGGAAAGGCGCCGTTCGAGAACAAGGTCAACAACAGCGACAGCTATTTTGTGACGCTCCAAAACTCGAAAGGCGAGCAGCACACGACTTGGAGCGTGGACTTGGAGCGAGCACTGAGCGAGGCCGGTTGCCAGCCTGGAGACAAGATTGGCCTTCATCACGTTGGCAAGGTGGAGTTTCAGCTATCGAACGGCGAGATGGCACACCGCAATGAGTGGAAGGTGAAAACCTCCGCCGACTTGATTGCGGACCAATTGAAATTCTTCTTGTCCCGGTCCGGAGCGAAGGAAACGACGCTCGACTACGCGAGATCGGAGCTTTACGCCCAGGCGCTCGCCTACGCCAACAACCGCGGGCTCTATGGCCTAAGGGTCGCCAAGGCCATGATCCAGAACCAGCGCCGTTGGCTTTCTGAGCAGAAGGCCAAGCTCACGAGCCTCGGGGAACGGCTTGCTGCGTTCGGGGCAAAGCTGAAGACGGGTTCGCTCGGGCTTGTCACGGGCACCAATTCCGCTCAAAGAGGAACACGCGAACAGGCGGCCCCGCTGCAACCCTGGATCAAAGGCGTTGAGGAATGGGCACTATCCGTCAAACAGACTGTGGAGGCCAAATTGCAGTCGGATGCAACGTTGACAGCCCATTGGGTTGAAATCCAGAACCGCGCCCGTCTCGTTTACGAGCAGCCGGACGAGGCCGTAAAGGCAATGCGGATCGATGACATCGTGAAGTCGAGCGGCGCTGAGCAGATGTCCGCACGAGACAAGCTCGCTGAAGATTTGGCGAATGCGCCCGAACAGTTCGGATCGCTACGCGGCAAGACGGGGATGCTTGCGGGCAAATCCGCTCGCGAAGATCGCGAGCAGGCGTTGAACAACGTTCCGCAGCTTCGTGATGACGTGAAAAACTACATTCGTCTCAGGGCTGACATCGGAGACTTGCGCACCGTCGAGCTAGAAGGTGAGCGGGATCTGTCGCGCGTCGATGTGCCGGCGCTGTCGCCGGCGGCCGATGGCGTCTTGTCGCGGATCCGCGATGCCATCGACCGCAACGATTTGAATGCGGGCCTGTCCTTCCTTCTGGCGGACAGACAAGTCGAGGCCGAGCTCGGTGAAGTCGCCGCGAAGCTGGACCAGCGGTTCGGCGAGAGAACGTTCATGGCCGGTCTCAAACCGGAGGGGCCTGCCTTTGAGAAGGCCGCGGCCCGGGTTGCCGACGAAGACCGGGGCAAGCTTGCGGACGCATGGCCGAAGTTCAACGCGCTGCAGAAAGTCGATGCAAAGAAGCGTTCCCAGGAGAAAGCTCAGGCGCAGGCTCTGAAAAAGGATCTTTCCAAAGATCAGGGCATGACCAGGTGACAGAGAAGTCGCGGCGACGGGGTAGGCGGAAAGCCTTGGCAATCCTGTCGCTTGCCGGACTAGCGGTTGGCGGCATTGCCGCCGCCGGTTTCCTCGGCGGATACCGGATCAATACCACGCCGAGCTTTCCACTCGGACTTTGGCGGATCGAGGAACTGTCCCGCGAGGTCCGGGTAGGCGACACTCTGTTCATATGTCCACCGGCCAATTCGCCTGCGATCGAACTGGCGCGCGAGCGGCTGTATCTCCCTGCGGGCCTGTGCAATGGCGGCATGGCACCGCTGATCAAAACCGTTGTGGCTTTGCCGGGGCAGACCGTCATCATCAAGGGCGGCGAGGTTGCCATCGATGGCGAGCGTCTTGCGCATTCTTCCATCCAGGCGAAGGACGGGCAGGGGCGTCCATTGACCGCCTATACCGGGGGCATCGTTCCGGCCGACGCACTTTTTGTTCATTCCGATTACGTGGCTTCTTATGATTCAAGATATTTTGGACCCATCCCGGCGGGCGGTGTTCTCGGCCTGGCGACGCCGGTTTTTATCTTCGATGTTAAATGAGGATGGCTAAGTTGGCCACCCGATGTTAAGATCGTTCAAATCCAGCTTTAAGGAGATGGTTCACATGCCTGCGGCTCACGCCCGTAATGTCGCTTTGACCGCGCAGCTTTCGTCTTTTGTCGACGAACTTGTTGCGTCCGGCGAATATGCCAATGCAAGCGAAGTCCTGCGCGAAGGTCTGCGTGTTTTGAAGGAGCGCCGGGAGCTCCGGGACGTGGAGCTTGCGGAACTCCGCATGCGCGTCGCCGTCGGGTTGGAGCAGCTTGATCGCGGCGAGGGGATCACACTCGGTTCTGAAGAGCTTGTCTTCGGCGTGATGGCAAAGGTCCGGCAAAATCGCCCGGCTTCAGCGTGAAGCAGATAGTTTATTCGCCTGCCGCGCTGGATCGTTTGGCGGATATTGCCAGCTATACGTGGGACCAATTTGGTGAAATCCAGGCAGAGGCCTATCTGAGGAAACTGTCGGAGCGGCTAGAAGCCGTGGCCAACGGGGTAGGCTCAAAACCGCGAACCTGTGACCTGCTGATGAAGGGAATACGGGACGATGCCGGTTTGACCTACATTCGCGAAGGCGGTCATTATCTTATTTTGAGGGACAAGCCGGATGTCTTGGAGGTCGTTGAAATCTTCCACGAGCGCATGAATATTGACGAGCATTTGCGCGATCTGGGGTTTTGATCGGCTAGGTTTTTCATTTTGAGTTTTCTTTCTATGTTGCGCCCACCCCGGCGGGCGGTGTTCTCGGCCTGGCGCGAGAAGTGCTCACCTTCCAGCCTTAAATTCGCGCGAGGTCTGTTTTGCGTCCTGGGAGGCATAGCGACCGGCACAATCGGCTGGTCGGGCAACGTGCTTCTGCTGCCGGCCGGAATGCTGTTTCCGGCTTTCTGGGCTTATGCCCCGTCTCGATCCGTGGCGGCGCTGGTGGCAGCAGTGCACTTCTTGGGAGCGTCACGAGGCTTGCCGCAGGGCGCAAGCATATTCTTCGGATCCCAATACGCCATCGGCATAGGGCTTTGGTTCGCAGCGTCCCTCGTCTTTGTCGCCATCTATTCCACGCTGTGGTCGGCCCGATCCGGATGGCCGCGAATGCTGCGGTATCTGATCGCAAGTGTTCTGATGAGCTTGCCACCTTTCGGAATCATGGGGTGGGCCAGCCCGATCACTGCGGCCGGCGTGCTTTTTCCGGGGTGGAGCTGGTTCGGACTGGCAGCAACCGCGATCCTGATGCTCATGATGACCACAAGCTTTTGGCAGATCGCGGTTCCCGTCGTCACGGGGCTTGCGGCCTGGTCCGCGGCAGTCTGGACCGAGCCGAAGGTAGCCGAGGGCTGGACCGGCATCAACACGCGTTTCCTGAACAGTGGGGCTGGCGAGTACGCCGGGTATGAGCAGCAGCAGGAAACCATTGCCATGGTTCGCAAGGCGGCCGGGCAGGGGGTGAAAGTCGCGGTTCTGCCGGAGAGCGGTTTAGGGCTGTGGACTCCGACGACGGAACGGCTCTGGACGGATGCTTTGTCGGATCTGTCAGTGACGGTGATCGGGGGCGCTGCGGCCATTCAAAAGAGCGGCTATGACACGGTGATGGTGGAGATCTTAGGAAGCGGCGCGCGGATCCTCTATCGCGAACGCATGCCGGTCCCGGTCTCCATGTGGCAGCCCTGGAGGGTGCTCACAGAAGACGGCGGCGGAGCCAACGCCTACATCTTCGACAATCCAGTTATGCAGGTCGCGGGCTATCGCGCAGCGCCCTTGATCTGCTACGAGCAGTTGATTGTGTGGCCTGTCCTGCAATCCATGGCTATGAATGCCGATATCATCGTGGCAATCGCCAACGGATGGTGGACGGGGGACACTAACATTATCGCCATTCAGCGCGCCAGCGTCACAGCCTGGGCAAAGCTGTTCGACGTTCCGCTGGTGGTCGCATTCAACGAGTGAAGCCATGATAGAACAGTGTGCCGATCCTTCTCTGACCCCTGCCATCGTTGAAGAGTTCATCGCGGCTGCAGGATCAGAGGATCCGTTGAACGTGACCGTTCGGGCCGGATCGAAGACGTTTCTGGTGCCGAAAGCCAAATCACCCGAAGAGGCGATGAAGCTCGTTCAGGAGCACCTAGGCAAAGCCGTCGTGCGCGTCGGTCTCACGCAATATCCCGTTGGAATTGGCGCCACCGACAAGTCCCAGTTCACCGCGGATGTGTTCGACACTTGCAACAACATCAAAATCGGTACCGCGCTGTTCGCCCGCGTCTATCGGGTCGTGACGAAATGGTATGGCACGCCCGTTCAAGAGGCGTTCGAAGATGCCATTGAAGCGTACCAGACTGGGTATTTCGACGGCGAGTATGTGTTGACAGTGAAAGACCCAGGAGAGAGCGTTGAGCTGGCAACCCCGGAGGCGGACACGTCGATGGAGGACGCGTCGGCGCCAGACACCGAAAACGCAGGTCAAAATTCAAAGAATGAGCTGCGGCAACAGCTCTGGGCGCAGGATCCAAACAAGGCGGACATTGGCGTCGATCTGTCCGGAATAGGGGACTTCAACAGAGAATGACCATCTCAGCAGTTCGACAGGATTCTATCCGACAGCAAAGCGGCCGTTCGCTGCAAACTGACTGAGCGCCCAGGAAGGGCGGGGAATGGTTGTTCGCTGCGCCACTGTTGGATGTCCGATCCGCAGGCTCTGAGTTGCCACAATTGTGGCAACATTCTCACTCAATAGCGCAATTATCCTGAGATCGGTCACCAGTTTAAATGATCTATGAATACTAGCTTTTTTGGGATCACCCCGCGCAGCACGACAGCTTCGTCACGTCTATGTCGAAAGTCTGCGCGGCAAGCTTGAGGCCCTCAACAGTGGTGAGGTAGGGAAAGATCGTCTCGCCGAGAGCCTTTGTCGTCATGCCGAACTTCAACGCCAGGACGAGCGTCTGGACACTGTCGGCTCCCTCCGGTGCTAGGATCACGCCGCCCAGCAGGCGGTCGGTCACCCGGTTCGCGACCAACTTGATCAGCCCTCGCGTGTCGCGGGCGGCGAGCGCGCGGGGCACGTTGTCGAGGGTCAGCACGCTGGTCTTGACGTCATGGCCCGCCGCGCGCGCCTGCGCCTCGGTCAGACCGACGCCCGCGACCTGGGGATCGGTGAATGCCACCCAGGGCATGGCCGAATTATCGTAGTACTCCGCCCCGCCCAGCACGGCGTTGCGGGAAGCGAGCTTGGCACCGTAGGCGGCCATGTAGACGAACTGATCGCGATCGGTGACGTCACCGGCGGCGAAGATTCCGGGCTCCGTGGTCTGCATGTCATCGCCAACCCGGATCGCACCGCGTTGGTCGGTCTCGACGCCAACTTCAGACAAGCCCAGCTCCTCGGTGTTGGGTACGCGTCCCGTCGTCAGGACAAGGCGGTCGGCCGTCAGATCGCGGACTGCGCCGTCCACCGTGACGGTCAGGACTGCACGGTCCCCGTCGCGCCGCGCGGCGTGATAGGTCGCGCCATCGAGGATCGTGAGGCCCTCGGCCCGCAGGGTCGCCGTGAGCGCTTCGGACACCTCCGGCTCGGTGCGCGGCAACAAGCGCGAACGACAGATGATCGTCACGTGGGTGCCCATCCGCGCCATCATCTGCGCCAGCTCCACGCCGATATAGCCGCCGCCGAGGAAGATCAGGCTCTCGGGCGGCTGTTCCAGTTCGAGAAGCGACGTGCTGTCTAGCGCCGGGGCGTCCTGGATTCCACGGATGTCGGGCACGGCGGGTCGGCCGCCGGTGGCAACGATCACCTTGGGAGCCGTGATCCTGCGCCCGCCGACATCGACCCCGCCGGGGACGAGCCGCGCCGGGCCCTCGTCGATATAGGTTACGCCATCGTAGCTCGGCAGCAGATCGGCGTACTTCTTCTGGCGCAACGTCGCGACCAGATCGTCCTTGGCCGCGACGAGCGCGGCCCAGTCAGATACCTGCGCCTCGCCGCGCAGGCCCGGCAACCGGGACGCCGCCCGCGCGCCGTGCACTGCCTCGGCCGCTCGGATCATCGTCTTGGAGGGCACGCAGCCCACGTTCACGCAGGTGCCGCCGATGGTGCCATGCCCGATTAGCGCAACGCGTTTGCCACCCTCGGCGGCGGTGATCGCGGCCGAGAACCCGGCCGATCCGGCGCCGATCACGGCAAGGTCGAAATCGCCTTTGGGCGCGCAACAGTCGTCTTTCATCAAGTCATCCATCCGTCCGAGTGGTCTGGCGCCGCTGCCGCCGCCAGACGGCATAGACGGTGATCGCGGCGAAGAAGGCGAACGCGGGCAGCAGCACATAGTCGAGCCAGCCAAGCCAGGCCGACAGGCCCACGGCGCCGAAAAGCACGACGAGCACCGGCGTGAAGCAGCAGAGCGCCGCGATGACGGTGCCGGTGATCCCTGTCGCGATCAGCTTGCGGTCAGTCTTCTCGGTCATCCCGTCAGCCCGACACACGCGCCGGGTAGCCTGCATTGGCCGACGCGGTCGCTATGGCGTCGGCACTGGTCGCGGCGGTGTCGAAGACGACCGTGGCGGTCCGCGCCTCGAAGTCGATCTCGACGGCGCGGACCCCCTCGACACTTTCCATCGCGCGCTTCACGGTGACCGGACAAAGAGCGCAAGTCATATTATCGACTGCGAAAGTCACGGTCTGCTCGGCGGCGACGGTCTGCGCGGTGGCAGGAATGGCGGTGATCGGTGCGACGGCTGTCAGGCCGAAAAGGGCAAGGGCAAGGGCAAGGATCTTCTTCATGAGGGTGTCCTTTCGGGGTCAGTAGAGAAGCGGCGCCCACCAGTCGATGGTGAGCGCGGCAACAACGAGGATCAGGGATGCCCAGAGCGCGGTCTTGGTGATGCGCGCCGAGGATGGGCGCGCGCAATACGAACCCGGCTCGCAAACGGTCGGCTTGCGGAAATACACCTGCCGGAAGCCGGCCCCGATGAAGCCGAGCGCGATCACGGCGAAGATCGGCTTGTAAGGCTCCAGCGCCGTCAGGTTGCCGATCCACGCGCCGGAGATGCCGACGGTCAGCAGCACCAGCGGCCCGACACAGCAGGCCGAAGCGAGAAAGGCGCCCAGCACTCCTCCTGCCGCGAGCCATGACTTTCGGGCCGGGCGATCCCCGCCCGGGCTATCTGTTTTGTCGTTTGTCAGCGCCATGTCGCGCACCTCTCGCCTGTATTAGACGAGAGGTGTAGGGTCTGTAGCAACTACAGGCTCAAGAGGAAACTTGCCCATGACCGATCACGAGCGCGAGAGCGGCTTCACACGCGGCGACCTGGCCCGGGCGACCGGCTGCAACATCGAGACGATCCGCTACTACGAGAAGACCGGACTGTTGCCCGACCCACCCCGGACCGACGCTGGCTACCGCATCTATTCCACCGCACACGCCACGCGCCTGCGCTTCATCCTGCGCGCCCGCGAACTCGGGTTCTCGATGGAGGACATTCGCGGGCTGATGGGGCTAGAAGACGGCGCCGCGCCGACCTGCGCCGAGGTCAAGGAGCGGACAGAGCGTCACCTTGCCGATATCCGCACGAGGATCGCGGATCTCAGGCGGATCGAAGCCGTCCTCGCTGCAACCGCATCCAGGTGTTCGGGCGCCAAGGTCCCGGATTGTCCGGTGCTCGACGCAATTACGCACCCATGAAAAAACACCGCAACCATAAATAGCTCTTAAGCGGCCATTCATTATATTGGCGGTCGAGCGGCAGCTCCGGGCCGGAAACGCCACCGCAACCTGAGCTGATGAATGTCAGCTAAGCCCAATCGGAGCAAAGAAGCCGGCAGTCTCTTTGCGGCCCATTCCAGTCTATCCTTTATAATGTTGATTTTATCTATTTTAGCTAATATAGTGAATTTTTCAAAGCCGATTGGAGTTCGCCATGCGTTCGTTCAGCTCAACAGAACTTGCCAACAAGACCGGAGACGTCCTCGCGGCGGCCGCCCAGGAGCCTGTCGCCATTCAACGGCACGGGAAATCCCGGTTTGTCGTGCTGACGACAGAAGAGTTTGAACGCATTCAGCAGAAGAAGGATACCAGAAAAGCCGTTCACGTGACTGATCTGTCCGATGCAGATGCCGGTGATCTGCTCTCGGCGCTGGAAGACAGTATCGAGAATGACTGATCGACAGGACACACCTAGCCTGGGCGATGTCTGGGAATATCCGTACCTGTGGAGTTGGCAAGCCGGCCGCGGCGAAACCGAAGGCCGGAAAGCAAGGCCATGTGCTTTGGTGCTCATCAATCGACGACAAGAGAACCAAACCGAAGTTATCCTGGTCCCAGTCACTACCAAAGAGCCGGCTACAGGCACTCATTTCATCGAAGTTCCGCAGATCGAGAAAAAGCGGGCTGGGCTCGACGAGCAACTCAAACTTTGGGTGATCTGCGACGAGTTCAACTCCGATTTTCCAGAACAGTCTTATTATTTCGAACCGGGTGGCAGGATAGGCGCATTCAGCATCAAGTTCACCAAGCAAGTTCAGGTGCAGCTGGTGAAAGCTATCAAGGCTCGCAAGGCGGAGCGTATTGTCCGCAGATAGCTATTATCTTTTATAAATCAACTCTTTATCAAAAAACGCGTAATAGTAATTATGGAACTATTCCCCATTGGGGCACTACTTCATTAAAACGCATCCCGTAATTTTTCAATGCCGCCTAGTCTGTCGCGCCGTCTTGCTACGGCTTCAATCAATAGCTGCTCCAGCGCTGCATTGTGCTCGGCCACTTGCGCCGAAGAGTTTTCAGCATGCTCGCGAAGAGAGGATTCCTGACGATCAATTTCACCTTTGATAGCGTCGGCGTCGTTTCTCCCTTCGATTCCGATCACTACTTGACCGTTCCGAATGACACCATGCGGAGAATTGGACCATCTGTTTGGTCGAAAGCGAAACAGATCGCTTTCGCCGGTAAATCTGAAGGCTTTCGTTGCCCGGACACCATCGATCTCGACGACACCATCAAACATGTCATGCACGCGAACGCGCGCTTCTTCGACATTTCTGCTGGGATTATCGAAATCGATAACTAGTGGATCGATTTTCGCCTCCCGCAGCAGCGCTTCTGCGATCTCCACATCTGATCTCTCCAAATCAGAAGAAGTTACATTTTTGCTTACGTACGGTTCAATAGCCGCTACTTGCTGTCGAAGATACTCTCCAAGGTCGCCTTGGCGAAAAAGTGGCTCACCAATTAACATTCAGTTCTCCCGTCGATAGTGTTTTTCCGAACTCCCTCGCGCGGCAAAAGTGCCTATCGCGTGAATATGGCTGTACGGCTTTAAATATAGGCCATAAGTAAGCAAATCATAGCGGTTGCAGAAGCTGTAGACTTCGAAGAGATGGGGTTCTCCATTGGCATCGTAAAAAATGCTTTCTCCAGAACCGATAGGACCTGATTTTCGCCTCGTTGCGTGCTGACATACCGCGGCATAGGCGATCTCAGGCGTCAGAGCTGGGAACTGTTTGATCAATCCTTGAGAACGTGGAAAATACGCGACGCTTCCTTCCTTCACCTTCTTACAGATGTCGGCGTAGTAGGGGTGCTTGCTGATCAAGCCGAAAGTCGGATGTGACGGATCCCGCTCACAGATCATTTGCCAAAGTGTGGTGGTTAAAGTGTTGCCGAAGCGATTCTTCAGGTCCGACACCGTCTTCCAGTTGAAGTCGTAATCTCTTGCTTCCTGCTGAAAGCGGTCACCCAAGAAAATTAGGCGTCTGGCACCATAGTTCGCTTCGGCCTCCATCATCTGGTGACAAACAGGGCTAAGTGTACTTTCATTGTCGCCAAGCAGCAGCTCTCGATGCCAATCGAGCAGGTCGTGAGCGATTTCATGCGCGATGACAAAACGCCGTTTTAGTTGCTTGACTTCATCCTTGTCGATGAAGATGCGTCGGTTGCCATCGGCATGCATAAGCATTCCACGGATGCCGTATCGCTCGACCACTTCTCGCATCGATTTAACTGCGGAGACGACGGCTTTTCCCGCAAGGACCGTGCGGTGAGCTATCTCGTCCAGCAGACCCAGGTCGGATTTACTGTAGTAGGTCAGGTCAAGTTTCTGTTGTGCTCGGACCTCTTCAAGACGTAGCGGAGGCTGCGGGTTCCCCATGTCCCGCAGCAACCGTGCTATTCGATCATTGATGTCCTGGACTTCATATTGTCCGATTTGAGGTTCGAGCACAGGCAATGGTCATTTTCCTTTGTCCAGTGTTGATAGGAACTTCACGAAAGCATTCAGTTCCTGCCTTTCGTTTCGCGAAAGAGCCGTTAAATCGTCCGAACTGGCGGCAAAGCGCAAAGCCGCGTCTTCGATATTGTCGTTACGGATGATGGCATCGGCAGTCAGGCTTTGGACCGCTGTCGCCGGCACCTTCAGATACTCGGCCAGCTTATGAAGTGTGCGTGGACGAGGAGAGTATCCCGGATCTTCTTCAATCGATCTGAGCTCTGCCGCATCAACGCGAATTCTGTCGGCAAACTGCTCGATCGATAGTTTGTCGCGACGGCGAACTTGATAGACAAGCACGTTCAGCACAGCAGTTTTCTGCTCGGGCGCCACTTCCCGCATTGGCTGAACAGGAACCTTCTCCTCTTCAACGAAACGCTTAAGAGGAGTCGCGTCACGTAGTGGAAAGCCCGCTTCGCAATCAACGTCCGGATCAGTTTCAATATGCCTGCGCAACCAGTCAGATGTGAAATGCAGTTTCATGGTCAGCTCCTCTTGGTTAGTGTGGCAAGGAAAAGAAGGTTGCCGCCCGGCTGCGTGGAAGTTCAAAGTATCTCAGTCCTTCATGCACTCCTTCTTTATCTATTCCGAAATCGGTCATCCCGATCGCGTCCCGGTAAAATACTTCAGCTCCCGGAAGCGAATGGAGTCCGATTCTGCCTTCGAATTCTTCTTCCAGGCTCAGGCTGACGGCCGTGCCTATCATCGCCCTGCCGGGCCCCTTGTAAGTCGGTGTAGCTACGAGCTTTGGCCGGTTCCAGGGGGCGGTCGCAACCAACTCGACATAAACCAGCGGCGCGCGTTCATGTTCGTGGTGGCGACTGAAACAATCTTCACCGCCCTTGCAAGTGATCATTATAGCCTGCGTGCCGCCGCCGCATTCGATGACGAACACGTCGTAGAGCAGTGGATTATTGAGGGCTCCGAAAGCTTTTTTGGCCCATTCCCAATGGTAGTCCTCGGCGTTCACATCGGCCATCGTCATGCCTGCAGCTTCGGCATCCCTTCGTCGCGTTTCGAACATGGGCCGCCACCGGCCTTCCACATGCGCGATATTATCGGCGCTGATGCCGTGAAAGATTTCCGCTTCCTCGAATTTTCCCGTCGTTCGATTCAGCAAGAACGTTTTGTCGAGCAATGTCTTCATAGGACCATTAGCTCAGCTTTCTCGGCCTTGTCGGCGCTCTCGATGAACACCTTGTCGCCGCGCGCCAGCCGGTCATCTACTGACTTATAAAGCCGTAGCGCCTGGCGCACGAGAGCCATCTTTGACAGGCCTTTTTGCTCGCACATTCCTTCCAAAGCGTTCATCTCCGCTTCGGTCAGATTGAGCGTCATTGTGCGTTTTGTCATTTTTCTCCCCTTTTTGCGAATCTTGAAATAGTGAAAAAGCGTGCAATTGTCAAGGAAAATATAATTGGAAAATAGCTAAAAATTAGCTTGAAATTATATGCTGACTTCATATATCGGTGGTGTAAGTCAACCAAAAGGAGGCAATTATGCCTGATATGAGCGAATACAAATTCGAGTTGGACGGCGAGCAATATGCGACCAATGATGCAATTTTGACGGGTCGCGATATTCGGGCGCATGCCGGCCTTAATCCCGCGAGCGACTACCAATTGATCCAAATCAGAGAAGCAACCTCGCGGTCAGTCGGTCTGGAAGAAAAAATCGACCTTGAGGACAAAGCTCGTCCGGTGTTCCGCTCGTTCAGGGGGGATCGGGTTTTTTCGTTTACGATCAACGAGCGGGGATTCGAATGGGGCGCCCCTGAAATCTCCGCCAACGATATCCGGCTCTATGCCAACGTTCCCGATGATCACGAACTTGTCCTCGACAGCAGCGGTGATCGTTCGATTGAAGATGACGGATTTGTCCGCCTGAATCCTAAAGGTGTAGAGCGTATTTTGTCGCGACAGCCTCACCAGATCTGCATCGTGGTCAACACACGTGAGATCCTGGTTGACCCGGGCAAATTGACTTTCTGGGAGGTAGTGAAGCTCGCCTTTCCCAATGCGCAGCAGGACGCGAATACCGCTTATACCGTAAGCTTTCGTAAAGGTCATGGCGGAGCACCCGAAGGTACGCTGATTGATGGCGAGGCCGTCAAACTGAGAAAAAGGATGATCTTCAATGTCTCTGAGACCGACAAATCTTAGGTCAGATGTCGCGCGCCTGCTTGACGATGGCTACGAAGTATCGATCGAGTATGGTCACCTCGTAATGCGTGGCGTTCCTTATGTGAACGCATCGCGTCAGGTTAAACGCGGCATCCTCGTGTCCACCCTACCCGGTTCAATTACTGAACAGGCTGCTCCCGATACGCATCAGGTCTGGTTTTCCGGGGAGTTTCCTTGCGATGCCAAGGGCCGTCTACTGACCGCTATTGGTAACGCTTCGCAGCGGCACGTCATCGGCGGTGATCTCACTGTGGATCATCATTTTTCGAGCAAGCCTAAAACCGGGCAGTACAGAGATCATTTTGAGAAAATGACGACTTACGCCACCATTCTCGAAAGCCCTGCGGCGGCGATTGAGCTCGGTGCAACGGCGCGAACGGGTCGCGTAATCGCTTCATATGATGACTCGCCCTTCCAGTATTTTGACAATGCCTCGGGTCGAGCGAGCATTACGGCGATCACCAACAAGCTACGTATGAAATCGGTGGCGATCATCGGGCTGGGCGGAACGGGATCATATGTTCTGGATTTTGTTGCCAAGACGCCGGTTGAGGAAATTCATCTGATCGACGGTGATGTATTCGAGCAGCACAATGCCTTCCGAGCTCCGGGCGCCTCGTCGTTTGGGCAACTGCAACAAAGGCTTAAAAAAGTCGACCACTACGCGCAGATCTATTCCAGACTGCATCGCGGGATCGTTCCTCATCCTTGTTATGTCGACGAGGAAAGTCTCGAGCTGCTCGAGGGGCATGATATGGTGTTCGTTTGCATCGATGCCAATGAAGTGAAGCTTCAAATTATTGAGTTCCTTGAGTCTGCTCAGACCCCCTTCATCGATGTGGGTATGGGGATAGATGAAGTTGATGGCGGCCTGACCGGGCAATTGAGGACCACTGTCAGCACGCCTAGCAAGCGTCACCACGTGCATGATCGACGCCGGATACCGCTCATGCCGGGTCAAGGTGACAATGTCTATTCCCGCAACATTCAGGTCTGTGAATTGAATGCGATGAATGCCTGTCTGGCAGTGGTTCGCTGGAAGAAGATGTTCGGATTCTATCGAGACACAGAGCGGGAGCACTTTAGTATCTACACAATCGACGGAAACCACGTTCTAAACGAGGACAGGGCATGACGGGGGTTTTCGAGCTTGAGCACCAATTCGTCAAAAGTGTGCCCCGTTCAATGGAAGCAGGAGTTTTGTATGTGTCTCTTGAGTACGCGACGATGCTTCACCTTTGCGCGTGCGGCTGCGGCCGCGAAGTCGTAACTCCCTTGAGTCCGAAGGATTGGAAACTGACATTTGATGGCGTTTCCATCAGTGTTCATCCGTCGATTGGGAATTGGGCCTTCCCCTGTCGCTCTCATTACATCATCGACCACGGAAAGATTAGATGGGCAGGGAACTGGAGCAATGAGCAAATTCAGCGCAACCGGGAGCGAGATCTGATCAGTAAGCGCGGTTCAGCAGCTGTGAATCGGCTTTCGACGCACCGGGATCATCCCGCGGAAAAAGGGGAAGGTTCAACGACTCTGTCTCGATTTGCGGGCTGGATAAAGTCTTGGTTCAACTAATTGCCGCTAATTCGTTTGTCGATTAGCATTCGCGGATTGGCTGGAGTTCTATGACCGTACCTGCGTCGACGACAGTTGGCGTGTAGGAGCCTTTCCGCGGATCAATATGATGTTGATCGATCAACTCCACGTGTTCCGAGGAGATAGTGCGAAATGGTAGCGCCCCTGCCTTCTCCAGAGCCATTCGTACGCGAGGAATAAATTGCTCCGCTACCCAGCCATATGAAAACGCGAACGTATAAACCGGCTGTTCCATGTCCTCGACTTCAATATAAGCGAACCACTTTTTTTGGTTGGGCCTCAAGAAGTTCTCGAATCGTAGTGATCGCACGGCCGTTACAGGGTAGGTCCTTCCGCCAGGAAACGAGACCGTCGCATCCTTGTAACAAACTCTCAGACCGGCTTGTTGAAATGCTTCGTGATTCATTTCAACCGGCAACTCTAGGCGTTTGAACTTACTGTTCGAGCGCTTCCCGGCGAACATCGCGTATGCCAGAAACAGCACGGGAGACAACAAAATCCAAGTGAACCAATGTACCTCGAATAGCCAAGGTGCCACGGCCAGCACCGCAGCGTGAAGAAAATCTCCTATTGAATTTGCTATGCCCTCAGCCATTGAAACATCTCTTCCTTGGTTCAATTGCCTTCCTGTATTCCAGCATAGTCAGCCATACGATCCCGGAAAGATGATGTCCTGATCGACCAGAATATTGAAATTGTATCCCGGCCGGATCTGAAGTGTCGGCTGGACATCGAGGTTCTTGTTGATAGTCCGCTCCACCACCCGGCCGAACACTTCCGCGAAGTTGCGTCGGGCGGCATCTGAGGCCGTGTCCTGGGTGGAAAGCGTAGAGCTCTCCGGAACAGCCATATCAATTCCAGTTCCGATAATTGCGAGAAGCGCTGCGGACCCAAAGGTGCGTAGGTAATGGTTGTTCACCTTATCCTTGAAACCGCCATAACCTTCGCCGTCAACGCCCCCCATGGAGCCGATGTGCAAGGTAGCTCCATTTGGGAAGATGATATCTGTCCAGACGACGAGCACGCGCTTCTGACCGAACGACACATCGGAATCATAGCGGCCGAACAGTTTGGTTCCTTGAGGGATCAAAAGCAGATGGCCGGTCGCGCTATCATAGACGTTCTGTCTGACCTGTCCGGTGATCCGGCCGGGAAGGTCCGAATTAATGCCGGTGATGAGCGTTGCCGGGATCACCGAGCCGCGTTTCAATTCATAGGGTGATTGCTGCGGAACAACGCGGTTCGCGAGATATCCGGCTTCCGAGATGTCCTGATTGAAGAAATCCTGTTTGCCGAATTGTCCGTTTGGATCCGCATTAGCAGACCCGCCTTGAGCCGCCTGCAGGGCTGCCGATAGAAGATCCGGAGAAGACGGGCTGCGCGTAAAGGCCCCGTTTCCTGTCTGATTGCCCTGGATGGTCTGCGATCCTTGCCCCTGCCCCTCCAGGTCATCGATATTCACGACGATTGGACTGTCATAAGCCGCGTCAATTGATTGCAGCCGCTTCATCCGTTGCCGCTGCAATTCCTGCATTTCCTGCTCTTCGTTGCGGCGTTTCATCCTTTCGCGCCAATCTATCTCCGTTTCCTGCGGTTCGATCACCGCGGCCGGTGAGACGGGCTGCTGCTGAAACGGATTGCTATACGGCTTCTGCGCTTGCACGATTTCCGGTTTGGCAACTTCAACTGGTTCCGGCCGAACCGGCGTGATCGGTTGCCCTGGGGGATCGATCACGCCGTTGCTGATGCCGGCCTTGAGTTGGTCCGCAAAACCGCTTGCCGGCGTGCCACCTCCATCCTCGACAATACTGCCGCCCGACGTGATGCCGCGGTTCGCGAGGCCATAGATGATCACAACACCGAAAACGACAACGAGCCCGATGAATAGAAATATCGGCAGCCGGTTTAAGCGACGAATCTTGGGAGCTTCATCGTCGGCGCGAATGTCGTCACCCGCCAGATGCACATTGGAATCCGAATTGCTCATATAGGGTGGCCCTTACGCTGTGCGCGTCAGCACGGAAACAGGGCTTGTCGGAGACGCGCCGGCCGCCGTTGCCTGATAGGTCCGTGCCAACTCGACGGTTGGCGTGGTGAGGCGAACGAAGATCTGCCCGGCATCGGAATCGACCGTGTAAGCCAAGGGAATGATCGTGTCGCCCGATGGCTGTTGGTCGGCCTCAGCGACCGCGTAACCCCATCCGCGTAGTGAACTTTCGAGGGCAAGGCCGAACTGGGAGTTGTCAGCCTTGAGGAAGATGGTCCCCGTTCCAGCTCCGACATGTTCAGAGAGTTTCGCAACCATGTCGCCGGCGACGATGCTTGCGGCTGAAGGCGACAGATTGGCAGCGTCAACGCTTGTTGTCGGGTTGAACCAGCCACTTTGCGTCATGCAGCCGGCCATGGGTGTTACCAGCGCCGAAATGCCGATGGCTTTCAGAATTGAGCGGCGAGTGTGCAACATGATCAGCCTCCCCTATTGATGCGAACTTTTTGTTGGCTGTAACCAACGCCCGACACGAGCACCGCCTGGTCGATCGTGTAATCCACGATCATGAGGCTGCCCTTCAGGCGATAGTTGACGATCTGGTTCTGTCCCCCGGAGGTGATGTAAAGAACCGGCGCATCCCCGGACGCCATTCCCGAGGGAAACTGGATGTAAGTCTTGGTGCCGTCCGAATAGACACGTGTCGGCCGCCAGCGGGCTTGCCCGTGAACGTGATATTTGAAGTCCAGGTTTTCGGCAGGGACGCCGGCGCCTGGGATGATGCTGGCTTCAAGCTGGCGATTGGCCGCTTCGAATTTCGCCTGGATGTCTTCAGGGTAATCGAAGCCCACCCGGGCCATGTAACGGTGACTGTCACTTTGAAGCTTGATCTGATAGGTGCGCCTCGATGTCGTCACCACCATGGATGTGACGAGCCCAGGTTCAGTCGGCTTGATGATCAGGTGAACTGAGTTTCCCCCCGGTCCCCCGGATGTTGCCGGATCCACCTTCCAGCGCACCGTATCCCCGACCATGACGTTGCGAACAGCTTCCCCAGGCTGCAGCTCCACGTCGCAGACCTGCAGGGGAGCGCAAACCACCGTTGGCTGCACTTGGCCATAGAGATAGATGACTTTTCCGTCCGGACCTTTGGTGATGACGCCGCGGCCGTTGCGCCAGTCGCTTGAAAGCCCGAGGGCGCGCAGCTCCTTTGCCGTGTAGTCGGCAGCCAACGCTTGAACAGGTAGGGCGGTGACAGCGGCCGCGGCCGCGAACATGCACACGCCCGCGTGCAGTCGGATTTTCTGGAACATAACTCTCACTCTCTGAGCGTGTGATTTGCTTACAATTGCGCGGTCCAATCGAAGTCCTTCAGGTAAAGACCGATTGGATTAAGCCTGATGATAGCTTCATCCTGTGGTGGCGATAGAGTCACGGCTGCAACTCCGCGCCAGCGCTTCGTCTGAAGCTCTTTGCCCTTCCTGTCCCGTTCGATCTCCGTCCAATCGATCTGGTAAGATTGATTGGAGAGCGGGACGATACTCGTCACCTCGACGGACACGGTTCGAGACTGTGCCCGGTCAAAAGGAGAGTTCGTTCGGTAGAAATTGTTGACCTTTTGGGTCGCAACGTCCGTCTGCCGCAGCATCGCGTAAACCCGGTCGATGTATCCCTTGGCAACCACCGTATCCGGGGTGACCGAGCGGAAATTGGTGATCCAGGCTCCGAGCATGGAGCGGACAACGCGCTCGTCGGCATATTCGATCTGAGCGGGGAAGCCACCGATAGCGGGTGTGCCTAGCTTGTCCACCTCGACGATATAGGGAACGAGTTTGACTTGCGTGCTCTGGTAGAGCGCGAAACTAAAGCCGATTGTCGCCATTACCAGCGAGATAAGGCCGACGCCCTGCCAGACGCGAGCGGTACGGACGTACGATCCGTAGCGCTCGTTCCATTCCATCCGAGCGGCAAGATAGGGATTGTCGATTGGAGTTTGTTTTGCCATCTAGTTGCCTATTGCTCAGGAGGATTTGGGCGAAGACCCGCCGCCAGTTGGTTTGTTCGGAAGGGATTGCTTCAGCTTGTGATTGGCGAGACCAAGCGTTGAGGAGCCGTGAGCGCTCGGCGCTCCGGTCAACTTGTCCGCGGCCGCAGAGGCTAGGGCTTTTCCACCTGTGCCAAATGCAGCCGCAACACTGCGGGCTGGCGAGTGCCCGGCATCGGACGCTGCTCTCCCAGCTTGATAAGAACCTGACGCCAATCCGGCCGCGCCGATCCCGGCTCCAGCAATTCCCCCCGCCACGCTGGCGGTTTGCCGGAACGCGGCGCCAGCGTAGTAGGATGTCCCTTGTCCCGATCTAATGACTTCCATACCGCTGCCGGCGGACACGCCTTGAACCACGCCCTGGACGATGTTCGGAACGAAGATTGAAAGCGCGAACATCGCCAACGCAATAGCTGCCAGCATGCCGGGACCAGATGCGGTTGTCGTCATGGTCGGATCCGCCGCCAGGTTCGTCAAAAGACTTGAACCGGTCTTGGCGATGATGCTGAGGGCCATCAATTTCATGCCGATGCTGAAGGCGTAGATCAGGTAGCGAACGGCAAAGTCTTTAGTGTAGGACGAGCCGCCCAAACCGAGCATGATCATGCCGGCGATAAGCCCGATGTACATTTCCACGATGACAGAGAGCAAAACTGCCGCAAACAACGCCATGCAAAGGAGAACGATGAGGCCGGAGCCGGCAAGCATCAATGCTTGAGCAATGGCAGTCCAATCCAGATTTTGAATCTGCTCGTTCAGGATGCCGTTGACCTGCAGACCTGTATCGAAGAGGTCAGCAGGGGAGAGTTTACCCGAGACACTTCCGCTTCCGATCCCCCAAAGGCTATCAACGATGTCCTTTGCTAGCTGTGGGCCTTGGGTCAGTACGAATGCGAAAAAGCCGATAAAAATGATCCGTTTGACCAATTCTGTCGCCCAGACCTCCAGAGAGGCAGCGTTCACGCCAAGCCAGACAGCCGCCAAGCCGATCTCGATCGTGGCTAGCAGCCAGAAAAGAGATGTTGCTCCGCTTATGAGCGTGGACTCCCAGCTCTTTGCGGCGTTTGCCAAACTGTTTTGAACAGTATCCAGCGCCCCGCCGCTCTGGGCAAATCCAGTCGAGGCAAATATGCTTGCGAACACCATTCCCAAAACGAGTGTTCCCAAAAGCGGTCCGAACTTTCCCCTGGCCATAGTCACAGCCCCCTACCTACCTACCACTGAGGTTTGAAATCCTGCCCGCTGCCCGGTTCAATATCGGGCGCCTTGAAGAATTCTTTGGCGGCCTTCTGGGAAGCTTCACGCTTTGCTTTTGCTTCGTCCGCCAACTCAACTTGGCGTCTCAGCAGTTCAGTAACTTCGGGATCGGTTTTCGTGACGATCACGTATGTTGCGCCCGCACCGGCAACAGCCGCGAGAAGCGCGATCAACACAACGATAGGAAGTTTGAATGTCATATGTTTACCACTGAGGTTTGAAGTCTTGCCCGTTCCCAGAAGAGACGTTCGGGTTTTTGAAGAACTGATCTGAAGCTGCTTTGGTGTGATCGCGTGCCGTCTGTTCGGACTGGTACCAAGTGCCCATCATCGTCATTTGTTGAGAGACAAGGCCGCGAAGTTTCTGCATCTGCTCAACCTGCTGGGCTGCAATCTCATGACCCACCTGCAGGGCCTGCTTTTGCCCCTCCGCGGATTGGGAATGCTGCCGGAGCTGGCGCATGGTGTCCTCTTCGGTCGCGAACTGGTCCGAGGTGTAGCCGGCCGCTTTCAAGGTCGAAGAAATCGTGTCCCGGTTGGTGTCGGACCAGCCTTGGTACATCGTCGAAAACGACTGCCCTTCCGGCAGGCCGTTCTTCGCGAAGTCGGCGTAGCTCTGGAACCGCTGCTTCAGCGTGTCGTCGAGGTTGCCCATTGAGAACGCCATGGCCTGACCCTTTTGAACCAGGCTCTGCAGTTGGCCGAGGTTCTGTTCAACCTCACCCCAAACCTGCATCGGCAGGGAGAGCGTGTTCTGCAGCATGTTCTCGTAGATGGAGATCTGGTTTTCGATCATCTGGATCTGATTGCCGATTTGCTGCACCTGATTGGCGATCTGCTCGGCGTTCTGACCGCCGAGGGCAATAAGCTCACTGTTGTTGAGAATCTGGGTGAACTCGGTTGCACCGGTGACCGCGCCACCAGCCTGGACCGGTCCTGCAATTCCGATCACAATAAGAACGCTGGCGAGCGATCTAGCCAAGAAGCTGTTCGGCATTGGCAATTCCTCTTTGCTTGAGCCACTCAGTGGGCCATTTGTCGCCGTAGTGGAGGTGAAGGTCTTCGATCCGTTTGAGGTCGTCCTTGGCGGACGCCCCGACGAAGGACAGCGTGATCGGGCCGAGCGCCATGTCGAAGAGCCGGCGCCCATCCGGAGACGTGACGTAGTACTCGCGCTTCGGGATCGCGGAGGCGATGATTTCAATTTGCTGTTCGTTGAGGCCGAGCTTTTCGTAAAACTCGCGCGTTCCGGAAACCCGAGCCTCGCCATTGGGCAAGCAAACCTTTGTCGGGCAGCTTTCCTTCAGAACGTCGATGATTCCGGAGCGGTCGGCATCCGAGATCGATTGCGTTGCCAGGACCACCGCGCAATTGGCCTTGCGGAGAACTTTCAGCCACTCCCGGATCTTGTCGCGGAACACCGGATGGCCGAGCATCAGCCAGGCCTCGTCCAGGATGAGCAGGCTTGGTTCACCGGTCAGGCGTTTTTCGATCCGGCGGAAGAGATAGAGCAGGACCGGGATCAGGTTCCGGTCGCCCATGTTCATCAGCTCCTCAATCTCGAAGGTCTGGAACTTGGAGAGCGCCAGGCCGTCCTCTTCGGCATCGAGGAGCGAACCCATGGGACCGTCCACCGTGTAATATTGCAGCGCGTCCTTGATCTCCCGGTTCTGGACGCCCGACACGAAGTCGGTCAGCGACCGGCGCTGCGACTTTGACATCAAGTCGATCTGCGTCGTGATCGCGTTGCGGTGCTCCGGCAAGACCTTCACGCCCTGCATTTCGATCAGGGTTTCCAGCCACTCGGCAGCAAACGCCTTGTCGGTGTCGTCCTCAAGCGATGAGAGCGGCGCAAAGGCCAGTGTGTCCGATTTGCCGACGTCATAATGATCCGCGCCGACCGCAAGCGTCAGCGGGTACATCGACTTGCCCTTGTCGAAGACAAACACTTGCGCGTTCTCATAGCGCCGGAACTGAGCTGCGATCAGCGCCAGAAGCGTCGATTTACCCGAACCGGTCGGCCCGAAGATCAGCGTGTGCCCCAGATCACCGACATGGAGATTGAACCGGAACGGCGAGGAACCTGACGCCACCTGCATGAGGGGCGGCGATCCAACGGGGTAAAAGGGGCATGGCGCTTCCGGAGAGCCGGCCCAGACTGAGTTGAGTGGAGCGAGGTCCGCGAGATTGCGCGTGCTCACCAGAGGCTCGCGAACGTTCGCATAGGAAACACCCGGCAGGCTTCCCAGGAACGCTTCGGTGGTGTTCAGGGTTTCTATGCGGCCGCCAAACCCTTCGTTCTGCACGAGCCTGCGCACCGCCTCGCATTTCTCCTGAAGCCGCGCCTGGTTCGTGTCGAAGAGCACGATGACCGGCGTGTAGTGGCCGAAGGCGACGAGCTGCGAGTTCGCCTCGGCAATCGCGTCCTCGGTTTCCCCGACCATCACCATGGCGTCCTGATCGAGCGATCCGGAATTGGTCTTGAAGAGCTGGTCCATCAGCGGCCGCACCTTCTGCAGCCACTTCTTGCGTGTCTTTTCCAGGACCGCGCGCGCCTCGATCGGATCCAGGAATATGAACCGGCTCGACCAGCGATAGGTGATCGGCATCAGATCGAGAGCATTGAGGATTCCAGGCCAGCTTTCGGCCGGGAACCCGTCGATCGCCACGACGCCGACATAGCGGCCGTCGATAATGGGGTTAAGACCGTGATGGAATTCCGCCGTCACCAGATAGTCGAGATACATGGCAATGTCGGGCAAGCGGATCGGATGGTTTTCTCCGATCAGCGCGAAGCGGGCAAACTGCAGCAGATCATCGTAGCGGCCGCGCCTCTCCCCTGCCCTCCCCGCTTCTCTTTCCGGCACTTCGTGGGTTTCCATGCGCCGGATCGACACGACGTTCGAAATATACTGTTCGAATTCGCGGATCGTCGTCTTGAAGTGCTCAAGCGTCCGGGAGGCAAATGACGTGTTGCGGCTGGCTTCGTCCGAATAGATGTATTTGACCAGCTTGGACTTGTTTTTCTCCGGCGGCCGGTAGGTCAATATGAGGGCATGCTGGCTTTCGAAATGCCCCTCCCCTGCTTCGAAACGCTGCCGGCGCTCGTCATCGATCAGCGCCGTGATCGGGTCCGGGAAATGCGAGCTTTCCTTGTCCGGATATCCAGTTGAGGGAATGCGCACGGCTTCCATCTGGATCATCCAGCCGTTGCCGAGGCGGGCAAGAACCGAATTGATCTGCCTGGAGACTTCGTTCCGCTCAAATGCGGTAGAGCTTTCGCTGTCCGGCCCGGCAAAATACCAGCCGGCCATCAAGCCCCCGTCCTTCAGGAGCACGATGCCGTTGTCGATCAGTGCGGCATAAGGCAGAAGATCGGCAAAGGATGGCGCAACGTGCCGGAATTTTTTGAGAGCAACCATGTTCAGTATTTCCGCCAGGGCGTGGATGTCGGCCGGTAGTAAGCGCGGTACTTGACGTGCCGCAGATAGACAGCTCTCATCCGAGGGTCCGCCTTTGCCATCATCCGCAGCACGCCAACCACCACGATCCAGATCGCTACGCCGAGCACGGCGGCATAGGGTTTCAGGATCACGAAAATCAGAATGACCGAGGCAAGACCGGTCACGAGCACCAGCTCCCGGTCTGCCCCGAACAACAGTGTCGGGCGTGAAAGAGCGCGGTGGATCCGCGCTCTGTTGAGGCCCGGCGCGTCAGCCATGAGCCGGTTCCACGGTTGCCGCTTCCACTTCGGGAGCGATGCCGATGGAGGCACCGGAAGACCCGAACAGGCCGACGATGGTGGAGGCGCCGAGCAGGATCCCGAGGACGAGAACCACGTAAGCCATGCGGCGGGCGAAGTCGTTGAGCTCGCCGCCAAAGATCAACATGCCGCCGGCGATCGCGACCGCGATCAGGCCAACAGCGCCGGCGACAGGACCGTTGATGGATGCCTGGATTTGCTGAAGCGGGCCTTCCCAGGGAAGCGAACCACCACCAGAGGCAAAGGCTGGTTCGATGAAGAAAAGTCCGGCCCCGGCCAGGCCTAGAAAAATCACAAAATTACGCGACATGAAGGGTCCCTTGCCTTTCGTTGGAAATATCAGTTTGGAACTTGGGTAGGACGGCTGAGTGGACGTCATAGGAGCCGTCCCGGAACCCGGAGACGGTCACGATGTCCCGAACGATGCGACCCTTTTCCGGGGAGCGCTCGATTGAGACGATCAGGTCAACAGCTTCCGCAATCACTTGGCTCATGGGCTGCTGAGACACTTCCGCAATGAGCTGTTCGAGCCGCGTCAGTGCGGTATAGGCATTGTCGGAGTGAACCGTGGCGATGCCGCCGGGATGGCCGGTATTCCATGCCTTGAGCAGCGTCAGCGCCGCGCCGTCGCGCACTTCGCCGACAATGATCCTGTCGGGACGCAAGCGCATGGTCGATTTCAGGAGCCGCTGCATATCGACGGTGTCGGACGTGTGCAAGATTACGGCGTTCCTGGCTGCGCACTGGATTTCCGCTGTGTCCTCCAGAATGACGAGGCGATGATCCGGAGCGACCGAGACCATTTCGCCGATGATCGCGTTCGTCAGGGTCGTTTTGCCGGTGCCCGTGCCGCCCGAGACAAGAATGTTCCTGCGGCCGGCAACCGCATCACGGATCACGGCGGCCTGGCCGTCCGTCATCACGCCGTCCTCGACGTACCTGGAAAGCGGAATGAGCAGCGATGCCTTCTTGCGGATCGTGAAGGAGGGCTTGGAAACGACGGGCGGCAACAGGCCCTCGAAACGATGGCCCCCAATCGGCAACTCTCCGGAAATGATCGGCCTGTCAGAAGTGATTTCCGTACCGAGGGCGTGAGCGACCTTGCCCATGATGATCTGGGCGTCATGGGGCGTCATCTCGCCGGAAGGCTCCATGCCCTTGCCGACCCGCTCGACGAACAGTTGCCCATCCGGATTGAGCATGATCTCAACCACGTCCTGCTCCGACAGCGCCGACATGATCGCTTTCCCAAGCGAATCCTCTAGCCCGGCGATCAGCCTGCGACGGCTTTCACCACCTTTAACGGCCACCATGACCACCCCTTGATTTGTCTAAGCGGGCTGAGTTTTAACCGCTCGATAACACTCTATAAAGCGATATGTAACGGTATCGATATTCTTTTACGCGTGTTCATGCCCTGGGTGCAACAATTCCGTGTCGGGTTGTATTCACTTTTGGCTCTGCCGCAAGCCTTTTAAGGACCCTTCGGTGAGGAATTGACGCCTGTCCTAGTGCATGTGTCTCGAAGTGGAGGTTACAAGGATGAAAAATCCGCACTAGTCACTGATAGTACTACCAAAAATGTGCAACGGGAGTTTTAAAAGTGTGCAGCGGGAGGTCCAAAAATGTGGAGCTGCACGTTCAAAATTGTGCAGCGGCAGACACGCTTGATGGACGTTCTTCAAACTTGATCGGAGGCGATTGGAAGACTAGCTTGAGCGAGATTCAATGAATCAATCAATACCGAAAAAAATGGTGTTAAAAGGAAAATTGAGGCAGCCCTAAAAAGAAAAAAGCTCCCGTAGCCGAAGCGACGGAAGCCCTATTCTCAAAGTCCTCGAGCGCCAACTCGACGATCATTTCCCAAACATGATCTGAGAATAGGGATCTCCAGACAATCAGTCAACGCAAAACGCCTCTTCGGCGCACGGGAAAGCCATGTCTAAAAAAGGATATTCCCTATGCCGAAGCCACGACCGTCCGGGCTGCGAAAGATCACGCCTGCCATAAACGATGCCATGTCGCTTGCCGACGAATGGGGCACTCAGACCGCCGTCGATAAGAGACGCGCCGTCACCGCATTCAACCGCGTTACCCATCTCCTGCGGCTCAATTCCCAGGCGATCGAACTCATGAACAAACTCCTCAGTTTCAGCCAGGAGCAGGACTGGACCGGGTTTAGCCGGCCAATCGTCTGGCCCGACAACTCACGCCTTGTCTGCGAATGTTCCTTCGAGCTGTCCGCTCTGCGCCGCAACTTTCGTAAGCTTGCCGAGGCAGGACTGATCAGCTTCAAAGACAGTCCCAAAGGGCAGCGCTTCGGAAAGCGCGATCAGAACGGCAAGATCGTGCTGGCGTCGTCCTTCGGTATCGACCTCTCCCCTCTCGGTCTGAGAACCCCCGAACTGGAGGATCTGTTCGAGCGGGACAAACAACGGGCCGTTCAGCATCGCGAGCTGAGCCGCAAGTTCACGATTTCCCGCAGGCTCATTGCCAGCATCATCGAAACCGCATCCGAACATCACATTGCCGGTCCCTGGGACAGATGCACCCGCGATCTTCAGGCGATCGTTCAACGACGGCGGCCGAGTGCTCCGCTCCACGAGCTGGCCGAGCTGTGTGACGCCCTGGAAACTCTGTTGGAGCGCGTCAAAACCGCTTATGCCGCCGCGAGCGAGACGTTTTCCCACGGGGACAGCGATGTTGATAACGCTGAAGAAGAGCCCTCCAGGGTATCAGAAATGACACCCATGGGTCCCACTAGCGGCACCTTCATACAGAGTACAATCCAGAAAACAGATTCTTCTTTGTACACGAAACGGCGTTCGGCTTCCGCCGAACAACAATTCCCTTCTGACATCGGCTTCGCCGATGAAAGTGGCTCTGAGAAAGAGCCTTTGCGGCGCCCGGATCCAAAACAACCGGAAAAGCTTGCAGCAAAACCCGTGGATCCAAAAACTTTGCTTTTGCTTTGCCCACAATTTAAGGAATGGGTAGTTTCAGACAAAGTGCCGACTTGGACGGACATAATAAACACGGTCGAAACTGTGATGAGAGGACACCTGTTGATCGCGGATTCCACCTGGAGCGCAGCAACCCTGGCGCTCGGCCGGGAACAAGCCGCGGTCGCCGTCGCCCTCATTTTCGAAAAGCATGAAGCCGGACTGATCCAGTCTCCGGGCGCATATCTGAACGGCATCATCACGAAGGCGAAGAACGGGCAGCTTGCCCTATCCAAGTCGCTCTTCCACTGGAACAAGGCCAAGGACGGCAATCGGCCGGAAGGGCCGGCCGCATGGAATTAATGTAGATGCGACTTTCAAGCCATTCAGACTTGGCCGTCAGGCTCTTTCTCTATCTCGACGCTCAGGAGGACAAAGCGCGCCGGGTTTTGACGCCCGAACTCTGTCAGGTCCTCGACACCAAACGGTCAACGGTGAATGAGACAACATCGAGCTTGGCGAAGGCCGGACTGCTCGACACGCGCAGCGGAAAATACGGAGGCATCCTCCTCTCCCGACCGATCAGCGATATTCTCGTCTCGGAAGTGATTTCGATCTGCGAACAGCGAAGTGGCTGGCAGTTCGCGCAGTGCGACAATCCTGCAGGGTGCGATTGTTACATGAAAGGCCATTGCGCGGTGCAGCCCATGTACCAGCAAGCGCTCCACGAGTTTATTCGCATTTTTGACAAGTTCTGTCTGGCTGACCTGCAAACTGACGTGAACGTAAAAGTCGCCCGTAGAGCCGCCGAAAAATACATTAGTAGCAACGGATTGGTCAGCGGTGACCTTGAGCGGTACAGCAAGCGGCGCAAAGAAAGTCGGTCGCTCACCGATGCGTCATAGTATTATCGATATTGGGCGGCGGAATCCTGCGCAACCTTACGTAAAGGATAGCAGCTAGATCTCTCCTAAGGCATTCAAATGGTTGACCATTTAGTCAAATCATTATCATCACACAAATTGATCTACTGAAGACTTGTTTGCGGGTGAATGAGCTGTCATATGGCATGCATGACCCGTAAAAAGTGTATTGCCTCCCATCTTTTCCTCCTAAACGTGCTGCTGGTCCCCGCCGGCGCGCATGCGGATTCTATTGAAGGCAAAGTCAGCGTTATCGACGGATCCAGTTTCCAGATCGTGGAAAGTGGTCTGACCGTGAAACTTTTTGGCGTTTCTGCGTGCGCCATAAATCAGCGAGCCCACTATCAAGGAATTTCGTGGCCTTGCGGCGCTGTGGCCGCGGGGTGGCTGACGGAAAACACGCTCGGCTACACCATTCGTTGCCTCAAAGAAGGGGCTGGCGGATACGCGACCGTTCTTGGTCGCTGCTTCCTGCCGGACGGGTCCGATGTCGCAAAAAAAGCACTAGCGGAAGGTATGGCGATCGCCGCCAGGGAAAAAGGCATTCTGATCGTCCCCGAATACGAGTCTTTCGAAAAGATCGCCCGCTCAAAATTTCTCGGAATCTGGTCGTCCACGTTCAAACTCGACGGCCAGACCTATCGAAAGTCATTTACCCAATGAGTAAGGAGGCGGAGCGGTGCAGCCACGCCAAATTCCGCAATTAAATTAGGTTTCACGCCGTAATGAACCAAGAAAACAAATTGCCCGCCGGCCCCCTTCTGTTTTTGGTCGCCTATTCCAAATTGCTAAACTGCGCAAATAAAGGCGATACATCATCCAAAGCCCTAAAATGCTATGGTCTGTTGAATGCCATAGCCTGGTTCCAGGCGAGCGGAGAAAGTGTCTCTGCCCCCAGACTTGCCGAATATTTCGGGGTAACGCCGACTGGAGTGCGGCACCTACTTGACTATTTGAAACGCCTCGAACTGGTCGAGGTTGTCGAACACCGGGAACACTTTAAGAAATGGCATGAGCTTTTAGTTCCTCAGCCCATGGTCGATTTCCTAAAGGAAGCGCAGCGCGTGATCGGGGATCCGGAAGGCGCCCGCGTCGAAGGTTCCAATATCGGCCTGCTGATCCATCACATATCCTGCCAGATACGCGAAAGCCGGCGAGCAAGCGAGACGCCGACCTGTGCGCTCCAAACAATCGGCTTTTTTATCTTCCTCGCCCGGCTGAACGCTCAATTCGGCCCCGTTACACGGACCAAACTGGCGAAATGCCTGAACATGCATCCCAACAGCTTCAAGGGCAAACTCGACTATCTCCAGCACCTGGGTCTCATCACGGTCCGGGCCGTGAGAGCCGATAACCATCCCGGCAGAGAAGAGCATATCAGCGCCGGTGAAGCCATTGTTGCCGAGTTCCGCCATTGGGATCAGCGGCTCCAGCAAGACACGGAACTCAGAGACTGTTGTGAGGACAAAGAAACGTTCCGGCGCACGAAGCGCGGTGCAGCCTGACATGCGAAGCTTGGGGTCTGAATAGCAACGGAACAGAAAACCTGCATAAGGGACTTCGCAGCTCACCGTTCAGTGCCAGCGACCCAACTCCTTGATCGTTTTCCTGTGGCATTTGAGGTGATGTTTCATTAGCCGGATGTCGTGGAGATAATCTTGCTCCGGCCGGAATTCGTAATCCCGATCGATGTGGAAGGGGTTGCGGGTAAAGCACTCGAACAGATTGAGGTCACCCCAAGTGTCGATGACCTGCTCGAGGGTTTTCGCCATTTGATGCAACGGTGAACCATCCCTGTCGCTATCCCTCATCTTATGAAGGCGCGAGTGGATATGCTGTAGCATGTCGGTCCGCATATAACTGTTCAAGAGCATGAGCGAATGGGTCGGCGTTTTCGGAACAGCAAAGCCCATCTTGTCTTCTGGCGGCAGGTCCGTGGTGTTATCAGTGTCAGTCAAAATATTTCACTCGCACAGGATTCTGGTCCACGTCGCCTGCTTAAATGGCCTTGTCCGTCGTCGCAACAAACCCCGGTTAATGTGACCCCGCGAAGCTGAGCACCACGATTGCGAAATTGCGGCTTTCGTCAATGTCCTCAACAGGTAAAGAGAATTTGGGCGGCACCCTTTGGGCACGGCTCTAGTCGCTGCGCTCCCCGAGCCAGGCGCAAGCGCCCGTCTCGGCCATCGGTAACGATCCTCCCGCCTCCGGGCTTCGCCCTGCGCTCTCCGCTTGCCATCTCCAAATAGGCCGCCCTGCAGGCGGTCAT
>NZ_BAAGIB010000009.1:0-89034 GCF_054658235.1 Roseibium sp. LAB1 | reverse complement strand
CCCTGTCGCCAGCGACGTTGCCGCCGTCGATGAACCGGGTTATACGCAGACCAACTCACCCCGTCAACAACCGTTTTGATTTTTTTTGAAAGAAAATTCGTCCCCCTTTCCAGGCAGTGGATATTAACCATTCACTAACCATGAAAAGGCCCGGTTTTCCTCAGTTTCACCCGATTGGCGCATTTCCGAAGCCCATCAGTCGCTGTCCCGCATCCACCACCAGAGTATGTCCGGTCACCTGTTTGGCCTCTGCCAGATAGATCACGGCGTCGACCACATCGTCCGGACCAAGCCCCGCACCAAGCGGCGTCAAATTCTGCCGGGAGTCAAAGTTTTCCTGGGTCTGGTCACTCGGCAGGATCAGGCCCGGAGCAACCGCATTCACGCGGATGCCCTTAGGCCCCAGATCGAACGCCGCCAGCCGGGTGGCACCGTCGAGAGCGAACTTGCCGCAGAAATAGCTGAACCGTTCCGGCGACGCCGATTGCATCTGAGTATCGAGCATGTTCACGATCGCCCCACCCTCCGGCAAGGGCTCCTGATTGGCAAAGGCCTGCATCAGGAACACAGGCGCAGCCGCATTGACGTTCATCAGGAACTGCCATGTATCCATGGTCAGGTCTGACAAGCTGTCGGTGTTGAAGGCCGATGCGGAATTGACCAGCACGCTGACCGGCCCTCCGAGAGCAGTGGCGGCCTCCCCGATCAGTTCGCCCGCTGTTCCGGGCCGGCTCAGGTCTTTTTGCAACAGCGCCGCCCTGCCGCCTTCCGAGACAATCTCGTCGTGAAGGTCCTGCGCGCCATCAGCGGAGGAGTTGTAATGGAGGCCCATGGCGTAACCCCGGTTCGCCAGACCTCTGGCGATTGCCTTGCCCAATCGCTTTCCGGCGCCTGTCACCAGGGCGATCCTGTCGTTTGCCATTTGCATTCCTCCGGAAGGCTCGAGTTGTCTCTATCCGCCCTTGTGCAAGTTGTGCTGAAAAGGCCGGGCAGGTCTTCAGGCGAAATCCTGCAGGTTCAAGACCGGCTGCACGCGCGGCACTTCATGGCTGCGCACCAGATTGGCCCTCGACATGACGGCAAGTGTGGCTGCGCTGGTTTGCGCCACCCGCACCTCATCCCGGAAGAGATAGACCGCACCTGTCAACTGAACCGTCACTGGCCAGCCGAGCTCGCGCAGGCGGAAGGACTGAAGAATGCTGTCGGTCTGATAGCGTATCCGGTCCGGACCGTCCGGCAAATGCAGCGCAAAGCCGAAACCGGGATCGACCCACAGCCGCTCGATTCCGGCTTCCGTCGCCAAATGGACTCGCTCGCGGAAGAATGTCAGCTGATGGTCGAAAATATCTTCGGCCGGCGGCAGGTAATCGGCGGAACGGGCATTCTTGCCCGGCGTATAGCACAACACGATACCTGCCTGATGTTTGGCGATCGCCTCGTAGAAGGCCGGGTCGTCAACGCGTCCCGTCAGATTGACCACGCCCGCCCCGGCCTCCAGCAGGGCGACGCCCACTTCCGGATGATAGGTTTCAACGGAAACAAGAATGCCTTCGTCGGCAAGAGCCTTTACGACCGGGCGCATGCGGTCGATCTGCCGCTCGGCCGCGACGATGTCTGCGGTCTCGCCGGTCGACTCCGCGCCGATGTCGACCATCGCCGCCCCCTCCAGCGTCATGCGCCGACCACGATAAAGCGCCGCTTCGAAGGTATGGCAGACCGTTTCGCGATAGGTGCTGTCCGGTGACAGGTTCAGGACGCCCATCTGATAGGTGCGGTCCTCGAACCGCCGGCCAAACTTTTCAAATTCGAAGGTTCGGATCGGTGCTTCGAGGGCATCGCGATACTTGAGCCAGAGCGGCAGCAGGCGGTCGGCGGATATCATGTGAGGCAGGGCTCCCGGTGTCGAACCTCTTGCCCGGATCAGGACCGGGCGGGATCAGGCAAGTTTCAGGGCAGATAGGGAAAAGCGGCAGGACGGCAAGGTCAACCGGCTGGCCGACGTCGCTTGACGCGAATGCCGACCCCCGCCGCTTCATCAAAGATGTCCGGTTTGGTGACCTTCACACTCACCTCTTCGACCAGCTCATTCGTCAGGGCAAATTCCGCGACAGATTCGGCCCAGTCCTCGACAAGATCGATATGCTCGCCGGAGGCGGCCTTCTCCAGGATGAACTCGACCGCGTCGGCATAGGAAACGAATGCACCGGTTTCGCGCACGATCCGGCGATAGCCGGCCACGGTCTGCATCTCGATATCGAAGCAGACGGTTTGCGTCCGGTTTTTCTCGCTGTCCAGAATGCCGATCTGCGCCGCGACTTTCAGTCCTTCGATGAGGATGACATCACGCCCGTCCTCGACAAGGGTATCGCCATTCGTTTCCATTCGGGTCTCCGGAGTTCCAGGCATGACCGGCATCATCACGATCGCCGTGAAGTGTCTCAGCAGATGGATGTAACCGGATGCCTCGTCCGGTCAAGCCTGCCGCATTGCCCGAAAGGTCTATTCCGCCGCCGCGCCGGCAGCCTCCAGAACATCGACGGCAAGGGTGACGCCGCGCAGTTCCGCCAATCCGCGCAAGCGGCCAATCGCCGGATATCCGGGTGTCGACGTTCCGCCGAGATCGCTCAATATGCGATGCCCATGGTCGGGCCGCATTGGGATCACCTTGCCAACCTGCCGTTCGACACGCCGCAGGGCACGAATGATGGCGACCATGTCGACATCGCCCTCAAGATGCGCATCTTCGTGGAAACTGCGCGGATCCTGCTCGCGCTTCGTTGCCCTCAGATGGGCAAAATGAATGCGTTCGCCCAATGCATCGATGATTTCGGGAATATTGTTGTCCGCGCTTACACCAAGCGAGCCGGAGCAGACGGTAAAGCCGTTTGCCATCGACGGGTTCATGCCGGCAATCCGGTTCAGATCGCCAAGTGAGCCGACGATCCGCGGCAAGCCGAAGAGTGACCGCGGCGGATCATCCGGATGGATGGCCAACATGGCACCTTCTTCTTCAGCTGCGGGAACGACGATCTCAAGAAAGGTCTGAAGATTGCGGAAAAGTTCTTCCCGGCCGATATCGCGATAGGAAGCCAGACGGTCGCGGAACGTCTCCAGCGTGTAGCTTTCTTCCGAACCGGGAAGCCCTGCAATGATGTTGGCGGTCAGCCGGTTCCGTTCCTCGGCGGACATGCGGGCAAACCGCTCTTCGGCACGCGCAATGTCCGCCTCGTCATAATCGGCTTCCGCTCCCTCGCGTTGCAGGATGAACAGGTCGAACGCGGCATAGGCCACAAACTCAAAGCGCAGCGCCGTTGCCCCGTCCTGAAGTTCGAAATCGAGATCCGTCCGGGTCCAGTCCAGCACAGGCATGAAATTGTAGCAGATGGTCCTGATGCCCTGGCGCGCCAGCGCCCGCACAGTCTCGGACCAGTTTACCGCCCATTTTTCCCATCCGGGAGCGCCGGTCTTGATGTCCTCATGCACGGGAATGCTCTCGGTAACCACCCATTCCAGCCCGGCCGCCTCGATCATCTGTCGGCGCAAAGCGATTTCCTCTTCCGGCCAGAAAGTGCCGTTCGGAATGTCATGCAGGGCGGTCACGATGCCGCTCGCGCCTGTCTGGCGGATATCTCTCAGGGAGATGGGGTCCTGCGGTCCGAACCAGCGCCAGCTCTCGATCATCGACTGAAGTCTTTCTTGTTGTTATCGCTGCAGCGTTTTGCGTTTGGGGAACTATTGTCGGCACACCTCAGACGGCGGCGATCACGGCGCGGCCTGAGCCGGCGTATAAAGGTAACCGTCGAATTCCGGATCGCCGACGTCGGAAAGCTCAAGCAGGGTCAAGCGAACATTTTCCAGGTGCTGCCACATGGCCTGGCGCGCCTTGTCCGAATTGCGGTGGCGCAACGCCTCCAGAATTTCAGCGTGGTCGTCCAGCCATTTCGCCCTGTAACTGAGATCGAAGATACGATCGTGCAACCGAGCCCACATGGAACTGTTTTCGCGCTTGTTCCAAAGGTCTTCCACCTGGTCGACCAGAACGCTGTTCTGGGTCGCTTCGGCGATCAGCTGGTGAAACTGCCGATCAGCGGTGTAATCTTCTTCGCCGTTCTCGATCGCCCGGCGCTCCAGATCCAGTGTCTCACGCAAATGGATGATATCGTTTTTGGTTATCGTGGTGGCGGCAAAGCCCGCGATGCTGCTTTCCAGAAGCTGGCGGGCCTGCAGGAGCTCGAAGGGACCGTAATCGGCTTTTGGAATGTGAAGCGAAATCTTCTCACCGGCGGCCACATAGCTGCCGGAGCCCTTGCGCACATCCAGATAGCCTTCGATCTCCAGAACGATGAAAGCCTCGCGCACCAGCGATCGGCTGATCCCGAGTTCCACGGAAATCTGCCGCTCGGTCGGAAACTTGTCGCCGGGCTTGTAGCCCTGCTCCTCGATACGCCTTGCGAGAAGTTCGGCAATTTCCTGGTACCGGCGCTTTCCTGCATCGCTGGTCATGAGGCTTTCCTTGCTTCCTCCCCGGCGTCGGAAATCTCGCGATAATAGTCGGCCAGGATATGGAATGCTTTTTTCTTGGTTTTCTTGTCGGCGGCAATCAGCCCCTTGTGATTATAGCCGTTCTGAAAGATGTTTTGGCGCCGTTCGACACGAAAATCGTAAAGTATCCACGGCGACATGCCTTTGATATAGCCAAGCTCGCGCAGAGTTGCGATCTGCCTTGTATAGACTTCGGCCATATAGTCTTCGCTGAAGAGGCCTGATTTGGGGCCTTTCTCACCGATAACCCCGTCGGCTCCGGTTTCCGAGATCACCACCGGCCGGTCCGGATCGGAATTCTCGCCGATCGCGGCAAGGTCGTCGAAATTCTCTTCGTACCAGCCGTAATATTCGTTGAGACCGATGATATCGATATGGGCCGCCAGCCTGTCCTCGATACGGTTGCGCGCGTGATTGACCAGGCAGGCTGCGGATGTCAGCCGTGTGGGGTCGAGGCGCTTGCAGGTTTCCGCAAGGCCTTTCATGAAGGTCAGGCGGGCATCCGTGTCCGGGTTTTCGTTGCCGACAGACCAGATGACAACGCTTGCCCGGTTGCGGTCCCGCTTGATCAGTTCCGACAACTGGTTTTCAGCATCACGGTAGGTCGCCGGATTGGCGAAATCGATCGCCCAATAGACCGGAATTTCCTCCCACAGCAAAAAGCCGAGTTCATCCGCGATCTGCGCGGCCTGCTCATGATGGGGATAATGCGCCAGGCGCAGGTAATTGCAGCCAAGTTCGCGCGCATGGGCAAAGCGGCGGCGCAGGTCGTCTTCATTCGTGACCTTGCCGAGGGTCGCATCGTCCTCGTGCACGGAAATCCCGCGCAGGAAAACGGGCTGCCCGTTGAGCAGGATGTCCGTGCCCCGTCGCTCGATCTGGCGAAAGCCGATCCGGTCGCTCACACGATCTTCGCCGCAGGCGAGGTTGACATCATAAAGAACCGGAGCTTCCGGGCTCCAGAGCTGCGGCCGGGCCGCAATGTCGAGCGTTCCCTTTCCGTCCGCATCCAGCGCGATGTCTTGCTGGACGCCGAGCCCGGGAATGGACAGGGTTGCAGCACCGGCAGGTGCTCCGTCCACCGTCACCTCGGCCCTCAGGGTGGAATAAGTGCCATCCGGCACCAGGTAGACAAAAAAGTCCTTGATCAGTGTCCTGGGCGTTTCGAAAAAGGAAACCTCCCGGTAGATCCCACCGTAATTGAACCAGTCGGTATTGCGCATCGGTACACGGTCGCGTGTGCGGGTGTTGTTGACGCAAGCCATGATCCAGTTGCGGCCGGTTTTCAGTCTGCCCGTAAGTTCGACGCAGAAGGGCGTCGATGCGCCGTAGTGGTTGCCCAGGAATTCGCCGTTCACAAAGATCTTGCAGTCGTAGCTTGCTGCACCGAACCTCAGGAACTGGCGCTTGGAGGTATCGACGGTCTCAATGTCGAGAGGCCGTGTGTACCAGGCGCTGCCTTCGAAGAAGTACCACTTCTCCTTCACCATCGCCCAGTTGGAAGGCACCGGCACCGTTTCACCCATATATGGATCATAGTCCCAGGGCTCGGTGCGGTCTTCAGGTGCCTCCGGCAACATGGCGAACCATTTCTGCCGGAGGCCGGTGTCGAGAAGATCGACACAGAAGGTCCAGTCGCCGTCGAGGCTTTCCGATGCCCGCCCGCCCATGAAGATCAGGCCATCATGGTTCAAAGACTGCGTGTTGAAAGGCACGTCGTAGTCTTCGTCATGCAGCGCCTGCAAGGCGTTGTCGGCGAGATGGGAACGTTCGAGCATCGGTCAGGTCTCCGGCAGGACTTTCAAATATCGGCAGTTGTTATTGCGCTGTTGCCTTGATGCGCTTGATCAGATCGGCAACGACCGGAGACTTTGCCGCCGCTTCTTCATGCATCGGCAGAACGGCCTCGATGAACGGACCCTTTTCCACTTCGATGAATTCCACGCCGAGCTCGTTCTTGGCGGTCTCGACGGCTTCCGCGCTCATGGCATCCCACTGTTTGCGGTGGAAATCCATGGATTCACGTGCTGCTGTGCGCATGGCTTCCTTCTGCTCGTCGGTCAGATCGTTCCAGGAGCTGGTGGAAATCATCACGACTGACGGGATCATGGTGTGACCGTCATCGGAGTAGAACTTGGACACTTCGCCGTGGCGGGCGGAGGTCAGGGCGATCGGGTTGTTTTCCGCACCATCGACAACACCCTGCTGCAAGGCACTGTAAAGCTCACCCCAGGCAATCGGGGTCGGGTTGGCACCGAGCAGCTCGACCATGCGAATGGCGGACGGGCTCGGCTGAACGCGGATCTTCATGCCTTTCAGGTCGGCCGGGGAATGGATCGGCTTGTTGGCATAGAAGGAGCGTGCGCCTTCGATGTAATAGGCAAGGCCGATGAAGCCCTTGTCTTCGGACGAGGCCAGAATGTCCGCGCCGATATCGCTTGTCAGGACATCATAGTAGTGATCCGCGCTGACGAAGATATAAGGCAGGTTCAGCGCGCCGTAGGACTCCTCAAAGGCTTCCAGCTCGGAAGCGTTGGAGCGAGCCATGTCCAGGGAACCGTTTTGCATCAGTTCCATGGATTCGCGCTGCGTGCCCAGCTGTGCATTGGCGTAGATGCGGATTTTCAGATCGCCGTCTGTCAGTTCCTCAACGCGGTCGGCCATGAACTGCATCGACTTGTGCAGCGGATGGTCTTCCGGATTGTTGTGGTTCAGGCGCAGTGTCTTGGCACTGGCAGCAGACCCAAGGGCGACGACGCCCGCGGCCAGAACAGCCGCCAGCTTAACGAATTTCGACATGATTTCCTCCCAATTGCAGCCTTGGCCGCAGGACTTGCGTTCCATTGCGGAACGGATCGGTTGGCCGCGGGACTTGCAAGGCCAGACCGCCGCGGATGCAGAATTGTTCGTCCAATTTTCAAAATCAGTCAACCTTTTTTGGAAAATTGGTTGACCAATTTAATTTCCTGACGCATGTCTTAAGGTGTCGGAGCCCACGCCGCGCCTGTTGTCGCGGCACCAAAGAGGCCTGCGCGGGAGGAATATCGTGACAGTCATCACCAGAGGCGTGGACATGGTCCTGCGTCTCGTCATCACCATCGCCTTCGCCGTCCTGGTCGCCTGCGTCGTCTGGCAGGTCGTCTCGCGCTACGTGCTGCAAAGTCCGAGCACGGTGACCGACGAAATGGCCCGTTTCCTGTTCATCTGGGTTGCACTGCTGGGCGGGGCCTACACGTTCGGCCAGCGCCGGCACCTTGCCATCGACCTGCTGCCGGTGATCACCACCGGTGTCCTGCGGCTTCTGGTCAATTGCGGCATCATCGCCGCCATCGCGCTCTTTGCCGGGGTCGTGATGGTGTACGGCGGCCTCGATCTGGTCAGCCGCACACTGGAAACCCAGCAGGTTTCGCCAGCGCTGCGACTGCCCATGGGCCTTGTTTACGTCGCAATACCCTTCTCTGGGATCTGCATTCTCTACTACTGCCTGACCTTTCTGGGTGACGTCTTTCGCAGCGGCCGCGGGCCAAACGATCAGGGCGACACTGCCAGCATCGGCGGCCCCTTGGACTGACACCTGACCGGGAACGAGAAATTTCATGGATATCCAATCTGTCCTCGTCCTGTTTGGGACATTCGCCTTTCTGATGATCCTGGGCGTGCCGATTGCCTTCGCCATCGGTCTTGCGGCATTTGCCACCTTCCTGCTGTTCATGTCGTTCGACCAGTCGGTCTATATCGTCGCTCAGCAGGTTGCCTCCGGCCTCGACAGCTTCACACTGCTGGCGATCCCGTTCTTCATCCTGGCAGGCAACATCATGAACCGGGGCGGCATTGCCCTGCGGCTGATCGAATTCGCCAAGGTGCTGGCCGGCCGCCTGCCTGGCTCGCTGGCGCATTGCAACGTCATCGCTAACATGATGTTCGGCTCCATCTCCGGGTCTGCCGTCGCCTCGGCCGCAGCCGTCGGCGGAGTCATGTCTCCGCTGCAGAAGAAGGAAGGCTACGACCCGGCCTTCAGCGCGGCGGTCAACATCGCCTCCTGCCCGACGGGTCTTCTGATCCCCCCAAGTGCAACCTTCATCGTCTATTCGCTGATCACCAACGGCACCTCCATCGCCGCGCTCTTCGTTGCCGGATACATTCCCGGTATCCTGATGGGGCTCAGCCTGATGGTCGTGGCCGGCATCATCGCCAAGCGCAGAGGATACCCGGTCGCCGAACGGCCGACCGGCCAGGAGGTGATCGCCAAGACCCTGGACGCCATGCTGCCGCTCGGCCTGATCGTGATCGTCATGGGCGGCATCATCGGGGGCATCTTTACCGCGACCGAAGCCTCTGCCGTCGCCGTGGTCTATACGCTCTTCCTGGGCGTGATCTGGTACAGGGAAATTTCACCGCGCGAGCTGCCGGGCATCATCCTGGAAAGCGCCGTCACCACATCGATCGTGCTGCTGATGATCGGCTGCTCCATCGCCATGTCGAAGGCGATGGCCTTTGCGGATATTCCTTATTCGATCTCCGACACGCTGCTGAGCCTTTCCGAAAACCCCCTCGTGCTGCTCCTGATCATCAATCTGGCGCTGCTGGTGGTCGGCACCTTCATGGACATGACCCCGGCATTGCTGATCTTTACGCCGATCTTCCTGCCGGTTGTTACGGATCTTGGTATGGATCCGGTGCATTTCGGTGTCGTCATGACCTTCAACCTGTGTATCGGCATCTGCACACCGCCGGTGGGGTCGGCTCTCTTTGTCGGCTGTTCGGTCGGCGGCGTGAAGATCGGCCAGGTTCTCAAACCCATGCTCGGCTTCTATGTGGTGCTGGTCGCTCTCCTGCTACTGGTCACTTACGTACCTGCCCTCAGCCTGTTCCTGCCGCGTCTCCTCCTCGGCTACTAGGATCTGTCATGAAAGCCCTCAAAAACTGGCGCTATCTGGGCCGCTCCAGCGCCGGAATCGCACTTGAAGTCGAGAACCGGCACCGTCTGATGGTCAAGGTTCTGGAAAATACGCTCATCCGCGTTGTCCTGTTGAAGGACGGCACATATCGGCACGACCGGACCTGGGCCATTGCACCGGACGGCGACGTTCCGTTCTGCGGTCGTGCGCGCGACGACCTTATCGGCTTTTCCTGTCCCGCCTTCATTCTGGAAGAGCAGGACGACATGCTTGTCCTGGAAACGGAAAACCTGCGCCTGACCATCGGCACGCCGTTGGCCTTCATCTGGGAAAGCCGTCCGAATGCCGGTGAGGCGTGGCATGAGATTGCCCGCGACCGGCCGCAGGATGCCTACATGCTCGGGCGCCGGGACCATCGCAATCATCATTTCATGCGGCGGAACCCGGGAGAGCGCTACTATGGCCTTGGCGAAAAGGCCGGCGGACTGGAGCGCACCGGCAAACGCTTCGAGATGCGCAATCTCGATGCCATGGGCTACGATGCGCAGACAACCGACCCGCTCTACAAGCATGTGCCCTTCACCATCACCGACAAGGGCTCACTCGGCGCGGTCGGGCTTTACTACGACACGCTGGCGCCGTGCTGGTTCGATCTCGGCAACGAGAAGGACAACTACCACCTGCCTTTCCGCGCCTTCCGTGCGGCGGACGGGGATCTCGATTATTATTTCAGTTGGGCACCAAGCGTTCTGGACGTCGTCAAACAGCATCACCTGCTGACCGGCGGAACCGCCTTCATGCCGCGCTGGGGGCTTGGTTATTCCGGCTCGACCATGGCCTATACCGATTCCGAAAACGCGCAGGAAAGGTTGATGGAGTTCCTCGGCAAGTTGTCGGCAGAGGACATGCCCTGCGACAGTTTCCAGATGTCCTCCGGCTATACCGCCATCAAGGGCAAGCGCTACGTCTTCCATTGGAACACCGACCGGTTTCCCGATGTCGAGGCCATGACCCGGGCCTATGCCGAGGCAGGCATCAACCTCATTGCCAACATCAAGCCGGTGTTGCTGGACGACCATCCACTGTTCGGGGAAGCCACAGAAGCCGGTCTGTTTATTCGTGACAGCGAGACCGGGGCGCCAGAGCAGTCACCGTTCTGGGACGGTTACGGCTCTCACCTCGATTTCACCAACGAGTATACCGTCCGCTGGTGGCAACAAAACCTGAAGGAAAAGCTCTTTTCCAGAGGCATTGCCTGCACCTGGAACGACAACAACGAATATGAAGTCTGGGACGATGAAGCCGTCTGCGCTGGCTTCGGCAAGCCGATCCCGGTCAATCTGATCCGGCCCCTGCACAGCCAGTTGATGACCCGTGCATCCTACGAAGCCCAGGTAGCCCATCAGCCAACAAAACGGCCCTATCTGATTTCCCGCTGCGCCTGCCCGGGCACGCAGCGCTACGCCCAGACATGGACCGGCGACAATTACACCAGCTGGGACACGCTGCGCTGGAACATTCCCATGGGCCTTGGCCTCAGCCTTTCGGGCTTTTACAACATCGGCCACGATGTCGGCGGCTTTGCAGGCCCGCGGCCTGAGCCGGAACTGTTCCTGCGCTGGGTGCAGAACGGCATTTTCCATCCACGCTTTACCATCCATTCCTGGAACGACGATGGCACGGCCAACGAAGCCTGGATGTATCCGGAAGTCACACCGCTGGTGCGTGACGCGCTGAAGTTCCGGGCGCAACTGATCCCTTATCTCTACAGCCTACTGCATCTTGCCGTGACCGAGGGCGAACCGATGCTTCGGCCGCTGTTTCTGGATCATGCGGACGACCCCTCCTGCCGGAAAGCCGAGTTTGACTTCCTTCTGGGCCGGGATCTTCTGGTCGCAACAGTGGTCGAGGAAGGCGCGACGTCACGAAAGGTCACGCTGCCCGCCAACAAAGAAGGCTGGTGGGCCTTCGACGGCAGCAGCTGGCATGAAGGCGGCCAGGTGATCGAGGTGCCGGTTGCTCTCGACACCATTCCGCTCTTCGTCCGGGGCGGCACGGTCCTGCCAATGGCCGCCGCAAACCTCAGGGCAACACCTTCTGCCGACACGTCGCGCACGTGGCGCATCTATCCGCAGCCGGAGGGGACACCCGACAGGCACTCGCAATTTTATGACGACGACGGTGACTCGGTGGATGCATTGGCTGGCGAAAACTGCATCACCCGGCTTTGCCTGTCCCGCACGGCAGAGGCTGTGCGTCTGGATTGGCAACGTTCCGGCAACTGGCAACCGGCCTTTGACACGGTCTCCCTTTGGATGGCCGGAACCGGACCGTTGGTTGTCAACGGGACGGAGGCGCACGCTGATGGCACAATTGACTTCACGGTGCGCACCTCATGACCCTATCCGGCCAAATGCTCCGGACGGTTGATTACGACCGGACAAAGCTTCGCATTCGTCTGCTGCATATCGGCTTCGGCGCCTTTGCCAAGGCACATGTCCTGGTGTTTCACGACGAGATGCTGCGCCGGACGGGAAGCGACTGGGGAGTTGCGGTTGCGCGGCTCAATTCCGGGGCGGACGAGCTGACACGTCTAGACGAGGCCGGCGGGGTATTCACCGTCGGCGAAATGTCCGGCGATGATCTCTTCTTGCGCGAAATCGATGCGATACGCACAACGATCCACCCCAAGCGCGACGGCATCGATGCCCTGCCGGACCGGATCGCCAATCCGGACCTTGCCGTGATCACGCTGACGATCACCGAGAAAGGCTACTGCCTGAAGGACGGCAGGCTGGACGCAGACAATGCCGGCATCCGGCAGGACCTCGCGACGCCTGAAGCTCCTTCCACAGCCATCGGGGTTCTGGTGGCAGGCCTCCGGCGACGTCAGGCAGCCGGCCTGGCCGGTTTGACCATCCTTTCCTGTGACAACCTTCCCGCCAACGGCAACCTGTGCCGCCGCGCGGTTCTGGATTTCGCCAATGAGTCCAACCCGGATTTGGCGAGCTGGATCGAGGACAATTGCACTTTTCCCTGTTCCATGGTCGACCGCATCACACCTGCAATGTCGGACAGTTCGTTCGAGACGCTTCAGAACGCGCTTGGCCACAAGGACCGGAACGGCGTCCTGTGTGAAACATTCCGCCAATGGGTGATTGAAGACCGGTTTGCGGGCCCTCGTCCGGACTGGCATCTGGCGGGAGCCGAATTCGTCGGTGATGTCGCGCCGTTTGAAGAAATGAAACTTCGAATGCTGAACGGCAGCCATTCGTTTCTCGCCTATCTGGGAGCGCTGGCGGGCAAGGAAACGATCGCCGAATGCATGGCCGATCCTGTTTTCCGGGACGCCGCTCTTGCGCTGATGCTGAACGAACAGGCCCCGACTCTGGCCGTACCGGACGGTGTCGACATCAAGGCCTATGCCGAGGCACTGATTGCCCGTTTCGAAAACACGGCCCTTCACCACAAGACCACCCAGATTGCCTCTGACGGAAGCCAGAAGCTGCCGCAAAGGCTGCTGGCTCCTATCCGGCAGCACCTGAAGGAGAACAGCCCCTGGCCACTTTCGGCGCTCGCGGTCGCCGGCTGGATGCTCTACTGCCGCGGTGTTTCAAAAACAGGGGCCACACTGCCGCTGAACGACCCCATGTCCGACCGGATTGAAATCATCACGCGTGAAACGGATGGCCCCGACTATGTCGACAGGATGCTGTCGCTTTCCGAAGTTTTCGGCAGCGACCTGCCACGATCAGCGGAGTTTACCGGCGCAATCAAGTCTGCCTACAACCGGCTGCAGTCCGAAGACGTGACATCGGCTCTGAAGGGATAGACGCCGGCAATAAACTGTCCGCTTATGCCGGAGAGCTGCCGCTAGTCCCTGACGAGACGCAGGGTCCTGGGCTGTTCGGGGGGCTTCAGTCCGGAAAGCTCCTTGCAGCGTTCGGCTGCGGCCTGGACCGTGCGGCGGGCAAGGTCTTGAATGCCGTTTTCGTCAGCCATGAATTCCAGCATACCCGCTTCCGTCGTGCCGCCCTTGGACGTGACGGCAACGCGGAACCCGGTCGCATCCGCGTCGGGCTGCGCAAGCATGCGTCCGGCCCCGGCCACCGTCCGCACGGCCAGCTCGTGGGCAAGGTCCTCCGGCAGACCAAGGCGTGCCCCTGCTGCGGCAAAGGCCTCGGCCATGGCGAACACATAGGCCGGTCCCGCGCCGGACAGAGCGGTGACGACAGGCAGCAGGTCTTCGTCCGGCAGTTCGACAACGGAGCCAAAGGCGGCAAGCAGTTTCGTGACCTCCGCCTTCTGCCCGGCAGACAGTGCCTCATTGGCAACAAAGGTCGAAATCGCCGCACCGACGGTCGCCGGCAGATTTGGCATGGCACGGATAATTGGCGTTCCATCCGGGAATTGCTTTTCCAGGACAGAAATCGGCTTGCTGGCAGCAATCGACAGGATCACGGTGTCGCCACCACCAAAACTGCTCAGTGGCGCCAGAACCTTTTCAACAATCTGAGGACGCGTCGCGATGACAATGGCCGCGGGCGCAACCGGGAACGGCTCATTGATGTTGATACCGCCCTGGCTCTTCAACCAGTCGGAAGGCCTTGGATCGCGTACGAAGATGGATCCGGCCGGCAATCCTTTTGCCAGCCAGGCCTCCAGCAGGGCTTTGCCCATGAAACCGCATCCAATGAGGCAGACGCCCCTTTTCGCCAATTTGTCCATAGCTGCGCAATCACTAAAATTCAGATCTTCGAGCTAATAGAATGGTTTCTTGCTCTGGCAACAAGTCTTAACTGGTCGATACTGGTAATTTTTCGTTTCCCGCAAAATTCGTTTTAGAGGAATGAAATTGAGAATCTTCGTTTACTTGAGGTTTTTCCTTATAGACGGATGACGTAGGGAAGCCTGCCAATAGGCCTGCAACGACAATAATGACAAGTCTCGCTAGGGAAACTCCCCAACAAGACCAGCTATTCTCTACGTCACCTCAGCCCGACAATCACCCACCCCAGGTGTCGCTGAGCTTGTATCCGCCTGGCCAGGGGTCGCTTGGATCGAGCATGTGTTGGTGAATGCCGGTGACCCAACCACGGCCGGAAATCTCCGGAATAATTCCGGCCCGGTCCCTCACCATCTGCTCCGATACGATCCGGCCGGTGAAGGTGGATCCGATGATGGAAACGGCTTCGAAGGTGTCGCCGACCTTCATCTGGCCTCTGGCCGCCATCAATGCCATGCGTGCGGAAACGGCCGTGCCCGTCGGCGACCGGTCGACCTTGCCGGGCTGGATGGCAACCGCGGACCGGCCTGTGAGGCCGGTTGGAGTCTTGGACAGCGGACCGCAAAAGGCGCAGAAGGAGATATGGTTCCAGTCGGCGTTGTCCGGATGAGAGAACCCGAGCTGTTCGTTGGCCGCATTGGTGATCCGAACACCCAGACGGGCAATGTCCTTGGCCTCGTCTTCAACGATGCCGAACCCGAGCGCCTCCGCATCCACGACCACGAAACTGTCGCCGCCATAGGCTGTATCGACCGTCAGCGTGCCGAGGCCTTCGACCTCCAGCGGCACCGACAGCTTGTCGGCGAAGCTGGTGACGTTCTGGACGAAGATGCGCTCCGCCTTGCCATTCCGGCATTCGGCCTTCACCCGCACCAGCCCGCCGGGCGCTTCCAGAACCATTTCAGTGACCGGCTCGATCATCGGCACGATGCCACCGTCGAGCAGCACCGTGGAAACGCAGATGGAGTTGGACCCGGACATCGGCGGCGTGTCTTCCGGTTCCATGATGATGAAGGCGGCATCCGCTTCCGGATGTTTGGGCGGCACAAGCAGATTCACATGACGGAAGACGCCGCCGCGCGGTTCGTTCAGAACGAAATTGCGCAACGTCTGGTCTTTCGCAATAAAGCTGCGTTGCTCCCAGAGCGTTTCGCCCGGCGGCGGCGCAACACCGCCGACGATCACGTCGCCGACCTCACCTTCAGCATGACAGGAAATCACGTGGATGGTCTTGCTGCTGCGCATGTCTCTGCCTTGTGGTGAGCCGGGTCAGGAATAGCGGGCGACAGGTTCGCCCAGTGCATCGAAGATCGGCGTGATGCCGAGCCCCGGCTGGTCGGAAGCGGTCATGCGGCCATTGACGCGCTTCGGCGCGCCTTCCGCGATATCGACCGTGCCGTAACTGTTGAAGTCCGTCGCCGAGAAAGTGAAGTCAGACGGGGTCGAGCGCGCCAGATGGGCGATGGCTGCCGTGACGATGTCCCCGCCCCAGGTGTCCTCGATCGTCATCGGAATGCCGTGGGCAATGCAGAGATCACGCATCAACTTGGCCTTGGTGAGGCCACCGACCTTGGAGATCTTCAGGTTGATGCAGTCCATCGCGTCTTCAGCAATGCCGCGCACCAGCGTGTTCGGCCCGTCGATCACCTCGTCCAGAACGAATGGCAGCGCCGTCCGGCGGCGAATGGAGACGCTTTCCTCGTAAGTGAGGCAAGGCTGCTCGATATAGACATCGAGCGACGACACCGCCCCGACGACGCGTGCAGCTTCATGCCGGGTCCAGCCGGTATTGGCATCGGCCACCAGAAGGTCCGACTTTTTCAATACTGCGCGGGTGGCGTGGATGCGGTCGATATCGTCATTGGCATCGCCGCCGACCTTCAGCTGGAACTTGGTGTAGCCTTCGGCGGCATAACCTTCGATCTTCCTTGCCATGATCTCCGGGGCTTCCTGGCTGATCGCCCGGTAAAGCACCACATCATCCTGCGCCGCACCGCCAAGCAGGGTATAGAGCGGGTGGCCCGTCGCCTTGCCGAGCAGGTCCCAGCAGGCAATATCGATCGGAGCCTTTGCATAGGGGTGGCCGCGAAGGGCGGCATCCATCACCCGGTTGACCTCGCCGATATTGAGCGGGTCCATGCCGATCAGGTGCGGCGCCAGTTCCTGAAGTCCGGAGCGCACCCCAAGCGCGTAGCTCGGCAGATAGGCCGACCCGAGCGGGCAGCATTCGGCATAACCCTTGAGGCCTTCATCGGTCTCGATCTCGACAACGGTGCTGTCGAAAACGTCGACGAAATTGCCGTTCGACCAGCTGTAGCGTCCTTCTTTCAGGGGAAGATCGACCTGAAAGACGTTGATGGCCGTAATTATCATGAAGTTCCTCCTCCAGAAGAGATTAGAAACGCCGCGCGGAAAAAGCGGCCATATCGATGGGGTTTTGTGTGTCGGAGACGAGATTGGCGACAAGTTCCGCCGTTCCCGCGGATTGAGTCAGGCCGAGGTGGCCATGGCCGAAAGCATAGACGACCCGGCGGTCACCAGGCGACCGGTCGATAACCGGAAGGCTGTCCGGCATGGACGGCCGGAAGCCCATCCATTTCTTGCCACCCTCCGTTTTCAAGTCAGGCAGGAAACTCTTGGCCTTGTTCAGCAGGATGTCGGCACGCCTGTAATTCGGCGGAAGCGTCAATCCACCCAGTTCGACCGCCCCACCGACCCGGACGCCACCATTGATCTTGGTGACGACGAAGCCATGACCGGAAAAGGTCAGGTGAGTTTTCAGATCAAAGGAACCTTCCGGCAGCGTGGTGTTGTAACCGCGCTCGGTTTCCAGCGGGATGCGGTCGCCAATCGTCTTCACAAGATGGTGCGACCAGGCACCGGATGCGACAACGACCTGATGTGCTTCCAGGTGTCTCCCCGAGACGTCAACCCGAACTGCCTGCTCCAGCGGTTTCAATCCTGAGACGTCGGCTTTTTCAACACGGCCGCCTCGTTTCAGAAAGACAGACGTCAGATGCGCCAGCCAGCGGGCGGGATCGCATGTATTGGTCCAGTCCGGCGTGAAGGCGGCATGGGTGAAGCGACGGTCGAGACCCGGTTGAATGGCGGCAATTGCCTCCGGGCTTTCCAGCAGTTCGAACCGGATGCCTTGCTGCTTGCGCAGCTCCCAGCCTGGCAGGCTGGCGCGGAACTCCGCTTCGCCTTCATAAAGCTGCAGCTGCCCTTCGGCCTGGATCAGGGAGGCTGCTCCGGTGTCCGAAACCTGCCGGGCAAGGGCATCCTGCGCCAGCTTCATCAACTCGGCCTGCGCCGTCACCGACGCCTGATAGCGGTCCGGCCAGCTTGCCCGCCAGAACCGCAGCATCCAGGGTGCGATCTTGAGGGTATAGGCGGGCGGAACGGAGAGCGGACCAAGCGGATCGAGCAGCCATTTCGGTGCCTTGCGCATGATGCCCGGCGTTGCCAGCGGGATGATATCGGTAAAGGCGAAGGCACCGGCGTTCATCTCCGATGCGCGCGCTGTTTCCGCTTGCCGATCCAGCACAAGCACCTGCTGCCCCCTTGCCTGAAGGGCAAGCGCGGAACTGATGCCGATGATGCCGGCGCCGATCACGATGATATCCTGGACGGTCTCATCCGCCATTTTCAAAGTCTTTCAAAAAGGCCCGCGAGGCAGGGCAAAGTACCTCGCAGGCGGTTTGCTGCCCGTTGGCCGCACTTTAGGGAAGCGTGTAGGCGGTCTTGACCGAAGTGTAGAATTCAGCGGCGTAACGCCCCTGTTCGCGCGAGCCGAAGCTGGATCCTTTGGTGCCGCCAAAGGGTACGTGATAATCGACCCCTGCCGTCGGCAGATTGACCATCACCATGCCGGCCTCGGCATTGGCCTTGAAGTGGCTGGCATGCTTCAGCGACGTAGTGCAGATACCGGAGCTGAGCCCGAACTCCGTGTCGTTGGCGACAGCCAGGGCTTCCTCGTAATCCTTCACGCGGATGACGGACGCGACCGGTCCGAAAACTTCTTCAGTGTTGATCCGCATCGCGTTGTCGGTTTCGCTCACTAGCGCCGGCGCCATGTAGAAACCTTCAGTGTCCCGGTTGAGCCGCTCCCCGCCCTGAACCTTGCCGCCTTCCTTTGCCGCGATATCAACATAGGAAAGGTTCTGCTGCAGTTGCCGATCATCAACCACCGGGCCCATCTGCACGCCATCTTCGAGAGCGTTGCCGACCTTCAGCGCCTGCATGCGCTCGGCAAGCGCTGCGACGAAGCGGTCGTGAATGCCGTCGGTCACCACCAGCCGTGAGCTTGCCGTGCAGCGCTGACCGGTGGAGAAGAACGCCCCGTTGAGCGAAGCCTCGACGGCTATGGCAAGGTCGGCATCATCCAGAACCACCATCGGGTTCTTGCCGCCCATTTCCAGCTGCACCTTTTTCAGGCGCTGGCCGCAGGCAGCCGCAATCCCCCGACCTGTCGGCACCGAGCCAGTGAAGGAAATCGCCTTTACCTTGGCGCTTTCCACCAGACGCGGGCCAATCTGCGAACCGCGCCCCATCACCAGGTTGACCACGCCTTCCGGCAGGCCGGAGCGGGACAGGATCTCGATGAGGGCATGGGCACAGCCCGGCACCAGTTCTGCCGGCTTCAAAACAACCGCGTTGCCGTAGCAAAGTGCCGGAGCAATCTTCCATGCAGGAATTGCTATCGGGAAATTCCATGGCGTAATCAGGCCGACAACGCCAACCGGAAAACGGGTGACATCGACCTCGATACCGGGTCTGACGGACGCCAGCCGGTCCCCCGCAAGCCGCAATGCTTCGCCGGCAAAGAACTTGAAAATCTGCCCGGCACGTGCCACCTCGCCAATGCCCTCCGGCAGGGTCTTGCCTTCTTCGCGTGATAGCAGCCGGCCAAGCTCGCCCTTGCGGGCAAGCAGTTCCGTGCCGACGAAATCCAGCACGTCGAAACGCTGCTGCGGCGTCGAGGCTGCCCATCCGGGTGCGGCCTGATGGGCAGCGTCTATGGCCTGGTCAAGCTGGTCAACCCCAGCCTTTGCGGCATGGCCGAGAATATCGCTGATATCCGACGGATTGACGTTGGGCGTGCTTTCGGATGTTTCGAGCCATTGGCCGCCGACAAAATTCCTGTAATCCATGACTTGGCGTATCCGGGATTTAGAGGCGTATCCCTGCGCGGTAGGGGTCCGCCGGATTGAAAATCAGGTTGGCATCGGACGTGACGAAGGCCTGTCCGGTGATGGTGGGAATGACGCCGCCGCCCGAGCCGGGCTGGTAGCTGATCCTGTAGGTGCTGCCGATGACGCTTTCCTGCAGGTAGTCCTCACCCGGTGCCAGCGCACCATCAGCGGCAAGGCAGGCAAGCTTGGCCGAACAGCCGGTGCCGCAGGGCGAGCGGTCATAGGCACCGCCCGGACACAGCACGAAGTTGCGGCTTTGCGCGGACGGGTCTTCGGCCGGCCCGAACAGCTCGATATGGTCGATCCAGGCACCGTCCTTACCGGTAACACCGGCCTTATCCAGCGCATCGCGGATCTTGAGTGTGAGGTCGGTCAGTGGGCGGATATTGGCCCCCGTCAAGGCAACCGGGCTGTTCTTGACCAGGAAGAACCAGTTGCCGCCCCAGGCGACATCGCCCGTGACCTGTCCAACACCTTGGACTTCAACCGCGACGTCCTTCGCCAGCCGGTAGCTCTCGATGTTGACCACCGACACCGTGTTGGCGTCGATCAGGTCGATCTCGACCACGCCCACCGGCGTTTCGAACTTGTGCCGTCCCGGTCCGATCCGGCCGAGATGGGCCAGGGTCACACCGAGGCCGATGGTGGCGTGGCCACACATGCCGAGGTTCTGCAGGTTGTTGAAGTAGATCACCCCGGCGACGCAAGAAGGGTCGGACGGCGGCACCAGCAGCGCACCGATGATGGCATCATGACCGCGCGGTTCCAGCACGACGGAAGCGCAGAAGTCGAGATGCTCGGCTTCCAGCCGGGCGGCGCGTTCCGCCAGCGTCCCCGATCCGAGATCGGGGCCACCGTCGAGCACAACGCGGGTCGGTTCACCCGCCGTATGGCTGTCGATTACGCGCATTCGGCGATCACGCCACCTTGCGTGCTCCAGTCGGCGTACCATGTCTTGAACAGCTTGTACTGCGCTTCGACATAGTTGCGCTGTGCATCGTTGAGGGCGTCGCTCTCGTTGAAGTGCAGCGTGTATTCGGTGTCGCCGTTCAGCACCATCAGGTGCTTGTAGTAGAGCACCAGGTCCGGGCCTTCATCGAAGCTGGACAGAACAGCCAGCGCCTCTTCCAGTTCCCTGGCCCGCAGGCGAGCTTCCGCATGACCTTCTGCGGCCTTCTTGCAGAGCGCCACCAGATGCAGGACTTCCTTGGGAATGGCATTGCCGATACCGGTGATCGCGCCGGTCGCACCACAATTGATGAAGCCGTGATAGACGGCTGTGTCGACACCGACCATCAGCGTCACCTGGTCATCCTGCGAGGTGATGTTTTCAGCTGCATAGCGCAGATCCGCAAGACCACCGAATTCCTTGAAGCCGATCAGGTTCGGAAATTCCCGGCGCAGGTCGAAGAACAGATCGGCGCGGGTGGCGAAACCGTAATAGGGGCTGTTGTAGATCACGGCCGGCAGGTTCGGCGCCGCCTTCAGGATGTCGCTGAAGTGGTTGCGCTGTGCCGACACGGAAATGCCGCGGGACAGAACACGTGGAATGACCATGAGACCATGGGCACCAACCTTTGCCGCATGGGCTGCGTGGGCAACGGCAGACTTGGTGTTGACCGCACCGGTTCCAACGACAACCGGAACACCCGCCTTCACCAGACGCTCCACGCCTTCCATGCGCTGCTCGTCCGTCAACAGCGGCCAGTCGCCCATGGAGCCGCAATAGACAACGGCGGACATGCCGGCCGCGATCAGTTCCTTGCCCTTCTTCACGAGAGCATCGAAGTCCGGTGTACGGTCGGCCTTGCAAGGGGTCATCAGGGCAGGCATGCAGCCGGAAAAGATATTGGACGTCATCATTCACTCCTGGATAGGTCAGGCCTGCCGGTTGGCTCCCACGTGCCGCGCACGGGCCCTGAGGCCTGACGGTAAGATCTAGTTGCGCCGGGTCAGCGCACGTTAGCAAGAAATTTTCGGGTGTTCTCGGATTCAGCTTGGCCGAAGATCTGCGCCGGCGGCCCGATCTCCTCCATCACGCCTTTATGGAAGAAGGCGACCCTGTCCGACACGTCCCGGGCAAAGCCCATTTCATGGGTGACGCAGATCATGGTCATGCCTTCTTCGGCAAGCAGGCGCATGGTGTCGAGCACCTCGCCGACCAGTTCCGGATCAAGCGCGGACGTCGCTTCGTCGAAGAGCATGTAGGTCGGCTCCATGGCAAGCGCCCGGGCAATCGCGAGCCGTTGCTGCTGGCCGCCCGACAGGTTGTTCGGGTAAACCTTGAGCTTGTCTGCAAGCCCCACGTGACGGAGCTGCTTTTCGGCAATCGCCTCGGCTTCCGTCTTCGACTTGCCCTTGACGATCCTCGGCGCCAGCGCAACATTTTCCAGCGCGGTCAGATGCGGAAAGCTGTTCCATTGCTGGAACACCATGCCGAGCTTCTGGCGCAGCTTGTTGATGTCCGTGTCCTTGGCATGAACGTCAGTGCCGTCAACCATGACCGATCCCTTCTGGATCGGCTCCAGGCCGTTGATGCAATAGAGCAGTGTCGATTTGCCGGATCCGGACGCACCGATGACGGAGAGCACTTCTCCCTTTTCGACATCAAGATCGATGCCCTTGAGCACCTGAAGCGCGCCGAAATATTTCTCAAGGCCGCGTATCTCGATCATTGGGCCCACCTTTTTTCCAGTTTTGCGGCATAGCGCGAGATCGGGAAGGACAGCGCGAAATAGAACGCGCCTGCGAGAGAGAGGATCAGGAACGGTTCCTGTGTCCGGGTGATCAGGATCTGGCTGGCCTTGAGCAGTTCGACATAGCCGAGCACGGAGACCAGCGCTGAATCCTTCATGACGCCGAGCGCCACACCGACCCAGGCAGGAAAGACAGCCCGCCCGCCGATGGGCAGCACCACGTAGCGCATGTCCTGCCAGTAGCTCAGCCCCAGGGAACGCGCCGCCCTGCGCATGGGCTTGCCGACCGCCTCGATGCCGCCACGGGCGACATTGGCGACCAGCGACGCGCAATAGATCGTCAGGATCACCACGCCGGAGGCAAACGGATCGAAATTCAGTCCGACGATAGGCGCGAAATTGTAGAACAGCACCAGCTGGATAATCAGCGGCACGGAGCGGAACACATCCAGCACCGGCCCCAGCAGCAGCATCGCCGCCAGCCGGCCCTCGTAGAGCATCCACCCGAACAGACCGCCGAGCACTGTGCCGATGATGATCGAGACAGCCGAGATCCACATGGTCCTGAGCGCAGCTTCGCCAAGGAACCAGAAGTCGTGAATATTGAAGCCCGAGAAGAAGCTGATGGATTCTTTCATGTCAGCCTCCTCAGTACCTGAACAGGCGCATGGCCATGAGCCGGGACGCCCCCAGGATGAACTTCACGATCACGTAGTAGATGACGGCCGTGACCGCGAAATATTCGAAGATGCGGAAAGTGCGACTGGCGAAGAACTGAGTCTCGCCGGACAGCTCGCGGAACCCGACCAGCATTCCGAGAGAGGACATCAGCACGGCCCACACCATCTGATTGGTGACCGGGTGATAGACGATGCGGAACACCTGCGGAATGATGATGCGGCTATAGGCCTGCCAGGACGTCATTCCCAGCGACCGCGCCGCGCGCAACTGCGTGTCGGGCACGGCCTGAAACCCGCCGCGAAAATTTTCCGCCAGATAACCTGCGCAGTTGAAGCTGAGGCCGGCCAGCACGATGAAAAACGGCGTCAGGTGGATGCCGAAGGCACCAAGCCCGAAGCCAAAGAAGAACAGCTGGAACAGCGCCGGCGTATTGCGTGCCAGCTCCACCCAGGTTGTCGCAAGCCAGTAGAGCGGCCCTCTAAGCTTCAGCCGGATCAATGCCAGCGCAAGGCCGACCACGATGCCGATCACCATCGACAGGGTCGCGACTTCCAGCGTCAGCAGCCCGGCTTCCAGCAGATCAGGCAGGCTTTTCAACACCGGCCGCCAATGGAAATTATAATCGAACATTTTTTACGAATTGCTCCGGCTATCCCGCCTTATCGGGGCGAGGCATACGCATTCGTGAGATCTCGGCGGTGAGGATCACCACTGCAGATCTGATTTTGGTGCCACCCCGGACAAGCGGAGTGCAGATCCGGGGCCTACTCTCGGTGAAACTTGCTGAAGCCGCGGATCTCTTCGCCGAGGATCAGCACACGCTTCAAACTTTCCGGGAATGAGTGGGCCCCGGGTCTCCCTTCGGTCGCCCGGGGTGACATTGAAAGAACCGCGAGCGACCGGTAGTCGTCGTTCCCGATCGCTCATTCAGGTCATTCTCAGTACATCACACCCGGAATGCGCAGTTCCGGTGCTTCGCCGCCGACATATTTGCCCCACAGCTCGCCATAGCGGCCGGAGCGCACCTGGTGGGTGACGAAGAGGTTGAGGAAGTTCAGCCAGGTCACGTCTTCGCGCTTGGCAACGACGGACGTGTAGTCCGTGGTCCAGGGCATGCGCGGGCCCGGCTCCAGCGTTTCATACTGGTCGGTGACCGGCTTGACGGCGGTGTTGGTGGTCAGGCCGATATCGGCCTTGCCCTGGGCAACAGCAAGAAACACTTCGTTTTCGGACTGATAGCCCTGATAGAGGTGCTCTTCGCCCCAGTCGGCGGCGATCTTCAGCCATTCCTGCTCCGGCACGGTGCCGATGGCAGCGGCGACGCGCTTTCCGCGGATATCTTCAAAGGTGCTGATACCGCTTTCGGTGTTGACGACACCCTGGGCGTAGTAAATGGCGTAGGGAATGGTGAAGCCGACGGTGCGGGCACGGGCAAGGCTGTCGGAAGTCGCACCGAACACCACATCCGCGCGGCCGGTCACGATCACCGGCAGGCGCTCGGCCCAGGTCACCGGATAGATGATCGGCTCGACCTCAAGCGCCGCGGCGAGATCGTTGCAATATTCCACGTCGAAGCCGGCCGGTTCGTTGTTCTCGTCCCGATAGCCGATCGGCGGAAAGTCCAGCACCACGCCGCACCTCAGCTGGCCACGGTCGACGACATCATCCAGCGTGTCGGCCTTGACGGGCAGCGCTGCGGCGACAGACAGCGCTGCGGCAGCCACAAATTTCCTGATCATGAGTTCCCCTCTTCCTTCTGAAGATTGTTGGTCCCGAGCAGTTCCTGCCCCGGATCGTTTGTTTCCCGGCCCGGCGGGTTTCCCGCTCGAACCGGAATGTGTCCTGCCCCTCTGGCCTCCCGAGCCATCGGGGCTTCCGGTGTTCCGCCGGGGCGATGCCACCGCCCGCGTCCTGTGCCGGTCTCACCGCACGGTCTTGCGACCCGCGGTACGTCTTGCCCGCGCCTTCGCACCAGCAGACGGCACGCTTGCCGTCTGTTGCCGAGCGCTCACCCGAGCCCGAGATTGATAAACCAAATTGGATCCAATATTCAATATAAAATATTCAAAATCATTTTCGCTTCACCAATCAGGGTCCATCCCGTAAAAGGTGGCTTCAGGGAGAACTGGTCCTATGAAACTGAAAACGATGGATATTTCCGCGACTGCTTCGGCATCGTCGATTGTGTTCGACGCGCTGCGGAAAGCCATTATCGAGGGCCAGCTCGAAGAAGGTGAACCGCTGCGTCAGGACGAGATCGCCCGCCTGTTTAACACCAGCCGCATCCCGGTGCGTGAGGCTATCTCGCGGCTGGAGGAGCAGGGCCTCGTCAAGACCCAGCGTTACAAGGGTGCGGTCGTTGCCGGTCTTTCACCCAAGGAAACGGCGGAGATCTTCGACCTGCGGGCGTTGGTGGAACCGGAAATCATCCGCAATGCGGTGCCGTTGATGTCGAAGGAGTTGCTGAGGGATGCGCGCGCGAAATGCGCCGCCTTTTCTTCGGCAACGGATCCGATGGCCTATGGCGACCTCAACCGCGATTTTCACGAAACGCTCTACAGCGCCAGCGACCTGAAGTTCTTCCAGGAGATCGCCGACAATGCCATCGACCGGGTGGAACGGCAGATCCGGGCCCAGCTGGTGATGTCCAACGGCATGGAAAGGGCAGGACGCGAACATTTCGCTATCCTGGAAGCCTGCGAAAAAGGCGACGCGGACCTCGCCTCAAAGCTCACCCGGGAGCATATCCACGGCGCCAAGGCTTCGCTCTTGAAGCATCTGCCCGGCGCGTGACTACGTCACTTCGTGCTTAAGTGCTTAAACGCGATTGACCGACTGCACGGTGCCGGTTTCGTCGATGACGCAAACCGCCTGCCCGCCATCAAAGGTCAGATTGACCTGATAGGCGTTCTCGCCAGAGGGCATCGAGCTGACGGGAAGGACATTGCCCCCGGCAATCTTCAGCTCTTCAGCGGTTTTCGATGCACAAAGCAGTTGCAGGTCTGTCGGTGCGGTTTCGCCCGACGAGCGCACCGCACCGGCGGTCGGGCTCTGGTTGGAGCTGCTGGTATTGCAGCCCGAGACAACGGAAAGACTTAGCCCTGCGGCTAGTCCGGCAGCAAGCTTTTTCGATACCCTGATTTTCATGTCGAGTTTCTCCCACCCGTCCCCGGTAAACCTAGACGCCCTTGTAAAGGGCCGCCCCCTGCATCAGCACAATCACCTTCGCACCGACTTCGACCCGGCTGTAGAGATCCGCGACATCCTCGTTGTTCAGGCGGATACAGCCGGACGAAATATTGAGACCGATCGTCCAGGGCTGGTTGGTTCCATGGATACGATAGATGGAATCCTTGTTGCCGATATAAAGATACATCGCGCGGGCACCGAGCGGATTGTCGGGCCCGCCCGGCATCCCACCCGCCCATTTGGCGGATTCCGGGTCCCGGGCAATCATTTCAGGTGGCGGTGTCCAGGTCGGCCACTCCTGCATTCGGCCGATCTTGACGATGCCGGCCCAGCCGAAACCGTCACGCCCGACACCGATGCCATAGCGGATTGCCTGGAAATTGGGCTGCACCAGGTAAAGGAAGTGCCGGTCACCATCGATGATGATGGTACCCGGCTTTTCAGCCGTCCGGAACGAGACCACCTGCCGCCGGAATTCCTCGGGTGACTGACCGTGCCGGTTATAGAATTTGGCGGCTGCGCGCGGAGTGTAATCCACCCATTTTCGTGTCGTCGGGTCGTAGATCTGTGTCTGGAACGATTGCGCCAGGGCCATGCCCGCAAAGGCCAGCACGGCCACGGCAGGCATCCAGCTCAAGACGGTGCGAAGTGCGCTCGGCAGTCTGATCATTTGGTCCACTCCCCGATACGGTCCGCATTCGCGGCAATCCAGTCCCTTGCAACATCTTCGGCAGGTTTGCCCTCGACAACAACGGCATAGCTCATCCCGGTCACATCGGCCGGTGTCAGTTCCAAGGCTGAAAGGAACCTGGCCACTTCGGGCATGCCGCTTTCAAGGGAGGTTGCAAAGGCAATCTTGAAACTGGACGCGTCCCAGGCGGTATCGGCATGAGACTTTTCCAGCCAGTCGTTGTCCTGGGCACGGGTGACGATTGTCCAGCGCGCCGGATCATACGCCGGCTCTTCCAGCTTGACGATGTCATGAAGTTCAAAAACATGGTGCGGCCCGTAACAGTAGAAAACCACGGGTTTGCCGAAAGAGACCGCGGCATCGACCGCCGCCATGGCGACATCTTCCGGCATTTCCAGAAGAGCCATTGTCTGGTCATAGCCGTAGGAATGGGCCCTGATCTTTTCGATCTCCGTTGACGACCAGCTCGGCGCACCGATCCAGATCTCACCTCTGCCGTCTCCGTCACTGTCGAATTTCGCGGCCATCTCCGGCTTCACCAGATCGGTCACCGCCTTGATGCCCGTTTGTTCGACCGTCGCGCGTGTCGCGCAGATGTTCTGTGTCGCGGCAACGCTGTTCGGGCTGAGTGACAGGACGTGCTTTTCCTCGCTCAGACGGGACACCATTGCCGACAGGTTGGGAAACCAGACTTCGGGATGAACCTGGATTTCGCCCCGGCCGATATCGGAGAGAATTGTCAAGGTTCCGCGGTCACGCAATTCCGTTTCGACGCCGAGGCGGTCTTTCAGAACATCGTCAATGATGTGAGCGGTAACTTGAGCCGACGGCCAGGCAGGCACGCCGATGACGACGGCGTCAGCCCTGGCTGAGGCGGTGACGGCAACCGCCAGAAACGAGGACAAGAGAACAGAACGCCACACAGCCATTACTCCCTACACACCTGGTTCACTACCTTAAACACTGGGGCAAATCTGACGCAACGGCAAATAGCAGAAAAGACTATATCCGGCACCCGGCGGGCTTCGAAGGATGTTCACTTGACCTGATTATGACCAGGAGCAGGGCGTTTTGACGCCCGATCACCCAAATTCTCTATCACTCCAGATAAACGTCTTCCCGGTAGTCGGGCACCCAGCACGGCCAATCAAGCTCGCTCTCGATCCTGTAGCGCAGGGTATCGGCAGCTTCCGGTTCGCCATGGGTCACGAATGTCATTTTCGGTGGCTGTGAAAAATTGCCAAGCCATTGCATGATTTCGTCCGCATCCGCATGCGCGGAAAGCATATGCAGGTTGCCGACCTCCGCCCGGATAGGCACGTCGGAACCGTGTATCCTGACGCTGGTCGCGCCGGACGTGATGGCCGCGCCGCGTGTTCCACCCGCCTGGAACCCTGCAAACAGGATCATGTTGCGATGGTCGGTCGCATAGTGCTTCAGGTGGTGCAGCACCCGGCCGCCTGTTGCCATGCCGCTTGCCGAAACGATCACCTTGGGCATGCGATTGCGGTCGAGATCCTTGGATTCCTCGACATCGGCAACGTAATGCGCCGCCCCATTCGACCAGTCGCATTCCTCCGCTGTCAGCCGATGATCGTCCGGGTGTTTGCCATAGATGTTGGATGCGCGGACCGCCATTGGACTGTCGAGAAAAACAGGCAAATCCGGAATACGTCCCTCGTCCTTCAGATGCTGGATGTGGAACAGCAGCGACTGGGCCCGCCCGACGGCGAAGGACGGAATGATGACGGTTCCACCACGCCCCGCCGTCTTGGTGATGGCTTCGGCCAGAACGTCCTCTGCATCCAGCTTCTCGTGCCGGCGGTTGCCATAGGTGGATTCGACCAGCAGATAATCCGCCTCACGGATCGGCGAAGGGTCGAACATCGTCGCGTCGCCGTAGCGCCCAAGATCTCCGGAGAAGACAATTCGCGTTCCGCCCCAGGTCAATTCGACGATCGCCGCACCGAGAATATGACCGGCCTTGCGAAAGGAGACGCTGAAAGCGCCCAGCATCTCATGCTCTTCATTGAACGCGACCGGCCGGAACCGGTCCAGCGACACCTCCGCGTCCTTCTTCGTATAAAGCGGCAGGGCTGGACGATGCTTTGAAAACCCGTGCCTGTTGGCGAATTCCGCGTCCTTTTCCTGCAAAAAACCGCTGTCGGGCAGCAGGACCGCACACAGATCCCGCGTAGCCCTGGTGCAGACAACCGGCCCTTTGAAGCCATTTCGAACGAGTAGCGGCAGATAGCCGGAGTGATCCAGATGAGCGTGCGTCAGAATAACCGCGTCAATGGTTTTCGGATCGACAGGCAGCGGTGCCCAGTTCCTGAGCCGCAACTGCTTGTAGCCCTGGAACAGGCCGCAATCGACCAGCACGCGGACACCATCCTTTTCGAGCAGATACTTTGAGCCCGTGACGGTGCCAACACCGCCCAGAAAAGTCAGTTTCACGCTCATGGTGCTGCATTCTCCCGATCGTCCGCGAAAGTTTCAGGCTCAACGGCCTCACCTGCCCGCGCATTCCGGGAAAGGCGGATTGAATTCAGGCATGAAATCAGAAACTTGCGCAAGTGCCCCGTTGTCACGGAGGTCACGTGATATCGCGGCGCAGCAGCCTCTTTTTCCCGTTGAAGACAGCCGGATATTGCCGGTAAACCCCGCCTGAGCGGACGGGCACATTGAAAAATGTTGCATTGCAACATATCTTAGTCTTCCGATGCACCGGCAGGCCGTAAATGGTTTACCGCCGATCACCGCTCACAAGCGGCCGGGCACGAAACTCAAGCAAAAAAATATCACGAGGAAACGTTTCGGGGGTTGGACACTACTTCGTGGAAAGGAACCCGGACCTTGAAACATACTGTTTCGCATAGCGCTTCAGGAGCGCGCAGGACACACGTGAACCTGGCGCTCCAGGGTGGCGGTGCCCATGGCGCCTTCACCTGGGGCGTATTGGACCGTCTCCTGGAGGAAGAGACACTCGAGATCAACGCCCTTTCGGGCACGTCGGCCGGCGCAATGAATGCGGCGGCGTTGCTGACCGGCCTTGAGAAAGGCGGGCGTGAGGAAGCGCGTGCAGCGCTGGAAGGCTTCTGGAAAAAGGTTTCAAAAAGAAGCCGGTTTACCCCCTTCAACCTGACGACATCCAGAGCCGTACTCGGCGGATTGGGAATAGATTTCGAAACCTTGCCGTTCCTGTTCGGCGCGGGAATGAATTTCCTGTCGCCTTACGACCTCAACCCGGTGGGGTTCAACCCCTTGCGGGAAATCATAGAAGACACGATCGATATCGAGGCCATTTCCCGCTCCATCATCCCGCTGCATGTGACGGCGACCCATGTCGGCTCTGGCGAAGCGCGTATCTTTTCCAATGAAGCCATCAGCACCGACGTGCTTCTGGCATCTGCCTGTCTTCCCTCGCTTTTCCACGCGGTCGAGATCGATGGCGAGCATTACTGGGACGGCGGCTACACCGGCAACCCCAGCCTGATGCCGCTGGTTCTGGAACCGGGCGATGCGGACCTGTTGCTGGTGCAGACCAGCCCCACCGAACGGGTCGCCCTGCCACAGGACGCCCGGCAGATCGCTGCCCGTGAAAAGGAGATTTCCTTCAACGCGCCCTTGATCAAGGAACTGCGCCAGCTGGCGGAACTACAGCATCAGGCCGGCGTCGCCTCACCGGCGGCCCGACCGGGTTTCCTCCCGAGCCTGTCCGGACGCAATGCCGGCTCGGGTCGGCCGCGCTCCGATCGCGGCACCAACCCTTTTGCCGACCTGAGGATTCACCGCATTGCCGGTGCCGGCATGAATGGCCGAAGCGACCAATCCAAGCTCAATTCCACCTGGCCATTCCTGGAAGAGTTGCGCGAGGAAGGCCGCGTTGCAGCCGAAGAGTTTCTTCAGCACCACGGTGCGGATGTGGGACGGCGGTCGTCACTGGATCTCAGCCAATGGCTGCAGAGAACGTCTCCCCGTCCTCATCGGAAGGCAAAGGCATCCTGACTGCGTCCGAAGGGAACGCTCAGCGTGGCAGCAAACCGTTCAGGATGAGCTGGATCGTATGGTTGAGATAGGTGCGAATGTCCGACAGGCCAGTGATCATGTCGGGTGTCTTGGGCCGGAACAGCCGGGCCGCAATAAGGACATCCAGAAGGTATTTCGCCGTATCCCGCGAAGACTGGGTGACGATCCGCCCCTTTGCGACTTCCTCCTCGACCCAGGCGGTCACCACATCATGCAGCTCGCTGCCGCAATGTTTCCTGAGAAGCGTGCCCAGTTCCTCGTTGGCGACGGCCTCCACGTAGAACAGGCGCATTTCGGCAGCCTGCTGAAGGTGTTTCTCGTCACTCTGGTCGACCTTGAAGACCGCTTTCAGGGCCTCTTCCAGCGTTGCTGCCTGCCGGCCCGCCGGAATATCAAGAAGATTGGCGCGGTGGCGGATGGCAAGTTCGGCGAAGAGTTCGATTTTCGAGGGAAACAGCTCGTAGAGCGTCCTCTTGGAAATACCGGCATTCTTGGCGACCAGTGCCATGGTCGTGCCAGTGTAGGCATGCGTCCGGAACGTCTCGAAGGCAGTCTCGACAATGCGCGCCTTTAGCGTTGCCTCGTCATGAACCTTCTGCCGGCCCCGCTGCCGGTGCTCTGATCCGATGTCCTGCTCCCCAGGACAGCTACGCGTTTGCACACTTTTTTTTTCCGAAGAGCTCATCAAGTCTCCTCCCCCGTTACGAACTGATACCGAATTTCGATTGACGAGGGAACCTTGAAGAGAATATTGGTACCCGAGAGTTTTCTAATACTCCACAGTCTTTGCGACCAAAGAGGTTCCTCCCGGAAATGACGTGTATCCCTCTCGGTTCGAGCACTGCGTCCCTGTGCTCTACGAAGAAGCCGTTCCATGCTTTTTTCATCGCCTTCCTGATCTCCTCAAGCCTTGGAACCGGCATCTCCCATGCCCAGCAGATGAGAGGTGCCGCACCCAAACCGGAAGTCGGCGTTGTCGAACTTGAGCCGGAATCGGTCGCGATCACCGCCAAGCTGTCCGGCAGGATTGCAGCGTCCCTGGATGCCGAAGTCCGGCCGGAGGTTGGCGGCATCATCAAGGAGCGGCTGTTCAAGGAAGGCACGGAGGTCAAGGCCGGGGATATTCTCTACCGGATCGAGGACGATCTCTACAGGGCAGCTCACGACAGCGCCCTGGCCGCCCTTCAAAGAGCGGAAGCCGCCCTGCCAAGTGCCCGGACCAAGGTCGAGCGATACGAGGAGCTGATCACCCAGAACGCCGTCGCCAAGCAGGAGCTGGACGATGCCAAGGCCGCTCTGGCACAGGCGAAGGCGGACATTGCCTCTGCGAAGGCCAGCGTTCAGACCGCAAGGATCAATCTCGACAACACCGTCATCAAGGCGCCGATTTCCGGCCGCGTTGAAGCCTCGACACTGAATGTCGGCGCGCTGGTGACCGCCAGCCAGCCGGCCCCGCTGACCATCATCCGCCAGCTTGACCCGATCAATGTCGACGTCACCCAGTCGAGCACCAACCTGCTGAAGCTGCGCAAGGCCGTGCGCGAGGACCGGATCAAACTGTCCGGCGACAACGTTCAGGTGCGTTTGCTGCTCGAAACGGGTGAGGAATACTCGGAAACCGGCAAGCTGGAATTTTCCGAAGCCCACGTCGACCCGACCACGGGCACCTACACGCTGCGTGCTGAGTTCCCGAACCCCGACCGCCTGCTTCTGCCAGGCATGTACGTTCAGGCGATCGTCGAGGAAGGCATCGCCCAGAATTCGTTCCTCGTGCCGCAGCGCGCCGTGTCACGCAACGCCAGAGGCGAACCGACTGCGCTGTTCCTCGGCCAGGACGGCAAGGTGGAAGAGCGCGTCCTCAGGGTCGAAGGCGATATCGGCAACAACTGGCTGGTCAACGAAGGCATCTCGGAGGGAGACCGGGTCATCGTTGAAGGATCGCTGTTCGTGCGGGCGGGCCAGGAGGCAACCGGCACCCTGGTGACCATTGACGAAGCAACCGGGGAGGTCGAAAGCCGCGGCGAGGCGGTGTCGAACACAAGCGAGACTTCCGACTGATGTCAGCTTTCTTCATCGACAGGCCGATCTTTGCCTGGGTCATCGCCATCGTCACGATGCTGGCAGGCGCACTGGCCATCACCACGCTTTCCGTGTCGCAATATCCGCAGATTGCCCCGACCACGGTCAATATCAGCGCCAACTATCCGGGAGCCGATGCGGCAACGGTCGAAAACTCGATCACCAAGGTGATCGAACAGGGCATGTCCGGGATCGATTACCTGGACTACATGACGGCGACGTCTTCGAACTCCGGTTCAGCCCAGATCTCGCTGACCTTCTCGTCCAAGGCGGATCCGGACGTGGCCCAGATGCAGGTGCAGAACAAGCTGCAGCTCGTCTCCAGCCAGCTGCCGCAGATCGTCCAGAACACAGGTATCACCGTCACCAAGTCGACCTCCGGCTTTCTGATGGTGCTCGGCTTCGTTTCGACCGACGGACGCCTGACCTCCACCGACATTGCCGATTATGTCGACAACACGCTGAACGACACGCTGAAGCGCGTCGAAGGTGTCGGTGAAACCCGGCTGTTCGGCTCCGGCTATGCCATGCGTATCTGGCTCGACCCGACGAAACTGCTGAAATACAACCTGATGCCGGGCGATGTCAGTTCCGCCATCCAGGCCCAGAACACCCAGGTTTCCGCCGGCCAGCTCGGCGGCCTGCCGCAAGTCGAGGGACAGCAGCTCAACGCGACCATCACCGCGTCCAGTCGCCTGCAAACGGCGCAGCAGTTCCGCGACATCATTCTGAAGAGTTCCGAAGACGGTTCCGTGGTTCGCCTCAATGATGTGGCCCGGGTGGAAGTTGCCAACGAAAGCTACAGCACCGCCGCCTTCTACAACGGCATGCCGGCATCTGGCCTTGCCGTTTCGCTTGCAACCGGTGCCAACGCCATCGACACCGCCCAGCGGGTGCGCGACACCATCGACCGGCTGTCCTCGACACTGCCTGCCGGCGTCGACGTGGTTTATCCCTACGACACCACCCCCTTCGTGAAGCTATCCATCGAGAAGGTGGTCCACACGCTGCTGGAAGCGGTCGTGCTGGTGTTTCTGGTGATGTATCTGTTCCTGCAGAACCTGCGCGCAACCATTATTCCGACACTGGCCGTACCCGTGGTTCTGCTCGGCACCTTCGGGGTGCTCGCCCTGTTCGGATATTCGATCAACACACTGACGATGTTCGCCATGGTGCTCGCCATCGGGCTATTGGTGGACGACGCCATCGTCGTGGTGGAAAACGTCGAGCGCGTGATGGCGGAGGAAGGTTTGCCACCTCGCGAGGCGACCCGCAAATCGATGAACGAGATCACCGGTGCGTTGATCGGCATTGCGGTGGTGCTGTCCGCCGTCTTCGTGCCGATGGCGTTTTTCGGCGGGTCGGTCGGGATCATCTACCGCCAGTTCTCGATCACCATCGTTTCGGCCATGGTGCTGTCGGTGTTCGTTGCGCTCATCCTGACGCCCGCACTCTGCGCCACCATGCTGAAGCAGGGTGACCACGGCCACAAGCGCGGCCCCTTCGCCTGGTTCAACAAGGGTTTTGATGCCAGCGCCGACGGCTACCGGGCCGCGAACGGCGGCATTCTGAAGCGCGGCAAGCGCTTCCTGGTGCTGTTCGTCGCCATCGGTGTTGCCATGGGCTGGATGTTCAACCGCCTGCCAAGTTCGTTCCTGCCTCAGGAAGACCAGGGCATTCTGATCGCCATGGTCAACCTGCCTGTCGGCGCTACCCAGGGCCGGACACTGACTGTGCTCGACACGGTGCGGACCCACTTCATGGAAAACGAGCCGGATGCGGTCGACAGTGTTTTCACCGTCGCCGGCTTTGGCTTCGGCGGTCAGGGACAGAATGTCGGCCTTGCCTTCATTCGCATGAAGGATTTCACCGAGCGTGAGGACCCCAGACTTGCTGCCCAGGCGGTCGCCGGCCGCGCCATGGGAGCTTTCTCGCAGATCAAGGATGCCCGTGTCTTTGCCCTTGCCCCGCCCGCCATTCAGGGCATGGGCAACACCAACGGCTTTTCGTTCTATCTGCAGGACATCAACGGCGCTGGTCATGAGCGGCTGATGGAAGTCCGAAACCAGCTTCTGGGCATGGCCGCCCAGTCCGGCAAACTGACTGCGACACGGCCCAACGGCCAGGAAGACCAGCCACAGTTCAAGGTCGACATCGACACGCAGAAAGCGCGCCTGCTCGACCTCGGCATCCCGGACATCAACGAAACACTGTCGATTGCCTGGGGCTCCGACTACGTCAACGATTTCATGGACCGTGGCCGCATCAAGCCTGTTTACGTGCAGTCCGATGCCCCGTTTCGGATGCAGCCGTCCGATCTGGACCTCTGGCACGTACGCAATTCCAACGGCGACATGGTGCCCTTCAGTGCCTTCGCCAGCTCGCGCTGGACCTATGGGTCACCCAGGCTCGAGCGCTTCAACGGTGCGTCGGCGGTGGAACTTCAGGGCCAGGCGGCTCCCGGCATCAGCTCGGGCGACGCCATGGCGGAAATCGATGCGCTTGTTGCCCAGCTTCCGGCAGGATTCGTCCATGAATGGACCGGCCTGTCCTATCAGGAACGGCTGTCAGGGGATCAGGCCGCATCGCTTTATGCGATCTCGATCCTGATCGTGTTCCTGTGCCTTGCCGCGCTTTACGAAAGCTGGTCGATCCCATTCGCTGTGATGCTGTCGGTGCCTATTGGCATCTTCGGTGCGTTGGCGGCAGCCCTGATCTTCGGGCAGACCAACGACGTCTACTTCAAGGTCGGCCTGCTAACGACCATCGGGCTGGCGGCGAAGAACGCCATCCTGATCGTGGAATTTGCCATCGAACGGCAACGCCAGGGCAAGGACCTGCTGCAGGCAACGCTTGATGCTGCTCGCCAGCGGCTCCGGCCGATCCTGATGACGTCCTTCGCCTTCATCCTGGGCGTGACGCCGCTGGCGATTGCCACCGGGGCAGGTTCGGGTGCGCAGAACTCCATCGGCATCGGTGTCATGGGCGGCATGATCGCCTCCACCGTGCTCGGCATCTTCTTCGTGCCGCTACTGTTCGTCACCGTGCGGCGCATCTTCAGCCGCAAGCAGACGAACGAAGCCGCCCCCGATACTTCAGGCAGCAAAGCCCATTGAGAGAGTTTCGATGACCCTTTTCAAACCTGAAACCGGCTCTGCCTGCGCCGTCCCCACTCAACGCCGCAAGACCTGGCTACGGCTAGGTGCGGGCCTCATGGCTGCAACCCTACTGAGTGCCTGTTCCGTTGGCCCCGACTACCAGCGCCCGGACGTCTCCGTGCCCGGCAAGTGGCGTAACACTACAGGCGAAACGCCTGCCTCCGTGCCGCAACTTGCCAACTGGTGGACGCAGCTTGGCGATGCCCAGCTCAACAGCCTGATCGCCCTTGCGGTTCAGAACAACCTGGACGTCCGTACCGCCAAGGCCAAGGTCCGCGAAGCCCGGGCCAGCTACAAGCAGGCTTCCGCTTCGCTCTTTCCGAGCCTTGACGGCGCGGCCGGCGTGAACCGGTCCAAATCGAGCGGGTCGGACAGCGTCAACACACTGTGGAACGGCGGCTTCGATGCGGCCTGGGAGATCGACATCTTCGGTGCCAATCGCCGGGCGCGGGAAGCTGCCAAATACGGTCTCGACGCTGCCGAGGAAGACCTCAGGGCAAGCCTCCTGACCCTGATCGGCGACCTGGCCACCAACTACGTCGAGGCCCGCGGCCTCCAGCAGCGCGTGAAGCTGGCGCAGGACACCGCAAGGTCGCAACAGTCCTCGGCTGACCTCATTCGCAAGCGGTTCCAGGCAGGCTCGTCCTCCGGTCTCGACGTCGCCAATGCAGAAGGTCAGGCCGCGTCGACCGAGTCCAATATTCCTGCCCTGAAGACGGCTCTTGCCGCCTCCATGCACCGGTTGAGCGTCCTGACCGGTCAGCAGCCGACCGCGCTCACCGACCAGTTGATGAAAAGCAGCCGCATTCCGACACCGAAGCTGCCCATCCCCGTCGGTATTCCGGCAAGCATACTGCTGACGCGCCCGGACGTGCGCCTGGCCGAACGCAAGCTTGCTGAATCAACGGCGAAAATCGGACAGGCGACGGCAGCGCGCTATCCCTCTGTCAGCCTGGCTGGCTCGATCGGAACCGCGGCGTCCGATTTCGGCGATCTCGGCAAGAATTCCTCGATCAGCTGGGCCTTCGGTCCGTCCCTCTCCGTGCCGATCTTCAATGCCGGCAAGCTGGCGGCAGGCGTGAAGATCGCCGAAGCCCAGCGCGATCAGTCTTTCCTCGCCTACCAGGCTTCGGTGCTGACGGCTCTGGAAGACGTTGAAAACGCACTTGTCGGCCTCACACAGGAACGCAAACGGGTCGCCAGCCAGGCGCGCGCAGCAGCGAACTTCAAGTCGGCGGCGGAACTCTCCAGATCGCTCTATCAGACCGGCGCGGCCAGCTTCCTCGATGCCCTCGACGCGGAGCGCTCGACCTACTCCGCCGAAGACACGCTCATCCAGAGCCGTGTCCGCCTGACCACCTATTACATCGCGCTGCAAAAGGCACTCGGCGGCGGCTGGACCGGCAAGGTGGAAACCGACAAGCCGGAAGTGGTCGACAAGAACACCGGCCCGCATTTGTCGGTTGCGTACTGACGCGACCTCGGCACCACTAATCGGACAGGGCAAAGGCTTGAAACCCTTGCTCAGTCCGTCTTGTTTTTGAAAGCCTGCAGCAAGTCGGCGACCAGCGGGTTCGGGAAGCGCCGGTGCAGCGTGACGGCGAAGAACCCCTCCTTGAGCCCTTCCAGCCTGCCCAGTTCGATGAGGCGCCCCGAGGCAAGTTCGTCTCTCACGACAATCGGGGGAATGACGGCCAGACCTGCATGCGCCCGCGCGAGCAGGCGAAGCATCGCCATGTCGTCGGCTTCGGCGGCAACCTTCGTGGCAATGCCCAGTTGTTCGACCATCGCATCGAAGGAGGCCCGAAGGGCCGACTCCGGTGTCGGCAGGATCAACGCTTGCGAGGACAGAAGCTCCGGCATCGGCCGCCCCACCAGGTCACTCGCCGTCGCGGGAGCAACAAGGCTGACGGGCTGCTCCGACAACCCGTGCACCAGATAGGGGCTGGAGGCATCCCGGGCGGGTACAAGATTTGTCAGGACGACATCGATCGCAAGAGACTCCAGCGCTCTCAAAAGCTCGGCCTGTGCTCCGGAGCGAAGAATAACTTCGACGTCTGATCGCCCGATCAAGGGTTCAATGAAGCCGATCTGGAAATTTCGCGAAAGCGTCGCAAGGGATCCGACACGCAAGGCCTTGCGCTCCGTGCCCGCATTGCGAAGCGTCGCGGAAAGGTCCTCAGCTGTCCGGAAGATTGCTTCAGCGTGATCAAGGGCGATCCGGCCGGCTTCCGTCAACACGAGACCACGACCGCGCCGCTCGAACAGATCATGTCCGAGGGAGGCTTCGAGCGTCTTGATCTGCGAGGAAAGCGCCGATTGCGAAAGGTTCAGGACCCGGGCCGCACCCGTCAGCGTTCCATCCCGCGCCACCGCCCGGAAAAGCCGAAGATGATGGAGATTCAACACCGAAACACTTCCAAGATATAGAACGTTATTGACTATAATATGTAATTTTTTGAAAGAAAGCGAGACGGTATACCCACGGCGTCTTCCAGTGTCCGTGAGGTTCCCATGTCGCACTTTTTCCCCCTGCCTCTTCTGGCCCCGATGCTGTTGCTGGCATCTGCTACGATGTCGACAGTGCAACCGGGCCGCCGCCCTGGGCGTTACCCTTGGGTCTCGGAGGCGATTGCGTTCTTCGCCTTTCTGATTGCCCTGGCCGGTCTTGTGCAGCTTCTGGCTTTCGGTGCCTCCGAGGCAAGCCTGCTTGAAGGCCCGTTCACGCTTGTCGTCCGGCTTGATCCGATCAGCGTAACAATGACACTGCTGGTGTCCTTCATCGGCTGGGTCGTGATGCGTTATTCCCGGACCTACCTCGACGGCGAAGCGCGCGAGGGCGCATTCCATGGCTTGATGCTCACCGCTTTGGCGGCCGTACTGGTGGTTGTCCAGTCGGGCAGCCTGCTGTTGCTGGTGCTCGGTTTTGTGGGGATCGGACTTTCCCTGCGCAAGCTCCTGCTGTTTTACCCGCAGCGCGCCGCTGCCCAGCGGGCAGCTACAAAATTCGCGATTGTCTGGCACGCAGGTGATGTCTCACTGCTGCTGGCCGCCGGACTGTTCATGGCAAGCACGGGCACCGCGCAGCTTGGACAGCTTTCTGAAACCATCGGGCCCGATCTCTCATTTGTCGAACATCTGGCTGTGGTGTTCCTCGTGTTGGCAGCCGTCCTGAAGACAGCCGCCTTTCCGCTGCACGGCTGGCTGACGGAAGTCATGGAGGCACCAACGCCGGTGTCAGCCCTGCTTCACGCGGGCATCATCAATGCCGGAGGCTTTCTGCTGATCAGGACCGCGGATCTCGTTCAGGCCAGTCCGGGAGCCATGGGAACACTTGTGGCACTTGGCGGCCTGACTGCGCTCTTCGGTGCCGTGGTGATGCTCACCCAAAGTGCGGTCAAGACAGCCCTTGCCTGGTCAACAATTTCCCAGATGGGCTTTATGCTGCTGCAGTGTGGCCTCGGACTTTGGCCGCTTGCACTCCTGCATGTGGTCGCACATTCCCTGTACAAGGCCCATGCGTTCCTCTCTTCCGGAAGCGCCGTCCTGGCGGTTGCCAAATTGCGCCGGCCCGGCCCCATCGCCATTCCGAGCGTTGCCAACGTCCTGCGGTCGTTCGCCATCGCGCTGTTGCTCTACGGGGTTGTTTCCTTCGCATTCTCGATGATCGCCGGACCAAAGACCCCTCAGGCGCTTGCCATCGGAACGATGCTGATCTTCGGCGTGGCCTATCTGGTAGCGCAGGGTCTTGCAGATGCAGCCCCTGCCGATCTGACATACCGCACCTCAGTGGCCGCAGTCATCGTTGCCCTTGCCTATTTCGGCTTCCAGCAGGTTGCGAATCTGATGTGGGGCGCAGCCTTGCCACAAGCGCCTGTCGCCGGTCCCCTTGAATGGGCGCTGATCGTCCTGGCTGTCCTTTCCTTCGGCATCGTTGCGGTTGCGCAGACGCTGTTCCCCCTCTGGTCACATCACCCGTCGACAGCCGGCCTGCGCGTTCACATCGCCAACGGGCTTTACCTCAACGCTATCCTTGACCGCTTCATTGGCGGATACCGGGTTGCGAAATCCAGATAAGACGAGGCAATTCAGATGTTCATCAAACACACTCAATTCGGTTCTTTACGGGTTTCAGGCATCCTGGAGGCGGGCGAGGCAGCCGCGCGGGCCATCCCTCCGGCCTTCCCCTTGGACGCAACCGTCGCCGTCAATCCGTTCCTTGGGCAAGTTGGCGAAAATCTCGCGGAAGCATCTGCACGCCTTTCCAGAACAGCGGGTGCCAGCCTGACCCGGCCAAGACCCAGCTACGGCTCCGACATCGCCGGCGGCCGGATTACCGACGAAGACCTCGCAGCCGCTCTCAAGGCAAGCAAAGCAGAAATGAAACCTGAGAGCCTCGCACAGCTCAAGGCATTCGCCCAAGAGGACAGACCGGCCCCAATGGCGTCGCCGACGATTGCCGATCTCGCAGCTTCTGTTTCCGGCATCGACTGGCCATCGATTATCGAAAAGACAGTCGGGCTCTGGGCAGCCGGTTATTTCGACCGTGGACAGGCGCTGTGGTCCCCGGCTCCAGGTGAAGGTGCCTATGTTGCCTGGCGGTCGTGGGCGAGCCGCGATCTGACGCCCGAGATTGCCGGCCTGGCAGGGTTCTGCTCCCATGTGACGGCTTCCCCTGACACGTCCGAACAGGCCATCCTGCGGACAACTGACCGGCTGGGCATCAGCGTGCCGGCAGCCGAGACCGTGTTTCACCGGCTGTTGATGGATCTTGGAGGCTGGGCGCAGCATGCGCGTTGGCTGCTGTGGCGGGCTGAACAGGACGGCGAGACGGACGGAACCCTTGGTGATCTCCTGGCCGTCCGCCTTATCTGGGAAGAGGCGTTGTTCAACCGTTTCCCGGAAATCGCCGATCAGTGGCAGGCCACGCTACAGCTCCATGCGGCCCCGCTCATCCCGGTCCAAGACCAGGTTGTCGATGCCATGCTGCAGGACGCGGCCGAGCGGGCATACCAGCGCAAGCTCAATCAAATCCTGACCACAGCACCGAAGCAAAAAGGTGAGCGCCCCGCTCTACAGGCAGCGTTTTGCATCGACGTGCGTTCGGAAGTTTTCCGGCGGGCGCTGGAAAACCAGAGCCCGACAATCGAAACACTTGGGTTTGCCGGCTTTTTCGGCCTCCCGACAGCGCATCGGGATCACGGCTCGGATATTGAAGAAAATCACCTGCCTGTCCTGTTGAAACCGTCTTTGTCTTCAACCAGCCACGGCTCCGCGAAAAATGAGAAAAAGACCCGCATCGGTGCGCGGGCCATACGGGCATTGGACAGGTTCCGCCAGGCCGCCGTCTCGTCCTTTGCCTATGTCGAGGCTGCCGGGCCGCTTTACGTGACCAAGCTGGTGAAAGACTCCTTCGGCCTTCACGCAGGAAAGGCCGCAAGCCGTCCTGCGCCAAAGCTAGATCCGGCCCTCGATGCCATGACAAAAGCTGCAACCGCTGCTGCCGTCCTGAAGGCGATGAGCCTGACGAAGGGTCATGCACAAGTGGTGCTGTTGGTTGGCCACGGAGCAAATGTCGCGAACAACCCTCATGAAAGCGCCTACCATTGCGGAGCCTGCGGAGGCTATTCGGGAGAAGTTTCGGCGCGGTTGCTTGCAAGCTTGCTGAACGATGCTGAAACCCGCGCCGGTCTTGCCGGTCACGGTATCGACCTGCCGGACGACACCCGGTTCGTCGCGGCTCTCCACGACACGACAACGGACGGGATCACTCTGTACGACCAGGATCAACCCGGGCCGATCGAGGGGCTCGATCTTGTGAAAAAATGGTTGAAGCGGGCCGGAGCCGAGGCTCGGGCGGAGCGCGCCCTGCGTCTGCCGGGCACCAATGCTGCTTCCGTGGCCTCCAGAGCATTCAACTGGGCGGAAATCAGGCCGGAGTGGGGTCTGGCGGACTGCGCCGCCTTCATCGCGGCTCCCAGGAACGTGACATCGACAACAAATCTGGAAGGCCGGGCCTTCCTTCACAGCTACGATTGGCAATCGGACAGGGACTTCAAGACGCTTGAACTTATCCTGGCCGCCCCTGTGGTCGTGGCAAGCTGGATCAGTCTTCAATACTATGGCTCATCAGTCGCGCCGGATGTCTTCGGTGGAGGCAACAAACTCATCCACAACGTGGTTGGCGGCATCGGTGTTGTCGAAGGCAACGGCGGGCGTCTGCGGCCCGGCCTTCCCTTGCAAGCGCTGCACGACGGTGAAAAGGACATGCACACCCCACTGCGGCTGTCGGTTCTGATCGAAGCTCCCGAGGAGGCAATCTCGGGCATACTGGATGCGCACCCGGATGTCCGGAACCTTTTCGACAATGGCTGGCTGCACCTGTTCGCTCTGCGGAACGGGCGTATGGCTGCCCGGTACCTGCCGGGTGGCACCTGGATCGAGGAAAAGACCACCACCCCGGCGCCCTGCCTCTGAAAAGACCGGTCCGGCCAGGTCCGGCGATCTCCCCAATGCGGAGCACCTGATCGGTCAGACGGGTGCTCCGCAGTTGCGACGCCGGCAAATGCCTTCAGTTACCCCTCTTCCTCGCAAGGCTCGGTGGCCAGAAAGGCGCGAAGCCCCTTGGCATCGTCGTCTTCGAAGACCGTGCTCGTGACGCTCAGTTTCACGATGCGATCAAATCGGAACGTGCGGAAGTCCTGTCGCAATTCGCACCAGGCACTGAACATCCACCCGTCGGTCAGATTCCAGATAACAAGCGGACGCACACTGCGTTCCGACAGCTGCCCGCCGACATCCTCGTAACGGATGTCCACAACAAGCTGCATCCGGATGGCTTCACGAACCAGGCTGACGGTTGGCGGGGCACTGTTCCTGATCTGGAGGCTGAAATAGGGAGCATCGGCCAGCTTGCGTTTGTCGGGATCGGGCATGCCTGCCTGGATCATGGCACGCACTTCATGAGCCGCCGAAGCCAAAGCCGGATCGCCCGTACGTTCCACGAAGGAAAGACCGATGGCCAGCGCATCCACCTGATCATGGGTAAACGTCATGTTGGGCAGATCAAAGCCCGGCCGCAGCAGATAGCCGATGCCGGCCTCCCCTTCGATGGGGAGGCCGGATGCCTGAAGATGGGCGATATCCCGGTAGATGGTGCTGAGACTGACTTCGAACCGTTCGGCAAGTTCAGCGCCCCGGATCACGTCGCGGGTTCGCATCTCGTTTATGATCCGAAACAGTCTTTCCGCGCGTCGCATTCCGTTTCCTCACGCTCCAGAAACCGGATGCAGCACCTTCGAGACTGCTTTCGGGTGTCGGGCCTCAATCGGCAGCGATCGCTTCGATCTCGAACATGAGCGGAGGAAGCGCAAGCCGGCTCACGCCAAGTAGGGTCATTGGCGGCGCAGCGTCAAGACGGCCGAACCGTGCCCCCAGGACATCGAAATTCTTCAACGCCTCGTCCACATCCGTTGCGTAGATCCTGACCTGGACGACATTGGAAAGGGTCATCTGCGCCGCGTCCAGCACAGCTTCCAGATTGGTCAGCGACAGCTCGATCTGGCCGCGCATATCCGCGGCATGCCGAGGATTTCCATCCCCGTCGACAGCAGTCTGCCCGGCGCAGATCAGTTGCCGCCCCCCGCCTTCAAGAAGTTCAGCCTGATTGTAGCCGAGCCTGAGCGACCAGGGCCAGGGATTGACGGGAGTTCTGTTCATAAGGCGTCCTTTCGATCTTCAAAAACAAGAGAACGCCTATCAACCACAGGCCTCCTGTCACCGTGGTGAGAGGAGAGTTTGTGCCCGGGCCGAATTTTTCGAGAACGGGGCCTTGCCCTGAACAAAAAGACATCCTGCGTTCTTGCAAACGCAGGATGCTTGCGCGCCGGTTCTCCCTGCCATGCACGCGGGAACAGCAGACAGGGTGATACCGGCTTACTTCGCGAGCTTGGGGTCGATCTGCCAGACTTCACTTGCCAGCTTGCCGCTCCGATAGGTCAGGACGTAGCGGACCGGGATGGTGTTCTTGCCGGAAAAGCGCACATTGGCGGTCACCGTCACGCCAGCCGGATTGGCGTTTTCCTGAACATTCGAGACATCGACTTTCAGTTTGCCCTGTGCCCCTGTGAACTTGGTCCAGACCGTGCCGATGTCGGCAGCACCGGTATAGACACCATCCAGCGGGCCACCGACCCATTCCAGCACGGCCTTGTCGGAATAGGACGCCTTGAGGGCATCGACCTTGCCGGTTGCGATGTTGTTGAAATGGGTACGTGCCAGGTCTTCGCCCGGCCCGGCCAGGGCTGCGGATGCAAACAGAACCGTGCCGGCAAAAGCAGTAGCGGCAAATTGACTGATCAGCTTCATTTCAGATCTCCATTCGTTCACTGTTCCAGATGCGATCTGCCGCATCCGGTGCTGTCCACGCAGGTGGTGGCGTTTTCCTTCCCGAAGGAGCCGGAATTTCTTTTTCGCCGGCGAGGGAATAATTCGCGCAGCGCAAGCGTTGGTGTCGGAAGTGTCCACGAGGAAGAGCTCTTGCCCGACCATACCCAAAACCTGCTCAGGGAGACGCAGGCATTGCATCGCTACGCGGTGACGCTCACCTGCGACCAGACGGAGGCGGAGGACCTCGTGCAGGACTGCCTTGAACGGGCCCTGCGCAAATGGAGCCTGCGCCGGTCGTCCGTGCCGCTGCGGCCATGGCTCTTCCGCATGATGCGCAATCTTCACATCAGCCGCTGGCGGCGCTTGCGGCGCCATTCGAACAATATCGACCTGGACAAACTGGAAAACCAGCTTCAGGCCCCGGCCTCGCAGCAGGACAGCGCCGACCTCAATCGGCTGCTGAACCGCATGCTGACACTGCCGGAAGACCAGCGCGAAGCGCTGTTCCTGGTCGGCGTGGAGGGCTTTACCTATGCAGAAGCCGCTGCAATCCTGAACGTTGCCGAAGGAACCATCATGTCGCGCATCAGCCGCGCCCGTGCCAGACTGAGAGAAGACCCCCGCGCCTCCGAGCGTCCCCATCTAAGGAGCGTGACATGAATTCCCAGACGGTGCCCCCCATCCGGGAGGAAGACCTCGTTCGATACGTCGACAACGAGCTGCCGGAGGACCGCAGACGCGAGGTCGAAACCTACCTCAGGGACAATCCGGAAGCTGCTGCCCGGGTCGAAGCGGACCGGCAGATCTCCGCCAACCTGAAGACGGCCTATGCCCGCGTCACCGCAGAGCCGCCCAGCCTGGCCACGCCTTCCAGGGGCAGATGGCTGCCGCGCGCAGGCATGGCTGCGTCCCTCGCAGCGGCCCTGCTGGTCGGTATCTTTACCGGCTGGTCCCTTAAACCGGATGTGAGCCTGCCCTCGTATCAGCCCTTCCTGACCGACGCGCTGACAGCTCACCGAACATTTACCGTTGAGGTTGCTCATCCGGTCGAGGTGGCGGCCAGCGACCAACGGCATCTGGCAACCTGGCTCGGCAATCGGCTGAACCATCCGTTCCGCATTCCCGATCTGCGGGTTGCAGGACTGACGCTGATGGGCGGACGTCTGCTGCCAAGCGGGGCTGATCCGGCAGCGCAGCTCATGTATGACGACGCGGACGGCAACCGGGTGACGGTCTATCTGCGCCGCGGGGTTGACGGTAACCCGAAATTCCAGTTCGCGGAATCGGGCACAGAACAGGCGTTCTTCTGGAGCGACACCGCTTTCACCTATGCGGTGACAGGCGACATGCCGCGCTCGCAGCTTTTGAACCTCGCCCACCTGATCCAGACCCAGCTCGACCCGGCGCAATTATCGAACTGAAGGTCGCCATACCATTTCTGACGAAGATCTCGCATGTTCGTGACCTCGCCCATGGGAAGACCTGACGGCCTGCCGGCGTAGTCCGGGGCGGAGGCGGTGCAAGACCACCTCCGGCGCGCATGCGTCACAAGCCAACAGAATTCAGGAATTCCGATATGAAAACCTCCCTCTGTGCCCTCGCGCTGCTGGTTTGCGCCGGCCCGGCACTCGCCCAGGAAAGCACACTCGCCGATCCATCCATCAAACACCGCCCCGCCGACGGCGTGGTCAGGCTCTATGGTGCGGGCGGCCCGCACACAGCGTTCCAGAAAGTTGCAAAAGCCTTTGAAGAAAAAACCGGCAACAAGGTCGAAATCACGGCCGGGCCGGAAACCACCTGGTCCGCAAAAGCCCAGGCGGATGCCGATATCCTCTGGGGAACATCCGAACAGTCGATGACGGCGTTTCTGGAAACCTATGGCAATTTTACCTCTTCCCAGGTTCAGCCGATCTACATCCGGCCCGCCATCATCGCCGTGCGCGCGGGCAACCCGAAAAAGATCGAGGGCTTTGACGACCTGCTCAGGGACGGGATCAAGATCGTCGTGACCGAGGGCGCGGGCGTCGCCAACACATCAGGCACCGGTGTCTGGGAGGACATCGCCGGAAGGACCGGAAATCTCGGTGACGTTTCGGCCTTCAGATCGAACATCGTCGCGTTCGAGAAAGGCTCCGGCGCCAGTTTCCGGGCGTTCAAGGACCTTGAGGCCGATGCCTGGATCACCTGGCCGAACTGGCCAATCAACAACCCCGACGTTCTGCGTCTTGTCGAACTGGACCAGAACCGCCGCATCTGGCGCGATGTCAACGTCGTGCTTTCGCCCGACGCCGACCCGCAAGCCAAGGCTTTTCTCGACTTCCTGCAGACACCAGAAGCCGAGGCCCTGATGAAAACAGAGGGCTGGAAGCGCTAACACCACGCTTTCGCCCTTTGCTCAGCCCTCTCCGCACCCATGCCTCCCAAGGGGTTCGGAGAGGGACTGCAATGCCTTTCCCATTTTTCCACTTGCCAACCTCAAACCGCACTGTTAAACGTTTAACTGTAAAACGTTTAACAGCGTTGGGAGGCGCCGCCAGATGTCCCGGAAAAAACCGTCAATCAAGGAAGTCGCCGCTCTTGCGGGCGTGTCGATCGCGACGGTTTCGAACGTCTTTTCCGGGCGCAAACCCGTCAACGAAGATCTGAAGGAAAGCGTGCACAAGGCCGCGCGCGAACTTGGTTATCAGCTTGACCGGGCAGCCTCCCAGCTGCGCTCCGGCCGAACGCGCATCATCGCGGTTCTTGTTCCAGACCTCACCGACACCTTCTTTGCCACTATCGTCTCCAGGCTGGAAACCGCGGCCTCGGCGGAGGGCTACGATGTGATCGTTGCCAGCTCTCACAATGACCGCGCCGTGGAATCCTCACGCCTGAAGGCCTTGCTTGCCTGGCGGCCGGAAGGACTGATCGCCGTGCCCTGCTCAAGCACCATGCCGCCAGAACTGACGGAAGCAAAATCAATGCTGCCGATTGTCCTGGTCGACCGTGTTGCCGCAGAAGGTGCGATCGCCGACACGGTGACCATCGACAACCGCGAGGCCGGTGAGATCGCTGCCCGGCATCTGCTGGAACGCGGCCACCGGAACATAGCCATCGGCGTTTCCGATCTCGACCACCCGCCGATCCTGGAAAGAACGGAAGGTGCTGCCGCCATCATCGAGGCGCGTACCGGCAAGCGCCCGACCATTCTTAATCTCGGCTCCGACATCACCGCCGGAACCAAAACGCTTCTGGACTGGATGGAACGCAATCCACTGCCGGAAGCAATCATTGCCCTTACCAACGTCACGACGCTCAGCGTGCTGTCGGCTCTGGCCGAACACCGCATCGATATTCCAAGCCGCGCTTCGGTTGTCGCCTTCGACGATTATGCCTGGATGTCAGCCCGCAACACCGGCCTGACAGCCATCCGTCAGCCTGTTGACGAAATTGCCGAGACCGCCTGGCGCCGGCTGTTGCAGCGGATCGAGGGTGACAGCAAGGCCCCGGCGACCCCGGCCGTACTGAATGCCAGCCTGATTGTGCGTGCCTCGGTCCGAGACCTGGAAAAACGCGAAGACACCCAGCCGGCATCGCCGCCCCCGGCCTCACGGGAAGGCGCTTCGGCAAACGGACAAGACAAGAAGATCCACTGATGCCAACCGCCTCGAAGGGGCAAAACGGCAGACAGGCGGCAAAGACCGCACGGACACACGGGAGGAAGAGGAGGAAGACCGGACTTCAGGATCGACGGACATTCAAACGCTGGCAGTCCCGTCGGTCCGGACGAGAAACGCGCGGAGTGCGGTGAGCAACCCCGCGCGTTGGCAAGATCGTCCTGAAATACCCACTAACCGAAGCGGCAGATAGATCCCGTCATCCGCCGGAACCCGAAAAGACATCCCGTGCCGTTGCAGCGGCCGGAGCGTCAGGGTTTCTGCGCGGACCCGATCATGCTCGACCAAGATTAGCAGTGGTCTTTCAGGAAACCAACCGGTCTTGAACGCACCCGAGGATGGGGCCGACAGACCGACTTTTGATGGAGGAAACTGAAATGAACCCGATAAACAAGAAACTCGCCGGCGCAGCCATCGTAGCCGCCGCCCTGCTGCAGGGAACCGCTGTCCAGGCTGCGTCCGGGACAGTCGCGTTTCTGATGCCCGACCAGGCGTCAACCCGCTATGAAGAACACGATTTCCCGGGCTTCAAGGCGGAAATGACCAAGCTCTGCCCGGATTGCACCGTGATCTACCAGAACGCCGATGCAGACGTCGCCCGCCAGCAGCAGCAGTTCAACTCCGTGATCACACAGGGTGCGAAGGTGATCGTGCTCGACCCGGTGGATTCCAGCGCGGCCGCCTCGCTGGTCGCCCTTGCCCAGAGCCAGGGTGTGAAAGTGATCGCCTATGATCGCCCGATCCCGGACAAGACAGCCGACTATTACGTGTCCTTCGACAATGAAGGCATCGGCAAGGCGATTGCAGAATCCCTGGTACGTCACCTGGAAGAACTCGGCGTTTCGCCGGAAGCCGGCGGCCTGCTGCAGATCAACGGCTCACCAACCGATGCCGCCGCAGGTCTGATCAAGGACGGTATCCACGCAGGCATCGCCACCGGCAAGTACAAGACGCTGGCCGAATTCGACACGCCGGACTGGGCGCCGCCGAAAGCCCAGGAATGGGCCAGCGGCCAGATCACCCGCTTCGGCGATCAGATCATCGGCATTGTTGCTGCCAATGACGGCACCGGCGGTGGCGCAATCGCCGCCCTGAAGGCCGCCGGCGTCGATCCGCTTCCGCCCGTCACCGGCAACGATGCCACCATCGCCGCCCTTCAGCTGATCATCGCGGGCGACCAGTACAACACCATCTCCAAACCTTCGGAAATCGTTGCTGCCGCAGCCGCCAAGGTCGCCGTGCAGTTCCTGAACGGGGAAACGCCGGAAACCAAGACGACGCTCTACGACACGCCGTCCGAACTGTTCGTGCCGGCTGTTGTCACGCGTGAAAACCTGAAGGAAGAGATCATCGATATGGGCATCCAGACGGCGGAAGAACTCTGCACGGGCCGCTATGTCGAGGGCTGCAAGGAACTCGGCATTCAATAACTCCTCCTCCCAAGCAGGCCGCCCGACCTTTCGGCCGGGCGGCCATCCAGAGGACCCCGAAGAAACGATGAGCCGGACAAGATGACCGACACTTCCCCGCAATCCGCTGCAGAACGGCAGCCGATCCTGAGCCTCAAGGGCATCTCCAAGAATTTCGGCGCAGTCTCGGCGTTGACCGATATCGAGCTGGACGTCCACCCTGGTGAAGTCGTTGCCCTTGTCGGCGACAACGGTGCCGGAAAATCAACCCTCATCAAAGTGCTCTCGGGCGTTCATGCGCCAACCTCAGGCACAATTCACTTCGAAGGCAAGCCGGTCACCATGCACGGGCCGAGCGACGCTCTGCACCTGGGCATCGCGACCGTGTTTCAGGATCTCGCCCTGTGCGAGAACCTTGACGTCGTCGCCAACATCTTCCTGGGCCAGGAACGCAGTCCCTGGCATCTGGATGAAGTGGCCATGGAAGTGCGCTCCTGGGAGCTTCTCAACGAGCTCGCAGCCCGGATCCCCAGCGTGCGCGAACCGATCGCCTCGCTGTCCGGAGGCCAGCGCCAGACCGTTGCCATTGCCCGGTCCCTGCTGCTCAATCCGAAGATCATAATGCTGGACGAGCCGACCGCCGCCCTTGGCGTCGCCCAGACGGCGGAAGTGCTCAATCTGGTGGAGCGGGTCCGCGACAAGGGGCTCGGCGTCATCATGATCTCCCACAACATGGAAGACGTGCGCGCGGTGGCAGACCGCATCGTGGTGCTGCGGCTCGGCCGCAACAACGGGGTGTTCTCGCCGCAATCGTCCAACGAGGAACTGGTCGGTGCCATCACCGGCGCAACCGACAATGCCGTCACCCGCCGCGCCAGCAAACGGGCGGCCGCAGGTGCCACGGCATAACGGCATCAACAAGGAAACCACCATGAACGGCCCCGCTTCCGAACCACGGTTGCTCGATCGCAGCGATACGCGCGTCAAGCACGCAAGCAGCCTCAGTGACGTCATCAGCGCCTTCATCGACCGCGTGAAGGCAGGTGATCTCGGCTCCCTGCCCGTCATTGTCGGCCTCATTGTCATCTGGACGGTCTTCACCATCCTCAATCCGCTGTTCGTGACACCGAACAACCTTGTGAACCTGCTGTTCGACTGCTCCACGGTCGGTGTCATCGCGCTTGGCATCGTCTGCGTGCTGATGCTGGGCGAGATCGATCTGTCCGTCGGCTCCATGAGCGGTGTCGGCTCGGCCCTGATCGGCGTACTCTGGGTGAACCAGGGTGTTCCCCTGCCGCTGGCGATTCTCGCGGCGCTCAGCACGGGTGCTGTCATCGGCTCGGTCTATGCGCTGCTGCGTACCCAGCTTGGCATGCCGAGTTTCGTCTCCACACTGGCCGGCCTCCTGGCGCTTCTCGGGCTGCAGCTCTACATGCTCGGCTCCACCGGTTCCATCAACCTTCCCTACGGCTCCGGCATGGTGAATTTCGGCCAGCTTCTGATGATGCCCGCATGGGCATCGCATGCTGTCGCCCTGCTGCCCGGTGTTGCCATTCTGGTGATGGGGCTGCGCAACCGCAGCCAGCGTCAGGCAGCCAATCTGTCGGCGGGTTCCGTTGGCGGACTTGTGTTCAAGGCATTGATCACCACACTCGCCTTCGAGGCTGCCGTCTTCTATCTGAACCTTGGACGCGGCGTGCCGTGGATGTTCGGTCTGTTCGCCCTGCTCGTCGTCGCCATGAACTACATTTTCACGCGCACCAAATGGGGGCGTTCGGTCAAGGCAGTCGGCGGCAATGCGGAAGCGGCACGCCGGGCAGGCATCAACGTCACCTTCACGTACCTCACCTCCTTTGCGCTGTGCTCCCTGCTGGCGGCCCTCGGCGGGGTTCTGTCTTCCGCACGTCTGGCTTCCGCCAGCCAGCAGGCCGGCACCGGCGACGTCAACCTCAACGCCATTGCCGCCGCGGTCATCGGTGGCACCAGCCTCTTCGGCGGACGCGGATCGGCCTGGTCGGCGCTGCTCGGCATCATCGTCATCCAGTCGATCTCCAACGGGCTGACGCTTTTGAACATGTCGTCCTCGCTCCGCTACATGATCACCGGCTGCGTGCTCGCGATTGCCGTCATCGTCGACAGCCTCGCCCGCCAGAGCCGTGTCTCTCACGGCCGTGCCTAACCGGATTTCAAGTCAAGGATTTCTAACATGACCGATGAACTCAAAGGCAAGGTCGCGGCCATTACGGGTGCCGCGTCCGGGATCGGCCTGGAATGCGCAAAGAGCCTGCTCGCGGCCGGCTGCAGGGTGGTCCTGATCGACCGCGCCGAAGACAGGCTGAATGCGATCTGCGACGAACTCGGACCCGATGCCATTCCGTTGGTGATCGATCTGATGGACGGGCCTGCCGTTGATGGCATGCTGGACCGGATCGTCGAAAAGACCGGACATCTCGACATCTTCCACGCCAATGCGGGAGCCTATGTCGGCGGCAGCGTCGTCGACGGCGATCCGGACCAGTGGGACATGGTGCTCAATCTGAACATCAACGCGGCCTTCCGTTCCATCCGCGCGGTGTTGCCGCATATGGTGGAGCGCAAGACTGGCGACATCATCGTCACCAGCTCCATCGCCGGGCTGGTGCCGGTGGTCTGGGAACCGATCTACACCGCCTCGAAATTCGCAGTGCAGGCCTTCGTCCACACGGTTCGCCGCCAGGTCGCCGAACACGGCATCCGCGTCGGCGCGGTCGCACCCGGTCCCGTCGTGACGGCCCTGCTGGATGACTGGCCCAAGGCGAAGATGGACGAAGCCCTTGCCAATGGCAGCCTGATGCAGCCGCGGGAAGTGGCCGATGCCGTTCTGTTCATGCTCAGCCGTCCACGCGGCGTCACCATCCGGGACCTTGTCATCCTGCCGCAAAGTGTGGACCTTTGAGGCATGAGCAAATTTCTGGTTGGTATTGATGTCGGCACCGGCAGTGCCAGGGCTGGTCTGTTCGACCAGTCCGGCAATCTGCTTGCATCGGCAAAACGTGACATCGCCCTCTTCAACAGGGGGCCTAACCTTTACGAACAATCTTCCAGCGAGATCTGGCAAGCCGTTGCCGCCACCGTTCGCGAAGCGGTCGACACGGCCGGGATAGATCCGGGAGACGTTGCCGGGATCGGCATGGATGCCACCTGTTCTCTGGTGGTCATCGGCCCGGAAGGCAGCCCGCTGCCGGTGGGCGACCCTGCCCACCCGGAGCGCAACATCATTGTCTGGATGGATCATCGCGCGCTGGCTCAGGCCGAACGCATCAACGCCAGTGGCCATGAGGTTCTGCGTTATGTCGGCAGCCAGATTTCACCTGAAATGGAAACCCCGAAGCTGCTCTGGCTGAAGGAGAACCGGCCCGAGATCTTTGCCACCGCGGAACATTTTTTCGACCTGACCGATTTCCTGACCTGGCGGGCCACCGGCAGTCTTGCCCGGTCCATCTGCACGGTCACCTGCAAGTGGACCTATCTCGGCCACGAGCGCCGCTGGGACGCTGACTATTTCCGGTCCATCGGCTTGCCTGAACTCTGCCGGGATGAGTTTGCCCGCATCGGGACAACCGTGGTCGATGCCGGAACGGCTCTGGGCAGCGGCTTGAGCGCTAAAGCGGCTGCCGACCTTGGCCTCCGCGAAGGCACACCCGTTGCAGCCGGCTTGATCGATGCCCATGCGGGCGGCGTCGGCACGGTCGGTTGGCGGGACGAGACAGCGGGCGGATCGGCGACGAGCCGGATGGCCTATGTCTTCGGCACATCCGCCTGCACCATGACATCGACAACCGAACCGGCCTTCGTGCCGGGTGTTTGGGGCCCCTATTTTTCCGCAATGGTTCCCGGCCTCTGGCTGAACGAGGCAGGCCAGTCGGCGGCGGGTGCCGCCATCGACCACCTGGTCCGTTTCCACCCCGCCTCCGGCGAGGCGCTCGAACTGGCAACGAAAGCCGGCCTTGGCCTCAACCAGTGGCTTGCAGCGGAAGCTGAGCGGCTTGCACCAGAGGGATCGGACGTCTCAAAGCTGGCCGACGGTCTGCATGTGGTGCCGGAGTTCCTCGGCAACCGCGCACCGTTTGCCGATCCGGAAGCCAAGGCCGTCATTGCAGGGCTCGACATGGACACATCTGTAGCCGCGCTCATCCGGCTCTATGTCGCAGGCATCTGCGGGCTCGGGTACGGCCTCCGGCAGATTGTCGAGGCGCAGGCCGCAAAGGGCATTCGGACGGACACCATCGTCGTCAGTGGCGGCGCGGGTCAGAGCCCGCTGGTGCGTCAGCTTCTGGCAGACGCGACAGGCCTTGTGATCGCCGCTCCCAAAACTGCGGAACCGGTCCTTCTCGGCTCTGCCATGCTGGGCGCCGTCGCCGGCGGCCTGCAAAAGGACATTCCGGCCGCTATGGCCGCCATGTCGGCAGCCGGAGAAACCTACGCACCTGCCGGTACCGAAACAGCCGCCTATCACGCCAGGCGATATGAGGCATTTGAACTGCTGCAGCAGGCAGGCCGCAAGATCCGCGGATAGAACCAGCCTGCCCTTCCAAACGGAAAGAGAGACATGAAGTTTTTCGTCGACACGGCGGATGTGAATGACATCCGCGACCTCACCGATCTCGGCCTTATTGACGGCGTGACCACCAACCCGTCCCTGATTCTCAAGTCCGGCCGGGACATCACCGAAGTGACCCGCGAGATCTGTTCCATTGTCGAGGGCCCGGTTTCAGCCGAAGTAACGGCCACCGAATTCGGGGCCATTCTGCGGGAAGGCAAGACGCTTGCGAAGATCGCTCCCAACATCTGCATCAAGCTGCCGCTGACACTGGACGGCCTCAAGGCCTGCCGCGCACTGACGGCAGAAGGGTTCAAGACCAACGTCACCCTGTGCTTTTCCGCCAATCAGGCACTGCTGGCGGCCAAGGCCGGCGCAACCTTCATTTCTCCCTTCATCGGACGGCTGGACGACATGGCGACGGACGGCATGGAGCTGATCCGGGAGATCCGGCAGATCTACGACAATTACGGCTTTGAAACCGAAATCCTCGCCGCGTCCATCCGGACCGTCAACCACGTGAAGGAAGCGGCCCTGATCGGCGCCGATGTGGCAACAGTCCCAGCGGCAACGATCAAGGCCCTGGTCAAGCACCCGCTGACCGACAAGGGGCTGGAACAGTTCCTGGCGGATTGGGCAAAGACCGGTCAGACCATCGGCTGATCAGGTTTTTGAACGCAAAGCCGGCGCTTGGGCTCCGCTCTTGAGAGACCGGCAATTGTGACTGAATTGAACCCAATGGCGGTTCGGGCGTTTTCAATGGAGACAAATCCATTGGAGGACACTATGCGCCTGCACGAAAATGTCCGAATGATCGCAGCACTGGCAACCGCACTGACACTTGTCTGCGGCACCGCGCTTGCACAGGAAAAGACCGGCGACTGCCGGGTCGAACCCGGCGCCAAGTCGCAAGACAGGGTTTCCGCCGACACGGATGAAACCGCCAGTCTGTCCGACTGCGACGGCGTGTTGACCCCGGCACCTGTCGGAGACCGGGAGCTGGTTGAACCTGCTCCTGATATTGGAGAAACACCGGTCATCTCGCCGGAAGAGATCCCGGATCAGCAGCCGGCGGATCAATAGGCCCGCCAGCCGAAGGACGTGGTCATGACCGCAGCAGACGCTTTGTCGACCCGACAGCGGTTGCGATCTGGGAGTAATGCGTCTTGCGTTTTTCCGAGTTTCCGGCCGAGCGCAGCAGTGTTGTGACGCTTTCGTCGATGGCTGCCGAGGCTTCGCGGCTGGCCTGTTCCAGATTGGCCTTGGAAACGGCCCGATAGCTGCGCTGTCCCACCGCGGCGCGCGGTGCGCTCCGGTCCTGATACTTCGTGACAATGCCATCGAGCTTGCGGGAAAGGCTCCGCAGTTCCCGCGCCGCGTCGCGATAGTTGGGCCGGTTTTCAATTGTCGAGGCGGCACGTCCCAGAACATTCCTCAGACAGTCGAAGCGGTATTCGGGCCGGATGGAACTGTGGCACTCGTTGCTGCCGTTCTGAATAATCCAGATAACACCGCGTGTGATCCGGTCGTCCAGATCATATGACGCGCTCAGGTTCGGATCGCGCTCCTGACGATCGACGTCGTAGGAAGGGCCCGACGGTTCACGGCTCATGGAAGAGCTGTACTGGGCAAGCAGAAGCTCTTCGAGAACCGCGCCCAACGGATCTTCCTGAGCAAGGACCCGGCCGCCCGGCACCGCGACCGCGTAGGCCGGCGCACCGGCAACGGTCACAATCTGACCAGCGAGCACAGCAGCGGCTACACCTGCGCAAAATCTGCTTCCAAACATGAGTTCCTCCAATCAAATATTCAAACACATCGAACAAATCGCCAGAGACAACTAAATCGAGACGCGCAGCAACCGCGATTGACGCAACGACTGCTACCGGACAAACAACTAAAATCTGAAAAATGACTTAGAAAAACGTCTGCACTGTCTAAGTTGAAATCAGGGATTGATATTTCCCGAATTGTTTCTTCTGATTGTTCTTTTTCAATTTTAAACCATTGTAATAAAAGAACAAGTCAAAAATGACCTAACGTCACATGACGATACGGAAACGGCCTGGAAAGCGGCATTCGAACACCGGCCGGGAACAGGACGCGCCTTACTCCGAAAGCCCATAGGCTTTGCGCAAACCACGCTGGGTCTGCGGACCGAACTGGCCGTCGATCGTCCCCGTATAGAACGATCGTTCCGACAGCTTGCGCTGCAGGGAGCGTCGTGTCGTGGCCTTGAACATCTTCGGGTTTTCCGAGAGCTGGCTCAGAACTTCCTCGTTCCCGGAGCGCAGGGCCCGATAGAGATATTCCGCCGCATCATCCGGTTCCTTGCCATCAACAACACCATCGTCGATCAGGGCCGCGTAATTGAACATGGCCTCCGGATGCCGCTGATCGGCGGCCTTTCCGAACAGCTCGATTGCCTTTTTGGGATCACGCGCGATCCCCAGGCCACCTTGATAATAGAGAAACCCGAGATCGTTGATGGCATCCGCAAAGCCCTCGTCTGCAGACTTGCGGAACAGCGCGAGTGCCTTGTCGACATCCTGCTCCACACCGATGCCGCGTTCATACATGCGGGCAAGTTCGAACATGGCTTCAGGGTCGCCGGCTTCAGACGCCTTTTCCAGAAAGGCTGCCGCACGGGATGGATCGTAGCGGTCCTCGCTCGGGTTGAGACGCATATAGGCAAGGCCCTTCAGCGCCCTGCTGTCACCCTCCCTTGCCGCCACCTGCAACTGCTCTTCCTGGCTGACCTCAAGACGTCCCCAGGCGTTGCGGCGGTCAACTGCTGCAAGCACGTTGACCTCCTGGCTGCCGCCGGCGAGGAAGTAGGGCTTTCCGGACAGCGAGCCGTAGGTGTGCGGCTCCTGGGCATTGGCGGTGGCTTTCAGAACGGAGTCGCGAACCTGGCGGAAGGCGAGGCCTATTTCCAGATCCCGGATCTTCAACGTCTGGGCCAGCGCTGATGCAAAGGGGCTGTTGTCGCCTGCCCCATCCAGCGCAACAGCCCCCGCTTCAGCGGCATAGGCCACAAGGGTGCCGCGTTCGGGTGACGGTGCCGCCAGCCCACGTCCATAGGCGCCCTGATTGACGGTCAGCGTTTCCTGCCCGCCCACATCGGCAAACGGGTCGTTCCGGCAGGAATCCAGGATCACGATCCTGAGCTGACGCGCCTTGTCGACCGCTTCCAGAATATCGTCGAGAGAAATCGAGGTATCGGCAACCTGCTGGCGGCTGTCTGCCTTGGCGTCCGACGGGACCAGGAAATTGCGCCCGCCGACTTCGATCCCGTGTCCGGCAAAATAGACGAGAGCAACGTCTGCCGTTTCCGCTTCGAAGGCGAAGCGGTCGAGCAGCTCACGAAACTCCTCAAGACCGATATTGAAGTGCTCGGACACTTCGAAATTCAGCTCGTTCAAGGTGTCTGAAATCAGCTTGCCGTCATTGGTGGTATTGGTCAGGTCGGGCGCATTCTCATAACCGGCTATCCCGATCACCAGCGCCATACGCCGTTCCGCAAACGGATCCGTCGCCGCATGAGCAGCCACACCGGCGACAAACAGGAACGCCACTACAGACCAGACAGGCAACCTGTTGATATTAAAAGCTCGCAACACCAGTCCGATCCGGTTTCGCATTTGGCGCAATCGCATGAAAGATCCGTTCCCGCCTTTGACCCAACCCCGGAAACACTGGCCTCATAATTGGCGGAAAGCCCTGCGAAGACAACCCCTCTTTTCGTTACGGCACCTCCGTACGGCCATCGATCCCAAACCGGCATCAGCACCAAAAAAGAGGCCGGTTCGCATCGCGGAAAGCGAACCGGCCCAAGGCGGACATTGCCTGAAGACCACATCAGACAATCGGAATTGACCAGCCTCGATAGGGGATCTGCGCAGCCTCAAACTCCGGGCAGTGCCCATCGGGGGAGGCTGCGTTCAGTCGCTCACTCCTCGCGGAAAGCGCGCGACATGCTGTCGACGATCGGCTTGGTCAGATACTGCATGAAGGTCCGCTCGGCGGTTTGGATCATGATTTCCGCCGGCATGCCCGGGGTCGGAACGAAGTTCAGCACCCGTGTGAGCTCACCCGGGGCAATGCCGATGCGGGTGACATAGACTTCTCGGACCATTCCGGTGCTGTTGTCGGTGATCGCATCAGCCGAGACATATTGCACTTCGCCTTCCAGCACCGGGGTCGTCCGCTGGTTGAGGGCGGACAGGCGGATCGTGGCAGGCTGACCGATATGAACGCTGTCGATGTCCGTTCTGGAAATCAGTGCCTCGATGATCAGCGGCGCATCGGTGGGCAGGATTTCGACAATCGTCTTGCCGCTTTCGATAACCCCGCCGGCCGTGTGGTAGTGCATGCGCACGATGGTGCCCGATACCGGAGCCTGGATGACAGCCCGTTCCAGAACGTTGCGCGCCTTGCGGGACTGTTCCCTCGCTGCGTCCAGCTCTGCTTCAATGGCTTGCAGGTCGTCGAGTACCTTCTCGTTATAGGCGGCCCGCGTCTGCTTGACCTGCTCTTGATGCTGCAGCACCTGGGCTTTGGCTTCCTGCATGGAGGCCGCCAATCGCCCGATCTGCCCCTCCGCTTCGGCAATCGCTCTTTCAAGCGCATTCAGGGTTGGCTTCAGCAGAAGGCCTTTTTCGAAAAGATGTTTCTTGCCCTTGTGCTCCTCCTTCAGGATCGCAAGCTGCTTGATCATGGAATCATGCTGTTCCCGGTAACCGTCATGCCGGTGCCGGAGAGAAGCGATCGTGCTTTCCAGAATTCTGATATCACTCGTCAGCTTGGTCTGGGATCCGATAAAACTAAGCTTCTGCCCAGCGATGATGGTGGCAATTTCCTCGTCATCCTTATTGTCGAGTAGTGTTTTTGGAAATTCCACTTCGTCCAGCCAGAGATATTCGGCGCGCAAACGGGCGTTGATCGCTTCCAGCCGGGCCAGCTTCAGCCCCAGCTGACGCTCGTTCGCCGATGCGACGGTTTCGTCGAGAAGGACGATCGGATCGCCTTGTCTAACGCGCGCGCCTTCCTGCACCAGGATCTCCTTCACGATCCCGCCCTCATAGTGCTGGACCTGCTTGTTCTGTCCAGTCGCGACAAAGGTTCCGCTCGAGATTACCGCAGCCGCCAGCGGCGCGGTAAACGACCAGGCGGCAAAGCCACCGATGAAAAAGACCATCAGGAAGACCCCGATCAGCGTGTGCCAGAAGATCGATCGCGGCACTGCCGAATACCAGTCCATCGGTTCGTATTGTGTCAGAGCGTTGCTCATGTTTTCCCCCAGGCTTGATCCGGCCCTCCCGGCCGACCGCGCTTATCCTTTTTGCTGAACCGCTTTTTGCTTCTTCCGGTCTGCGAGATACTCGAGCACCTCGTTGCGGAAGCCGAACATGCTGATGGAGCCATCGGCCAGAACGAGGATCCGGTCGACGCATTTCAGCAGCGATGGCTTTTGCGTGATCGCGACAACGGTGATGCCTTCGGACTTGGCGTGTGCCATTGCCCTTGCAAGCGCCTCGTCACCATTGGTGTCCAGGTTGGAGTTGGGTTCGTCGAGAACGACGAAACGCGGATTGCCGAAAAAGGCCCTTGCAAGCGCGATCCGCTGTTTTTGCCCACCGGACAGCGGCGCACCGTCGGCTGCAACGACCGTCTCGTAACCATGCGCCAGCTCGGAAATCATGGTGTGCACGTCTGCAAGACAAGCCGCTTCGTAGATCTGCTCATCGGAGGCATCTTCGCGCATGCGACCGATGTTCTGCTTGATCGTCCCGGGAAACAACTGAACGTCCTGCGGAAGATAGCCGATGTTTTCACCAAGCTGCCGCTGGTTCCAGTTGCGCAGGTCCATCAGGTCCAGGCGGACCGCACCCGACGTCGGCAGGATAGAGCCGACCAACATCTTGCCGAGCGTCGTCTTGCCGGCCCCCGAATTGCCGATGATTGCCAGGGAGTCACCGGCTTTCAACGAGAAGGTAACGCTGTTGAGCACGACCCGCTTGGTGCCCTGGGGCACATAAAGCAGACGCTCGACATCAAGCCGGCCCTGCGGCTTGGGCAGAACGAGGCGTTCGGAATTGAGCGGTGACGATTTCAGCAGCGTCGAGATCCTGCCATAGGAATTGCGCGACAGCAGATACTGGTTCCAGCCTTCGATTGCCCCTTCGATGGGCGATAGCGCACGGCCGCCGATGATGGAGGCCGCAATCACCATGCCGCCGGTGAGTTCGCCTTGGATGGCGAGAAAAGACCCCCAGCCGAGCATGCCGACCTGCGTCAGGAGACGCACAGCCTTGGTGATGGAGGCCGAGACGATGTTTCTGTCCTGCGCACTCACCTGGGAACGAAGCGAAGCAGCAGTGTCGCGACCCCACAGGTGCACGGCTTCCGGGATCATGGCCAGGGCGTTGATGATCTGCGAGTTTCTGGACATGGCATCCAGGTGCAGGTTCGCCTTGCTCTGGTTCTGGTTGGCGTCGCTGAAATGGCGGGACGTGATCTTCTGGTTGATGACCGCGATCACGAGCAGGATCACACAAGTTCCGCCGACAATCATTCCCAGATGCGGATGAATGAGGTAGATCGCCACCAGGAACAGCGGCGCGAAGGGACCATCAAGAAACGCCATCATGGTACCCGACACCAGAAAGCCCCGCAGTTGCTGCAGGTCGTTCAGGATCTGATATTCCTTGCCATTGCTGTTGAGTGAAGCCCTTGCCGCGGCCGCAAGGATCGGTGACCCCAATTGCGACGCAAGTTCGACCGCCGTGCGCATCAGGATGAACCGGCGAATGGCATCAAAGGCTGCCTGCAGCAAGACGGCCCCGATGATAACGGTGGTCAGCATCACCAAGGTGTCGAGCGAGCGGCTGGTCAGAACCCGGTCGGAGATCTGGAAAAGATAGACCGGAATTGCCAGCACCAGGACATTGATAACGCAGGAAAACAGCAGCACGATGAGAAGGTTTCGCCGCACGGCGGCGATGCCGTTGTCAAGCGCCGAGGAAAGATCCGGCGGTGGAGTACGGCGGTGAAATCCGGGCTTTTCGGCCTTTGCCTTGCCGGAACCGAACCAGCCGGACTTGTGTCCGCTTGCCGGTTTTGCCTTTACGTCCCCCGACTTCAGGGCCGGCCCGGCCGCGGATACGGCGTCGGCACCGACGAGCCGTGCATCGCTCTTTTCGGTATCCGGGCCCAGGACTTGCGGCTCTCCGGCACGATGCGTTCGCTGCCCATCGGCAACATCGTAGGAAATAGTCATGCGTTGCCTCCCCTAAGCAACCATCGTTGCCATCGGGTCGACACAAACCTCGTCCGGCATTTGGTTCAGATTGACTGATTCAATGTTGCTGTCGGCATCGGTCAGCATGCCGTCCGCCAGAAACACCACGGCTTCGGACGCAAGATGCGCTGCTCCCTCGTCCGGCTGCGCCACATCTGCCGTCAGAATCTCCGCCTGATAGAGCATGGCTTCCGAATAGGTTTCGCCGCCCACGCGGATGACGTTGTCCACGCCGGGTTCCTGAATCACAGCGGCGTTGTACAGAAGGTTTGAATCGCCGTTGATGCTGGTGTCTTCGTCAGTGACATCGACCCCGAGCGTGGCAATGCTGTCGCTGTCGCCCAGGATGTTGACCTGCTCAAGGTAGTTGATGTCGTAGACATCACCGGAGATATAAAGAACGTTCAGTTGATTGAAGGGCGAGGCCGACCCGCTGTAGAGCCCGGACAGGAAGTCATCGCCGAGATCGTCCTCTTCCGCTGTTGCGATACGGTTTGCGCTCACCGGATCCAGATCAACGACGGAAGAATTGTAGCTGGAAACGATATAGGCCTCGTTCCACAGCAGATTGTCGATCTGATCGTCAGGTGCAGACAGTGGTCCGAAAGCGTCTTCCGATCCTTCGGCAATGATCTGATCGAAATTGACCAGGACGTTCATCTGGCTGATCACATTGGCCGAATAGTAATTGCCGCCAATCAGGACCAGATCGAAGAAGGTGCTCAGTTCCGTCAGGTTGAGAGCGTTCGTCAGAACGTTCCCGCCCGACATGATCGTCGTGCCCGAGCCGTCTTCCTGGTAGACGATAGTGTCGTTGTCGACCAGATAGTTCGTCTGGGTCAGCCAGTTGACGAAGGTCATGTCACCATCGTGAAAGGTGACGTCCCAAAAGGCATGATTGCCCGCTGGCGCAACATCCACCGGCAGATCCGAACCGGTGCTGAAGATCGACGCGATGTTGTAGCTACCGGTACTCGGATCCGTTGCCCACTCGCCAGGATTCGCAAGATGCGGCGATGCCAGCACATTGGTCTGGCTGATGATGTCCAGATCGTAAAAATCGCCGGCAACGGCTATGGTCGCTGCCTTGCCCCAGACATCCACCAGGATCGCCTGGTTGATCAGCGTGTTATTGCCCGCACCAATTTGCAACGATGCGGAACTTCCGGCCGTGTCCACCAGCAAGGCTGTCTCGCCCGAAGCGCTTTGCGGCCCTTGGGAGACCATCTCCTCGGATAGGTCGTCGGTATCCTCATCGGGAGCACGTCCCTTCAGCCGCTCGATGACATCGTTGAGACGGGCAGCTTCCTCCACGACGACCCCGTTCTGATAAAGCTGACCGGTACCTTCTCCGATCGCCAGAACCTGTTGGCCCGCCCCCGGAGCACCAGACTGCATGGCCTCGACCGTGTCCGCCCAGCTGGTGATCGCCGCCTCCAGATTGCCCGCCGGATTATCCGCTTCCGAATAACCGAACCGGCCGGCAATTCCGGCCGCTTCCAGCGCATCAACAAAGGCAATGAGCGATGGAGCATGATAATCGAAATGGTAATGAAGGCCCGTGTTCGACAGGTAGTCGTTGTCCTCCAGCAGGTTTTCCGACCGGGACACCACGGCAAAACTGTTGGGAAGCACCTCCCTGTGAAACGTTATGATCTGGATACCGCCCGTCAGGGCGATGGTATAGGGATTGTAGGTTCCATCATTCGGCGGCAGCGTCAGATTTGCTCTCATGCCGATGCCGTCCCACTCTTTAAAGTTCAGGACAGCAGGAATGTCGTCGTAAAACTGGTAACCGGTAAATTCGTAATGGATATTCGGGTTGAGGTCGAGCAGCTGATATTCAGGCCTGATCGTCAGCAGAGCCTTCATCGTGTCGCCTTGCTCGGCCTCTTCGGCAGCAAGCTGCGCCGCGCGGAATTCAAGATATTCGAGGCGGGCACGAGCCTCCTCGAGAGACATGGAAAAACTTCCTACAAAATGTGAAATCGCTTCACGCGTAAGGTCGTCATAAAAAAACATGTCAGCCCCCAAAACTGGGTGATGGGTCGTATTCGCGGTCAAACTCGCGCGAATTTTGAATACGAGAGGCCGCATCCAGGAGGCGCGGAGCGACTGGGCTCCGCGCCTCCTGCTGTTGTCAGGAATTGAAAATCAATTCAGGTGTGACCCGGCTCAACTCAGGGAGCCGAGATCTTCGCCAGTCATGAGACTGTCCATGTTGCCGCCGACAATGGTCATGTCGACGGAGTTGTTCAGGATGTTTTCGCCCTGCACGAGGGTGTTGGTGAATGCAGACGCATCGTTGGAAGCAGATGCTTCGGCCGCATTCATGCCCTGGACCAGAGCATCGTCGTCAGCGATTACGCTGACGCTGCCGGAACCGAGATCATCGATTTCCAGGTTGCCTTCCAGGTCAACAGACATGCCGTGGAACCCGGCATGGCCGAACCAGTTGCCGACATGACCGCCAAACGCATTCATTTCAGCATCAATGCTTCCCGAACCGCTGGAGCCACCGGCCGAAATACCGTCGTCGGTAACGGCATCGCCACCCCTGGCATTCAGGGTCTGGTTGAAGCTGGCTTCGTTGGTCGCCGTCGTGCCTTCAGCCTGGTCGTTGTCTTCCAGCTGGTTGCTGTTGTTGAGCACGACACCGGTATCGTTGCCACCGCCATTGAGTGCTTCGTTCAGAATATCCTCAACGGTGATGTCATCGCCGGGGCTGTAGTCGATGCTGCCATTGACACTCACGAGCATCTCGTCAACTTCGGCGCATTCTTCCAGGTCAATGTCCACAACATCGTCATCGTCATAAACAAAACCTTCTTCGAAGTTCATCACCACTTCGGCTTTGTTGATGATCTTGGAGTCATCGACTGCATCGAAATCAGAGTAATTGAATTGAGTTCCACGCTTACCAGACATGATAATAGTCCTTGTTCATCGCGGTGAGCCAAGCCTCGTAAGACTGACGATCGAACCGCATTCTGACTTGGAGACGGGCGCAGCCGGGATTACGGAAACAGGTCCGAAACAGAAAACCGCAGCGCCTTTCGAACATCTTAGAGATCGTCTTCACCAACACTGTCGGTGTAGAGATCGCCACCAACCATCGTGGTATCGACCGAGTTGTTGAGGATGTTCGCACCCTGCACCAGCTCGTTGACGAACGCTTCGGCTGCATTGGCGGCGTTGGCAGCAGCCATCACTTCACCGATCACCGTCGCGTCATCGAGGGCGTCCACGGTCAAGGAAGAACCACCGAACGCCAGACCGTCGTCTGCTTCAGCCCAGCCGCCGTTCGCAGTCAGCTTCTGCGTAAAGGGTGACTCGTTGGCGACGTAGGTGTCTGTGGCCTGGTCGTTGTCTTCCAGCTGGTTGCTGTTGTTGATGACGAGGCCGGTATCGTTCCCAAGACCGTTCAGCGCATCGTTGAGGACGTCTTCGACCTTGATGTCATCACCCGGATCGAAGTCGATGTTGCCCTTTGCAATCAGGATGTCATCGACACTGGCATGATCGCCAATGTCCAGGTCAATGTTGTCGACGTCCGAAGGACCGTTCTCGAAATCAACGTTGATGACGGGATCGAAGTCGCTGTCGACATATTTGAACACCTGGTTATTTACATCCTGGGTGTTGTCGTCGTCCGAGTATTCCCACTCGTAGCTCTTCGAATTGTCGATGTTCGTTTCGTGGTTAAAATTGGTGTTATACTCACGAGAATAAGTCGGATTATACGACTTATCGATGTTCAGCTCGTTTTTATGCCAAACGTATTCGCTCATGGTTCTGTCCTCAGATCGGACAGCTCGGCAGATCGTCTTCTATCGATTTGCATAGAGCCGTCGTGGTTAAGAGGGGCGTTACCGCCCCAGATCAAATGGAAAATGGCGAAATGAACCACATCAGCTAATCAAAGAAGGATTAGCCGCTCCATTTACTCTTCGACCGGAAATTAAAACCTGAAAGGGGAATTCCCATTCCGAGGAATTACGCAAATCTGGCATCTCTCCAGCCAACGAAAACAATGTCAGACCGGAACGAATTCAATAAGCCGGAAATCTTAGCTAAATATTAACCATTTACGTTTCGTTCATATTTAACGGAATTGGTAAATGATGAAACACAGAAAAAGCGCCTAATTTGAATAACTTAAAGCAAAACTTGATCAAAAAATAAATCGAATTATTAATATAACCTAGGGTAAGTTTGTTATATACAAGTTATGGGTGAGGAGAAATTCAGACTAAGGGAATGCCGCACAATTCTTTGATAATATTGTGCTTTGGGCGACCGATATTTTTTCACACAGTCTTCCAAATCTGGCACCTATCCTTGATTTGAATAACCAAGATTATATTTTTTATTGCGTTGAATCCAAAAGGCGAAAGCCGACGGCAAAATAAGCCGACTCAATATTTTCAAAACACGATTCTCCTTGGTCCTGCTTAGGCAAGTACAAGCGAAATAGAGTCCTTATTAAATTATAGCTTATATGTAGGGGTGATAGTAATGGAAAGCGTAGATTACGAAAACAAAGGTTCGATCTATTATGTTGGCGCTTCCGAAAAGTTTCCGAAGGAACTTGAGGGGGTTATTGACCGGGAAATAGAAAATGGACGTTTCGTCCGCATCAGACAAAAAATTGATCTCTATCGCTCCGAGCGCCGCACGGAATTTTCAAAACGCCTCTTCCTGATTGACGAAGGATTCAGCGCCGAACGCAAGGAGTCCGTAGCCTGCCTGCGGAAAAACTTTCCCGAAGCAAACCTTTGCATGCTGATCAACGACGATTTGTCTTTCCCTTCGATCATCAGCGACTATTTCCACGAGGGCTTGATCAAGAGCGTATTGCCGATGAACCTGCGGATCGACCTCTGGCTCGGCGCGATCCGCCTCATGTTGAACGGCGGACATTACCTGCCGGCTGACGCGATCAAATACATGGGAATCGAACGTCCTTACGCGGCCGCCCCGGCCATACAGCCGCGCAAGCACCGCTCCCGAGCCAAGAACCAGTTCGGCAAGCTTACAAAGCGGGAGACCGAAGTTCTGCGCCTCATTTCCGAAGGCCACCAGAACAAGAACATTGCCGGCAAACTGTCGCTGTCGGAACATACCATCAAGCTTCACATTCATCACATCATCTCAAAGCTTGGCGTCTCCAACAGAACGGAAGCCGCTGCGATCTTCCTTCAGACAGAGCAACGTCCACCCAATTTCAAGGCTTGACGATGAGCACCGCCGAAACGTCTCAAATTACGGATGAATTTCAGACGTTTCTGACCCTCATGGGCCGGTTGAATTACACCTGGACCAACACGGAGAGCCTGCTGATCCACATGATCGCGGGCCTCGCCGGTGTTTCCAAGGAAGTTGCAACGGTGATCTTCCTGACCCTCAACACGTCGCGGGCCAGGATTGATCTTGTCGAGCGCCTGGCCAAGCTGGATACCCAGAAACCGGATTTGCGGGAAGAGGTGCTGGCCCTCACACGGGACATGCACAAAATATTGAAATTAAAAAACAAATACAATCATTGCATCTATTCGTTCGACAATGAAGGCCGCAATGCGTCAACTATTCTGATGCGCATCAGCGACCAGAAACACAAGATCGAATACGGCAAATCCAGCCCGATCAACTCCCGTGAAATCTCGCTCGTCAGGGAGACGATCAAGAAAACGCAGACGCTTAACAGGTCGCTCTGGGAGTACTTCAAGCGTCGCAGTTTTCCGGTCTGAGACCTCCTGCCGAAACACATTCCCTCGAAAAAAGAGGCCGGATCGGCGAACCGAACCGGCCTTCCAGGGGAGGATACAGGATATTTGAGCAGGTTCGGATCGGTCCGATCCGGCTGGCTGACCTCTGCTCCAGGCTGTGACCCCATAAATGGGCAGCACCCTAGCCGATCCTGGCGGCGATGCTTTTTGTCTTGCAGTAGCTCTTGAGCCCTTCGAGACCTTTCTCGCGGCCGAAACCGGATTTCTTGTTGCCACCAAAAGGCACTTCTATGCCTCCGGCAAAATACTCGTTGATGTAGATCTGCCCTGCATCAATCTTGCGGGCGAGCTGATGGGCTTTTGCAAAGTCGGAAGTGTAGATACCGGCGACCAGCCCATATTGGCAGTCGTTGGCAAGTGCCAGCGCGTGCTCGGGATCATCTGCCACCTGCACGGTCAGCACCGGCCCGAAGATCTCTTCCTGTGCCAGCTCGTCACTTGCCGCCACGCTGTCGACGATCGTCGGATCATAAAACCAGCCCTTGCCGTTCTCCGGATCGGCCACGACGGCACCGCCCGTCACAACGTCGGCACCCCGCGCCCTTGCACGGTCGACGAAGCCTGCCACCTTGGCCAGATGCTCTGCGGAATTGACCGGGCCCACATCCGGATTGCCCAGACCATGCCCAAGCTTCAACGCCTTTGTGCGCTTGACCAGCTCAGCGACAAACTCCGCATGAATGCTTTTTTCGATCACGAGACGAGACCCGGCCGAGCAGATCTGCCCGGCATTTTCATAAATCGCGCCAAGCACACCGGAGAGCGCCTGTTCGCGGTCGCAATCACCCAGCACGACCACCGGCGACTTTCCGCCAAGTTCCAGCACCACGCGGGTGATTTCGTCGGCTGCCGCCTTCATGACGGCTCGCCCGGTCTGGACCGAACCGGTAAAGGTGATGTGGTCGACGTCCGGATGAGATGTCAGCGGAGCGCCGGTTTCGACCCCCGTTCCGGTGACGACATTGCAAACACCGTCCGGCAGTCCGGCATCGTGCAGGATCTTCGCCAGAAGCAGGGCCGTGAACGGTGTCTGTTCGGCAGGTTTTGCCACAACGGTGCAGCCGGCCGCCAGTGCGGGCGCAAATCCGCGCGCGGCCGTCGAGATCGGAAAATTCCACGGAATGATATGCGCCGTAACGCCCACCGGCTCGTGAATGGCGTAACCGATGTAATTCGGCCCGAGCGGAAAGCTGTCACCCTGCAGCTTGTCGCACGCCCCCGCGTAATATTCGAAGGTCCGGGCAGCACCGCGCACATCGCCCTGGGCTTCCTGCAGCGGCTTGCCGCTGTCCAGCGTTTCTGCCACCGCCAGAAGATCAAGATTTGCCAGGATCAGCCGGGAGGCATTCAGGAGGATCCGCGACCGTTCCACCGGCGCCATGTCGCGCCAGACCGTCTCGAAAGCGGTCTTTGACGACTGCACCGCCTGATCGACATCCCCGGCGGTTCCGGCCGTGAAACGCGCAAAGGCTTCGCCTCGTCCTGGATCGAAGCTTTCCAGGGTCCGGTTATGGGACGGCTGCGTGAAGCTGCCGTCGATGAAATGGCCGAGCGGCAGTGCTTTCAGCGTGCCGGTGGCCCGATATTCCGCAATGAGTTCACGTGCTGCCGACATCGTTAGCCTTCCAGGGAGCTGATCTTGTAAGTGGATTTCGCCAGCCAATCGGGACTGATCTCGACACCCCAGCCCGGCATGTCCGTTACCGTGGCGTGGCCGTCGGCAATCTCGAAAGGAGACGATGTGAAGAGGCCGTACTGCCAGGGATAATAATCCGCTTCCTCGATCGAGAATTCGAGATACTTGCCGGCATTCGGAATGGCCCGCAGCAGATGCATGGTGAACAGCGTCACCAGCGACAGGTTGGCTGCATGCGGCGTGCAGGGAATTCCGGCCTCATGTGCCATCTGCGCCACCTTCATGGTTCGGACCATGCCGCCGAGGTAACAGACATCGGGCTGAATGACATCGACGATCCGGTCATCGATCATGCGTTTCCAGTCCACCAGCGAACAATCCTGTTCACCGCCCGTCACGTCGATGTCGAGTGCATCCGTCACCTGCTTGGTCTGGTCATAGTGCCAATAGGGACAGGGTTCCTCATAGTGGGAAATGCCGTTGGCTTCCAGGAACCGACCGATCTCGATGGCTTTTGCCGGCGAATAGCAGGAGTTTGCGTCGACCAGCAGCGCCGTGTCGTCATCGAAGGCCTTGCGCATGGTCGGCACGATTTCTTCCGTCCGCCCCGGCCATTCGTCCTGGTCGTGCCCGCATTCGGCGCCGATCCGGAACTTGAAGGCGTCAAAGCCGTAAAGGTCCTGCTGTTTCTTGAGCCTTTCGGCCTCGTCCTTCGGTGTGATGTCGCGCTTCATCGACGATCCGTAGGCCCGCACCTTGCCCGGCGTTCCACCCAGCAGTTCGCACACCGGCTTTCCTTCCAGCTTGCCGCGCAGGTCGAACAGCGCAGTGTCCAGCCCTCCCATCGCCCGGCGCAGATAGGAGCCTGGAAACTTGTGCTCCCGCTCCGGGATGATCTCCATCAGGAGTTCGATGTCGAAAGCGTCTTCGCCCAGCGCGTAGGGCGCGACCTGACGATGGACGACCTCCGCGGTGATATCCGCATAGTAAGGCGCAACCTGCCCCCATCCGGTCGCGCCGTTCTCGGCAGTTGCACGGACGAAGCAGACAAACTCATTTGTAAATGTTTCTATTGATTGTATTTTCATCGTCGTATCAGGTCCTTGGACGGACGGTCCCGATGGATAGGGGTTGGCTCCGAAACCGACCCTTATCCAGAATTGGACTTGATAGAAGGTCCGTTTTGCGCAAACTCTCATACCAATTTGGGAGAATGCGATGAAACGGCATGCCGGCGCTGTGCTCTCGTCGATCAAGATCGACAAGACGGCCGAAAAGAAAATTTCGATCCAGCTCTACATGGCCTTGCGCGACCTGCTGCTGACCGGCGCCCTGACCCCGGGTGACCGGATGCCGGCAACACGCACCCTCGCGCAGGAGATAGGCGTCTCCCGAACGACGGTGATCGACGCGATCGACCGCCTGATTGCTGAAGGCCTTCTGGAAGCACGGGTCGGTGCCGGAACCTTTGTCAGCGAGGCCCTGAACGCCCGGCTCGCGCCGAAACCCTCGCAGGAGGCAAGCGATATCACCCCGGTCGTGCCGCGCCTTTCCCACGCCACCCGGCACGCCATCCCGGACTTCACCTTGCGCTCGCGCCTGCCGCACAAGTCGCAGGCCTTCGTCACCGCACTGCCGGCGCTCGATGCCTTTCCCATGGCACAATGGGCAAAGCTCTCCGCCCGTCACTGGCGCAAGGACCGCGACCACATCGCCGGATATGGCGAACCCTTCGGTTACATGCCGCTGCGCCGGGCGATTGCCCGCCAGCTCAACGCCTCCCGCGGCATCAAATGCGATCCGGAACAAATATTCATCACCAACGGCGCCCAGCGCGCGTTTTCCCTGGTCGGTGGCATGCTGGTCAATCCGGGCGAGCCGGTCTGGTTTGAAAACCCCGGCGCTATCGGCGCACGCAATGCCTTTGTTGCCATAGGAGCTCGGCCGATCCCGGTCGCCGTTGATGAGGAAGGCCTTTGCATCGAGGACGGACTCGCCAAGGCCCCGTACTTCCGGCTTGCCTTCGTCACGCCGTCTCACCAGCAGCCGCTTGGACACGTCATGAGCCTTTCCCGGCGCCTGGCGCTTCTGAAGGCTGCCAACGAAGCCGACGCGATGATCGTTGAGGACGACTATGACGGCGAGTTCTACTTTGGCGATCAGCCGCCACCGACCCTCAAGAGCATCGATACCCACGGCCGGGTGATCTACATCGGCACCTTTTCGAAGTCCCTGTTTCCGGCCCTCAGGCTCGGTTTCGTGCTGGTGCCGGAAGGCCTGGTGGAGAGCTTCGAAAGGGTCTGCCTGACGTGGCTCGCGGGCGTCCCGACGGTCACCCAGGCGATCGTCGCCGAATTCATGGACGAAGGCATGTTCGCAACGCACATCCGCACCATGCGCCAGCTCTACAAACACCGCCACGATACCCTGATGGCGGAGGCGTCAGGCCTTGCCGGAGATATCGACCTGCAACCGACCAGCAGCGGCTTTCATGCCGTCGGCCTTTTGTCGAGTGCTTACGACGAAGACAGGATCGTCACCGAAGCGGCGAAACACGGCATCACCACCGTGCAGCTTTCACGCTACGCCCTGGGGCGGATACCGCAGCGCGGCATTGTCCTAGGCTTCGGCAGTTCCGCACAGGAAGACATCCGCAAAGGCATGAAGGTTCTCAAGAAAATCCTGCCGGATTGCTGCACCAGCTAAGGTGCACGTCCTGTCAATTGGACTGCTAAATTATCTGCAATGGATATATTTGGCAGGCCAATTCCAACCTAGGCTTTTTTCCGGTTAGTACGCTGAGTGCATTCAGGAGGACGTCATGCATTTGAAAACAACACTAACCGGCCTGTTGGCCGCAACCATGCTTGCGGGTGCCGGCTCTGCCCAGGCAGAGACCCTGCGCCTGTTGACCTGGGGGTCTTATGCCCCCGACGAACTGGTCCAAAAATTTGAAGAAGAATATCCGGACATCGACGTTGAAGTCACCTTCTCCAACAACGAGGAAATGATTGCCAAGCTGCGTGCCACCGGCGGTGCGGGTTTCGACCTGGCCCAGCCGAGCCACGACCGCATCTATGCGGCCCAGCTGGAATATGACATCTACAAGCCGATGGATCTCTCCAAGATCGATACCGACGTGATGGAAGCCAAGCTGCTCGACGGCGTGAAGGCGAACACGACGATCGAAGGCGAGGTCTACGCGGTTCCCCATCAGTGGGGCACATCCGGCCTGATGGCCGACAAGACCAAGGCACCGGACATCTCGAGCTGGGCGGATCTTTGCGACTCTGCCTACAAGGGCAAGACCTCGATGCGCCTGAAGCGCACCATCCTGCTCGGCACGGCCTTCTCGATGGGTGAAGACCCGTTCGCGGCCTATTCGGACCTCGAGAAATACCAGGGGATCCTGGACAAGGTTGCCGACAAGCTGATCGAGTGCAAGGACAACATCAAGGCCTACTGGAAAGGCGGAGACGACCTCTCCGCCATGATGCTGTCGGGCGAAATCGTTGCTTCCGAAACCTGGGATTCGACCGCCTACAAGCTCTATGACCAGAACCAGAACATCGTCTTCGTTCCGCCGAAGGAAGGGGCACTCGCCTGGATCGATACCTTCGCGTTGCCGCGCAAGGGCAAGGCCGATGACGCCGCCTACAAATGGATCAACTTCGTGCTGCGGCCCGAAAACGTGACCATCATGTCCGGAAGCACCGGCGCGATTGCCGCGGTCAAGGGCGGCACCGACCTGCTGCCGGAAGACAAGAAGGCAGCCGTCAACGCGGCCTTCACCGCAGCCGACATCGACAATCTCAAGTTCTTTGCCAACATTCCTCCCGGCGTGGAAGACATGGAAGGCAAGACCCTTGAGAAGATCAAGGCAGCCACAGGCGGCTGATCAGTACCAGGACTGCCGGAGCCACTCCGGCAGTCCTTCGTCTACGAAACAATCAAAAAACCGGAGAGGAGCAGCCGGGACCACCCGACGCTCCAAACCCCGATCCTATCCAGTTGGCCCGCATTCATGAAACACACCTCCCCCGCCTACGATCTTGAATGTCTCGACCTCGCCAAAAGCTTTGGCGGGTTTCGTGCCGTCAAGGGTGTCTCCTTCGAGATTCCGAGCGGCTCGTTCTTCTCCATTCTCGGTCCGTCGGGCTGTGGCAAGACGACCCTGATGCGCATGATCGCAGGGTTCGAGGACCCCACCTCCGGCGATATCCGGATCAAGGGCAAATCCGTGCTCGGCGTGCCGCCCAACCGGCGCAACGTCAAGATGGTGTTCCAGCATCTGGCCCTGTTCCCGATGATGAACGTCTACGAAAACATTGCCTATGGCCTCAGATGCGCAGGCGTCGGCAACGCCGACATCAAGCGCAAGGTGCAGGATGTGCTGGAGCGGATTGCCCTGCCCGATGTCGGCGAACGCGAAATCCACCAGCTTTCCGGCGGACAGAAGCAGCGGATCGCGATTGCACGCTGCATGGTGCTTGACCCGGACGTCTTGCTGCTCGACGAACCGCTCGGCGCGCTCGATCTGAAGCTGCGCGAAGCGATGAAGATCGAGCTGAAGCTGTTGCAGCACCAGTTCAACACCACCTTCATCTACATTACCCACGATCAGTCCGAAGCATTGGTGATGTCCGACAACGTCGCCATCATGAATCAGGGTCTGTTCGAACAGATCGGTACGCCGCAGGAACTCTACCACCAGCCCAAGACGGCCTTCGTCGCCGGTTTTGTCGGCGACAGCAACCGCTGGTCCGGCACGGTGAAATCCGCTGACGCCACCGGAGGCATGGTCGAAACGGATCAGGGATTGTCCATGAGCTTCAGCGCAGGTGCGGGCCAGACAATCCGTGATGGCGACAAGGTCGACATTTTCGTGCGTCCGGAATTCATTCGCACCGTGCGTGCTGCCGAGACAGATCAGGCCGCGGCGGATGGCGACAACCAGATGAGCGGCGTCATCGACAGCCTGCTCTTCAATGGCGCCAACAGCCGCGTGCTGGTGCGCACCGGCAGCGGCGAACTGATCGAATCCGATGTGACGGTGACCGGCAACAACGACCTGAAACCAGGCGAGGACGTGCGCCTTGTCTGGTCGTCCCGCCAGGCCATGTGCTTTACCCGCTCGGGGAGCGCGTGATGCAGAACAAGGACATCAAACGGCTCTCGCTGATCCTGCTGTTCTCGCCCTTCGCGCTGTGGATCCTGCTTTTGATCATCCTGCCGCATATCGGCATGGTGCTGCTGTCGTTCCGCGAGAAGGTGGCCCCACGCGTTTATGAATACAGCTTCGCCAACTACCTGGATTTCATCAACGAACCGATCTACTGGAACACCCTTCTAAGGACCGGTTCCATGTCGTTGCTGGTGACGGCACTCGCACTGCTGATCGGTTTCCCGATCGCCTATTACATCGCCAAGATCGCCGGTCCGCGCGCCCGTGGCGGCTTGTTCCTGCTCTGCCTGATCCCGCTCTGGGTCAGCGACCTGATCCGTTCCTTCGGCTGGATCCTGCTGCTGCGGGAGACCGGGGTGATTTCGAATTTCCTGCTCTGGACGGGACTTATCGGTGAGCCGGTCGAGTTTCTCTACAACGATATCGCTGTCATCATCGGTCTCGTCTACACCGTGATCCTGTTCATGATCGTGCCGCTGGTTTCCACGCTCGACGGCATGGACAATTCCATGATCGAGGCCGGCTACAATCTGGGCGGCAACGGCTTCACCGTGCTGCGCCGGATCATCATTCCCTATGCCATGCCCGGCATCGTGGCCGGTTGCATCGTGACCTTCATGCTGACGGCGGGTTCCTACCTCACGCCGATCCTGCTTGGCGGCAAGAATTCAAGCTGGTTCACCGAGCAGATCTACAACCAGTTCATCACGCGCTTCAACTGGGAGGGAGGCGCAGCCTTCGGCATGTTACTGCTTCTCTTCACCTCCGTCGTAATCTGGCTCGGGCTGAAGCTTTCCGGCCAAACCCTCGCCAATACCGTGGCCAAGAGCTGAGGAGGACAGACAATGCTTGCGCAAAAGAAAGCCTCCCCGTTCCTGATCGGTTACCGGCTCTATATCGTCGCCTTCTTCATCTTCCTGGCAGCACCACTGATCTCGGCCGGAGCCTTCGCCTTCAACGACAGCCTGTTTCCGGCCTTGCCCTGGCAAGGCTTCACACTGGACTGGTTCTTCGGCGATACGGAACCGAAGCTGGGCATGTTCCATGACCGGCGGCTGCTGCAGGGGCTCTATTACTCCTTCGTGATCGCAATCTTCGTTGCCGCCCTGTCGGTCTTTGTCGGCACCACCAACGCCTTCCTGTTCGTCCGCGGTGATTTTCCGGCCAAGAATTTCTTCTATATCCTGATGGTCCTGCCGCTCGTGATCCCGGGGGTCATCCTCGGCATCTCCATTCTGGTGCTGGCCAGCGACACCGCGAACTACATGGAAAACAGCTTCGACCTGGAGCTTGAGTTCCTGCGGCCCGGCCTGCTGCTTGTCGTGTTCGGGCAGTTTTCCTTCATTGCGACAATCACCTCGCTGGTGATCACCGCCCGGCTGAAGAAATTCGACGCGACCATGGAAGAAGCAGCCTTCAATCTGGGCGCCAGCCGGGTCCGGGTCCTGCGCACGATCACGCTGCCCTTTCTGAGGCCGGCCATGATCGCGGCGGGCATCGTTGCGTTCCTGGTCTCGTTCGAAAACTTCAACACCACGCTTTTCCTTGTCGGCTCGGAAGCACCGCTAACGATCACCATGTATGACCGGATGGCAAAAGTCGGCTCGACGCCGGTCCTCAACGCTGTCTCTTTCGTGCTTATGGTCGGCTCCGGACTGCTGGCGCTGCTCTCGATTCTCATCCAGCGCGACAAGACCTCTCAATAGGAGCATTCATGGCGGAGTTCGACTTTGTCATTGTCGGCGCGGGCTCGGCAGGCTCGGTGCTTGCCGACCGGTTGTCGGAAGACGGTAAATACACCGTCTGCATTCTGGAAGCCGGCGGCTCCGATCTCAATTTCTGGATCTGGATGCCGATCGGCTACGGCAAGGCCTTCTACAACCGGAACCTCAACTGGATGTACCACACCGAAGCGGATCCCGGCCTGAACGACCGGTCCGGCTACTGGCCGCGCGGCAAGGTGCTCGGCGGCTCCAGCTCGATCAACGCCATGGTCTATATCCGTGGCCAGCATGCAGATTTCGAGGACTGGAAGGCTCTCGGCAACACCGGTTGGGGCTGGCAGGACGTCCTGCCCTATTTCAAACGGTCGGAGACCAACTGCAACGGCGCAGACGCTTATCGCGGCGGGGATGGTCCGCTCTATGTTTCATCCATGGACAAGGACGTCCATCCGCTGTGCGAAAACTTTCTGACCGCCAGCGAGGAAGCCGGCTTCCATCGAAACCCGGATTTCAATGGCAAGACACAGGAAGGTGTCGGGCTCTACCAGATAACCGCGAAAAACGGGTTCCGCATGTCGACCGCCCGCGCCTATCTTTCCCGCGCCCGGAAACGGCAGAATGTTTCCATCCTGACGCGAGCCCACACAACCCGCCTCGTCGTCGAGAACGGCCGGGCAACAGGCGTCGTCTACAGTCGCGGTGGCACCGAACAGACCGTCAGGGTCCGCCGGGAAGTGATCCTGAGTGCAGGCGCGGTCAACTCCCCGCAGATCCTGATGCTGTCCGGCATCGGCGATGGTACCGACCTGCAGGCCAAAGGCGTTGCGACCACCTTGCACAGTCCCGCAGTCGGCAAGAACCTTCAGGACCATCTCGGTCTGGATTATCTCTACCGCTCCAGGGTTCCGACACTGAACCAGCAGCTTTACCCCTGGTGGGGCAAGCTCGCCCAGGGCATCCGTTATGTCTTGACCCGCAGCGGCCCCCTGTCGCTCAGCGTCAACCAGGCCGGCGGGTTCGTCAAAAGCAATCCCGATTGCGAACGGCCGAACATCCAGCTGTATTTTTCGCCGGTCAGCTACACCAAGGCACCAAAGGGCAAACGCCCGCTGATGAACCCGGACCCCTTCCCCGGCTTTCTGCTGGGCTTCCAGCCGACGAGGCCAACCAGCCGCGGCCACATCTGCCTGCGCTCGGCCAACCCGTTCGACATGCCGGAGATTCACCCCAACTCGCTCAGCACCAATCGCGACCTCACGGAGATGATCGAAGGCAGCAAACTGATGCGAAAGATCGCCCGGAGCCCGGCGCTGCAATCGGTCATCGACGAGGAAATCACCCCCGGCCCAAGTGTCCAGACTGAAGAGGACATGCTGGCAGATGTGCGCAGCCGCTGTTCCACAGTCTTCCACCCCGTCAGCACCTGCCGCATGGGACCGACGCCGGAAGACAATGTCGTTGACACGCGCCTGAAGGTTTATGGGGTCGTCGGTCTGCGGGTCGTCGATGCCTCGATCTTCCCGACGGTCACCTCCGGCAACACCAATGCACCTGCGATCATGGTTGGCGAAAAAGGCGCCGATCTGATCCTGGAAGACACGAGAGCGGCGTGAGGGAACCGATGACACAGGCTCTTTTTGCGGACGACTTCAAGACGACCCCCTATTGGCAGGACATTGCTCCGAAAGTCACCCTTCCCGATACCGACCTGCCTTCGGAAGTCGATGTGCTGGTTGTCGGCGGCGGCTATACCGGCCTGAATGCAGCGCTCCAGACCGCGCGCGAAGGCCTCGGCACATTGGTTCTCGATGCGGAAGACCCCGGCTGGGGCTGCAGCATGCGCAATGGCGGCCAGCTTTCGACCAGCCTCAAGCCTTCCTTTTCCAGCCTGACGGGACGTTACGGCAACGACCTGGCCACCCGGCTCTGCCAGGAAGGCCAGGCATCGCTCGACTATATGCACCAGCTTTCAAGGGAAGATGGACTTGAGCTTGGCTTGCGGGAAACCGGTCGGTTCCACGGCGCCCACAAGCCGCATCTCTACGAAAGCCTTTCCAGGGACTGCGCCGCCGGACACCCGGTGTGGAAGGCGGACACCTTCATGGTTTCCAAAGACGATATGGCGCAAGAGCTGGGCACGGACGCCTATCACGGCGGTATCGTCTATCCCCATCACTGCAGCATCGATGTTGCTCGCTATCACCCCTCGCTTTTGAACAAGGTTCTGGCCGAAGGTGGTCTGGTGCGGGGCAAGTGCCGGGTGGTGTCGCTCGAACGAGAGACGTCGGGTTTCAAGGTTCTGACAAGCGATGGCCCCGTCAAGGCGGGCAAGGTCATTCTGGCGACCAACGGCTATTCCGGCCCGCTTTCACCCTGGCTTCAGCGTCGCCTGATCCCGATCGGCTCCTACGTGATCGCAACGGAAGAAATTCCAGGCGAAACGATCGACCGGCTGTTTCCAACGGACAGGGTCCTCTCCGACACCCGGAAGCTGGTCTATTACTACCGGCTGTCACCCGACCGGAAGCGTGTCCTTTTCGGAGGCCGGGTGTCCCTGAGCGAAACCGACCCGCACAACAGCGCGCTCAAGCTCCACCGCGACATGACCGCCCTCTTCCCCGAGCTTGCCTCCGTGCGGATCAGCCACGCCTGGATGGGTTTTGTCGGCTATACCTTCGACACGCTCGCCCACGCAGGTGAAGACAAGGGCCTGTTCCATGCGGGCGGCTATTGCGGGTCCGGCGTCGGCATGGCGAGTTATCTCGGCATGCGCATCGGACGCAAGGCAGCCGGCCTGGAAAAGTCCCCTTCCGCTTTCGAGAACATTCCCTTCCCGACACGGCCGCTTTATCAGGGCAATCCCTGGTTCCTGGCCCCCTCCGTGCTCGTCTACCGGCTGCGGGACAGGTTCGGGATCTGATCCCGAACGAGAACCGCCTCCGTCATCCGCCTAGGCGTTGTTCGGCGCTGGCACATCAGCAAGCAGGCGAACCAGCCAGTCGACGAAAACGCGTACTTTGTTCGAAAGGTGCCGGTTTGGCGGATAAACGATATAAAGGGGAATGGTGTCGGTGGACCATTCGCCCAGGAGCGGCACAAGGTCCCCTCGCTCCAGTTCCTTTCGCACCATGAAGTCCGGCAGTTGCGCGATGCCGTGTCCGGCGACGGCGGCCGTGACATAGCTGCGGGCATCGTTGACCGAGCAGTGATACCGCCCGTCGACCAGAATTTCCTCGCCGTCCTTTCGGAAGGTGAACGGGAGTGTGCGTCCCGTGGCTGCTACGAAATAGTTGACGCAATAGTGGTTCGCCTGCACGTCCGCCGGGCTTTCCGGAGTTCCAGCCCGTTCGAGATAGGATGCTGCCGCGCAGGTGGTCAGGCCAACCTCCGCCACCCGCCGTGCAATCAGCGACTGATCGGCAGGCGCGCCGCCGCGCAGGGCGCAGTCGACATTTTCCGCAAGATAGTCGACCGTCCTGTCGCCGATTCCCAGATCGATCCGGATATCGGGAAATTTTTCGTAAAACCCCCCAAGCGCCGGGATCACGAACCAGTCGGCAAAGGCACCGGACATTTCAACACGCAAACGCCCTCCCGGAGTACTTTGCGCCTGGGACAGGCTGGCATCGAGTTCATCGACTTCCGAGACGATCTGAACGGCTCGCTCATAATAAAGCGCCCCGTCGGTCGTCACGATCACGCGCCGCGTTGTCCGGTTGAGCAGTTTGGTCTGCAGATGCTTTTCAAGATTCTGGATCAGGTTGGTGACCGTCGCCTTCGGCATCTGCAGGGAATCCGAAGCGCGCGTGAAATTTCCCGTTTCAACCACCCTTACAAAGGCACGCATGGCAGACAATTGATCCATTTCTGGGCGTCCTGATCAAAAAATAGGCTTATTATTCGAAATTTCGAATAGTGAAATCAATAATACACCCCTTATTCCAGAGTTGGAACAACAATACCTATTGGACAAGCAAGAGGGCTGGTGGACGCTGCCATCCCTTAATCAACGGATATGGAACGGCGCTGAAAATGACGGTGCAGATCAAGGATATGACACTCGACAAGGTGGCCATCGGCCCCGTGTCCGCACGTGTCTACCAGGGCGCCGAATACAGCAAGTCGCCACCGGTCCTGATTTATTTTCATGGTGGTGCTTTTCAAGGCACTGTACCGCAGGAAAGCGAAGTCGCGCATATCATCGCCGAAACCGGCGCGATTGTCGTGATGCCGGATTATAACGTGCCGCTTGGCAGCGTCTTCCCGAAGCCGCTGGAAACGGGGTTTTCGATCTTCTCCTATCTGGCGAAAAAACGCGCCGGTCTGGGGAACCGCAAATCCCTGCTTCTGGTCGGCGGCGTCGAGGCTGGTGGCAACATTGCCGCGGCGGTCGCCCTGAAGGCCCGGGATCACTTCGCCGATGAACTAGACGGGCAGATCCTGTTGTCGCCCCTGCTCGACCCCTTCATGGGTTCCGCATCGTTTCAGAAAGCCGGCGAGTTCGGCATGAAGGATATCTGGGCCGATGGCTGGAGCCACTATCTCAGCACCGGCATGTGTCACCCCTATGCGGCCCCTTGCATGTGCTCGCGCCTGACCGGCGTCGCACCTGCGCTCGTCCTGACCTCGCAGGACGATCCGCTGAAAGACGAAACACTCGGCTTTGCGACCTGCCTGAAGAACGCAGGCGTTGAAGTTCACCAGCATGTTCTCCCCGCCGGGGCAGGCTGGCCATCACTCTACGGCGGAAAGACGGATCAGGCCTCGACCTGGCAAGAGACAGTAACCGCACAGTTTTCCAGTTTCGTGCAGTCCGTCAGCATTCATTGAATTAATACCCAAGCCCTTCTGGTCATTGTGTTTCCGGCAGGGCTTTCAAGGAGAGACCAATGACATCACGAAGCAAGCGCTGGGCCCTGGCGGGCGCCAGTCTGGCAGTTGCTGTCTCTGTTTCAGCCGCTGTCCTCATCATGAACCTTCCGGCAAGCACCCCGGCAACGGCCGCTGGCGGCACGGTTGCCATCCCGGCTGTGCCGGTGACCGTTGCCGAGGTCAAGTCCCGCGAAATCACCGTTTGGGAAGATTTCTCCGGCAGGCTCGAAGCCGTTGACCGGGTGCAGATCCGCTCCCGCGTGGCCGGCTCCATCCTGTCCGTGGACTTTCGCGAAGGCGCGTTGGTGGAAGCAGGTGACCTGCTCTTCACCATTGACCCGGCTCCTTATGAAGCTGCCGTCGCCCAAAGAGAAGGTCAGGTCGAACTGGCGCAAACGCAGCTCAACCTGGCCAAGCTGGAGCTGGATCGTGGCAACAAATTGATCAAGAACCGGACCATTTCCCAAAGCGTGCTCGACCAGCGCCGCAACACCTACGCCGAGGCGCAGGCGAACCTCAGAACAGCGAGGGCAGCCCTCAGGTCCGCCAAGCTGGAGCTCGGCTACACCAAGGTGCTGGCCCCCGTATCCGGCCGTGTCGGCAAGATCGAGATCACCGTCGGCAATCTGGTTGCCGCGGGTTCTGCATCACCGGCTCTGACCACGCTTGTCTCCGTCGATCCGATCTATGCAAGCTTCAATGCAAGTGAAGATCTTGTCTCGCGGGTCCTGGCGGAACTGCCGGACACCGGCGGAGCCGTGCCACCTCTGGACATGATCCCGGTCGAAATCGAAACCTCGGCAACCGCCGGACACCCGGTGAAAGGCAAGCTTCAGCTGGTCGACAACCAGGTAGATGCCGTCAGCGGCACCATTGGTGTCAGGGCCGTCTTCGACAATCCGGGCGGCAGGCTGATCCCGGGCCAGTTCGTGCGCATCCGCATGGGTGAGCCCAGACCGGAACAGAAAGTCCTGATCAGCGAACGCGCCATCGGCACGGACCAGGACAAGAAATATGTCTACGTCGTTGGCGACGACAACAAGGCGGCATACCGGTCCGTCGACCTTGGCCGGACGGCAGAAGGCGCGCGTATCATCAACAGTGGTCTCGAGCCGGGTGAACGGATCGTGGTCAATGGCCTGCAACGCATTCGCTCGGGCGCGCTTGTCGATCCGCAGCTGGAAAACGACGTCGCCGCTGCAAACTGAGTGAACGGGTGGGACGCAGAGCGCTCCACCCGACCTTCCCAACAATTCAAGTCATGATCGCCGGTGGCCTCGCCACCGGCCGGGGACCTGTTGCCCCGATTTCCGACCGGAAAGGGCCTGGATATGAATATCTCGAGATTCTTCGTCGACCGCCCGGTCTTTGCCGGTGTGCTGTCCGTCCTCATCGTTATCGCCGGCCTGATCGGCCTGCGCGCGCTACCGATTTCCGAATACCCCGAAGTGGTGCCGCCATCCGTTGTCGTGCGCGCCGCCTATCCTGGCGCCAACCCGAAAGTCATTGCCGAAACGGTGGCAACCCCGCTGGAAGAGCAGATCAATGGCGTCGAGGGCATGCTCTACATGTCCAGCCAGGCGACCTCGGACGGTGTCATGACCCTCACGGTCACTTTCGAACTTGGCACCGACCCCGACCAGGCGCAGCAGCTTGTCCAGAACCGCGTTTCCCAGGCCGAACCACGCCTTCCTGCGGAAGTTCGAAATCTGGGTGTGACCACGGTGAAGAGTTCACCCGACCTGATGATGGTCGTCAACCTGACCTCGCCGGACAATCGCTACGACATCACCTACCTGCGCAACTATGCCGTTCTCAACATCAAGGACCGGCTGGCCCGTCTTCAGGGTGTCGGCCAGGTGCAGGTCTTCGGCTCGGGCGATTATTCCATGCGCGTCTGGGTCGATCCGCAAAAGGCGGCCGGACACAATCTGGCAGCCAGTGACATCACCAACGCCATCCGCGAACAGAACGTGCAGGCTGCCGCCGGCATCATCGGCGCTTCGCCCAATCTTGAGGGTGTCGACGTACAGCTCAGCGTGAACGCGCAAGGCCGTCTGCAGACCCCGGAAGAATTCGGCAACATCATTGTCCGCATCGGTGAAAACGGTGAAGTGACACGGCTGCGCGACGTCGCCCGGATCGAGCTTGGCGCGGCCGACTATTCCCTGCGCTCCCTGCTCGACGGCAAGCCCGCCGTCGCCATTCCCGTGTTCCAGGCCCCCGGCTCCAACGCCATCGCGATCTCCGACGCTGTGGTCGAGACCATGAACGAGCTGCAGGTCGCCATGCCCGATGGGGTCAAATACGAGATCGTCTACGACACCACGAAATTCGTGCGTTCCTCCATCGAGAAGGTCGTCGACACGCTGCTTGAAGCCGTGGTGCTGGTGGTTCTCGTCGTGATCCTGTTCCTGCAGACCTGGCGTGCGTCGATCATTCCCCTGATCGCGGTTCCCGTGTCTATCATCGGCACCTTCGGTGTCATGTATGTCTTCGGCTTTTCCATCAATGCACTCAGCCTGTTCGGACTTGTTCTGGCCATCGGCATCGTGGTCGATGACGCGATCGTGGTCGTGGAAAACGTTGAACGAAACATCGAGAACGGACTGAACCCGCGCCAGGCAACCTACAAGGCCATGAAGGAAGTTTCCGGCCCGATCATTGCCATCGCGCTGGTGCTGGTGGCCGTGTTCGTGCCTCTTGCCTTCATCACGGGGCTCTCGGGCCAGTTCTACCGTCAGTTCGCACTCACGATCGCGATCTCTACCGTGATCTCGGCCATCAACTCGCTCACCCTGTCCCCGGCCCTGGCTGCCCTTCTCCTGAAGGATCACCACGCGCCCAAGGACTGGTTGACCCGGGTGATGGACTTCCTGTTCGGCTGGTTCTTCAGGGGTTTCAACCGGGCCTTCGGCGCCGGCTCCAACGCCTATGGCAAGAGCGTCGGCGGCCTGTTGTCCCGCAAGACCATTGTCATGTTGGTGTACATGGTGCTGGCGGGGGCGACCTACAGCCTGTTCACCACCGTACCGGGCGGCTTCGTTCCGGCACAGGACAAACAGTATCTGATCGGCTTTGCCCAGCTTCCGGACGCCGCCACGCTGGACAGGACCGAAGATGTCATCCGCCGGATGAGCGAGATCGCCATGGAACAGGAAGGCGTCGAACACGCCATTGCCTTCCCGGGCCTGTCGATCAACGGCTTCACCAACTCGTCCAACGCCGGCATCGTCTTCGCCACCCTGACGGATTTCGAGGAACGCCAGTCACCGGAGCTGTCAGGCAACGCCATCGCCATGCAGCTGAACCAGAAATTCGGCGGCATCCAGGACGCGTTCATCGCCATGTTCTCGCCTCCGCCTGTCCAGGGCCTGGGCACGACCGGCGGCTTCAAGCTGCAGATCGAGGATCGGGCCGGGCTCGGATATCAGGCGCTTGATGCCGCCAACAAGGCCTTCCTGGCGAAGGCCTATCAGACACCTGAACTGGCGGGGCTGTTCTCCAGCTTCCAGATCAACGTGCCGCAGCTTTACGCAGACCTTGATCGAACCAAGGCAGAACAGCTCGGTGTTTCGGTAACGGATGTTTTCGAGACGCTGCAGATCTATCTCGGCTCGCTTTATGTCAACGACTTCAACGCCTTCGGACGCACCTACAGTGTCCGGGTACAGGCCGATGCCCAGTACCGGGCGCATGCCGACGATATCGGCAAGCTGAAAGTCCGCTCCGCCACGGGCCAGATGATCCCGCTCTCCGCTCTCTTGAAGGTGGAGGCGACCACCGGGCCGGAACGGGCAACCCGCTACAACGGCTTCCTTGCGGCAGACATCAACGGTGGCCCGGCACCCGGCTATTCCTCCGGCCAGGCCCAGGCCGCGGTTGAGCGGATCGCGGAAGAAACCCTGCCCAAGGGCATCGCCTTCGAATGGACCGACCTGACCTACCAGCAGATCCTTGCCGGCAGTTCCGGGTTCCTCGTCTTCCCGCTGGCCTTGCTTCTGGTCTACCTGGTGCTTGCCGCCCAGTATGAAAGCCTGATGCTGCCTGTGGCGATCGTGATGATTGTTCCGATGGGTGTTTTGGCTGCCCTGACAGGCGTCTGGCTGACAGCGGGCGACAACAACATCTTCACCCAGATCGGGTTGGTGGTGCTGGTGGGCCTCTCGGCGAAAAACGCGATCCTGATCGTGGAGTTCGCACGGGAACTGGAATTCGAGGGCCGCTCGCCCGTTGAAGCGGCAGTTGAAGCCAGCCGGTTGCGCCTGCGGCCGATCCTGATGACCTCGATGGCCTTCATCATGGGCGTCGTGCCGCTGGTGTTGTCAACCGGTGCCGGCGCGGAGATGCGGGCCGCCATGGGTGTGGCAGTCTTTTCCGGCATGATCGGAGTGACCTTCTTCGGCATCTTCATGACACCGGTGTTCTACGTGCTGGTGCGCAAGCTCTCGGGCAACCGGCCGCTTGTACAGCACGAGGAAACTGCCGAGCTGCAGGAAGCCTAGATCAACGACGCGGATGTAATCACCGCAACAGACCGGGCTCGTCCCGCGAAACTCGTGACGCCAAAACACCCCGGAAACATTCGTTTCCGGGGTGTTTTGCTATTGACCAGGTTCTCGCAGAACGGCCCAGTTTAATCGACGCGCAGCTGCTGCCGGTTGAAGCGCCTGCTCCGCCTCCTGTCAGGGGAAAACCTGAACGCTGCCCCCAAAGATCGTCGCCGCGGACAGCTGCGACGCTGACAAGGCACGGCATATCCATTGACAGCCAGGTCCACACCAACACTAAAATTGCGGGTTCCCGCAAATGGAATGCGTGAATTAACCTGTCACGTTTGGTTCCTGGCCGCGTAACGTGAAACGCCTAGCGTTGGGAGAACCAACAAAGTGGCGATGTATGTGGGAGGAAAACATGCAATCGAATAGAACTCGCGAAGACATGAACGCGCCGCGCGGCGGCGTGCAATTTCAGCGCCTTGCAAACCGTATCAGGCAAACGTCGGCGAACGTCGGGCCTTTTGGAAGCTTGTCCGCGCTGAAGACCGGAATTCTCACAGGCTTGTTTGCATTGTCGGTGCTTTCAGCACCAGCTGCGGCGATGGCAGCCGATTACAACTGGACTTTCCAGACTTCCGAAACTGCCGGTGAACCGGGCTTTATCAACAAGCAGAAATGGGCTGAAAGCGTCGAGGCAATGTCAGGAGGCCGGATCGCGATCGAGATTTTGCCGATTGGTGCCGTCGTACCGCATACCGATACGCTTGACGCTGTTGGCTCCGGCATCCTGCAGGGCCATCTGACCGACCCGAGCTATTTCGCCGGCAAGGACCCCGCCTTTGCAATGATGGGCAACCTGGTTGGTGCCTGGAGTGACCCCTTCGAACTGATCGGGTTCATGCAATCCGGTGGCGGTCATGAGCTTTACGCGGAACTGGTCGAGCCCTATGGCGTCCATTTCATCGGAGCCGCGGCGACCGAGCCGGAAGCTTTCGTCTCCAGCGTTCCGATCCGCTCCGTCGAAGACCTGAAGGGCGTCAAGATGCGCGCACCGGAAGGCATGGTCTACGAGATCTTTTCCAAGGCAGGTGCGTCTCCGGTTGCCCTCCCGGGTTCCGAAGTTTTCACGGCTCTCGACAAGGGCGTCGTCCAGGCGGCCGACTACACGGTTTTTGCAACCAATCAGTCTCAGGGCATGAATGACGTTGCCCACTATCCGCTGTATCCGGGCTTTCACTCCCTGCCGCTGATCGACATTTCGATGACCAAATCAATCTGGGATGAACTTCCGGACGACCTCAAGGCCATCCTGAACGCCTCCGTCGACAAGTTCATTTTCGATCACGTTTACTCCGTTCGCAAACTCGATGCGGCCGCGGTCGAGGAAGCGAAGGCAAACCCGGAGATCGAAATTGTCAACTGGTCCGGCGACGAGCGGGCAAAGTTCCGCAGGATCGCTCAACAAGAGTGGGAAAACTGGGCCGGCAAAAACGACCTCACCCAGCGTTACTACGATGCGGTGGTCGCTTATCTGAAGGGCCGGAACCAGCTCTGATCTGGGCAACTTCCCTTTAACGCAGCCGCTCCCGGCCTCAAGGGCCCGGGAGCGGCATGACCTTGTTTCACCTGACCTTGTTTTTCTTCCGGGCCGGGTGAAGCGAGATGACGGATCGCGGCTGCCAGCCAAGGTTGGTAGCCATCCCCCAATTCCCTCAACAGTTTGCCAACCGCACGACGGGAGAAGAAGCCATGTCGGACAGTCCGGACGTGAGTGACCTGGAAGAGAATGGCCAAGCCAACCTGCGAACCGGCCTCGACCGGCTCATTGCCGGGTCCGCCAAGCTCTTTTCCTGGGCCATCTTTCTGGCGTTTGCCATCAGCGTATATGAGGTTATCGCCCGCTATGTTTTCGACAGCCCAACCTATTGGGCGCACGAAAGCACGACCTTCCTGATCGCGGCCATCTTCCTGATTGGCGGTCCCGTAGCGCTCGCCCGCGACAAGCATATTCGCGTACGCATGATTTATGACACGGTTTCGCCCGGGGTCCGGCGATGGCTGGACATCGTGAATTCTGTGATCGCGATGATTTTCTTTGCAGGTCTCGGATACGCAGGCGCGACAATGGCCTGGAAGGCCACTCACAGGCCCAATGGCGAAATCCATCTGGAAGGCACGGGAACGGCTTGGAACCCGCCGACACCGGCGCTGCTGAAAATAATCATCCTGATCTGTGTGTGCCTGATGTTCGTTCAGACCCTGATGCATCTGATCAAGGCAATCCGCGGCGATGACGCTGCCTACAGCGAACGCGGAGGCAAATGAGATGGGTCTCAACGAACTGGGAATTGAATACGGCACGTTTCTGCTTGTTGGCAGCATTTTCGTTTTGCTGCTTACAGGTCAGCCTCTGGCCTGGGTGACAGGACTCGTTGCACTTATATTCACGTTCGGCTGGTTCGGCGGAAATGCACTTCCGCTGGTCACCGCCCGCATCTTCGGTTTCATCACGGAATACTCTCTCGTCGCCATTCCAATGTTTATCCTGATGGCCGCACTGCTCGACAGATCGGGGATTGCCAAGGATCTTTTCAACGGAATGCGCGTGCTCGCAGGACGGTTGCCTGGAGGTGTCGCCGTTCAAACCCTGATCGTTGCCACCCTGATGGCCGCCATGTCCGGCGTCATCGGTGGTGAAATTGTCCTTCTGGGGATTCTGGCATTGCCCCAGATGTTGCGGCTCGGCTATGACCGCGACCTGTCAATCGGGGTCGTTTGTGCAGGCGGTTCGCTTGGGACCATGATGCCACCCTCTATCGTTCTGATCATTTATGGGCTTGTGGCAAGTGTGTCCATTGCCGACCTCTTTGTTGCCGCCGTCACCCCCGCACTGATGCTGCTCGGCTGCTATATCGCCTATGTCCTTGTCCGCTGCGTCCGAAATCCGGACCTCGGACCACCAATTTCCGTGGAAGAACGGGCTGAGGAAACCATTGGCAGTGCTATCCGGTCCCTCATCGCGCCAGTCTTTATCGTGGTGGCGGTTCTGGGCTCGATCTACGGAGGTATTGCCTCCATCACCGAAGCCGCCGCACTCGGGGTCTCATCGGTGCTGATCATTTCTCTGCTGCGCAGGGAACTGAACACCCGCATGTTGCAGGAAAGTCTGGTTCACACGCTGGAAACCTGCGGCATGATCATATGGATCGGGATCGCGGCAGCCGTTCTGGTTGGTGTCTATAACCTAATGGGAGGCAACAGGTTTGTTTCAGCCGTCATGCTTGGTCTCGACTCCTCGCCAGTGGTCGTCATCTTGTTCATGATGCTGATCCTCCTCGTCCTTGGCATGTTCCTGGACTGGATCGGGATCGCTCTGTTGACGTTACCGATCTTCGTACCGATCGTTGTCCAGCTTGGATACGATCCGATCTGGTTCGGCATCCTGTTCGCAGTCAACATGCAGGTCTCCTACCTGACCCCCCCATTCGGACCAGCAGCCTTCTACTTGAAAAGCGTCGCGCCACCGGACATTACGCTCGGCAACATCTATGGAGCCCTGCTGCCGTTTATCGTGCTGCAGCTCTTCGTCCTGGCAATCCTGCTTTTCTTCCCGGGAATTACGACCTGGATGCTGTAGCTCAAAGGCGTGCCGCATTCATTCATTTGGATGCGGCGCACGATTGGTTTGACTACTGGGATCAAACTTGAGTCCCGCGCGGGTTCGCCCGGCAAACGGGCTTACGAAGTTTTTGTTTCAAGTTCTGAGACGGGATTGCTGATCCGCGTAACGGGAGACATCATCGCGCTTTCACCGCCGCTTATCGTTAAGGAAGATATGCTTGAAAAGATGATGTCGACCTTGGGCCGTTTCTTGCCGGCGACGGCTTAGGTTTCAGTGGTGGTTTAGAGACGCCAAAAGCCCCGCCAGTTATTTGTGCGGGGCTTTTTTGGTTTTGTTGTGATGCTTAGGTTAGTTTTTGCTCTTCTTCGTGTGGCATTGCCGTCGTTTGGGTGGACCGTTGGATGTCAGGCTCGACGTCGCCAAGATGC
>NZ_BAAGIB010000008.1:0-104895 GCF_054658235.1 Roseibium sp. LAB1 | reverse complement strand
TGACCAGCGTCAGACGGACGGGAAGTGTCGCATCTCTAACTGGCCCAAGTGTCGCATTACTAAATGGCTGCTATACATCTAAATCGCATAATAAATATTATGGAACATTTATTGTGAGTGGTGTTTGGCGTGATTTGCCAAGGCCTTAGGCATTACGTTTGACCGCGCGTTTCTGTTCATGTCTCAGGTCCGTTCTGGCGAGCACTCCTTGTTGAGCTCTTCCATGGGATTGATGGCTTCAGTTTTCAGCGTCCGTATCGATCACCTTACGAGCAACGTCGTAGGTAAAGCCGGCACGGCACATGGCAGCCAGATCTTTGTCACGCCTGTCTTCTCGAGTTGGTGTGGTCCTGTATGGCCCGAGCCGTCTGCGTCTGGCGAATATGCGTGCGGCTTCCTCGTCGGTGCGCTCGTCTTGTTCCAGCACCGTCTGGATTGTGGCTCTGTCGACACCCTTGGCTGTGAGTTGCGCTTCAATCTTTCGGGTTGAGCCACCTCGGCGCCGCAAGCCGGCTGTCTTGGTTTCCGCATAGGTTTTGTCGTTGACCAGACCGGTCTGGACGCATTTCTCAACGACGCGGTCGATAAGCTCCGAATATTCAGCCGGATCGAGTTCAAGGCTCAGGCAGGCTTTCAATACCTTGCGTTCAAGAACCTTGCGAAGATTGGCGGCGGACGTTGCATAGCGTTCCAGGTAGTGAAGCGCAGATTTGATCAGCCGGTCTTCGGTCGGAGGCTTGTAACGTGGCTTACCAGCCATCGGACGAAAGAACGCTTTCTCTGCCGGTTTCGGCGTTTTCCGATGTCAGAAGCATTCCGTCATAGGCAGGTTCTATGGTTTCAGGAAGTTCCGCTGACAGGGTTTTGTAGTCCAGGTCGTTGTGAAGATTGGTAAAAACGGCACGCCTGGGCGCGATTCTGCTGGTCCAGGAAAGAGCATCCGCCAGACAGAAATGGCTTGGGTGTGGTCTCCGACGTAAGCAATCCAGAATCAAAATATCCAGATTTTTCAGTCTATTGAGGCTGATTTCCGGAATGTCGGAGACATCGGGGATATAGGCTGCGTCGCCAATGCGAAATCCGAGCGCATTGATTTCCCCATGAACCACTTCAAATGGCTCGAAGGTAATTGAGCCACCGCTTCCGTCGATGGTCACCGGCTGCATCGGCTGCAAGTCTCGGCGGTCAAGAATGGGCGGATAATTGGACCCTGCCGGTGTTTCGAAACAATAGCTGAATGCAGTGAGGGCTCTGTCGGTGGTTGCTTTGTCCATGTAGACCGGCACTCGTTGACCGGATTGGACCCAGAACGCCCGCAGATCGTCTACACCGTGCAGATGATCGGCATGGGAATGGGTGTAAAGCACTGCATCCAGGTGTTTGACATCGGCAGCCAACAATTGTGCCCGGATGTCTGGTCCACTGTCTATCAACACGGTTGTGCACTTGTTGTTCACACGCTTTTCCACAAGAAGCGCACAGCGGCTGCGGCGGTTTTTCGGTTCATGGGGATCACAATCGCCCCAATCATTGCCGACGCGTGGGACGCCTCCGGACGAGCCGCATCCTAAAATGGTCAGCGTCAAGGTCATGAAGTAATTGCTTTGGTCTGGTGGTTGGAGCTGGGCACCTTGTTGAAAAGGCGGAAGAAATTGTCAGTCGTCTGGCGCGCGATCTCTTCTTCGGACACGCCGCGCGTTTCTGCCAGAACCGCTGCAGTCATGGCGGTGTAGGCCGGTTCGTTGCGCTTGCCGCGTTTTGGTTGCGGCGCAAGATAAGGTGCATCGGTTTCGACCAGTAAACGGTTTGCCGGCAATTCACGAGCGATTTCGCGGATCTCTTCGGAGCGTTTGAAGGTCAAAATACCGGAGAATGAAACATACAGGCCGAGTTCTATACCGGTCAGAGCCAGGTCGCGGCCGGACGAAAAGCAATGCAATAGGGCGGGGAAGGCCCCCTTCCCCATTTCTTCGCGCAAGATGGCGGCCATGTCGTCGTCTGCGTCACGTGAATGAATGACCAGAGGCAAACCGGTGCGCCTGGCTGCGTCGATGTGGATGCGCAGGCCTTCTGCCTGTGCGTCCCGCGGTGCCTTGTCATAGAAGTAATCAAGACCGGCTTCGCCAATGGCCACCACCTTGGGGTGGTTCGCCAACCGCACGATTTCCTCTGCCGGAATGCCGCGTTCCGTGCCGGCGTTATGTGGATGGGTCCCGACGGAACAATAGACTTCCGGATACTCTTCCGCGATCGCAAGAACCTGGTCGAATTTGCGAATATGGGTGCAGATGGTGACCATCAGTTCCACACCGGCTTCCTTGGCCCGCGCAATCAGGTCGGCGCGTTCGCCGTTAAAATCAGGGAAATCGAGATGGCAGTGGCTGTCGACAAGCATGGGGGACCCGAATGTGTTTGATCGATAAGGCGCATATAGGTGTTGCAGCCGCCTTTTAACAAAAGAATCGGATCTTGCCCAAGTCACGAACGATGGCTTCAGACGATTTCCGGCACGTGTCGGCAGAGCAGTGCCGTTTCGTGCATCGCGTCAGGCGGCGCGCAAAGCGAAGAAGAAATCCAGCACGACCTGTTTCTTGTCGAGATTAAGCGCGTCGGTATCACGGACCGCCTTGTTCATCTTTTCCCACAGTTCGACGATCTCATGCGCGTTGCGCACGCCTTTTGTTAGGTCCCGGCGCATGCGGTCATGCAACCAGATTTGCACGATGTGCTGGAAGCTCTCCCAATTGTCTGATTGACCGCGTGCGGCGACCAGGTCCGCCAATGAGTGGACCGCGGCCAGGTCAAGTTGGTGCGGCCGGTCGGCTAGCTGGCGAAACCCCTTGGCGATAGCAAGTCCATCGCCGGAGAGCAGCGTAATGGCGGAGCGCAGGCTGCCATCGGCGGTCTGCGCCAGTTCACGAAGATCGTCCGCCGTGGCAACCGAATTGCCGGTCAGATCCTGCAGCCCTTGCCCGATTTCCTGTTCACTCAAGGGATCGAGGTCAAGGCGACGGCATCTGGAGCGGATTGTGGGCAAAAGACGCCCCGGGGCGTGGCTCAACACCAGAAACAGGCACCGTTGCGGTGGTTCTTCCAGAATCTTCAAAAGAGCATTGGCGGAGCTGATGTTCATATCGTCCGCGGCATCGACAATACAGATCCGCCAGGCTTTCGCCGATGCGGTTGTGCCGAAGAAGGAAACGGTTCTGCGAACCTCATCCACCGGCAGGTCGGCCTTGAATCGTTTCGACTTTTCGTCCCAGGGGCGCCGCAGATGAAGAACGTTGGGATGTCCACCTGCCTTGAGCTGGCGGGCAACCGGATGGTCCGGCAAAACGGCAAGGTCGCGCGCGGCAGCAACTTGCGGCCCGAACCTGTCAGGATTTGCAATCACGAACCGAGCGAAACGAAAAGCAAGTGTTGCCTTGCCGATACCCTTCGGACCACCCAGGATCCACGCGTGATGAAGCCGCTCGGACCTGTAGGCCGTCAGAAGGGCTTGTTCCGTCTTGGCGTGTCCGATCAGACGATCACGTTCATGCGGCAATGGATATCCCGGAAGAGCATCTACTTCGGGAATGTCGATCGGTTCATTGGCTCGGGCCATCAATGAGCCTCTTCTGGAATGTCTGCCGCCGAGACGTCCAGGCTCAGGTCGCCTGCAAAAGTTTCTCGCACGGCATTTCGAATGGCTTCTTCAACCTCGGCAGGGTCTTTTGATCCGTCTATGACGGCAAACCGGTAGGCTTCCGTCTCTGCGAGTTCGAGAAACAGGTCGCGCCTGCGCTGATGAACCTTGAGTTCCTCCCCTTCGAACCGGTCAGGTCCGCCGCTGTCATCGGACCGGGAGCGTTCCTCCACCCGGCCGAGACCGATTTCCACCGGCACGTCGATCAGGATTGTAAGGTCAGGATAAACACCGGCAACCGCAGCTGTTTCCAGAAGCTTGAGATAGTCGCGGTCAACACCTGCTTCGCCCTGATAGACCCAGGTCGAATCGGCATAGCGGTCACAAAGCACCCAGTCGCCCCGCTCAAGCGCCGGCTTGATGGTGGTGTCGACATGATCCGCACGGGCTGCTGCAAACAGCATGGCTTCGCCACGCGGGCCCAGATCCTTCGCTCCGCCAGACAGCAGCATGGCACGGATCTTTTCAGCGCCCGGCGAGCCACCGGGTTCCCGCGTCACCACGACAGACAGTCCAAGGTCTTCCAGGTAGGTTTTCAGGCGGGCGATCTGCGTCGATTTTCCGGCACCCTCGCCGCCTTCAAAGGTAATGAAATGTCCTGGCACCCGTTCCCGGCTCCGCTTAATTCTTGTTGGTCTTTGTCACCGGCTTTAACAGTAATTGCAATCGTTGTGGACCGTTTAGCCGATCCAACCGAACAGCAATTCCTGCAGGCCGTCGAGTGCGCGGCCGATCAAGGTGCCTTCCGCAACAGCGCCGCCGGTCACAAGAGGAGAGCGGTAGACAATCCCGTCCTTGCCGATCACACGGATTTCGCCGACCTTCTCACCAGCCTGAACCGGCGCGGGAAGCGGGCCGTTGTAGATAACGCGAATCCGGTAGTCCAGAGTGCCGCCGCGGGGAAGCAACACGTCGACGCTTTTCTCGGAGATCAGAGGCACACTGCTTGAAACTCCGCCGAAAACGCGTCCATCGGTCACGACATCGCCTGCAGAAAACAGGGTCTGAACGGAGAAGTACTCCCAGGCGCCTTCGATGACTTCCTTGAGCGTTTGTAGCCGGTGTTTGTCAGAAGACAGACCGGCTACTGCCGCAATGACCCTTCGGCCGTTCCGGTCCACGGACCCCAGGCCGGAATAGCCGGATTCGGCGTCCTGGCCGCCGCCAAGCCCGTCAAGATTCCTGATTTCTCCAAGCAGCGGGTTCTTGTTGCGCTGAAAAATCTTGTTCCAGGTGAATTCGGGGATCGAGAACATCGGATAACGATCCGGGAAGCTCTCCAGAATATATTCCGCAAGTCTTGCCTGATCACGGACCGTGGTATGGCTTGGCACTTCGGCATAACCGGTGGGGTTGCCAAAGCGGCTGTTTTTCATGCCGATGGATTGCGCCAGCTCGGTCATGCGCACCGCAAAGGCTTCTTCCGATCCGTCCAGACATTCAGCCAATACGATGGCAGAATCGTTGCCATTGTGAACCAGCAATCCCTTGAGCAGATCCTCGACCGATATGTCGGACTTGATGGCGGCGAACATTGTTGCGCCGCGTCCCGACGGAGCACCGCCCGTCCGCCAGGCATGTTCACTCACCTTGCAGGTCTGATCGATCTTGAGAGCGCCGTCCTCAAGGGCTTTGAACACCGTGGCGGCCGTCATTACCTTGACGAGAGAGCCCGGGGCAAAAGCTCGGTCCGGTTCCTTTGCGAAAAGGATCGTGCCCGAACCGGGCTCGTAAAGAAACGCCATCGGAGCCTTGGTCACGATGGTTTCGGCGGCTTGGCCGGGGATTGCGCTACCCGCAACGACAAAAAGGGTTGAAAGTGCCCCTCGCCTCAACAAGCGTCGGCAGAACCTTGTCACTCCGGATAAAGAATACGCGGACGCCATAAAACCGCTTGCCCTATTCATAGAAACAGGCGCGGCTGTGGAACGATGCCGGGCAACATCCGGCTTCCTCGCCGCTTAGCCGCCGTTTTCCAGTTTGATCGCCAGCTCACGCATTGAAAGGCCCGTGGCCGAGGCATTTGCAAGAAGCGAATGCGCACCGGAAATTCTGCGGTTCGCAGCAAATGACGAAATTGCGCTGCCCGAAACAAGACCGGCAGATGTTCCCGGTGCCGGGACGCGCAATACGCCGAGTGTGCCTTCCGCTGGGGCGAGACCCGTCGGCGAATAGGCCGATTCAACTGGTTCGAAACGATTGTTTGAGGCAACTTCGATGGTCGGCTTGCCGGCTTCGAATGCCAGTGCCGGATCGAAAGCAACCTTTAGCGTCGTTTGCTGCGCCCGGAACGCGGTCGTGGATGACGCTGTTGTCAGATACGGACGTGCGCTTGGTGCGGGAACTGCGCCAAAGGTGACCTGAGGTGTGATCTGTTGAGGTACGACCTGCTGCGGTTCGGCCTGTGCCAGCATTGTGCCCGGCATTGTCGCACCGGGTTCTACCGCACCCGGCCCACGGTAAGAGGCCAAAAGGAAGCCTTCGTCTTGTCCGTGCAGCGGTGCACGGCCGACATACTCGACCTTTACCTTGCCGATACCGGCAGATTTGGTGCCAAGCATGGTCGCAGCGCGTTCCGACAGGTCGATAACCCGGTTGCCGTGGAACGGTCCGCGGTCGTTGACACGCACGATCATCGAGCGACCGTTTTCCACGTTTGTCACGCGGGCGTAGGATGGCAGCGGCATCGTCGTATGCGCAGCTGTAAGGGAGTTACGGTCGAAAACTTCGCCATTAGCTGTCTTGCGGCCGTGGAAAGTCGGGCCATACCAGGAAGCAAGGCCGGTCTTCTTGTAGTCCGGATCTTCCTTGGGATAATACCACTTGCCGGCAATCTTGTATTTCTTGCCGACGATATAGCGTCCGCCACCCTTCGGGACAGGCTGGCCTTCCGCGACCATGCGCGGGCTGCCTTTGACACCATATTTTTCCGGGCTGAACTTTGATTTCTGTTGTGGAGTGGAACTGCAAGCCGCAACGGCTGAAACAGCTGCGGCCACGATCAACCCCGTGCGCAACTGGGCGCTGAGCTTTCGTGCAGGACGCGAGTTCACCTCGAGCGTCACAGCCGGTTCCCCTGAAGACGTTCCTGCCACCTGGTTTTTCACCTGGCAAGATTTCCCGCCTGTCCCTTGCATACTGCCGTCCTACTCACTTACGCGCTGGCGGCCCCGCAGCTCACGCGATCATTCCGGCGCGTGGTTCGGTCCGCACCGGTTTTCAAGGCATTGTTCCGATCATTTGATCAGTCCCCGCAAGACGCGCTAGCCCCCGCTGCACATCCCGCATATGCCCTTGTTAAAGCGTAGTTTTATTACTTCAAAGTAAACTGCCCGTCGAGGCCGTGACGTTGCCCAATTTCCACTCTCCACCACTTTCGAACGGCAATTGGCCTCCGCGTGACCATGCTGACGATGTAACGCGCTGAAATATATGACTAAAAACTGCGTCAATTTGCCTGTCGCAAGCTGTTGCGCGAAAAACACAGGTGGAAAGAAATCGTCATTCGGGTGAGTTGTGACGTAGGTCACATTCTGCCCTGTCAAATCCGCCTAGGGTGAACTCATTGCTGATGACCGCCCTGTCACAGCAATGCTGGACCCCACCTCCAGCTTCGGCCGCCGGTTCAAAACCCTGCCCACGACACCGGACCGGCGGCCCCTGCCCTTTGGCGATGTTCCTGCGCTTCGCACTGCCCGTCCTGCCCCTGTTAGCAACCGACGCAGGAACATCCCAAGGCTGATCGCATCCCCCTACATCCACACGATTTCTTCTGCTGGAACCTCCTCCCCGTGATTCCGGCTTGACTTTCCGATTGAGACAAAGGAAACGGTTTGCACAGTCGGGCCTCCAGGGCGCCGGCATGGTGAGGTGGCCGAGTGGTTTAAGGCAGCGGTCTTGAAAACCGCCGTGCGTGAGAGCGTACCGTGGGTTCGAATCCCACCCTCACCGCCATTCATCCTCTTGAATCTTTCGAATTCCTCCGACCGCTATCTCTTGCGGTGTCGGTTCCACACGCAATTTGATGCAGATTTCTCTTTCCCCTATCATCTCATCCGGAGGAACCCGTCGCTCATTGCGGCGGCGGCTGCTGGGAGGAGATAGCCGGTATGTCAGTGATGCACGAGCCCTGGCTTGTTGCGTTGTCCTTGGTGATGGCCTTTCAGGGCAGCTTTGTGGGCTTGAACCTTGCCGTGCAGGTTCGAAGTGCGGTGGATCCGCGCCGGCGGTTCCTGCTTGCTGGAGCCGCACTGACATTGGCGCTTGCCGTATGGTCCATGCATTTTGTTGGAATGCTCGCAGCGCGATTGCCGGTGGCTGTTGATTTTCTTGTGCTGCCGACGTTGTTGTCGTTTCTCGTCTGTGTGCTCGTCGTCGGCATTGCGGTTTTCGCCGCCAGCAATGCGCGCCTGACGCCGATACGTCTGGGGCTATCCGCCTTTGTCATGGGAAGCGGGATCTGCACCATGCATTATCTGGGCATGTATGCTCTGCATGGATCGCTGCGCATGGCGCATGACCCGGCCTATGTGTTTGCAAGCTTCCTGATTGCCTTCAACGCTGCTGGCTTTGCCATGTGGCTGTTGTTCGGCCTCGGGCGCCGCCCGCCTCTCGTCTTTTCGGCGGCGGTTCTGGCGCTAGCAATTTCGGCAATGCATTACACCGCCATGGCCGGGTTGACCTATGAAACGCTTCAGCCTGCCACCGGTGTTCTTGCTCCGGCGCTGAGTCCGGGAATGCTGGCCATTCTCGTTTCCTGTGTCGCGTTTCTGGTTTCGGGCCTGTTTCTTTTGGCTCTTGTTCCCGCACAGGATGAGCAGGCCGATCCCGCGGGTCCTTCGCGCGAAAACACCCCGAAGACACCGGACCTGGCTGTCCCTCAAGGGGCTCTGCCAACGGGCAAATCCGCATCCGGTTTGCAGGCAGCTGCGAAAGCGGTTCGGCCTGGCCAGCCTCTGGGCAAAGGGGCGCTGCCCATCGAGCGGGACGGCCAGAAAGGCAAGATCAGCGTTCTGGACATATATGCCATTCACGCGGATGCCCATTATACGCGGCTCTACGACGGCACTCGGGAGTTCTTTTGTCCGCTCTCCATCAGCGAGGCGGAACAGCAGCTTGATCCGAGAACCTTCAACAGGGTTCATCGCAGTCACATCGTCAACCTCAGCCATGTCGTCAGTTACAAGCGATCCGGTGACGGCGGAGTGCTCATTCTCGCAGGTCACGCGGCCCAGAGCGTTCCGGTCAGCCGGTCACGTTGGGGACGGGTGAAAGCGCGTCTGAAGGTTCTTGGCCAAAACCATTCGCACGGGCTTGCCGGACAGAAACACCCTGCTGCAGCGCAATAAGTGTGTTCCTTTGCTCTGCATCCGGCGTGTTGCAGTGCGTCTCCTTCTGGAAAACACGCCGTTCGTGCAATCCTGAACGAATGCGACACCACTTATGCTGGTGAGGCCCGTAATCAGGATCCGAATTTCAAGTATCTGTAACAAAAGCGTCTTTTTTCGAATTTCCGTTTCCTGGTCGTGGATTGTGTCAGCTTTACTGCCGCAGTTCGTGCAAGATGACACGTCTTCCGTGTGGTCTTGCAGGCCGTTTGTGCACCCGTTCTTGAGTGTGCGCCGCACAGTTCCGCACCCTTTTCAAACGTGAACCGTCCGGTTGCTTGTTGCACCCGGAGAAAACGTGGCCGGTCGACGGTGGAATCAATTCGCTGTTCGAGAGGATCGGCATTCGGCCTTGAGGAGGCCGGCAGAGGGAGGAGAAAGACGTGATACCTGGTGCATTCACCTATCACCGGCCATCGTCCGTGGCGGAAGCTGTTGCAATCCTGGTCAGTCACGGCGATGAAGCGCGTCCGTTATCGGGCGGGCACAGCCTGATCCCGATGATGAAGCTTCGCATGGCTGCGCCCGAGCATCTGGTGGACCTTGGCGGCATCGCAGATCTCAAGGGCATTTCAGACGACGGCGGAACGATCACCATTCGCGCAATGACCACGCAGCACGAACTGATCGGATCGGATCTGCTGGCATCGAAACTGCCGATCATTCGGGAAACGTCCCTTCTTATCGCCGACCCGCAGATCAGATACCTCGGCACAATTGGCGGCAATGTCGCAAACGGTGATCCGGGCAACGACATGCCGGCGCTGATGCAATGCCTGGATGCGACTTACATTCTGACCGGGCCGGACGGCGACAGGGAGGTTGCCGCGCGTGATTTTTACGAGGCGGCCTATTTCACCGCGCTTGCGCCGGAAGAAATCCTGACGGCAATCAGGATTCCGGTGCCGCCCGCAGGGCATGGCTATGCCTATGAAAAGCTGAAACGCAAGGTTGGAGACTATGCCACAGCCGCCGCGGCCGTGGTTCTGACCCTTGAAGGCAATACGGTCTCCTCGTGCTCCATCGCGCTCACCAATGTCGCCGATACGCCGCTTTTTGCGCAGGAAGCCGGAAAGATCCTGACCGGCTCCGCTCTTGATGCGCCGACGGTTGCCCGTGCGGTTTCGGCGGCGGAAGCCATCACCGAACCGGCGTCCGATGGTCGGGGGCCTGCGGAATACCGCACCAAAATGGCTGGTGTGATGCTGCAGCGCGCATTGGCCAGAGCCGCAACACGTGCCAGACGCTGAATGGGTTCGAGGGAGATACATATGAGCGATATCGAGCAAATACCGGTCACGATGACCGTCAACGGCAAGAAGGTGCAGCGCTTTGTTGAGCCGCGCACCTTGTTGATCCATTTCATTCGCGAAGAATTGAGCCTTACCGGACCCCATATCGGTTGCGAAACCTCCCATTGTGGAGCCTGCACAGTGGAACTGAACGGCATGTCCGTGAAGTCCTGCACCATGTTTGCCGTCCAGGCGAACGGGGCCGAACTCACGACAATCGAAGGCATGGCCAATGCGGACGGAACGCTGTCGGCGCTGCAGGAAGGGTTCCGGCAGATGCACGGGCTGCAATGCGGCTTTTGCACGCCGGGCATGATCCTTCGGGCGCACACACTGTTGAAGGAAAACCCGAACCCGACGGAAGATGAAATCCGCATGGGCATCTCCGGAAACCTCTGCCGTTGCACCGGTTATCAGAACATCGTCAAGGCCATCCAGTATGCCGCGGCCAAGCTGAACGGCACTGAATTCCAGGAGGCTGCAGAATGAACGACATGACCCCGACACGGGAACAGCGCGAGGCCGCCCTGGAAGGCATGGGCTGCAAGCGCAAGCGTGTGGAAGACATTCGCTTCACACAGGGCAAGGGCCAGTATGTCGATGATCTGAAGTTGCCCGGTATGGTGTTCGGCGATTTTGTCCGCTCCCCATATGCTCATGCGAAGATCACGAAAATCGATTCTTCAGAAGCCTTGAAGCTGCCCGGCGTGATTGCTGTTCTGACAGCGGAAGACCTGAAGGGCGTCAATCTGGCGTGGATGCCGACCCTTGCCGGTGACGTGCAGATGGTACTGGCCGACGGCAAGGTTCTGTATCAGAATCAGGAAGTTGCCTTTGTAGTGGCCGAAAACCGCTACATCGCCGACGATGCCATCCAGCTTGTGGAAGTGGACTACGAAGAACTTCCCGTCCTGACCGATCCCTTCAAGTCAATGGATCCGGATGCACCTGTGTTGCGTCCGGACCTTGAAGGCAAAACAGAGGGCGCGCATGGACCGCGCAAGCATCACAATCATATCTTCACCTGGGAGGTTGGTGAACGCGAGGCGACCGACAAGGCCTTTGCGGAAGCCGATGTCACCATCAAGGAGCTGATCTCCTACCACCGCACTCACCCCTCTCCGCTTGAGACGTGCCAGTGCGTTGCGTCCATGGACAAGATCAAGGGCGAGCTGACGGTCTGGGGCACATTTCAGGCACCTCACGTCATCCGCACGGTCGCCTCTCTGCTGTCGACCATTCCGGAGCAGAAGATCCACGTCATCGCGCCGGATATCGGCGGCGGCTTCGGCAACAAGGTCGGAGCCTATCCCGGTTATATCTGCGCCATCGTGGCTTCCATCGTGACCGGTGTTCCGGTGAAATGGGTCGAAGACCGGATGGAGAACCTCTCCGCGACCTCATTTGCCCGCGACTATCACATGACGGCGGAAATCGCTGCGAAAAGCGACGGCACTGTTACCGGTCTCAAGGTACATGTGCTGGCGGATCACGGCGGCTTTGATGCCTGCGCGGATCCGTCCAAATGGCCTGCCGGTTTCTTCAATATCGTGACCGGGTCCTACGACTTTCCAACGGCGCATCTTGAGGTTGATGGTGTCTATACAAACAAGGCCCCCGGCGGAGTGGCGTATCGATGCTCGTTCCGCGTTACGGAAGCTGCCTATTGCATCGAGCGCGCCATGGACGTTCTGGCGCAGAAGCTCGGCATGGATCCTGCGGATCTTCGCATGAAGAACTTCGTCAAGCCGGAACAGTTCCCGTATCATTCAGCCCTTGGCTGGGAATACGACAGCGGCGACTACCACACCGCCATGCAGAAGGCGATGGACGCTATCGGCTACCGCGACCTGCGTGCCCAACAAAAGGCCAAGCAGGAAGCCTTCAAACGGGGGGAAACCCGCGAAATCATGGGGATCGGCGTTTCTTTCTTCACCGAGATCGTCGGTGCCGGTCCGTCCAAGAACTGCGATATCCTGGGCGTCGCGATGTTTGACAGCGCCGAAATCCGCGTCCACCCAACCGGATCGGTCATTTCCCGGATGGGCACCAAGTCGCAGGGTCAGGGACACGAGACCACCTGGGCTCAGATCATCGCCACGGAAATCGGCATTCCCGCCGCCGACATCATGGTGGAGGAAGGCAACACGGACACCGCGCCATACGGGCTCGGGACCTATGGATCACGTTCCACGCCGGTGGCCGGTGCAGCGATCGCTCTTGCTGCGCGCAAGATTCGCAACAAGGCGCAGATGATCGCGGCGCACATGCTGGAGGTTTCGGAATACGATCTGGACTGGGACGTTGACGGCTTCCAGGTCAAAGGCAATCCGCAGGCACGTAAATCCATGAAGGAGATTGCCTGGGCTGCCTATCACGCCCCGCCGCCGGGCATGGAGCCGGGTCTTGAGGCTGTCAGTTACTACGACCCGCCCAACATGACCTATCCGTTCGGTGCATACCTGTGCGTGATGGACATCGATGTGGATACCGGCGTTGCCAAGACACGGCGCTTCTATGCACTCGATGATTGCGGCACGCGTATCAACCCGATGATCATCGAGGGGCAGGTCCATGGCGGCTTGACCGAGGCCTTTGCCATCGCGATGGGACAGGAAATCCGTTACGACGAGATGGGCAACGTCATGGGCGCGTCCTTCATGGATTTCTTCCTGCCGACGGCAGTTGAAACGCCACATTGGGAAACGGACTTCACCGTGACCCCAAGCCCACACCACCCAATCGGTGCAAAAGGGGTTGGCGAAAGCCCCAACGTAGGCGGTGTTCCGGCATTCTCCAATGCGGTCAACGACGCTTTCAAGTTCCTCGGGTCGACCCATATCCAGATGCCTCATGATGCGTGGCGGGTCTGGCAAGCTGCCAAGGATCTGGGGGCGCATGGGTAAGACCTTGTGATCGCCGCGGAGTTCCGGTGCGACTTAGGCTGGAACTCCGCCGCATTTCTTGAACCCTCATCCCATGGCTTGATCGTGGGATCCATGCCGTTGCCCGATCAGGCCTGAAATGCGTTTCAGGCTGTGGGACGGAATGGGGTGCCGGTGCAAGCCCGGCAGTGACAGGGGATTTTCCACCTCGCCACAGAGACAGGACTGAATGACCCAAAGCAAGTCTCAGATAGCGTTTCAACTGGCAGAAGCCGGTTATATCGCCGATGATGGTCTGGCGACGGCACTTCTGCTGACTGCGATGCTGGGGCGTCCGCTTTTGCTTGAAGGGGAAGCCGGCGTCGGCAAGACAGAAGTTGCCAAGGCTCTGGCGCGCCTTGAGAAAACGGATCTCATCCGCTTGCAATGTTACGAAGGGCTCGACCGGTCGGACGCGATCTACGAATGGAACTACCAACGGCAGCTTCTTGCCATCAAGGCGCGCGAAGGAACCGGTGACAGCGCCGAAGCGGTCGAGGAAGCGGTTTTTTCCGAAAAATACTTGCTGGAGCGCCCTCTTCTGGCCGCTATCCGGCGTGATGAGCCCCCGGTTCTCCTGATCGATGAAATTGATCGCGCGGACGAAGAGTTTGAAGCCTTTCTCCTGGAAATCCTGTCCGACTATCAGGTGTCGATCCCGGAACTTGGAACGGTTCGGGCAACGTCTGTTCCGCGTGTGGTACTCACATCCAACGGTACGCGAGAACTGTCGGATGCATTGCGCCGGCGCTGTCTCTATCATTTCGTCGACTACCCCTCGCCCGACCGCGAGGCACGTATCCTGCTCGCCCGTGTGCCGGATCTGGATGCAGCTCTTGCCAGTCAGCTTGCCGACCTGATGAGCAAGTTGCGCAAGGAAGACCTTGTGAAAGTGCCAGGTGTTGCCGAAACCATCGATTGGGCGGCGGCGCTCCTTGGTCTCGGTGCCAGGAACCTGCACGACAACAGGGAGCTCGTTTTCGACACGCTTTCCTGCGTACTCAAAACCCGTGAAGACAGCGCACGCGTGACCCGTGAAGTGACGGACAGGTTGCTTGGGAAGGTGGCCTGAACGATGACGCTGCCACCTCTTCAGACCCGGGAGCATGCCGGACAGGCTGTGAGGGATCAGCTTGCCGGCTTCGTGCAAACCCTGCGAGACAAAGGGTTCAAAGTCGGTCTGGCGGAAACAGAGGACGCAGCGAAGGTGTTGAGCTCTCCCCAGATGAACCACCCGGTGAGCCTGAAAGCCGCATTTCGAAGCCTCTTCTGCGGACGCCTGTCGGATTGGAAAGGCTTTGACGAGGTCTTCGACGCCTATTGGACCGGCAAGGGTGTCAAGTCAGGTGTGAAGGTGACGGGCAGCAGCAGACGCAAGGGTGGCAAGACGATACGTGAGCTGGCGGATGCCCGTGGAACCAGGCAGGACACGATTGCCGGTGATGTTGAGCGCCAGCCCGGAGAAGAAGAAGATAACTCCGATGAAAGCCCGTCAGGTCGCCGGGAAGGTGCGAGCGTGGCAGAGAACCTATCTGACATCGACTTTCGCAATCTCAGTGATCCTGATGCACTGGCGGAAGCCCATGAGCTCGCCGCGAAACTGGCACGGCGAATGCGCGTCAGGCTGACCCGTAGAGATCGTCAGAAACGAAAGGGCCGGAAACTGGATCTGCGCCGAACCATCCGGCATTCCATTGCCAAGGGTGGCACGCCGATCGACCTCATTCACAAAGGCCCGCGTGAGAAACAGTTGCGATTGGTGATCCTGCTCGACGCATCCGGGTCGATGAACAATTACACCGGCGTTTTCACGCGTTTCGTGCACGGCTTGCTGGATAATTTCCGGGAGGCGGAAGCCTTTCTGTTTCACACACGGCTGGTGCATGTCTCTTCGGCACTTTCGGAGCGGGATGCGAGCCGTGCTCTCGACCGTATGGGGTTGATGGCACAGGGGATCGGTGGCGGAACAAAAATTGGCGAGGCTCTGTCGGACTTCAACCGCTGGCACGCTGCCCAGGTCGTGCATTCGCGCACCTGTGTCCTGATCCTGTCAGATGGCTATGACACTGGCGCTCCGGAGGTGCTTGGTGAGGAAATGGCGCGGTTGCGGCGTCGGTGCCGGCGCGTTGTCTGGCTCAATCCGTTGCTCGGTTGGCAGGGTTATGAACCGACAGCCGGAGGCATGGCTGCCGCCCTGCCCCATGTCGATTTCTTTGCGCCAGCCCACAACCTGGCCAGCCTCGCAGCCCTGGAACCTTATCTGGCAAAGCTTTGAACCATGGGAGATGTTCAAATGAAGCATTCCGTTCCCGTGTCCGGCAAAGGTGCCGCACCAGATGTCATGCAAGACCTGCCCCGCCTCATGAATCGGATGCAGGACGACAATGAACCCTTTGTTCTGGCAACAGTTGTGCGCACCATTTCCGTGACCGCTGCAAAGGCCGGTGCTAAAGCGGTAATCGACAGGAACGGCGTCATTGTCGCTGGCTGGATCGGTGGCGGTTGTGCGAGATCGGCTGTGATCAAGGCGGCTAGGGCGGCCTTTGAGGACGGAGAAACCCGGCTTATCTCGCTTCAGCCTGCAGACCTTCTGGCGGAAATCGGCGTGGAGGCAGGTGACGAGCGCGAGGGCATTCAATTTGCAAAGAACATGTGCCCAAGCCAGGGCACGATGGATATCTTCATTGAGCCTGTTTTGCCCCGCCCGACACTGGTGATTTACGGTGCAAGCCCGGTTGCCCTGGCACTTGCAAATCAGGCGCCCTCCATAGGGTTCGATCTGACCTTTTGCGCCCCGGCTGAGGACTTGTCCGCCTTTTCAGGCGCTGGACGAAGAATTGACGGGTTCGAAACCGGAATTCGCCGCAACGGGCAGATCTATTCCGTCATCTCGACCCAGGGACGCGGAGATCTGGCTGCACTTAAAGCAGCGCTTCTCACAGATGCACGCCATATCGGCTTTGTCGGCAGTCGCCGCAAGATTGTTGCCCTCAAGGCGAAGCTGCGTGAGGAAGGTGTGCCGGATCAGACCCTCGACCGGATCAAGGGACCGGCCGGACTCGACCTGGGCGCCATCGCACCGGAAGAAATTGCACTCTCCATTCTGGCTGAACTTTTGATGATCCGCCGCAGCGGGCATCGCCAGACAAACATTCAACACGTTTGAACCCATCGGGGAAACAATCACATGCAGATGAACGACAGCCAACGGATCGAAGCCCCCAAGCAAAAGGTTTGGGAGGCGTTGAATGATCCGGACGTTCTGAAAGCCTCGATTCCAGGATGCGAGGAGCTGATCAAGCATTCGGACACCAACCTGGAGGCCAAGGTTCGCCTGAAGGTGGGACCGGTCAAGGCAACGTTCGGCGGCAAGGTGACGCTCAACGATCTCGACCCGCCGAATGGCTACACCATTGAAGGCGAAGGTTCCGGCGGGGTTGCCGGCTTTGCCAGAGGAGCTGCCAAGGTTCGTCTGGAAGAAGACGGTCCTGACGCGACGATCCTTCACTACGACGTTGATGCAAAGGTTGGTGGCAAGCTGGCGCAGCTCGGTGCCAGGTTGATCGACTCAACCGCCAAACGTCTTGCCGGTGAGTTTTTTACCGCCTTTGGCGAACAGGTTGCCCCGGGAACACCCGCAACACCGGACCAGGTGGAAGCCCCTACCGGGCCAGAAGACGCTTCTCCTTCCGGCGGCGAAGAGAAGAAGGGATGGATCAAAGGCCTTTTCGCCGGCAAGAAAAGGCAGGACGTTGCTGGAGACGAGGGTAAGATCGACGAACCTGCGGAATAAATCCCGACTGCAAGAGCGGCTCGCTTGGCTCTTGCAGCTATTCAAACCGGAGGAAATGTTATGGCACATACCGAAGTTCGATCCATGAGTGGCATTCGCGAAATGATGCGCGATCCATCGCTTGTTCTGGCACTCGTTACCGGTTCGGCCTTGACCGGGTTTTTGCTGGTAGCGCACGCCTGTTGTCTGAGCATCACCGAACAGCATTTCCTGCCGTTGGTTCAGATCTGTTCTTTCGCCGGTTGAGACTGTTTTTCGATAGACCTGCAAAGCCTGCTTAAGGTCTGGGCATGGTTCAATCTTCACCATGTTGCCCATATTCTGGTCAGAACATCATTTATTGTTGATCGGTTTCGACGAGCTCAATCCAGATTCTATTTCTTAAAATATTGAAACAATGGACGAATTCTCGTCCTCAGCTTTCTGGCATTCCCCTTGCTTAGATAGTGACGTGCAGCGCGCCTAGGGATCCGGTCGCAAGTCGACGCAGGACCGAGAGGTGCAAGCCGGTTGAGTGGCTCATGCCGACATAGACCGGTGACACGGCGGGACAAAAACCCGGGAGACAACTGCACGAGGTTTCGCGCGCGCGAACCTGCTCCCGGCCGTGCGCAAAAACCTCATGACGTAAGCCTGGTTCTCATGACCGGGCCCAAGACAGGAGACGCGCACAGATGTTGAAATCGATTGCCAAAGCTTCCCTCCTCGCCGCAGCGCTGACGCTGCCTCTTTCCCTCACTTCGGCCAAAGCTGAAGAAAAGGCGGATTTCAAGGTCTGCTGGTCCATCTATGTCGGCTGGATGCCCTGGGGCTATCTGCAGGACAGCGGTCTCATGAAGAAATGGGCCGACAAATACGACATTTCCGTCGAGATCGTTCAGATCAACGACTACGTCGAATCGATCAACCAATACACCGCGGGCGAATATGACGGCTGCTCCATGACCAACATGGATGCGCTTTCAATTCCGGCTGGTGGTGGTGTCGACACGACTGCGCTTATCGTGGGCGATTATTCCAACGGCAACGACGGCATCATCCTGAAGGACAAGAGTGCGCTAGCCGATATCAAGGGCCAGAATGTGAATTTGGTGGAGCTTTCGGTCTCGCACTACCTGCTTGCCCGGGCCCTCGATACGGTTGACCTCAGCGAGCAGGACCTGACTGTCGTCAATACATCCGATGCGGACATGATCGCAGCCTACCAGACACCGGATGTTACCGCGGTGGTGACCTGGAACCCTCTCCTGTCTGAAATCGAAGCGGAGGCAAATGCCACAAAGGTGTTCGACAGCTCCGGAATTCCTGGTGAAATCATCGACATCATGATGGTCAATACCGAAACGCTTGCGGACAACCCTGCCTTCGGCAAGGCCCTGGTCGGCGCATGGTATGAGCTGATGGCCATCATGTCGTCCGATAGCGATGAAGGTGTCGCGGCGAGGACTGCCATGGCGGAAGCATCCGGGACCGATCTTGCCGGCTACGACGCTCAGCTTGCTACCACCAAGATGTTCTACACGCCGGCAGCGGCAGTGGAGTTCACAAAATCCGCCGAACTGCCGAAGACGATGAAATTCGTTGCCGAATTTCTCTTCGACAAGGGCATCCTGGGCGAAGGCGCACCAAGCCCGGAATTTGTCGGCGTCTCTTTCCCGGACGGGTCGATCTATGGCGACACCGGCAACGTGAAACTGAAATTCGATCCGAGCTACATGGCCATGGCAGCAGACGGCTCCCTCTGACCTTCAGTTCATGACCGGGGTGTTCCGGCGAGTTCATCGCCGGAACAGTTGCCGGAGACCGATCGGACCGTTTCATGCGCATTATCAACCGGAAACCGACCCGGGTTACTGCCCTGGCGCTTGGGCTCATCCCCTTCGCCTTGACGCTGATTGCCTATGCCGTTGCCAGTCATTACCGGCGGCTAGATAACCCTGCTGACAAGCTGTTGCCGTCTTTGACAAGCATGGGCGAAGCGTTCCTGCGCATGGCAACAGTGCCTGACCGGCGGTCTGGCGATCTGTTGCTCTGGCTGGACACATTCGACAGTCTCTGGAGGCTTGGAACCGGAATGGCGGTTTCCACGCTGCTGGCCATCTCGTTCGGAATTGCCATCGGTTTTATTCCGCATGTGCGCAGTGCGCTTGCTCCTTATCTGGCAACATTCTCGCTGATCCCACCGATTACCATTCTGCCGATCCTGTTCATCACCTTCGGTCTCGGAGAACTTGCCAAGATCGCACTGATCGTGATCGGCACCGCACCCGTGATGATCCGCTCCACAGCCCAGGCCGTGCTGGACATTCCGCGCGAGATGATCATCAAGGCCGAAACGCTGGGCGCCAGTGTCTGGCAGATGGTCACAAGGCTTGTTCTTCCACAGGTGCTGCCGCATCTGATTACCAGCTTGCGGCTCAGTCTCGTTCCTGCCTGGATCTTCCTGATCTCCGCCGAGGCCATCGCGTCCACGTCCGGGCTGGGTTACCGGATATTCCTGGTGCGCCGCTATCTCGCGATGGATGTGATCCTGCCCTACGTCGTCTGGATAACGCTGCTGGCGTTCCTGCTCGACAGAGCCTTGCTTTTGCTCTCGAGACGCGCCTTCCGCTGGCATCATCTGGGAGGTGACGCACTATGAGCACCTTGCCCAAGCTCTCTGTCCGGGGGCTGGCGAAGTTTTACGACGGCATGCCCGTCTTGGAACGGGTCGACCTTGACGTTCACACCGGCTCTTTTTGTACGATCGTCGGCGCATCCGGCTGCGGCAAATCAACATTCCTGCGCATGCTGCTTTCCCAGGAACATCCGAGCCGGGGGCAGATCCTGCTGGACGGTGAACCCTTGCCGTTGGAACCGACACCGGATCGCGGCATCGTCTTCCAAAAGTACTCGGTCTTCTCTCATCTGACCGTCGCAGAAAACCTGATCCTGGCTCAGGAGTTTGAAGCTTCACGCTGGTCTGGCAGGCTCTTTGGCTCCGCCCGCAAGGCGGCCTTTCAGAATATCGATGAGCTGCTCGACAGGATCGGGTTGCGGCCGGCGGCAGACAAATATCCGGCGCAACTTTCCGGCGGCATGCAGCAACGCCTTGCGATAGCTCAGGCTCTGGTCAAAAAACCAGGCATCCTGCTGCTCGACGAACCGTTTGGCGCACTTGATCCCGGCATTCGTGTCGACATGCATGAGTTGCTTCTGGGGCTCTGGAAAGAGCTGTCCATGACGGTGTTCATGGTAACCCACGATATCCATGAAGCCTTCAAACTCGGCACCCGCCTGCTGGTCTTCGACAAGATCCGACACGATCCCCAGGCACCCCAGGCTTACGGTGCGACCATTACCTACGACTTGCCGCTCAAAACACCCACGGGACTGCCTGTGCGGTCGCCTGAAGCAATTGCAGGGGCCATTGGCGTGCCCCATGCGAGCAAACCATCACCCTTTTCCAAAAACACCAAGGAATGAGGACAATACCATGTGTTTCCATCGAGCCTCTGGTCCAGAGACACGCCATGTTGTTGCAGGACAAGTGCATCGAGAACCAAATCGCAGACAGCACCATCCTGATTTCGACAAACTGCAATTGCGTGGCTGGAAGGCCGCCGAAAAGGAAAGCGCCCTGCCCTCGGCCGCCTGGGAAAAGGAAAAAGCCTGGGCCTTACGGATGGGGCTCACTGGTTCAGACAGCCTCACCGACAAATCCATTCCGACCTTCGCCCGCGGCGAGCTGCCCCATTACGCGGGTATCAACACGTTCCTGAAGGCGCCCTACATCGAGGATGTAACCAAGGTCGGTGCCTATGATGCGGCCGTCATCGGTATTCCTTTTGATGGCGGCACCACCTACAGACCTGGCACACGGTTCGGGCCGCAGGGCGTTCGCAAGATTTCCGCCCTCTATACGCCTTACAATTACGAGATGGGTGTGGATCTTCGAGAGCAGATGACGCTTTGTGACGTCGGCGACATCTTCACCATCCCGGCGAATATCGAGAAGACCTTCGACCAGATCACGCGGGCGGTTTCCCACGTCGCATCGTCCGGGGCCTTGCCGATCATGATCGGCGGCGACCACTCGATCGGTTTTCCCTGCGTACGCGGGATTGCTCAATGCACCTCCAAGCGGATCGGCATCGTGCATTTCGACCGGCATATCGACATTCAGGAAAAGGACCTGGATGAACGGATGCACACGACGCCGTGGTTCCACGCGACGGATCTTGTCAACGTCCCGGCCGTCAATCTGGTTCAGATCGGCATCGGGGGCTGGCAGGTTCCGCGAGAAGGTGTGGAAGTGGCCCGGGAGCGCAACACCAACATCTTCACAATGAGAGATGTCGAGGAGCTGGGACTGGCGGAAACGGCCGCCCGCGCCCTTGAACTTGCGTGGAAGGATGCCGACGCTGTCTACATCTCGTTTGATATCGACAGCGTCGATTGCGGCTTTGTACCGGGAACCGGTTGGCCGGAACCGGGCGGTTTTCTACCGAGAGAAGCACTCGAACTGGTGTCACTGGTCGCCAAGGAAGGCATCTGCGGCCTGGAAGTCGTCGAGGTGTCACCGCCTTACGATTGTTCCGATATCACTGCTCTCCTTGCAACGCGTGTGATCGTGGATGTGCTCGGCACGTTGGTCTCCCACGGCAAGATGGGCTCTCATAAATCCATCATCGACAAGCCGGTAATGATCCCGGCCGGTCCGGATGTGGAGTAAGGCCATGGCTCACCATCACCACCTTCATCATGGCTTCCATCACGACCAACATTCCCATGGACATGACCACGACGACCTTCATGGCCACAATCACAGCGGCCCCGATCACCTGCATTCCCACGTGCATGGCGCGTCACAGACGGATCGGGCCGAGGAACTGCAGGCGCTGGCAGTCAGCTTCATTGATGGATTTCGGGCGGCGGAAGACAAGACCAGCTACCTGCGTCTTGCCGGAGTTCCGTTTCATCGTCCCGGGGCTGATGGCCTAGTGCAGCACCTTGTGGATGCAAAGATCGTCAGCAACTGGCAGGTCGGCACGGCCTCACCAGCCTTCGCATCCCGAGAGCTTGTTTACATGAGTTTTCCCGGTTCGATGGTCAACGCCAGGGAGACCATGACCTTCACCTTCGTCTCGTTGACGCAACGGGCGGACATCGACCTTGTCGACATACTTACCACTCGCCTCACCCAAGGAGATATCGCACAATGAAACAGTTTGTAACGACGACAGTTTTTGCCTTGGCCACCACACCTGCAGTTGCTCATCCAGGTGCGCACGATCATCTCACCGGCTGGGACAGCGCCGGAAACCACCTGCTTAGCTCACCGTTTCATCAGGTTCTGGTCGCTGCCGCAATCGGTGGTCTTGTACTCGCCGTTTCTTTGGTCAGACAAGCGAGAAAAAACAGGAAGCAGCTTGCCACCAAACAACCTGCGCCTTGAGATCCGGCCTGTCTTCTGCGGGGATCTGAAGGCTTCAACGCTTCAGATCCCCACCAGAGTGCTTCTGGAGCGGTCGGAGAAAAACAGGGTGGTGATGTCGTCAATCGCCATCGGACCACCGAACAGGTAGCCCTGGCCGATAGTACAGCCAATGTCGACCAGCACGTCTCGCTGTTCGACGGTTTCAATTCCCTCGATCAGAACCTGCGACCCCATGGTCTCGGCGATGCCGAGAACCATCTTGAGAACATCGCGCAGTTTCTTGTCCTTGACTGCCTTGGTGGCAAAGGAACCGTCGATCTTGATTTCGTCCCAATCGAAGTCCGTCAGATAAGAGAGCGCCGAATATCCGACGCCAAAGTCGTCCAGCGATATGCCGATCCCAAGGGACCGCAATTCCGCAAGCGTGGTCTGAATGCGGCGCAAATCACTCATCAAAGTGGTTTCGGTAACTTCAAGCTTCAGCCTGGAAGCCGGGAGGCCTGTACGGCCAAGGCATTCGTCCAGCATCGCGACGACATCGTCACTCAGGATCTGTGCGACGGACAGATTGACCGACAGGCTCAGGTCGGCCGGGAGCAATTGAACTTCCGAGCAGGAAGTCTCCAGGATCTTCCAGCCAAGCGACACGATATCGCCATTACGTTCCGCGATCGGAATGAACTCCGACGGTGAGATCCAGCCCAGTTCGGAGTGATACCAGCGGGCCAGAGCCTCCACGCCGAAGATGCGTCCGGTCATCAGGTTGAACTGAGGCTGGAAGTGAGGCAGGCACTCGTTTGCCTCGATCGCGCGGGCCAAAGCGTTTTCAACGATGGTCCGTCGTTCCATTTCCGCGCGCATGGCCGGTTCGTAGGTCACGACGCGGCGACGGCTGTTGTTGACTGCATCGCCAAGTGCCAATTCGGCATTGCGGATGATATCGGCGGCATCCCGCTCGACTGTGGAAGAATCGGCGTAGCCGATAGCGGGTGAAATCAGAAAGGAACCGATTGGTGTCGGAATAGGACGAAGAAAGATGTCATGTATCCGTTCGGCGATCACCGAAGCTGTCAGCCCAAGTTCTTCGTCGCTGACGGTCATCAGCAGAAAACCCTTGCCAGCGGAGCGCGCAAGGCACGTCACCCCTTCCAGCCGGTCCACCGTGTGTCGCAACAGGTCGGCCGTCGAGGCCAGGATGGCTTCTTCCGTTGCCAGATTGAACTTGTTCATCGCTGGCAGTCTGGACTCCAGATCGATGTTGAGAATGCTCAAGGTCTGCTTGTCGGAAAGTATTTTGTGCGTGGCACGCACGGTTTCTGCAAAGACATGGCAGTTGAGCAGACCGGTCACGCCGTCATGGTTCAGTCGGTATTCCAGTCGTTCGGCATGCTCTCGGCTTGCATCTGTTTGTCGTTGCAGAACCTGACTGTGCTTGCGGAAGTACCAGGTCCAGCCGAGACTTGCCAGCAGGAAGGCGACCAGTAGCACGTCCTGGAATACCTGATGAAAATGAAAGGTCTCCCGCGCGGCAGTCATCTGCTTGGCAGCTTCCTGAGTCACCATTTGGTTGATTTGCTGAAGAGAACTGCCGATACCCTGTAAAATGATCAGCGCATTGCTGACTGAGGTCTGATCGTCGAGCGTGTTCAGGAATGGAGCAACACGGGAGCTGGTGCGCACGATGTTGACCAATTTGTCCTGGATGTACTCTGAAGGTCCGACGATTTCGCTATAGGCATCGCTGGGCCAGGAATCGAAAGAGTCCAGAAGGGCTGCGTAGGTTTTTCGGGCGGCAGCCGCATCCTCCGGGCTGGTCAAGGCACTGTACCGGGCTATCAGCTTCTCAAGTGTCGTTGTATTGAAACGCAGCGTATCTTTGAGAACCGAGCGTTCGAGCTGGCCCTTGTGCTGATAGTCGACCTGCGCACGGTAGAGTGAGTAGGCGTTTGCACCCAGCAACAGCGTAAGGCTGGCGCAAAGCGCCGGAAATCCTATTCGCAATAGTCTATCAAAAATCATTGGCTCAACCGCCCTGATGACAGATTACACAGCTCCCGAATGAAGCCTATCGATAGTCCTTTCCGGCCCAATGTCTCTGTCACAGACGAACCGGTGCCCCCCGGCTTGCCGTTACCGCCCTCAGCGACAGGTGTTGAACCTGATGCGCTGGTCCGGCTGTGGAACACCCCCGTTTAGTTAACCCGGCAAACTTTCACGAAACTTGCGAGTAAAAATGGTTGTATTCCAAGCGCGCGAAAAGATCTTTCTGCCCATCGATCCGCGACAGGGGAATTTAGACCCGACAACAGTTAAGACCGTCTAAATACCAACGGACGCAACGTAAATTATACTTGGTTGGCAGTGGATAACGGGGATTGGCGCAAGAGTGTTTCAGGGGCGCTGTTGTTTACCCAAGGTTGTCTTGACGTGTCGTTTCCAACGCGAAATCCTTGTGGCAAGGCCATAAAATCGCGTTTGGGAGCAGGTGTGAATGCCGATCTTGAAGACATTCCAAAATGGGTTCTCCCCGGTCGGCCTCATCGTTGCCGCCAGCTTTTTTGGAGCCGCACTGACGCCGTCGATGATGCCGCGAGACCCCTTCGTGCAAGCCGCACTTGCCGCGGTCGCCGCGTCCCTTGGATATGAGGCGACCCTTTTGGTGAGAGCTGTCTGGCGCTATCTGGAGCTGCCGGAACCAAAAGGACGGCTATGGATGATCTGGCTGCTGGTTTCCGCCAGCATCTGTCTCGTCATCATTGTCTACAGTCTTGCAAAGGCCGCCAGCTGGCAGAATGCGACAAGGTCAGCCGTCGGACTGGCGCCTCTGGAAACAGCGGCGCCACTGTTCATTGTAACTGTTGGCGTTTTGATCGCGCTCGGACTCTGGCTGATTTTTCGAGTAGTCGGAGCTGTCCGGAGTTTGCTTTCCGGCATCCTCGAGAAAGTTCTGCCCAGACGCGTTGGGGTCGTCCTGTCGATAGGTCTCGTGGGTTGGTTACTTTGGGCTCTTGTCGATGGCGCCCTGGTCCGCAACGTCTTCCGTGCGGCCGATGCCTCCTTTCTGGCTGCCGACATCCTGCTTGAGCCGGACATAGAGAAACCGGAAGCGCCGGAAAAGACAGGCAGTACACAGTCGTTGGTTCGTTGGGAGGAAATGGGTCGCTGGGGCCGGCACTATGTCGCGACTTCGCCAACAGCGGCCGAGATTTCCGAATTCTCGCCGGGTAACACCATGGACCCGATCCGTGTCTACGTAGGGCGAAGGTCCGGTGATACTGCGGAGGAACGCGCGCAACTTGCGCTAAAGGAGCTTATCCGCGTCGGCGGTTTTGAGCGTTCCGTGCTGGTGGTTGTCGTGCCTCCCGGCACAGGCTGGATGGATCCTGGAGCTCACGATACGATTGATTTCATGCTTGGCGGCGATGTGGCAACCGTTGCCGTTCAGTATTCCCATCTGACCAGTTTTCTGGCTTTGGCAGCACATCCGGACTACGGGGTTGATCAGGCACGGGCGCTGTTCAACGCTGTCTATGCGCACTGGACACAATTGCCGAAGGACAGCCGTCCGGATCTTTATGTGCACGGCCTCAGTCAGGGCGCGTTCAACTCGCAGGCAACATTACCCTTGTTCGACATGCTGGGAGACCCGATTCAGGGTGCCTTCTGGGCTGGGTCTCCCTTTTTCTCACGCTACTGGTCGGAGGTTCGTGACCGGCGAAAAGCCGACAGTCCGGCATGGCGGCCGAACTACGGCAATGGCTCACTTGTCCGGGTGATAGACCAATATGGCGGACTTGAGGGAAATTACGCTCCTTGGGGGCCAATTCGCGCAGTTTTCCTCAATTATGGCAGTGATCCGATTGTCAATTTCACATTCGACACGGCCATCAGGCCACCGGACTGGATGGCTACACCTCGCGCGCCGGACGTGTCTGAAAAACTGTCCTGGTTTCCTGTGGTGACGATGCTTCAGATCGCGCTGGATTCGCTGTTTGCATTGGAAGTGCCCAGATACGGTCATTACTACATTGCGCCTGACTATATCGACGGCTGGGCAGCTGTCGTGGATCCGGAAGGATGGTCTGCGGAAAGAGCTGACGCGCTGAAGAAGATTTTCGAACGACGTGACCCGGCCTTTTAGCGCCTGGGATAAAAGTTGACCATCAACGGTCCAGTAGATTGGCAAGGCCGCGTTTGAAGATCTCACCTGCAGGTTCTGCAGCCTTGATGATGTCTTCGACCTTGAAAAATTCCATGGTCTTGAACCTTCCAATAGGTGGTTCGATCAAGAGCTCGGGTTGTGAACAGGCCAGCTTGGCGGCAACAAGTGAGTGAAGAGTAATCGAAAAGGACCCTATCCAGGTTTCCAGTCCGCTTGGAAGGCCGTTCTTTCGTTCTGCAAATTCGCTTCCCGTAACGTCGATCGCGACAGTTGGCACGCCGTCGCTTGTGAAGACGTCAAAAGGTGTCGGGTTGACGAAGCCGCCGTCAATCAACACACGTCCGTCGATCGTCACCGGTGTCAGCAACATGGGAAGAGCGGATGAAGCGGCGATTGCCGGCAGCAACGGTCCCTCCTCCAGGATGACCTGCGATTGGGTATAGAAATCCGTAGCAACGATTTTCATCGGAATCTGCAGATCCGAAAATCGTGCCGCCAGATCTGACGGGAAGACTGTTTCGAATAGAACGACGGGGTCGATGATTGCAGGGCGAACCACGTTGAACAGTGACGACCAAGTGCGGCCATCTTTCAAAAACAGTTTCTGGAACAACTGCGTCTTTTGGGTGAAGAGATCCACAGCGTACTGTCGGATTTCGCGACCACCCATCCCGCTTGCATAAAGGCCTCCGAGGATTGCCCCCATGGAGGTTCCGGCTGCTTCAAGGGGTTTGACGCCCAGATCGTCCATCGCCTCAAGGATCGGAATGTGCGCGAACGCCTTTGCGGCGCCACCGCCCAGGGCGAGCCTGAACCCTTCGACCGGTTTTGGGTGTTGAGACACCGTTTCAGCCTTTGCGCTATGGTCTGACACACCCAGGACCGCCATGCTGCCAGATCCGGAAGCGGCGGCTGCCAACAGCAGTTCTCGACGGCGGATCATATGGCAAACGTCTGTGTTTTGAACATGTTGGGCGGTCTTCTGGCTGGAAAGAGAAATCAATTTCCTTGTTTTTTAGAGCTGTCGGAGGTCGGGTTCAACTGCCCTTGCCCCACATGGCGAACATGCAATCAATCGCTAGCAACGTTTGCCAGTCATTGTTTTGGTTTGGTCGAAAGCACCTGATGTAGCCAGAACGGATTGCATCAGACATGAAAACGGCCCGGAACCGCGAGGTCCGGGCCGCTTTTGTGTCGTGATTATTGCCGTTATTGCGGCAGCTTGTCGTCGATGCCCTGAACGTACCAGTTCATGCCCAGGATCGCGCCATCGTCGAGGGTGACGCCTTCTTCTGCTGCGACGGTTCCGTCCTGCTTGGTGATCGGACCGGTAAACGGTTCCCAGCCGCCGGCGATCTTGGCCTCAGTTTCCTTGGCCATGGCAACAACGTCATCCGGCAGGTTGGTATAAGGAGCCATTACGACGTGACCTTCGGAAAGGCCTGCCCAGGTGCTCTTGGATTCCCAGGTGCCGTCCATGACTTCCTGGATGCGCTCAATGTAGTACGGACCCCAATCGTCTACGATTGCGGTGTACTGTGCTTCCGGTGCGAACTGGATCATGTCGGATGCCTGGCCGAAGCCGTGCGCGCCGCGTTCCTGCGCCACCTGAAGAGGTGCGGTGGAATCGGTGTGCTGCGAGATTACGTCTGCACCCTGGTCGATCAGAGCCTTGGCAGCGTCAGCTTCCTTGCCCGGATCGAACCAGGAGTTGACCCAGACGACCTTCAGCTTGAAGTCCGGATTGACGGATTGAGCACCGAGCAAGAACGCATTGATTCCGGAAACAACTTCCGGGATGGGGAATGAGGCGATGTAGCCGGCGACACCAGTCTTGGACTGTTTTGCTGCGATCTGGCCGATAATGTAACGGCCTTCGTGGAATTTGGAGTTGTAAGTCGCGACGTTGTCGGCGGTCTTGTAACCGGTGGCGTGTTCGAATTTCACGTCCGGAAACTTCTTGGCGACCTTGATGGTCGGGTTCATGTAGCCGAAGGACGTGGTGAAGATGATGTTGCAGCCTTCACGGGCGAAACGCTCAATTGCACGTTCTGCGTCCGGACCTTCCGGAACGCTCTCAAGATAGGCGGTCTCCAGCTTGTCGCCAAAATGCTTTTCTGCTTCAAGGCGGCCCTGGTCATGCTGATAGGACCAGCCGAAGTCGCCTACCGGTCCGACATAGATGTAGCAGGCCTTGACGTCCGCGGCGTTTGCCGCAGAGCCGGCTGCGGCAAAGGCAACGGCGGCAACGGTTGCTTTCAAAAGAGATTTCATCTGGTTCTTTCCCCTCTGTTCGATCTCTCTGTTGCGATCTTGTTTATGGCCTAGCCCCCCGATCGCACCGGGGCCGGGCCGACCGGTGGCCGGGAGGCTTACCGGTCTGGAACGAATGGTTTGCCGAGGCAGGCTGGTGTGTTGACGAGCGTCAGTCTGCGGTTTGCAGAGATGAGCACAAGCACCAAAATAGTCGCAAGATACGGCAGGCTGGACAGAAGCTGGGATGGAATGTCCAGCTCGACTGCCTGGGCGTGAAGGTTCAACACGCTGACCGCGCCGAACAAATAGGCTCCGATCACGACGCGCAGCGGCAGCCAGGATGAGAATACCACCAGTGCCAGCGCGATCCAGCCGCGGCCTGCTGTCATGTTTTCAACCCATTGCGGCGTGTAGGCAAGCGACATGTAGGCCCCGGCAAGGCCTGCGCAGGCCCCTCCGAAAAGGACGGCAGCGAACCTTATCCGGATGACTGAATAGCCGAGCGCGTGCGCCGAACCGTGATTGTCGCCAACCGAACGAAGCACCAGACCCAGCCGGGTCCGAAACAGGAAATAGGCGACTGCGATCACCAGCGCGAAGCTCACGTAAACCAGCGCATCCTGCTGGAACAGGACCGGCCCGAAGAACGGAATTTCCGAAAGCACCGGAATGAAGAGATCCGGCAGCTTCAAGCCCGGAATGCCGATGAAGGCTTCACCGATCAGGCCAGAAAACCCGATTCCGAGGATGGTCAGGGCGAGGCCTGTGGCCACCTGGTTGGTCACAAGTATGAGGACGAGAAAACCGAACAGCGCGGACATGGCCATGCCGGCGGCAATCGCTGCAAGGACACCGAGCGTGCCGGACCCTGTCTGATTGGCAACCGCGAAACCGACGACGGCTCCCATGATCATCATACCTTCGACGCCAAGGTTCAGGACGCCTGAACGCTCGACGACCAGTTCGCCGATAGCGGCAATCAGCAAAGGCGTCGCTGCAGTGATGACTGTCAGAAGAACGGCTTCAAACATGGGAGACCTCCCCTGCCGAACCGCGTCGGCCGACAAATCGGATGCGATAGAGGATGAGCGTGTCACAGGCGAGTACGAAGAACAGCAACAGGCCTTGAATAACGCTGGCGATCTTGTTGGAGACGCCCATGGCCGATTGCACGGCTTCGCCGCCGATATAGGACAAGGCCAGCACGAACCCGGCGACGATAATACCGAACGGGTTCAACCGTCCCAGAAAGGCAACGATGATTGCTGTAAAGCCGTAACCGGGTGAAATGGTCGGAAGGAGCTGATTGAGAGCTCCGGACACTTCCATCGTTCCGGCAAGCCCTGCCAGGCCTCCTGCTATCGCGAAGGAGAACAGTGTCAGCTTTTTGGAGGAAAATCCTGCAAAACTGCCTGCTCGCGGGCTTTCCCCCATCACCCTGATCTCGAAGCCCTTGATGGTTTTTCCCAGAACCACGGCAAGTATGATCGCGACGATCAAGGTGATCGGTGCCGCATAACTGAGCGAGGTTCCAGGGACGGTCGTCAGGGTGGCCGCATCAGAAAAAAGTGCCGATTCAGGAAAATTATAGCCGCCCGGGTCACGCCAGGGGCCGCGAACGAGATAATCCAGAAGTAGGCCGGCGACATAAACCAGCATCAGGCTGGTCAGGATCTCGTTGGTATTGAACCGGGTTTTCAACACTGCAGGGATCAACGCCCAAAGAGCGCCACCGATTGCGCCAAATACCATCATCAGCGGCAGTGTGGCCGCATTTGCGAAATCCGGCATTAGTATTGGCAGCGCGGATCCGAACAGCGCTCCCACGACGAACTGGCCTTCGGCACCGATGTTCCAGTTGTTGGACAGGTAACAGACCGACAAGCCGCAGGCGATCAGGATAAGCGGTGTTGCCTTGGCGATCGTCGCATTGAACGACCATTCCTGTGTCAAGGGTTCGATAAAGAACTTATATAGCCCAGACAATGGGTTATGACCGGATATTGAGAAAATGAGTCCGGCGGCGATTGCCGTCAGGCCAACTGCAATCAACGGCGACAGCAGGGCCATTTTGCGACTATGTTCTTTTCGTTTAACGAGTTCGACGCGCATCAGGCAACCTCCCCTTGCGCTTCCGCGCCGCCTGCCATGAGCAGACCGACCCGTTCACGGTTCATGTCTTCCGTTGGTTCAGCCGCGGACAGATAGCCTCTGGAAATCACGGCAATCCGGTCGGCGATTTCAAAGATTTCATCCAGGTCCTGACTGATCACCAGAACTGCCGATCCCGAGCGGGCAAGGTCGATGAGGGCCTGCCGGATAAGGGCGGCAGCGCCTGCATCGACGCCCCAGGTCGGCTGATTGACGATCAGCACACCGGGTTTGCGGTCAAGCTCACGGCCAACGACGAATTTCTGAAGGTTTCCACCGGACAGGGACCGCGCTTCCGGATCGTCATGAGACATGCGCACGTCGAAGGTCTTCTTGATGCGCTGTTCCATTTTGCCCGCGTTGACGCTGGAAACGAAAGTGCCGCTGACCAGCTTGTCGCCCGTGCTGTGACGCGTCAACACGATGTTCTGGGACAGTTTCATGCCCGGCACAGCGCCATGACCAAGCCGTTCTTCAGGAACGAACGCAGCTTTTTGACGACGGCGCCAGGTTATGTTCCTGTTGCCGCATGGCTTGCCGTCAAGAACGACCATATTTGTCGCAACGGGCATTTCACCGGAGATCGCGTCAAACAGTTCGCCCTGACCATTGCCGGCAACACCTGCGATCGCGACAACCTCGCCGGCCCGCAGATCCAGCGAAATCTTGTTGAGAGCCGTTGCAAATGGTGTTGCGGCCGTGGCGGAAAGGTTCTTCAAGGCAAGACGGGTTTCGCCGATCTGGGGTTTTTGGGAACTCGCGCTGACGGACGCCACATCTGCGCCCACCATCATGCTGGCCAGTGATGCCGGTGTTTCCTTCGTCGGATCACACTCGCGCACGACCTGGCCGTGCCGCAGGATCGTCGCGTGATGGCATATGCGTTTGACCTCTTCGAGCCGGTGGCTGATGTAAAGGACGGCGCAACCCTCCTTTGCCAGACGCTCCAATGTCAGGAACAGAAGATCCGCCTCCTGGGGTGTAAGCACCGAGGTCGGCTCGTCCATGATGATCAACTGCGGTTCCTGAAGCAGGCACCGGACAATTTCGATACGCTGGCGGATGCCGACCGGCAAATCGGCGACGATGTCGTCCGGATTGAGCGGCAAGCCATAGTCGCGTGACACTGATTGGATCCGGTTGGACAATTCAGACATCCGTCCCGGATTAGGCAATGCCAATGCGATGTTCTCGACCACGGTCAAGGCTTCGAACAGCGAAAAATGCTGAAACACCATGCCGATGCCGAGTTCGCGGGCCGCGGCCGGGTTGCCTATGTCGACCCGCTGTCCCTGCCAGAGGATGTCTCCGCCATCGGGCTCCAGTGAACCATAGAACATCTTGACCAGGGTCGATTTGCCCGCGCCGTTTTCACCCAATAATGCGTGTATCTCGCCCTTGTTGATGACAAGATCGACCCTGTCGTTCGCCAATATGTCGCCGAAGCGTTTGGTCAGGCCTCGGGCATCCAGCAAAGTATCCTTTCCGGATCTGCTCTGCCGCCCTGTGCCGACGTCCGCTGTCGTTGTTTCTGTTTCTGCCACGCCGTCCCCCAAGCGAATGCCGCCTTATCGACCAAGTGTTAGTTTTTGTGCAAGCCCCCTGCCCGAAGCGGCCTGTTGATGATTTCCGGCTTCATCGCGAACAAGAAGGTCGACAGCTATTCCCGCTGCGATCGAAGCTGGTTGTTTTGATTTGACTGCCGTCACCCCGACGGGACAGATCATGTTGGTCGTCAAGGTATCATTCAGCCCCCGGGCCTTCAGGCGTTTGAGGAAGCGGGCGCGTTTGGTCTTGGAACCAATCACACCGCAGTAGGCAAAGCGCTGTTGAAGCAAGGCACGTGCCATGATGTCTTCGTCCAGAGCGTGAGAATGGGTTATCGCCAGAACGAAGGCGCCATCCGGAGCAAGGTCGAGGCATGACGCCGGATCTGATATGGCCACTTTCCTGACATTTCCAGGCACCGCCGCGGGAAACTGATCCGGTCTGCTGTCAATCCAGGTCACGTTGAAGGGCAAGGGCGCAAGAGCAAGGACGACCGCCTTGCCGACGTGACCGGCACCAAAAAGGTAAAGTTCACGCCGAAGGCTTCCGAATTGCTCGATCAGAAGCTGATTGCCTGTTCTTTTTATCAGACTGAAGAGTAAATCTCTGTCCGGTATCGTCCGAACGCAGATGGCGCGTACTTACCTCACCGTTCGCAACATGTGCTTCGGTTGAAAATGGCGTTCCCTCTGCTTCCAGACGCGAAAGCTCCTGAGCTATTCCCTGCGATGATGCCGTCAGAACCTCTATGGCTATTTGCGCACGGCCGCCGCAACACTGGCCAAGGTCCGGACCGAGAGAGACATTCTGGAGCAAAAAGGCAGGTGCGCCGTCACGAACTGCCGTTGCCGCGCGGCGAATGGCTTCGAATTCGAGTGTTCCGCCGCCAATGGTGCCGTAGAAGCTGCCATCTCCCATCACCACCATTCGTGCGCCGTCTTCCCGTGGTGTTGAACCGTCGGCCTTGGCAACGGTTACGAGTGCACACGTGCCGTTACGCTTCAGACAATCGGCAATGTGCTTCCACACCGTCATCAGGAAATCTTCCTCCGGCGCATATCCTGCACGGCCTTCATGATCGCTTCCGGCGTTGCAGGAGCATCAAGGTTTGGCACGATTCCCGGGTTGAGGCTCGCGACCGCGTCATTGATGGCGCAAAACACCGCGTTGGCCAACATCACCGGCGGTTCGCCGACGGCCTTGGACCTGTAAACGGTAGCCTGCGGATTGCCGCTTCCCTGATAGAGATGAACGTTGAATTCCTCGGGAATATCCGACGCGGTCGGGATCTTGTAGGTCGACGGCGCATGGGTGCGCAGGCGCCCCTTCTCGTCCCAGACCAATTCTTCCGTGGTGAGCCATCCCATGCCCTGAACGAAGCCCCCCTCGATCTGGCCCAGATCGATAGCAGGGTTCAGCGAATGGCCGACATCGTGCAGAATATCCACGCGGTCTACAGTCATCTCGCCGGTCATGGTGTCGATGGTCACTTCTGCGCAGGCGCCACCAAACGCGAAATAATAGAAGGGACGGCCGGTGGCGCTGTCCCTTTCCCATGTGATTCCCGGCGTTGCGTAATAGCCTGCGTGAGACAGCTGGATGCGCGCCATATGTGCCTGTTTGGCAACTTCCGCCAGAGCGAAGCTCTGATCCCCCACAACCACTTTGTTGTCGCCGAAGAAGATTGCTTCCGGTCCACACTGATGCTGTTCGCACAGGAAGGTGATGAGGCGGTTCTTGATTTCCTTCGCTGCGAGCTTGGCGGCCATGGCGTTGAGATCGGTGCCGGAGGAAGCTGCCGTCGGACCCGTGTTCGGAACTTTTGAGGTGTTGGTGGCGGTGATACGCACCTTGTTCAAGCTGACACCGAATTCTTCCGCAACAACCTGCGCGACCTTCTGATAGAGCCCCTGCCCCATTTCGGTGCCGCCATGGTTCAGATGAACCGACCCGTCGGTATAAAGATGAACGAGCGCTCCAGCCTGATTGAGATGTTTCAGGGTGAAGGAAATCCCGAACTTGACCGGCGTCAGAGCCAGCCCCTTTTTCAGAACTGCATTGTTTTCATTAAAGAAACGGACATCATCACGCCGAGCCCAGTAGTCGGAACTTTCCTCCAGCTGGGCGATCAGGTCGTGCATGACCTGATATTCTTCCACCGGCATGCCGAACGGTGTCATGTTTCGCTCACCGTCGTAGAAGTTCAGCTTCCGGATTTCGAGTGGATCTTTGTCGAGACTGATCGCAATTGCATCGATCATACGCTCGGCCGCAAGCATGCCCTGCGGGCCGCCAAATCCACGGAACGCGGTATTGGAACAGGTATCCGTGCGCAAACGCCGCGAACGGATCAGGGCGTCCGGGTAGAAGTAACTGGAATCGGCATGAAACAGAGTGCGGTCATTGACGCCGAGCGACAGGTCGACCGAATAGCCGCAGCGAGCCAGAAACTCCATGTCGACAGCGCGAATTCGACCTTCGCTATCATGCCCCACCTGCCAATTGACCTTAAAGTCGTGACGTTTTCCGGTCATGATCATGTCGTCGTCGCGGTCGAGACGAACCTTGCATGTCCTGCCCGTGTGGCTGGCCGCGATAGACGCAAGGGCGGCCCATTGGTTCGCTTGCGATTCCTTGCCGCCGAACCCGCCACCCATTCGCCGCACTTCAGCGGTGACGGCGGCATCGGGTACACCGAGTACCTTGGCAACGGTATGCTGGATTTCGGTCGGGTGCTGGGTCGAGGAATAGACGAGCATGCCTCCGTCTTCCTGTGGCTGGGCCATAGCAACCTGGCCTTCCAGATAGAAGTGCTCCTGCCCGCCGATCTTCATGCTGCCGGAAAGGATTTCCTCTGCGGCATTCATGCCGGTTTCAGGTGAACCGCGCCGGAACTGATAGTCCGGCAGAACTGTTGTGTCCGCATCGACAGCATCTTCAGCCGTAAGGATGGGAGTGATCGGTGCGACGTCTATCTTTGCTTTCAGTGTTGCTTTTCGAGCCTGATCCCGAGTTTCGGCCGCGACGGCAAAGACAACCTGACCGTAAAACAGGATTTCATCTTCGGCGAAAACCGGGTCGTCGCCAAAGGCGGAAGAACAATCGTTCCGTCCCGGGATATCCTTGGCAGTGAAAACCGCAACCACGCCTGGAGACGCTTTTACTTCTTCAAGGTCCATTGCCAGGATTCGGCCTCTGACAGCCTGACGGGACCAACCGGGTACCACATGAAGCGTTCCGACGGGTTCAACCATGTCGTCAATATAGGTTGCCGTGCCGGAAACGTGCTTTGTCGCACTGTCGTGTGGCAAGGCCTTGCGGACGTGTTTCAACGGGGTGGCCAGGTCGTTGGGATCAAGCTGCGCGGTCATGCCCTGCCTCCCGCTTTGCAAGTACACGAACTTCTTCAGGTGCGGTTCCGCTGACTTCCATCAAGGCCTTGGCAAGTAAGGCCCTTGCGGTTTCCATCCGGTATTCCGCACTTGCTCGCATATCCGTCAGGGGCGTGTAGTCTGACAAAAGCGCCTGCATGGCGGCACCCCAGGTGGAGGGATCATCCAGGGATGCCCCTTTCAAGGCAGCTTCCGCTCCGCTTGCCCGTTTCGGCGTACCTGCCATGCCACCGAAGGCAATCCGGGCATCTGTAATCACGCCTTCCCCATCCAACGTCAGGCGAAACGCTCCCATGACAGACGAAATATCCTGATCGAAGCGTTTGGTGATCTTGTAGCAACGGAAAGCCTGGTTGGCTGAAAGTCGCGGCACAAAGAGACCGGTGACAAATTCTCCCGGGCGCCGGTCCTGCTTGCCATAGTCTATGAAAAAGTCCTCAAGCGGCAGGGCTCTGGAGCCTTCCGCCGAATGAAGTTCCAGTGTTGTTCCCAGTGCGATCAGGGCAGGCGGTGTGTCTCCAATCGGTGAGCCGTTTGCAATGTTGCCGCCAACCGTTCCCGAGGCGCGGACCTGTTTTGAGCCGATGCGGCGCCAGAGTTCACCCAGGTTCGCCGAAAGGCCCGCCATGGCTTCTTCGGTCGCGGCGTAGGTCGCGGTTGCTCCGATCAGGATTCCGGACGGACTGTCTTCCACACGGTCGAGACCTTCTATGCGGCCGAGCCAGATCATCCTGGGCAGCTCGCGCAGATGTTTGGTGATCCACAGACCGACATCTGTCGCTCCGGCGACAAGGGTTGCGTCCGGGTGCTGGCCGAAAAGCGCCGCCAAACCGTCAAGCGTTGCTGGTGAAGAGAAAAAGCAATCGCTGTCTCCGATGAATACATCGCTACTGTCGGACAACTGGCGCAATTGTTCCCGCGTTTCATGCGCCCGCCAGGAAAAGGCATCGTCGGCAGCGTCGAAACAAGCCTCCAGCGCGGCGTCGATAATCGGCCGGTAGCCGGTGCAGCGGCAGAGATTTCCAGCCAGCCATTCGGTCACGGTCCTGCGTGATTTTTCCGCCCCTGCGTCGTGGTAGAGCGTGAACAGCGTCATGATGAAGCCGGGTGTGCAGAAACCGCATTGCGAGCCGTGCATATCGACCATGGCGGCTTGTACGGGATGCAGCCTGGTATCGTCGGACAGGTCTTCGACCGTCACAAGTTCAGCGCCGTCGATCATACCGAGTAGCTGGATGCAGCTGTTGACAGGTTGATAGACAAGCTTGCCGTCGATCAGGCGGCCAAGCGCCACGGTGCAAGCCCCGCAATCTCCCTCGCCGCAACCCTCCTTGGTACCGGTTTCCCGGCGGCGAAGGCGAAGATAATCAAGAACGGTTTCTGTGGGGCCGACATTCGCAAGCTCGACAATTTCTCCCCCTTTGAGGAAACGGATCGTGTCACGCATTGTTCAGTTTCCCCCTCGGTTTGGATGGCAAGCCGTGAGCGACGAAACCAGACCATCAATGTAGCTTTGGTGACCGGATTGGTGTGAGGAGGATGGGCCGGGCGCATCGTCCTGGCTCCAAGGGTCAATCATCAGACCGTCGTCCGGCCGTCCCAGGGCTGAGTTCAGAACGTGCGTTGTCAAACGCCCCATCAGTTTTCTCCCTCGCGCGGCGCATTGCCGCAAAACTGTCACAAAAAATGTGCCTTAAAAAAACACGGAACCAAAGCGCTCATTTGAGACCGTAATGATGCCTATTTGGCATCAATGGTTGCCAGTTGGTCCCTCAAAGCGAACACGGCGTGGTCGAAAAACATGCCCGGCGCCAAAGCCAGAGCACGCAGAGAAGAGGTTACCACACAGAGCCTGTCGGCCTGAAGCGGCGTATCGGACAAAGGTTTGAAGATCAGGACGCCGTTGGCCAGATCGTCCTCGCAGCCGATCATTGTCTGAAAGCCTATCACCTGTTCCTCTCGGGCAAGGGCCCGCATCAGCCTGAGAGAATTGGCTTCCACATACGTACGAGAAGCCCCAGGTATCCGGCTGCGGACGATATCGAGACGCGTGCGCAGCGACAGGCCTTCGGCGGGAAGTGCCACCGGATATTTCAGGCAGTCCTGCAAACCGAGCGACTTTGCACCCGCCAAGGGATGATCCGGACGCATGAGAGCCCCAATGACGAGGTCATGATGAAAGGCGATTGTGAGCGCCGAAGTTTCCGGCGGATCGAACGTGAAGCCCACATCGGCCTCCGCAGCCTCGACCTTGCGCGCCGCTTCCCTGGAGGATGAAATCGAGACATTCACATGAATACCCGGATAACTCTTGCGGAACGTGCTGATGACAGCAGGCAGGAGTTTTTCGGCAACGCTTTCGACGCTTGCTATGGAGACCGTGCCACGGCGCAGCCCCTTGAGCGCGTCGAGTTCGGCAACCGTGCCCTCGAAGTCTGAATAGGTGCGCCGGATATGCGCCAGCAGCAGTTCGCCGGCCTGGGACAGACGCAGACGCCGGCCGACACGGTCGAACAACTGAAGCCCCAGCGCTTCTTCCAGCCAGAGAACCTGCCGGTTGATTGCGGAGGACGCCACATTGAGCTCCCGGGATGCGGCGCGGATCGATCCAGCCTCGGCGACGGCCAGAAAATAGCGCATCGCCGGGCTGTACAGATTTCGAGACAGATCCTGGGCGCGACCGGACCGCATGTGGACCCCGGCCTTACGGGATCAGCACGGTGGTGCCGGTTGTCTTTCGGCCTTCGAGATCCTCATGCGCCTGGACGGCATCGGCGAGACGGTATTCCTGATTGACGCCGATCTTGACGATGCCCTTCTGGACAACATCGAACAGTTCGCCCGCCGTTGCCTCCAGTGCTTCACGGGTTGCAATGTAACTGAAGAGAGAGGGCCGGGTTGCGAACAGGGAGCCTTTCTGGGCGAGAAGGGCCAGATTGAAGTCAGTGATTGGCCCGGAAGATTGACCGAAGGTGACCCACAGGCCACGCGGCTTCAGGCAATCGAGCGATCCGGGATAGGTGTCCTTGCCGACGCTGTCATAAACGACGTCGCAGCCTTTGCCACCGGTAATGTCCTTGACCCTCTCGACGAAGTTCTCGGTGCGATAGTTGATCACGTGCTGGTAGCCGTGAGCCTTTGCAAGTTCGACCTTGGCTTCTGACCCGGCTGTGCCGATGACGGTGGCACCGAGATGTGATGCCCACTGGCCGGCAATCAGTCCGACACCTCCGGCAGCGGCATGGAACAACAGCGTCGTGTCCGGGCCAACGGAATAAGTCTGGCGCAAAAGATACTGGGCAGTCATGCCTTTCAGCATCATGCCGGCGGCGGTCTTGTCGTCGATTCCATCCGGCAGAATGACAAGTCTGTCAGCGGGGACGTTCCGCTCTTGCGCATAGGCGCCAAGCGGACCGACATAGGCGACCCTGTCGCCCGGCTCGAGGTGCGTCACCCCCTCGCCCACCGTCAGGACAACGCCGGCGCCCTCATTCCCGGGGCTGAATGGGACGCCGTTCGGCGCCGGATAGAGCCCTGAGCGGAAGTAGGTATCGATGTAATTGAGGCCTACTGCGGTGTGTCGGATGCGCGCTTCGCCTGGGCCTGGCTCGCCCACGTCGATCTGCTCCCAGCGCATGACATCCGGTCCGCCAGTTTCGTGTACGCAGATTGCTTGAACCATGACTTAATCCCCGGGGTGATGGGCCGAGACCGTTTATGGTCTTGCGGCAATTGATGTTGGCAAGACCATAAATGATTTCAACGCCATCGGAAAAGGTCATTCCGAAACAGAATTGGCTTCCTGTTATCGAAGCGCGAAATGCCGGCTGTCATGAATGGTTTCGGCACCGCTAGCGCACGCGGTCACCATGGTCCCGCGCGAGCAACCATCTAAAAAAGGGGAATCGGTCAGTCGACTCTGTCAAGCAGTTGCTGAACAGCGGACACCAGAAGCAGATAGAAACTTGCTGCCGTGAACAACCACGCCACCGGCCCGTTGAGTGCCATACCGTCCAAAATGGCGTAAGCGGCCAGCCCCATCCAGACCAGTGTCACCGGCAAGGTGATCATTCTCCAGCGGCGTACGCGGACAGGATGGACAAAACGGACGGGTGCGAAGGTCAATGCGCAGCACAAAAGAACAAAAATGATTGTGAAGCTTTGCGAGGGTGACAGAACCATCAGGCCGAACACGACCATGTTCCAACCGGCAGGAAACCCTTTGAAAGACCCGTCTGGCGTCTTCATGCCGTTGTCGGCAAAATAGAGAGCGCCGGTAAAGACCACGAGCCCGCCGCAGATCCAATTCCACGGGCTGGACAGCATCAGACTCCAGGAAAGTGCAAAGGCCGGAAGAAAGACGTAGGTGGCATAGTCGATCACGAAGTCGAGGGACGCACCGGACCACCGTGGCAGACGTTCGGCAATCTTGTACCGGCGCGCCAGAGGACCATCGATACCGTCGATGAAAAAGGCCAGCCCCAGCCAGGCGAACATTTCTGCCCAATTCTCGCGTGCCCCTGCCAGCAGGGCGATCAGTGCGATGGGAGCGCCGGAAGCCGTCAGGATATGGATCAGGAACAGAGCAGGCTCGGTCCTCTCTTTGCCTGGTGTAATATCCGCCACGGGGTTTCCTCACTTCTATGATCTGAACGCGATAAGCTTTAGCGTAAGCGCTCTGAAATGTGTGCGGCTCACGACGAGCCCACGGGCTCTATGGATCACACAGACGCTGATACGGTCCTTTATTGCAATCGTATGACAGTGTGAACCTAAAAAACAGTCCCCGAGACCTTGGAGATGAATTTAGGCTGCTCCATTTCCCAAAAGGATGAGCGAAACAAGGACGCCCGCCCAGACCAGCAGAACACCACCAATGGCAGGTGGCAGGAACCGGCTCGGGAAAGTTTTTTCCACTGCCATCAATGCCCCGAGCAATGCAATCCAGACGATGTTCATCAATCCGACAGCGAACATGACTGTCATGACGGCCCAGCAGCAGCCGAGGCAGACCCAGCCTTGAACCAGTCCTTCGCGCAAGCCGGACAGCGCACCAGAAGAGGCATCACCAGTGGCAAATACCCATCGGGGATACCAGCAACGCCTGAGGCAGGCGTTTTTGGAAGGCGTGAACTGATAAAGCCCGGCGGCGAAGAGGACAGACGTTGTCAGGGCCATGCTCGCCGGCGCCATCATGTCGGTCATGGCGCCAGCTTTGGACAAGGCCAATTGAGCTGCGGTCGCCACTGCTGCATAGCCGAGCCACACAGCCAGGTAGCCCAGCATTGCCATGATCACGTTTAGTGCTGGATTTGGTACCCTGCCGGGACAGGCTGAAACTTCTGCGTGATATGCGCGCAGCATCGGCACGGCCGTCGGCAGCATCATTGCAAGCGCCATCATTGCCCACATCAGAAAGATCTTCAGAAGATCGGTTGCCGCCATTTCTGCACTCGGCATGCCGAAAGTGGCGCTGGTCGGCAGGCAGAGAACCGCAAGCGCAGCCCTTGCTTCTGCCGGCAAACCCCTGAACTGGTTGAAACTGTTGAGTATCACCATGCCGGGACCGGCTTCACTCATGTCCATGACCGGAACCATGTCGGCGACCACGGCAATCAGATAAGCCCAACCGGACGCGGTCAGCAGGAAGATCAGGAGCAGAACAAATGGCCAGCCGCGCAGGTTTTGTTCCTGGTTGCCAGATCCGGGTACATTCGATCGTGTGCGGGTCAAACCTGTCATGATGGCCTTGAAGCGAATTGTCTGTCTGCGATCCCTGAGTTGTCTTAGAGACTTTTCCTGCACAGGTATTTGATATTACTCATGGCTGGCCTGGAATGCCCTGCGTGTATTCGTCCCGTTGATTTTGGCTCAACAAACAGCAATTTAAACACCAAGCACAAACAAGATGGAATTTTCCCATGGCCCGCGCGAAGACGCCAGAACAGTTTGACATCGCAATCGTCGGCGGAGGACCTTCCGGTCGTATTGCCGCACTTGCTCTGGCTCAACAGGGATTATCCTGCGTCCTGATCGCTCCGGCAGCGGACCATCAGGACGGACGGACCACTGCCTTGTGGCAGCGGTCCATTGATCTTCTGCGCGAGATCGGTGTCTGGTCTGCAATCGAAGGCAGCGCCGCGTCCTTGAAAAAGATGCGAATGATCGACAACACCGGACGGCTCTTCCGGGCACCGGAAGTCGTGTTTGATTGCGCAGAACTCGGCTTGGAAGAGTTTGGTTTCAATATCTTGAACGAAAAACTTAATGTTTCTCTTGAAAAGTGTTGTCTGGCCCAATCCGGTCTGAAACAAATATCGGCCACTGTCGAGACTGCGGAATTTGGAGACGAGTGGGCGACTCTCGTTACAAGTGGTGGCAAGACGATCACTGCAAGACTTGCCGTGGCAGCGGATGGCCGACGTTCTACCTTGCGTGAAGCGGCAGGGATCGACGTCAGGAGCTGGTCCTACCCACAGGTGGCTGTCGTGCTGAATCTGGAACACCGGCTTCCGCACCAGCAGATTTCGACCGAATTCCATACCGCGACCGGCCCGTTCACCCTGGTGCCGCTGCCAGGCAGACAGTCCTCTCTGGTTTGCGTTGAAACCGCGGAAGGTGCGGCAAACCTTTTGGCGATGACCGACGAGGACCTGGAAGCAGACCTTGAACGGCGCTCGCATTCCATCCTGGGAAACTTCAAGCTTGCGTCGAGACCACAGAGCTTTCCACTTTCTGGATTGACTGCCACCTCACTTGTCGGGCCGCGTCTCGCGCTTGTCGGCGAAACGGCCCATGTGTTCCCGCCAATCGGTGCACAAGGCTTGAACCTGTCCTTGAGAGATATCCGTGATCTGATCACTGTTGTGGCGTCTGCAAAGCGATCGCACGCTGACATCGGCGGCAAAGCCGTTCTGAGCGCCTACGAAAAGAAGCGTTTCAGCGATATCCGTTCGCGCACGAACGCAGTAGACGTTTTGAACCGCTCTCTATTGACCAGCTTCCTGCCGGTTCAGGCAGCGCGAAGCGCGGGCATGTATCTGGCTGGGAAGGTCGGTCCGTTGCGGCGTATTCTCATGCGGGAAGGTCTTGCGCCGGGAAGCGCCTTTCAGCTGCATCGCTAGAATCGTCGAAAGGGCATCTTCAAGAGCGGGGTTTCGCGGCAGCGCGTTTGGCGCTGTGATATGTCAAGGCCATAGTGATCATCTGCCGGATCGCAGCCTCAGGCAGTGGTGTGTCTACCGAGAAGTGAACACTTCGATCTCCACCAAATACAAGATCCGGGAACATCGCTCGCCAGTCGGAGATCAGTGACGACTGGCAATTGACAAACAGGGCCACATCCCCTGCTCCGGATTTGTCCCGGTCAATCCTGATCGTCGTCCCGGTTTTCGGTCGCTTCGTCAGATAGCTGGCCTGTCCCCATTTCAGGGTCTCTTCCAGCGTGCCGATGTCGTCCCTGACCATCGCCGTGTCGACAATGAGCGCCCTGATCGCCAAAAGACAATCACGTATCACCGCCGGATAGGCGTCGAATATCGCAAGGACCTCCGGATTGTCTTTCACAGCTGGTTTCCTTGTGCCTGATCTGACCTGTCCTGAATGTTGTTTCCTAGCCACCAGTTGGCAGGAAACCACTCGTCAGCGCCCAGATGAAACCGGTAACGGTGATGATCGAAAGCGCTGTACCGATCAGAACGAAACTCGACGCCCGCTGCACATAAGTCCCATACTGCTGCGCGATGACAAAGACGTTTGTCGCAGGTGGAAGGCAGGACATCAGAACGGCCGTCGCGACCCAGTTTGGATCAAAGCCTCCGAGCCAGGTCAGCAGAAGAAAAATTAGGATCGGGTGCAGGAGCAGCTTCACACCAAGTACCAGCGGCAATTCCAGCGGGATCCGGCCGATTGGGCGAAGAGCGATGCTGACGCCCATGGCAAACAGCGCGCAGGGAGCTGCCGCATTGCTGAGATAGCGCAGCAGCGTGTCCACCGCCTGTGGTGGCTTGATCTGGAACGCGGCGGCTATGACACCCGCAATCGTTGCCAGAATGAAGGGATGGGTGAAGATCCTCACCACGATCTTCTTCAAGGTACCGGCAATCGAATCGTCGTCGGTGCCTGCCAGAGCCATCATCAGGGGCGCAAGTATGAACATGAGAGCATTGTCGAAGGCCAGAATAAGCGCTGTTGGTACGGTCGCCTGTTCACCGAGAACAGCCAGCGTCAGACCGGGGCCCATGTAACCGATATTGGAATAGGCTCCGGCGATGCCCAGGATTGTGGATTCGCCGATGTTGCCCCGTGTTGCCACCACTCCTATGCAGAACGAGATTGCAAACACGATGTAGGTCGTGAACGTCGTGGCGGTGATATAGGACGCATTTGCCAGCTCTTCGATCGGCGTTTCCGAAAGCAGGCGGAAGAAAAGCGCCGGAAGTGCCAGGTAGATCACGAAGAAGTTCATCCAGCTCAGACCCGCTTCAGGCAGGTTCTTGATCTTGCCGGCCCCGAACCCAAGAAGGATCAGCCCGAAAAACGGAAGAGCCAGTGAAATGACGTTCTGCATTCAAATACCAAAGAAGAAGACGACGCGCTGAGTGGCGGTTGCATGGGTCTGAAGGCGCTTGCATCTTGCGCCTGGCTTGGATATGGACGCGTGACTTGGAGGTCACCTCGGTGACCCGCATTCCAATCAGGTCTGAGGGCGCATCGCAAGGCCCCAATCAGCCAGACAAGGTCGGGAGAGCCCTCTTTTGAAGACGGGCGGACAACATGAGAGCGTTCGGTCGTAATGTCCCGCAAGAAAAAGCAGCGTAAACATCCGAAGCTCACAGCTGTGCAAAACCGGGTGGAAGGCGTTGCACTGACGGTGGCAATCTGGCTTTTCCGCCTGATCCCCGTGGACATTGCTTCCTTCGTGATGGGGGCCTTCTGGCGCTGGCTGGCGCCGTTCAATCCAAGGCACAAGCGCGCCCTTCGTCATCTGAAAAAGGCGTTTCCCGGCATGCGGCGCGCACAGCGCGAAAAGATTGTACGCGGGATGTGGGAGAATCTTGGCCGGGTGGCAGCAGAGACCTTCCATATCGACCGTCTTCTAAAACAGGACTACCGGTTCGAAGCTGTTGCGGATGAAGTTACCAAACAGGTTCTGAACGGCGAGCGCGCTTGCCTTTTCGTGTCGTTTCACAGCGCGAACTGGGAACTGTGTGTCCAACCCGCCGTCAGTCGCGGTATCGAGATTACCGGGGTGTACCAGGCCCTGCGCAATCCGGAGGCCGACAAGGCACTGCGCGCCCTCAGGAAGGATCTTTACAAAGGGGGACTGTTGTCGAAAAGCCATCAGACCGCGCGCAAGATACTGGCAACGCTGAAAGGTGGCGGCATTGTTGCGATGATGGGCGATTTGAGGGAAACGCGCGGCGTGCAGGTGCCCTTCTTCGATCAGATGGCCTATGCCACACCGGTACCGGCCTCGCTTGCCCGGTCGTGCAATGTCCCGATTGTTCTCGGTCGGGTGGTGCGCAAGAAGGGTGTTCATTTCCGCATCGAAGCCCAGGCCGTCGAGATTCCCGTTACGGAAGACCGGCAAGCGGATATCGAGGTGGCGACGGCGCGCATCCACGCAATTTTTGAAAGCTGGATCCGCGAACATCCAGAACAATGGATGTGGATCCACAAGAAGTGGGCGCCTCCTGGCAAAACCTCTGCCCTCAAACAGGCCCGGCGTGCTGCCGCAGCCCGTGGGGAAGACGATTAGGTTTTCTCCTTTCGGGGTATGGTTGCAGCGCAGCATTGACGTTATAGCTATTCCTCAATCTGGTGGAGGACAGCTGTTTCATGAAAACCCCAAGCGCATTCTACAAGCCGCTCGCCATCGGCGCACCGGCCCCTTATCGCGACCTTCCCGTTTCGCTGGAGCGCATGATCCATTTCGTCCCGCCGCATATCGAAAAGATGCGGTCCAAGGTGCCGGACCTGATCCAGAACGTCGATGTCGTGCTTGGCAACCTCGAAGATGCCATCCCTGCAGACGCCAAGACAGACGCTCGCAGGGGCTTCATCCAGATGGCTCAGGAAAACGACTTCGGCACCACTGGTCTGTGGACGCGGGTCAATTGCCTCAACAGCCCCTGGTTTCTGGACGACATGCTCGAAATCGTGCCTGCCGTCGGTGAAAAGCTCGACGTTGTGATGCTTCCCAAAGTGGAGGGCGCCTGGGACATTCATTATCTTGATCAACTGCTGGCGCAGCTTGAAGCCAAGGCCGGCCTTTCCAAACCGATCATGATCCACGCAATTCTGGAAACCGCTGAAGGGGTGAAGAATGTCGAGGAGATCGCGGCGGCCAGCCCGCGCATGCATGGCATGAGCCTGGGCCCGGCGGATCTGGCGGCCTCCCGGGGAATGAAAACCACCCGGGTTGGTGGCGGCCATCCCGATTACGCTGTCCTGTCCGATGCGGACGGTGCAGGTGGCCGCACGGCCTCCCAGCAGGATCTGTGGCATTACACGGTCGGCAAGATGGTCGATGCCTGCCTGTCGTACGGTCTGAAGCCCTTTTACGGACCCTTCGGTGATTTTTCCGATGCCGCAGCCTGCGAAAGCCAGTTCCGCAATGCGTTCCTGATGGGATGCCTTGGCGCATGGTCACTGCATCCAACGCAGATCCAGATCGCTAAAAAGGTCTTTTCCCCCGATCCGGGTGAAGTCGACTTTGCCCGCAAAATTCTGGAGGCAATGCCCGACGGCACCGGTGCGGTGATGATCGACGGCAAGATGCAGGATGACGCCACCTGGAAACAGGCAAAGGTCATTGTCGATCTCGCAAAACTGGTTGCATCGAAGGACGCGGAACTCGCGGAGGTCTATGGCCTTTAGACTTTCGCAAGGCTCGTCGTCTAAGGTTTAATGTTACAATGCTTGCACGCCGGCTGCCGACACGGTATCCCGGCAGTGCATGCAGTATGCGGACGAGTAACCATGCGAACGGCAAAATTCAGAATTGGCCAGGTCGTCCGGCACCGGATTTACCCCTTCCGCGGTGTTATTTTCGATGTCGATCCGACCTTCAGCAATACGGAAGAATGGTGGAACGCGATTCCGGAAGACGTACGTCCTCTGCGCGACCAACCGTTCTATCATCTTCTCGCAGAGAACGAGGAGACCGAGTATGTGGCCTATGTCAGCGAACAGAACCTGGAACCGGACATGACCGGTGAGCCGGTGCGCCATCCGCAGGTTGAAGAGATTTTCGAAGAACAGACCGACGGATCCTATCTGCCACGCAGTGTCGAGATCCATTAAGCGGGAATGTCCGCTTCTGTCTGCTGGAACCAAATTCAAATGCAAAGAAGGCCGGAACTTTCACAGTTCCGGCCTTCTTCAATTCTAACGAAACAGGTTGTTACTGGCTCTGCTTCTGGGCGTCGATCAGTTTTTGGCGGGCTTCGTCGGCGCGCTTCTGCAATTCGCTCTGCAGTTCTTCCTGACGCTTCTGAAGTTCAGCGAGGTTCATCGGGTCGCCATCGTAAACCTTGGTGAAGCCGATAAGGGTCATCTTGAAGACGATTTCCTTGGCCTGCTGGTTGTACGGAGCCACAATCATCTCACCGCCCTGCTTCATGGTGTTGATGAAAGACTCATCAATTGCCAATTCGGCATAGCAGGCGTTGGGTGCGCAGATGCTGTACTTACCCTGAACGGGCTTGCCATCATCGATCTGAATGCGCACACCGGGCTGGATCAGAACGCCGGTCGGTACTGCGACCAGCAGTTTCTTGCGGGCTTCGCCCTCAGTTTCCTGAATGGCAATGTTACTCAGGAACTGTCCGGTATTGGTGCGCAATTCAATCGAAATAAAGCAGATTTGCTTCTGCGTGTTCGGATTGGTGTTACACGCTTTCGTCCATGGGCTTTTTTCTTCCTGGGCGATTGCGGGTGCACCAGCAAAAGAAGATAGGGCTACGAATGCACCTACTGCACATCCGAACAATCCTCTTTTCAAAACACTCGTCATCGAAACGTCCTCAATCGTGCGTGTACGAAACTTTCGCGTTGTTCTGGGGCATTCCGGAACCAACCGCAAGGCCCGTAACGCCATTCAAACCGTTAAACTATGGTAAGACACCGAATTTGGGCGAGAGGGTGGCCGATTTGCAACGCACCGCAAATGGCGAATTCAAACCTGAATATCTTGCGGTTTGTTGCTTGCCCAGGGCGCGTCCACGTTAACCCTGTGCTACTCTCAACGCCGAGAATCAACAGAATCTCCGGCGGTGGTGATGCGTATTTCGATAGTTTCCGGTCTTCTTCTTCATGCCGGCAAGGCGATCGGTTTAACGGCCTCGTCAGTTTGTCTGCTGGCGCTGACACTCGGCGCGCCTGCCAGTGCGGACGACGAAACTGTTCCCTGGACCCATGCCATTGCCATGCACGGTACACCCGCTCTTGGTCCTGACCAACCCTTTCCGTATGCCAATCCGGACGCCCCAAAGGGCGGAAGCATAACATTGGGCGTTCAGGGGACTTTCGACAGTCTGAATTCCTTTATCGTGCAGGGTGGGTGGACGTCCGCGCGCGGCATGCGTGAACGCGAATTCGGCAACAACATCCTGGAAAGCCTGATGGTTCGCTCCTACGCGGAACCCTTTTCGCTTTACGGGCTGCTTGCTCAACGCGTTCGCATGCCGGAAAGCCGGGATTGGATCGAATTCGAGCTTAATCCGGATGCCAAATTTTCCGATGGGTCTCCTGTCACCGTCGACGACGTGATCTTTTCGCTGGAGGTGATCCGCGACAAGGGACGTCCGCCTTATCGAAACTGGTACGCGGCGATCACCGAAAAGCAGGTGACTGCACCGAACCGCCTCAAGCTGGTGTTTGAAAACGGCGATAACCGGGAGCTGCCTTTGCTGATTGCCCTGGCGCCCATCTATTCCAAGGCCAAAACCGATGCGGAGAATTTCGATAAGTCCTCACTGACCCCACCAGTCGGTTCTGGCCCCTACACTTTCAAGACGATCGAGCCGGGTCGGCTTGTCGTTTATGAGAAGAACCCTGACTATTGGGCCAAGGATCTGCCGGTCAAAGCCGGTTTTGACAATTTCGACGAGATCCGGATCGAATACTTCCGCGATGAAACCACCTTGCAGGAATCCTTCAAGAAAGGACTGGTGCAGGCGCTTCAGTTTCGAGACCCTGCCCGCTGGGCGACCGGACTTGATTTTCCGGCCGTGAAAAATGGCGAAGTGCTCAAGCGGGCAATCCCGCTCGGTATCCCGGCCGCGATGCAGGGAATCGCCTTCAACACACGGAGAGAGCAGTTCTCCGATCCGGCCGTGCGCAAGGCGCTGCGCATGCTGTTTGATTTCGAATGGGTGAACCGCAACCTCTATTATGGTCTCTACACACGTACGGCAGGCTACTGGGACAATTCGGAACTGTCGTCGATCGGCCGTCCCGCCAGCGACCGGGAAAAGGAACTGCTGGCCCCCTTCCCCGACGCTGTTGATCCTGAAGTCATGGACGGCACCTGGCGTCCGGCAGAAGCTGACGGCTCCGGGCGGGACAGGAAGGTTCTGCGAGCCGCGCTACAGGCTTTCGGCAAGGCCGGCTACGGTCTGAAAGACGGAAAACTTGAGCATGGGGAAAGCGGCAATCAGCTTTCCTTTGAAATTCTTGCCAAGAACGAAGACGAGGAAAAACTGGCTCTTGCCTACATCCGGACGTTGGAGTTGCTCGGCATATCGGCCAGCGTGCGCAGTGTAGATCCCTCCCAGTTCGAAGATCGCAGGACGAAGCGTGACTTCGACATGGTGTTCAACACCTGGTACGCCTCGCTGTCTCCCGGAGCAGAGCAATACGGCCGCTGGTCGTCCAAAGCTGCTGAAACGGAAGGATCCTTCAACTTCGTCGGTGCACAGGAACCGGCGATTGATGCGATGATCGACGAGATTGTTGGCGCTCGCAGCCGGGACGACTTCATTGCCGCTGTTCGCGCGTTCGATCGGGTTCTCATCTCGGGCGCTTACGCTGTTCCGCTCTACCATGTCGCGGACGACTGGGTTGCCCACTGGAAACAACTCGTTCCGCCGCAGAACGAGTCTCTTTATGGCCATGAGTACGACACCTGGTGGTCAGCTGCGGCACAATAATCGGACCAATGGACGAAGAACAAAATGAAAGCCACGCCTGAAAGCCTGTCCAAGGAATATCATGAAAGCGGAGCCTGGTCCGATGTGCCGCTTGACGAATTGTTCCGAAAGACGGCCGCAGAACACCCTGATCGACTTGCCCTGGTCGATGCGCCTGACCGAGCCACCTGGACTGGCGGTTCACCGCGGAGCTTGACCTACGGTGACGCTGACCGGGAAATCGATCGTCTTGCGGCATTTTATTCGACGGTCGGGCTTTCTACCGATCATGTCATCGGCGTTCAGGCTCCCAATACGGTCGATACCGTTATCGCTCTCCTGGCCGCGTTGCGCGCCGACCTGATCGTATCACCCCTGCCGCTGCATTGGCGCCAGAAAAACGTTCTGGAGGCCCTGAACTCCATAGGTGCCAAGGGGTTTATCGCCGCTGACCGTGTCGAAACTCGCGATGTCGGCATTGCTGCACGCGATGTCGCGGCGGACCTCTTTTCTTTGCGGTTTGTCTTCGGCCTCGGAAAGGACATTCCCGACGGTTTGATCGAATTGGGGCCGATGCTTGCGGAAATGGGTGAGGAACTGAAGTTCACTCCCGGAGATCGCCCCGACCCGGCCGACCACACGGCGACCATCTGCTGGAGCCGCAGCGGCGAGGAAAATGTTCCGGTGACCCGTTGTCACAATCACTGGGTTTCGGTTGCTCAGATGATTGTGCAGGAAGCTCATGTGCGGGATGCCAGCGTGATGGTACTTCCCTACTCCCTCAGCGGGTTGACCGGCCTTGGCGGAGGACTGGTTCCCTGGTTGCTGACCGGCAGCACCTTGCATCTGCATCATCCGACCTCCCTTGCAAACCTTGCTGCTCATGCAAACGATGTTCAGGCGGATATCGTGATGACGCCAGGCCCACTTGCTCAGACGCTCGACAGGAAACTTGAGGACATCAGGACCACGGTGCTTGCCGCCTGGAACATTGCAGCGCCCCACCCCACGACTTTCGTTGCCCGGCGCCGCCTCATCGACCTTCACATCGCGGATGAATTCGCGCTCGTGGCCAAAGCGCGAGGACCATCGGCGAAGATGAAGGCGACCGCGCTGGGAAAGCATAGCGGGCCAATCGGGTGCGAAAGCGGGCCAGCCCTTCTAGAAATTGCGGTCACCGATGAGGTGGAAACGCAAACCCCAACGCTGCTGGTAAAGGGACCAATTGTTCCCGATGTCGGTTGGCGAACCATCAATGGCGACCAACGACGCGTTCGCTGGGAGGGGACCGGGTTCCTGAACACCAATATCAAAGTCGAACTGGCGGATGGTGGCATCGCCGGGTTCGGCATACCCGGGCAATATGCCCTTGGTACTGGCAATCTTGAAACGGTGGATGTTGTCTACGGCAGCTATCCAGGCATCAAGGAAGCTGCCGCTTTCATCGTGGAAGATCCGCTCCTTGGAGCGAGGATGTATGCAGCGCTCGTTCCCCACACCGGGAGTGTGCCGGATGCGGGAGCGTTTTTCGCTTATCTGGACGCCGAAGGCGTAGACCTTGCCAAGATCCCCCATCGTGTGCTGATTTTACAGTCTCTGCCGCGGAATGAGGACGGAACGATCAGCCGGGACCGCTTGACAATGCGGACACAGCGATTGCCTGCTGCCGTGGCCTAGGTGGATATAAGGAATGGATGTTGAAACTTCGCTTTCCTGGCGTGGCCCCTATTGGTATGCGGGGCGACGGCCCAGGCGAAGCAGCAATGGGGATGCGCCCGAAGATTTAGATGTTTCGCTCGTCAACATGTTCGAGCGGCGCAGCAAACTCCCCATGGCGTTGCCTGCTGCGATCGTAGTCGATATCGGCTGTCTCGACAGCGACAGGCGCGATGATTTCTTTTCCTGGCTGCTTCCGCAGATCAGAAGCCTCGCCAGCGAAGTTCCCTTCTACATTCTGACCGGCAGTGACGATGTCCTGCCACCTGGTCTTCAGGCGACAGCAATCATCGACAAGGTTGTCCCCGACGAAGTGCTGCTTATGCTGATTTGCATCCATCAGCGCGCTTTGCTCCGCTCGGAAGAGGCCCAGCTCCGCAGGCGTATCTTTGGCAGGATACCGGGCTTTGGCAGTGCTCCGCATCATTCCGGCACCAGCAGCCTGCTCGTGGTCGGCCTCAGTGGGCGCTTTCTTGAATGGCAGGACGCCAGCGAGGAGAAAGTGGAGGTTGTCGGTGCATTCGACGGCAACATGGCGGTCGAATTCATGTCCAAGCGTGCATTTGACGCCGTGGTCATTGATGCGCCCTTTGAAGATGCCGTCGACTATATGCAGCAGATCCGCAGGGATGCCCGTTTCGCGGGTTTGCCGGTTCTGGCTGTCTGTGAGCGCGAGGAAGACCTGGTTCAACTTTTCCGAAATGGAGCATCGGACGTGCTGGTCGGTGAAAACCGCAAGGAAACCCTCGCTCGCCGTTTGAACTCCGCCATCCGCTTCGGCAAAAGGCGCCGCCTCGCCGACAGGATTCTTGCAGAAAGCCACATGTGGCTGCGCCAGCAGATCCATCATGGCGGTCTCGGTGTGGAGGACTATACCAGTTATCTTGAGGCCTGCAGCAATGGCCTTGCCGCGCGTGGGCTCGATCTTTGGGAAATGCGGCTTCAACCGGAAAACTTTGGTATTGCCGTCACTTCCTCCGAGGAACTGGAAGACATTAACACGACCTTGCTTTCCATCGCCGACGCGACCAGCAGGGACGAAGACCTTGTCTGTCTTGTAAAGGACTTCGGGCCGGTTGCTGTCTTGAAGAATGAAGCAGGTACCACCAGACTGCAAAAGAGAATCAACTCGATCCTCACCCACACAGTTCTGTGACCAGATGTGCCTTCCGCGGCAACTTTTGGGATTTGCCTTAACACTGCCGCTAATTTGGGGTTGGCATATTTGTCAGAGCCTTTAGCCTGACAGAAACACCTCCAACGTTCTGGATGTCCGATGACCTTATCATCCGCTCTCACCGTCGATGTCGTATCCGATGTGATGTGCCCCTGGTGCTTTATTGGCAAAAGACGCCTGGAAGCGGCGTTGAAATCGGTTCCGCAGCTTGATGTACTGGTTCGTTGGCATCCATTTCAACTCGATGCAACCTTGCCGAAGACCGGCAAGGATCGGAAGCAGTATTTGAGCGACAAGTTTGGTGGTTTGGAACGGGCGGATGCTTTTTACAACCAGATCCGGGCTGCTGGACAGGAAGAAGGCATCAATTTTGCCTTTGAGGACATTACCCTGTCGCCCAACACGCTTGATTGTCACAGGCTGATTCTGTGGTCGCGCGACGACGACCTTCAGGATGAAGTCGTGGAGCTGCTGTTCAAGGCTTATTTCCTGGATGGTGAAGACCTGACCCGCCCCGAGGTTCTCGTGCGCATCGCTGAGGAAGCGGGCATGCAGTCCGACCTGGTGGAACATCTTTTGGGAACGGAGACGGACCTCGACAAGGTTGAGGCTCAAATTGCCAATGCGCAGAAATCCGGGATTACGGGCGTTCCCTGTTTCATCATTGACGGCAGGTTTGTTCTGGCAGGGGCGGAAAAACCGGAAACGATTGCTGCAGCGCTTCTGCATGCGGATGAAACCCGGACCGATCCACAGGCGGCAACAGCAAACTGATTGCTTGATTGAACTTCTGAGTGCAAAAAAAGCCCCGCAACAGTGTGCGGGGCTTTTCTCGTTTGTCTGTCAGCTAAAGATTAGCCGCGCAGGATAGAACGACCGGCATAAACCGCCTGTGCTCCCAGTTCTTCCTCGATGCGGATGAGCTGGTTGTATTTCGCAAGCCGATCGGACCGCGCCAGCGAACCGGTTTTGATCTGGCCGCAATTGGTAGCAACCGCGAGGTCGGCAATCGTGCTGTCTTCGGTTTCGCCTGAGCGGTGCGACATCACTGCGGTGTAGGCAGCCTTGTGGGCGGTCTCGACCGCGTCCAGCGTTTCGGACAGAGTTCCGATCTGGTTGACCTTGATCAGGATCGAGTTGGCCACACCAAGGTCTATGCCCTTGCGCAGACGTTCGGAATTGGTCACGAAGAGATCGTCGCCAACCAACTGGCACTTGTTGCCGATAAGATCGGTCGTGGCCTTCCAGCCGTCCCAGTCATCTTCTGCAAGACCGTCTTCGATCGAAATGATCGGGTACCGGGAAACGAAGTCAGCGAGATATTTCGCCATTTCCTCGGGTGCAAGCGTCTTGCCTTCACCTTCCAGCACGTATTTGCCGTCCTTGAAGAATTCGGTCGATGCTGCATCGAGCGCCAGGAAGACATCTTCGCCCGGCTTGTAGCCAGCGGTTTCAATGGCCTTCATGACGAATCCGATGGCGGCGTCGGTGGATTCCAGATTGGGGGCAAAGCCGCCTTCGTCGCCAACATTGGTGTTGTGACCGGCTGCGCTCAGCGCCTTTTTCAGGGTGTGGAAAATTTCCGATCCCATGCGTACGGCATCGCTGAGCGACTCGGCGCCGACCGGCATGATCATGAATTCCTGGAAATCGATCGGATTGTCCGCATGCGCGCCGCCATTGATGATGTTCATCATGGGAACCGGCAGAGTGCGGGCAGACGTGCCGCCAACATAGCGGTAGAGCGGCAGTCCGGATGCCTGTGCGGCAGCGCGGGCGACGGCAAGCGAAACACCCAGAATTGCGTTGGCACCAAGTCGTGACTTGTTGTGGGTGCCGTCGAGATCGATCATCGCCCGGTCAATCTGAAGCTGGTCTTCTGCATCCAGGCCGCCGACGGTTTCGAAAATCTCTCCGTTCACCGCATCAACGGCATTCTGGACGCCCTTGCCCATGAAGCGGTCGCCGCCATCGCGCAGCTCAACGGCTTCGTGTGCACCGGTGGAAGCGCCAGACGGAACCGCAGCACGCCCGAAGGATCCATCTTCCAGGAAAACGTCGACTTCAACTGTGGGGTTGCCACGGCTGTCAAAGATCTGACGGCCGATAATATCGATAATGGCGGTCATGGAAAGAACTCCCTTGTCGCATGTGCCTGAATTGACAGTGTGCCGGAGAGGTTCCGGCCATTCGGAAGCCGGAAGGAACCGGCGGATTTTCCAGGAGCTCTTGCTCCATAAAGAAAGCCGCACACGAGGTGCGGCCAAAATTCGTTATTCTGCAGCTGCAGCCGGCGCCTTGACGACGTTGTCGAGAGCTTTCAACTGTACCAGCAACGCTTCCAGTTGATCGAGCGGGACCATGTTCGGACCGTCGGACGGTGCGTTGTCCGGATCGGGGTGGGTTTCGATGAAGAGACCGGCCACACCGACTGCCACGGCTGCGCGGGCAAGAACAGGAACCATGGTCCGGTCGCCGCCGGTAGAGGCGCCCTGCCCGCCGGGCTGCTGAACGGAGTGTGTCGCGTCAAAGATGACCGGGGCACCGGTCTGGGCCATGATTGGCAGCGAGCGCATGTCGGTCACAAGCGTGTTGTAGCCGAAGCTGGCACCACGTTCAGTCAGCAGCACATTGGAATTGCCCGACCCGGTCACCTTGCCGAGAACATTTTTCATGTCCCAAGGGGCCAGAAACTGGCCTTTCTTGACGTTGACCACACGTCCGGTCTTCGCAGCGGCAACGAGCAAATCCGTCTGGCGGCAAAGGAATGCGGGGATCTGCAAAATGTCGACGATTTCCGCAACCGGTGCGCATTGCTCGGGGCTGTGGACGTCGGTCAACACCGGCATGCCAAATTTTTCCTTCACTTCCGCGAAGATCGGCAGCGCATCCTGCATGCCAATGCCCCGTTTCCCGCCAAGGGATGTCCGGTTGGCCTTGTCATAGGACGTCTTGTAAATGACGCCGATCCCGAGACGATCCGTGATTTCCTTGATAGCCGCGGCACATTCCAGCGCATGTTCCCGGCTTTCGAGCTGGCACGGGCCGGCAATAAGGCTGAATGGCGCCTCGTTGCTGAAGGTTACATTGCCAACGGAAACTACGCGGTTTGCCTCGGTCATTTTCCACCATTCGCCGTGTGGTTGCCGCTTGGCCGCAGCAACTCATTCAAGAAAGAAGTCCGATCCCGGAACTTGCGGTGTTCCATAGCGCTCTTTTGGCGTCCCCGCAACATCGCTATGGCGGAAAGCGAACAGGCTTTAAATCGATTTAAATTCATGGAAGAGGGCGTGGACATAAAATGATCACTTTGTCGAAGTTATTGCGGTAGTATTGCAGTGCACAAGCTTGCAACCGGCCACAGGCAATTGGCCCGGTTGTTGCTTGCAGGACATGTTGCAACGTCGTGCCCGCGGACGACTGGAACTTTGGAAATATGTTTGAAAGTTCTTGTGACTATTAGTGGGCAAAAGAAGATTGAGTTCGTATTTGTAGACCATCGGAAGGCCTGACATGAACAAGCCCATTCGCAAAGCGATCCTGCCCGTGGCAGGTCTTGGCACACGGTTTCTGCCTGCCACCAAGGCAGTGCCGAAGGAAATGCTGACAATCGTTGACCGGCCGATCATCCAGTATGTCGTTGATGAAGCGCGGGCCGCGGGCATCGAACATATCGTTTTCGTCACCGGGCGAAACAAGCAGGTCATCGAAGACCATTTCGATATGGCCTATGAGCTTGAAGATACGCTCAAGGCGCGAAACAAGACCGCCGCGCTCGAGCTTCTGGAAAAGCACCGTCCGGTTCCCGGTGCCACCTCCTTCACCCGTCAACAGGCCCCGCTTGGTCTCGGTCACGCCATATGGTGCGCGCGCGATATCATTGGAAACGAGCCCTTTGCCATCCTTCTGCCGGACGTGATCATCAAGTCCCAGGTCAGCTGCCTGAAGCAGATGGTCGATCTCTACGAGAAAACCGGAGGCAATATCATTGCAGTTGAAGAGGTGCCGGAAGACCAGACCGATCAGTACGGTATCGTGGAACTCGACGGTGAAATCGGCGTGAATGCCCACAAGATCTCCAACATGGTCGAAAAGCCTGCCCCTGGCACAGCGCCTTCCAATTTGATGATCACCGGCCGCTATATTCTTCAGCCTGAAATTTTCGATCTCCTATCCAATCAGAGCAAGGGTGCAGGTGGCGAGATCCAGCTGACCGACAGCATGCTCGCAATGATGAAAGAACAGCACTTTGCGTCGCTGAAATTTGAAGGTCGCAGCTACGACTGTGGCAACAAGGCCGGTTTCCTGAGTGCGAATATTGCCTTTGGCATGGACGATCCGAAGCTTGCCCGTGAACTGGTTCCGTTCATGGAAGAGATCATTCGCAAGCCCATGGCGGCCGAATAATCTGCGGTCGTTTTCACTGCGGGCTTGAAATGCTTTGTCAGAAGCCTTTAGGAGTGGGCCGGGTCTTGCGTAGACCCGGCCCTTTCCGTTTGCTCCAGTCCCGGATGTCATATGCTCGACAATTCCATTCAGTCCACCAGGATCGCGGTCATCGGTCTCGGGTATGTCGGCCTGCCGGTCGCCGTCGCTTTCGCGGCGAAGGGCTTCGACGTTCTCGGGTTCGATATCAACGAGAGCCGACTGTCGGAACTGCGCAGCGGGCAGGACAGCACGGCGTCTGTCTGCACGGCAGATCTGCGACAGAAATCACTTGGTTTTTCGAGCAGGGAAGAAGACCTGAGCGACAGGGATGTTCTGATCGTAGCGGTGCCGACGCCAGTCGATCATGCAAAACGTCCTGATCTGTCGCCTTTTCGAAGCGCAGCCGCAACTGTTGGCCGAAACCTGAAGCCCGGTTCGATTGTTGTTTTTGAATCGACGGTCTATCCGGGTGCAACCGAGGAAATTGCCGTGCCGGTTCTGGAGAAGGAATCAGGCCTTGAGTTCGGCAAGGACTTTGCGGTTGGATATTCGCCGGAACGCATTAACCCGGGCGACACCGAACGCGGCTTTGCCGATATCACCAAGATTGTCTCCGGCTCTAGTCCGGAAGCAGCTCAGACCCTGGCCAATCTCTATGGGGTGGTTGTAACGGCCGGGATCCATCTGGCGTCGTCTATCCGGGTTGCGGAAGCTGCCAAGGTGATCGAAAACACCCAGCGCGATCTCAACATTGCACTCATGAACGAATTGGCCATGCTGTTTCACCAGATGGGCATCGATACCAGAGATGTGCTCAAGGGCTCGTCGACCAAGTGGAACTTCCTGCCGTTTCAGCCTGGCCTGGTCGGCGGGCACTGCATCGGCGTCGATCCCTATTATCTGACTCACAAGGCGCATGAAATCGGCATGACGCCTCAGGTCATTCTGGCTGGTCGTGGAACGAACGAGGCGATGCCGGCGTTCATTGCCGGCAAGATCATCCAGGAAAGCGTGAAGCTTGGCATGCCCATGCCGCCAAAGGTCGCCGTGCTTGGCATTACCTACAAGGCCAATGTACCTGATACCCGGAACTCGAAGGTTGTCGATCTTATTCGGGAACTGGAAAAGTTCGGTGCGAGTGTTCAGGTCTGCGATCCCCTGGCACAACCGGACGAAGTTGCCGCTGAATATGGAATCACCCTCACCCCGAAGGAAGATATTGAAGCTGCAGATGTCGCCATTCTGGCTGTTCCGCATACGCATTTTTTCCAAGACGGCACCGGTTGGCAGACGGTGAAAAACATTCTGAAGGATGAGAGGGGTCTTGTCGCCGACATTCCAGCGCTTTTGGACCGTGCGACCTGTCCGGACGGAATTCAGCTCTGGCGTCTTTGAATTTGCAGCGTTTTTTCGGATCGGCGGTGAGTGTCTTCAGGAGCCCTGCAAATCCAGCGGTAGAAAACTGCCTTAAATCGCTTCCAAATGCCGTTAATTGCCGCAGCGGATCACTGTTATTTTAGCAATCTGAAAAGAGTTTCGCGCCGTATACTGTTCGGGTTTCAGGAAAGGAGACACCGAACATGGCTCATGCTCGTTTCTGGAAGATGGTGGCGGTTGCCGGCGTCAGCGCATTGCTGGCCTCAGGTTCCGTTCGCGCCGATGACGGCCTCGACAGCAGCACCTTTCACAAGATCATCAAAAATCAGATGAGCGCCTTTGCCACTGGAAATGCCCAGGCGGCTTTCTCGTTCGCAACCAATTCGTTGCAACAGCGGTTTCAGACGCCCGAATTCTTCATGGAAATGGTACGGCAGGGCTATCAACCGGTCTACAAGCCTCAAAGCGTAACCTTTGGCCGGTCGAAAATGACCAAGCTTGGCCCGACGCAGGAAGTTTATGTGACAGGCCCCAACGGGAAGAACTGGCTGGCACTCTACAGTTTTGAGCAACAGGATGACGGCAGTTGGAAAATCTCCGGCTGTTACCTGACCACATCGGATGGGTTTTCCGCCTAGACGGTTTCGGCAAGGTCCGATTGCGAAAATGTCGGGTTACAGCGCGGCAATGTCTCCGCGTGCCCAGTCTTCCTTGGTCTTTGCATAGAAGTCTTCGAAACGGCCAGCCTCGATAGCATCTCGCATGCCCTGCATCAGGAACTGATAGTAGGCGATGTTGTTCCAAGTCAGCAGCATGCCTGCCAGCCCCTCGCCTGCGCGCACCAGATGGTGCAGATAGGCGCGGCTGTAGACGCTAGATGCGGGACAATTGCTTCCCTCGTCCAGCGGACGCGGGTCTTCCTGATGACGGGCGTTCTTCAGATTGACCTTGCCATACCGTGTATAGGCTAGGCCGTGCCGACCCGCCCGGGTCGGCATAACGCAGTCAAACTGGTCAATGCCGCGCTTCACGCTTTCCAGTAGATCGTCCGGCGTCCCGACACCCATCAGGTAACGCGGTTTGTCCACCGGCATTACCGGTGTGGTGATGTCGAGCATGCTCAGCATGACGTCCTGCGGTTCGCCAACTGCCAGACCGCCAACCGAATAGCCTTCAAACGGCATTTTACCCAGTTCTTCGGCCGAGCGGATACGAAGGTCCGGTTGATCGCCGCCCTGAACGATGCCGTAGAGCCCCTGCCCTTTGCCCGGACCGCCCATGGTTTCGAACTGTTTGCGCGAGCGTTCCGCCCACCTGAGCGACAATTCCATCGCTCTTTGGACTTCTTCGCGCGGACTGGGCAACTTTATGCATTCATCAAGTTGCATCTGGATGTCGGACCCTAGCAATCCCTGGATTTCAACGGAACGTTCCGGCGTCAGGTGATATTTCTGGCCATCGATATGGCTCTGGAAACGCACGCCGTCTTCATCAAGCTTTCGCAGCTGCGCCAGCGACATCACCTGAAATCCGCCGCTGTCGGTCAGAATCGTGTGTGGCCAGTTCATGAACGTGTGCAGCCCACCCAGCTTGGCAACCCGTTCTGCTGTTGGACGAAGCATCAGGTGATAGGTGTTTCCGAGGACCACGTCGGCGCCGGTGTCACGCACCTGCTCCGGATACATTGCTTTCACGGTTGCCTGTGTGCCCACCGGCATGAACGCGGGTGTGCGGACAATGCCATGGGGCGTGGTGATTTCGCCTCGACGTGCCGCGCCATCCGTGGTAATCAGTTTAAAGCTGAATGTCTTGCCGGTTTCTTCAGTCATGTTGGTCCTCAGACAGCACCTTCCTGCGGAAACAGCAACGATGCGTCACCGTAGCTGTAAAAGCGGTATTCCTGCGCAATGGCGTGTTCATAGGCGTGTCGCATCGTGTCCAGACCCGATAGTGCCGACACCAGCATGAACAAGGTGGAACGTGGAAGATGGAAGTTGGTCATCAGTGCATCGATTGCCTTGAAACGGTAACCGGGCGTAATGAAGATCGATGTTTCACCTGCAAAGGCAGCTATGGCACCCTTTGCCTGGGCTGAACTTTCAAGGATACGCAAGGAAGTCGTGCCTACGCTGACGACCTTGTTGCCCCTCGCCTTGACCGCCAGAAGCGCTGATGCGGTCTCTTTCGAGACTTCACCCCATTCGGCATGCATCTTGTGATCCGCAGTGTCTTCCGCTTTGACCGGCAGAAATGTTCCCGCACCGACATGCAGGGTAACGCGATGCTGTTCAATGCCGCGGTCGCTCAATGCCTGCAACAGTTCCGGCGTGAAATGCAGACCAGCAGTCGGTGCGGCAACGGCACCGTCCCTCTCGGCAAAGATGGTCTGGTAGTCCTTGCGATCCTGATCGTCCTCGCCGCGTTTTTGCGCGATATAGGGCGGCAAGGGAATGTGCCCGACAGAGGCGATTGCGGTGTCGAGCTCCGGACCGGACCTATCGAAAACCAGCAGCACCTCGCCGCTGTCACCTTTTTCCGCCACTTCGGCCGTTAAACGCGTACCGAAGCCCTCGAACAGAACTGTATCGCCAACCTGCAGCTTCTTTGCCGGCCGGACGAAGGCTTTCCAACGATCTGGTCCTGTACGCATGTGAAGCGTCGCACTGATACCGGCGGTAATTTCACCGCGCAGGCGGGTGCCTTCAAGCTGGGCTGGAATCACTTTGGTGTCGTTGAAGACCAATGCATCGCCCGGCTCCAGCATGAGTGGCAGCTCACGGACCCCTTTGTCTGACAACACCGGGTTTTCCCCGGGCCGCACGACAAGCATGCGCGCAGAATCGCGCGGGCGTGCAGGACGCAGGGCAATCCGTTCGTTGGGAAGATCAAAATCGAATTGGTCGACGCGCATGGCGTTGTGCTACTGCCGGATCTCAGGAAGGTTTCGGGGCACGGCGCCTGTTCAATTCAAACCGGCAACCGGACTTTCAGTCAGCGGCTCTTACTGGCGACAGGCAGGCAGGTCAACCTTCCGAACATAGATCCGAAACAAAACAGCGCGGACCATTGATCCGCGCTGCTTCGTAAACGTCAGTTTTCAGAAGGTTCAGGCCGCGTCGGCCGCCACTTTCAAAGAAACGATGTTGTCCGGATTGGAGACCGGCTCGCCGCGCTTGATCTTGTCGACATTGTCCATGCCTTCAATCACCTGGCCCCAAACGGTGTACTGCCCATCGAGCCAGGGTGCATCGGTGAAACAGATGAAGAACTGGCTGTCGCCGGAGTTCGGGTCCATGGCGCGCGCCATGGAGCAGGTACCGCGCACGTGCTTCTCGTTGCTGAATTCCGCTTTCAGTTTCTTGCCGGATCCGCCGGTGCCAGTGCCTTGCGGGCAGCCGGTCTGGGCCATGAAGCCGTCGATCACGCGGTGAAAGACGATGCCGTCGTAGAAGCCGTCACGAACCAGTTCCTTGATGCGGGCGACATGCGTCGGCGCAAGGTCCGGTTTCAGCTCGATCACGACCGGTCCCTGGCTTGTTTCCATGAGAAGGGTGTTTTCGGCGTCTTTGATTTCAGCCATCGAGTATCTCCTTGGGTATTTTTGAAAATAACATCGCCTGAACGCTTATTGAGCGTCTGCAGCGACCTGCATCTTGATGATCTTGTCCGGGTTTGCCGGCGGCTCGCCGCGCTTGATGTTGTCGACAAACTCCATGCCGTCGACCACTTCGCCGAATACGGTGTATTGGCCATTCAGCCAGTCACCGTCGCCGAACATGATGAAAAATTGAGAATTGGCGCTGTCCGGGCTGGCGGACCGTGCCATGCCGAGCGTGCCGCGCTTGAACGCGGCATTGGAGAACTCGGCCTTCAGGTTGGGCTCGCTGGACCGACCAGTGCCGGTGCCCGTGGGGTCACCCGTCTGGGCCATGAAGCCGTCGATCACGCGGTGAAAGACAATGCCGTCGTAAAAACCTTCGCGGGCAAGCTTCTTGATGCGCTCGACGTGCGCCGGAGCAAGGTCCGGACGTAACTGAATGACGACCCGGCCGTCCTTCAGGTCGAGAAAAATCGTGTTTTCAGGATCGGTTCCCTGGGCGTTGACGGCCGAAGGCAGGATCATGAGTGATGCCAGAACGGCAAAAACTGCAAAAAAGCGCGACACTGGAGACTCCTAAGGTTCAGGTCTAAAGCTTGGCGTTGGTTCACGCGCCGGGATTTGCCCGCAGCCTCAAGGGTTCGGCTACCGGTTCCGGAACGAAAGCGGAAATTTCTCCGCCCATCTTTGCGATTTGGCGCACCAAGGTGGCCGTGATGTGGCGCACATTCGGGGAAGCTGGCAGAAAAACCGTCCGGATGTCCGGTTCCAGTGTGCCGTTCATGCCTGCCATCTGCATTTCATAGTCGAGATCGGTGCCGTCTCGCAGACCGCGAACCAGATAGGCAGCTTTTTGCAGGCGTGCCGTTTCGATGACGAGATTGTCGAACGCGATCACATCAATCCGGTCGGCTTCATCGGCAGTAAATTCGGATCGGGCGGACGCATGGATCAACTCGACCCGCTCCTCGAAGGAAAACAGAGGAGATTTGCCCGGATGTATGCCGATCGCAACCACAACCTTGTCAGCCAGCGCAAGCGACTGGCGCAGTATATCCATGTGGCCGTTTGTGACGGGATCGAAGGATCCTGGATAAAGCGCTATACGATTCATGGCCCTTCCTTACTCTGCCTGCCCCTGCCTCACAAGTAGAACGCAGGAACGGATGTGACTTTTGCCAGTAACTGACATTATGTGACAACCGTCACATCTGACTATGCAGACTTCGTTCATGTTGGCTTCATCGAAATCATTTGGCGTGAGCAGGAGCCAGTACCATGAGGAGCACTACCACAATCGACCGGACCGCTACGGCTATCGCGGTGCGTCCGTTTTCGTTTCAGGCAAAGGCTATCGATCCGGCCGGCCAACTCAAGATGGCAGTTATTTTCGTCTTGGCGTTGCTGACCATGATTGCTGCCGGCATGATGAGCATGCACCCGAGCAACGCATCCCAAGCAGAAGGCATGACCAGTCTGGCCACCCAGGGATTGGCGTCCACCAAGTCTGACCGCGCGGTACAAATCCCGGCAACAAATGCCTGCGAATCCCAGGCTTGGGGCGCATGGAGCGAAGATTGTGCTGCTGCCCTTTCCGGTGCATCACGCGTTCGCAACGTGTCTTTTGTAACCGTGGAAAAAAACACACCGACCGTCAACGAAACCATACTGGCCCGCTACCCCGTGGCCAACTGAGCATCGTCTCGACCTCCCTACCCCGTAACGGCAAACAGCGGCTCAGGTTCCACCCTGGCCGCTGTTGTCGTTTTAGTCTGGTGAGGTCATAGATCAGGCCTCCGGAGGGGTTTCATCTCCATCGGTCGTGTCGTTGCCGGCATCGGCCTCGCCACCGGGTTCGGTAGTTCCATCACCGGTCTCTTCGAGGCCCTCTTCGAGAACATCTTCCTCGTCGACTTCGGAGATCCCTTCTACCGCAACGACCTTTTCATCGGACGCTGTCTTGAAGATGATCACACCCTGGGTCGCACGGCCGGCGATGCGGATACCGTCCACCGGGCAACGGATCAGCTGACCGCCGTCCGTGACCAGCATGATCTGGTGGCTGTCTTCGACCGGGAAGGATGAGACCAGGCCGCCGTTGCGGTCATTGACCGCCATGGCCGTAATCCCCTTGCCGCCACGGCCTGTGACCCGATATTCGAACGAAGATGTCCGTTTGCCGTAGCCATTTTCCGAGATGGTCAGGATGATCTGTTCGGCGGCGCTCATCTGAGCATAACGTTCCTGCGGAAGATCACCGGCGACAACGCCTTCTTCGTCCGCTCCGTTGCCGTTTTCATCCGCTTCACCGCGCATCGCCCGGGAAAGCTTCAGATAGGCGGCGCGCTCTTCGGCCGTCACATCTATATGGTGGAGGATCTGCATGGAGATCACACGGTCCTCATCCGCCAGACGAATCCCGCGAACACCAACGGAATTACGACCGGCAAAGACCCGCACGTCGGTCACGGGGAAGCGGATACACTGACCGAAGTTGGTCGTAAGCATCACATCGTCATGTTCGGAGCAGGTGTCGACGCTGACAATGCCGTCACCATCCTCCAGCTTCATGGCGATTTTGCCGTTCCGGTTGATATTGACGAAGTCAGACAGTTTGTTTCGACGGATGGTGCCACGAATGGTGGCAAACATCACATCGAGGTTTGCCCAGCTGTCCTCGTCTTCCGGCAATGGCAAAATGGATGTGATCTGTTCGCCCTGCTCAAGCGGAAGCATGTTGACCAGTGCCTTGCCGCGAGAGGTTGGACCGCCGAGCGGCAATCGCCAGACCTTCATCTTGTAGCAGATACCGCGGGACGAGAAGAACAGTACTGGCGTGTGAGTGTTTGCCACGAACAGGCGGGTGACGAAGTCCTCGTCCTTCGTCGCCATTCCTGACCGGCCCTTGCCACCCCGGCGCTGCGCCCGATAGGTGGCCAGAGGGACGCGCTTGATATAGCCGCCGTGAGATACAGTCACCACCATGTCTTCGCGCTGGATCAGGTCTTCTTCGTCGAAGTCCGGGCCGCCCTCGATGATTTCCGTCCGGCGCGGCGTTGCAAATTCCTGCTTGATTTCAAGCATTTCATTGCGGACGATCTCCTGGATCCTTGCCCGTGAGCGCAGGATGTCGAGATAGTCGGAAATTTCCGCACCGATCTTGTTGAGTTCTTCCTCGATTTCGTCGCGACCCATCGCCGTCAGGCGCTGCAGACGCAGATCAAGAATGGCTCGCGCCTGTTCTTCAGACAGTTTGTAGGTGCCGTCGTCCTGCACCATGTGGCGCGGATCGTCGATCAGAAGAATGAGCGATTCGACATCCTTGGCCGGCCAGTTGCGCTCCATAAGCTGCGCTCTGGCTGTCGCCGGGTCCGGAGCCGCACGGATCAACTTGATGACTTCATCGATATTGGCGACCGCGATACCCAGACCGACCAAGATGTGGGCACGGTCGCGAGCTTTCTTCAGGAGGTAGCGTGTGCGCCGCTGGATAACTTCTTCGCGGAAAGACACAAAGGCGCGCAGCATGTCGGAGAGGTTCATCTGCTCCGGCTTGCCGCCATTCAACGCAACGATGTTCGCGCCGAAGGAGGTCTGCAACTGGCTGAAGCGATAAAGCTGATTCAGGATAACGTCCGGAACCGCGTCTCGTTTCAGTTCGATCACGACGCGCATGCCCGAGCGGTCACTTTCGTCGCGGATGTCCGAGATGCCTTCGACCCGCTTGTCGCGAACCAACTCGGCAATCTTTTCGATCATGGTCGATTTGTTGACCTGATACGGGATTTCCGTAACGATCAGGGCCGTCCGGTCCTTGCGGACTTCCTCGACGTCGACCTTCGCCCGCATGACGATGGATCCGCGGGCGGTTTCATAAGCACTGCGGATGCCCGAACGGCCGAGGATCATGCCGCCTGTCGGAAAATCCGGACCAGGCACGATCTGCATCAGCTCTTCCAGCGACATTGCCGGATTTTCCATCACTGCGATGGCGGCGTCGATCACTTCACCGAGGTTATGCGGCGGAATGTTGGTGGCCATGCCAACCGCGATACCGCCGGCCCCGTTGACCAGAAGGTTCGGGAATTTGGCCGGAAGAACAACAGGCTCGCTTTCGGAGTTGTCGTAGTTCTCCTGAAAATCGACCGTTTCCTTGTCGATATCGTCCAGCAGTTTGTGCGCGACTTTTTCCAGACGGCACTCGGTATAGCGCATGGCCGCAGCCGGGTCGCCATCGACAGAGCCGAAGTTGCCCTGCCCATCGATCAGTGGCAGGCGCAACGAAAAATCCTGTGCCATACGTACAAGCGCGTCATAAATCGCGCTGTCGCCATGGGGGTGATATTTACCCATGACGTCACCGACCACACGGGCCGACTTACGGTAAGGCTTGTTCCACTCGTAGCCGTTTTCGTGCATCGAGTAGAGAATGCGCCGGTGCACCGGTTTCAGTCCGTCGCGGACGTCAGGCAGCGCACGCGAAACGATCACGCTCATCGCGTAATCGAGATAGCTGCGCTTCATTTCATCGACGATGGAGACCGGTTTGATATCGGACGGAAGACCGTCAGTGGGCGTGCTGTTGTCCTGGTCAGCCAAGGAAGACACTCATTTCATTGTTATTGCTGGCTCTTTTATATCTGATTCAAGGCGCCACTCCAAATTCCCGGCGCTTTTCCACCCAAGTAATAATAGTTTAAATTCAATGCGTTACAAGAAGTATGCACAGGGGGTGAAAATCATTTGGGTTGAGATCATCGCAGTACCTCGCAAAGCTCTATAGTAAGGCCGCAAAAGCGCCTGAAAAACCGTTCCGGGAATCGCCATGCTCGACTACTACATCAACGCCTTTGCGACGCTTTTCGTCACCATTGACCCGGTCGGTCTGGCCCCTATGTTTCTCGCAATTACGGCGGGGATGAGCAAGCACGACAGGCGCGAGGTTGCCGTTCGGGCAACTGTCACGGCGGCCGGTATTCTGCTGGTGTTCTATGCATCTGGACAGACGGTCCTGAATGTTCTGGGTATCTCGGTTTCCGCTTTCCGCGTCGCCGGTGGCATCCTCTTGTTCCTGATCGCAATCGAGATGATTTTCGGAAAGCGTCAGGCCCGGAAAACAGAAACCGCCGAAAAGGCGGTGGAGTCCGAAGCGCATCACGGCACGATCAACGAGTTGGCCATCTTTCCTTTGGCAATTCCTCTGATTTCCGGACCAGCCGCGATCTCGGCTATCATTCTGTTGTCCAGCCAGGCGCCGGATACCCTCACATATGCCGGACTTGGCGGCGTCATAGCGATCATTCTTCTGAGCTGCATGGGGGCGTTTCTGCTGGCCGACAAGATCGAAAGGCTTTTGGGGGAAACCGCACAGCTGGTGATTACCCGCCTGCTGGGCGTGCTTCTCGCCGCGCTCTCCGTTCAGTTTGTTGCAGACGGCGTGCTGGCTTTCATCCGCGCATGAAGCAGGTTTCAACGCGTCAAGGTCAGCTTGTATTCTTGTGAAGAGACGCCGTGCACCGTGTCTCTTGCCCTGATGACCACTTGAGACACGCTTTCAGGGATAGCGACGCCTGACAGCGAGCGAGTGAAGGGTTGTTCGTCGACGTGGGGATGGAGAAGAACCCGTTCGCCGAGCAGTTGTCCGTCTGGCGTGTAGACCTGCCAGAGGTCCGCATAATGATCCCAACCCGTGTCGTCATGTTTGAGGGTTACAGCGAAGGACCATCCGCTCGCCGAGCTGCTTGCCTTCACCGTGACTATCTCTACCTCGCCGGCACGGGACACATTTGATCCATACGCTGACAGGACCACAAACAGCGCAACCAGTGCCGGATATCTGACATTCATGAAACAAGTCTCCCCTGGTACATGCGGGAGTATCCTTGCAATGCAGCGTGCTTGAACAAAGTCACGAATGCGTCATAGGCTGCGGTGCAAAGAGACAGGGACAAGCCGAGCGGAAAGGGCAAGCATGGCAGGCCATGGATCCAGAAAAGTGATATTCGCCGCCCTTGCGGGTAACTCCCTGATCGCCATAACGAAGTTCGCGGCGGCGGCCTACACCGGCTCTTCGGCGATGCTGTCAGAGGGAATCCACTCTCTCGTCGATACCGGCAACCAGGGTCTGCTTCTCTATGGCCTCAAGAAAGCCAAGCAGCCAGCGGACAAGAGACATCCCTTCGGATACGGAGCAGAACTCTATTTCTGGTCCTTTGTCGTTGCGATCCTGATATTCGCCGTCGGTGCCGGCGTGTCAGTTTACGAAGGGATCCAGAAGGTCCTGCACCCTCATCCTGTGTCCGATCCTTACGTTGCTTATATTGTTCTGGCACTTGCGATGGTTTTCGAGGCCAGTGCCTGGTGGATTGCATTCAAGGAATTCGACAAGGCTCGGGGGAAAAAATCCATCTTTTTTGCCGTCCGGGACAGCAAGGACCCGACTGTCTTCACTGTTCTTTTCGAAGATTCCGCTGCCATGCTCGGCCTGGTCGTCGCATTTGTCGGATTGCTGGGTGTGCAGTTTCTTGGGCTTCCCTGGCTGGACGGTGTCGCCTCGATACTGATCGGCGTCATCCTTGGAGGAACGGCAACCCTGCTTGCCTATGAAACCAAGGGGCTTTTGATCGGCGAAGGCGCGTCGCCGGAGATTATCGCAAAAATAGAGTCAATCATCGATGCGACGTCTTCCATCAAGAACCTGAATGAAATTCGAACATTGCATCGCGGGCCCCAGGATATCCTGCTGGCACTTTCCGTCGACTTCATTGACGAAGTGACGGCTGGGACCGTGGAAGAAACGATCTATTCGCTGGAAAGAACCATCAAAATGGAAATGCCTGCGGTGACACGACTGTTCATCGAAGTTCAGGCCAAGGAACATCATGAACAGATGCTGGCCGAGGAGCAGGCTGCCGCCGTTGAGCTTAAGGAATAGCGGCAGGCACAATCCGGATCTGGTGTCATTCAGCCTGTCTGCTGGAGATGGCTGTCGCGTTTGAACCCTTTGGGCCACAGCGTCTTGTTTTCATTTCCCCAGAGCGCAAGCGCCTTTACGACCGGGGCAAGTGATGCACCAAGCTCCGTCAGTTGATATTCAACCTTGGGCGGGACAACGGGATACACGGTCCTGACGATCAGGCCATCGGCCTCCATACTACGCAATTGCGCGGTCAGGATCCGCTGGGTGATATCCGGGAGCGCCTTCTGGAACTCGTTGAAACGCATGACGTCCTTATCCATCAACAGGAACAGAATGACGCCTTTCCACTTGCCGTCAATCAGGCTGAGCGCAGCCTCCACGGCGCACCCCGGATGACAGCCATAAACATCCTTGACCAGTTTTGGTCCTGTATTTTTTTCAGTATCCATTTTGTGCCTTAGGTTCAAAATTGTGTGTAAGGGCTAAAATTGTGCATTCTTGCACTTGATGAATTTATGCTCAATTTGAGCGGTACGCAATTCAGGAGAATTCATCATGCGTACCATTGGATATTACCAACCGCTTCCCATCGACGACACAAATGCGTTGATTGACCTCGATCTACCCCGGCCGGCTCCAACAGGTCGCGACCTGCTCGTTCAGGTAAAGGCCGTCGCGGTAAACCCAGTCGACACGAAGGTTCGGCAATCCCGTTCCCCGCAAAATGGGGCTCCCGTTGTGCTCGGTTATGATGCTGCCGGCGTCGTGGCTGAGGTTGGGCCAGATGTTACAGGCTATGAGGTTGGTGATGAAGTCTACTATGCCGGCGACATCACCCGAGACGGCACAAATTCGGAATTTCATCTTGTCGATGAACGCATCGTCGGCAAAAAGCCACAGAGCCTGAGTTTTGCCGAAGCCGCTGCGATGCCGTTGACGACGATCACGGCATGGGAAGCGCTTTTCGACCGTCTGAACGTCAAATACCCGGTTCCTGCAGGTGCTAACACGCTGCTGATTATTGGTGGTTCGGGAGGCGTCGGCTCAATTGCAGTTCAGCTTGTCCGCCAATTGACGGACATGACCATTATCGCCACTGCGTCCAGGCCGGAGAGCCGGACCTGGGTGACGGAGCTTGGTGCTCATCATGTTCTCGACCACTCCAAACCCATGGCACCTCAGATAGAAGCTCTCGGCCTGGAGGCGCCCGGTTACGTGTTCTCCACCACCCACACCGGTCAGCATCTGACCGACATTGCAGACCTGATTGCCCCGCAGGGTCGTTTTCTCCTCATCGATGATCCAGAGAACGTCAGCATCGCTCCCTTCAAACTGAAGGCCGTCTCCATACACTGGGAGATGATGTTCACGCGTTCGATGTACCAGACGTCCGATATGGACGAGCAGCGCAAACTGCTGAACAAAGTTGCCGAACTAGTGGATGCGGACAAGATCAAGACCACCGTGACGGAGGTCATCGAGCCAATCAATGCGCAAAATCTGCGCACCGCTCACCAGAAAATTGAAAGCAACAAAACAATCGGCAAGATTGTTCTGAACGGGTTTTAGAACTGGGCGAGCTCGTTTGCCGCTAGTACACACCCCACGCACATGCTTGCCGTCATCTTCATGCTTTCCCTGGAAGCTCGGAGATGACGGCAATACGTCGGAAGACATTCGAGATATTCTATTATCGCTCCAGTCCGGGCAACTGGTGTCTGTCGTCGTACGGGTTGGTGACCATCGCCGAGCCGATGAACCCGGTGACACCGGTCAGGATGTTTTCGCTATATCAGGGCTCGGCGTCAGGACTACCTCCAAACTTTCTACAGGGATCAGCGGGGCATGGACCTTAAACCCGGCTAGATGCCGAACAAATCTTTCCACGCAGCTTACGCGTGCTTATTTCCTGCATCCTTGCCCGCCTGCCTGGAAAGAATGGCGTCCGATATGATGTCGAAGAGGTGATCCGCCCGCGGTACGAGCGGCGGTTGGTCGGCAAGCCATGCCATCGCGCTTATCAGTGCGAAAAGATCGTTGCCATCCATATCGTCCCGCGCCAGCCCTTTTGCTTGGGCCCGCTGGAGTAGTTCCGCCCCTGCCTGGCGCAAATCCACACAAGAGGAATGCAGGGCGGAAGTTTCGTCAGCAATCGCGGCCACCATCGGCGCGATGACACCCTTGTAGCTGTGCGTCACCACAATCGCCTCCCGCAGCCAGCTTAACAGCGCTTCGTCGGCCTGTTCGCACTTTGCAAGTTCACCCGCCCTTGCGCTCAACGCGTCGAAGCTCGTGCGGAGCAAGGCCTCCAGCAAGGCTTCGCGCGTGGGAAAGTGGCGATGAAGCGTTCCATCTCCAACACCGGCCTTGCGGGCGATATCGCGCAGAGACGCGTCTGCGCCCTCCCCGGAAAGAAGGTCGCGGGCAACAGCGAGTATCTGATCGTAGTTCTTCTTGGCGTCTGATCTCATCACAACACTTGACAAATGGAGCGGTGCACCATTTATACGGGGCATCGCTCCAGTTAATGCGGGGCAGTGCTCCAGCTTTAGCACGCTTGCCTTGAAAGGACAAAGCCATGTCGAGTGAAACAATGAAAGCCGTGCAGATTCATGCTTTCGGCGGCCCGGATGTATTGCAATACGAAGACGCGCCAAAACCTGTACCGAAGTCGGGCGAAGTTCTGGTTCGCGTTCGTGCTGTCGGGATCAATCCACCCGACTGGTATCTACGCGATGGCTACAGAGCGCTTCCGCCGGAATGGCGGCCCCAAGTGACCTTTCCAATCATTCTGGGCACCGACATATCAGGGGTAGTCGAAGCGGTTGCCGAGGATATTCAAGGTTTTTCCGTCGGCGACGAGGTCTATTCAATGGTGCGCTTTTTCAGCGTCGGGGAAAGCAAAGCCTATGCGGAATATGTCACTGTTCCTGCGTCGGAACTCGCGAAGAAACCAGCCGGCATCGATCACATCCATGCCGCCGCAGCCCCCATGTCGCTTCTAACCGCGTGGCAATTCATGGTGGAGCCTGGACACAGCGAACCGAACCCGCTGCAGCCCGGTCCGCATAACCTGGTCCCGCTTGAGGGCAAGACGGTGCTGGTCAACGGAGCCGCGGGCGGTGTCGGCCATTTCGCGGTGCAGGTGGCGAAGCTGAAAGGTGCGCGCGTCATCGCCGTGGCCTCGACCAAACATGAGGCAATCCTTCGAGACCTCGACGCCGACCAATTCATCGACTACACAAAAACGCCTCCCGAGAACGTGGCTCACGACCTTGATCTTGTCGTTGATGCGCTGGGAGGTCCGACAACGGCTCGTTTTCTCCAGACCCTGAAGCCGGGAGGCGCCTTGTTCCCGGTCTACCCGCTGGGTTTTTCGAATGCCGAGGATGCCGAAAAGCGTGGCATCACGGTCTCCACGACCCAGGTCCGTTCCAGCGGAGCTCAACTGACGGAGCTTGCCCGCTTGCTCGATGACGGGACAATCCGAGTGGTTATCGATAGCACCTATCCGCTTGCCAAGGCGCGCCAGGCGCATGAACGAGCCTCCGAGGGGCATATCCAGGGAAAGATCGTGCTGACCGTTGACATATAAACGGGCGGTAACGGACATGCTCATACTCATGGGTTACATCCACATCGCCCCGCAGGACGTCGACGCATTCGCCGACGATGTGCGGACGATCAGCCTCAGCACCACGGCCGAAGACGGATGCCTGTTCTATGGCATCACGCTGGACGACAGGGCAACGGGACGTTTTCTGGTCGCCGAGCGCTGGCGGGATCAGGAAGCGCTTATTGCCCATCTTGCGACGGCGGAGACGGTGGCGTTCCTGGCACTCTGGGGTGACCGGATGAAAGCCGACCTTCGAACCTACCAGGTGTCGGAAGAAGTGCGCGGTTTCAACTGAACCGATGGTTCAAGACCAAGGTACACACAGCCCTTTCACGAACCCTGCGACGCCGTCACCGGCTTCAGGTCGCGCGCCAACTGGATGTTTGGCGCGCGCGCATGTCCAGCGACATGTGAATGCGCCAGCTAAATCCCTTTGTCACCCTGTCAGCGCTGTGTGCCGACATGCCGACGGAGGCCTGTCAGGAACTCTGAAACCTGACGCGATATTTCGGCCAGAGGAAATTCCTTCAGTCGCGCCTCGGTCCACTCCGTTTGAGGAGCAAGTTGATGCTGGAGCCCCGAAAGTTCCAGTCTTTCCGTTTTGCCGAGAGGGAGTTTTTCGGCGGCTGCCAACAGCTGCAACTTTTCATGAATTTGACGAAGGATCGAAAGCGCCTCCCCCATCCGTGTCATTAGCCCGGGATCGTCCCGCCAGGAACGCCCCTCAAACACTTCTTGTGTCACCTTTTGACCTGCCCCATGGCAATCATAGGCGATGCAGCCGCTGAAGCCGAGCCGAGACCTGTCGTCAAAAATCCTGCAGCTTCCGCTACAATCCAGGTTGGGACAGACTTCGTCGGCCGCTTTGTCTATGCCGAAAGACTCAGAGCGATCAAAGGCGAAAACAACGCAACACAGCGCTGCACATGCCTTGCAGTCAGGCGTCAGTTCCGGAAGCCGGGGAGTATTCATACAGGCCCGCACATTTGAGGAAACAAGCACAATCGCCAAGACTGACAACACTTGGCGCCCTTTTTGAGGCTCTGAAGCGGCTGCGTTTCAACAACTGCGATCGCAACGGCCCTCATGATGAAGTGACTTTGTCACCATTCGCGCGGACTACCATAAATGATTTGATCAAGAACAGGAATCTTTCCTGCTTGACACGAGCATCGTTGAAAAGCGCCTTGAACATCGTCTTGCTCAGCAAGCGAGCACTTTCGACAATTTCAACAGCTTCATCGATGTTTGCGCCCTTTTCCCAATGCCCAAGGGAAAAATGTGCAACCAACCACACCCTGACGGGTTTCGGTAGCCAATGGAAGAAGAGGGTCATGCAATGAGGTTCGACAGGAAACCAGAAATTGGGTGTTTGCACAAAGTAGCCGCCGTGGAAACTCTTTATATTGGTCGCAAACTTTCTCATTTGCGCCCAGTCACCCACATGTTCGATGACAGAATTTGAGTGTATCAGGTCAAAATCCTGAGGATTCAGGTAGCTCCAGATATCCTCGTTGGCATTTCCGGTCAAAAAATCAAATCTGCCGTCAGCCTGATACACCTGAGAACCTGGCAAGTTCAAAAACGTAATCTGTACATTGTTGCGGTCAAGAAAATCACTATCAAGGATATTCCAATATTGCACTGTTCCGCCAATATCGAGGATGTTTACAAAACCCTTTTCCTTGTATTTATCTTCAATCAGATTACAAAAATATTGAATTCTCTTTTTCTTGCCAATTTACCCAGGGTGAAGCCGTCATTTTCGTATCCGGAAATAAGTTTAGTTAATTTACTCACCTTAACTATTCCCATTGTGAATCGGCACGGCCACTTACTGTATATCAGACTGGCTGTTCTTTAGCTGACCGCATGCAAACATTCAGTTAACCGACAGCCAGCTGTATTCAATGCTGTGAAAAACGATTACCAACGTATCAACGGTCATGCTCCAGCATCGGCAATAACAGTTTCCCGCAGTCGGTACTGCCTGTTTGGCAGCGACCGGCTGATACGGTTATCATTTTACGTTTTGACCTGTGCCAAAACCGGCTCATCGACACGCCGGATTATACGCTAGCCGGAAAGCAGCCTATTCCCACTCAATCGTGCCAGGAGGTTTGGACGTGATGTCATAGGTGACCCGGTTGATCCCCTGGACTTCGTTGATGATACGGGTTGCCGTTTCACCCAGGAAATCATGCGTGAAGGGGTAATAGTCGGCAGTCATGCCGTCGACAGATGTTACGGCTCTTAAGGCGCAGGCATAATCGTATGTTCGCCCATCCCCCATGACACCTACGGTGCGTACGGGCAGGATTGCGACGAATGCCTGCCAGATGTCGTCATAAAGGCCGTGCTTGCGGATCTGGTCGATGTAAACCGCGTCTGCCTTGCGCAGAATTTCAAGCTTTTCGCGGGTAATTTCACCCGGACAGCGGATTGCAAGGCCCGGACCCGGGAACGGGTGACGGCCAATGAATTTTTCAGGCAGACCGAGTTCGCGGCCTAGCGCCCTCACCTCGTCCTTGAAGAGTTCGCGGAGCGGTTCGACCAACTTCAGACCCATCTTTTCCGGCAGGCCGCCGACATTGTGATGGGACTTGATGGTGACCGACGGGCCACCGGAAAAACTGACACTCTCGATCACATCAGGATAAAGCGTTCCTTGCGCAAGGAATTCGGCACCTTCGATCTCGTTGGCATGCTTCTGGAAAACGTCGATGAAAAGCTTTCCGATAATCTTGCGTTTGGTTTCCGGGTCGGAAACGCCATCAAGCTCACCCAGGAAAAGGTCGCTTTCGTCCGCATGGATCAGGGGAATATTGTAATTGTCCCGGAACATGGAGACCACTTCGTCCGCCTCATTCAGGCGCAACAAGCCGTGGTCGACGAAGACGCAAGTCAGTTGATCTCCGATCGCCTCATGGATCAGGACTGCGGCAACTGAACTGTCCACACCGCCAGAAAGGCCACAGATGACCTTCTTGTCGCCAACCTGTTCGCGGATTCGGGCAATTGCATCGTCCTTGTAGGCTCCCATAGTCCAGTCACCGGTGAAACCGGCCAGACGAACAAAGTTTTCGTAGATCTTCTTGCCGTTCGGCGTGTGATGCACTTCCGGATGGAATTGCACGGCGTAGAAATTCCTCTCCGTGTCTGCAGTGATCGCATAGGGTGCATTCGGCGATGTTCCAAACACCTCGAAGCCCGGCGCGATCCTGCTGACATGGTCGCCATGACTCATCCAGACCTGTTCTCTTCCATTCGCGAACCAGCCATCGAGAATGGTGAGCTTGTTTTCGACCGGCGTCACGAAGGCCCGGCCAAATTCTGCCGTGCCGCCGCCACCGGATATCTTTCCACCGTCAACCTGTCCGCCCAGCTGCTGCATCATCACCTGCTGGCCGTAACAGATCCCCAGGATTGGAACGCCCATCGTGTAGACACTTTCAGGCGGACGCGGTGAACCGGTCCGCGTAACTGAATCCGGTCCGCCCGAGAAGATCACCGCCTTGGGGGCAAACTCGGTCAGAAACGCGTCTGTTACGTTCTGGTAGGGGTGGATTTCGCAATAGACGTTCAGCTCGCGCAGGCGCCGCGCGATGAGCTGCGTGACCTGGGAGCCGAAGTCGATGATGAGAAGGCGCTGATGCTGGGTCATGGCCAGCTTCTAACCGGTCTTTTCCGCAAAATGAACCCGAATTTCACACCAGTTGCTGTCCCGCACAAGATTTTCGGGTCAATGCCGGGTCCAAGGCTTTCGTGTGTCACAAATTTGGCTGGCAAATGTTTCCGGCGGACAAGCTGTGTACGGCTGAATTTCGCTTTTGACCGGCGCACGCCCGCTCCTTAGGTTAACCATAAGCCCCCGTGCTTCGTCTCCGGTGAGACGGGCAGACGGCAGGTGCCTTAGGAAACCCGACTCAGATGACCGCAGCTGCCCGTAAAGCGTTCGAAGAAGCCGTTGCCCAGGAAAATGCCGGCAATCTGGACAGGGCGCTGGTATCCTATCTAAAAGCACAGGAACTGTCGCCGGATGATACGGAAATTGCCTACAGGACGGCGTCTGCCCTGCTCCAAACCGGCTATCTGGACGAAGCGCAATCCCAGCTAAGACGGATAGTCTTTGCTGAACCCGATCACCTGAACGCCCGTGCCAGCCTCGGAAACTGTCAGTTGTTGTTGGGCGACACTGCGAATGCCCGGCAGAACTTTGCCGACGTGCTCGCTCAGGCACCGGACAATCGCAACGCCCTTTATGGGTTTGCTAGTGTGCTTTTGAAAGAAGACAAGCCGGAAGAAGCGACAGTACCTGCAAGACGACTGGTGGAATTGCTGCCGGACACGCCGGCAGTCTTGTCGCTTTTTGCCGACACCCAGGCGCGCATAGACCAGAAAGCGGCTGCGATAGCAGCTTATCGGAAGGCTCTCAAGGCGGATCCGGATTACGGTCCGGCGCTGATCGGGCTCTCGCAGACATTGTTGCTGCGCAAGCGCTTTGACGAAGTGATTGAGTTGACCATCCGCGCAAGCGAACACGCACCGGCAGATCCACTGCCGCTCGACCTGCTGTCCGATGCCCTTGTCGGAAAGGGAGCACTGGAAGACGCCCGGGAAGCTGCGCTTGCAGCGTTGAAACTGTCCCCCCGGTCTGTACCGACCCATGTCCGGCTCAGCAGCATTGCCCGCAAGTTTGGCGATCACAGTGAAGCATTGAAACATGCACTTGCTGCCCACGATCTGGATAAAGCGGCAAAAGAGCCTCTGAATGCTCTCGGTGCCGCCCTCGCCGCTCTGAAGTATTCCAATCAGGCAAGATCTGTCTTGACGGCCATGTCTCGTGGAGATGGCCTGGAACCTGCAATCCGTGACCTTGTGGAAGGTCTGGTCGACGCTGAGAAAACCAAGCCTCTGTCGAGCCCGAAGGCTTCTCCAGCGACATCTGAAGAAGAAACGTCTTCAGATGATGACGCAGACGCTATCGAGCCCGCTGATGGGACGGAACAAGACCGTCAAAGTTCCCCAGATCAAGAAAGTGAAACGCCGGTCGCCTCAAAGACATTCCTCAGCACGGACGGAGACCAGTTGCCGAATGTTCTCGGGCTACGCCGTCAGGACAGAACCTGACGGCAAGCACGGATCGAATTCACTGCACCCTTTGAAACAGGGCAATGAAGAATCCATCTGTTTGTGTTGACGCTGGCGTCAGCAGAATATCCCCGCGCTCGGAGACGTATTTCGGAAGCTGCGCCTCCGGGAGCGTATTCTTCCAGATATCAAGCGCTGAGACAGACCGGAACGACGGGTTCTGTTCCAGAAACCATGCTGCCTGATCCTGATTTTCGTCTGGCAGGACTGAACAGGTAGCATAGGCGAGCCGGCCCCCCGTCTTCACATATTTGCTTGCGTTTTCAAGAACACGGCGCTGGTCGTCTATACGATCCTGCAGTGCCTTTTCCGCCAGCTTCCATTTGGAGTCCGGACGGCGGCGCCACACGCCGGTTCCTGTGCAGGGCGCGTCGATGAAAACCAGGTCCATCTGACCGATCAGATCGTCGAGACTGGAACTTGCGGGGTCTTTCACCTGAATGTTCCGGACCCCTGCCCGCTGCAACCGTTCGTGGATCGGTGCCAGACGGTGCCGGTCGGCATCATAAGCGTAGAGTTGGCCCTTGTTCTGCATGGAAGCCGCAAGCGCCAGTGTCTTGCCACCGCCGCCTGCGCAAAAGTCCAGAACCTGCTCACCGGGTTTGGCCTGCGCAAGATGAGCCGCCAACTGGCTGGCTTCGTCCTGCAATTCGAACCACCCCTTGCGATAGCCTTCCTCTGCCTGAACATGCGGCATGCGGCCTAGATCAGGTTTTGCTTCGATACGCACACCGGCCGACGACAACGGCGTTGCCTTAGCCCCGGTGTGCGCAATGCGTTTGAGAACCTTTTCACGGTCGGCCTTGAGCGTGTTGGTTCTCATGTCGATCGGGGCGCGAGTCGCGAGCGCCTGGCCCTCTTCGATGGCATTTTCACCGAAAACACCTTCGAATTTTGGCCATAGCCATCCAGGAACATCGGCCTGTTCAAACGGCGCAGGGTCCTGGTCCGGATCCGTTGTCAGGCAGGCGACTTCAGCATCCGACAGAGCTTCCGGCGCGTGATGATCCTGGGCCAGGACGTCGCTCAGTGCCTGCAGTCCCTTGCCCCAGTTAAGGCAGTAGGTTGCCAGGACAACTGCACGAGCAGACCCGTCTTTCATTCTTGCGCCAAGAGAAGCCTTGTTCCGAAGTGCGTCAAACACAAGGTTCCCGATGACCGTCCGGTCTCCGGAACCTGCAAACCGGTGAGAAGCTCCCCAGTCCTTCAGGGCAAGCTGCACCGGTCTGTGCCGTGTTTCCACTTCTGTCAGGACTTCAATCGCCGCTGACAGGCGTCCGCCATCTTTCATGCTGTTCCTTTGCGAGACCGCCTGTTTGTCGGCGTCTCGGTACCGAGTGATTTAAACGTTGGACGGGTAATTCGGGCTTTCCCGCGTAATGGTAACATCATGTGCGTGGCTTTCGCGAAGACCTGCACCTGAAATCCTTACGAAACGGGCCTTTTCCTGGAAATCGAGAATGGTGCGCCCCCCAACATAGCCCATGGCAGCCCTCAGGCCACCGGCAAGCTGATGCAACACGCTGCCAAGCGCGCCTTTGTAAGGGACCTGCCCTTCGATACCTTCCGGTACGAGTTTGAGGCTGTCGCGCACTTCCGCCTGAAAATAGCGATCGGCAGATCCGCGCGCCATGGCGCCAACGGACCCCATGCCGCGATAGGACTTGTAGGATCGCCCCTGGTGCAAGTAGACCTCGCCCGGGCTTTCCTCGGTTCCAGCAAGAAGAGAGCCAACCATGACGGATGCAGCGCCCGCTGCGATAGCCTTGGCAAGGTCGCCAGAGAACTTGATCCCTCCGTCGGCGACCACCGGAATACCTTGCTTTTCTGCTTCGTTGACCGAATCCATGATCGCGGTCAACTGCGGCACACCCACACCGGCAACAATTCGCGTGGTACAAATGGACCCCGGACCAATGCCGACCTTGACGGCATCAGCGCCGGCGTCGATCAGGGCCTTGGTTCCTTCGCTCGTTGCCACGTTGCCGGCAAGCACCTGCACGGAGTTGGACAGGCTCTTTACCCGGCCAACCATGTCCAGAACCTTCTGGGAATGGCCGTGGGCGGTGTCGACGACAAGAAGGTCTACTCCCGCGTCGATCAGCCGTTCCGCGCGAGCGAAACCTTCTTCGCCGACACTTGTTGCAGCAGCAACGCGCAGCCTGCCCTGATCGTCCTTGGACGCATTCGGGTTGAGCTGTGCCTTTTCCATGTCCTTGACGGTGATAAGACCGATGCAATTCCGGTTCTCGTCAACAACCAGAAGCTTTTCAATGCGGTTTTGATGCAGAAGACGCTTGGCGTCATCCTGGCTGACATTCTCGCTTACTGTGACGAGATCGTCCTTGGTCATCAGTTCATGGATCTTCTGGTCGGGATTTGACGCAAACCGGACGTCCCGGTTTGTCAGGATACCAACCAGTTTGCCCGAGGTCTGACCACCAGATCCGCCGTTCTGGACAACCGGTACGCCGGAGATACCGTAGCGCTTCATCAGATCCAGAGCGTCCTGAAGGGTCGCGTCCGGTCCGATCACCAAAGGATTGACGACCATGCCGGATTCGAATTTCTTGACCATCCGGACCTCTTCGGCCTGCTGGTCGAGAGACAGGTTACGGTGGACGACGCCGATGCCGCCGGCCTGAGCCATGGCAATTGCCAGTCGGCCTTCGGTGACGGTGTCCATTGCAGACGAAATGATCGGAATATTGAGTTCGAGTTCCCGCGTGACCCGCGTGCGCAGATCCACCTCACCCGGCATGACTTCCGAGTGACCGGGGATCAGCAAGACATCGTCAAACGTCAGGGCTTGCTGTCCGGTGGTAGGGACATAGAAGGATGCCATTGCCAATTCCCCTTTGTAAAAAAATAGCTGAGACGCACGCTTTGATCAAAAGCCTGCATCTTTCGAGTCGCTTCGGCTGTGCCGGAGAAGTTGGCGCGGGTCAATAACACGCAGGTGACAGAAAGAAAAGGGGGTGACGCCTGCTGGACGGCGTTCCCCCTGTCTGCTGCTGCTTGCCGGTTGCCCGGACCGCCCAATTTTCGATCAATCGGGTTCAAGATCGCTGCCGCGGAATCCCTTGGCAATCACGTAAAGTTCGGGGCTTTCCTTGCGGCTTGCCGGCGGCTTGAGGTGGGCTACCGACTTGAACTCGCGCTTCAGATCATGCAGCAACGCATTTTCCGTCCCCCCGCGAAATACCTTCGCCAGGAACGAGCCGCCAGGCACAAGATTCCGCCGCGCAAAATCGATCGCGATTTCGAAAAGATGCGTGGTGCGCAAATGGTCGGTCTGTTTGTGGCCGGTCGTCGGCGCAGCCATGTCGGACAAGACAACGTCGGGCCTGTGCCCACCGAGTGCCTCCAGCAAGGTCGCCGGTGCATCGTCATCCAGAAAGTCCTTTTGCAGAAATGTCGCGCCGCGTACGTGGTCCATTTCCAGATAGTCGATCCCGACAACCTTCGGAGCATCGACGGAAGACTGCACCCTTTCCGCCGCAACCTGGCACCAACCACCCGGTGCGCAGCCTAGGTCGACCACCCGGTAGCCCGGTTTCAGCAGCTTGTGCTTGTCGTCGATCTCTATCAGCTTGTAGGCAGCACGAGACCTGTAACCGTCCATCTTCGCGCGCCGAACATAAGGGTCGTTCAGTTGCCGGTGCAGCCAACGCGTCGAGGATTCGCGCCGGCCAGCGGAAGTCTTCACCTTCACGTTGAGACCGCGATCGCCCGTTCCTTTTTTGCCCTGGCTCATGTTCTGTTCCTTTGGCGTCCACGATCCTGACGAGCGCCGTTTTTCCTGTGCGACCAGACACCGTCGGCCGCCATCAATTCAGTGAGAATGCCTTCGCGCAGCCCCCTGTCTGCAACGCGCAGACGCGAGCAACTCCACCGGCGGCGAATAGCCTCCAGAATGGCACAGCCGGCCAATACAAGATCAGCACGATCCGCACCAATGCATGGGTTGTCGACGCGCGCCTCATAAGGCATGTCACGCAGTTGATCAATCATTCTGGAGACGTCACCATCCTCCAGCCATGTTCCGTCAACCCTGCGCCGGTCGTATCGCTTCAGGCCAAGATGAACGCCGGCCAGCGTCGTGACCGTGCCCGACGTGCCCAACATATGCACCCTGCCTGACGCGATTGCCTCTGTCAGGTTATTGGCGAGACTGAAGGCGGCAAGATGTTCAGCTGCATCTTCAATCATTGCCTCGAATATGTCCGGTGTCACGTGAACGCCGCCGTGTCTTTCAGCGAGATTGACCACACCGACAGGCAAGGAAATCCATGAGCGGATAAAACGGGTCAGTGCGTAACCGCGCGCACCGCATCGGTTTCGCAGATCCAGCCAGACAATCTCCGAAGAGCCACCGCCAATGTCGAACAGAATCACGCCATCGGCATCGTGGTCCACCAGCGAGGCGCAGCCGGCTACAGCAAGCCTGGCTTCGGTCTCGCGATTGACAACTTCCAGTGCCAATCCGGTTTCCGCCTTGACCCGGTCGATGAAGGCAGCGCCGTTTTCCGCGGCGCGGCAAGCTTCCGTGGCAATCAGACGGGAGCGCGCAACGCCTCTGTCGGCAAGTTTCCGGTGGCACTGAGCCAGGGCATCGATCGCCCTTTCCATTGCAGCTTCGCTCAACGTCTTGTTCGATCCGACACCTTCGCCGAGACGAACGATTCTTGAATACGCATCGACCACACGGAACCCGCGGTCTTCCGGACGGGCAATCAGGAGCCGGCAGTTGTTGGTCCCAAGATCTAGTGCGGCATAAAGCGGGGAATTGTTTCTTCCTGACGAACGATCATATGATACCGCCCCACGGTTACCGTCTCGATGGTCCCTTCGGCTGGTGTCCTGACGACTTTCACCGTTCCGGCGTGCTCGCGCGTCCTGGTTTCGATCGGAAGGGGCCAAGGCTCCCTTTTCGATCGTCGCAGCATCAACAACGATCTCACCCTCGTTGTTATTTGCTGTTGCAGGCGCTTCGTTGCCGGTTGACGCCTGTTTCCGGCGCCTGCCTCGCCTTCGTGCAGCTTTCTTTCCCTTGAGACTTGTTGCCGTGTCTGATTGCGGCTTCAATCCATCTCGAGACTGTGCGCCAACCGGATCGCCCGAATTGACCAGCTGAGCGTCTTCAGCCCGAGGCTTGCGGCCACGTTTCCGTTTCTTGCGACGATTTTGGGATGAAGTCGCACCCTCTCCCTTGCGCACAGGCGTGCCCTGTGCGGCGAATGCTTTGTCGACGGGTCCGTTTCCAGCAGCGGACGGATTTTGCCCGTCCGTAGGAGGCGCCCCATTAGCGTCGGCGCTTGCTGCCGGTGCTGCAGGGTTGCCTTTGGGGCCCTTGCCTGACTTGCGCTTTCGGCGCCGTCTTGCTGGTCCCCTGGGCTCCATGGGAGCCCCGCTGGTTCCGGACACATCAGCGGTACGTCGCCCTTTCTCGGGCGGTTCCTGACCTGACTGAGTCACGCTTTTGCCTTTCAGATCTCCAGAGCTTCCGCCGTTTTAAAGGGGCGCTTCTGAAGACCGCGTCTTTCGTTGACAAAACTGTAACAGGTTGCCCGTCGCTGGAAAAGCTCTCCGTGACACGAATGCATGCAGTCTTTCGCGAGACTTTCCACAGGTGTTCGATTTCAGAAAAAAGTCCGAGGCAGGTCTTGCAATCGCCGATGTGATAGATGTATATGCGGCACACCAATCGAGAGCGAGGCACCCTTCTTGCTCACTACCGATCGATTGGCAGCTCATCTGATGAGCAGTGTTGGGGAATAGGTTAACGGTAGACCCACGGACTCTGACTCCGTTAGTCCTGGTTCGAATCCAGGTTCCCCAGCCAAATTTTCCTGCAATAAAACATCTCGAAGACTAGGCAACAGTACCAGAACACGGCTGGTCTGCGAATTCTGTCTTGTTATACGGTTGCCGTCTGATCACCTTCGAAGCACAGCGAAGTGCGCCATTCGCGTGAGCGAGGCTTTCCCATCCGGTCACCAGTCTTGGATCGAACCCCAGGTCCTTCCAGATCCTGGCATTCGCCGCGTCAAAGTCTGAGAATCGTACATCCTCTCCGAAGCACGGCAACCACATGAGGGGTTTGCTGTTGCCCTGCCGAACCGCATTTTCGAGCAACACATTGTTGTAAAGGCGGGGCCGGACTTCGTTTTTGACGTCAGTCGCAAACGGGACAGGATTGCGAATGATTTCGAAACCCTGGTCCCTCATCCAACGTTCTGAAGCATCGAGCAGCCTTTTTTCCCGTTTCGCCTTGCTTTCAGAGTCCGGAGCCACAGCAACTGGGTCTGCAAGCAGAAGCAAGTGTTTGCCGTTTTGCCTGAGACCTGTCGGTGAAACGTATCTGTCGACATGACTTTCACAGCGTTCGATGGTGGTCACCAGATCAGGTATCAAAGTGTCACGATAGGGATCTCCAGGAAGAGTTCCCTCTCTGTAAGCGCCGCTTCCCATCAGACCGTCGGAATGTGACAACGGTTCGCCTGTCATGTTTCCTTCGACAGCGTTGATCGGCTTTCCGGTCAGATCTTTCCGACGGTAGCCCCAATAGCAGACGGGTCTGTGATCGAGTTGGGCGATACGCCTTTCAGCCTCCAGTAGCGTTCCATCACCGCCATACTTGGCGGAGGCCGATCGTAACCGGCTTGTATGACCAACGATGCGGAACTCCCCTCCCACTATCTGGTCTCCTCCTGGCAGGAAAAGAGGCAGGTCATCACAGGAGACGGACAGGTGCCTGGCCAACAAGGACGGCAGAATTCCTCCGGGCCAGTCGGATTTTGGTGCGCCGAGACCCAGGTCTGAACCTTTCTCTCGCACCAGGATTGAATCCTGTGTCCAGATGTCGGCGCTTTGCAGAGAAGTTGTACCTGACACGATGACCTCAAAGCGGCAAGCCGTTTGCTCTTCGAGCCAGGTTTTCGCGGCAGCCTCGTTGGTTTCGTCCGCGAAAACCAGGATCGACACGCTCAACGGCATGGCCTTGAGCAAATTGCCGATCGCAGAAAGAATTTTTTCTGCATGAGGATTGGCGGGATCAAATACCTTTTGCGGCAACGAGACTGCGATTGTGTCTATCAGGCCGCCGCAATCAGGCACGATCGACCACGTGGTTTCAGCTTTGACAATTTCCATCTTCATTCAGCGTCACCTGCCGAGAATGTCTTTTTCAAGCAACTTCAGAAACATTGTGTTCTGAAGTTTCCAGCTGTCCTGAACAGCAAAACTTTCGATTTGGGTATGCTCCTTCAACCTGATCAGGATCTTTTCCGCATCTTGCCTCTTCAAGCTTCGCTCAACAGTCGGAAGGCTTGCCTGAAAGCGGTTGCAGTCCTCTTCTGAAAGATCAGCCACTTGCACGACCTTGGCCCAGGTGCGTTTGGTAAAATGAAGAGTTCTTGCTGCTTTCAGCAATTGTTCGTGGGATTTTTCGGTGATGAAACCGCCTTCAAGAGCATTTGAAAGCGATGCTTCAGCGTCGACCAGGGCAAGGGTCAACGGACGAAAGCCCAATTCTGCCGGAGCGTGCGTAACCGCAACGTCGGCGTCCGACAGGCGCCTGCCTGCCTGATAATCTTCAAAAACATCGCCAACACCGACAACCCCGAATGCTGCGCATTCCGCCGCTCGCAGAGCGCCCATGCTGGCAGCGCCATAGATGCTGCACCCTTCCTGCAGCGCAAAGAGAATCTCCTTGTGCCAGACAGATGGTGTCGAGTTGAAATACCCGTCGATCAGTCCAATTACACGTCGCCCCTCGCCCACTGCACGCAACATGTCGCCGCGCGCCGCCGGTGGCCGAACCTCCAGCCCATCGAGAAGCTCGTCAGACAGGCCGTGAATGCTCGGACCTGCAAAGACCACAGGTTTCAGCATGCAGTGCTCAGCACTGCCGTTGTCAGAAGGATCGAATTCATCGACATTTCGGAGAAACTGCCCGCGTGCGCGTCAAGGCCGGTAACGATTGTTCTAACCACATGAACGTCGTCAACCGGTGACTTCAGCGGAAACACGTACGCATCTCCGATGCCTGCTGCCTGCATCAGTTTAAGGATGTTCTGCCACCCCATGGATGAGGGTTGTCTTGTCGGCCTGAATTCAGCCTCCAGTTCGGTCAGGGTTACTGTCGGAGGTTGGGTCTTGTTCGTACCTTCCCTGGATTGCTGGAACCGCTCCATGGCAAGGTCATCTCGTGCTCCGGCGATGTCGGTCAGGCGCGATTGCACAGCTTCAAGAAGCGCTGCAAGAACTGCTTCGGCAACATTGGTCCGGCAGGCAATACCAGCTGGAGAGCGTGAAATAATGCCTGTCGGTCCGTTCACCTGCCGCGAAATGACGGCCGCAATCACGGGCAACTTCACCCGTCCTGGAAGGGCGTAGACGTGAAGATCGAGACCCGCGTTGGAAACCTTCTCCAAAATGGCATCGAGATCAGAATTCGCACCGCTGATATCGGTCACTTCGCGGATGTTGCTCACGAACAGGCCGAAGGTATCCACCAGACAGGACGCGTCATGCTCCACAAGTTCCAGCAGAGCGTGCTCAATCGCCTTGTCGACTGAGAAATGTGCCGCCAGTCCTTGGGAGGTCATGCGAAAGGCATCACGGTCCCAGGGCATGTCGCTTCGCATGTCCATGCCAATCAGTTCGTAAGGCGCAAAACGCTCCTGCCCGGAAACCAGGGACGTACCGGGAACCCAGGCCCGCTGGCGGGTCGGGTCGAGCTGTTGCGAGTTGACCCTTGCGAGGTCGTAGAGAGGAATGACATTTCGCTGCTGGCGCGCCATGTCTTCTATTGTCGCAAATTCCTTGACGTGCTGCCGCGGCTGTTCGGCAACAGCACATTCCACGGCCTCCATGACGGCCGATATCTTGGCCTGATCGTCGGTCACGCCCTTTCCCTGCGATACGGAAAGTGACCTGGAATTGGGTCTGGTTGCGAACCAGACCGGTATGCCGATCATATCCAGACCGGTTATCTCACCCAATCTGGTAATGCCGAAGCTGCGCAGGAATTGCGGAGAGAAAGGATCGGATTGCACAGCGAATGCCTCCTGTAGCGGTGCGATTTTGCCAGTAGGACCACCTTCCGGATCAATCGTCCGAAAGAACGGCATCCTGAAGCGTTTCGGAATTTCCGGTGTCTGAACCGGAGCCTGTCTTTGAGACCGGATCCTGGATCGGTGCCCAGCTCATTCTGTTGAGGTCCCAATCGCTGTCATCGACATCGGTCAGGAAGGCAAAATCGACATCCGAGATCGTGCTGCCCTGCTTGATTGCCTGGTAGATACCTTCCGACTCGACCTGGCTGAGGCTGGTCTCCGGATTGCCGTCACTTTCGGCGAACAGAACCCGGGCAGCCGCGGCGATGCGCGCATATCCGTCCACGCCGGCATTTTGTGCTTCGTACGCCAGGATTGTCTGGTGTGAAACGCGAGACACGCGCAGTGGGTCCATCCGCAAAAAGACAACACCGTGACCGCGTTTTCCTAGGACGTAGAATGACGAATTAGGCATAATTTTCTCCTGTAAATGGTTTTACTTAGTCGAAGCCGGCGAGCTTCAGACCTTCCAGAAAGATCTTGTTGTTCTCAGGGTTCTTGTCTGGCACGAAGCGACTGATTTCCTGCGCGGTCATCCCCGGATAAACGTCCATGAGACGCCGCGCGTATTGTCTTGCGGACTCAATTTGCCCGTCGAGTGCGAGGCTTGCCGTCAAGATGCGCAGAGCCGGCTCCTCGTCATCCATCTGCTTGCACAGCCGGACCGCCTCAGCGTAATCCGCCAGCTTGAAGGCGATGCTTGCGCCTGCCCACCAGTAGATGTCCGGCGCGAGTGGATTGAGATCGATCGCGTGCTTGAAGCGCTTCCAGGCGTCCTCGGGCTTGCCGAAATGTGCAAGCGCATCTGCGTGCTGTATGAGCAGATCCGAAGAATTCGGGCTCAATGTCTCGGCTTCCTGGAACTTGGCTTCCGAAGTTGCGTAATCACGCTGATAAAGCGCGATGACCGCAGCCATCCAGTAGCCAATACCGGCAGTCGAATCGATCTCGATCGCCGCGTCCGCTTCCGCCTTGGCGCGGTGAAGAAGATGCGGATCCGTCCCCCCGAGAAGCAACCATTCCAGTTGCATTGTCTGCGCTATGCGAGCCCGGGCGATCGACAGGTCCTTGTCGTAGGTCAGACCTTGGCGGAATTCCTTTCGGGCCCGCCGGATCATGCTCAGATTACATGTCTTGATGAGGTTCTGCCCTCGCAACACATGCAAATAGCTCTGGGCATTGATCGCCCGACCGGAATCGAGCATCTGACGTTCGATCTGCTGGGCGAGATTGGCCGCTACGGTTTTTGCGAGCAGCCGGAACGTATAATGGAGATCGTCCGGCTCCATCGAATACTCAGCGGACCAGATGATCTCTCCCGTACCGTCATCGATAACGGTAAAGGATATCTGTTGGCTGCCAGGAAGCAGGAAACTCTGTACGGAGTAGTTGGACCTGATTTTTTCCCACTTGCTGACATTCCCGCCGCGAAAGTCTCGCATTGTGCTGAATGGAGACACCACGACAAAGGTCTTGAACCTGGAGAAACTGTTTGCGACGTCCTCGACGAATGCCTCGGCAAGCTGCGCATCAGGGTGTCGGTCGATATGGCGGGGTGACGAAAAGGCGACACGTGGAACTGGAGCTTTCGGAGGTGCCGCACGCTCTTCAACCGGCTTGACGCCCACCGGTGCAACCCAGCCAGTTCCCGAAGGTTTGACGTTTGCACTGCCAGGCACACGAGGCAAGGCGGGATTGAGAACCGAATTCATCAACCGGTCGATACGATCGACGCCATCCTGGTCACCACACCTGCCATAGGCTTTCGAAATCATGCGATAGCATTCGGGGCTGTCAGGTTCGAAGGCCAGAAGCCGGTCAGCGATCTTGCCGATGTTGCCGCCACGATCCGCACCGAAGCGTGTCGTTTCCTCAAGGGCTGCTGCTGCTCTGTTAAACAGTTTCTCCCTCAGGCTCGCTCGCTCGGTCAGCAGCCAGAGGTTCAGTTGTTCGCCTTCGAATTCCATGCCATCGAGCAGTTCACCGGTGAATTGCTCTATCCCGGACATCATACCTTCAAGGTCGGTTGCCTTGCAGGACTGGAGAAAAGCGGCCAGATCGGAACTTTGCGCCCCGGGCCCAAGACTGATTCTGGTCTGTGTGGTTTCGATCAGGGGACCGGATTCGGGCTGCCGGCTTTGAACCCTCACCAGCAGTTGCCTGAGGTTTGCCATGGCCCTGGTTTGGGCAACATCCTCCCAAAGCAAGGCAGCCGCCTTCTGACGAGCGAGCTCGTTGCCGGGCACAAGCAACAATACTGCAAGCAATGCGTATCCCTTGGCAGGGAAAGGGGTATTCCGCGAGTAATACACCGACGGAACGCCAAGTAGTCGAATATTAGTGCCTGAACTACTTTTATTCATCACTTTGCCCCCTGGTAATTTTTTCTAACACAGTTCCCCGCACAGAAGAACACCACTCCCGAAGCGGAGTCACGCCTGTGTGACGGCGCACTTGGGAATGTAACTTCGCCGAAGGGACGAAGAGTGATCACGCTTCGCGGCTAAAAGCAAAAAACTTCGTATTATCAGATAGTAAGGAAACCATTCATGTCTGGTAAGATCTCCTTCAGGAGGAACTACGCAGGTTACGGAGATTATGTAAGACCATTTGAGAGGGCTAACGACATCGGAACCGTTATTACGGAGTTTCTTTGGTACGATGGCGCGCCATTTTATCCACTTGGCGATTTGATCTCCGCAAATATCAGTTCCGTCTGGCTCGGTGCGGGAGAGCCGACGAAGGACGATGAAGACAATCTGGATCTCGTTTTCAAAATGCCTGAAAGCGACGGGGGCAACTTTTTTGAAATTGTCCTCAGGTCGAACGGCGGCACTTCTTATGGTGGTTGGGCCTGGGGGCAGGATTTGGAAGTGACGGACACAGTTGTTTCCGGTCACAGAGTGCTCGTCGCTCATGCAAATGAACTTTGTGTATTTCTCGAATATTCACTCGAAAAAGGAAAATACGTTCAACGCAACGTAGAATCTGACTGCAAGATTACGACTTCAACAGTCAGAAAACTGACAAAAATGGCAAGGAGACACTGAATTTTTTAGTTATATCTAGGCACACCGCACATATTTGAGGTGAAAACGCCGCTTTTGTTTGAGGTTATTGCAAGAATTAACCGTTCAAAGAAGTTCGTTCATCTTCTTTGAAAGCCCGGGCCGCTCCCGGAAGCAACTGATTGTATCCCACCACAATCGCTTCCGGGAGCGGTCTTATTCGTTCCATCTCGGTCGCAACCCATCCGGTTCGGACGCTAACCGGCTTGCTGATTGGCAGTAGCATGTCTGGTGGCCTTCAGCCGGTTGAACCCCATGGAGAGGTGCGCCCGTCGAATCAAGGCTGCGGCCTGAAAATCTCCAAGTCGAACCGCATCGGCGATTTCCTCGATTTCACTGCAGAAAATCGCGACTTCTGCTGAAAGGTCTTCATCGCGGATCAATGTCAACCAGATGCGACAGGTCTTGTAGAAAAGCTTTTCGGAGACCTCCCGAAGCGGCACGTTCAGTGTCAATTGCAGGAACGCGTGAAAGAAGTCGATATTGAGACGGGCAAAGACCGTCCGGTCCGGCCTTGTTCTCAGGCGTTCCGCACGGATCTTGAGATTGTTGAAAAGGACTTCCAAGTCCGGATCGAGGGTTCTCGGACATAACCTGCCGGTCAATTCGTTCAATTCCAGCCGGAGTTCGTAAACCTGGGCCAGTTCCTGAAGGTCGACTTCCGTCACCAACGTGCCGACGCCTTGTTGCGACAGCAGCAAGCCATCGGCTTCCAGGATCTGCAATGCCTTGCGCAACGGCGAGCGACTGACGCCGAATTCCGTCGCCAGCGCCTCTTCGCTCAATTGCGTTCCAGGTGGATAAACGAGCATACAGATCCGGTCCCTCAGGACCGAATACATGATCTGAAACCGCTCCTGCGCGTTGGAGGCCCGGTTCAAAAGATCAGCGACATCCGCCGATCCAGTTACGGTCTGATCGGTCATGGGGCCTGCAACAAGGTCCTTTCGAGTCCCGTGAGCATGGCGAGACATCTGTCGAGTTGTTCGACTGCCAGATATTCATCTGGTTTGTGAGCCTGGGCGATGGAACCGGGACCACAAACCACGACGGACATTCCGAGCGCCTGAAACAGGCCTGCTTCAGTTCCGAAAGACACGACGTCGCACAGGTTGGCCCCTGTCAGCGATGTGACGATATCCCGCGCTTCGTTCTCCGGCATCACGGCCAACCCGGCGACTTCCCCGATGATTTCCGTCACGATTTCCGCATCAGGGTAGACGGATGCCATCTTCGGCAAGAGGACGTCCCGGCAATAGGTTTCAAGTGCGGCCCTGATCTCGACCGCATCTTCCGTGCGCACCGGGCGCATTTCCCACTCCACGGCACAATGTCGGGCAATCACATTGCGCGCAGACCCACCATCAATCCGACCGACCTGAAGAGTTGTCCAGGGCGGTGAGTAACGTTCACTGTCCGGACCTGACTTGTCCTTCATGGTGTCAGCCAGTTCCATCATTCGGGAAATAAAGGCCGCCGCCACATGGATGGCGTTGACGCCTTTGTCCGGCTCTGACGCATGTCCGTCCGTGCCATGGAAAGCGGTCGTATATTCGTAACAGCCCTTGTGGCCTTCGATGACCCGCATTTCCGTAGGTTCACCGATGATTGCCACAGACGGGCGGATGTCACCCCGTTTCAATTCCTCAACCAGGTGCCTGGCCCCGAAACAGCCGACCTCCTCGTCATACGTCAACGCCACATGCAACGGTCGCTTCAGATCGAGAAACGCATAATCCTGCGCCTTGGCGAGGACTGCCGCGATGTAGCCCTTCATGTCGCAACTGCCCCGCCCGAAGAGCAGACCGTCCTCTTCACGCATCTGATACGGGTTGCAGGTCCATTCGGCCGGGTCGGCCGGTACAACATCCGTGTGACCCGACAAGACGATCCCGCCCGAAACATCGGGGCCGATTGTGGCAAACAGATTTGCTTTTCGGCCAGTCGCGTCCTTCGACACCGACACCCTGGCGCCCGATTCGCGCAGCAAAGTCGCGGCGAAACTGATCAGTTCTAGATTGCTGTCGGCCGAAACAGTCGGAAAACCGATCAGTCGATCCAGGATCGAAATTGTCCGGTTCAAGAGGTCAGAGCGCATCGCAACCTCAGGACTTCACGAACAATCTGCGCGGCCTGTTGCACAGACATTCCGCCCGCCCCTCCTCCTTGATGAGGATGCTCTCCGTGATTTCCAGTCCCCAGCCATCCATCCAAAGTCCAGGCATGAAATGAAATGTCATGCCGGGTTTAAGGACAGTCTTGTCTTCTTCTCGAATGGAAATCGTGCGTTCGCCCCAGTCCGGGGGATAGGAAATGCCGATAGGATATCCTGCCCGTGCCCCCCGTTCGATCCCTGCTGCCTCAAGCGGTTTTGCCAGGGCTCTTGCGATGTCGCCAGCAGTATTGCCTGCCCTGGCGGTCTCAAGACCAGCTTCAAGTCCCTCGATCAGCGCCTTTTCGGCGTCAAGAAGATATTGTTCCGGCTTGCCGAGAAAAACGGTGCGGCACAAGGGAGCATGATATCGGCGATAACAGCCGGACAGTTCAAAGAATGTCGCTTCGCCTTCCTGCATGAAACGGCCATCCCAGGTCAGGTGCGGTGCCGAAGCATCCGCACCACTCGGAAGAAGCGGCACAATGGCTGGATAGTCGCCCCAGGCATCGTCCAGTCCGCGGATGGCATCGGCATAGATCTCGGCAACGAGATCCGCCTTGCGCATTCCCGGCACGACACGCTCGAAGACACCGTCCATTATCTTCTCGGAGATCCTTGCGGCCTTGCGCATAAAGACGAGTTCTTCATCGGATTTGATCGCTCTTAGCCAGTTGACCATGCTCGTGGCATCAATGAATTGCGCATTTGGCAGGTCATGCTGAAGCGTGAGGAAGGCCTTGGCCGAGAAATAGTAATTTTCCAACTCAACGCCGATCTTCTTGTTTGCGTATCCCTTTGATGCCAACAGAGCGGCAAGATCCTGCATGGGATGACGCTCGGAAGACTGGATAAAATGATCCGCATAGGACGCAACACGTGCATCGTCCATCCAGACAGTGCGGCGCGCGCCGTTTGCGTCCTGTCTGCGCCCCCACCAGATGGGCTCTTCGTCCAGAAAGACAACGACACCCTGATGGACGTAGAACGACCAGCCGTCATACCCGGTGGTCCAGGACATGTTGGAGGGGTCCTCGAGAAACAGGACATCTATGCCCTGTCTGGCCATATCCGCACGGACAAGGTCGAGACGGCGTTGGTATTCTGCACTGCTGAACGGAAGGTCATGACCTGGCATGATTGGGCCTCGTCGATTATTTGTACACAACTAAGAACGCAGCCATTCAAAAAATCAAGTAAATAAACAAACATCAAGAACCCGACTTGCGCATTTGAACGTATTTGTACACAAATAGGCAGAAACGTCCCGTGCAGGATACAAAAGATGGTCGCATACGGTACCGGAGACGGTCGATGCAATTGAAACTCGCAGACATTCTTGATGCGCGAAAAACCATCGCGGGCAAAGTCGTCAGGACACCCTTGCTGCCGTCCAGGTTCCTGTCCGAGCAATCCGGACACCCGTTTTTCCTGAAGATGGAGACGATGCAGCCAACGGGAGCCTTCAAGCTGCGCGGTGCCACAAATGCGGCCCTGAATGCACCCGAAGGCACCACGACGCTCACCTGTTGTTCGACTGGCAATCATGGCCGAGGCGTTGCTTATGCTGCGCGGCAATTTGGCATGAAGGCAGTGATCTGCATGTCGTCACTGGTACCGCAGACCAAACTGGACGGCATCAAGGCGCTTGGGGCAGAAACCTGCATTGTCGGCAACAGTCAGGACGAGGCTCTTGCCGAATGCCAGAGACTGGGACAATCACCCGGTGTTTTTGAGATTTCCCCCTTCGACGATCCTTATGTGATTGCAGGCCAGGGAACCATCGGTCTTGAAATTCTGGAGGATGTTCCGAATCTCGAAACCCTTCTGATTCCCTTGTCCGGAGGCGGCCTTGCCGCCGGCGTCGCGCTTGCCGCAAAATCCATAAACCCGGCGATCCGCGTAATCGGCCTGACAATGGACCGAGGTGCCGCAATGAAGGCCTCAATCGACGCAGGTCGCCCTGTGGAAGTGCCGGAAGTGGCGAGCCTGGCGGATTCGCTTGGCGGCGGCATTGGCCTGGGCAACCGGCTGTCCTTTGCAATGTGTCGGGATCTTCTGGATGACGTCGTGCTGGTGAGCGAAGACGAAATCTACCGGGCCATGCAGACGCTCTATTACGAAGACAGCCATGTGGCGGAAGGCGCCTGTGTGGTCGGAATCGCTGCTTGCCTTTCCGGAAAACTGCCGCAACCGAAGGGGCCGGTCGCGACGATTATTACCGGGCGGAATGTAGACATGACCCAATTCACGAGAATCATGACCGGACAGGACGTTTCGCTTGGCGACTATCTGGTAAAGGGAACCCGTTATGGCGCATGAAATCAGGCTGGTGACTGAAGCGGATCTGCGACGGTCCGTTCATCTGGATCTGGAAGTCATCGATTGCATCGAAGAGGCATTTGCAAAACTGGCAACCGGAACCGTGGTGATGCCCCCAGTACTGTCCATGGCCTTGCCGGAGGTGAATGCGGAGGTCGATGTGAAGACGGCCTATGTTCCCGGTCTGGACGGTTTCGCGATCAAGGTTTCTCCTGGGTTTTTCAACAATCCAACCCTTGGATTATCGAGCCTGAATGGTCTGATGGTGCTTTTCTCAGCCAAAACTGGCCTCGTCCAGGCCGTTTTTCTGGATAACGGCTATCTGACCGACATTCGAACGGCTGCTGCCGGTGCGGTGGCAGCGCGCCACCTCGCACCGAAAGAAGTCTCCACGATCGGTATTTTAGGCACAGGTGTCCAGGCACGGCTGCAACTGATTGCAGCAGCCAAGGTGCGTCCTGCTTCAAGGGCTTTCATCTGGGGCAGAGACCCGGACAAGGCCAAACATTTGGCAAAGGATATGACGGCAGCGCTGGGGATCGACGTGATCGCTACCGAGGACCGGCAGCAGCTCGTTGCCGATAGCCAATTGGTTGTGACAACCACACCGGCTAAGGACGCCATCCTGAACGTGGATTGTTTGCACCCGGGCTTGCATATAACCGCCATGGGGTCCGACCAGGAAGACAAGAATGAGCTCGATCCTCAAATCCTGACCCGTGCTGACGCCGTAATCTGCGACCGCATCAGCCAATGCGAAAAATTTGGCGAACTGCGCTCGGCGCTGGAGAGACGCACTTTGCAGGATCTTTCCTGCGTGCAAGAGCTCGGCGCGGTCGTTTCGGGCAAAGCGCCTGGCAGAACACAAGATACCGACATCACAGTCTGCGATTTGACCGGGACCGGAGTTCAGGATACCGCCATTGCCACGCTCACCCTTGGCAAGGTCAAGAAATTCAACGCGGGCACCACGCTCGTTTCCTGAACCGGCAAGAGACCCCATGCTGAAACTGGACAACAGAGATCTGGAAATTCTGAAGGTACTTGCCGAAGAAGGACGAATTTCCAAAGCTGACTTGGCCAAGCGCATCAACCTGAGCCCAAGCCCCTGCTGGAAACGCCTCGAGAGGCTGGAAGCTGCCGGTATCATCGAAGGTTATGGCGCGCGTTTCGCACTCCGACATATCGCTCCTCATGTCACTGTGTTCGTGACTGTCGAACTGGAGCATCACCGCGCCGAATATTTTCAGGCCTTTGAGCGGTCAATCCGTGGTTGCGATGAGGTGGTTGCCTGCTGGGCCATTGGCGGCGGCCTCGATTACCTGATGCAGACTGTCACACGTGATATAGACAGCTACCAGCGGTTCATGGATGCCCTGCTCGACCGCGGCCTTGGTGTCGTTCGCTACTTTACCTATGTGGTTACCAAGCCCGTGAAACAGAGTTCGGGTCCGTCGCTCGATTTGTTGCTGGCCGGTATGCTTGGAACGGATGTTGCCGGCGAAAGCTCCGAATAAGAACGAAACGGCTGCAAGTCCTTCCAATAAAAACCGTTTCGTTCCCGGGGGCCATTCTAGGGTCTGCTCACCACTTTGGAGAGCAACGCCATGCAGTCCCGTATTCGTGCCGAGACATCACCTGAAAGCTCGCTTTTCCACCAGATCGACAATCGTCATCTGGTCAAACATTTCGCTTATTCCGACGGCCGGTGGGTGGCGTCGCGCGACGGTGCCGTGTTTGAGGTTACAGATCCAGCGGACGGAAGTCTTCTTGGCGAAGTGACGGCACTCTCCAGCGTGGATTCCGCCGAGGCTGTCGACGCTGCGAATCTCGCATTTTCCAAATGGGCTGCGTTACTGCCTCAGGAAAGAGCGTCGTTTCTGCTGGCCTGGTACGCTCTGATTGTCGAAAACCGGGAAGATCTTGCGCGCCTCATGACACGCGAGCAGGGAAAATCGCTGTCTGAATCCCGCGGCGAGATCGACTATGCAGCTTCCTTCGTTTCTTTTTACGCTGAGGAGGCCAAACGCCCCAACATCGAAAGCATCACGTCGCATCTTCCAGATGCGGAGATGGAGGTCTGGCGGGAGCCTGTTGGCGTTGCGGCACTGATTACGCCCTGGAACTTCCCCTGCGCCATGATCACGCGCAAGGCTGCTGCCGCACTTGCTGCTGGCTGTACCGTGGTGGTTCACCCCTCCCAGGAAACGCCCTATTCCGCACTCGCCCTTGCCGAGTTGGCCGATCAGGCGGGACTTCCGGCTGGTGTCTTCAATGTCATTCCGGGCAAAGCCGAGGAGATTGTGAAGCCTTGGATGGCGGATCCCCGTGTCAGAGCGGTTTCATTCACCGGATCAACCGGGATTGGCAAACTTCTCTATTCGCAAGGCGCAGAAACGGTTAAACGCCTTGTGCTGGAACTTGGCGGGCATGCGCCCTTTCTGGTGTTTGCCGATGCCGATCTGGACCATGCGGTCGAACAGGCAATCGCGGCAAAATTCGCCACCACGGGACAGGACTGCCTCGCGGCTAACCGCTTTTTGATTGAAAGACCTGTCTACCAGGCGTTTTGCGATGCTTTCACCAAGCGTGTTGATCAATTGACCGTTGGACCGGGTCTCGATGATCCGGACATCGGACCGTTGATGCATGAACGGGCTATTGCCAAACAGGAAGACCACGTTCGCGACGCACTGGCACGAGGAGCCTGTTTGTTGACCGGTGGCCGCCGTCACGCGGCCGGTCCATTGTTCTTCGAACCGACCGTTCTGGCGAACGTTCCCGGTGACGCGGCGATTTTCAGGGAGGAAACATTTGGCCCAGTTGCGGCACTTGCGGCCTTCGATACGGAAGAAGAAGTCATCGCCCGGGCAAACGACACCGAATATGGCCTGATCGCCTATCTCCACACCCAAGACCCGCGCCGCATCTACCGGGCAAGCCGTTCGCTTCAATACGGCATGGTTGCCATCAATCGCACAAAGGTGACCGGCTATCCGATCCCTTTTGGTGGCGTGAAGCAGTCCGGACTTGGACGCGAAGGTGCCCGCTACGGTCTGGAGGCCTTTACCGAAATCAAATATGTCTGCCGGGACTGGAGTTGACCCGGCCGAGCCAAATACGAAAAGGACGAAAACATGCTCAAGAATGATCAATTGGACGCCTGGGACAGGGAAAACTTCTTCCATCCCTCGACACATCTTGCGCAGCACGCACGCGGCGAAAGCCCGAACCGGATCGTCACCGGTGGCAGCGGTGTCTATATTGAAGATCGTGACGGCACCAAACTTCTGGACGCATTCGCCGGTCTCTACTGTGTCAACGTTGGCTATGGCCGTTCGGAAATTGCCGATGCAATTGCTGAACAGGCGCGCGAACTTGCCTACTACCACGCCTATGTCGGGCACGGCACGGAGGCATCGATCACGCTTGCAAAGATGGTGATGGAACGGGCCCCCGCTCACATGTCCAAGGTCTATTTCGGTCTTGGCGGGTCAGACGCAAACGAAACCAACATCAAGCTGGTCTGGTATTACAACAACATTCTCGGACGGCCTGAAAAAAAGAAGATCATCTCGCGTTGGCGCGGTTATCACGGCTCCGGTTTGATGACCGGGTCGCTGACCGGGCTTGAGCTGTTTCACAAGAAGTTCGATCTGCCGTTGTCGCAGGTCTTGCACACGGTCGCCCCTGACTATTTCCGTAGGGAAGACCTGTCCCAGTCCGAGGCCGATTTTGTTGCCTATTGCGTCGCCGATCTCGAAGCCCTCATCGAGCGAGAAGGCGCCGACACGATTGCCGCCTTCATTGGAGAACCCGCGCTTGGTACTGGCGGGATCGTGCCTCCGCCAGCCGGTTATTGGGAAGCAATTCAGGCGGTTTTGAAGAAACACGATATTCTGCTGATCGCAGATGAAGTCGTGTCCGGTTTTGGCCGTCTCGGTACCATGTTCGGTTCTGACCACTACGGAATTCAGCCGGATTTCATTACCATCGCCAAAGGCTTGACCTCAGCATATGCACCGTTGTCCGGGTCCATCATTTCAGACAAGGTCTGGAAGGTTCTTGAAGACGGTACTGACGAGTTCGGCCCGATCGGCCATGGCTGGACCTATTCCGCGCACCCGATCGGTGCTGCAGCCGGCGTTGCCAACCTGAAGCTCATCGATAGTCTGGGCCTTGTCGCCAATGCGAAAACAGCGGGCGCCTATTTCAAGGCGGCGCTCTCCGACGCTCTCGGCGACCATGCCAACGTTGGCGACATACGCGGCGATGGTTTGCTCTGCGCAGTCGAATTTGTCGCGGACAAGGCCAGCAGAACCTATCTCGATCCGGCCAGCAAAACCGGGCCGCAAGTTGCTGCGGCACTCTTGAAAGAAGGTGTGATCGGTCGAGCCATGCCGCAGGGAGATATCCTTGGGTTCGCCCCTCCCCTGTGCATTTCGGATAACGAAATCGACAAGGTGGTCGATGCAACCGTGAAAGCGGTGAAATCCGTTTTTTAAAGTACGAAATACCTGAAATGAAAAGGCCCGCCGGAAACATCCGGCGGGCATATTTGTATCACGAGAAACAACCGTCGGCTAACCGGCTTTCGCGGGCTGCCCCATGAGTGCCGGAACCACTTGCTCTGGCGGCCCCATCATCGCGATCTGACCGCCTCTGAGCACGATAACGCGGTTCGCCATTTTCATGTGGCTTGGTCGCTGGGTGTTGATGAGGATCGTAGCCTTGCCCTTTAGCTCCTCGATCATCGCCATGAACTTCTTGTCACCCTCGAAATCGAGATGCGTACCCGGGTTGTCGAACAGATACAGAGGTGCCGTCTTCACGAAGGCACGGGCCAACACAATACGCTGTTTCATGTTGTCCGGTATTTGCTTCAAGACCTCGCCATTGAGGCGCGTTTCAAGACCGTTGAAGTTTTCTGTCAAGTAGGACAGCAAACCAAGTCGATCCGTAACTTCGATCAGTCTTTCCTCACTGGCTCCTGGATCGGACATCAACAAGTTCTGTTTCACGGTGCCATAAAAGAAGTCCAGATCATCAGGAGCATACCCGATGGAGGAGCGCCACTCGGCAGTGTCTAGCTGGCGCACGTCCAGACCGTCGAACAGAATCGAACCGACCTGCGGCTGGAACAAACCGATGACCGCCTGAAACAGTGCCGTCTTGCCCGATCCGCTCGGACCGGTGATGGCCACGGTCTCGCCCTCCTTCACGGTGAGCTCAAGCCCCTTCAGCGAAGCTTCTGTCGCGCCCGGGTAACGGAGCACGAGAGAGGACATTTTCAGGTCACCGCGAATGTCGCGTGTGATCTTCGGCAAGTGACCCGGTTCACGTTCGAGCTGAACCTGCATCAGATTATTGATCTGCTCGATCACAGTTCGGCTTTGCGCGAGCTGCGTTATGCTGAGGAACGCCTGGTTCATGGGGTTCAGCACCCGCCAGCTCAATGCCATCGTTGCGATCAGCGCACCAAGACTCATGTCACCTTCCATGACACGCATTGCCCCAATGCCCAGTACCAGAACACCGCAAATGGTCATAAGAGTTTGAGACACGGTTTGCAGCACATGGGTGATATGACGCGCATGGATGTTGAGCTTGTTGAAGCTGGTGGACAGAGTGGAAAACCGCACCAGCCAGATATCTTCCACGGAAAGATTTCTGAGCGCGCGCTGATTGCGGAATGTCTCGATCATGAAGCTGTTCAGCTTCGATTTCTGCTCCCCCACTGCGGCGACTTCGCGTTGGACCATTGGCAGAACATATACTGCCAGCAAGGTGTAGATCGTCAAAAGCGCCAGCGGCGGCAAAGCCACCGGTCCGCCGATCAGGAAGATCGCTACAATGAAGATTAGCGTGAAGGGAATATCGACGATCGCGTTGAACAGGGAACTCTGGAAGATGTCACGCACGCTGTCGAAATACCGCAGCCGCATGACCTGAGTTCCGATGGGTGCTTCGGACAGCATCGCGTATGGCAAATGCAGGATCCGTTCAAAGGTCTTGTTGCCGACAATCGCGTCGACCCGTCCACCAAGATAGGATTGCAGCCATGTTTTCATCCGGCGCAACACAATTTCGCACAGGAGAATGATTGCAATACCTACAGCCATGGTCAGAAGGACTTCGGTAGATTTCGCTCCCATCGCCTTGTCGTAGATCGCCATGATGAACAGCGGCGGAGCAAGTGCAAGAATGTTGAGAACAAAACCAAGAGCAAGAATGGAAATGATGCTTGACCGGAACCGTCTGGACACGGTTGAGAACCAGCTTCGATTGCTTTGGCCCTGGCTCTTGTCTTCGGTGTCTTCCACAACGAGATAAATCTCGTTTTTCAAGATATCCGAAGCAGGGACGACAATCGCCTCCCCTTGCAGGCCGGAAAAAGCACGGAACTCGCCCGTACCGATTTGTCCGACGATCACCTGAACGTCGTCGCCGGAAAAACGTAAACACGGCATCTGAGCGTGGGTCAGTTCCGTCGCAGTGCCGTGGAACAGCTTCGTCTTGACTGTCAGCCTGTTCAGAACTGTGCGCAGAGACTGGAAGCTGTCGATACGATCGAAATGGGGCAAGGCCTCGAACAGAAGCCTGTCGTTGCCTTGCCAGCGCATTTCACACAAGAGCGGGATCAGGCAGCGTTCGGCCGGTGCCGCGCCTTCATCAGGCAGGCCCAGCCGGGCAGAGGAACTCCCATCCGCGGCCAGTTCGGCGGATAGGTCGCGCCATTGCCGGTGAACTGCGTTGTCGGCCGCGTGGACGTCTTCAAGATTGAATAGCGGTCTGCTCACGCCGGCATCCCCATTTTCTGAGACGCCCCGGTTACGTTCATCGTGCCGAGGTCGTGAACGCAGCCGTCTCTGAGTTCATATTGATGGTCGGCCACGGCCAGCATGGAAGGACGATGACTGATGATGATCACGGTCAGGTAGCCCTTGAGACGGATCAAGGCATCGACAAGACCCTTTTCGGCTTGTTGGTCCAGTTGGGCGTTTGCTTCGTCCAGGATCAGGATTTTCGGTTCGCCTGCCAGTGCTCTTGCGATACAGATGCGCTGCAATGTGGCCGCCGGCACCTTGCCGCCCAGATCAGAGCCTAATTGTGTCTCGTAGCCGCGCGGAAGAAGATGGATCTCCTTTTCAAGCCCTATCAGCTTTGCCGCCATGCGGGCATGGGCGATGTCGGAGACGGCACCGAACATGGTGATATTTTCCAGGATCGTGCCGTTGAAGATGGCCGACTGGTTGTCGACATAGGCAACGGTCTTGCGCAGGGCGTGCTGATGCACGCCGTCGTAATCGTGCCCACCAATCATCACCTTGCCGGTAGACGGCGTCATTTCGCCGGTCAGCAATTTCATGAGTGTCGACTTGCCACTACCGTCCGCCCCGCGGAAACCGACAAATTGCCCGGTTTCTATCGTCAGGTTGATATCTTCGAACACCCTGCGGCGGCCATCACCCAGTTCAACCGAGACGTTGATCAGGTGAATGGAACCGTCGGTGTCGACCCTCAAAGGTTCCTGCTGCTCGACTTCGGGCAATCTGAACAGGGCGTTGACCTGGCTGTAGTCGTGCTTCAGCCGCTGCATGTCGGTTAGCTGATTGATCGCGCGCAGAAAGGGCTGCACGAACTGACCGGACAGCAATGTGCTGGCGGCAACACCCCCGACGCTGAAATTGCCGTGAATGGCCATCAACGCACCGAAGATGACGACAAAAATCGTCGTCAAGGTCCCAAACAGAACCGATGCGTCTCTCGCCTGTCCGGACAGGCGCATGTATTTCGAGCTGAGTTCGGCAGTCGCCCGTTGCAACCGTTCGAAACGGCGCATGATCAGCGCTTCCATCGCCTGGGATTTCACGGTCTTGGCACCGGAAAGCACTTCGAGGATAAAATCGGATTTGCGGTCGTCCTGGTCGGCCCGGTCGGCGACAACCTGTTGCAGCACCTTGTTCCTGTTGAGCGCAAAAAACATGAAGATGCCCAACAAGGTGATCGGCACAAACGCCAGCGGTCCGGCTATGAAGACGAGCGCTGCCAGGTAGATCCCGCCTGCCGGTAGATCGATTGCAAGAAGACGGTTCTGGTCGCCGTAGTGATCGGCGACGGATTGCAGCGAGCGAAGCTGGTGCACCTGGACGGAAACCGGCGTCTTGGCAAACTGGGACGGCTCCGCATCGAGAACACGGCGAAACAGCTCCGTGTGCGCCTGATGATTGAAGCCAGCTCCCAACCGGCCGACAACGGCTGTCCGGGATACCTTGATGACAGCGTCGGCGATGAGCACGACGATGACCCCCAGGATGAGCACGAGCAAAGTGTCGGTGGAGGCGTTCGGCAGAACACGGTCGTAGACCTGAAGGATAGCCAGCGGCATCGCCAGGCCAAGGATGTTTGCAAAAACGGATGCAGTGATGACGTCGCGCGGCAGTCCGGGCGAAGAAATCCATTTTCCGGTCGGAGAATGCCGGATCCTCAAACGAGGTAAAAAGAATGATGAAATTACCGATTTCAGCATATGCGGGCCAGAGTCGTGTACTTACTCGCTCAAACTGTGCCGTTCGGGTTTAAAAAGCGTTTACCTTACGCCGTATTTCCCGAATTTTATTAGAACTAACCTCCAGAATCCTAGACGAATTTTGCGCTTTGTTAAGGACGCCGACGTTCATTGGCAGTATCGGAAATTGTGCGGACGTGCGACCGAAATGGCAAGCGACACTCAGAATCGAGACACTCAGGAAAAGTCCCCTGCAGAGGGCAGCTCCACGGAAACCAGGACGACCCTGAATTCCGAGAGCATTCTGCATTCGGGGCTCCTCGATAATCGGGATCAGCATCTCGACAAGGCGCACGACTATCACCTCGACCAGGACATGGGCGAATCCATGGAACAGGTGAATGCCAACCTGCACCTGGGCAGTGACGAGGAAGAGCAACGCTACGGCGACCAGGAAGACCCGTCTTCCGGTGCGCAGGCAGTAGCTTTCGACGACGATACTCCGGAGCTTTCCACGCGTGAAAACGACGAATCATCCGATGCGTTCATCGAACAATCTTTGAATGGTGCTGCTAACACTGAAGAAGGTGCCGGGTCGGACAACGACGATTTGCCAGTTGGTGGAGGCTCATCAGCGAGCCTCGCCTCTTTGCTGGCCGATGATACAAATCAGACCTTTTCGACGGGAGCGCCTACCACACAGACTGGTGGATCATTTGGCGATCCGGATGGACAAGCACCCGCTGACGCTTCGTTCGAAAGTGGCGAATCTGTTCTCCCTGCCGGTACCATTGCTTCGGATTTGTCAGCGGTTACCGATATTGACGAGAGTGCCAACTCCGTCGATGAGAATTCCACATTTGGTTCAACGACCGGAATCCAGGCAAGCGCGAGCACTGCGGAAGGCGCAAGTGTAACTTACAGCCTCCTCGACGATGCAGGTGGCCTGTTTTCCATTGACCCTGAAAGCGGCATCGTGACCGTTGCCGGTGCGCTCGACGCGGAAACGGCCGGCAGTCATCAGATTGTGGTGCTTGCCACCGGCTCCGATGGCGCTACGCAAACAGAAACCTTCACGATCACGATCCGGGACGTGAACGAATACGATGTCAGCGCCGTCAGTACGGTTGGCGCAGTCGCGGACACGATTTCCGAAGGTGTAGACGGTGGCAGCCAAATCGGCATCACCGTCGTCGCCACGGATAAAGATGTGACGGACAGCGTCTCCTATTCGGTGGACGATCCGCGCTTCGTCATTGATGACCAGGGTGTTGTCAGCATCGCCGAAGACGCGGTGTTTGATGCCGAAACCGAAGCAACGGTCTCCTTTACTGTGACGGCCACTTCGACCGACGGCTCACAATCCACGCAAACTTTCACACTCAAGGTCGAAGACGAAAACGAATTCGCGACCTCCGCAGTTCAGGATACGGACACAGCTGCCAACACCATCACCGAAGATGCCGCGGCAGGTACCGTGGTTGGTGTAACGGCATTTGCTGAAGACAAAGACGTTACCGATACGGTTTCCTATTCCGTCGACGACGCACGCTTCACCGTCGACGAGAACGGCGTGGTCCGGGTTGCTGACGG
>NZ_BAAGIB010000007.1:0-125689 GCF_054658235.1 Roseibium sp. LAB1 | reverse complement strand
GCAACGCTCGCCTGGCTTGGCGGTGTCGCCGGGCACCAGACCATCCCGCTCGGCGTCGAACATTTTGGCCAGACCGGTACGATAGGCGACCTCTACCGCCACTTCGGCATCGATGCCGCCTCTATCATCGAGAAGGTCAACGGCCTCACGCCTGGGCGGCGGGTTTAGAGCACTTGGTCGGTCACCGGCAGCTGCATGATACCGAACGACGGCACCAGACTTTGATGTCACCCCGGGGCGACCGAAGGCAGCCCCGGGGCCAGTCGTTTCCAGAGGGTGGGCGAACGACAATCACTTTTAAAAAGACGCTGGCTTGAGCAAGCGGCATTGAGAATAGGCCCTGGATCTGCGCTTCGCTTATCCGGGGCGACGCCGTAGCAAGGTGTCGGAAGTCAGTCAGCGGACTGGCCGGGTGGCGGTATCAGCCGTACCGCAACGGATGGCTCCCGACTCAATAACTCTCATCCGCTTTCAGAGGAGGTTCATCACGACCGTCTCGAAGGGTGGGTGGGCATACTCAAAGCAAGCGGCCCTCCTTCAAGACAGCGCTCGCACGTTTCCTCAGGATGAAGGGCAGTTTCAAGCGGACTTGCTCAAATAAACCCGCTCGGCATTGCCTCCGAGAACAGCCCGCCGTTCCGCGTCACCAAGGTCCCTCAGCAAGTCATAGGTGATCCCGATCCAATCCTCATAGGAGCAGGCGAGGGTGCAGACCGGCCAGTCGCTGCCCCAGATCAGGCGGTCCGGACCGAAAGTGTCCAGCAAGTGCTCCACATATGGGCGCAAGGTTTCCGTAGTCCAGTTGCCGCCTGCTTCCGTGACAAGACCGGAAAGTTTGCAGTAGGCCGGGGTGTCCCGTGCAATGGCGGCCATGTCCTCTGCCCAGCCGGTCATCCGGCCATCCGCGATATGCGGTTTGGAGCCATGATCGACGACGATGCGCATGCCGGGATGACGCTCTGCGATTTTCAGGAGGTTCGCCAGATGCTGTGGCAGGGTGAGGGCATCGAAAACGAGATCATGCTCGATCAGCGCTTCAAATGCGGACACAAGGTCCGGGCGGAGCATCCAGTCCGGATCTTCGATATCCTGGATCATCGGCCTCAGCCCGACCAGCTTCGGGTTGCCCGCCAGATTGGCAATCAGGTCCGACGCTTCCGCAGCCTCGAAATCAACCCAGCCGACCACACCCCTGATGAAGTCGTTCTCATCGGCCAGGCTCAGCATGTAGCGGGTTTCAGCGACAGTCGGAGCGGCCTGGACCAGGATCGTGCCCTCAATCCCGAACCGGTCAAGATACGGTCTGAGGTCGCCGGGCCTGAAATCGCGATAGATCGGTTCGAGCTCCGGTGTCAGCCAGCCATAGTCGCCGCGCTCAAGGGCCCAGAAATGCTGGTGTGCATCCAGTTTCATGGCTCAATGATACCTTTGGTCAGAATGATATTGCCGTAAAGACGGGTCTCGCCTGTCTGGACGACGGCGAAGGCACTGCTTGCCGCTTCATAGAAGGCGTGCCGCTCCAGCGTTGCAATCCGCGCAGGTTTGTCGGCGGTTCCATCAATGATTGTCTGAAACTCGGCGACGATCTCCGGCACAGCATCCGGATCCCCGACCACCTGCATCGTCCTGGCGGGCGCTGGAACGAAAGTGTCGAGCGGCATCACCGACAGGATTGCCTTCAGAGTATCGGTTGCCGATATGCCGTCGAGGCGAACGCAATCCGGGCCGGAGCTTTCTGCGGGAAAATTGGCATCTACAATGGCAATCTCGTCGCCGTGGCCCATGGCCCTGAGGGCATAAAGTAGCGAAGGGCTCAGGATCGGTGGCAGGTTACGCAACATGGTTGGTCTCGCTCGGCAAGGGGGCATCGGGACGGATCAGTTTTGCGGACCTGAGATCCGACCAGAGCGCTGCTGGAATATCGGTCTGTAGAAGCGCAATGTTGGCCTCCACCTCGGCGGCGTTCACTGCTCCGGGGATGACGGTTTTCACGCTCGGATGCCCAAGAACGAATTGCAGGGCGGCTGCGATCAGCGGCACGGAATGGCTGCGGCAGACATCCTCGATCTTGCGCACGCGCTCCAGGATATCCTCCGGCGCATCGGCATAGTTGTACTTGGCACCGGGAACGGCTCCGGTTGCCAGGATGCCGGAATTATAAGGCCCGCCCAGAATGATGCCGACATCGCGCTGTTCGCAAAGCGGCAGGAAGCTCTCAAGAGCGTCCTGCTCCAGAAGCGTGTAGCGCCCGGCCAGCAGGAAGCAGTCGAAATCGGCAAGGCCCAGCAGCTTCTGGCACACTTGCCATTCGTTGACCCCCGCGCCGATGGCAGCGACTTCGCCCGCGTCTTTCAGTTCGGTGAGCGCCTTGTAGCCACCAAGGTCGAAGAGTTCACGCACACGTGCATCGCTCGCTTCCTGGGACCCTTGCGAAAAGGCACAGACATCGTGCACGAAAAGGATGTCGGCATTTGCGACCTCCAGCCGTTGCCGGCTTGCTTCGTAACTGCGCATGACGCCGTCGTAGCTGTAGTCGAAGACAATCCGCTTCTGCGGCACATCGACAAAGGCTTCCGGCGTTACCTCTTCCGGCTCGCAATCGAGCAACAGGCGGCCGATCTTGGTGGAAAGCTGGATGTTTGCTCGGCCGAAGCGCTTGATTGCGGCACCGAAGCGCATTTCCGAACGGCCGAGACCATATTGCGGCGCCGTGTCGAAGTAGCGGATGCCGTTGTCATAGGCTGCCTGAAGGGCCGCCTGGGCGTCCTCTTCCGAAACCTTGCGATAGAGATTGCCAAGCGGTGCTCCGCCGAAACCCATCTCCGTCAGGTTGATCGGGCGTGCGGTTCTGCCGTTCAGCCGCTGCGTTTTCAAAGCAGTCATGTGTTTCCTCTGGACGTTTCCCATGTTCAAAGTGAACGGGTGCCGCATGAACTGCGGTCTGGGTTCAGGCCGATTGGCCGGGTATCAGTCGAACAGATCCGACCTGGTCTCGGCGAGCGGTTCCAGGCGCGTGACAAGTTCGCTCAGGTGTTTCTGCATGGCCTGGCGCGCCTGCTCCGGATTGCGGTCGCGAATCGCTTCCACGATAAGCCGGTGCTCGTCATAGGCTTCAAAGGCGCGGCCTCGCATGGGCAGCAGCAATTGCCGCGCCCGGTTCACCTGAACCCAGCCGGTGTTGGCCAGGGTGTTGAGTTTCGGATAGCCGGTGAAAGAGAAGATAAGCTCGTGCATACGCTCGTCTTCCCGATAGAAACCGGTCTCGTCGTGATCTTCCAGGCAAAGGGCCTGCAGACGCAGATTGCGGTTCAGTTCCGAAAGCTGCTCGTCGGTGCGCTCTGCGGCCACCTTGGAGACTGCCGCCAGTTCGATGGCTTCCCGCAGGAAGGCACCCTCGCGAATTTCCGACATGGAAAACTTGGTGACGCGCGAACCTGACTGGGGAATGACCTCCACCAGGCCTTCGCCGGCCAGCCGGGTGATCGCTTCCGTCACAGGTGAGCGGGACACGCCAAGCTGCTCACAGATCACCTGCTTCTTGAGCGGCGTTCCCGGTGGAAGATCCATGGCCAGGATCGCCGAGCGCAGCGCCTCGTAGACACGTTGTGCCAGCGAACCGGACAGTTTGCCGATGTCGGGCAGGGTGATCTCGGGAAAATCTTGTTCGTTGGTCAGGGACATTGCTAACTCGATTAGAATGCTAACATGTTAGTTGACACAGTTGTCGTGTCAAGCTAATCGTGAAGAAACACCGGCCGGATCGGCGCTCCCGCGAAGAATTTCGAATGGAGATGAAAAGCTGATTTTTGTCAAAAGGTTGAGGGATCTGTTGTCATTTCTGATGGCAGGTGGGTCAACCGTTTCGGCCGTAACGGGGAGAAAGACGTGTTGCAGCCTCATGCCAATTCAATCCTCCTGAATGCCGATGACAACGTCGTCATCGCCCTTCAGGACATTGCGGCCGGCGCCAGCGTTGCCCATGTCGACGGTCCGTTGCCCGGGCAGGTCATGCGCGGTCACAAGATTGCCCGCAAGCCGATCTCAACTGGCGAAAACGTCATTCGTTACGGTCAGATCATCGGTCAGGCAAAGGCGGATATCGGTCCGGGCGAGCATGTGCATGTCCATAATCTCGGCATGGGCGATCACAGCCAGGACTATCAGCACGCCGAAGCTTCCATTCCGCTTGAGCCGGCAACGGAAGAACGCACGTTTCTCGGCTACCGCCGTCAGACAGGGCGCGCCGGTACGCGCAACTACATCGGCATCCTGACGTCGGTGAACTGCTCAGGATCCGTTGCGAAGTTCATTGCGGAAGCTGCTGAAAGGTCCGGGCTGCTGGACGAGTTCCCGAATGTCGATGGCATCGTTCCCATCGTGCACGGCACCGGCTGTGGCATGTCAGGCAAGGACGAAGGTTATGCGACGCTGTTCCGGACACTGTCCGGCTATGCCCAGCATCCGAATTTTGCAGCCATCCTCCTGATCGGTCTCGGCTGTGAAGTCATGCAGATTGCCGACCTGATCGGCGACCGCAAGATCCGGCCGGATGGCGATCTGCGGTATATGACGATCCAGCAGACAGGCGGGACGCGCAAGACGATCGAGGCGGGGCTCAAGGAGCTCCGGGCACTCGCCGAACTTGCAAACAAGGCCGAGCGAACACCTGTACCTGTCTCGGAGATCACCGTTGGCATGCAGTGTGGCGGCTCGGACGGGTATTCCGGCATCACCGCAAATCCGGCGCTCGGGATAGCGTCCGATCTTCTGGTCCGCCATGGCGGCACCACGATCCTGTCCGAGACCTCCGAGATCTATGGAGCCGAACATCTTCTGACCCGGCGCGCGGTTTCGGTCGATGTCGGCGAGAAGCTGATCGAGCGGGTTCGCTGGTGGGAAGACTACACCGCCCGCAATGGCGGCGAGATGGACAACAATCCGTCCCCCGGCAACAAGCGCGGCGGGTTGACGACGATTCTCGAAAAGTCGCTCGGTGCGGCCGCCAAGGGCGGATCGGCACCCCTGGTTGACGTCTACAAGTTCGGCGAGCCCATCGACAAGAAGGGCTTCGTCTTCATGGATAGCCCCGGCTTCGATCCGTGCTCGGTGACCGGGCAGATCGCTTCGGGCGCAAACATCATCGTCTTCACGACGGGGCGCGGTTCCGTTTCCGGTTACATGCCGACCCCCTGCATCAAACTCGCCACCAACAGCGAGATGTATGGCCGCATGTCGGAAGACATGGACATCAATTGCGGTGACATCATTTCGGACAACGTCAGCCTGGATGCCAAGGGCGAGGAGATCTTCGAAATGATCATTGCCGTTGCATCCGGGAAACAATCGAAAAGCGAAGAACTCGGCTTTGGCGGTGTGGAATTCGTGCCGTGGCAGATCGGTGCGGTGATGTAGCCGCATCCGGCACGACGTGATGACAACGCGCAGGCTTTCGGGAGGTTTTCAGTGCGCTTGAGAGAAAAGACAATTTTGGTGACAGCGGCCGGGCAGGGCATTGGCCGCGCAAGCGCGATTGCCTGCGCCAGGGAAGGCGCAAAAGTTTATGCCGCGGACATCAACGAGGATACGCTGTCGACACTCCCAGGCGAGTGCCCCGGTATCGAGATTCACAAACTGGATGTTTGCGACCGTGCGGCCGTTGATGCCCTGGCTGCTCGACTGCCCGCGCTCGATGGTCTCTTCAACTGCGCAGGGTTTGTTCACAACGGCTCGGTTCTCGATATCACCGAGGACGACTGGGCCTTCAGTTTCGAGCTGAACGTCACTTCCATGTACCGGATGACCCAGGCTTTCCTGCCGGGAATGCGCGAGCGTGCCAAGGCCACCGGCACGGCGTCAATCCTGAACATGTCGTCTATGGCGTCGTCCATCAAGGGCTTTCCGATGCGCACCGCCTACGGCGCTACCAAGGCGGCCGTCATTGGTCTGACCAAAGGCGTTGCCGCGGATTTCGTCAAGGAAGGCATCCGTTGCAACGCGCTGTGCCCGGGAACCGTCGACACCCCATCCTTGCGCGGCCGGATTGCCTCCGCGCCGGACCCGGTGGAAGCGGAAAAGAATTTCATTGCCCGGCAGCCCATGGGCCGTCTTGCAACCGTCGACGACATGACACCGATGGTCGTCTATCTGCTGTCCGACGAAAGCCGGTTCGTTTCGGGGCAGGCACTTCTGGTCGACGGAGGTGTCACCATCTGACGGTGACCCCTTCGTCGCGGTTTGGGAGGATCGCGCCATGACAAATCTGGTGAGGATGACGGGGATCGAGAAACGCTTCCCCGGTGTGCATGCCCTCAAAAATGTCAGCTTCGACCTGAACAGTGGCGAAGTGCACGCCCTGATGGGAGAGAACGGCGCCGGCAAATCGACGTTGATGAAAATCCTGTCGGGCATCTATCCACGAGACGGCGGCGAATTGCTGGTCAACGGCCAGTCGGTTGAGATCGACGGGCCACGAGCCGCACAGGCGCTGGGCATCGGCATCATTCACCAGGAACTCAGCCTGATGAATGATCTGACGGTCGCGCAGAACATCTTCATCGGCCGGGAGCCGCGGTTGCGTTTCGGCCGCCTGGATGAAGCGGGACTCAACGCCAAGGCGGTCGAGATCTTCAAGTCCATGAACCTGAAGATGAACCCGAAGACGATCGTCGGTGAACTGACCATCGCGCGCCAGCAGATGGTGGAGATTGCCAAGGCACTTTCCTACCGCTCGCGCGTCCTCATCATGGATGAGCCAACTGCTGCCCTCAACGATGCGGAAATCGCCGAACTCTTCACCATTATCCGCCGCCTGAAGGCCGATGGCGTCGGCATCATCTATATCAGCCACAAGATGGACGAGCTGAAGCAGATCGCCGACCGGGTGACGGTCATGCGCGATGGCGCCTATGTCGGAACGGTCGATGCGGCGGAAACGCCTGTTTCCAAGATCATTTCCATGATGGTCGGCCGGGAGGTGACCAGCGAGGCTATCGTCATCCCCGATCTGTCCGATGCGGAGACCGTGCTGGATGTGCGCGGACTGAACCGGGGCCGTGAAATCCGGGATGTCAGCTTTTCTGTCAAGAAAGGCGAAATTCTGGGCTTCGCCGGCCTGATGGGGGCCGGGCGAACAGAAGTGGCACGTGCCATTTTCGGGGCCGATCCGCGCGACAGCGGGGAAATCCGGGTTCACGGCAGACCCCGCTCGATTTCAAAACCGTCCGACGCGGTGAAGGCGGGGATCGGATATCTGTCCGAGGACCGCAAGCATTTTGGCCTAGCTACCGGAATGGACGTTCGCACCAATGTGGCGCTGGCAAGTCTCGACCGCTTCTCCACCCGGTTCGGCGTCCTCAGCGAGGACGCCATGCGCAAGACCGCGCAGGACTACATCGCCAAGCTGGAAATCCGCACACCGTCCGACCGGCAGGAGGTCCGGCTGCTCTCCGGCGGCAACCAGCAGAAGGTCGTCATCGCCAAGTGGCTCTACCGGGATTGCGACATCCTGATCTTCGATGAGCCGACCCGCGGTATCGACGTCGGCGCCAAGGCGGAAATCTACAAGCTTTTGAAAGCACTGGCGAACGAAGGCAGGGCGATCATCGTGATCTCCTCGGAATTGCCGGAAATCATGCGGCTCAGCCATCGCATTGCCGTCATGTGCGAAGGCAGGCTGACCGGCATCCTGCCGGGTGGAGAAACCACCACTCAGGAAGACATCATGCATCTGGCGACGCTTCGGGCGCCATCCATGCAGCCAGAAGGATACCAGCAATGACCGTCGTCAACCCGACCTCCTCGCCGTCGCTTGTCGCGCGTCTGATCGAGACAGGGGCACACCAGAAACTGCTGGCCTTCGCCAGTCTGGTCCTTTTGCTGATCGGTTTCTCGATCGCGTCGCCCAACTTCATGCAAACCTCGAACATGATCGCGATCCTGCAGGCAACCTCGGTAAACGGCGTGCTGGCGGTTGCCGCGACACTCGTGATCATCACCGGCGGGATTGATCTGTCCGTCGGAACGTTGATGACTTTCTGCGCGGTGATCGCGGGTGTAGTGCTGACCAATCTTGGCATGCCCTTGCCGCTTGGTGTGATTGCCGCCATTGCAACAGGTGCGCTTTGTGGCCTGTGCTCGGGCACCTTCATTGCCAAGATGAAGATCCCCCCCTTCATTGCGACCCTCGGCATGATGCTGATCCTGAAAGGCCTGTCTCTGGTGATTTCCGGAACCCGGCCGATCTATTTCAACGACACGCCGGGTTTTGACCTGATCTCCCGCGGCTCGCTGATCGGCGATGTCTTTCCGGCCCTGCCGATCCCGAACGGGGTTCTGATCCTGTTCCTGGTTGCCGGAGCCGCGTCTTACGTTCTCGGCCGCACCGTGCTTGGCCGATACACCTTCGCGCTGGGCTCCAACGAAGAGGCGGTTCGCCTTTCCGGCGTCAACACCGACTTCTGGAAAATGTCGGTCTATGCGCTGGCCGGGGCGATCTGCGGCATCGCCGGCATCCTGATCGCTTCCCGCCTCAACTCCGCCCAGCCGGCACTCGGCCTCGGGTACGAACTGGAAGCCATCGCGGCCGTCGTCATCGGTGGCACATCGCTTTCAGGCGGACGTGGCACGGTTCTCGGCACCTTGATCGGAGCTCTGATCATGGCCGTCCTGACCAACGGTTTGCGGGTCCTGTCTGTCGCCCAGGAGTGGCAGACGGTGGTGACCGGCGCAATCATCATCCTGGCCGTTTACGCGGACATGGTGCGCAGGCGAAAAGCCTGAGTTTCTTCAACACACAAGAGGGTGATCACACCCCGACCAACGGACCTTCCGTCCGTCCCAACCACAGGAGAGGAATATGCTGAACAGACGTACCCTAATCGGAGCCGCAAGCGCCGCCGCTCTGATGCTTTCCGGGAACTTTGCCTTCGCCCAGGAAACCTACATTCCGCTGATCTCCAAGGGCTTCCAGCACCAGTTCTGGCAGGCCGTGAAGGCCGGTGCCGACCAGGCTGCCTCGGAGCTGGGCGTCACCATCACCTTCGAAGGACCGGATAACGAAACCATGGTCGACCGCCAGATCGACATGCTGGCAGCTGCCCTTGCCAAGAACCCGACGGCAATCGGTTTTGCAGCGCTCGACAGCCAGGCAGCCATTCCGCTGTTGAAGCAGGCTCAGGAAAAGGGCATCCCGGTCATTGCATTCGACAGCGGTGTCGACAGCGACATCCCGGTGTCGACGGCATCCACCGACAACGTCGCGGCCGCTGCTCTGGCTGCCGACAAGATGGCTGATCTGATCGGCGGTTCCGGCAAGGTGGCTGTTGTGGCACATGACCAGACCAGCCGGACGGGCATCGACCGTGTTGACGGTTTCGTCAACCAGATGAAGGCGAAGCATCCGGACATCGAAGTGGTGACCGTTCAGTATGGTGGTGGCGACCATCTGAAGTCGACCGAACTCACCAAGGCCATCCTGACGGCCAATCCGGACCTGAAGGGCATCTTCGGTGCCAATGAAGGCTCGGCCCTGGGTGTCGTCAATGGTGTCTCCGAAATGGGCAAGTCCGACGTGGTCATCATCGGCTATGACAGCGGCAAGGCCCAAAAGGACGCGATCCGCAATGGCGTCATGGCCGGTGCGATCACCCAGAACCCGGTCGGTATCGGCTATGAGACCGTCAAAGCCGCGCTCGAGGCATCGCAGGGCAAGGACGTTCCGGCTCATATCGACACCGGCTTCTACTACTACGACAAGTCCAACATTGACGATCCGAAGATCGCTGCTGTCTTGTACGACTGATTGATTTTGTCGTAACCAAACCCATCGAGCCCGGTCGCATACGTGACCGGGCTCCAACCATGCAAGGACGATCCTTTATGAAATTGCTGAGATATGGCGCGCCGGGACAGGAAAAACCCGGTGTTCTTGATGCCGACAACCGTGTTCGCGATCTCTCTTCCGTTGTTTCGGATATCGCCGGCGATGCTCTCCTGCCCGATAGCATTCAGCGCCTGCAGGGGCTCGACGTCACTTCGCTGCCACTGGTCGACGGTGCTCCGCAGCAGGACCTGCGTGTCGGACCTTGTGTCGGCAACATCGGCAAGTTCATCTGCATCGGCCTCAACTATGCCGACCACGCCGCCGAATCCGGCATGGATGTGCCGCCGGAACCGGTGGTCTTCAACAAGTGGACATCCGCCATCATCGGCCCGGATGACGACGTCAGGATCCCGCGCGGATCTCAGAAGACCGACTGGGAAGTTGAGCTTGGCGTCGTGATCGGCAAGGGCGGCGCCTATATCGAGGAAGCTGACGCGATGAGCCACGTCGCGGGGTTCTGCGTGATCAACGACGTGTCCGAACGCGAATACCAGATCGAGCGCTCCGGCACCTGGGACAAGGGCAAGGGCTGCGATACCTTCGGCCCAATCGGCCCCTGGCTTGTAACACCGGATGAAGTCGGCAACTTCGACGATCTGGGCATGTGGCTGGAAGTCGACGGCAAACGCTACCAGAACGGCTCCACCAAGACCATGGTCTACCGCGTCCCGTTCCTGATCTCCTATCTCAGCCGCTTCATGAGCCTCCAGCCGGGTGACGTCATCTCCACCGGCACGCCTCCCGGGGTCGGTATGGGCCAGAAGCCGCCGGTCTACCTGAAGGGTGGTGAAGTCATGACACTGGGCATCGACAAACTGGGCAGCCAGACCCAGAAGGTGACCAAGGCCTGATCACTTAAGGACATTGCCTGAACAATTACGGCCGGACGCGGAGACGCGTTCGGCCGTTGACGTTTTTGGGGAAGGGAGGTGCGCGTGAACCGTGAAAGATCATGCAGGCCGGTTTAGCGCGCGTTGCATCTCCAGCTTGTCGTCCCGGTTTGTCGCGTCAGCGACAAGACCGGGACCCAGTATGCTGTGGTGCTGGTGAGGGGCAGATACGACTTCATGCGATTACTGGAACCCTGCCTTCGCAGGGATGGCAAGGCGCATGAGGACAGATTGATAGAAATCCGCTTTGTCCGTGGACGAGCAGCGCCGCCACCCGTTCACCTCAGCCCTCCCGTGCGATCTGCCAACCGGCCCAGGACTGGCTGACGGGCATGAGCTCCAGCGAATTGATGTTGAGATGCGGCGGTTGTGTCGCAATCCAGTAGACCGTGTTTGCGATGTCTTCCGGTTGGATCGCGTTGGCGCCGCCGTAAAGCGCGTCATAGCTTTCCTGATTGCCGCCGGTGCGAACCAACGTGAATTCGCTCTCGCAAAGGCCGGGTTCAATGGAGGTGACCCGAACACCCTTGCCATGCAGGTCGGACCTGAGTCCCAAGGAGAACTGGCGCAGGAAGGCTTTCGTTGCCGCGTAGACGTTTCCACCCGGATAGGGCCAGTTGGCGGCAATGGAGGATATGTTGACGACCACGCCCTTTCGCTCGATCAGCTTGGGCAGAAGCTGATCTGTGATAGTGACGAGACCGGTGATGTTTGTGTCGATCATGGTCTTCCAGTCGGAGAGCCTCGTCGCCGGTGCCGAGGCCGTACCGAGCGCAAGACCGGCGTTGTTGACGAGGATATCGATCTCCTGAAACGCCACTGGCAGGCCTGCAAGCGCTGCCGTGGTAGCAGCTTCGTCCATGACGTCGAAGGCAAGTGGATGAAAGGCGTCCCCCAGATCCATCTTCAGCTTTTCCAGCCGGTCCGCGCGCCGGCCGGTGCCGATAACCTTCCAGCCGTTTTGCACGAACAGCCGTGCCATGGCCTGACCGAAGCCGGAGGTCGTTCCGGTGATGAGGATTGTGCCGCTCATGAGCCTGCCTTTCCGAAGGTGTCTGCAACAGTCGCTTGACCGGACCTTAGGCAGCCGGTCCGCCAGCACAATGTTAAAAGCACGTCTTGGGGGCCCTGGCTCCTATGAATTCAAGCGCTGGCTCTACGGCAGCCCTGCCACTGGTCCTAGGAGTGATGGCATTGCTTCGATTTCAAGGACCTTGCGCCATGACCCAGATGCCGATCAACATGGATCACCACTGGCTGCCGTTCACCAATAACCGCCTCTTCCACAAGGAACCGCAGATGTTTGCGCGGGCGGAAGGCGTGCGTTACTGGACGCCGGAAGGCCGGGAACTTCTGGACGGGTCTTCGGGTCTGTTCACCTGCGCAGCCGGTCACGGGCGCAAGGAAATTGCTGAGGCCGTCTACAAGCAGCTTCAGGTTCTGGATTATTCACCGCACTTCCAGCGGGCGGCGCCAATCTCCTTCGAACTTGCCGAGGTGTTGAGCGGGATTCTGCCGGAAGGACTGGACCGCATCTTCTTCGGGTCGTCCGGCTCTGAAGCGGTCGATTCCGCCATCAAGATCTGCCTTGCTTATCACAAGGCCAAGGGCGATCCGCAGCGCACGCGCTTTGTCTCGCGAGCCTGGGCCTATCACGGGGTCAATCTCGGTGGCACGTCGCTGGCGGGTATGGTCAATAACCGGCGGGATTTTTCAGGCGTTACCTGCGACGTCGTTCATATGCGCCATACATGGAACGAGGATCAGCGTTTCACGAAGGGGCAGCCGCAAGATGGCGCCTGGTTCGCGGAGGATCTGGAAGAGATTTGCAAGACCTATGGCGGGGAGACGATTGCAGCGGTTTTCGTCGAACCGATTGCCGGGTCCATCGGCACCATCGTGCCCCCCGTCGGCTATCTGCAGAAGCTGCGCGAGATTGCCGACAAATACGGTATTCTGCTGGTGTTCGATGAAGTCATCACCGGCTTCGGCCGGACAGGCTCAGCCTTCGCGGCACAGGAATTCGGTGTCACCCCGGACGTCATGACCATGGCAAAGGCCATCACCAACGGCGCTATTCCCATGAGCGCCGTGGCGGTGAAGACGGAAATTCAGAAAGCCGTCATCGACTCCATCACCGCGGATCGACCGGAACTGATGCACGGCTACACCTATTCTGCCCACCCGGTTGCCTGCGCCGCGGCCTTGGCGACGCTTGGCATCTACAAGGCCGAAGGTCTTTTCGAGCGGGCGGCGAGCCTCTCGTCCACTTTCCTGGACGGCGTGTTCAGCCTGCGCAATTTGCCCCATGTGTATGATCTGCGCGGTCATGGCATGATGGCCGGCATTCAGCTGACGCCGGGCGAAACGCCGGGAGCGAAGGGATCTCTGGTGCAGCGGAAACTGTTCGATGAAGGCCTGCACGTGAAGGCAACCGGCGATGCTCTCATCTTTGCACCGGCACTCACCACGTCCGAAGACGACCTGTCGATGATGGTCGATATCCTCCAGAAGGTCCTTGGCAAGGCGGATCTTTGAGCCGTCAGTGACTGGCTGCCCGGCCTCGAGCCGGGATTGCTACCCGCAGTCCGCCAGAACCTGGCCGAGCAGCCTGATGCCGGGTTCCATCTTTTCCTCGGCAATCGCACCGAAGCCCAGACGAATGCGGTTTCGCGGGCTGTTCGGGGAAAAATACCGGCCGTCTCCCGCCTCGATGAGGATGCCTTGCCGCGCCGACTTCGATTGCAGTTCCGCTGCCCGGACACTGTCCGGAAGCCTGATCCAGACACCGGATCCGCCGGTCGTGACTGTTGCCTGACAGGTCGGCAGATACGTTTCGATCAACCTGAAGATCTTCTTCCATTTCTGGGAAAGGATCTTTCGCTGGCGGCGGATGTGGGAATCATAATGGCCTTCTGACAGGAAGATCGCCATTGCCCGCTGATCCAGTGCCGAAGGGTGCCGGTACATCAGTCGCCTGAGTGCCCGCAGCTCCTTGACGATGCGCCTGTCCGCCGCAATGAAGCCGAGCCTCAGCCCGGGGAACAGTGCCTTGGAGAGGCTGGCAACGTGAATGACGCGGCCGGTTCGGTCGAAACTGCGCAGGGACGGTTTCTGTGAGCCGATGAAATTCAGCTCATGCTCATAGTCGTCTTCCAGAATGATGAAATCGTGCGTTTCGGCATGAGCCAGCAAGCGAAAGCGTCGTTCCATCGACATGGTGACATTGGTGGGGGACTGATGGCCAGGTGTCACGTAAACGAGACGTGCCCCTTTCAGTTCGTCTCCAACCCGCATGCCGTTTGAATCGACCGGGTGATATTTCAGCTCCGACCCGAAGGACTGGAAGATATTGCGCGTGTCGACATACCCGGGCTCTTCCATGTCGGTTCTGACGCCGGGTCGGCAAAAAAGTTGTGCCACCAGAAAGAGGGCGTTCTGTGCGCCGACAGTCACCAGGATCTCGTCCGGGTCGGCACGGAAGCCCCGCTGTGGCAGCATTCGGCGGATGATCTGGTCCACCAGCATCGGGTCGTCCTGGTCGACCAGATCGCCAATCCAGGTTGGTGCGTGCTGTGCGGTTCCCGCCAGCCGGACACAATCGCGCCAACGGGCAACGGAGGTCTTGTCGGGGGCGAGCTGTCCATAGATGAACGGGTACGGATAGGACTGCCAGTCGACCGGTTTGGAAATATTCTCCTGGGCGGCGTAGCTGTAGGTCAGAAAGGCTTGCGGATCGAAGGGGTGTTCGGCGGCGGGCAGGATGTCCTTGGCGTGATCGTCCACCCGGATGTTCAACTGCTCGCGGATGTGCCGTTCGTTGATGAAATATCCGCGCCTGCTGACAGATTTCAGATAGCCGTCTTCAACCAGCCGCTCATAGACGATGGCAACCGTGTTGCGGGATACCTTTATCTCACTGGAAAAGACGCGGGTTGCCGGCAGCGGTTCGTGCAAAGGCCACACGCCATCCAGTATAGCCTCGATCAGCCGTTCCTGAATCTGGTGCTGCAATCGTCTGCCCGGATCGAAGGGCGTCTCGAAATAGGTAGCAAGCATTTATTCTGACAGATTTTCCCTGGTGCCGGTTAGCCCGCAAGCAACAGTCTGAAGCTGATTGCCGCATCTGCAAAGCCCGTCAAGTCCTCTGGCCCCATAGTTTTCACTCTCTGGCTCTAAGGGTGAATATTGCACCGCAATATCCTTTCTTGCAACGCGGCGCAGGATCGTCCGGGCAATGCGACCCTTTCCTTAAAAATGCGACCTGTAACGCGCCAGAGCGAGAACAGTTTGGTGAGACCAACAGTGAAGGGGAAGTCATGATCAGTTTTAAAAAGGGAGCACCGGCATCGCGGCGCGAATTCCTTAAGACCGCGGCAGCGGCGGGCGCAGGTCTGTCCATGCCGGCGATCGTCAGCTCCAGCGTGCTGGCCTCGTCCGGTGAAATCAACATCATGATGTGGTCGGACTATCTGCCGGAAAGCTTCGTCAACGGCTTCACGGACAAGACGGGTATCAAGATCAACTTCACCGGCATCGGCTCCAACGAAGAGATCATCAACAAGCTGAAGGCTACCAACGGCGAAGGCTTCGACATCGTTTCACCGACCGTCAACCGCAACCTTCTTTGGGCCGAACTCGGCCTTTTGCAACCGTTTGACATGTCCAAGGTGGCGCTCGACAAGGTCAACCCGTCCATGGCGCTTGGTGAAACCCATTGGAATTTCGACGGCAAGGGCGTGTTCTGGCTGCCGCACATCTGGGGGACGGAAGGCATTGCATGGCGGACGGATGCCTTCGTTCCGGGGGGAGAATTCCCGAGCTACTACGATGTCTGGGATGAAGCCAACGCGGGCAAGACCATGGGCCGCGGACACTCCATGCTGCTTGGTCTAGGTCTTGGCCTGGAAGGCCGCGGCGAACTGGAGCCGGGCTCCATGTGGGCCGCATACGAAAGCCCGGAAAAGATGGACGAGGTCTGGACCAAGGTCGTCGAGGCCGCCATTGCCAAGAAGCCGAATATCAAGCTGATCTGGAACGATGCCGACACCCAGAAGAACGGCCTGCTGAACGAGGGCGTGATCGTCGGTCAGACCTGGGACGGACCGCCGCTCGCATTGAAGACCGCTGGTGAGCCGGTCATGTACCGGGCGCCGAAAGAAGGTGCGATGGCCTGGGTCGACGGCCTTGCCATGCCGACAGGCGCAAAGAATATCGATCAGATCTACGCCTTCATCGAGACGGCTTACGATGCCGAACTTGCCGGCGAAGCCATCAAGACCCACGGCTACAATTCACCGGTGATCGGGGCTGCCGAATTCGGCGGCGAAGTCTACGCCAAGAACTTTGCCGATGCCTATCCGGGCGAAGCGCTGGGCAAGCTCAACGCCTGGCCGGCGGAAGCTCCCTGGTACTCGGAAAAGCGGACCGAATACACCAACAAGTTCCTGTCCGCTTAAGGCCTCTCCGGCTTTCTCAATGGCGGGTGCCGGGCGCAATGCCGTCCGGCCTCCGGCTTCCTTTTTCTATTTCCCTTTTCCGCCGTCCTTCTGAGAGCGCCATGGCCACAAAAGATATTGTTCTGGATCACGTTTCCATTCGTTTTGGGGCCTATACCGCGGTCGATAATGCACATCTCGTCATCAAGGGTGGCGAATTCTTCTCGTTTCTGGGGCCATCCGGCTGCGGCAAGACCACCTTGCTACGCTGTATTTCCGGGTTCTCCGACCCGTCCGAAGGCCGTGTCCTGATCGGCGGACAGGACATGAAGGGCATCGGACCGAACAAGCGGCCGACCGCCCTGATCTTCCAGAATCTGGCGCTCTTTCCGCTGATGAGCGTTGCCGACAACATCGCCTTTCCGCTGGAGGTCAGGGGCATTGGCCGCAAGGAGCGGCGCAAGCGGGCGGACGAACTCCTGGACATGATCGCGCTTCCCGGCGTCGGTGACAAAAAGGTACACGAGCTTTCCGGTGGTCAGCGGCAGCGCGTGGCCATTGCTCGTGCCCTGGCGGTTGAACCCGATATCCTGTTGCTCGACGAGCCGCTGTCCGCGCTCGACCTGAAGCTGCGCCACCACATGCGGACCGAACTGCGCGCCATCCAGCAGCGCGTCGGATTGACCTTCATCTATATCACCCATGATCAGGGCGAGGCGCTGACCATGTCCGACCGGGTCGCGGTGATGAATGCCGGTGTGATCGAACAGGTCGATCCGCCGGAGACGATCTACAATCGTCCGAAGACGTCTTTCGTTGCGTCCTTCGTCGGTGAAACCAACGCCATCGAGGGCAAGGTCGCCGCACAGAAGGAGGCGCTGGTTTCCGTGGAAACGCCGCTCGGCCAGTTGCAGGGACGGGCTGCCGGCGGCCGACAGTACAAAGCGGGCGACAACTGCATCCTTTTCATCCGTCCCGAGCAGCTGAGCCTTGAAGGTGGTTCACACAACCAGCTGACGGCGAATTGGGTGAAGGAAGAGTTCGAAGGCAACTCCCGCCAGGTGTTTCTGGAAGCAAACGGTGTTGCCTTGCGGTTGACCCGGGTCAACCTGGGCGGATCTCCGGAACATTTGTCGGGCGGTGCGGTCACGGTCGGCTTCACTCCCGAGCAGGCGATCGTTCTGCCGCAGGGCGCGTTGGCGGGGGCGTGACAATGAAGGGGCTTCAAAACGTCTTCCGCGCGATTTCCGGCAAACATGGTTTGGGCGCAGCGTCCTTCGTCGCCGTTGCGGTTCTCTTCTGGGTGATCTGCCTGATCACCCTGCCGCAGGTCGCGATGCTCGACTATTCGTTCCGGTTCAACTTGCCGGCAGCCGATATCGGCGGTCCGCAGGATGTCTACACGCTTGAAAACTATGCCTACTTTTTTCAAGGCAATGACGGCACGGTCAACACGCTTGATATCGGCATTCTGCTCAAGACACTGATTGCCGCTGTCTTCGTAACCTGCATCGACATTCTGCTGTGCTACCCGATTGCCTTCATCCTGGCTCATTCGGCCACCGGGGTGGCGGCGCGGATGATGGTGATCGGCCTGATCGTGCCCTTCTGGGTCAACGAGATCCTGCGCGCCTTCGCTTTCCGTGTCCTGTTTGGCTCCACGGGCCTGATCAACGGCATTGGCATGTCGGTGGGGCTATGGGACCAGCCCGTCGATTTCATCCGGGCCGATGTCGCGCTCTATTCCGGCCTGACCTATGCCTACATTCTCCTGATGGTGTTCCCGATCTTCAATGCGGTCGAGGCACTTGACCGTAACCAGATCGAAGCGGCCAGGGACATGGGCGCAAGCTGGTGGCGGGTGCATTGGCGGGTGGTGCTGCCGGTCGCCAAACCGGGCATCGCTTCGGGGGCAACCATGGTGTTCATGCTGACGGCGGGCGCGTTGGCCGCGCCGCAGATCCTCGGTGGACCGTCAAACCTCTGGTTCACTCAGCTCATTTACCAGTGGTTCAACGAGAGCGCCAACTGGCAGCGCGGCTCGGCCTATGCGGTCATCCTTCTGATCGTCTGCATATCCATCGTCATGATGCTGATGCGTGTCTTCAAGGTCTCCATCGGGGAGATCGGCCGATGAACCGGGGCACGGGCGGCGGCGCCATCGCGGCAGGTTTTTCCCTGCTCTTCTTCACCTTTCTGTTCGGGCCGCTGATCATCATGGTGATCACGGCGTTCAACTCCTCCTCCTTCCCGAGGATCACACCCTGGGAATGCTTCACGACGGAATGGTTCGGCGTTCTGTTTGCCAACGACCGGCTGATGAGCGGGCTTGCCAACAGTCTGGTGATTGCCGTCAGCGTCGTTACCATTGCGGTGCCCATCGGCCTTGCAGGGGCGTTGGCGCTGTCTGAGCTCAGCCCGCGTCTTCGGGCGGCCCTCTATACGGTCCTGATCACGCCGATCCTCATACCGGGAGTGGTCCTCGGTATCTCGACCATCGTTTTCTGGGGCGCTTTCGGACGGTCAGTCGGGGCGGACTACGGCTCGATCTTCTACAGCGGCATGTTCCTGACCCTTGCCGGTCAGGTAACGTTCATTTCCGCCTATGCAATGTTGGTATTCCTGGCCCGGCTGCAGCGCTTTGATCCGATCCTGACAGAAGCCGCGCTTGATCTAGGTGCAACGCCGGGACAGGCCTTTCGCAAGATCCTGCTACCCTTCCTGTGGCCGGCCATCGGGTCTGCGGCGTTCCTGACCTTTCTGGCATCGTTCGAAAACTACAACACGACCGTTTTCACGATCCTCTCGGGCAACACCTTCACCACGGCACTTGCCTCCAAGGTCCGGCACGGAACCGATCCTTCCCTATCGGCGCTCGCGGTCATCATCATCGGCATCACGCTGATTGGAGCCGTGGTTCACGAGGCGCACATGCGGCGCAAGGAAGTGATGCGGACAGGTGCCGCCGCTCGGTCCCGCATTTACGGAAATCCGGCGCTGCGCACCCTCGTTCATCCGCTTACGATCTTCGTGATTCTGCTGGGCATAGCCGGATTGGCCACCTACCAGGGCACACGCCATGACGCGGGTGTCTGCAAACAGCAGATCCTCGACGAAAAACGCGCACGCCAGCAGGAACTTCTGGAGGAACAGCGCCGGAAAATGGAAGCGCAGCAGCAAAACCAGACGCCTGCAACCACCGCACCGGCCGAGGCCCCAATCAAGGCAAACCCGTCTCCCTTCGGTGGTGCTTTCAATCCGAACGGTCTGAAACCTGCTGAATGACGTAAGGCCGCTTCGACAAGGGCACTTGAGACCAGGGCTACAAAGTGTGGCTTGGCACAATGGCGAGCGGCGCTCCTACGGTTTGACTGCCGGCTGCCCGGACAGACGGGACAGCAGCACGGCAACGCTTTTTACCTGGAATTTCTTCAGAAGCCGGGCTCGTACGTCTTCCACAGTTCTGGGTGAAAGCCCGAGAATACGACCCATTTCCTTGCTGGTTTGCCCTTGGGAGAGAAGCAACAGCACCTCGCGCTCGCGCGGTGTCAGCTTTGGGCCGGCCGCCGCATTGTCGATCGGGGCAAAACTCAAGACGATCCGGGCCAGCGGCGTGTCGGGTGTCAGCGTGCGGGCGCGGAACCGGCACCAGATCGGCGTTCCGTCGGAGCGCCGCATCAGCCGTTCATCCGTATAGGGAAGGGAGCGGCGCAGGGGCTCAAGTCCGATATCGCGGATCTGGTGAAATTCCTGGTCCGTGCCGTACAGCAGCCGGAAACTCTGGCCGATCAGCTGGTCCTTGTTGAAGCCGAACATCTCCACGAAAGTTTCGTTGCAGGCGCGAATGATCCGGTTCTCGGTAAGCGCCAGGCCCATGGGCGCATTTTCAAATGCGAGTTGATCGAGGTCTTCCATGTTTCACCGTGTTCCTACGGTATTGGCACCGTAGTTTGACAGTAGCATAGTTCTATCCTGTTTTACCAATGGGAGGCCGTGCCGGGATGCCGCTTGCAGACGACCTGATCCGGGAGATCGATGGAAGACGCGATGATCTGATCGCGCTGACCCAGGATCTTCTGCGCATTCCCACACTCAACCCGCCCGGCGAGAACTATCGCGAGATCTGCGATTATCTGCAGAAGCGCCTGTCGAGGTCCGGCTTTGACATCGAGCTGATCCGGGCGCATGGCACACCGGGCGACAGTGACAGATATCCGCGCTGGAATATTGTCGCGCGCCGGGATGGTGACCGGCCGGGCGAATGCGTGCATTTTAACAGTCATATCGATGTGGTCGATGTCGGACACGGCTGGACAAAGGATCCCTTCGGCGGGGAACTCGTCGATGGCAAGATCTACGGCAGAGGCGCCTGTGACATGAAGGGCGGTCTGGCTGCCAGCATCGTCGCTGCCGAAGCGTTTCTTGCCGTCTGTCCGGATTTTGCCGGGGCCATCGAGATCAGCGGCACGGCGGACGAAGAATCAGGTGGCTACGGCGGCGTCGCCTATCTCGCCGGCAAGGGCTATTTCAGCCCAGACCGGGTTCAACACGTCATCATTCCCGAGCCTCTCAACAAGGACAGGATCTGCCTGGGCCACCGCGGCGTCTGGTGGGCGGAGGTGGAAACATTTGGCGAGATTGCCCACGGGTCGATGCCGTTCCTGGGGGATTGCGCCGTCCGGCACATGGGCGCTGTGATCGACGAGATGGAGCAGAGCCTGTTTCCCGCCCTGGCGCAGAAACGCACGGAAATGCCGGTGGTGCCGGAAGGGGCCAAACAGTCGACGCTCAACATCAACTCCATCCACGGCGGCCAGTCGGAAGGGGAGGCGGACTTCACCGGTCTTCCGAGCCCCTGCGTGCCGGACAGTTGCCGGATGGTGATAGACCGCCGATTCCTGCTTGAAGAAAACATCGACGACGTGCAGGCCGAAGTTCTGGAAGTGCTGAAGACGGTGGAGGGACGGCGTGACAAGTTCCGCTTTGACCTGCGCGAATTGCACAGGGTGCTGCCCACCATGACGGAAAAGGATGCGCCTGTCGTGCGGACCGTTGCCAAGGCAATTGCGGAGACCATGGGCCGCGAAGCGGAGTATGTCGTCAGTCCGGGCACATACGACCAGAAGCATATCGACCGTATCGGCAAACTGAAAAATTGTATCGCCTATGGCCCGGGCATTCTGGATCTGGCACATAAACCGGACGAATATGTCGGAGTGGATGACATGCTCGATTCTGCAAAGGTGATGGGCCGTTCGCTGATCGAGCTTTTGGCAAGGCCTAGCGAAAGCAGCCTCAATGAAGGGGGAAGTCATGCGTTTGCATAAGTTTGGATTGGGTCTGGTCAGCGCCCTGGCGTTGGCTGCGAGCATGGGAATGGCCCATGCGAAAAGCGATATCGTGGTTGCCATGCAACTGGAACCACCGCATCTGGACCCGACAGGTGCCGCTGCAGGCGCAATTGATTCTGTTCTTTATTCCAACGTCTTTGAAGGTCTGACCCGCTTCGGTCCCGATGGCTCGGTCAATCCGGGCCTTGCCGAAAGCTGGGAGATTTCCGAGGACGGCAAGACTTACACCTTCAAGCTGCACGCGGGCGTTAAATTCCATGACGGTTCGGATCTGACGGCAGACGACGTCAAGTTCAGCCTGGACCGCGCCCGCGCCGATGACAGCCAGAACGCACAGAAAGCCCTGTTCGCCGGCATCGAAAGCGTCGAGGTGGTCGATCCGTTGACCGTGAAGGTGAGCTTGACGGAGCCGAATGGCAGCTTCCTGTTCAACATGGCCTGGGGCGATGCGGTCATCGTTGCGCCGGAATCCATCGGCGATATCAAAAGCAATCCGGTCGGCACAGGTGCGTTCAAGTTCACAGACTGGGTTCAGGGCGACCGTATCGACCTGGAAAAGAACGCGGACTACTGGGGCGAGCCAGCCAAGCTCGACAAGGTCACCTTCAAGTTCATTTCCGATCCGACGGCAGCTTTCGCCGCCGTGATGGCGGAAGACGTCAACGCCTTTGTCGGTTTCCCGGCACCGGAAAACCTGCCGCAGTTCGAAGCCGATTCTCGCTTCCAGGTGCTTGTCGGCTCTACCGAAGGCGAGACAATTCTTGCCGCCAACAACAAGCTGCCGCCACTCGACAATATCAAGGTTCGGGAAGCGATCGCCCATGCGGTTGACCGGCAGGCGATCATAGATGGTGCCATGTTCGGCTACGGCACGCCGATTGGTACCCATTTCGCGCCGCATAATCCTGACTACGTCGATCTGACGGCCAACAGCCAATACGATCCGGAACTTGCCAGGAAACTGCTGGCCGAGGCCGGTTACGCGGATGGCTTTACCACCACGCTGAAGTTGCCGCCGCCATCTTACGCCCGCAGGGGCGGGGAGATCATCGCGGCACAGCTCCGGGCCGTCGGCATTGAAACCGAGATCACCAATCTGGAATGGGCCCAGTGGCTGGAGCAGGTTTTCAAGGGCAAGGATTTCGGCCTGACGATCGTCAGCCATACCGAGCCGATGGACATCGGCATCTATGCCCGGCCGGATTACTATTTCCAGTATGACAATCCGGATTTCCAGAAGCTCTTCGCCGATCTGACGGCGGAGAACGATCCGGCCAAACGCTCCGGCCTTCTGAAACAGGCCCAGGAAATGATTTCAAGGGACTATGTCAACACATACCTGTTCCAGCTCGCTTTCCCGACTATCGCCGATGCCAAGATCAAGGGGCTCTGGGAGAACCAGCCAACCCAGGCAACGGACCTGACGGCGGTCTATTGGGAAGACTGACCCATACACCGAAGTGGATGCTCGCACCCCATGTGCGGGCATCCACCTTCACTCCTATCCTTCTTGCCGGTACCTGATGCCGTTAGGCACGCGACGCCTTCATGCTGCAATATTTCCTGAAACGCCTTCTGTCCCTGGGGCTCAGCCTCGTGGCCGCGTCGGTGGTGATCTTCCTGGCTCTGGAAGTGGTGCCGGGTGACCCGGCCTCTTACATGCTCGGCCTCAATGCACAGGAAGACACGCTGGCCGCCCTGCGCCAGGAGTTGGGCCTTGGCGGCAGCATAGTCGAGCGATACGCAAACTGGGCCGGTGGACTTCTGGTCGGCGATTTCGGCACCTCCTACACCTATCGCACGCCGGTTGGCGGCATGATTGCCGACAGGCTTTGGGTGTCCTTGCCGCTGGCCCTCTATGCCCTTGTGCTGAGCACCATGATCGCCTTTCCGGCCGGCATCTGGGCCGCCTCGCGCCGCGGGTCCCATGCCGATGGCGCCGTCATGGGTGTCACCCAGCTGGGCATTGCCATTCCCAATTTCTGGTTTGCGATGCTGATGGTGCTGGTCTTTGCCATCAATCTGCGCTGGTTTTCAGCCGGCGGGTTTCCCGGGTGGGACGCAGGCTTCTTCGCCGCCATGAAAGCGCTGACCTTGCCGGCCATCGCGCTTGCCCTGCCGCAGGCGAGCATCCTGACACGGGTGATGCGATCCAGTCTGCTGGACACGCTGGGGGAGGATTTCATCCGCACCGCCAGGGCCAAGGGACTCAGCAAGGGGCAGGCGCTTTGGCGTCATGCGGTGCGCAACGCCCTTATTCCGGTGCTGACGATCCTCGGGCTGCAATTCTCCTTCCTGCTGGCGGGGGCGATCATCATCGAGAACGTCTTCTTCCTGCCGGGCCTCGGCAGGCTGGTCTTTCAGTCTATCAGCGCGCGCGACCTGATCGTGGTCGAAAGCGTGGTGATGCTGCTGGTCTTTGCGGTCATCGTTGTCAACTTCGCCGTCGACATGGCCTATGCCTGGGTCGATCCGAGACTGCGGAGGCGTCGTTGATGAACCTCCTGTTCCACAGCCGCACATTGCTTCCCGGCGCCGTTCTGACACTGCTGTTCACGGCTGCCGCGCTGATCAGCCTCGTCTGGGTTCCCTATGACACCACGGTGCTGGATATTGCCAACCGAATGAAGCCGCCAAGCTGGCTGCATCCCTTCGGCACCGATCAGTTCGGCCGTGACATCCTCAGCATGATCATGGTGGGCGCGCGAACCTCGATTGCCGTCGCGCTGGTGGCTGTCGGCATCGGCATGGCCGTCGGCGTCCCGCTCGGTCTTGCCGCCGCGGCCAGAAAAGGCGGCCTGATGGACGAGATCATCATGCGCGCCAACGATCTGGTGTTTGCTTTTCCAAGCCTTCTGATTGCTGTGATGATCACCGCCGTTTTCGGAGCGTCGGCGCTCAACGCCATCATTGCCATCGGCATCTTCAACATCCCGGTGTTTGCCCGCCTGACACGCGGCGCTGCCCTGTCGCTCTGGAACCGGGAGTACATTCTGGCGGCACGGGTCGCAGGCAAGGGCTCGGCGCGCATCTCGCTGGAGCACATCCTCCCGAATGTCGCCAATCTCCTGATCGTTCAAGGCACGATCCAGTTCTCGCTCGGCATTCTGGCTGAAGCAGGCCTCAGCTACGTCGGCCTTGGAGCGCAGCCTCCCACGGCAAGCTGGGGTCGCATGCTGGCCGACAGTCAGACGATGATATCGCTCGCGCCACATCTGGCGTTGTTCCCCGGGCTCGCGATCCTCTTGACCGTGCTTGGCCTGAACCTGCTGGGCGATGGCCTGCGCGACAGTCTCGATCCGAAACTCAGGAGGGCCCGGACATGAAACAACCTGGCATGAGCCTTCTGACCATCCGGGACCTGTCGCTTACCATCCACGGTCTGCCGATCCTCAAGAACGTCTCAATGGAGGTGGCTCCGGGTCGCATTCTGGGCGTGATCGGCGAGAGTGGATCTGGCAAGTCGATCACGGCCTTTTCCGTGCTGCAGCTGTTGCCGGGTGGTTCGATTTGCAACGGGTCAATCACGCTGTCAGGCAAGGACATCCTCTCGCTGAGTGAAGCCGAAATGTGCGGCCTGCGCGGGCGGGATGTCGGCATGGTCTTTCAGGAGCCTATGACCGCGCTCAACCCGCTGAAGACCATCGGTGACCAGGTTGCGGAGACCATCCTGATCCACGAACGTGTTTCGAAATCCGAAGCGCTGGTGCGGGCGGCAGATGCCTTGCGGCGGGCGGAACTGCCGCAGGAGCGGTTTCCGCTCAGCCGGTATCCGCATGAACTCTCCGGTGGCCAGCGCCAGAGGGTGGTCATCGCCATGGCGATTGCGTTGAGGCCCAAACTCCTGATCGCAGACGAGCCGACCACCGCGCTGGATGTCACGACCCAGGCCCAGATCCTGGATCTTCTGAAGCGTCTTGTCGCCGAGGATGGCATGGGCCTGATGCTGATCAGCCACGATCTCGCCGTCGTGGCCGACCTTGCCGACGATCTGGTGATCATGCGACAGGGCGAGGTGGTCGAAAGCGGCCCGGCAAAGGATCTTTTCGGCAATCTGCAGCATCCCTATTCGCGTGCACTCCTGGAAGCCTCCGCCCACGTGCCGGAACGCAGCAACGAGGCGTTGGAGCAGCCCCTGCTGCAGGTTCGTGATGTCGTGCGCGATTATACCGGGCACACGCACGGCTGGTGGGGCAAGACCACGCAGTTTCGCGCCGTCGACGGTGTCAGTTTCGAGATCCGAAAGGGGGAAAGCCTGGGTCTTGTCGGCGAATCCGGTTGCGGAAAATCCACACTCACACGGGCGATCCTCGGCCTGGAGGAAGTTCAGGGTGGCGAGATCCTGTTCGACGGCCTTCCGGTGTTTACCCATCACCACGCAAATCAGATCGTGCGCAGGCGCATGCAGGTGGTGTTTCAGGATCCCTATGGCAGTTTCAATCCGCGCTGGAAGGTGGAGCGGCTGATCACTGAACCGTTCCATCTCATGTCAAATCCCCCGCGTGGAACCGAGCGCGACAGCGCCATTGCCGAAGCGCTTGAAAGCGTTGGACTGAACGCGGCAGACGCCAACAAGTACATTCACGAATTTTCCGGCGGCCAGCGCCAGCGCATCGCGATTGCGCGTGCGCTCATCATCAAGCCGGATCTGATCATTCTGGACGAAGCGGTCTCCGCGCTGGATGTATCTGTTCGCGCCCAGGTGCTCGACCTCCTGGCGGATCTGGCCGACAGGTTCGGCCTGACCTACCTCTTCATCAGCCATGATCTCAGCGTGGTGCGCTCGATCACGGATCGGGTTCTGGTGATGAAATCCGGCAAGATCGTCGAGGAAGGTCCGACGAATACCGTCTTTGACCAGCCAGACCACCCATATACACAACAACTTGTTGCCGCCGCGCCGGTTCTGCCGGCCGGTATTGCATGAGGGAGAAGCCCATGACCCAGGAACTGGACCTTTGGTTCGATCCGTCAAAATGCCTGATCGGCGGAAAATGGGTGGACCCTGCCGGCGGTGAGCAATTGCCGCTCAACAATCCGTCGACCGGGGCGCGTATCGGCGCGATCGCCCGCGGTGGAGCTGCGGACATAGATGCTGCGGTCGATGCGGCAGAAGCCGCAATGGCAGGGGAGTGGGGCCGGACAAACGCTGCCGAGCGCGGCCGGTTTCTGTTCCGCTTGCGCGAGCTGGTGCTGGAGAAGGTCGATCATCTGGCGCGGATCGAATCCATCGATGTCGGCAAGCCGCTGAAACAGGCTCGCGCAGACGCCGTGGCGCTTGCCCGCTATCTGGAATTTTATGGCGGGGCAGCCGACAAGCTGCACGGCGAAACCATTCCCTATCTCGACGGCTACACGGTCTACACCTTGCGCGAACCGCATGGCGTCACGGGACATATCGTACCGTGGAACTACCCGATGCAGATCATCGGCCGATCTGTCGGCGCGGCCCTGGCAACGGGCAACGCATGTGTGTTGAAACCGGCGGAAGATGCCTGCCTGACGGCACTCGCCTTTGCGGATCTTGCTCGCCAGGCTGGTTTGCCAGCCGGGGCGTTGAACGTCGTTCCGGGGCTCGGGTCCGAAGCCGGTGCAGCGCTGACTGCTCATTCGCGCGTTCACCACATTTCCTTCACCGGATCGGTCGCGACCGGTGTTCAGGTGCAGACGGCAGCGGCAAAAAACGTTGTTCCGGTCACGCTGGAACTCGGCGGCAAGTCGCCTCAGCTTGTGTTCGAGGATGCCGATCTCGATGCCGCCCTGCCGTTTCTGGTCAACGCTGGCATCCAGAATGCCGGCCAGACCTGTTCGGCGTCCTCGCGAATTCTGGTTCACAGGTCTGTCCTTGATCAGGTGACCGAACGCATGGCGGCTCGCTATGGGGCGCTGAGGGTCGGACCGGCGCTGAACGATCTCGACGTCGGGCCGCTGATCTCGTCAAAGCAGAAGGGCATCGTCTCCAGCTTTCTGGACCGGGGTGCGGATCTTCAAAAGGTGGCGGAAGGCGTGCTGCAGGACGCACCTGATGGCGGCAACTATGTCTGCCCGACCCTGTTTGCCGGCGTTTCCCCCGGTCACGTGCTGGCGCGGGACGAGATCTTCGGTCCGGTGCAGGTGATCATCCCCTTTGACGACGAGGACGAAGCCATTGCAATCGCCAATGGCACCGACTACGGCCTCGTTGCGAGCCTTTGGACCCGCGACGGAGCGCGCCAGATGCGGCTCGCCAGAACGATCCGCACAGGCCAGGTCTTCATCAACAACTACGGTGCCGGTGGCGGTGTCGAGTTGCCGTTCGGCGGCATGGGTAAATCCGGCCACGGCCGGGAAAAGGGGTTCGAGGCTCTTTACGGCTTCACGACGCTGAAGACCGTGGCGGCGTTTCACGGGTAAGGGAAGGGGTTTCGGCGGAGTTCGCAAATCCTGACGTTGTCGCTCCTGTCTCGGCTCAAGGCCGCAACGGCAGGAAGTGAAAGGTGAGGCTTTGAATTCTGCATCGTCATGCCACGGCTCAACCTTGGCAATGACGACCTAAGAGGTTTGGCCAGGACTTGAGAATTCAGCAATGGCGCAATTCGTTCGAACAAATGTAACCGGGAGGTTTGTATGAGACTTGAAGGAAAGAAGGCGATTGTTACCGGTGGTGCCTCGGGCTTTGGCGCCGGTATCGTGCGTAAGTTTGCAGCTGAAGGCGCCAAGGTAATGGTCGCGGATTTGAACCTGGAGCTAGCCGAGGAAATTGCCGCCGAAGTCGGCGGGCTGGCCATCAAGACGGATGTGTCCAGCAATGACAGTGTCAGCCACATGGCCGACGTAGCGTCCTCGCTGCTCGGCTCTGTCGACATTCTGGTCAACAATGCGGGTATCACGCATCTGCCCAAGCCGATGCAGGAGGTCACTGAAGAAGAGTTCGACCGGGTCATGGCCGTCAACTGCAAGTCGGTCTATCTGACGGCGAAACACTTCGTTCCGGCCATGACGGAAGCCGGCAAGGGTGCGATCCTGAACGTTGCCTCCACCGCAGGTCTCAGCCCGCGCCCCAGGCTGAACTGGTATAACGCTTCCAAGGGCTGGATGATCACCGCTACGAAGACAATGGCGGTGGAACTGGCCCCTTCGGGCGTACGGGTGAATGCAATCTGCCCGGTTGCCGGTGAAACGCCGCTTCTGAAAAGCTTCATGGGCGAGGATACGCCCGAAATGCGTGCCAAATTCCTCTCCACCATCCCCATCGGCCGCTTCTCGACCCCGGAAGACATGGGCAATGCGGCCTGCTTCCTGTGTTCCGACGAGGCGGGCATGATCACTGGCGTTGCCATGGAAGTCGACGGCGGCCGCTGCATCTGAGGATTGATAAGCCACGGCTGGATCATGTATCTGCAGGGTCGAACAGACTTGTGCGACATCGAGCTGGCTGAAGGAAAATCGACCATGAAACGATACACCGGCGGTTGCCTTTGTGGAAATGTCCGGTTCGAGGCAGAGGGCGATCCGTATCGGGTCGGCCTTTGCCATTGCCTTGACTGCCGCAAACATCATGGTGCGCTGTTTCATGCGTCAGCCGTCTTTCCCGAAGAGGCCGTGAGCCACGAGGGAGAAACGGGAGAGTACCAGGGGCGGTGCTTCTGTCCCCGGTGCGGGTCGTCCGTTTTTTCGCGAACGGGTGATGAAACCGAGGTGCATCTGGGGGCGCTGGACGCGCCCGACCAGCTGACACCGACCTATGAGCTCTGGACCATTCGCCGCGAAGCCTGGCTGCCGGAGCTTCCGCTTTCCAGGCACTACAAGCGCGACCGGGAAAACGAGGGTCGCGAGGAATAGCGTCTTCGTTCCAATCGTCAATCGTGAGTCATCCAGCGCGCTGACATTCGGATTCCGGGTCGGCGAACGGCCGAGCTTCTTGTGGCCGGCATGATGCAGGGAAGCGGATTCGATCCTTTTTGCCGGCTCAGGAACCTTCTCGAAAACAATTTCTCACGTTTAAATTCAGGTGAAACACCCTGAAATCGCTCGATATTTCTATGCACTAAATGAATGCATTCAAAAAAATGAAACGTTTCATATTGACGTCGTATTTCGACCGTGCTTTCAATTGGGCAGCCTGATAGCGCCCTTGGAATGGCGTGAGAGGTGCAGCCTTTTTGGGAGGAAAATCATGAAGTTATTGAAAATCGCTGCCGCGGCAGCGACCGGCCTCGCTTTGCTTGGTGGAACCGCTCTCGCCGACGACAAGCCGGTGGTTGGCCTGATCATGAAATCGCTGGCCAACGAGTTCTTTCAGAACATGATGGTAGGTGCCGAGGAGCATCAGAAGCGTCGTGGCGACTACGAGCTCAAGGCCGTTGGCATGCAAAACGAGACCGACTTTGAATCGCAGATCAACGCGGTCGAAAATTTCATCACCCAGGGCGTCGATGCCATCGTGGTTGCTCCGGCTGATAGCCGTGCCATGGTTCGTCCGCTGAAAAAGGCGATGGAAGCCGGTATCGTAGTGATCAACTTCGACGTTGCACTCGATGAAGAAGCCAAGAAGCAACAGGGCGTCGAGCTGGCCTTCGTCGGCCCGGACAACCGCGGTGGCGCCAAGCTTGCCGGCGATGCCCTTGGCAAGAAACTGGGTGAGGGCGGCAAGGTCGTCATCATCGAGGGCAACCCGGGTGCTGACAATGCCACACAGCGTCGTCTGGGCTTTGAGGACTCTGTCGCCGAATACAAGCTGGACCTGCTCGACAGCCGGACTGCGCATTGGGAAACCGAAGAAGCCAACCAGGTTTTCGCCACCATGCTGACGGCTCATCCCGACCTTCAGGGCGTGATGGCAGCCAATGACTCCATGGCCATTGGCGTCGTCAAGGCGCTCGAAAGCGCCGGCCGTACCGACATCGAAGTGGTCGGTTTCGACAATATTCCCGCTGTCGGTCCGATGATCGAAGACGGCCGGATGCTGGCAACCGTCGATCAGTTCGGCACCGACATGGCGGCCAACGCTATCGATATGGCTCTCGACGTCGTTTCAACCGGTGAACAGCTTCAGGGCTGGGTCAAGACCCCGATTGAATTGGTGACTGCGAAGTAAGCAGTCTCAAGAACGCTCCCGCCCGGTCAGCTTTAGGGCGGGAGCTGTTTCCCCTTCAAAAAACGACTGGACGCATCATGGCAGCAGCATCGCTTGCCGCAGCGCCCGCCGCTGCACCCGACCGTGCTTTTCTGACGGTCGAGGGTCTGAAGAAGCATTTCGGTGGCGTCAAGGCACTGGACGGGGTCAGTTTCTCTCTGGACGAAAGCGAGGTTCATGCGCTCGTTGGCGAAAATGGCGCCGGCAAATCGACCCTCATCAAGATCCTGTCCGGCGTGTTTCCCTACGACGCGGGCCAGATCGCCCTTGCAGGTGAACCTTATCGCCCGTCGAACCCGCACGAGGCCAAGGATCATGGCGTTCAGGTGGTTCATCAGGAATTCAACCTGCTCGAACACCTCACCATCGCTGAAAACATCTCCATTGAGCATCTGCCGAAGAACAGCTTCGGCCTGTTGGACCGCAAGGAAATGAACAGGCGCGCCCGCAAGGCACTGGATGCGATCGGACTGACGGATGTCGATGTGACCGCGCCGGTGCGATCGCTGGGCATCGCACATCGCCAGCTTGTCGAAATTGCCCGGGCGCTGCAGTCGAAAAGCCGGATCCTGATCCTGGACGAACCGACCGCAACTCTGACGGAGCGCGAGACCAAACGCCTGTTCGATATCGTCGCCGGCATCAAGGCGGATGGCGTTACCGTGGTGTTCGTGTCCCATCATCTGGACGAGGTCTTTGCCATCTGTGACCGGGTGACGGTGTTTCGAAACGGCAAGACCATCGCAACGGACCTGATCAACGAGACCACGCCGGAAGGTGTGGTGCAACGCATGGTAGGGCGCAAGCTTGCCGCCGAGCAGGACGAACAGCCCGATGGCCATGAACTTGGCGCAAGCGCGCTGCGGCTGGAAGATCTTCTGACGGTCGCAAATCCCGGCACCAGCGGGGTTTCCCTTGATCTGCGGTATGGCGAGATTGTCGGGATCTCCGGACTTGTCGGGGCAGGGCGCACCGAAATCCTGCGCGGAATTTTCGGCATCGATCCGGTGCGTTCCGGCAAGATCTTCCGGGATGGCGTGGAAGTGCGCTTCAAGGGGCCGCGTGACGCCATTGCTGCCGGCATCGGTTTCGTTACCGAAGACCGCAAGGACGAAGGCCTCATTCTGGGCATGCCCATTGCCGCGAATATCTCGCTGGCCAACATGGGGTCCGTCTCCCGCACGGGACTTTTGAAGCTTGCGGAGGAAACGCGCCAGGCCATCTCAAGCGCCGCCCGGTTAACACTCAAATACGGACGGACGTCGGATCCTGCCTCGAGCCTGTCCGGTGGTAACCAGCAGAAGGTTGTCCTGGCCAAATGGCTGGCACGCAACCCGAAGGTGTTGCTGCTGGACGAGCCGACACGCGGTGTCGATGTCGGCGCCAAGGCGGAAATATACGCCATCCTGAAGGATCTGGCCCGCGAAGGCGTGGCGCTGCTTGTGGTCTCATCGGAAATGCCGGAGCTGATGACGCTGGCCGACCGCATTCTGGTGCTTGCCGAACACGAGATCCAGGGCGAAGTGAAACGCCCGGACTTCTCTGAAGAAAACATCCTGAAACTGGCCTACGGGCAATCGCCGGGCGCCGGGGAAAACAACCAATGACAACCGAAACCTTGACTGAAACGGCTGCCGCTGCGCCGAAATTCTCCATCCGGACGGTGCTGCACAATGCGGGTATCGGCCTTGCTCTGCTGGCGCTGATCGTCTTTTTCTCGCTCTTCACCGAGCACTTTCTGACGCCGAACAATATCACCAACATCCTGACCCAGATCACAATCAACCTGGTGCTGGCCGTCGGCATGACCTTCGTCATTCTGATCGGCGGCATCGATCTGTCGGTCGGTTCGGTGATGGCCTTTGCCGCTGTCGTTGCCGGCAAGGCGATCACATTGCCCGGCTTCGGGCCGGCGGAAGCCATAGCGCTTGCAGTCGTCGCGGCAACGCTGACGGGCGTCCTCTGCGGTTTTCTCAATGGGGCCATCAGCGCCTACTGGTCATTGCCGTCCTTCATCATCACCCTCGGCATGCTGAACATTGCCCGAGGCGCGGCGCTGCAGGTTTCAGAAGCGCAGACGATCTATTCCTTCCCTTTCGCCTTCGAGGAATTCGGCTCGGCCATGATCTACGGCGTGCCGGTGGTGTTCCTGGTGGCGCTCGTGCTGGTGTTCATCGCCTGGTTCGTGCTGAATTTCACGGTGTTCGGCCGTCTTATCTACGGTATCGGCAACAATGAGGAAGCCGTCCGGCTCGCCGGTCATTCGGTAGCCCGCTACAAGATCGCGGCTTTCACCATCTGCGGCCTGACAGCTGGCATTGCGGCGGTCGTCTACATGGCGCGTCTCAACATTTCCAGCCCGATTGCCGGTATCGGCTTTGAACTCAACGCCATCGCGGCTGTCATCATCGGTGGCACCAGCCTCAGTGGCGGGCGGGGTTCGATCATCGGCACGCTGCTCGGTGCTTTCATCATCGGAGTTCTCGCCAACGGTCTTATCCTGATCGGCCTCAGCGACTTCATGCGCCAGATGATCACCGGCGTTGTTATCATCGTTGCCGTCATTCTCGACTACTACCGTGCAAAGTACGCAGCCAAATGAAGCGCACAGCCCTGTTGAACCGCCATCTGAGTGCGCTTGTCGCCTCTCTCGGGCACCTGGACGAAATCGTTGTTGCCGATGCCGGTCTGCCTGTGCCTGACGGGGTGAGGGTCATCGACCTTGCCGTCACTCCTGGGGTGCCTGGCTTCCACGAGTTGCTCACCGCGCTGCGATCCGAACTCGTCATTGAAGGGGCTGTCTGGGCGGAGGAAGCCTCTGTTCAGCTTTCCACTCTGATGCAGAGCGAGGTGGATTTCTGGGCGTCGGAAACGGGCAAGAAATTAACGGTCTCAAGGCTTTCGCATGAGGACTTCAAGCACAGGACCCGGAAGGCCAGGGCCGTGATCCGCACCGGTGAGGTAACGCCCTACGCCAACATCATTCTCATCAGCGGAGTTGCGTTTTGACGTTCGTTACCGTTGTCGGCAGCATCAACATCGACCTCACCAGTTACCTCGACCGCTGGCCGAAGATCGGAGAGACGATTTCCGTTCGCGAAACCGTCACCTCGCTGGGTGGAAAGGGGGCCAATCAGGCCGTCGCCGCCGCCCGGCTTGGTGCCGACGTCAATTTCATCGGAGCTGTCGGCAGGGACGGATTCGGTGCGGAAGCTGCCGCTGCACTTCGGCCCGAAGGGGTCGCGACGCTGCTGGAAGAAATGCCGAAGACGGCAACAGGTCTTGCCTTTATCGATGTCGGCCCGGATGGACAGAATGTCATCCGGCTCTCCGCCGGTGCCAACGGCCGGTTGTCGCCGGAAGATGTATCAAAATATGCTGAAATTCTCGGCAAGAGCCGTGTTCTGCTTTTGCAGAACGAGATCGGTCTGGAAACTTCTCTGGCTGCCGCTCGGCTGGCCCGCCAGGCCGGTGCGCTGGTCATCATGGATCCCGCGCCGGCGCCGGATCCGGCCTGGCCTGCCGACGTTCTGTCCAGCTTCGATATTCTGACACCAAACGCCGGCGAAGCCGGTGGCCTTTTGGGCAATGAACCGCAAACGCTGGCAGACGCACGCGAGGCAGCCGAAGCCCTGCGGAGCCTTGGTTTACGCGGGGCAATTGTCACAATGGGGGCGGACGGGGTCGCCTGGTCGATCGACGGCAGCACTGGCGCCTTGCCCGCGCCGAAGGTCCGCAGCATTGATACGGTTGCAGCAGGTGACTGCTTCAATGGCGCATTTGCGGCTCGCATCGCTTCGGGCGTCGGGATTGACGATGCAATTGCCTTTGCCATGCAGGCGGCGGCGCTGGCGACCACCCGCAAGGGAGCCGCCACCTCGTTGCCGCGTCTGGACGAGATGGAGGCATTCCCCGTACAACGCATCGCCTGAATGAATTCAATTGCTTGATCCGATCATTCAGGAGTGGTTCAAGAGGGCATCGCCTGGGGCGCGGGGAGACACGCAAAACATGCCAACAATCAAAGACGTCGCACGCAAAGCCGGTGTGTCCGTTGGTACTGTTTCGCGCGTTCTGTCCAAAAACGAAACCGTCAAGCAGCCGCTGAAGGAGCGTGTGCTCGCGGCAATGCAGGAGCTGGATTACAAGCCCAACCTTGCCGCAAGGGCTTTGCGCACCAACAGCATCGACGTGATCGGCCTTGTGGTGCCGGATATCACCAATCCCTTCTTTGCCCAGCTCGCCAAGAACATCGAAATGGAGGCTGCGAAACGCAGCCACTCCGTGATGCTGGCCAATTCACACGACGACGCGGAAGCCGAACAGACCCAGATCGCGGCTCTGCTCGACAGGGCAGTTTGCGGGGTCATCGTGGTGGCAACGTCGGATGGCGGCCAGACTCACAAGGCCGATGTACCGATCGTTTCGCTCGACCGCCGTTTCGGACCATATCCATTGGTAGCGACCGATCATTTCGATGGATCGGGCAAGATTGCCGATCATCTTGTCGGTCTCGGACATCGCCGCATCGCTTATATCGCCGGCCCGCAATCCATGGAGGTTGCCCGCCAGCGGCAGGAAGGTTTCGTTGCCCGGATCAAGGCCCTGTCGACGCCGGACGATCCGATCACGCTCACCGTGCACGAAGGCCATTTCGATTACGACAGCGGGGAGGACATCGGCCGGGCGATCCTGAAAGATGCTTCCAGCGAGACACGCCCCACAGCCATTGCCGCCGCCAGCGACCAGCAGGCCATCGGTGTCCTGCGCTGCGCCCGCGATCTGAAGATCGCCATTCCCGCGGACCTTTCCGTCACCGGCTTCGATGATATCGCACTGGCAGCTCTCGTCGTTCCACGTCTCACCACCTTGCGCCAGCCCATCGAACGGCTGGCAGGGTCGGCAGTTGAGCGGATCTTTGCCGGCGAGATGGCCGCTGACGAGGCAATTGCCGGAGAGATCGTCGTGCGAGAATCGACGGCGAAGGTCTCTGCTTCCTGAAACTTGATTGAGTGTTTCCAATCGGGGTCCGCCAGACGTGTCAGGCAACTGGCAAAGATACGGACATTTATTTCAAGCTTGAAATTTTAGGCTTGAAATAAATATCTCCCTGTGGTTCGCTGAGTGTACCACAGCAGGGGAGGTTCTTATGCGGATTGCTTGTCTGGGCGGGGGACCTGCCGGTCTCTATTTCGCCATCTCGATGAAACTGCGAGACCCGTCCCACGAGATCGACGTGATCGAGCGCAATCGCGCCGACGATACGTTTGGCTGGGGCGTGGTGCTGTCCGACGAGACCTTGCAGAACCTTGCCGTCAACGACGCCGTCAGCGCCAAGGCCATCGGTGAGAATTTCGCCTATTGGGATGATATCGCCCTGCATATGCGCGGTGAGCGTCTGGTCTCCACTGGCCACGGCTTTTGTGGCATCGGCCGCATGAAGTTGCTCCTGCTCCTTCAGGAGCGGGCGCGCGAACTTGGCATCAACCTGAAATTCGAAACCGAAGTCGACAGTGCCGAGGACTACCGCAAGGATTACGATCTCGTGGTCGCAAGCGACGGTCTGAATTCCAAGACCCGCACGCTTTATCAGGACACCTTCAAGCCGGATATCGACCGGCGTCTGTGCCAGTTTGTCTGGCTCGGAACGCATCAGAAGTTTGCGGACGCCTTCACCTTCATCTTCGAGGAAACCGAGCACGGCTGGGTCTGGGCGCACGCCTACCAGTTTGATGATGAAACGGCGACCTTCATCGTGGAATGCATGCAGGAAACCTACGATGCCTTCGGCTTCGGCGAAATGAGCCAGGACGACAGCATCCGGACCTGTGAGGAGATCTTCAAGGATCACCTTGGCGGCCATCCGCTGATGACCAATGCCAAGCATATCCGCGGTTCCGCATGGATCCGGTTCCCGCGCGTCCTGTGCGAGAAGTGGAGCCACGAGAATGTGGTGCTGCTCGGCGATGCCGCAGCGACTGCGCATTTCTCCATCGGTTCCGGCACCAAGCTCGCCTTTGAATCAGCTATTGCACTGGCCGAATACCTTCACACCGAACCGGACATGGCGGCCGCCTTCAAGCGGTACGAGGAAGACCGGCGCCTGGAAGTGCTGCGCCTGCAGTCGGCCGCGCGCAACTCCCTGGAGTGGTTCGAGCACGTCGAACGGTATCTCCACCTGGACCCGGTCCAGTTCAACTACTCCATGCTGACCCGCTCCCAGCGCATCAGCCACGAGAACCTCCGCCTGCGTGACCCGCAATGGCTGGAGTCCGCCGAACGATGGTTCATGAACCAGGCCGGTGTGTCCCCGAATTCTCCCGTTCGCGCGCCGATGTTTACGCCGTTCAAGCTGCGCGAGATGGAGTTGAAGAACCGTATCGTTGTCTCGCCGATGGCACAGTACAAGGCCGTTGATGGTACGCCGACCGACTGGCACATGGTCCATTACGCCGAGCGCGCCAAGGGCGGGGCGGGCCTCGTCTTCATCGAGATGACCTGCGTCAGTGCAGAAGGCCGGATCACGCCGGGATGTCCGGGGCTGTATGCGCCTGAACACGAGGCGGCCTGGAAACGGCTGACCGATTTCGTGCATGCCGAAACAGATGCCAGGATCTGCTGCCAGATCGGCCATTCCGGCCGCAAGGGCTCCACGCGGATCGGTTGGGAAGGCATGGACAAGCCGCTTCATGACGGCAACTGGGAACTTGTCTCCGCGTCAGCGATCCCCTGGTCCGATGGCAATGCGACGCCGCGCGAGATCTCGCTGGCCGAGATGGACGAGATCAAGGCCGAGTTCGTGGCGGCCGCCGAGATGGCCGAGCGCGCCGGCTTCGACATGATCGAACTTCATGCCGCCCACGGCTACCTGCTGTCATCGTTCATTTCGCCGGTTTCCAACGTGCGGACGGATGAATACGGCGGCTCTCTGGACAACCGGATGCGCTGGCCGCTGGAAGTGTTCAACGCCATGCGGGCTGTCTGGCCCGATCATAAGCCGATGTCGGTCCGCATTTCCGCCTGCGACTGGGTGGGCGAAGAAGGCATCACGCCGGACGATGCGGTCGAGATTGCCCGGCGCTTCCGTGACGCGGGTGTCGATCTGGTCGACGTCTCTGCCGGTCAGACAACACCCAAGGCGCGCCCGGTCTATGGCCGCATGTTCCAGACGCCTTTCTCCGACCGGATCCGGAACGAAGGCGGGCTTCCGACAATGGCAGTCGGCAACATCTACGAGGCCGACCACGCCAACTCGATCCTCATGGCAGGCCGGGCGGATCTTGTCGCCGTCGGCCGTCCGCATCTCGCAGATCCCTACTGGACACTGCATGAAGCAGCGAAGATCGGCGATCGCAACGCCACTGACTGGCCGTTGCCGTATCTCGCCGGCCGCGACCAGATGTGGCGTCTGGCCGATCGGGAAGCGGAGATGCTGAAGGTATGAGTGTCGACGGCCGCCATATTCTTGTCACCGGTGGCGGCAGCGGCGTCGGCGCTGCCTGCGCTCATCTGTTTGCCGAAAAGGGCGCAAAGGTCACCATTTTGGGCCGGACGGAAGCAAGTCTTGCCGCGCAGCAGCTGCCCTACCAGGTCTGCGACGTGACGGATGCAGACGCTGTTTTGGCCGCTATTGCCGCAGCCAGGCAGGTGAACGGTCCGGTTGACGTGGTGATCGCAAACGCTGGTGCCGTCAGCAGCAAACCTTTTGCCCGCACCACACCGGAAGATTTTCAGGCCATGCTGGCAGTCAATCTCTTCGGCGTGTCCAACGTCTGGCAGGCTGTCCTGCCTGATATGAAGGCGAGTGGCTGGGGGCGCATGGTCGCGATTGCTTCCACGGCCGGCTTGCGCGGCTATCCCTATGTGAGTGCCTACAGCGCTGCCAAACACGCCGTTGTCGGTTTGACGCGTTCGCTGGCGCGGGAACTGGCCAGAACCGGCATCACGGTCAATGCCATTTGCCCGGGCTTCATCGAGACCCCACTTCTGCAGCGCTCCATTGATACGATCGTCGAAAAGACCGGCATGAGCCGTGAAGCCGCGGCGGACAGCCTGAAAGCGGACAATCCGCAAGGGCGTTTCATTCAGGTTTCGGAAGTTGCCGATGCTGCGCTCTATCTGTGTTCGGACGGGGCGGTGTCGATCAACGGCCACGCGCTGACACTTTCGGGAGGGGAGCTGTGATGCCGGAAACTGCAGCGAAACAGGAAGCCTTGTCCAAGACGCGCTTGCGCCTGTGGCTGAAGCTTTTGAAATCCGTCAACGGCATCGAAGCCGAGATCCGCCGGAACCTGCGCGATCAGCATGGAACGACGTTGCCGCGGTTCGACGTCATGTCGGCGCTCGCCCGTTTTCCCGATGGGTTGAAAATGTCGGAACTGTCCACCTTCCTGAAGGTGTCGAACGGAAATGTCACCGGCATTGTCGACAAGCTGACCGAGGAAGGCCTGGCGCTGCGTGTTGCCGTTCCGGGCGACCGGCGGGCACAGGTGGCCCGCTTGACGCCGAAGGGCCGGGCCGCCTTCGAGGAACTTGCCACCCATCACGAAACCTGGATCGACGAGCTGCTGGACGGCTGGTCGTCGGAAGATATCGCGGCGCTTTCGAGCCGCCTTGATCTGGTCCTGAAACGTCAAAGCCAAGAGGAGAGCAGCAATGCGAAGTGACGTGACGCATTTCAAATGTGAGATCGCGAACGGCATTGCGCGTATCGCGCTCGACCGGCCGGAACGCAAGAACCCGTTGACCTTCGAAAGCTATGCCGAATTGCGCGACTGGTTCCGGGATCTCGTCTATGCCGACGATGTCCACGCGGTGGTGATCCTGCCGAACGGCGGCAACTTCAGTTCCGGTGGCGACGTTCACGACATCATCGGCCCGCTGACGAAAATGAACATGAAGGAGCTTCTGGCCTTCACCCGCATGACCGGAGATCTGGTGAAAGCCATGCTCAATTGCGGCAAGCCGATCATTTCCGCAGTCGACGGCATTTGCGCCGGTGCCGGTGCCATTATGGCGATGGCGTCCGATCTGCGCGTTGCAACTCCCGAGGCCAAGGTTGCCTTCCTGTTCAACAGGGTCGGCCTTGCCGGCTGCGACATGGGCGCCTGCGCGATCCTGCCACGCATCATCGGTCAGGGACGCGCAGCGGAGCTGCTTTATCTCGGCCGTTCCATGAAGGCGGAGGAAGGCCATGCCTGGGGCTTCTTCAACGCGGTGGTTCCCGCGGACGAACTGGACCAGACGGCAATGGACATGGCTGGACGCATCGTCGCCGGGCCGACCTTCGCAAATTCCATGACCAAGACCATGCTGGCGCAGGAGTGGTCCATGGGGCTTGATCAGGCTATCGAGGCGGAAGCCCAGGCCCAGGCAATCTGCATGCAGGGCAATGATTTCCGCCGGGCTTACGAAGCCTTCGTCAAGAAAGAAAAGCCGGTGTTCGAGGGCGACTGATGTCGGATAAATCTTTCCTCCACTGGCCGTTCTTCGAGGACAAGCACTGGCGTCTTGCCGAGGAGCTTGAGATCTGGGCTGGAACGCATCTGGCCCATATCGATCACACTGACACGGATGCTGCCTGCCGGCATCTGGTCACGGCTCTGGGCCAGGCAGGCTTTTTGCAGCATAGTGGCGCACCGGACGGCAAGCTCGATGTACGCAGCCTCTGTCTCATCCGTGAGACGCTGGCCCGTCACGATGGTCTTGCCGATTTCGCCTTTGCCATGCAGGGCCTTGGTACCGGCGCGATTTCGCTGTTCGGTACGGATGAACAGAAAGCCGAGTGGCTTCCGCTGACGCGCACCGGCAATGCGATTTCCGCTTTCGCATTGACAGAGCCGCAATCCGGTTCCGACGTTGCCAACTCGACCATGACCGCCACCGACGACGGCGATGCCTTTGTGCTCGACGGTGAAAAGACGTGGATCTCCAACGGCGGTATTGCCGATCTCTATACGCTCTTTGCAAGAACCGGCGAAGCTCCGGGCGCCAAAGGGCTTTCCGCCTTCATCGTGACGCCGGACCTTGATGGGTTTGAAGTCGTCGAACGCCTGGAAACCATTGCGCCCCATCCGCTTGCCACACTGCGTTTCACCGGCTGCCGTATTCCAAAAAAGAACATGATCGGCACGCCGGGCGCAGGTTTCAGGATCGCCATGTCGGTCCTGGATATCTTCCGCTCGACTGTCGCCGCGGCCGCACTGGGCTTTGCCCGGCGGGCCTTGGACGAGGCACTTTCACGGGTCACGACGCGCGAAATCCAGGGCTCGCCCTTGTTCGATCTGCAACTGGTGCAGGGACATATCGCCGACATGGCGCTGGATGTCGATGCAGCGGCCCTGCTGATTTACCGTGCTGCCTGGACCAAGGACAGCGGCGCGCCCCGGGTAACGCGCGAGGCCGCCATGGCGAAGCTCTTTGCCACCGACCAGGCGCAAAAGGTCATCGACAAGGCCGTGCAGCTTCACGGCGGCGACGGCGTCCGCTCGGGCACGCAGGTCGAAAAGCTCTACCGCGAAATCCGTGCCCTTCGCATCTACGAGGGTGCGTCGGACGTCCAGAAAATCATCATCGCGCGCCAGACCCTTGGCGCCTTTCAAGGAGACTGATCCATGCTTGGTCCCTCCGCACATGTCGATACCTTTGCCCGGGACAACCTGCCGCCGGTGGAAAGCTGGCCTGACTTCCTGCTGGATGGCTTTGAGTATCCCGAACGTCTCAACGCGGGTGTGGAACTCACCGACAGGATGGTTGAACAGGGGCTTGGCGATCACACCGCGTTGATCGGCAACGGCCGCCGCCGCACCTACAAGGAGCTTGCGGACTGGACCAACCGTCTGGCCCATGCCCTGACCGAGGATCTCGGAGTGAAACCGGGCAACCGGGTGCTGATCCGCTCCGCCAACAATCCGGCCATGGTTGCCTGCTGGCTGGCCGCGACCAAGGCTGGTGCCGTTGTCGTCAACACGATGCCCATGCTGCGGGCAGGAGAACTGTCCAAGATTGTCGACAAGGCTGAAATCGAGTTCGCACTCTGCGACACACGCCTGATGGAAGAGATGGTCGCCTGCGCCAAGACGTCATCCTTCCTGAAGAAGGTGGTCGGGTTTGATGGCACGTCGAACCACGACGCGGAACTGGACCGGCTCGCGCTTGAAAAATCCGTGCTCTACGACGCGGTGCCGACCGGACGCGACGATGTCGCCCTCCTGGGCTTCACGTCCGGCTCCACCGGAACGCCCAAGGCGACGATGCACTTCCACCGGGATCTGCTGATCATTGCCGACGGCTATGCCAAGGAAGTTCTGGGCGTCACGCCGGACGACGTCTTTGTCGGCTCGCCGCCGCTGGCCTTTACCTTCGGCCTCGGCGGACTGGCGATTTTCCCGTTGCGGTTCGGCGCTGCGGCGACGCTTCTGGAAAGCGCGACGCCACCGAACATGATCGAGATCATCGAGAAATATAAGGCGACTGTCTGTTTCACCGCACCGACCGCCTACCGGGTGATGCTGCAGGCCATGGAGGAAGGTGCTGACCTGTCCTCTCTGCGCGCCGCGGTTTCCGCCGGTGAAACCTTGCCGGCTCCGGTTTATGACGCCTGGATGGCCAAGACCGGCAAGCCGATGCTGGACGGGATCGGTTCCACGGAGATGCTGCATATCTTCATCTCCAACAGGTTCGACGATCACAAGCCCGCCTGCACAGGCAAGCCCGTGTCCGGATACGAAGTCAGGATTCTTGATCAGGACGGCAAGGATGTCGCACCCGGTGAAGTGGGGCGCCTTGCCGTGCGCGGGCCGACCGGATGCCGCTATCTGGCAGATGATCGCCAGGCGCAATACGTGATGGACGGCTGGAACATCACCGGTGACAGTTTCTCCATGAGCGAGGACGGCCATCTGCATTTTGCCGCCCGCAACGACGACATGATCATTTCCGCCGGCTACAACATTGCCGGGCCGGAGGTGGAGGCAGCGCTGCTTGCGCATCCGGCGGTTCAGGAATGCGCCGTCATCGGCGCACCGGATGAGGAACGCGGCTCCATCGTGCAGGCCCATGTGGTGCTGGCGGCTGGACATGAAGCTTCGGACGACCTTTCCAAGACACTGAAAGATCACGTGAAAGCTACGATCGCGCCGTACAAGTATCCGCGATCAATCATTTTCACCGACGCCTTGCCAAAAACCGAAACCGGCAAGATCCAGCGCTTCCGGCTGCGTCCGGACGCCTGACCAGACCTTCGCGTGGGGCACGCGGGACACTAAAACAACAAGCCCCTTTCTGACCGTGCCGGAACAACGAAGCATGGCAGGCCAAACTAAAAAAACGAATGGGAATAGCAGGTCACAAGACCAAGAGGAGCAGCATATGAAATTTGTAACACTGGCGGCCGCAGCCGCCCTGGCAGTGGGCCTTTCCAGCGCCAACGCGGAACCGGTCAAGGTTGGTATGATCACGACGCTGTCCGGCGGTGGGGCAGGCCTTGGCATCGATGTGCGCGACGGCTTCATGCTGGCCGTGAAGCAGGCCGGCAACAAGGATCTGGAAGTGATCATCGAGGATGACCAGCGCAAGCCGGACATTGCCGTGCAGTTGGCCGACAAGATGATCCAGTCCGAAAAGGTCGACGTGCTGACGGGCATCATCTGGTCGAACCTGGCCATGGCAGTGGTCCCGTCCGCAACCGCCCAGGGCAAGTTCTACCTGTCGCCCAACGCTGGCCCGTCCGCGCTGGCCGGCAAGGGGTGCCACCCGAACTATTTCAACGTCGCCTGGCAGAACGACAACCTGCATGAAGCAGCCGGTGCCTATGCGAATTTCGAAGGCATGAAAAACAGCTTTCTGCTTGCCCCGAATTACCCGGCAGGCAAGGACGCGCTGACCGGCTACAAGCGCATGTACAAGGGGGCGATGGCTGGCGAGATCTACACCAAGCTCGGTCAGACGGACTATGCAGCGGAAATCGCACAGATCCGTGCTTCCGGCGCTGACAGTGTCTATTTCTTCCTTCCGGGCGGCATGGGCATCTCGTTCCTGAAGCAATACAAGGACTCCGGTGTCGATGTTCCGGTGATCGGACCTGCCTTCTCCTTCGACCAGGGCATCCTGCAGGCGGTTGGCGATGCAGCTCTGGGTGTCAAGAACACCAGTCAGTGGAGCAAGGACATCGACGCACCGGCCAACAAGGCCTTTGTTGAAAGCTTCCAGGCCGAATACGGCCGTCTTCCGTCGCTTTACGCTTCTCAGGGATTCGACACGGCCAACCTGCTTCTGTCGGCCATGGCCAAGGCAGATGTAAAGGATGCCGATGCGTTCCGCGCCGCCCTGGAAGAAGCTGATTTTGCGTCCACCCGTGGCGGCTTCAAGTTCGGCCCCAACCATCATCCGATCCAGGACATCTATGTCCGTGAAGTGATCAAGGAAGGCGACGTCTACACCAACAAGATCATCGGCAAGGCGCTGACCAGCCACGCCGATGCCTACTGGTCCGAGTGCAGCATGTAAGGTATTGACCCAAAGGTCGGCGTGGATATCCGCGCCGGCCAAAGGGGCGGGGTACTCATGTCATTGATATTGCTCATAGAGCAGGTTCTGAACGGCCTGCAATTCGGCATCATGCTGTTTCTGATGGCCGCCGGACTGACCTTGATCTTCGGTGTCATGGGGTTGATCAACCTTGCCCATGGCTCGCTGTACATGATCGGGGCCTTCTGTGCGGCGGCTGTTGCGGCTGCCACCGGATCCTTTCTGCTCGGTCTCGTGGCGGCACTTGCCGGTGCTGCCATCGCAGGCGCTCTTGTCGAACTGGTGGTGATCCGCCGGCTCTATGCCAAGGACCATCTGGACCAGGTGCTGGCAACCTTCGCGCTGATCCTGATCTTCTCCGAAGGCACGCGCTGGATCTTCGGCTCCTTTCCACTGTTCCTGGACGTACCTGACTTCCTGTCCGGGCCGGTCACCTTGCCTGGCGGCATTGAATATCCGCTGTACCGGCTGACGCTGATTGCGGTCGGTCTTGCCGTCGCGCTCGGGCTCTGGATCCTGATTTCCAGAACGCGTCTCGGCGTGCAGATCAGGGCAGGGGAGAATGACCGCGAGATGATCGCAGCCCTCGGCATCGACATCGCCCGGCTCTACACCATCGTCTTCGCTCTTGGTGCAGCGCTGGCAGGTCTGGCGGGCGCGCTGGTCGGCGCCATCCAGTCCGTGCAGGTCGGCATGGGCGAACCGGTGCTGATCCTGGCTTTCGTGGTCATCGTCATCGGCGGTATCGGCTCCATCAAGGGCGCTCTTGTGGGGGCGATCCTCGTGGGGCTGACCGATACGCTCGGCGGCATCTTCCTGCCTGAGATCCTGAAGCTCTTTCTGGATCCGTCGACGGCCACATCGGTTGGGTCCTCGCTCGCCTCCATGGCAATCTATATTCTCATGGCTGCAGTGCTGATCCTGCGTCCTGCCGGTCTGTTCGGAGCACGCGCATGATCCGGGAACGCTATCTCAATGCGCTGACGCTGGCGCTGTTCGTCGCGATCCCCTTCTGGGCAATCACGGCGGATGAACCTTTCACTATTACCTTGATGACACGGGCAGTCGTCTTTGCCATCGCTGCCGTCGGTCTCAACATCGCACTTGGCCTTGGCGGGCTAGTCAGCCTCGGTCACGCGGTCTTCTTCGGCCTTGGCGGCTATGCCATGGGCATTCTGGCCTACCACGCCCAGAACTATACAGCCCTCACCGAATGGCCGTTCCTGATCGAAGGCACGAAGTCGATGCCGGTGATCTGGCTTGTGGCCGTGGTTGTGTCCTCTCTTGCGGCACTGGTGATCGGCATCCTGTCTCTCAGGACGGCAGGTGTCTATTTCATCATGATCACGCTGGCCTTCGGTCAGATGTTCTTCTTCTTTGCCATTTCCTGGGCGGAATATGGTGGCGAGGATGGACTGTCGATCTATGTCCGCAACGGGTTTCCAGGCCTCAATACGCTGGATCCGATCCAGTTCTACGGGCTTTGCCTGGGGCTGCTCTGCCTCGTACTGCTGTTTGCATGGCGTTTGTCCGGATCGCCCTTCGGTCTTGCTCTCAATGCCGCCCGGCAGGTTCCCCTGCGTGTTGAGACGGCAGGCCTGGATCCGGTGCGGCTCAAGCTTGTTGCCTTTGTTGTTTCCGGTGCGATCACTGGTCTGGCTGGAGCATTGTTTGCCGATCTGAACCGCTTCGTCAGCCCCACAATGTTCAGCTGGCAGACCAGCGGCGAGATCATGATCTTCATCATTATCGGGGGTGTCGGACGTTTGTTCGGGCCTGTGGTCGGTGCGCTAGTCTTTGTCGCCCTGGAACACTGGCTCGGTGCCCTGAGCGACTTCTGGCATATCTATCTGGGACTGTTGCTGCTGGTCATCGTGCTCTTCGGCAAGGGCGGTGTGATCGGCATGATTTGCGGACGGGAGGCTGTTCATGACTGATGCTGTCCTGCAGACAAACGGCATTTCCAAAAGCTTCGGTGCCTTGCGAGCCAGCCGTGACATTTCCATTGACCTGAAGCCTGGAGAGATCCACGCGATCATCGGTCCCAATGGTGCCGGCAAGTCCACCCTGATCGGGCAGATTTGCGGAACACTGCGGCCTGATGCCGGGTCGGTTCGCCTGCTGGGCAGGGACGTCACGCATCAGCCGACACGTGCTCGTGCGCGTGCCGGCCTTGGGCGTACCTTCCAGATCTCCTCGCTGGCCATGGACGACACAGTGCTTCAGAATGTTCTGCTCGGGGCACTGGGCGCCAGCGGCCGGCCCTGGAGGTTCTTCTCCAACGTGACGAGAGACACCTCCTTGCGTGAAACCGCCGAGGAAGCGCTCGGCCGTGTAGGCTTGCTGGATCAGGCGCGCATGCGCACGGCCGAACTCAGTCACGGACAGCGCCGCCAGCTGGAAGTTGCTGTTGCGCTGACGCAGAAACCCAATGCGCTTGTCATGGACGAACCCATGGCAGGCATGGGCTCTGAAGGCTCCAAGCTGCTCACCGGTTTTCTCGACCAGCTCCGGCATGAAGCGCCGATCCTGCTCGTCGAACATGACATGGACGCGGTGTTCTCGCTGGCCGATCGCATCAGCGTTCTGGTCTATGGCGAAGTGATCGCCACGGGCACGGTCGATGAAATCCGCTCCAACGCCGCCGTCAAGGAAGCTTACCTGGGAGACGAAGCATGAGCAGTCTTCTGACACTGTCCAACGTGACGGCCTCTTACGGCGCCAGCCAGGCACTTTTTGGCGTTGATCTGGAAATCGGCGAGGGCGAAGTGTTGGCGCTGCTCGGCCGCAACGGCATGGGCAAGTCGACAACGGTCAAATGCATCTGCCGGATGCTGGCCGCGCAGGGCACGCTGACCTTCGACGGGCACGACCTTGCCCGTCTGCCAAGCCACAAGGCAGCCCGGCTGGGGCTTGGTCTCGTGCCTGAAGGCCGTCGTTGCTTCGGTACCTTGAGTGTCCAGGAAAACCTGATCGCCGCGGCGCGGCGTGGCGACTGGACCTTTGAACGGGTAATCGGCATGTTTCCGCGGCTTGGCGAACGGCGTGGCCAGCGGGCGGGATCGCTTTCAGGCGGGGAGCAGCAGATGCTCGCCATCGGGCGCGCTCTGATGACCAATCCGAAGCTTCTCATCCTGGACGAGGCGACCGAAGGTCTTGCCCCGGTGATCCGTCAGGAAATCTGGGCTGTAATCCGCAAACTGAAGGCGGAAACCGGCCTCGCAATCCTCGTTATCGACAAGTCGATCAAGGAACTGCGCCAGATTTGCGACCGGGCGACGATCCTGGAACGCGGCGCGTCCGTTTGGACGGGCGGCATCGATGCGCTGACCGACGACATTACTGCCAGCTATATCGGGGTTTGAGTGATGTTCCGTTTCGAGCAATCCATCTTGTTCAAGCATTGTGATCCGGCGGGGATCGTCTTCTATCCCCGCTATTTCGAAATGATGAACGACTGCGTCGAAGCGTTTTTCGACAATGTCATCGGATGGCCGTTCAAGGACATTCACAAGACCGGGGCCGTGCCGACCGCGGAAATTCGCACGCGTTTCCTGGCGCCGAGCCGCCTGGGCGATCATCTGGTTCTGGCGCTTGAAGTAAGCAGGGTTGGCCGTTCCAGTTGCGGGATGGCAATCACTGCGCAGTGCGATGGCGAGGCAAGGTTCGAGACCGAACTTACTCTCGTCAACGTGGACAACGGTGGCAAACCGGAAGCATGGCCGGAACAGGTCAAACAACGATTTCTGGACCAGTCGGCGCTCACTTGAGCGTCGATCGGTTCAACAGGTAGGGAACGATCAGCCTTGAGAGGTTCAATCCAGTCGGATTGATTTTCTGCTGATCCGGAAGACAAGGAAAGTCAGGATCAATGACGGTCAAAAGCATTCAACCCGACGGCTGGGCCCCGGCAAAAGGCTATGCAAACGGCATGCTGACGGAGGGCAAGACGCTCCACATCGGCGGCCAGATCGGCTGGAACAAGGACCAGGTTTTTGAGACCCGCGACTTCGTCGGCCAGATGGAACAGACGCTTGCCAACATCGTGGCCATTGTCGAGGCAGCAGGCGGAGCCGTGACCGATATTGCCCGTCTGACGTGGTTCATCACCGACAAGCGCGAATACCTCGCCCGCCAGAGGGAAGTCGGCGAAGCCTATCGCCGGGTCATGGGGCGGCATTTTCCGGCCATGTCCGTCGTAGTCGTGGCCGGTCTCATCGAAGACGACGCCCTGATCGAAATCGAGGCAACCGCCCAGGTGGGGTGATACTCACCAGCCAATCCAGTTTGAACTGTCAGCAGCCCGGCACCTCGTGCCGGGCTTTTTGTTTTTGTGACTGGCGAAACAGAACCGTCTTCCTCCTGGCTCGCACATCGCCTCGCCGGTGTGACACGCCGAGGAAGCCACGCTGAGTCTTTCTTTGTGCATTCTGAAATTTTCGAAAAACATAACAAAATCAACCAATTACTAGAAAATGAATTTGATCGGATAATTATGTCAGACAATGTCTTTACAATGTCAGACAAAGTGGTAACGTGAATTGGCAAACAAGGAAGGTCGACATCAGTCCATGCCGGAAAATGCACAACAGCCGAAACCGGAAACGGGGTCTGGAGTGGCGAGCGAGCCGCGGGATGTACCGCGCGCCCTGATCAGCCTCATCGAACAGGAAGGCCTCAAGGTCGGGGATCGTCTGCCGCCGGAACTGGAGCTGGCACGCCGTCTCGGCTTTGGCCGGTCGACCATTCGCGAGACACTCAAGACCTGGGAAAGCATGGGTGTCGTCAGCCGCAACAAAGGAGCCGGCACAAGGCTCATCGCGGAAATTTCAAAAAATACACTGCGCGTGGCCCTCACCATCAAACATGAAGCCGACAGCCTGCTGCGCATGCAGCAGGTCCGGCGTCCGCTCGAAATCGAATCGGTGCGTATCGCAACAAGATCTGCAACGCCCGAGCAACGCCGCATCATCAACGCCCGTGCTGCAGAGCTGATGGCGGTGTTCGAAGCCGGCGAAGACTGGCGCCCGGCCGACCATCGCTTTCACAACGCTGTTCACGATGCGACCGGCAATCCCCTGTTCAGGCAATTCATTGAACAGATCCAGAAAGCCTTTCACGACATTTACGAAACTCCGTTCGGCAAGCCGCATCTTGGCCAGGACACGATCCCGCTGCATCGCCCGCTCGCCGACGCGATCATCGCCGGTGACGAGAACAAGGCCGCGGAACTGACCGAAACGATCATCGACATGGTCTGTGCCGAGACCCAGAAAATTTCAGAGGAACACGATGGCTGACGCTGTGCCGGGTGGATATTCGATCGAGACGCTGCTGGCGGCGGCTTACGAAACCGGGGGGGCGGTGGCGCCGCCGATCGTGCAGACGTCTCTCTTCACCTTCGACAATTACAAGGCCTTCGAAGACCGCATGTCGGGCCGCTCGAACGAGCCGCTTTATACCCGGGTTCAGAACCCGACGGTGGCTGCCTTCGAAAACCTGATGGCTGAGGCGGAAGAGGGTGAAGCAGCGGTCGGTTTTGCATCCGGCATGGCGGCGATCTCCTCCACTGTTCTTGCCTTCGTCAAGCCGGGCGACCGCATCGCCTGCATCGAACATGTCTATCCGGACGCATACCGCCTGTTCGAACGTCTCCTGCGCCCCTTCGGCGTTGGCGTCACCTATCACTCCATAGAGGAGTTCCAGTCGGATCCTGACCTGCTCAAGGGCGTGAAACTCGCCTATCTGGAGAGCCCGACCTCCGTTGTCTTTCAGACGCTGGATCTCGGCCTTGTCGCCTCTCATGCGAAAAAACACGGAACGATCACCGTTATCGACAACTCCTGGGCAACGCCGCTGTTTCAGCGTCCGCTGACCCTCGGTATCGATATCGTCCTGCATTCGGCGTCCAAATATCTGTCCGGTCATTCCGACACGGTTGCCGGCGTGGTGGTGGCCAGCAAGGACCTTATCGATAGGATCCGGGATCTGACCCTGCCGTTGCTCGGCGGCAAGCTTGCCCCCTTCGAGGCTTTCCTGTTGACGCGGGGGCTGCGCACGCTCGGGCCTCGCATGCGTCAGCATCAGTCGACCGCGAACCTCTTTGTCGATCGGTTGGCGAACCACCCGCATGTCAGTGCGGTGCATTCGCCCGGTCCGAATATCGTGCCCGGCCTGACCGGCCGTTCGGGGCTGCTGTCTGTCGCACTGAACGACAACGTCGATATTCCGAACCTTGCCGACAGCCTGAAGCTGTTCCGTCTTGGCGTCAGCTGGGGCGGCTTCGAAAGCCTGATCCTGCCGACACGGATCGGGCTCAATCAGGCGGGTGAACAGAATTCAATGCAACGCTTTGGCGTCTCCGACCGGATCGTACGCCTCAGCCTCGGGTTGGAAGACCCCAACGATCTTTGGGCCGATTTCGAAACGGCCCTGAGCAAAAGCGCCCGGACATAAGACGGCGCAATTCAAACCAAACCTGAAAGAAGCGGAGTTGAACCATGAGGGGACTGATAGGAGCAATTAGCGCGTTGGCGTTTCTGGCTGGCTCGGCAGCGAGCGCGGAAACCCTGAAGCTGGTGGAAGTGATCACCAGCCCGGAGCGCACGGAAGTGCTGCAGAAGCAAGTGGACGCCTTCGAAGCTGCGAACCCGGGCACGGAAGTTGAAATCGTGTCGCTGCCCTGGGGCCAGGCCTTTGAAAAACTGGCAACCATGGTAGCCGGTGGCGATATTCCGGATGTCGTTGAAATGCCGGACCGCTGGGCTGGCATCTACAAGGACAGGCTGGTCGATCTGAACGACAAGATCGCAGGCTGGGAATATGGCGGCACGCTGACCCAGAAGGCACTGGACATGGGCCGTCAGACAGACGGCAAGACCGCCCGGATGATCCCTTACGGCTTCTATCTGCGCGCCATGTTCTACAACAAGAAACTGCTGGCCGAAGCCGGTGTCGAAAACCCGCCGAGCACCATGGCGGAGTTCATGGACGCTGCGAAGGCCGTGTCCGAACTGGACGGAAAATACGGATATTGTCTGCGTGGCGGACCTGGTGGGCTCAACGGCTGGATCATGATGGCCGCCACCATGAACGGAGACAACACCTTCTTCGACGAGGACGGCAAGAGCACGCTCAACCAGCCGGGCTCCGTCGAAGGCATTCAGTTCCTGATCGACATGTACCAGAAGGGCTACGCCCCGAAGGACTCCGTCAGCTGGGGCTTTAACGAGATCGTGGCCGGCTTCTATTCTGGAACCTGCGCTTTCCTCGACCAGGATCCGGATGCGCTTATCGCCGTTGCCGAGCGTATGGCACCGGAAGACTTCGCAGTGGTGCCGATGCCAGTCGGTCCGGCAGGCAAGGCCTTCCCGACCATTGGTTTCGCCGGTTGGGCGATGTTCGACACGACCAGCAACGAAGACCTTTCGTGGAAGCTGATTGCGCATCTCTCCAGTCCGGACACCAACAAGGAATGGGCCAAGCGCGTTGGCGTTATTCCGATCCATGAAGGTGCCGAACAGGATCCGTACTTCAAGACCGAGCAGTTCAAGGGCTGGTTCGACACCCTGAACGGCGACCAGTACGTCCCGACGGTCATGCCAACCTATCTGGAGCAGTTCGGTTATTTCGCGGATTCCATCGCACTGGAATCCAGCCAGGAAGCGCTCCTGGGTGAAATCACCGCTCAGGAAGTGGCCGACAAATGGGCCGAGTTCCTGACCGAAGAATATGCCCGCTGGAAAGCCGCTCAATGACCACAATCGACACCGCCGAGCCCGGGAAGAAATCCCGGGCTCGGCCCACCTTCTACTTCCGTTACATGGTAGAGCCCTATCTCTACCTGACCCCGGCAATCGTGCTGATTGCCCTGGTGATGCTGGTGCCGCTGGTGATCGGCGTTTCCTATGCCTTCCAGTCCGTCAACCTGCTGCGTCCGTTTCAGTCGGGCTGGGTCGGCTTTGCCAACTTCGAGGCGTTGTGGTCGGACCGGAAATTCTGGCTGGCGCTCACAAACACCTTCTGGTGGACGCTCGGGTCGATTTTCTTCCAGTTTTTCCTGGGCCTTGGCCTCGCGTTGCTTCTGAATACCCAGTTCCACGGCAAACGTATCGTTCAGGCACTGGTGTTCCTGCCCTGGGCCGTCCCGACGTTCCTGTCGGCGCTCACCTGGGCCTGGCTCTTCAACCCGACCATCGGACCACTGCCGCATTGGCTGGCCGCGCTCGGGATCCTGTCGGAACCTTTCAACATCCTGGGTGACAAGAACCTCGCCATGTGGGGGCCAGTGACCGCCAATGTCTGGTTCGGCATTCCGTTCTTCGCCATCACGTTGCTGGCGGCGCTGCAATCCATTCCGGGAGAGCTTTACGAGGCTGCGGAAATCGATGGAGCAACTGCCTGGCAGACCTTCACCAAGATCACGCTGCCGTTCCTGGCACCGATGATCGCAATCACCGTCATGCTGAGGACGATCTGGATCGCGAACTTCGCCGATCTCATCTTCGTCATGACCGGCGGCGGACCTGCAAATTCGACGCAGATCCTGTCGACCTACATTTTCACCACCGCCTTCCGGAAACTCGATTTCGGTTATGCCTCCGCAATCGCGGTCGCGCTCCTGGGTCTGCTGCTGATCTATGCCGCAATCCTTCTGGTGCTGCGCCGGAAACTGGTCAAGATCTGAGGTGCTTCCATGAGTGCCCTTCGCAAAAGCTCGCCCCTGGCGGTCACCGGCAAATATCTGGCACTAGGGCTCTACGTCGCCTTTGCGCTTTTCCCGCTCTACTGGCTCGCCAAGATTGCGGTTACGCCGGACAAGCTGATCTTCACGGAAGGAACGGCGCTCTTTCCGAGTGAGTTCACCTTCGAGAATTTCGAGACCGTTCTGATCGCGACGGACTTCCTGTCCTATTTCAAGAACAGCGTCATCGTCTCCATCGGTACAGCGGCGATCACCACGGCCGTTGCGGCCGCTGCCGGTTATGCCTTCTCGCGGTTCGATTTTCGCGGCAAACGGCTGATCATCGCGCTGATGCTGATCACCCAGATGTTTCCGCTCCTGATGATCATTGCGCCGATCTACAAGATCGTCGCCGCGGTCGGCCTGCTGAACTCTCTCACCAGCCTGATCATCGTTTACACGGCCTTCAATATTCCCTTCGCCACCTTCCTGATGCAGTCCTTCTTCGACGGCATTCCGAAGGATCTGGAAGAAGCGGGCATGATCGATGGCTGCACCCGTTTCGAAGCGCTCCGCAAGATCATCCTGCCGCTGACACTGCCGGGCTTGGGGGCGACGCTTGGCTTCGTCTTTACCGCGGCCTGGAGCGAGCTGCTCTTCGCGCTCATGCTGATCAACTCCAACGACACCATGACCTTCCCGGTCGGGCTGTTGACTTTCGTTTCGAAATTCTCTGTCGACTGGGGGCAGATGATGGCCGCCGGCGTGCTCGCACTCGTGCCGTCCTGCCTGTTCTTCATCTTCATCCAGCGTTATCTGGTCCAGGGGCTCACCTCTGGCGCTGTCAAGGGGTAGGAGACCCAGACCATGGCTCGTATCGAACTCAGAAACATCGCCAAGGCCTATGGCTCCGTCGAGGTGATGCGCGACATCAACCTCACCATCGACGATGGCGAATTCATCGTGCTGGTTGGCCCGTCCGGCTGCGGCAAGTCCACCTTGCTGCGGATGATTGCGGGGCTGGAGCCGATTTCCGGTGGCGATTTCACCGTGGATGGCAAACGCATGAACGAAGTGCCGCCCCGTGACCGCGACATGGCGATGGTCTTCCAGTCCTATGCGCTTTATCCGCATATGGATGTTGCCCGGAACATGGGCTTCTCGCTGGAAATCCGCAAAGCCGCCAATGAAGAGCGGGTAAGCAAGGTGCAGGAAGCTGCCAGGACGCTTGGCCTCGGCAATCTGACGGCGCGGCTGCCGAAACAGCTTTCGGGCGGGCAGCGCCAGCGTGTTGCCATGGGCCGGGCCATCGTGCGCGATCCGAGCGCATTCCTGTTTGACGAACCATTGTCCAATCTGGATGCCGCGCTGCGTGTCGAGATGCGCCTGGAGATCGCGAGGCTGCACCAGCGGCTGAAGGCGACAATGATCTATGTGACCCACGACCAGGTGGAAGCCCTGACGCTGGCGGACCGGATCGTGGTGCTGAATGCCGGCGATATCCAGCAGGTTGGCACACCGCTGGACCTCTACGACACTCCGGCCAACAAGTTCGTTGCCCAGTTCATTGGATCACCCACCATGAACATCCTCGACATCGAACCGAAAGAAGGTGGGGTCTCGCTGAAGAACGGTGCGAGCCTCGTCCTCGGCCTGACCAATGGACAGGCAGGTGCAAGGGAGTTGGGTGTCCGTCCGGAACATCTCAACATCGTCGCCCCGGAAGCCGCGCACATCTCAGGAACGGCCGAACTGGTCGAACACCTGGGCTCCGACACCAACATTCACGCCAATGTGCCCGGCATCGGCCAGGTGCTCGTGCGTGAACATGGACACTTTGCTCTGAAATCCGGCGATCCGGTTGGGATTGCACTCGATCTGGACAAGACCCATCTGTTCGATGCGGATGGCCGACGCCTGGCCGCCTGAGTCTGGCCACCTGAACGGGGCAATCTCAAAGGGGGCGTTCCACGGCAAGACCTTGGGTTTGCTCTTGCGACTTCACGGCCTGTACTACGCTGTGCGCGGTCAGTTTCCACCGCAGTAGCAGGCTTTGTAAGCATCCCGGCTGGTGGCGTCGAGCGCGCAGCCGTAAGCCTGCCAATTGACGGGATCGATTTCCGGGTTCGCTGACTGCACCGCATAGAGATCGCTGAACCGCTGACGCAGCGGTTCGTCGTTCTGAAGCGTCTTGGCCAGTGAAGCGCGGCTTGCGGCCGACAGGTCCTGAACCGCATATGTGGAGCGATAGTCGTATTCGAGCTGCCAGTCCGGCTTCGCGCCTGCCGACGCAGCTTCCAGATTTGTCAGATAGAAGGTCGCCGAGTCCTTCACCGTTCCGTTGGTCTTGTCATAGAGAAAGACCGCAAAGGCCGGGTTGTTGCCGAAGATGGGGCTGACCGAAGCCGTTATCTGGTTCGCAATCAACGGTGCGCCCGAGCCATCATTGATAACGGTGAACCCGTCCATATGGGTGTGGCCGGAAAACGTGTAGTCGATGATACCGGCATATTTGGTCATCAACGCCAGAAAGTCTTTCAGATAGTGCTCTTTCCAGAAGAGGTGGATGCTGGCGTCACACGTATCCTTGTCCGCATGGCGAGCCGTATCGCGGGCATCGGCGCCTAGTGGCACATGCATCAGGAGCTGCGCCTTGCGGCCCGCCTGTTGTGTCTCTGCAAGCTGGTCATCCAGCCAGGTCATCACGTCCTTGCCCGGGTCGCTTTCTTTGGTATTGCAGGCGTCCGAATAATGCCTGGCCCAGTAAACATTGCTGAGAGCGATGATGTCCTGATCCGGAACCGTCGGATGGGTAACCTTGTAGAAACCGTCGTGCTTGAACGCCTGGAATCCGTCGGGTTGACGGCTCAGCTTTGCCCACTGCTCGCCGACACCTTCAAGAAATGCACTGTCGGGAGCGAGCTGGTAGTCACCGCAGGCTGAATCTTCGTTGCCCAGAACGCCATAGACCGGGATGCCGCCGAACGTATCGCCCAGAAGCTGGGAAACATATTGTGTGGTCTTGATGGCAAACGAGGTTACGCCCTGCGGATTGTCGCCCGCTGTCTTCTGGTAGGTGTCATTGAAGTGGTGGCTCAGGTAGTCGCCGGTATAAAGCACGTAGTCGTAGGTCATGCCTTGGGTTGCCGCCGCATCCAGGGCGGAGATCATCAGCGAGTAGGTGGCATCATTGCCGTAACTCTTGATGCTTTTGGCAGCCTCCTTGAAAATTTCTGTCCACCCGGAGACTGGGCTCTTGTCCAGCGCCGGCACGAGGGCCGGATCACTGAACGGGTCGAAGTGGATGTCGGTGACGATCAGAAACAAACCCTCGTTCGTTCCCGGGTAGAACACCGGTTCCGTGGACTGGGCGCGAACGCCGTCGAGCGTCAAAGTGACGGCTGCAAATGCCGCAAAAGAAAAAGCCAACCTGTCGAACATTCCGGCCCCCTAGCTGTGCCAAAAATTCCCTTGCGGAATATTGGCACAGTCAAACACGGCAACGGTAAATGGATGTGAACCGCACTTCCGAAAATTGAGCCGATTTGCACCTACCGATAGACCAGTGTCGGCAGCCACATCGAAAAGGCCGGAACGAAGGTCAGCAGCAGCAGCACCGTGATCAGCGGGATGAGGAAGGGAGCCGTTGCCGTCACGCATCGCTCGAAAGGCACCTGCGCCACTTTTGAAAGCACGTAAAGCACCATGCCGACAGGCGGCGTCAGAAGGCCGATCATCAGGTTCAGGATCATGATGATCCCGAAATGGACCGGATCGATACCCAGGCCGACAGCCACCGGAAGCAGCACCGGCGTCAGAATGGTGATAGCGGCAATAGTTTCCATGAACAGGCCGATTACCAGCACGATCAGCGTGATGATCAGGAGCAGAATGACCTTGTTGTCCGTCAATGCCACCATCAGCTCGGAAAAGTGGCGTGCGGTCTGGTTGGCAGTCAGGATCCAGGCGAAAATCGTGGAAGCGGCCACGATCAGCATGATGGCTGCGGTCGTCTCCACCGTCTCGAATGAAACCTTGAGGATCTTTCTGAAATTCAGCGTCCGATAGACGCCGACACCCAGAAAAATGCACCAGGCGACGGCAGCGATCGCCGCTTCCGTCGGAGTGAAAATACCGAACATGATGCCGCCGATGATGATCGTTGGTGTCATGAGTGGAAGCAGGGCGTCGAGAAAGGTCTGGCCAAGCCGCGAAAAGCGGAAATTGAGATCGCGCGGGTAATTCCGCCGCCGGGAATACCAGGCGACCATTGCCATCAGAGACAGCGCCATCATCAGACCGGGAACGATGCCGGCCATGAAAAGCTGGCCGATGGAGGCGTCCGCGATGACACCATAGATCACCAGAGGCAGGGACGGGGGAATGATCGGCCCGATGGTGGACGATGCGGCGGTAATCCCGACCGCAAAGTCCGTGTCGTAACCGCTTTCGCGCATGGCCTTGATCTCGATATTGCCGAGACCTCCTGCGTCCGCCACTGCCGCTCCGGACATGCCTGCAAAGATGACACTCGCACCGACATTCACATGACCCAGTCCGCCGTGCATCCAGCCGACCGCCGCGCGGGCGAAGGCGAAGATGCGGGTCGTGATGCCGGCCGAGTTCATCAGGTTGCCGGCCAGAATGAAGAAAGGAACCGCAATCAATGGAAAGGAATTGATGCCGTTGACCATGTTTGCCAGCACGATCATGGGCGGCAGGCCTTCCACAAGCACGAAGGCCAGCGAGGCAAGGGCAAGAGCTGCTGCAACCGGCACCCCGACAATCATCAGGGCAAACAGGAGCAGCATCATGAACAGGACGGCCATTAGCGGAAACTCTTCAATCGGTGGGCAGGTGGTCGTCCAGAGAACGGACGAGCTCGTCAGGGCTTTGGCGACAGCGCCGCCACAGCCAAATGGCCGAATAAAAGGCCATCAACCCGAGTGCGATGACGCAAATCGTGTAAATCCAGGCCTTCGGGATTGGCAGGGATATCATCTTCTGCCGGGTTTTCTGGGTCAGCCCGATACCGATCCAGGTCATCGACGCGAAAAAGCCGAGCGTGATCGTCTGGGACAACACGGTCAGCCCTTTTGCGAGGCGCGGAGGCACCATGCGCATCAGGAATTCCAGCGTGATGTGAGCGCCCCGCCGTGTGGCGGTGATCGACCCCAGAAAACAGACCAGAATCAAAAGGTAGCGGGCCACCTCTTCGGTCCAGGCAAGGGAGTCGTTCAGCACGTAGCGGGTGAAGAACTGCAGGAAAACGACCACGGCAAGGATCCAGAAGACCAGGATGCCGGGGGCATCGATCCATTTCAGCGCGCTGAGGTCGGTTTCGGTCTCGTCAAAATGGAGCAGCTCGGGCGCGCTGTCCGCGCGCCCTTGCTCCGTTTGTGCGGTGGCCGGTTCGGGTCGTTCTGCCACGGCATCGTCGCTTTGTGTCATTGAGCGAGAGCCTGCATTCGCTCGTAGTGTTCCTGGGTGTAGGGCACCTTGGATTCATCTGTGAGGATCGGTTCGACAGCAGCCTGGAATGCGGCCTTGTCGACTTCGTTGATCTGGATGCCCTGATCAACGAACCACTGCACGAGGTCTTGTTCCGACTGATAGATCTCGTCCGCATTCTGCGCGGCGGCATCCTTCAGGACAGCGTCCACGATGGCTGCGTCGTCGCCAATTTGGCCCATCGCGTTTTCAGACACGACAATGATCAGCGAATTGCCGATATGGCCGGTCAGATTGATGTTCGACTGGACCTCGTAGAACTTCTTGAACTTGATTGTCGGCAGCGGGTTCTCCTGGGCGTCGACAACACCCTGTTGCAAGGCCAGATAGACCTCGGAAAAAGCGATCGGCGTCGGATTGGCACCGACGGCATTGGGGAACAGAACCATCAGTGGTGAATCCGGTACGCGGATCTTCAGGCCCTTCATGTCCTCCGGCTTGGTAATCGGGAATTTCGAGGTCACATGGCGATAGCCGTACCAGGTGATCGCCATCACCGTGTGGCCGGTTGCTTCCTTGTAACCGTCGGACAGGTCACTGAAGAGATCACTGTCCCGGTAGGCTTTCCAGTGATCGTAGTTTTTCAGCATGAAAGGGTAATCGGAAATGGCGATCGGGCCATAATCACGTTCGGCGAAGTTGGGACCGGTATAGATCATGTCGACGGACCCGATAGTCAGGCCCTCGTTGATTTCGGCTTCCTTGCCGAGAGACGATGCCGGATAGACCGAAATGGTCACTCGGCCGTCCGTCTTTTCCTTGATCTGGTCTGCTGCCCACAGCGCCCACTTATGGTAGCTGGACCCTTCCTCGTAGACATGCGCCCATTTCAGGTCCGCCGCCCAGGATTGTCCGGCCAAGGCAAATGTCATCGCGGCGGCCAGAAGGCCGCGCTTCATCGTTCTTCCAATCATGTCTGTCCTCCCGTCGGCCGGTGTCGAGCTCCTCCACTCCATCGGCCTATCTTGTATAACTGGTATACAAGTTATTTTACGTATATGACGTATAGTAAGAATGCAACCGAATTCGGCTGGTCATCCCTTTGCAGGATTGCTAGTAAACCGAAGAAGAAGGGGCGAAACCGTAGAGATTCGAAGCAGATAAGTGCAGCGCGCCTGCATGCGCGAACCACACGGTTTCTGGTAATACGATGGCCGTAACACTGGATGAAACGCCTTCTGCGGGAGGCAAGACGCGTAAGCCGAGGGCGAAAAATGCACCGCCGCGCGGCACTGTGACGGGGGCTGTCAAGCGGGCAGCCCGCAATTCCGAAATCGTCTATCAGGACCTGCGCACCGCGATTATCAACGTTACGCTGCCACCCGGTTCACCGCTGGCGGAAAAGGACCTGACCGAAAAATACGGTATCAGCCGAACTCCGATTCGCGAGGCGATCCTGCGGCTGGCGGAAGAAAACCTGGTCGACGTCTTCCCCAAATCCGGCACTTTCGTTGCCAGGATTCCCGTCTCGGAATTGCATGAGGCTATCGTTGCCAGGAAGGCGCTGGAGGAAGTCTGCGTTCGCGAGGCCACGATGAAGGCGAGCAAGAGCCAGTTGATGGGCCTGAGGGCGATTGTCCAGCACGAGCAGGAACTTGCTGACAACGGCGACGAACAGGCCTTCCACGAAGCGGATAACGCCTTTCATTCCGGTATTGCCGCTGCGAGCGGCTATCCGGGGATCTGGAACATGATTGAGAAAATCAGGCTTCAGGTGGAACGTTACCGCAGGCTGACGTTGCCGCAAGAAGGCCGAATGGAGCTTATCGTCAGCGAACACGCTGCTGTTCTGGAAGCAATGGAAAATGGCGACGCAGATGCCGCCGTTGCCAATATGAACAGTCATCTCAACAAGCTGCAAATCGACATCGGCACGTTTCAGGATCTGTGGCCGGACTATTTCCTGTTCGACAGGGGATGATCACCTCCGGGTGCGCCCCGGCTTATCGGGATCATTTATCCGGATGCCGAATGTTTCGGCTGAGGTGACGTTTCACCGGAATTGATTCCGCTCGCTTTCAGTAGCTTTGCCCACCCATGACAGGTCGGCAGGAGCAGGAAGGCAGGGCAGCTGGCAAGAGATGACTTTGTCAGGTGCAATAGTCCATGAGCGCCTTCAGCACGTTTTTCTGGGTGATGCGCTCAAGACCACAGGGGGGGGGGGGCGGACTGCATCTGTAGCTTCGTTTTCAGGTGTGATCTGTCCACGGTGACGGTGGTCGCAATTTAATCGGTACTCTGGTCCGGTCTTCGATGTTGTTGTCACGGGAAAAGTGAAAATACAGTTTTAGGTCAGTATCTTACCCTGAGTAGGTGATGTGTTGCTCAGGTAAGGCCGTTCCCGTCGATAGGCGGTACAGGCGTTGAGTGGCTCAGCTTACGAGAAGGCTAAAGTATTTGTTCCACGCCTTCTAATGCCAGTTATTTACAAGGCAATACCGGACAGACCGAATACCGCCGCGTTTCAGCGGTTGCGGGACGCGGCGAAGTAATACCTCTGAGCCTGAAAACACGCAAAAACAACTCCAATATAATACCAATAAACCACTTGAGGGGGCGATTCGACCTGCGAAAAATGATTTTCACGATTTCAAACTAATAGGTCGACAAGTGGTATCAAATAGGTATTATATGAAACGAGCAGGAGAGCTGATGCTCTCCGGCGCATGTTGTTCTGCATCTGGCGGTAAAACAAAAACGCGAATGGCAACGGCAGGTCCCATTAGGGCAGGCCGGGCCGGGAAGCGGGACGGGATCCAACGCCGTGAGCGAACAATTTTGAACGTCCAGCAATGGATGGAACTTTTCGGAGGTGTCTTATGAAACGCAATATTCTCGCTCTGGCGATGGCCAGCACTGCGCTCTTTACATCCGCAGCCTACGCCGAAGACGTCACGCTGACGATCGAAAGCTGGCGCAACGACGATCTGGCTCTGTGGCAGGAAAAGATCATTCCGGCTTTTGAAGCCTCCCATCCCGGCATCAAGTTGAAATTCACCCCTTCCGCACCGACGGAATACAATGCCGTTCTGAATTCCAAGCTCGATGCCGGCTCCGCGGGCGACCTGATCACCTGCCGCCCGTTCGACGCTTCCCTGGCACTCTATGACGCCGGCCACCTGGTGGACCTGTCCGACATGGATGCCATGAACAACTTCTCCGACGTTGCCAAGGCTGCCTGGCAGACGGACGACGGTTCGGCCAGCTTCTGTGTTCCGATGGCTGCCGTGATCCACGGTTTCATCTACAACAAGGACGCGTTCAACGAACTGGGTATCGAAGTTCCGACGACCGAGGAAGAGTTCTTCGCAGCTCTCGACAAGATCAAGGAAGACGGCACCTACATCCCGATGGCCATGGGCACCAATGACCAGTGGGAAGCGGCCACGATGGGCTACAACAACATCGGACCGAACTACTGGAAGGGCGAGGAAGGCCGCAAGGCTCTGATCGCAGGCGAGCAAAAGCTCACCGACGACCAGTGGGTCGCTCCTTACGCCACGCTGGCAAAATGGGCGCCTTACCTTGGCGATGGCTATGAGGCACAGACCTATCCGGACAGCCAGAACCTGTTCACGCTCGGCCGTGCCGCGATCTATCCGGCCGGCAGCTGGGAAATCTCCGGTTTCAACACCCAGGCCGATTTCGAAATGGGTGCCTTCAAGCCGCCGCTCCGCAACGCTGGCGACAAGTGCTACATGTCCGATCACACCGATATCGGCATCGGCATGAACGCCAAGACCGAGCATCCCGAACAGGCCAAGGAATTCCTGGCATGGGTGGCATCTCCGGAATTCGCCACCATCTTCGGCAATGCTCTGCCGGGCTTCTTCCCGCTGTCCAAGACGCCGGTTGAACTGGAAGATCCGCTTGCGAAGGAATTCGCCAGCTGGCGCAATGAGTGCGAAAGCACCATCCGGTCCACATACCAGATTCTGTCCCGCGGCACGCCGAACCTGGAAAACGAAACCTGGGGTGCATCTGCTGCCGCCATCAAGGGCACGGAAACGCCAGAAGCTCTCGGCAAGAAGCTGCAGGACGGCCTTGCAAGCTGGTACGAGCCGCAGAAGTAATCTGCACAAATGAAAACGGTTCCCAGGGCGGCATTCGGATCGCCCGGGAACTCTATTCCCGGACAGGTTTCAGTCTGCCCGGGGCATTTGACCGGAGCTTTTTATGAGCAGGCCTCGCTTCCGCTGGCATATCGTCGTGTTTCTGGCCCCAGCGGTCCTTGTCTACACGGCCGTGATGATCTTTCCCCTCTTCAACACGCTTCGCCTTGCCCTTTACAGCAAGATTGACCAGGAGCGCGTTTTCGTGGGGCTGCAGAATTTCACCACGCTTCTGGGCGATCCGCGGTGGTCGGAGCAGTTCTGGAACGCATTGGGGAACAATTTCTGGTTCTTCATCATTCATATGCTGGTTCAGAACCCGATCGGCATCGCACTGGCGGCCATTCTCAGCCATCCGCGGCTGCGGTTCGCGGCCTTCTATCGCTCGGCGATCTTCATTCCCACGATCCTCTCCTTTGTGATCGTCGGTTTCGCCTGGAAGCTGATCCTGTCGCCGATCTGGGGCATCGCTCCTTCCATGCTGGATGCGGTCGGACTGAAAGCCCTCTTCGCTCCCTGGCTCGGCAAGGAAGAATATGCGCTGACCACTCTGTCGCTCATATCTGTCTGGCAGTTCGTGGGTATACCCATGATGCTGATCTACGCCGCGTTGCTGTCCATTCCCGAAGAGATCCTGGAAGCCGGCGAGATCGACGGCATCACCGGCATGTCTGCCTTTTGGAAAATCAAGCTGCCGCTGATCCTGCCGTCAATCGGCATCATTTCGATCCTGACCTTCGTCGGCAACTTCAATGCCTTCGACCTGATCTACACGGCGCAGGGAGCGCTGGCCGGACCGGATTTCTCAACCGATATTCTCGGCACATTCATGTATCGCACGTTCTTCGGGTTCCAGCTTCAGCTGGGCGATCCCTACATGGGTTCGGCAATTGCCAGCGCCATGTTCGCGATCATCCTGATCGGCGTCTGTCTCTACCTGTTCGGCATCCAGACCCGGATGCGCAGATATCAGCTGTAAGGGAGGTCGTCACATGAACAAGGCGCGTACCAACCCGCTCAACACCGCCGCCATGCACGGCGCTCTGATCCTCTACACGCTGATCGCGCTCTTCCCGGTCTTCGTGATCCTGATCAACAGCTTCAAGAGCCGCAAGGCGATCTTCCGTGAACCGCTGGCGCTGCCCAATGCCGACAGTTTCTCGCTGATCGGCTACCAGACGGTCATGAAGCAGGGGGACTTCTTCCTCTATTTCCAGAACTCCATGATCGTCACCGTGGTGTCGCTGACCTTCATTCTGCTCTTCGGGGCAATGGCGGCCTTTGCCCTCAGCGAATACCGCTTCAAGGGCAACATGCTGATGGGCCTCTATCTGGCGCTCGGCATCATGATCCCGATCCGGATCGGCACAGTGGCCATTCTGGAAATGATGGTCGCAACCGGTCTGGTCAACTCGCTGATGGCCCTGATCCTCGTCTATACGGCGCAGGGCCTGCCGCTGGCCGTCTTCATCCTGAGCGAGTTCATGAGGCAGGTCTCGGACGATCTGAAGAACGCGGGACGTATCGACGGGCTGTCGGAATACACGATCTTCTTCCGTCTGGTTCTGCCGCTCGTGCGTCCGGCGATGGCGACGGTCGCCGTGTTCAACATGATCCCGATCTGGAACGATCTGTGGTTCCCGCTGATCCTGGCGCCGGCTGAAGAAACCAAGACGCTGACCCTCGGCAGCCAGGTCTTCATCGGCCAGTTCGTCACCGACTGGAACGCGGTCCTGTCCGCGCTCTCCATGGCGATCCTGCCGGTACTCATTCTATACGTGATCTTTTCCCGCCAGCTCATCCGCGGCATCACCTCGGGAGCAGTTAAATGATCCGGGTTCTGATCGTCGGCCTCGGCAACATGGGACTTTCCCATGCTCTGGCTCATCACAAACACGAAAATGCGGAGATCGTCGGTCTCGTCAACCGGTCGGGCCGGATCACGCATTCGGACCTCGCCGGCTATCCGGTCTTCACGGATTACGCGCAGGCGCTGGAAACCGCGAAACCGGATCTGGTGGTTATTTCCACCTATTCGGACACCCATGCGGATTACGCGGTCGCAGCGATGCGGGCAGGGGCGCATGTTTTTGTCGAAAAGCCGCTGGCGACAACAGTTGCAGATGCCAAACGGGTGGTCGCTTGCGCCGAAGAAACCGGCCGCAAGCTCGCTGTCGGCTATATCCTGCGACATCATCCGTCCTGGGTTCGGCTGATCGAGGAGGCGCGGGGGCTCGGCGGGCCTTATGTCTTCCGCATGAACCTCAATCAGCAAAGCTCGGGCGCTGAGTGGGAGACTCACAAGGCCCTGATGCAAACGACGGCACCGATTGTGGATTGCGGCGTGCACTATGTCGATGTCTGGTGCCAGATCACCGATGCCGAACCCGTGAAGGTTCACGGCATGGGACTGCGGCTTTCCGATGAAATTGCGCCGGACATGTACAACTACGGCCAGTTTCAGGTTTTCTTCGATGATGGCTCTGTCGGGTGGTACGAAGCCGGTTGGGGGCCAATGATGTCGGAGACCGCCTTCTTCGTGAAGGATGTCGTCTCGCCCTCTGGATCCGTCTCGATTGTCGAGGACGACAAGGGCGCATCCGCCGATGTCGACGGCCACACCAGGGTAGGCGGACTTCTGGTTCACCGATCTGAAGGCGACCGGCGCATCGATCTGCCGGGTGAACCCGGCCACCAGGAACTCTGCGACGCCGAGCAGGCGTTCATGCTCCGTGCGATTTCCGAAAATATCGATCTCAGCCGGCACATGCAGGATGCCGTCCGGTCGCTGGCAATTTGCCTTGCCGCCGACGAGAGCATCCGCACCGGTCATTCTGTCTTGCTAAAGGAGCTAACGCCATGACGGCGCTAACCCTGTCCAACGTCAACAAGTCTTTCGGCAACGTTCATGTCCTGAAGGACATCAATCTCGAGGTGGAAGACGGTGAATTCGTCGTCTTCGTCGGGCCGTCCGGCTGCGGCAAATCCACGTTGTTGCGGGTAATCGCGGGTCTGGAAGACGTCTCCTCCGGCGAGGTCACCATCGGTGGGGACGTCGTCAATACGACCCCACCGTCCAGGCGCGGCATCGCCATGGTGTTCCAGAGCTACGCGCTTTATCCGCATCTGAACGTGCGCAACAACATGACCCTCGCGCTCAAGCAGGAAAAGCAGAGCAAGCAGGTTATCGAACAGCGCGTTGCCGAAGCGACCCGCATGCTGAACCTTGAGGACTATCTCGACCGGTATCCCTCGGAACTGTCCGGCGGTCAGCGCCAGCGTGTTGCGATCGGCCGGGCGATCGTGCGTCACCCGAAGCTGTTTCTGTTCGACGAACCGCTGTCCAACCTGGATGCGGCGCTGCGCATGAACACAAGGCTCGAGATCGCCAACCTGCACCAGCAGCTCAAGACCTCGATGATCTATGTGACCCATGACCAGTCCGAAGCCATGACGCTGGCGGACAAGATTGTGGTCCTGCGCGCGGGACGCGTCGAGCAGATCGGCAGTCCGATGGAACTCTACAACAATCCGGTCAATCAGTTCGTCGCCGGTTTTCTGGGGTCTCCGGCCATGAACTTCATTCCTGCCAGTCTCGTGCGCGAAGGCGATAGCCGTACGCTCGGGATCCGTCCGGAGGATCTGTTTGTGAGCGAGCAGGGGCAACTCAAGGCCGCGGTCCAGCATGTGGAACAGCTGGGTGGGGACACCAATGTGATCGCAAAGGTGGACGGACACCAGATCACCGCACGGCTGTTCGGCCAGCACGCCATCAAGCCGGGCAGTGAGCTGAGCTTCGGTATCTCGAAAGACAAGTCGTTCTATTTCGACAAGGACGGGGCCCGGTTGCGGGCTTAAGTTTCAGGAAAACCCGACGATCTGAAGGCCTTCCGGAGAGATCCGGAAGGCCTTTGTCTTTAAGGGCCGTCATTCCGGACAGCTGAAGTGAAATCGAACGTCGATCCGACATCCGGACATGCTCGTTTCAACAGCACACCGAACCCGATCTATCGAGGGGATGAATTCGCTGCGCTCACTCTGATGTCTGGATTGCCGGATCAGCGGGCAACTATGGTGGCACTCGACCGGAGTGACGGTGAGGGGGGGGGCGGGGTTCAGTCAACGAAAAAAGCCGCCCCGGTTTCCCGGAGCGGCTTTTGGTTTTTCTGCCTTCAACCTTAGCCGATCTGGGTGAGCAGCTTGTCTAGGCTGGCCTTGGCGTCGCCGTAGAACATGCGCGTGTTCTCCTTGTAGAACAGCGGGTTCTCGATACCGGAGTAGCCCGTTCCCTGGCCGCGCTTGGAAACGAAGACCTGCTTTGCCTTCCAGACTTCCAGAACGGGCATGCCGGCGATCGGCGAGTTCGGGTCTTCCTGGGCCGCCGGGTTGACGATGTCGTTGGAGCCGATGACGATCACGACATCCGTTGACGGGAAGTCCTCGTTGATCTCGTCCATTTCCAGAACGATGTCGTACGGAACCTTGGCTTCGGCCAGGAGCACGTTCATGTGCCCGGGCAGGCGACCGGCGACCGGGTGGATCGCGAAACGAACTTCCTTGCCCTTGGCCCGCAGACGTTTGGTCAGCTCGCTGACCGACTGCTGCGCCTGGGCCACCGCCATGCCGTAGCCCGGAACGATGATGACGCTGTCGGCATCTTCGAGTGCCGCGACAACGCCGTCGCTGTCGATGGCGATCTGCTCGCCTTCCACTTCCATGGCCGGACCGGTGGTGTTGCCGAAACCGCCGAGAATGACGGAAACGAACGACCGGTTCATCGCCTTGCACATGATGTAGGAGAGGATCGCACCGGACGAACCCACGAGCGCGCCGACGACGATCAGCAGGTCGTTGCCGAGCGAGAAACCGATGGCAGCCGCGGCCCAGCCCGAATAGGAGTTCAGCATCGACACCACCACCGGCATGTCGGCGCCGCCGATGCCCATGATCAGGTGATAGCCGATGAAGAAAGCCAGCAGCGTCATCAGGACCAGGGTCCAGATGCCGGCGCCGTTCAGGAACATCAGCAACAAAATGACACTGAGCGCTGCCGCACTCGCGTTCAGCATGTGACCGCCCGGCAGTTTTTCTGCCTTGGACGTCAACTTGCCGGCCAGCTTGCCGAAGGCGACGACAGAGCCGGTAAAGGTGACGGCACCAATGAAGACGCCGAGGAACACTTCGACCTTCAGGATCGACTGTTCGATCGGTGTCTTGTGCGCCAGGATAGCGGCGAAGCCTTCAAGCGCATGGCGTTCTTCTTCGCCCATCGCCAGCACGTTGCCGAGTTCGATATAGGCATTGTAGCCGACGAAGACGGCGGCCAGACCCACAAGCGAGTGCATGGCCGCGACAAGCTGGGGCATTTCGGTCATCTGGACGCGTTGCGCCACGAAATAACCGATGATCCCGCCAGCGGCGATCAGGATGAGGGACAGCAGCCAAAGGCCGGAGCCCGGTCCGATCAGGGTGGCGACAACGGCCAGTCCCATGCCGGCGATGCCATACCAGATGGCGCGCTTGGCGCTTTCCTGGCCGGAAAGGCCTCCCAGGGACAGGATGAACAGAACAGCCGCAACAACGTAAACGGCGGTCGTGAAACCGAATTCCATCTGCCGGCCTCCTTAGGATTTCTGGAACATGGCGAGCATGCGCCGGGTGACGAGGAAACCGCCGAAGATGTTGATCCCGGCCATGAAAACGGAGAGACCTGCCAGCAGGATCACCAGGAAGGACCCGGATCCGATCTGCATCAGGGCGCCGAGAATGATGATCGACGAAATGGCATTGGTGACAGCCATCAGCGGCGTGTGCAGCGAGTGGCTGACATTCCAGATGACCTGGAAGCCGACAAACACCGACAGGACAAAGACGATGAAATGCTGCATGAAGCTGGCCGGCGCGATTAGGCCAACCAGCATCAGGAGCAGGCCGCCGACGGCCAGCAGGGTCACCTGCTGTTTCGTCTGCGCCTTGAAAGCGGCAGTTTCCTGCGCGCGCCTTTCTTCCGGCGTCAGTTCCTTCGGCTTTTCCTTCGATTTTGCCGCGATCGCCTGCACTTTTGGCGGAGGCGGTGGGAAGGTGATCTCGCCTTGATGGGTCACGGTCGCGCCGCGGATGACGTCATCTTCCATGTTGTGAACGATCTGACCGTCCTTCTCGGGCGTCAGGTCGGTCAGCATATGGCGGATGTTGGTGGCGTACAGCGTGGACGACTGGGCAGCCATGCGCGAGGGAAAGTCGGTGTAGCCGATGATGGTGACACCGTTCTCGGTGACGATCTTCTCGTCCTTGACAGTACCTTCCGCGTTGCCGCCGCGTTCGGCTGCAAGGTCGACGATCACCGAACCCGGCTTCATGGCCTTGACCATGTCTTCCAGCCACAGCTTCGGGGCGTCCCGGTTGGGGATCAGCGCCGTGGTGATGACAATGTCCATCTCCGGGGCCAGCTCCCGGAACTTGGCGAGCTGGGCTTCCCGGAATTCCGGTGAGGAGACGCTGGCGTAACCGCCGGTCGCGGCACCATCCTGCTGTTCTTCCTCAAAATCCAGATAGACGAATTCCGCGCCCATGGATTCGACCTGTTCCGCCACTTCCGGGCGCACGTCGAACGCATAGGTGATTGCGCCGAGTGAGGTGGATGTGCCAATGGCAGCAAGACCTGCAACGCCCGCACCGACAACCAGAACCTTTGCAGGCGGAACCTTGCCGGCAGCGGTGATCTGGCCAGTGAAAAAGCGGCCGAAATTGTTGCCTGCCTCGATCACGGCCCGGTAGCCGGCGATGTTGGCCATGGAGCTGAGCGCATCCATTTTCTGGGCGCGCGAGATACGTGGCACCATTTCCATGGCGATCACGTTCGCACCCGATTCCTTCGCTTTCTCCAGCCCGTCGGCGTTGCCACCCGGGTTGAAGAAGGAAATCAGGGTCTTGTCCTTGGTGAGGTAGCCCAGTTCCTTGTCGTCCGGCTGACGAACCTTGGTCACGATGTCCGATTTCTTCCAAAGGCTCGCAGCAGTCTTGACGATTTCAACTCCGGCTTCTTCATAAGCCTGGTCGGAAAAACCGGCGGCAACTCCGGCTCCGCTTTGCACCATGCAGGTGAAGCCGAGCTTCTGCAGCTGCTTTGCGGATTCGGGGGTCATCGCCACACGGTTCTCCCCGGGGAAGGTTTCCTTTGGTGTGCCGATCTTAAGGGCTTCTGGCATACGTCTCTCCAGCAAGTGTCGAGGAATTGGCCTTTGTTGAGGGCAAGTTTGCCGGTCTGGCGAACATGCTCCCCCCGTGCGTCCTGTCCCTCACAAACGTGCTGCGAATTTAGAAACGAAAATTTTACTTATGACAAGGTGTCTTCCGATTGAATTTGGAGGGTATTTTCGCACTGCACAGTGAGAGCAGTGCGATATAAATTTCACGGGATTTACAAAATAGGGGTATCGGAAACTGTGTGGACCGGCATCTGGTGGCCGGAATACTCAAATTGAGCCCGGAAATAGTAAATTTTCCTGACCCTATACAAATATCCGAGCATATTGACCAAAGACTGGTCGTGTTTAAATTTCCGGCAGCGGTTCTTGGGGAAAGAGCCGCTGCCGGATCAAAATTTATTCGGCAGCCGGGTCCAGCGCGACTTTCGCGTCCAGGTCCGCGGCATCATGACGCTCCGGAAGCTGTTCGTGATCTTCACCCCAGGTCCGGTTCACCTTGCGTCCGCGAACAACCGCCGGGCGAGCGTCGATTTTCTCCGCCCAGGCCAGAAGACTCTTGTATTCGTGAACGGAGAGGAATTCCGCTGCACCATAGGCGCGTCCGAGCACCATGCCGCCATACCAGGGGAAGATCGCCATGTCCGCGATGGTGTAGTCGTCGCCGGCGATATAGGGACGTTCGGCAAGGGCCTTGTCGAGGACGTCGAGCTGGCGCTTGGTTTCCATGGCGAAACGGTCGATAGGGTATTGGTACTTTTCCGGCGCATAGGCGTAGAAGTGACCGAATCCGCCGCCGAGATAGGGAGCCGATCCCATCTGCCAGAACAGCCAGTTCAGCGTTTCGGTGCGCTTCGCCGGGTCCTTGGGCAGGAATTCGCCGAACTTCTCAGCCAGATACAACAGGATGGAGCCGGACTCGAATACCCGCGTCGGTGTTGCAGTCGAGTGATCGACGAGCGCCGGAATCTTGGAATTCGGATTTGCTTCCACGAAGCCGCTGGAGAACTGGTCGCCGTCGTTGATCTTGATTAGCCAGGCATCATATTCGGCGCCTTTGTGACCGAGCGCGAGCAGCTCCTCAAGCATCACCGTCACCTTGACGCCGTTCGGGGTCGCCAGAGAATAAAGCTGAAGCGGATGCTTGCCGACGGGCCGGTCCTTTTCGTGGGTTGCACCTGATACGGGCCGGTTGATGTTGGCGAACTGGCCGCCGCTTGGCTGTTCCCAGGTCCAGACTTTGGGCGGGGTGTAGGTCGGGTCACTCATGGGCAAGGGTCTCCGGAACGGGTCGGGCGGTAAACGGAAGCAATGGACGGAACAACAATCAGCGTGATCCATCGCAATCTTACGATTAAGTAGGCGGCAATGGCAGGATTGCCTAGGCCTGTTTTTGGGGGAGAGGCAAATAATTGTTTCAAAACAGGTGCTGCGAAAATCAGGTTGCTGCAAAAGCCGGGTTGGTGGTTTCCTGTTCTGCGTACCTTTGCAAAGTTAGGATGCGTTTTCGCCATCGACCCGAGGTCTTATTTGAGGCATTCTTTTCCAAACGCGATCGGAAAAGCCGTTGGTCACTCAGACGAGCGTCACCAGGGTTCGAGCGCAAAGGCCTGACAAGCAGCACTGGAGACACATTCGGGAGGTCGGCAAAAACAAAAATGACTGCGGACAGCCCGTCTTGAATTTCATCAAGTTTAGGGAGGACGACATGAATTTGAGACCCGATCCGAGCTTTTATCCGACGCCGCGGATGGCGATGGAAGCGCCGGTTGAAAAGCTGGCTTTTACCCTGATGCTCAGTCCCGATTTCTCGCAGCCCGATGGCCTTGCCGTCGTCAATGTCGATCCGCAAAGCCCTGACTACGGCAAGATCGTGCATTCCGTCTTCATGCCGAACAAGGGGGACGAATTCCACCATTTCGGCTGGAACGCCTGTTCTTCGGCGCTGTCGCCATTAACGGGGCACGCCTTTCTGGAACGCCGCTACCTGATTATTCCGGGCATCCGGTCGTCGCGTATTTACATTATCGACGTGAAAGAGCCACTTCAGGCAAAGATTCACAAGATCATCGAACCGGAAGAAGTGTTCGCCAAGACAGGCTACTCCCGCCCGCACACGATCCATTGCGGCCCGGAAGGCATCTATGTCTCGACCCTCGGCGGAGGCGGCGCTGACGGCACCGACGGACCTCCGGGCATCTTCATCATGGACTGCGAGACCTTCGACATTCTCGGCCGGTATGAAATGGATCGCGGCATCCAGGACAAACACTATGACTTCTGGTGGAATCTGCCGCGGGACTACATGGTATCGTCGGAGTGGGGACTGCCGCCGCAGTTCGAGAACGGCCTTGTCGCGGAAGACCTCCTGTCCAACAAATACGGCCACAGCCTGCATTTCTGGGATCTACGCGGGCGGAAGAACATCCAGACAATCGATCTTGGCGCAAACCACCAGATGGCCCTCGAGGTTCGTCCTGCCCACGATCCCGCCAAACAGTTCGGCTTTTGCGGCGTCGTTGTCGACACGACAAACCTGCAGGGAGCAATCTTCACCTGGTGGCGCAAGGATGACGGCACGTTTGAAGCCAAAAAGACCATCACCATCGATCCGCAACCAGCCGATCCGGCAGACCTTCCCGAACTCCTGAAAGGCTTTTCCGCCGTTCCGCCCCTGGTGACCGACATCGATCTGAGCCTCGATGACAAGTATCTTTACGTTGCCTGCTGGGGTACGGGCGAGATGCACCAGTACGACGTCTCCGATCCGATGAACCCGACGCTTGCCGGCAAGGTCGAGATCGGCGGAATTGTGAAAAAGACAAAACATCCGAACGGCAAGGAATTCGGTTATGGACCGCAGATGGTCGAGATCAGCCGGGACGGCCAGCGGGTCTATTGGACAAATTCACTCTATTCCACCTGGGATGAGCAGTTTTATCCTGGCGAGGGCGGCGCGGCGATGGTGATGGCCCGCGTCGGTGCCGGTGGCGGTCTGTCGCTCGATCCGGATTTCTGGGTCGACTTTCCAAAGGGCTACCGGTCACACCAGATCCGGCTTGAGGGCGGCGACTGCTCAACCGACAGTTTCTGCTTCCCGTCGGTCTAGGTTTTGGACGAGGCGAGTGTGACGGCCCTTTGGTGGGCCGTCATTGCATCGGGGCTCTATCATGGCCTGAACCCGGGAATGGGCTGGCCCCTTGCAGTGTCGGCTGCCCTTATGGAGCAGCGCGCGCTCGCCTTGCCGCGTGCGCTGATGCTGCTGGCAGCCGGGCACCTGGCGGCGATGCTGGTTATTCTGCTTCCCTTTTCGGCAATGGTCGCGCTGGTGAGCCTGGAGCGGCAAATCCGGATCGGCGCCGCCTGTCTGGTGATCGGCATGGGGCTGTACCTGCTGATCGTCGATCGCCATCCGCGGTTTCTGGCCCGGATCTCACCGGCAAAGCTCGGATTATGGTCCTTTCTGGTGGCGATCGCCCATGGGGCCGGGCTGATGCTGGTGCCGATCTATCTGGGCATCTGCGCGATGGAACAGGAAGCCGGCCACACCGCGGCGGGTACGCTCATGGGGGCGGATGTGAGGATGGCATTGCTCGTTGCAGCCGTTCATACGCTTGCCATGGCACTCGCCGGCGGTCTTCTGGCCATCGGTGTCTATTGCTGGCTGGGCCTGCGGTTCCTGCAACAGGCATGGTTCAACCTCGACAGGGTCTGGGCCGCAAGCCTTGTTTTCGTCGGTGTATTTGCCCTGATCCTGGCTCTCCGGAGCTGAGCCGGGCAGAGCCGCGCCCTAAGCCAGAAGATGGGCCTCGAAAGGAAACCGGGACAGAGTCTCGATGCCGGTTTCGGTGATCAGGACCTGTTGCTCCAGCTTCACGCCTTCCTTGGCACCTTCCTCGCCAATGTAGCTTTCAACGCACAGTGTCATGCCCGGCTCCACGATGCCGTCATACCCGGCGTCCGGAAAGTCGCCATGGTGATAGAGGTAGGGATATTCACCGGTCATTCCGCAGCCGTGTGCAGACAGGTAATACCGGTTGGCATAATAGCGGTCGGGAATGTTCCAGGCATGGTCCGCATAATCGCGAAAGCTCATGCCGGGTTTCAGGATGCCTATGTTGTGGTGAACCTGCTCGTAGGCCACCTTGTAAAGCTCGCGCTGGGTGTCAGTCGGCCGGTCCGGGCCGGAGTGGAAGGTGCGCGAAAAGTCGGCGTAATAGCCGTGGCAACCGACCACATCCGTGTCGAGCGCGATCAGCTCATTCGCGCCAATGACGTTGTCCGATGTTTCCTGGAACCAGGGGTTTGTGCGTGCTCCTGCATTCAGGAGCCTCGTTTCGACATAATCGCCATTCTGTTCGATGATCGACTTGTGCAGCACTGACCAGAGTTCAGCCTCTGTCATGCCGGGGCGGATTGCCTCGCGCAGCATTCCGACACCGGTCTCTGTCGCGCGCAAGGACGCGATCACGCACTTCATTTCTTCAGGTGATTTGATCGCTCGTGCCATTTCCACGGGCTCCTGAGCATCAACTACCTTGAGCCCGGCATCCTTCAGCGCGATGGCAGTTCCCGCATTTAGCCTTTCCAGCCCCAAAGTGGCGTCCTTCAGGCCTGTCAACCGCCGGATCATGTCCGCCATTTCGGCCGCCCAGGCGCGTTCACGCCCGGCGATGTGCGGCCCTGCGGCAACGAAACTTGCGGTCTTCGACGGACGGACCTCGTCGACGGTCTCATAACCTTCTCCCAAATGAAGGCAGCCGGTAAATTCGAAGAGAATGGAGCGGTTCTGGGTCAGGAGCAGGTAGCGCGAGGGAGCATTGCGCATGGAAAACACCTGCATGTTCCGCGTGCCGGTCGCGTAGCGGATGTTGACCGGGTCAGACAGGATCACTGCATCCACGTTGTATTCGGCCATTTTCTGCCGCACCCGTTGCTGCCGGTATGTGCGCACGGCGACTAGGTCTATACCCTCCACCTCGGGAGCCCTGTCGAATTGTGCCAGGCCTTGAAGGTCGCTGCGTTCCGCGTGCCAGTCCAGTTCCGCCATCTGTCATTGTCTCCAATTCAACCAGATGGAATATCCAGTGGCGGCGTGTGCTTTAAAAGGCTGGAAAAATTCAGTTGAATGGATAACCTGAAGTAATGCAGGCCTATCGAAAATCTCTTCCGCCGCTCGACACGCTGGTGTTCTTCGAAGCCGCCATGCGCCATCTGAATTTCACAGAGGCTGCCGAAGAGCTGTTCGTGACCCAGGCGGCCGTTTCCAAACGCATCCGGCAACTGGAGGTCTGGCTTGGGGTGGACCTGTTCGAGCGGTCGGGTCGCCGGCTTCAACCAACCGAGGCAGGTGCATATCTGGCCGAGAAAACCGGGATGACACTGGACTATCTGACGCAGGCACTGAGCGTGCTGAAGGTTCCGGAGAGGCCTGTGGTACGGATTGCTTCCGTAACAGCGCTGGCCGCTTTCTGGCTGCAGCCGAAGCTGAAGGCCTTTGCGCTGTCTGAAGAGGCCTGTCTGTTCAACCTTGCAACGGCGGATGATCTTGGAGACCTGCTCAAGCCGGAGCACGACCTTGTCATCCTGCACGGCGATGGCCGTTTTCCGGGCTGGCAGTCCGAGGTGCTGTTTCAGGAGGTCCTGGTTCCTGTCGGAACGCCGGACATCATCAAGGCCATGCAGCCTGGCGAATTGGGTCAACGTCCGCCGCTTCTCAATTATCCGCGGCTGGCGCCCAACTGGATAGACTGGCCAGGGTGGATCCAGCGCACCGGCCGTGCAGACCTCAAGGAGTGGCCGGTTCACTTGTGTGCAAGTTACAACCAGTCCATCGGACGAGCCTTGAAGGGGCAGGGACTTGCGCTTGGCGCCTTGCCGTTGCTGGGGGACGAGATTTCCTCGGGCCGTCTCGTGCCGCTGGACGGTGCCACGTTTGCCACGGGCATGGGCTATTTCATTGCCTGGCCCAACATGCGGCCGCTCGGCTTGGAGGCCGAGAGGCTGAAATCAGCATTGCTCGCAAAAAGCTGATGCGTCAGTTCCGCACCACGTAGACCGAGCATTTGGAGTGCCGCACGACCCGGGCCGCATTCGGCCCGAGCAGGAATTCACTCAAATGCGGCTGGTGAGCACCGATCACGATGAGGTCTGCCTCGGTTTTCTTGGCCACTTCCAGGATCTCTTCATAGATCGAACCGGTCGCGACCAGATGCCGGATTTCGCTGTTCCTTTCGGCCCCCAGAATGCTGGAGACCTTTTCGACCAGCTTCTTCCGGGTTTCCGCCACCATCTGGCCCTGGAAGTTCTCGTCAAAATAGGATGCGACGAGATTGATGCCGGCGCTCGGGACAACGGTGATCACATCGAGCTGGGCATCGTCCAGACGGGCAAGCTTGTCGGCCGTTTCCAGAACCTTGGTGTCGTTATCCTGCTGGACGTCGACAGCACACAGGATGGATTTCGTCATGCCGCTACTCCTTCTTCACGGTTGGTGCGGCCTGCGCGAGCACGCTGGAGCATGAAGACAATGCCCAGAAGCAGGAGACCCGGAATATAGATCAGTTCCTTGGGCATCTGATCGGCTTCAAGCCGGGCTTCCTTCACGACCACGGGTTCGTCACCATAGAAGTCGAATGTTCCGAGCTGTTCGAAGTAGGGTGTGCCCGGAAAGGGTTCCTCGAGCTTCAGAACGCCGTCTTCTTCGAGGGTTGTCAGGCCGAGCGCCTGCAGCCTGGCTTCGCCGCCGTCTTCCGTTCCCGGTGAAATGGCAATGCGCGTCTCCATCGTTTTGCCGGTGTCGAAATCCGGACCGCTCAGCACCAGACGGATCTCGCTGCCAGCTGGTGCATCGCCAACCGCCTGGACGAAATGATCCGGAGCGACGATCTCGAAGGGGGGCTGGATCCGGTTCATGAAGAAATCCGGGCGGAACAGAATAAAGGCAATCAGCACCAGGGCGACGCTTTCGTAGATCCTGTTCTTGGTGAGGAAATAGCCCATCGTGCCCGCGGTAAACACCAGGATCGCTATTGTCGCCATGATGAACACGAGTATGCCCTGGGTCACCGTGACATCGATCAGGAGAAGGTCGGTGTTGAAGATGAAGACGAAGGGCAGAGCGACGGTCCGCAGAGAATAGAAGAATGCGGTAAACCCGGTCTTGATCGCATCGCCCCCCGACACCGCCGCCGCGGCAAAGGAGGCCAGCCCCACTGGTGGCGTCACATCGGCCATGATGCCGAAATAGAAGACGAACAGGTGAACGGCAATGAGCGGCACAATCAGCCCGGACTGCGCGCCGAGCTCGACCACGACACCGGCCATCAGCGAGGAGACCACGATGTAGTTTGCGGTGGTCGGCAGGCCCATGCCGAGTACTAGCGACAGGATGCCGACGAAGACCAGCATCAGTACGAGATTGCCGCCGGAAACGAACTCGACGAGATCTGCCATCACCTGGCCGATGCCGGTCAGGGTCACCGTACCGACGATGATGCCGGCGGTCGCCGTCGCAAGACCGATGCCGATCATGTTGCGCGCGCCGTCAATCATGCCTTGGCCAAGATCGTGGAAACCTGCCTTGAAGGCTTCGACGGTTTCGTTCTCGCCCCGGAACATCGCCTTGATCGGCCGCTGGGTCAGGAGGATCGCGAAGAGCAGGGCTGTTGCCCAGAAGGCGGACAGGCCCGGAGATTTCTGCTCGATCATCAGGAAGTAGACCAGCACGACGATCGGCAGCAGGTAGTAGAGCCCCGCCTTGTAGATCTGTGAGATATCCGGAAGCGTGATTTCCTTTGCGTTGGGATCGTCCGGATGAAGATCGTCGACGCTCGCAGCCAGTTTCAGAAGTGCAAGGTAGGCAACGAAAACCAGCAGCGCGAGGATCCAGGAAGCGCCTTCCGGCACCAGAGCCACGATCCAGCCGACCGGATATTGCACGCCGTAGCAAAGGGCTGCAAAGGCGGCGAAAAACACGAACATGCCGATGATCGTGCGCAGGGTCGAGACCGTCTTGTGCCCGATGGTGGGCATGTTCCGCTTCACGGCTTCCAGGTGCACGATATAGACCAGCGCGATGTAGGAAATTACGGCTGGCAAAAAGGCATGGGTGATCACGTCGACATAGGAAATGCCGACATACTCGACCATCAGGAAGGCGGCGGCACCCATCACCGGCGGCATGATCTGGCCGTTGACCGAAGAGGCAACTTCCACGGATCCGGCCTGTTCGGACGTGAAGCCGACCCGCTTCATCAGCGGAATTGTGAATGTGCCCGTGGTGACGACGTTCGCGATGGATGAGCCTGAAATGAGGCCGGTGGCGGCAGAGCCGACGACGGCGGCCTTTGCAGGTCCGCCCTTCAGGTGGCCAAGGGCACCAAAGGCCATCTTGATGAAGTAGTTGCCCGCGCCCGCCTTATCCAGCAAGGCACCAAAGAGCACGAAAAGGAACACGAACTTGGTAGAGACCCCGAGGGCGATGCCGAAGACGCCTTCAGAGGTGATCCACATGTGGCTCATCGCCTTTTGCAGCGAAGCGCCTTTCCAGCGAATGACTTCCGGGACCCATTCGGAAGAGCCGAAGAACACGTAAAGCAGGAAAACCGTCGCGACGATGGCCATGGCAGGGCCAAGGGCCCGGCGTGCCGCTTCGAAGAGGACGACGATGCCGGCAAGTGCGAACCACTTGTCCGTGTCATCCGCAAGGCCGCCGTTGGCGACGATCTTGTCGTAGAAGAAAAAGCCGTACAGCGAAATGAAGGCACCGAAAATCGCCAGAAACCAGTCCGGGATCGGGACGCGATGCCTGGGACTGCTCGAGAGCGCCGGGTACGCCATGAAGGCGAGGAACATCGCGAAGGCCAGGTGAACCTGTCGGCTGTTGTTGATGATGTCCGACGGCAGCACGTAATAGACGATGGGGGAGGCGAGCAGAACCTGGAAACAGGACCATATCAGCGCCACGGTGGCGATCATGATCCCGACGGATCCCGCAGGGTTTCTGGACCCGGAATCGGAGGAGGCGACGAGTTCCTGAAGTTCCTCTTCGGATAGACCCTGTCGTTGATCCCGTCCGTTCGGCTGGTTCTGTTCAGACATGAAGTTCCCCCGGTCTTCCGGCTGAAGCGCAACGACGGCGTTGCGCAAGGCTGGCACCCGATTGCCACGCAGCCCGTGGCATCCGACAATTCATTCAAGAAACACCTTGGCCCAGGTGACGTTTACCGGGCCGTGGCAGAGAAACGGGCCCGGACTTGGTCCGGACCCGCATTGTTGATAGGGCTTAGTTGATCCAGCCCTGTTCCTTGTAGTACTTCGCAGCACCCGGATGCAGCGGTGCGGACAGGCCGTCCTTCACCATTTCTTCCGGCTTCAGGTTGGCGAACGCAGGATGCAGCTTCTTGAATGCATCAAAGTTCTCGAACACCGACTTGACCAGCGTATAGACGACTTCATCGTCAACCTTTGCAGACGTGATGAAGGTCGCGCCGACGCCGAAGGTGTTGATGTCCTCGTCATTGCCGCGGTACATGCCACCCGGGATGGTGGCCTTGCGGTAGTAGCTGTTGTCTTCGATCAGCTTGTCGACGACCGGGCCGTCAACGGTCACGAGGTTGGAATCGCACGCGGTGGTGGCTTCCTGAATGGAACCGGACGGGTGGCCGACCGTGTAGACCATGGCGTCGATCTGATTGTCGCACAGGGCCGCGGACTGTTCTGCAGCCTTCAGCTCGGTTGCCTGCGCGAAGTCGTCCGTGGACCAGCCCATGGCTTCCATCAGAACTTCCATGGTTCCGCGCTGGCCGGAACCCGGGTTGCCGATGTTGACGCGCTTGCCTTTCAGGTCCTCGAAGGACTTGACGCCGCTATCGGCGCGGGCAACGACGGTGAACGGCTCGGGATGCACGGAAAAGACGGCGCGCAGGTCCTCAAACGGACCTTTTTCCTCGAACTTCGAGGTGCCGTTGTAGGCGTGGTACTGCCAATCGGACTGGGCAACACCGAATTCCAGCTCGCCTGCGCGAACCGTGTTGATGTTGTAGACAGACCCGCCGGTGGATTCCACGGAGCAGCGGATGCCGTGCTCCTTGCGACCTTTGTTGACCAGCCGGCAGATGGCGCCGCCGGTCGGGTAGTAAACGCCAGTCACACCACCGGTGCCGATGGTGATGAATTGCTCTGCAGAGGCTGCGCCGGTGAATGCGATGCTGGTCGCCAGAACGGCGCCCGCAAGGTTCAGTTTCATCATCATTTGACTTGGCTTCCCTTTGTTTGAATTCTTGTATCCGGCGTGGCGGTCCACGCTAGACGTTTTCAAATTCGTCGAGCAGACGATTGTGTCTGTCGACCTCCTGGATCCGGGCTTCCGCCTCGGCTCCGGCCCGCGCAACCAGCATGCCTGTTATGGTTTCGATGAGCACAAGCGTGGCTGCGTAAGACGAGAAAAAGTGAGGACTTTCAGTGCGTTGTATGAAGTGGTAATTCGCGAATTGCAACCCTGGAAAGGCATGGCTGTCGGTCAGTACAATCACCTTTGCACCATTTCCTGCCGCGACTTTTGCCGCACGTACCGAGCGGTGGGCGTATGGGTGCTTGGATAACACGATCACCGTATCGTCGGATGTAATCCCGGCCAGCGTGCTGCCAAGCGTGGCGCCGTTGCGTCCTGCGACGATCCACCTGTCGTCGAACCACTTGGCCAAATAGGCGAAGTAGTCCGTGAAACCCGCAGAGGCGAGGGCGCCGATCAGGACGATCTTGCGGGATTGGCTGAGCCGGTCGACGGCAGCATCAAGGACAGCCGGATCGATGTCGTCCACCAGCGCCTTGATGTTGTCGATACACGCGGAAACCTGGCGCGGCAGTAAAGGCTGGTCGGCATCGGAGCGAAGCTTCCGGGCCTTGTCCTGAAACGTGTCCCGTCCTCGGTGGCTCAATTCGTTCCGGGCTTGCTCGCGCAGCTCTTCGTAATCGGAAAAGCCCAGTGCCCTGGCAAGCCGGGTGTAGCTGGCCGGTGACACACCGCTGGCAGATGCGACGGATCGCAGGCTGCGCGTGGCGATTTCCACCTGATTTTCCGCAATATAATCAGCCGCCGTCCGCAAGGCGTCGCTCAGCTCGGCATAATTGGCCGAGATTGCTGTGCGGAGCTGGGGCGGCGAAATGGTTTCCATCCGGTTACTGTTTCATTTGTTTTTTACATTGTCAATTTGTGAAACAAATGTTTCGCGTTGAAAACAGCCCATGCCTTTCGACCAAAAATCCTCAGAGTTTTACGTGCCTTTCCAGCGCGCGTCGGGCGATGGAAGATCGATTTCAGAGTGGTTTCGAACAGAGCCGCCAGACATGGAAGCCTGCTCAAAACCTCACTGATAAAAATACACGCATAAATTGATTTTTGAAAAAATATACACGTTAAGGTTTTGTTAATGTTATAATCCACTGGGGGCATTGCACTTTTTCCTGTGACCAGAAGGGGAGAGAAACATGACAATTTGCAATACGAGAACCATGGCCGCATCCGCTCGGTTCATGCTGCTGACGCTGTCAATGACGGGTTCGGCACTCGCCGGAGACTTTTTCGAAGTCGAGCCCGGCGTTGATCTTTACTACGAGGATCATGGCACAGGCCTGCCGATCGTGTTTGTTCCGGGCTGGACTTTCACCACTCAGGTGTTCGAGCATCAGATCGAGACATTTTCAAAAGACCACAGGGTCATCACCTTCGACCCGCGCAGCCACGGCCGCTCGACCCTGACCCTGGAAGGCAACAACTATGTCACGCAAGGGGCAGATCTGGCGAAGCTGCTCGATCACCTCAAGGTCGAAAAGCCGGTGCTGGTGGGCTGGTCCTTCGGCTGTCTGACAACCTGGGAATTCATCAAGACAAGATCCGTCGACGCTGCGGCCGCCCACATGTGCATCGACCTCTCGCCGACGCCGCTTACCGGCAAGGACGGTGACTGGGCCGAAGGTAGTGTCGCGGAAATAGCCGAGCTTTACAGCGGCATTCAATCGGCTGAAGGCCATCGGAACGTGATCAACTGGTATGCCGACGAGGTCATGATCGAGCAGGAGTACACGCCGGAACTGTCCCGCTGGATCGTCGATCAGTCGACCAACTCGCCGCCATTTGTGGCTGCGGCCTATCTGGCAGCAGGAAATTTCAGCAACTACCTGGATACTGCAAGGGAGATCGATGCCAGGATGCCGTCCGCCTTCGTGATCGCGGATCACTGGTCCGACAGTGCCAAGGCCTATCTTTCCATCCACACGCCCAACAGTGCGGTGCACGCCTTTGGCGGCCACATGATGTTCTGGGAGTATCCGGACCGGTTCAACACGATCCTGGCCAGTTTCATTGCTCAGATCGAATAGACCTCAGGCGCATCAAATGAACGGAGAAAGGACGGGGTCGCCTGGAAAGCGGCCCCGTCCGATTGCCTTTTGGGATCAGACCCTAGGCCGCCTGCAGCGTATAGACCGAGAACCAGTTGTTCGCATCGCTGTCTACATCGGTGATCTGCCATCCGCCCTCACGGGCGATGCCGGCGAAGGCCTCTTCGCTGTATTTGTGCGAGTTTTCCGTGTGGATCGTCTCGCCCTTCGCAAAGGCAATTGTTTCGCCTGCGACTGTTACCGTCTGCTGCGCCAGGCTTTCCAGATGCATTTCAATGCGGCTTTCGCCGACATTCCAGATGGCGCGGTGCGCAAACGCCGAAAGGTCAAAATTTCCGTCCAGTTCCCTGTTGATCCGTTGCAGCAGGTTCTGGTTGAACGCGGCCGTGATGCCTGCCGGGTCGTCATAGGCTTCCTGCAGGACCCCGGCATCCTTCGGCCGGTCCACGCCAATGATGAGGCTTGCCTCCGGCATGGCGGAACGAATGTTCGACAGAAGGGCTGCTGCTTCGGGTTTTTCGAAGTTGCCGATCGTCGATCCGGGAAAGAAGATGAGCACCGGCAATTCGGGCAGCAACGGCAACTGACCAAAGGGCTGTGTGAAATCGGCAGCAACCGGAATGACCGCCAGAGACGGATAGGCACGGCGTACCCTTTCCGCCGCCGCATTCAGGTGATTGGCCGAGATGTCGACAGGCATGTAGACGGACAGATCCGGAAAGGCATCCAGCAGCAGATCGGTCTTGCGGCTGGACCCGCTGCCCAGTTCCACCATCGCACCGCGCGCGCCTGGAAGGCGTCGATATTTGGCGGCATTGCGCGCCAGGATCGATATCTCCGTGCGTGTCGGATAATAGGCATCCAGTTCAGTAATCGCCTCGAACAGGTGCGAACCGACATCATCGTACAGCCATTTGCTGCTTATGGTCTTCGGCTCTTTCCGAAGTCCCGTGATGATCTCATCGCAAAACATATTTGCCTGACCTTCGGGGGAAACATGCTTGGTCATCATTGGTCTCCCGCCAGCCTGAGGCCGAGCATCTGCCAGCGTTGGTGTGGATAGAAGAACGTGCGGTAGGATGCGCGCATCTGCTCCTTCGGGGTTGCGCAGGACCCTCCGCGCAGCACCATCTGGTTGACCATGAACTTGCCGTTGTATTCTCCAATGGCGCCGTCTGGCGGCCTGAACCCCGGATAGGGGGAAAAGGCGCTGCTGGTCCATTGCCAGACATCGCCCCAAAGGCCCGGTCTGCGGCCAACAGGTTGAAAGGCTCCGCTCTCCAGGAAATTGCCCTCGATCAGGGTCGGCTCGGCGGCCGCCTCCCACTCGGCTTCTGTTGGCAGCCGGCATCCCGCCCATCGGGCAAATGCGTCGGCTTCATGATAGCTGACGTGAACAACCGGCGCGGCGAGGTCGACCGGGCGAGGGCCCTGCAGGGTGAAGGTCCACCACTGATCGTCCTGTTGCCACCAGTAAAGGGGGCTGTCCCAGCCGTTCTTCTCCCGGACGGCCCAGCCTTCCATCAGCCATAGTGTCTGCGTGGTGTAACCGCCGTCTTCCATGAAGGCGATCCACTCGCCATTGGTAACGGGGCGGTCTGCCAGCCGGTATGGCTCCAGCCAGACCTTGTGGCGCGGCCCTTCGCAGTCATAGGCAAAGCCGGCTCCTTCATGGCCGATTTCAAGAAGGCCGCCGTCATAGGAAACCCATTCGGCGTCCTCGACCGCGCTGACCGGAGTAGGTTTCGCTTCGACATAGGCTGGCAGCAGCGGACTATAGGAAAAGGCGTGCAGAAGATCGGTAACCAGCAATTCCTGATGCTGCATTTCATGGTGACATCCAAGTGTGATCAGGTCTTCAAGCTGATCCTCCTCCAGCGAAAAGGCCTGTCGTGCAAGTCCTTCGCGAAGGGCGTCCTCAACATGGGAGCGATAGTCCAGCACATCGGTGGCGCTGGGGCGTGACAGCAGACCTCGCCTGGACCGGGTGTGCCTGGGCCCAGCCTGCACATAATAGGAATTGAAGAGGACGGCGAAACGATCGTCCCGGGGCTGATAGCCCGGCAGCGAAGGCTTGAGGATGAACTCCTCGAAGAACCAGGTGGTATGCGCCATATGCCACTTGGGCGGACTGGCGTCTTCCATCGATTGCAGCCCCATGTCCTCCGGACTGAGGGGGGCCGCGAGAGCGAGTGTCTGTGCCCTGACCTGGTCAAAAAGGTCCGTAACGGCGGAAACAGGCGCTGCGCGCGTCCGTCCATCCAGCAATGTCATGTCAATCCCTCCACGCGGGAACCGGCTGCTGTGCCTCCAGCCGGGCCTGAGTCTGCCACCAAGCGGTCTCTAGGTAGGCAGCGAACGGGGCATTCCAATGTCGGAAATTGCGCCGGCCCTGTGCACAAATGCGCGATGAAGGCCGTTGGTTGCATATTGTTGATCAAAATGAACATTGTTGTGTTAGGTCATCAATTGACTGATAGCGGTTCGGAAAGTCACCAAGTCATTGAACGGGATGGAATTTTCGGGATCAGCTTTCGCCTCACTCAGTAGCGGCTGACTGCAGGCAGTCTAGAAAAGGGCTCCTGACAGGGTGTGTCAGGAGTATCTGCAACCCGTCTTCACATTGATGTGAGGGGAGGGGAAATCGAGCCGCTGGCGCTTGAAAGTGGGTTTCGGAACTCAGTCGTCTTGTCTGACTGCAGCACCCCGGTCGCGCCATTTGAGCCTGCCTTGACAGATTAGGGCAATTGTCTTAATTCAGGCGTAGGTCAATCGTCCTAAGGACTGGTGGGCCAGGACAACAGGAGAAGATCATGGGAGCGGCGGGCGAAACACGACGGCAGATCGTCGATGCGGCGGACAGCCTTTTTTACTCTCAAGGCTTTGCGCAGACGTCCTTTGCCGACATTGCCTCAGCGGTCAAAATATCGCGCGGCAATTTCTACTATCACTTCAAGACCAAGGACGAGATCCTGGACGCGGTGATCGACAAGCGCTTGTCGGATCGCAGGCAGCTTCTCGCCAAATGGGATGAGACCGCGGATCAGGCGAAGAAACGGATCGAGTGTTTCATCCGGATCGTCATCGTCAACCAGGCGAAGATCATGGCCTATGGCTGCCCTGTCGGCACGCTGACGACGGAACTCGCCAAGATCGATCATCCCTCGAGGGACAAGGCCAACGAAATCATGGCCCTGTTCGGCGACTGGCTCGAGGGTCAGTTTCGCGAACTCGGCTGCGGTGCGAGCTCCCGGGACAATGCCTTGCATGTCCTCGGTTGGAGCCAGGGTGTGGCGACGCTTGCCCAGGCTTTCAAGGATGAAGCCTATGTCGAGCGCGAGGTGGCGAAGATCCTGACTTGGCTGGACGGCATCGTGGCCGGAACAACTGAGGGCCGCAGTTGACCACTGCCTTGTTTTCTTAACGAACCGACATGGAGACGGATATGTTTGTCGTGACCCTTACCTTTTTGGACAAGTCCCGCGCAGGCGACCTGATGGATGGCCACAAGGCCTGGATCCAGCGCGGGTTCGACGAAGGATATTTTCTGATGGTCGGCAGCCTTCAGCCGAACCGGGGTGGCGGGATCCTTGCTCATGGCGCAAGCCTGGAGGCGTTGGAAACCTTTGTTGCCGAAGACCCCTTCGTCAAGGAAGGTGTCGTTACCGCCGAAATTCTGGAAATAACGCCAGCGCGTCTGGATGACCGGCTGGAGTTTCTGGCCGCCTGATCGCAGGAAGATGTTCATGCAAGGGCGGGGCCGGTTGCCAGCGACAGGTTTTTGGTGGCACATCGATTGGGAAAGACAATCGATGGATACGGGGCGGCGCACTCAGGCAGCATGGCTCCGGGAGGATGCCACATGCTCGAACTCAAGGGATCCATTCCCGCTCTTGTCACACCCTTCAGGGATGGAAGCGTTGACATCGAGGCGCTGGAACGTCTTGTGGAGTGGCATATTGCCCAGGGCAGCGACGGTCTCGTTGCCGTCGGCACCACGGGCGAAAGCCCGACGGTCTCAAAGGTCGAGCATAAGGACATCATCAAACGTGTTGTCGACCTGGTTGCGGGTCGTATTCCTGTAGTTGCCGGTACCGGCTCCAACGCGACGGCACAGTCCCTCGATATGCTTCAGCATGCCGAAGCCGTCGGCGCAGACGCAGCGCTGGTGGTGACGCCCTATTACAACAAGCCGAACCAGGCAGGCCTGCTCAGCCACTACAAGGTTCTCCACGACAACAGCGCGATCCCGATCATCCTCTACAACATTCCCGGCCGGTGCGTGATCGACATCCTGCCGGAAACCATGGCCGAGATGGCGCGCTGGCCGCGAATAATCGGTGTCAAGGATGCCACCGGAAGTATGGAGCGGGTCAGCAAGCAGCGAGCATTGTGCGGCAAGGGGTTTCTTCAGTTCAGTGCGGAAGATGCAGCCGCGCTGGGCTTCAATGCCCATGGCGGGCAGGGCTGCATTTCAGTGACCGCCAACGTGGCCCCTGGCCTTTGCGCGGAATTCCAGAGCGCGTCACTTGCAGAAAATCTGGAACTTGCCCGGGATTATCAAGATCGATTGTTGCCACTGCATTCGGCGATGTTCCTCGAACCACCGGCTGCTTGCGCCAAATATGCCCTGTCCAGACTGGGTCTTTGCCGCGAAGATGTCCGCCTGCCGTTGACGCCGGTTTCCGAGGTAACCCGGCACGAGATCGACAAGGCGATGGAATTCGCCGGTCTTGAGATGATTTCTTAGGCCAGCCGAAGAACCAGGCAGACCGCTTTCGTCACTCTGGTGGGCAAGGCAGGTTCTGGCTGATGTTTGAACGCCAGAATCAACCACCCGGCGGCTGCCGCCGGGCGGTTTCTTTCCGTTCTATCCTCGCTGCGCCTTACTGAACGCGCGGATAAAGTGTCTCGATTTCGCCGAGATCGCTGTCACCTTCGAGACGGTCAAGTTCAGGCTTCCACGGGCGGGCGACAGCCGGAGCGTTCAGCATGGCGAGTGCCTTGCCGGCAGAGGCCGGGATCACCTGAGTCAGTGCTTCCATGACGACCCGGAGGCAGTCCAGCGTCACGTAGATCACCGTCTGACAACGCTCGCGGGTCTCTTCATTCTTGATGAGGTCCCACGGAGCCTGCTCGGCGAAATAGTTGTTCATCTCGTCGGCGACGGTGATGATTGACTGCATGCGAGCCGGGATTTCGGCAAGATTGATCCATTCGCCCATGCCCTTGGTGGCTTCGAGCACGGACTTGCGGATCGCTTCGTCCTCGGCAGACAGCGGGCCCGGTGCCGGCAGTTTGCCGTCAAAACGGGCCTTGGAAAACTTCGCCGCCCGCGACAGCAGGTTGCCGATCTTGTTGCCCAGTTCCGTATTGTAGGACTGGGTGATGAAGTCGACCGAAATCTGGCTGTCGCTGTCCGCGCGCATGTGACGCGCAAGGTACCAGCGCAAGGCATCGACACCCAGCTTCTCGATGACCTCGATCGGATCGACGACGTTGCCGATGGACTTCGACATCTTGACGCCGCCCGCACCAACCCAGTGGCTGTGTACGGACAGTTTCTTCGGCAGCGGCAGACCGGCGGCCATCAGCATGATCGGCCAGTAGACGCCGTGCGGCTTCAGGATATCCTTGCCGATCAGATGCTCGCATTCCGCCCACCAGCTCTCGTAGCCTTCTTCCGGCCAGTTGATGTTGGTGAGGTAGTTCGCCAACGCATCGAACCAGACATAGGTGACGAAGTCGGTGTCGAACGGCAGTTCGATACCGAGAGTCACACGCGCCTTTGGCCGGGAGATACAGAGATCTTCCAGCGGTTCGGACAGCATCTGCTTCAGTTCGTTCTTGAACGCCTCGGGCTGAACAAAGTCCGGATTGTCGGCGATGTGCTGCAGAAGCCGTTCGCGGAACGGTTCCATCTTCAGGAAGTAGTTGGTTTCTTCCGTCTGCTCCACCTTCATCGTCGGGTGTAGCGGGCACTGCCCCTCTTCGGTCAGATCGCTTTCCTTCTTGAACTCTTCGCAGCCCTTGCAGTAGGTGCCGGTGTAATTCTTCTTGACGATCAGGTCCTTGTCGAAGATCGACTGCTCCATGGCAGCGACAGCCGTCTTGTGGCCCTCGCGGCTGGTGCGTACGAAGTAGTCGTAAGCCACGTCCAGCCGGTCGAAGACGTCGCGAAACTCCTCGCAGCGCATGTTGAGGTAGTCCTCAACCGACATTCCCTCTTTTTCCGCCGCTTCCTGGTTCTTCTGTCCATGCTCGTCCACGCCGGTGGACAGCATCATGTCATACCCCAGCGCCTGTCGGTTGCGTTTCAGGATATCGGCCATCACGGACGTGAAGGCGTGGCCGATATGCGGAGAACCGTTGACGTAATAGATCGGGGTGGTGATGTAGCTTTTCATCCAAACGCTTTCGAAATGTTTGGGCGGAAACAAGTCCGGTCCGGCTTGTTGCGGCGCATCTGCCGTTCCGCCTAAAGAGGTGCGAGCTATATTCCATACTCGCCCGCACAAGAAAAGCCCCGGCCTTTGAAAAGACCGGGGTTTCGCTTTGTTATATGGGGTGCGCCAAGGCCGATGGAAAGGTCAGCCGATCAGCCAGATCCCGCCAATAACGAAAAGAGCCAGAAATGCTGTCTGCGTGACCAGCATCCAGATGGCAGGACCGCCGACTTCCAGCAGTTTGGGGATGGACGTTTTCATGCCCACCGCCGCAATCGCGGCCAACAGCGCCCAGCGGGAGACGTGACCGGCTGCCTCCTTGGCAGCCTCCGGGATGAAACCGAATGAGTTGAGCGCGGCAAGCACCAGAAAGGCAACGACAAATGCCGGCACGATTGGTGGGCGCGCGCTACCCGGTTCTGTGCTTTTGCGCAGGATGAGCGCCGCGACCAGAACGATGGGGGCCAGCATGGTGACGCGGATCAGCTTCACCAGCGTCGAGAGGTCTCCGGTTTCCTCGGAGATCGAGAAACCGGCCCCGACAACCTGCGCAACGTCGTGGATCGTACCGCCAAGGAAGACGCCGGTTTCATCCATGGAGAGACCGAGGTACGAGGTCAGGATCGGGTAGAAGATCATGGCCAGCGTGGACAGGACCGTCACGGTGATCACCGTGAAGGCGAGGTCGCGTTCGGCATGTTCGCGTTTCGGCAGGATAGAACCGATGGCCATGGCTGCGGAAGCACCGCAAATGGCGACGGCCCCGCCTGTCAGAAACGAAAACAACCTGTCTCGCCCGAACAACCCGCCGATCAGCAGCGAAAAACCGATGGTCGCCAGAACGCCGAGGATCACCAGGAGCAGAAATGGCACTCCCAACTGCTGTACCATTTCCACGCTGATGCGCACACCGAGCAGCGCGACACCGATGCGCAGCAACGTGCGGGCGGCAAAGGCGATGCCTTCGCCTGTGCGATGCTCTTCCGACAGGAAGTTCAGAGGCATTCCGAGCAGGATGGCCATCAACATGGCCGGCGCGCCGTAGTGCTCGTTGAGGAATTGCGCGGCGATGGCGACAAGCCCGGCAATCGCAATACCCGGGAACAGCCGGTTTGCCCGGTCTTTCAATGGAGCAACCATGAAACGCTCTTAGTCCTTGTTGGTGTTTAACGGTCGACCGGAAGGCCGCTCGGGACAGTGGCAGGGATGCCGAAGGGTGGGGTCGTGACGGACCGCTTGCCGGTCAGGCTTTTCAGGAAAGCCACAAGATCGGCGATCTCCGCATCCGTAAGGGAGAGGGGATCAATATCCCTGAATCGGGCTTGGCGCGCCATCTCACGAGCGTCATTCCAGACCATAAAATCGATCGCCTGCAGCCAGGGCGCCTGAGGCAGGGCTGCGGTTTCCGGCTTCCAGGCTTTCAGCATCCCGTCAGGGTCAAGGTGATGCCGGATGATCCCCTCCAGTGTGGGATAAGCGCCATTATGCCCGTAAGGAGCCGTTAGCTCGACATTGCGCAGCATCGGGGTTCGGAACCGGTAGGCGTCTTCAAGACGGTCGGTCTCGCCCATCACGCCAACATCACGCACCATCGGATCAAAGCTGCGCGTGCGGCCCGGACCGAAGGGAGGAAGGCCAAGTGCGTGGAATTTCTGGTCGCTGAGCAGCCTGCCGGAGTGGCACGAAGAACACCCGGCCTTGCCGTAGAAAAGCTCTAGGCCGCGCTTCTGGTTTGGATCGAGAGCGCCTTCATCACCGGCCAGATATCCGTCGAACGGGCTGTCGATGCTCCGCCATTCGATCGCCTGGAAAGCTGCCAGAGCGTTGGCAATCTCCACGATCGTGACGTCTTCCGGTGCGTCGATGTGATCGAAGGCCGCGACGAACAGGCGGCCATACTCGGGGATGATGCGAACACGTTTCGCCAGGATCGGCCAGGCATTGTCGATACGGTCGTAAATGGCCCCGGCGACTTCGTTCTCCTTCGGGTTACCAGCCATCTCGAACTGCGCCGTCACCGGAAAGACCGCCTGGGCAGCGAGCAGCGAATTGAAGCCCCTGGGCAGCCATTCTTCGGCCGGCGAATTGAAGCCGTTCTCGAAAGTGTCGGCAACCGACAGGCGGCCGTCGTGAAACAGCACGTGAAGCTCTTTTGCGCCCAAGTTCCAAAGACCTGGGGCGTTTCGCGGAATCCGTTTCTTAATGCGGCTGTCACCGGTTCCGGCTATCCGCTGGGGCCCAAGTCCTTCACCACCTTCGCCGATGCCAAGCGACAGGCGGTCACCTGTGCCGAGGCTCGGATGGTGGCATGTCGCGCAGGCAATATTCCTGTTGCCGGAGAGGATCTTGTCGTAAAAAAGCAATTGACCGAGAGCTGCCTGCTTTGCGTCGAAGGCGATGAAATCGCTTTCTTTAAGAGGCGGCGGCAATTCGGCAGCGACGGCCGGTGCCGACAGTCCGAAAACGAGAGGGAGCAACCGCAAGACATGAAGACCATTCTGACCGCCGCTCTGCTCACCCTTGTGCTGCACACAGGTTCTGCCCACGCAGAAATAGAAGCCGCGCGCGACCTGATGGAGGCCAATCGCTACGAGGAGGCGATGAAGGAACTCTGGCCGGCGGCTCGTTCCGGCAACGCGGATGCCGAAGAGATTATCGGTGTCATGTACGCGATGGGACTGGGCGTCGAGCGTGACGATCAAAGAGCGTTCGAGTGGTATCTCAGAAGCGCGATGAAGGGCCATCCAGGAGCCCAGTCCGGCGTCGGCTGGTACTACGAGGTTGGCCGCGGCATGCCGGCGCCGGATCTTGTAAGGGCCTACATGTGGTACACGCTCTCCGCCATCGGGGGGGACCCCGATGCCGCGATCTCTCTGGAAGAGGTGGTCAAGAAGATGACCAAGGAAGAGATTGAAAAGGCGCATATCCTGGTCGGCGATTACAAGGTCTGGATGTATCCGTTCAATTGAAGGCTGGCGGTTCGGTTCCGGTCGGCGCAGAACTCTGTCAATAGAGTACTGGACGGACGGGAACGTGCAATTCCGAGTTTTGCCATTCTCCCAGGGCCTGGTCATCGGATCCAGGCGGATCCCGGTCCATCTGGCTGAAGCCTGACTGCCGCCTGGGCCGCGGGAGCAGACACTGCAAGGGGCGAGTGCGGCGAGGTGTGTCACGCCCCGCGCCGGCGGGGCGTGACACGTTGTTTCGTCAGTTCAGATCCGCAGAACGGTTGGCGTTGATGTCGGCTTCGGCTGCTGCCACAGCCTCTTCCAGAGCGCCGAAGATTTCGCCGCCACGTCCGACATTGCCCTTGAACCAGTCATAGACCGGTGCCGCAGCTTCCTTGAAGGCTGCCTTTTCTTCAGGGGTCGGAACGTAGAGGTCGCCACCACCGGCGACGAAGTCTTCATATGCCTTGATCGACTTGCGCTTCGGCGAGGCGAATGTTGCCTGCTGAAGGGCATAGAAACCATCCACCACGACGCGGCGAAGGTCTTCCGGCATGGACAGGAACTTCTCGTTGTTCATCCACCACAGCGCGCCCATGTAGGCATGACCGTCAAGGGTCACATATTGCAGGCCGGCATCGGGGAACTTCATGCCCATGATGTCGGTAATGCCGTTCTTGGAGCCTTCGACAACGCCGGTCTGCAGCGAGGTGAACAGTTCCGGCCACGGGATCGGGGTCGGGGCAGCGCCGAGAGCCTTGACCAGTTCCTGCGGCAGGTCGGCCACCACGGTGCGGATCTTCAGGCCCTTCAGGTCTTCCGGCTTGGCGACGCGGTGCTTGGTGTTGGCGAAGTTGCGCCAGCCACCGGTGTTGCCGATGGTCATCAGGCGGATGGTGTCACCGGAATCTTCCAGCGCCATGGTGCGCATGGTGCGGGTGAATTCGCCGGACAGGACATGTTCTGCAACCCGATCGTCGCTCATCATGTAGGGCAGGTCGAGAACCTGGACATACGGGAAGATGCCCGCTGCACCGCCGGAGGTGGAGATGTAGATGTCGATGGCACCGTCGGAAATGCCCTGAAGGCATTCAGCTCCGTTGGAGCAAAGCTGCGTGCCGATGAACAGTTCGACCTCGATAGCACCGTTCGAAGCGGCTTCAACGAAGTTCTTGAACACGACAAGGCCGTCATAATCCTCGTCGTTTTCGTTCGAATTGGCGGTTGCGCGCAGGGTGTAATCGGCGGCAAGCGCGCTCAGCGACGATCCGGCGAGCATCGCCGCGACCGTGAGCGTTTTCAGTGCAGTTTTGAGCATTAGGTTCCTCCCTTTAAAAGCTCAGGTTCAGTTGGCAAATCCGGTCAGACGCGGGATCGTCATCGAAAGTGCCGGAATGTAGGTGATCAGAAAGATCACCGCGATTTCCACCGCCAGAAACGGCAGGATGGCCTTGGCAATGGTTTCAACCCGTTCTCTTGAAACCGAGGCCGCAACGAAGAGCACCAGCCCCATCGGCGGTGTCGCCAGGCCGATGGTCAGGTTGACGCTCATGATGATGGCGAAATGGATCGGATCGACGCCAAGGTTGACGAAAATCGGTCCGAGGATCGGTCCGAGAATGATGATCGCCGGGCCTGCATCCAGGAACATGCCGACCACGAAGAGCAGCAGGTTGATCAGGAACAGCAGGATCAGCGGGTTCTCAGACAGGGTGAGGACGAACTCTGCCATGATTTCGGGAGCGTGGCTGAGGCTGACGACGGTCTTGAAGGCCATAGCCGCGCCGACCAGCAGCAGCACCACCGCCGAGGTGATACCCGCCCTGTTCAGAACACCCGGGATCTCGGACACCTTGATCGAGTGCAGAACGAAAAAGCCGATGATGAGCGCATAGGCGACCGCGACTGCCGCCGCTTCCGTCGGCGTGAAGACGCCGAGCAGAATGCCGCCGAGAATGATGATCGGCGTTTGAAGTGGCGCAACGGCCTTCTTGCAGACAACCCGGAAATCCTCCGAGACAGCGCCTCTGAGGTTCCACAACAGCAAGTGGGAGACAGCGAGGAAGGCTGCAAAAAGCACGAAAGTGGTCGTGGTGGATAGTTCCGCGAAACCGGAGACCTCGACGATCAGCCCGGCAAGGACGGTGAACAGGGCGGCCAGGTTCGCGCGCAGGACTATGAACGAGAACCAATATTCAACCGGGGCCAACGTCTGTCCCGGACTTACGATCCTCTGGGCCTTTGGCAGATCGTATTTGTTGGCCATGAACTTGACCATGAGCATCAGGCCGATACCGACCATGACGCCGGGGACGATACCTGCCAGGAACAGCGCGGCAACGCTCTCTCCCATCACGTAGGCATAGATGATCATGATGCCCGACGGTGGAATGATCGGGCCGATGACGGAACTCGCCGCGGTGATTGCAGCAGCAAAACGCCTTGTGTAGCCCTGCTTCTCCATGGCCGGGATCAGCATGGATCCGAGCGCGGAGGTGTCGGCGACCGCAGAACCGGAAAGACCGGCAAACAGCATCGAGGACAGAATGTTCACATGAGCAAGGCCGCCGCGCAGATGCCCCATCAGAGCCTGGCTGAATTCGACCAGCCGCATGGTGATGCCGCCCTTGTTCATCAGCTCGCCTGCCAGCATGAAGAACGGAATCGCCATTAGAGGAAAACTGTCCATGCCGTTGTAGACGTTGCGGTAAAGCAGCGTGATGTCTTTTTCCTGACCGTTCAGCCAGAGCAACAGGCCAGGAGCCGCCAGAAGGCCGAAGAAGACAGGCAGTCCGATCAGCAGGAAGACGAGGAAGACGGGAAGGAACCAGATCAGCATCAGTCAGCTCCTGCCATGTCCGGGTCGGGGATGACCGGCATTCGGTCGGCACCGCCGAGGCTGGCGATGATATTGCGAAGGATCAGCTCGATGTTGACGAGCGTCAGCAGGAAAACGCCGACAAGAATGGAGGCCATCATCCAGCTGCGCGGCACGCGGATCCATTCGCTGAAAGCAAGGTTGCCCGGCACATAGAGCGAAGCGGTCGCGAAACGGCCTCCGAAGCCGGTGACTTCGGAAAACCCGATTTTGAGGGCGACGACGAGCACTGCGAGTGAAATCAGCAGAAGCAGCAAGGAGATGGCGCTGCCCAGAAGGCGGGGCAGGGAATGGGTGAACATGTCGATGGCAACGAAACCGCCCCTGCGAAACGCTGTCGGGGCCATCAGGCCGGTCATCCAGAGCATGCAGAAACGGGCCGCTTCGTCCGGCCAGGGCAATGCATTGTTGAAGACATAGCGGAACACGACCTGAATCAGGATAGCAATCACCATCAGGGCCACGGCAACGATGCCGATGCCTCGGCCAATCCGCAACAGCAGCGAATTGACGAAGTCGAGCGGTGCAAGGACCGCCAGCAAAATGCCCATCCGGGCTCCTCCCTGGATCAACCGGTCTTCATGTGCGCAAACACGAGAACCGCGAAGTTGACCTTATAAAGTGGTGAAGCGGTCTTCTGCGATCTCCTGAAACAGAAACCGTCTCACTCTCCTCCAGAACGGGCCGGTCACCGCCCCGTTTTCCGCCCTTACTTTGGAGCGATTTGTCCGAGCTTGCCCGCATAAAATGTCAGGGCTTCACCGGAGCGCATTTCCGCCTGCAGGACCTGACCGAGAACGATCAGATGGTCGCCGCCCTCATAAGCGGTGAACCGCTTGCACTCGAAACGGGCAAGGCAGTTCTGGATCAGGGGCACGCCGTTGTCGTCGATCGTATAGATAAGCTGATCGAAGGCATGGGCATTGCGCACGAAACCGTTGCAGACTTCAGCCTGCTCATGGCTCAGCACGTGAATGGCGTAGTGTTCGGCCGTTTCGAAATACTGGAACCTGCGTGAGCCCTTGTCCGGCATCCACAAAACCAGCGGTGGTTCCAGCGAAACGGAAGAGAAGCTGTTGGCGGTGATGCCCACCGGGCCGTCGGCCGATCCGGTGGTCACCACAGTGACGCCGGTGGCAAAGCGCCCGAATGCATCCCGCAAGAGGCGGGTGTTGTCGGCGTCCGGTTCGAAGGTCACGGTATGATTGGCATTCTGCATGGTCATCAGGGCACCTCTGTTCCAAGCGCCGCTTCGTAAAGACGGTACCAGGTTTCGCGATCCAGGCTGACTTTCAGCGCGTCGGAGATCTGGGCGATCCGCTCCAGATTGTTGGTGCCCATCACCGGCAACAGTTGCGCCGGATGAGCCAGCAGGAAGGCCACCGCGACCGCAGACCGGTCGACACCGGCTTCCGCCGCGATTTCGTCCATGACGGCGCCCAACTTGCCGCTTTCAGAGATCAGCGACCCGCCGCCGAGGGGCGACCACGCCATCAGCCTGGTCCCAAGCCGCTGGTGGAACGCCAGATCACCGTTGGTGAAGGGAGAAATTTCCTTCAACGAGATCTCGATCTGGTTGGTGACAAGCCGGTTCGACATCGCCGACTGCAGCAGTTCCCAGTCCCAGGGACGGAAATTTGAGACGCCGACGTTGCGCACTTTGCCACTCTTGACCAGATCATCGAGCGCTGCGCCGGTCTCGTGATGATCCATCAACGGATCAGGTCGGTGGATCAGCAACAGGTCAATGGTTTCGATGCCCATTTCGGTGAGCGAGAAATCGACCGACCTTTCGACATGGGCGCGGGAGGTGTCGTAATGTTTCACCTTGGCATTTGAATAGCGTCCGGCTGGCGCGACGATGTCGCATTTGGTGACGATTTCCATCCTGGCACGCAGGGCCGGATTGGCCTTAAGTGCTCCACCAAGCACGGCTTCGGCAGCATAGCCGCCGTAGATGTCCGCCTGGTCGAAGGTGGTGATGCCCTGGTCGAGGCAGGTCTGGATCTTGCGTTCCACGTGAGCGGGCGACGTGTCGCTGTCGTCGCCGATGCGCCACATGCCGTAGATCAGCCGGGAGAACTCAAGAGTTTCAGAAAGTTTCACGCGGTCCATTAGCGGCGAACTCCTTGGCCAAGCGGGGTTGCCGGCGTTTGAGCCGGGACACGACCATAGGCGTGCGGCAGGGAACAGATTTTCAGGTTCGGCAGTACCCGCGAACCGAAATGCTTGGCTTCTTCCAGGTGCGGATAACCGGAGAAGATGAAGGCACGGATGCCCATCTTCTGATAGGCCTCGATCTTGGCCATCACCTGATCGGTAGACCCGACCAGCGCCGCCCCGCAACCGGACCTTGCCCGGCCGACACCGGTCCACAGGTTTGGTTCGATGTAGCCGAATTCATCGGCGATCTCGCGGTTCTTGGCCTGGTGGCTCACCCCAAGAGACTTGGCGTCGAGTGCCCGTTCGCGGATGGCCGTTCCCTGGACTTCATCGAGTTTGGAGACGATGTAGTCGGCGTATTCTTGCGCTTCCTTTTCCGTGTCGCGCACGATCATGTGCACGCGCAGGCCGTAGTCGAGTGTGCGGTCGTACTTCTCGGCAACCGTGTTGACCGCCTTCATGCGGCCTTCCAGTTCCTCGATCTTTTCCGGCCACATCAGATATACGTCGCAATGTTGGCCGCAAAGGTCCAGCGCATCGGGAGAATATCCGCCGAAATAGAGCAGGGGGCCGCCGGTCTGGTAAGGCCGTGCCGGGTCGGTGGTCAGGCCCTTGAAGTTGTAGATCTGGCCTTCGTAATTGATCTCGTCCTGCGTCCATGCCTGTTTCAGGATTTCAACCACTTCCCGCGAGCGCTGGTAACGATAGCTGCTGTCTGCCTGCTCGCCCGGGAAGTCGGAGGAGATGATGTTGACCGTCAACCGTCCCTGAAGCATGTGGTCCAAGGTGGCGATGGTCCGCGCCAGCATGATCGGCTGCATCTCGCCGCAGCGAACGGCTGCCAGAAGGTTGATCCTGTCGGTAATCGGCGCACATCCGGCGACAAACGACAGGGTATCCTGGCCGACCTGGTAGGACGACGGGCACAGAATGTTGCGGAAGCCCTGCTGCTCGGCTGTTTTCACGATCGAGGAACAATGCTCCCAGGAGGAGCGCAGGTGACCTTCGGGTACGCCCAGAAACTGGTAGTCGTCGGAACACAATGCGGCGAACCAGGATACCTCCGCTGCATCAAGATCCGATGACGTGACTGGGACTACGGTCATGAAGTGCCTCCCTTGGACCATCTTGTCGAATGCCGAAACCTGCATACGCCGATATGGGCGCGATTGTGGTTTCGCTATTTTCGTTTGTTTTCGAATGGCTTCATTCTGCGTTCGATTTCCTCTTGCATATCACCCGTTTTGATGTAAATCAATAGTGTATCAATTTTGAAAAAGAGACCCTCGAACCACCATGCCAACCGCCTCGCAAACCTCGACCGCGCTGCCGCTCTACGTGCAGATAAGCGAGCTTTTGATCCGGGATATTGCGGCCGGACGGCTGATCGACGGCGAACGATTGCCGCCTGAAAGGGACATGGCGGAGGAGCTTGGCATCTCCATCGGAACCCTCCGCAAGGCGCTCGCCGACCTTACGCAAAAAGGCTTACTTGAGCGGATCCAGGGGTCGGGAAACTACATACGGCAGGGCGGCACCCATGAAAGTGTCTATGCCATGTTCCGTCTTGAGCTTCTGACAGGTGGGGGGCTGCCGAGGGCGGATATTCTGGACGTTCAGCGCATGGACAAGCCGGACGACCTGCCGCTCTTCGGCACCAGTTCCGAAGGCACCCGGATCCGCCGCCTCAGGTTTCTCAACGATGTGATGATCGCAGTGGAAGAAATCTGGCTGGACGGCGACGCAGGCTTCGTGCGGCGCGAGCTCCTGTCCGATTCCCTCTACCGTTTTTACCAGAAGCATCTGGGGTTCTGGATCGTGCGTGCAGAAGACCGGGTCACCATCCGTGGACTGCCGGACTGGACGCCGGAGATCTTTCAGAAGACGCCGGGAACACTCACAGGCTTTGTCGAACGGTTCAGTTGGGCGGATCGCCCCAAGCCGGTCGAATATTCGCGAACCTGGTTCGACACGGACCGGGCGCATTACGTGCAGCGCTTGAAATAGGTGGACGAGAATTGCCACCGCTCATGGAGGACTGAATGCCTGCAAAGGTAAGATACGGCGTCATTGGCTGCGGAATGATGGGGCAGGAGCACCTGCGCAACATCGCGCTCTTGCCGGATACCGAAGTGACGGTGATCTTCGAGCCGGACGCCGGAATGGCGGAAGCCGCGGCAAAGTTTGCACCAAAGGCGCAATTTGCCCGCTCCGTCTCGGAGCTGCTGGACGTGGAAGACCTGGACTGCATCCTGATTGCCAGCCCGAACCATTGCCATGTGCCGCAGATGGAAGAAATCCGCCGCAAGCGTCCGTTACCGCTTCTCGTCGAAAAGCCTCTCTTCACCGATCCGAAGGACCTTGCCGAGCTGGAAACTTTCAAGGCCTCCTATCCGGCACCCGTGTGGGTGGCGATGGAGTACCGCTACATGCCGCCGATCGCGGCATTGATCGAACAGGCGGAAACGGCCACCGGCGGCATCAAGATGCTGACCATCCGCGAACACCGTTTTCCATTTCTCGACAAGGTCGGAGCCTGGAACCGGTTCAACCGCTATTCAGGCGGCACCTTCGTTGAAAAATGCTGCCATTTCTTCGATCTCATGCGGCTGATCATGCAATGCGAACCCGTCCGCGTGATGGCGTCGGCCGGCCAGGATGCCAATCACAAGGACGAAGTCTACAACGGTGAACAGCCGGACATTCTCGACAATGGCTATGTGATCGTCGACTTCGAAAACGGTGCCCGGGCCATGCTGGAACTCTGCATGTTTGCCGAAGGCTCCCGCTACCAGGAAGAAGTGTCGGCTGTTGGCCCGGAAGGCAAGATCGAAGCCTACGTGCCGGGGCCCGGACGTTTCTGGCCGGAACACCTCGGTGAGCCGCCAGTTCCCCAGCTTGTCGTATCGCCAAGGTTTCCAAAAGGTCCGCGTCAGATCGATATTCCGGTTGATCCGACGATCCTCGATGCAGGCGACCACAATGGCTCGACCTTCTACCAGCACGAAGGCTTCGTTGCTGTCGTGCGCGGTGAAAAGCCTGCACCTGAGGTGACGCTTGAAGACGGATGGCGCGCCGTGGAAATGGGGCTGGCGGCACAGCAGTCTGCCCGCACGGGCCAGGCCGTAACGCTACGGTCTCAGGCGCTTTCCTCCGTCGCCTGCTGACAAGACGCTTTTCCTCTGGAGACCTGGCCGGTGCGACATTTGTCGTGCCGGCTTTTTTCTTGCCGTCGCGGCGTGAGGGAAGGGGTTACCAGCGCTCTTTCGGCAACAGGGACTGCACGTTGTTGGAGCTGAAGCCGTCCCGTCCACGGCGCATGTTGATGGCCCGGATCGGCACCTTGTATTCGCGGCCCGTATCCGTCTTTTTGCACTGCTGCTTCCGGTAGGCGAAATTGTCCGGCACGTTCCTGTGGTTTTGCACCAGGACACAGAAGACGTCGTAGCGGCCATTGACGTCGATATCCCGCCGGGCGCCCTGAGCGACGATCACCTGCATGTGGCGGGTGAACGCCTTGTCGAAAAGTAGAAAGTTGCAGTAGGGCTCGTTTCCCTTGGATGTCCGCGTGCTCTGACAGTAGAAGATTTCGGCCTGGGCCTGTTGCGGAGCGGCGAGCGGGAAAGAGCCGATCGAGATCAAGCCCGCCAATACGGCTGTGAGAGCGTAACGCTTCAACATTCCCTTAAACTCCTGGTCGAAATGCAGTTTGTTTCAACGTGATCTTGCAGATGGAATATCATTCCACGTAAGATTTAACTGTGACGCCTCTCACTGGGAATAGGCGCAACGACGAAATTTGGATTGGTTCGGGGTGTGCACAGGTTTCCGGCTCGCGCACCGGCACATGCACACGACATCGACAGGGCCGCCCGAAACGGCCCCTGGGAGGTCCCAATGCGTAAGACTTTGTCCGTTCTGTTATCTTCAACGCTGATTTTACAAACAGTTTTCATAAATGGCGTCCTCGCCGCACCAGCCCTGACGACAGCCAATGTCAACTTTCGGCAAGGGCCGGGAACGAACTTCGGTTCGCTTGGCACCGTTCCTTCCGGCACACAGGTCGAGATGGAAAACTGCGACGACAGCGGGGCCTGGTGTTCGATCAGCTACAACGGCCAGAACGGCTTCGTCAGCGGACAGTATCTCCAACTCAGCGAACCGGAACAGACAACGGGCTGGCCCCGGTCTTTCCAGACCGATGCCGGTGCAACACTGGTGCTCTACCAGCCGCAATTCACCGAGTGGGACAATTTCAAGACCCTCAAGGCTCTTGTCGCGGCGGAATACATCAAGGACAAGGACGCCAAGCCGGTCTTCGGCGTGATCGGCGTCAGCGGCGTCACCGTGGCCGACCCCGACAAGAGTGAGGTCGATATCAACCAGATCCAGGTCACGGAGCTGGATTTTTCGGCACTGGACAGATCGTCTCTCACAGATCTGTCACTCCAGGTCGGCAAGATCATGCCGACCGGCACAATCACTGTGAAGGAAGACCGGATCACCGCTGGCCTTGCAGAATACAAACGCATGGATGATGTCCAGGGCCTTAATTCAGAAGCGCCGCCGATTTTCATCTCCACCGAGCCGTCGATTCTTGTGCAGACCGAGGGCGCGCCGATCTTTGCACCTGTGAAGGGCGACCAGGGTCTCAGCTTCGTTCTTAACAGCAACTGGGACATTCTGAAAATCGACGAGAGCGGCGAGCTCTATCTGCGCGATGAAAAATCATGGATGAAAACCAAGGATGTGTCGGCCGGTTGGGAAGCCGTCGACAAATTGCCGGACCTGATCGGCTCGCTGCCCGATGACGACAACTGGAAGGAAACCCGGGAGGCGATCCCGGGGGAACCGTTTGCCGACAACACACTGCCAAAGGTGATCTATTCCGACAAACCGGCGGAAATGATCGTGTTTGACGGCGAACCGGCCCTGGAGCCGGTTGAAGGCACTGATCTGGAATGGGCGTCGAATACCGACAGTGACGTGTTCTTCCTGAAATCCACGTCCACCTGGTACATCCTCGTGTCAGGTCGCTGGTTCAAGTCAGCCTCGCTCGACGGGCCCTGGACCTTCACCACGCCGGACATGCCGTCCGATTTCCAGAACCTGCCGGAAGACGCGCCTTACTATTCGGTCCGCTCGTCCATCCCCGGCACCTCGGAAGCCTCGCAGGCGCGGCTGAAGGCCAGCATTCCGACGACCGCACGTGTTGAGGTCGGTTCGGTCAGCGCCGATGTCTCATATGCAGGAGATCCGGAATTCGAGAAGATCGACGGCACCTCGATGTCCTACGCGGTCAATACCAGCGACCAGGTCATTCAGGTCGGAGCGAAATACTACGTGTTGCAGGATGGTGTCTGGTTCGTCGGCGACAGCCCGGAAGGTCCGTTTACCGTCGCAACGGCGGTGCCGGACGAGATCTACACCATTCCGCCGTCTTCGCCGGTCTACAACACCACCTATGTGCGCGTCTACGACAGCGAACCGGGAGCGGTCTGGTACGGCTATACCATGGGCTATCTTGCAGGGTTCCTGTCCTGGGGCGTCTTCGTCTATGGCACTGGTTACTATTACCGGCCCTGGTACCGCCCGGGTCTGCGTCCCATCTACTTCCCGCGCCCGGTGAGCTACGGCATCGGTGCATTCTATAACCCGATCCGGGGAACCTTCGGCCGCTACGGCTATGCCTACGGGCCTCTGCGTGGCATCGCAGGCGGCGGCATCTACAATCCCCGCACGGGCGGTTACATTCGCGGTGCTGCCATCAGCGGACCGCGCGGCAGTGCCGGCTTCATCAGTGCCTATAATCCGCGGACTGGCAATCGGGTCGTGGTTGGCGGAGCCCGGGGCATATACGGCTCCTGGGGTGGCAAGGTGGTGAGCGGGCCGGAATGGTCGCGCACGCGCGATATTCAGGCCGGTGCTGTCCAGCGTTGGAAACAGGATGGCAATCTGGGCCGGGTGGCGAACCTTGATCGCCGCGGCGATGTCTTTGCTGGCCGGGACGGAAGCGTTTATCGACGCGATGGCGAAAAATGGCAGAAATTCGAGGGTGGCCGTTGGGGCGAAGTCGCTGCGCCCTCCCGCGAGGCAATCCAGGACCGCGTGGGTGACATAGGTGCCGGACTGGCCGGGGGAGCGATCGGCGCCGGAGCAGGAGCCGCCCTTGCCAACCGCCCCCTTGGCGACAAGGTCCAGAACCGGCCGAACGTTCAGCGCCCGACCAACCTGCCTGCAGGCCAGCGCCCGAATATCGAGCGTCCCAACGTCCAACGCCCGAATGTTCAAAAGCCGAATGTGGAGCGCCCAAACGTCCAACGCCCGGCGCAGCGGCCCAATGTTCAGCGGCCGAATGTGCAGAAGCCAAATGTGCAGCGACCGGCTACCCGTCCTGCCACACGTCCGGCGGCCCGTCCCCAGGCTCCTGCACATCTGAGCAGGGACAACCGGGCGAGAACGGCCGGCAACCGGCAGGTCAACCGGCAGCGCAACGTACAGCGTTCACGTCCGCAGGCGCGCCCGCAACGTCATGGCGGCGGCGGCGGTGCGCGCAGGGGTGGCGGCGGACGCCGCCGCTGAGAAGGCCTAGATCGGAAGGTCGCGGGCATCCGCGATTGATTCCATGGTCATGTATGACGTGACCGTATCCAGATCGACTTTCTCGATCAGGCGCTGATAAACGCGGTCGAAGGCATTCATGTCTTCGGCCACCACTTTCAGCATGTAGTCGTAATCACCGGCAATCCGGTAGAAGTCGATCACGTTCGGAATGGCTGCGACTTCGCCCCGAAATCTTTCGAGCCAGTCCTTGGAGTGGTGCCGGGTTCGGATCATCACGAAGACGGTGAGATTCAACCCGAGCTTGGCCGGGTCCAGCCGTATCGTGTGTCCTTCGATCAATCCGCTGTCATAGAGTGTTTTCAACCGGCGCCAGCAGGCGTTCTGGGAAAGGCCAACCTTGTCTGCAAGGTCTCTTTGCGAAAGACGGGCGTCGCGTTGCAGGGCGCGCAGCAATGCACGGTCGATATGATCGAATTTTTTCTCCATTACCGATCAAATGACACAATTTACAGAAAATGACAATCGAATGAGGTGAAGATATCTCACTTGACGTGGTCGTATGATCCGAAAAAGGCGTTTCGGAGCACAAGATGACCCAAAAGACAGGCACGGCACTCGATTATTTCATCGAAGAACTGAAAGCTCCGGATCTGATTTCCTGCCTGCGAGCGGGATTGATCGGCGAGGGCGCATCCATTTCTGGTCCGTTCGGTGAACGTGAGCTGATTTATGCCGACTACGTCGCCTCCGGCCGCGCCTTGCGCCAGGTTGAGGAATTCGTTCTGGAAGAAATTCTGCCAGTCTACGCGAACAGCCACACCGAGGCCTCCTATTGCGGCAGCGCGATGACACGGATGCGTGAGGCCGCGCGGTCCGAGATCGCGCGCATTTGCGGGGCTGACGAGGGCTATGCGACGGTCTTTTGCGGCTCTGGAGCAACTGCGGGCCTCAACCGGCTGGTACATCTTCTCGGGGTTTCAGCCGCCGCCGAACGCGGTGAAGAGCCGCTCGTTGTGATCGGTCCCTATGAGCATCACTCCGACATTTTGCCCTGGCGCGAAAGCGGAGCCGAGGTGGTCGAGATAGATGAGGCGGTAACAGGCGGTCCCGATCTTGCCGAGCTGGAAGGCGTCTTGCGCAGGGCGGGGTCTGGTCGGCTGATTGTCGGTGCGTTCTCGTTGATGTCCAATGTCACCGGCATCGTCACGGACGATGAGGCAATTACGCGGTTGCTGAAGCGCTATGGGGCGCTCAGTGTCTGGGATTGCGCCGGCTCAGGTCCCTATCTGCCGGTCGACATGAAAGCCGGCACGGATGCCCAGAAGGATGCTGTTGTCGTCTCGCCGCACAAGTTCATCGGCGGTCCTGCCGCCTCCGGTGTCATGATCGTGCGCAAGGAAGCCGTCAGCAAGGCGACGCCGGTCTTTCCAGGCGGCGGCACGGTACGCTTCGTGTCCCCCTGGGCCCATGATTATTCAGACAATCTTTCAGACCGCGAAGAAGCCGGGACGCCGAACGTGATCGGCGACATCCGTGCGGCGCTCGCCTTTCTGGTCAAGGAAGCCATCGGACAGCGACTGATGGACGAGCGGAACGCCGCCTGGCGGGCCAAGGCGCTGGCCGTCTGGCGCGACAATCCGGCGATCGAGATTCTTGGAAACGACAAGGCCCGTCACGTCCTGCCGGTGTTTTCGTTCCGCGTGAGGGACCTGGAACGCGGAGGCTATATTCACCAGCAGCTCGTCACCCGCATGTTGTCGGACATCTACGGCATCCAGGCCCGCGGCGGCTGCGCCTGTGCGGGCCCTTATGCCCACCGGCTGCTGGATATCGGTCCGGAACAGTCCGAAGCACTACGCTCCGGAATTCTTTCCGGTGAAGAACTGAAGAAGCCCGGCTGGACACGGCTCAATTTTTCGGTGCTCATGACAGTAGACAAGGCGGAAAGGATCATTGCCGCCGTCGAAGATCTGGCGCTGCATCCTTATCCGGCCGCGGACTACTACGCGTGCGACGAAACCACGGCCCGGTTCAAGGCCATGCAAGACGCTGCTTGAAGGACACCAAGTCGACATGTGCCGCTGGGCTGCCTGGAGCGGAGCTCCGAAATATCTGGAAGAAGTCATCTGCGATCCGGCGCATTCGCTGATCGACCAGAGCCGCAACGCACTTTCCTGCAAGACCTCCGTCAACGCCGACGGGTTCGGCGTTGCCTGGTACGGCGACCGGGAAACGCCCTGCGTTTACAAGGACGTTCGTCCGGCCTGGTCGGATCCGAACCTGTTGCAGATCTCCAAGCACATCCGTTCACGCCATTTCCTGGCGCATGTGCGCGCTTCCACCGGAACGGCAACCACACGGGACAACTGCCATCCGTTCACGTTCCAGCGCTGGACCTTCATGCACAACGGGCAGGTTGGCGGCTACGACAAGGTGCGCCGACGCCTCGACAACATGATCCCGGATGATCTCTATCGCGATCGCATTGGCGGCACCGACAGCGAAAGCCTGTTCCTGGTCGCGCTCGCCTATGGGCTCAATCTGCACCCGCGCGCGGCCATGGCAAGAGCCGTGTTCGAAGCAGAAGCCCTGTCCAAATATGCCGGAACCACGCCTCACATGCGTTTTGCCGCTGGCTGGTCGGATGGAGAGACGCTCTATGCGGCCCGCTATGCCTCGGACAATCTTGCCCCGACACTCTATTACCGTCTCTATGACGACGGTGTCATGGTCGTGTCCGAACCGCTGGACGAAGCCCGCGGTTGCTGGATGGAAGTCCCCCAGGGACAGATGATCGAAGTCAGGGACGGCAAGGTGAACCAGGTTGCTTTCCTGAGCGACGAACAGCTTGCTGACGCCTGAACACCGAAAGTGATTTGCCAAGCCCAATTTGTATGCCCGGCCTCATATGAGCTGACCGCCGCTATCATTGCCGGGAAGGGCTCCTCCCGGGCGGCTTCAGGCAGGGCTTTCGATCCAGTGCCAGGCGATGTCGATTTCGTCCCGGTCGAAGTGTTTTTCCTGAATGCCGACCATCTTGGCGAACGTGGCATCGATAGCAACAAGGGCGGCAAGCAATTTGCTGTCCGTCACGATGGCGATCTTGCTGAGATGCTGCATGTTGGCCAGCACCCACCTGATGTCCGCCTTGGCGGCTTCGAACGATACGCCGACATGATCGCCAAGAACGACCAGAACGCTGATCTTGCCCTGGTCCTCAATCATCTCTTCGGCCTTGGCGATCAGGCCTTTTTCCTGATCGATATCGACCTTTCCGGAAATCTCGACCCCGAGAACGGCGCCCTGGCTGCGGGGCAGGATCGTATACATGCTGGTTCCTCCGGCAGTGTCTGAACGGCACACCCGGAATGGTAAACCCAATCACCACAAATAAGAAACTGTCTGACCGCGTCCGGAGACTGTTTGCCAAGGAGCGTGGTTTTCTCGAACGGCGATCTCGGTGGGATCAGGCGATTTCCCGCCCAGCGTCTGCCATCTTGGAACGGGTCAATCCGTCGACCCTCTCGCGGATTTGGCGCGTCAGGGCGCAGCAGTCGGTGCGCTCGCGGCCGTAGCCGAGGTTGAATTCATAAAATGGGACGTCCTGTCTCGGCATCAGGACGTGCTGAAGCATGGTTTCCAGTTTGTCGTACGCCTTGGCTATCTGGGATTCTGTTGTCTGGGCGGCTGCATATTCATCCCAAAGGGAAAGCAGTTCTTCAGCCACATCCGTCGGCAGCGGCGTGCACAAGGTCAGGAAGTCCCGCCTTTCCCGCTCCTGCCGGTCGTCCCCGGGTTTCTGGAGCGGCGCGGGGATATCTCCGGAAATGGCTTCGCCCAGATCATGCACCAGTGTCAGCTTCAGGAGTTTCAGAACATCAACATGTGCGAGCTCGGTCTGGAAAAGCACAACCATCAGGGCCAGCCGCCAGCTGTGTTCGGCCGTGCTTTCCGGTCTGCCACCGGTTGTCGTTCCCGATCGAAGCGTGTCCTTCAGCTGCTCGGCAGCCTGCAGGAAATCCAGCAGCCCGGTCAGGCGGGCCGGATCGATCGCGGGAAGGTCGAGGGGAGGGGTTTTCTGTGTCATGGCCGCCAGACTAGGGCTGACAGCAATGCCGTGCGAGCGGCTGCATAAATTATGCGGCAGCCTGTTCTTCGCGGACCAGGCGGGCGAACCGCCCGTCGGACAGAGGCAGGCGCGAAATCCGGATGGTGCTCTCCGGGATGGTCATTTCCGGAAAGTCTACATGTTCCGTTCGGTAGACAATGTCCGGGGCGTCTGGTTCGAACCAGCCGTAGTCTGTCAGCCTGTTCTCTGTTGCCCGGATGCCTTCGGACGCAAAACGCCACAGGGGCCGGTTGAGAAACTCGCTTACGGGGGCATGCCACTCTTTTGCGCGAGGGCCGGACATGGCCAACAGTCTGTGTGTCAGGTCGCAAACCAGATGAACGGGAACAGAGGACTGCGACACCAGATCGAGCAGGGCCTTGTCGGCAGCGCTCTGCGGGCGCGCCCTCAGCAAGCGGGTGATCTTCGTCCTGTCACTGTCATCCGGCTGTGTCTTGCCGCTTTCCCAGCGTGAAATCCGCGTCTGCGAGACACCGAGTTCAATAGCCAGGGCCTCCTGCTTGACCCGGTTCAACACGCGCCAGCGCCGCAGCGACGGGCCCAGACTGCTTTCAAGAACGGCGGTTTCTGTTTGCATGTGCCAAGTGTAACGCGTCCTTGCCTCCTTGTGCAGCAGGAAACAGCAGCACGGCGCCGAACCGCCGTGCACTCGCCGGGATCAGCGGTATTTCTCGATAAACGCGTCGATCGACAACTTGCGAAAATCGGGAAGGCGCTGCTTCAGCTGGTCGTGGCTCCAGTCCCACCAGGAAATATCGATCAGGGCCTGTTCTTGCTGTTCGGTGAAGCGTCGTTTGATTTCCCGGGCGGCCACGCCGCCTACGACGGTGTAAGGCGAGACATCCTTTGAAACGACGGCCCCGGCCGCAACAATGGCCCCGGTGCCGATGGTCACGCCGGCAAGCACCGTGACATTGTGGCCGATCCACACGTCATGACCGATGGTGACCCAGTCGTCCTTGCGCCACTGGAAGAAGTCGGCGTCGTCCTCGCCGAGGTCATAGGCAGCGGCACGGTAGGTGAAGTGGTGCTGGGAGGCCCGCCAGGTCGCGTGGTTGCCCGGGTTGATGCGCACGCGCCGGGCTATCGAACAGAACTTGCCGATGGTCGACCACACGACATCGCCTTCCTGCACGATATAGGAATAGTCCCCCATGCTGCTTTCACGCATTTCCGTGCGAGCGCCAACCTCGGTCCAGATACCGAGGTCACAGTTCAGTACCTTTGCCTCAGGATGTATGTTCGGGGCTTCGGTCAGGGAAGGCTTCTGGGTCGGGGCGGACATAGGGTCTCCATGCGTTGAAGAAAATGGGGTGTGGAACCGGCTTGTAGCCGTCTTGCCCGTGCCGGTCGTGACGCTTTGATGACACTGGCATGACTGACTTGGCTTTTTTTGCATGCGTCAACTTCGGGGAAAACGCCAATCGGTGGGGGCCGACCTTTTTCCGAGCGCCGATTTCCGAAGGAATATTTGTCAGGCAGCAGCTTTGCCGACGGGTGACGGAAAGCGCTGAGAGCGCTGCGGAATTCCTGCCGGCCATGGTCGTCCTGTCCTCGGTCCAGGCCTCGATGTCATTGATATGTCATAAAATTTTGGCCCTCCCGACAAATGACTGTCATTTTTCTGTAACGGTCCGGTGGCTCTTGTCGCGCAGCACGAAGAACACAACGGACAGGGCTGACGCGTGATTCAATTTCAGGAAGTCACCAAGACCTTCGGGTCTCGGACCGCGGTCAACAAAGTAAGCTTTAATATCGAAAAACCGCAAATGGTCGGGATCATCGGCCGATCCGGCGCAGGCAAGTCCACCCTGCTGCGCATGATCAACCGGCTGACGCCCGCAAGCTCCGGCCAGATCCTGTTCGAAAGCCGGGACATTCTCGGCCTGAAGGGCGGCATGATGCGCCGCTGGCAGCGCGATTGCGCCATGGTATTCCAGCAATTCAATCTGGTTCCGCGTCTGGATGTGGTTACCAACGTGATGCTTGGCCGGCTCAATGGCCACGGCACCTTGAAGAGCCTCTTCAACATCTTCAGCCCGGACGACGTCAATTCCGCACTTGGTGCGCTCGACAGGCTGGGCATCGCCCAGGAAGCAACCAAGCGTGCCGAGGAACTGTCCGGCGGTCAGCAGCAGCGCGTAGCCATCGCCCGCGCGCTGATGCAGGACCCGCACATGATCCTGGCGGACGAGCCGATTGCCTCGCTCGATCCGATGAATGCCAAGATCGTCATGGATGCGCTGCGCGAAATTCACGAGCGCGACAACAAGATCGTCATCTGCAACCTGCACACGCTCGACACCGCCCGGACCTATTGCGACCGGGTGATTGGCATGCGCGACGGTTTCCTCGTCTTCGACGGGGCACCGGAAGCGCTGACCACATCTGTCGCCCGCGAGATCTACGGCGCGGACGAAAGCTTCAACGAGGCTGCGACATCCACCGCCATCGATGCCGGCAAGTCCGGTTCCAGAGAATCCGCCGGTGCGATGACCCCGGCGGCAGCAGCGGTCTGATCCGGCTGTGCACCCGCTTAACGTCATCAACAATTGAGAACTCTCGGGGAGTGTCCCAAATGAAACTCGTTTCTAAAGTTGCTGCGCTTGCTGCCGTCAGCATGATTGCCCTGAACGCTTCTGTTGCCGGTGCAGCGGAAATCACGGAATTCCGTATCGGCCTGCTCGGCGGCGAAAACGCTTCCGACCGTCTGCGTGCCAACGAATGCCTGCGCGAAAAGACCGAGGAACTGCTCGGCGTTCCGACCAAACTGTTTGCTCCGGCAGACTACAACGGCGTTATCGAAGGCTTGCTCGGTGGCAACCTGGACATGGCCTGGCTCGGTGCTTCCGGCTACGCGAAAGTCTTCCTGACCGACCCGGAAGCCGTTGAACCGGTTCTGGTCAAGGTCAACAACGACGGCAGCTATGGCTACTATTCCATCGGCTTTGCCCGCGTCGACAGCGAGATCAACTCCCTTGAAGACATGAAGGGCAAGACCTTCGGCTTTGGTGATCCGAACTCCACCTCCGGCTACCTGATCCCGTCCATCGAAATCCCGAAACTCGGCTACTCCATGAAGCCGGGCGAGTATTTCTCCGACGTCGTCTTCACTGGCGGTCACGAGCAGACAATCGTTGCCGTGTTCAACGGCGACATCGCAGGTGGCGTGACCTGGGCTGACGGCCTTGGCGAATGGGAAGACGGCTACAACTCCGGTGCCCTGCGCAAGGCAACCGACGCCGGTCTGGTCGACATGACCGAGATCAAGGAAATCTGGCGTTCGCCGGTGATCCCGGAAGGCCCGGTTGTTCTGTCCAAGAAACTGCCGGACGACATCAAGGCGAAGATGACCGAACTGATGGCGAACCTCGTCAAGGAAGACCAGGAATGCGCCTACGGTGTCATGGCCGGTGAAGCCCGCGGCTTTGAGCCGATCACCCATGAAGCTTACGAATCCATCGTCGCTGCCCGCAAGGCAAAGAGCGAATAATCGGACGTTCGAAAAACAGCGCGGGCCGGTCTCCGGTCCGCGTTTTTCTGAACTCCGGCGACCGGACGTGTCATTCCACCTGACGTAACGCGAAAGGCCGGAATCCAGTGCTTACCGGGCTACCAGTCGAACTGGCCAGGTCCCGGTGACCACCGGATCCCTGCCTGCGCAGGAAAGACATGTTTCGACCGGGTTCATCCAGCAATGCCAATCCGTTCCGGATGAACTGAGCATCGAGATGAACCGAGCATCAAGTAGAGGTCTCACATAATGGCTGTTGCCGCACTCGAACAGGAAATCCTGTCCATGCGAAAACGCCGCCAGCTCTATTCAATGATAGGGCTGCTGCTGGTCGTCGCGGTTCTGGTCTCCGGATATTCGAAATCCAATGCCATGAACTCCGGCGGGTTCATTCAGGGCCTGTCCAAGTTTTTCGACTACCCGGGCGAGATCGTCGTTGAAGCCTTTGACGCCGGTCCGGCCTTTTTCTCGCTGGTGCTGCAGTTCGTTCCGGCCATGCTGGAAACCTTGAACATTGCCGCGGTCGCGACCCTCCTGGGCGGCGCGATGGCGGTGGTGCTGGCCATGGCCTCCACGCGCAATGTCGATAGCTGGGGACCACTGATCCCGGTCGTTCGCCGGATCATGGACATCACGCGCGCCTTTCCCGAACTGATCATTGCCCTGTTCCTGATCTTCGTTCTCGGCTCCAGCCCGGTACCGGCCATGATCGCCGTTGCCTTTCATACCGCCGGAGCGCTCGGAAAACTCTTCTCCGAAGTGAACGAGAACATCGACCGCAAACCCATCGAGGGGCTGTCGGCCTGCGGAGCAAGCTGGCTGCAGCGCATCCGGTTTGCCGTGTTGCCTCAGGTCGCGCCCAACTATCTCAGCTATTTCCTGCTGCGGCTGGAAATCAACGTGCGTGCGTCGGCCATTCTCGGCTTCGTCGGAGCCGGCGGTATCGGCCAGGAGCTGCGCCGTACCATCGGTTGGGGCAAGGGCGCGGGCGATGAAACCGCCGCGATCTTCGTGCTTCTGTTCATAACAATCATGGCCATCGACCAGCTGTCGTCCTACCTGCGTGGCAAGCTGGTCGGCTCCGGCCGGGCGCATTGAGGGGATATCTCATGACCATCGATACGCTCGAAACCCCCGTCACCCAGGCTCTGGTCTGGAACCAGGTTCGCAGGCGTGCATGGCTCACCGTTGCCGTGCCGCTCGCGATCCTTACCTACCTAGTTTACACTTGGTTCGCTTTCGGGGTGCCGGAACTTCTCTCCCGTGCCCAACCGGAACGGGCGGCAATCCTCGCAACGGATTCCGTCGCCTACAAGGTTCATGTGACCAAGGACTTCCGGCGTAACGAATTCACGGTCGCCATCGAAGGTGAGCGCACTGCCACCTACGACAATGCCGATGTGCCCGATTGGGTGAAACTCAACGGTGAACACGGTGTGGTTGACCTTGGCGACGGTTATCTTGTCGAGATCAATGGCAGGACCGCGCTGTTCACGATCCCGGGCTATGGCATTGTGGAGGGCACTGCCACCACGAAGGGTGTCGACACGGTTCTGCCGGCCGGACCTGCTCCGGACTGGGTCAAGGTCGACCCGCGCAAGCTCGACATTCGTCCTACTCTCGACCGGCGCCTGCAGATCACCAAGACCAAGATCGAGGTTCACAACTATTTCGGCGGCTGGGAGAACTTCTGGTTCCCGTTCCGCTCGCCGCTCCATGGCATGTCCTTCAGCCAGCTTTATGCGCTGGCGCTGAGCGCCGACCGCATGGACCCGGACACATCGAACCTCTGGTTCATCTTGGACGAGTTCCTGAAGAATCCGGACTGGCAGCACGGCAAGGTTTTCACTGCCCTTTTCGAGACCATCATGATGGCGGTGCTCGGCACGCTGACAGCTGCTTTCTTCGGGCTGCCGCTGGCATTCCTGGCCGCGCGGAACTTCACGCCGTCCAGGTTGCTTCGGTTCGGAACCCGTCGCCTCTTCGATTTTCTGCGCGGAATCGACATGCTGATCTGGTCGCTGATCTTCATTCGCGCCTTCGGTCTCGGTCCGCTGACCGGTGCCCTGGCAATCGCGTTCACAGACACCGGCTCGCTCGGCAAGCTGTTTTCCGAAGCGTTGGAGAACATCGACAACAAGCAGGTTGAAGGTGTCAGGGCAACCGGTGCCAGCCAGATCCAGCGCTATCGCTATGGCGTGATCCCGCAGATCCTGCCGGTCTTCGTCTCCCAGGTGCTCTACTATCTGGAATCCAACACCCGGTCGGCCACGGTTATCGGTGCGCTCGGGGCAGGAGGCATTGGCCTGTTGCTGGTCGAGACCATGAAGACCTCTCGCGATTGGGAAAACACCAGCTACATCATCATCCTGACAATCGTTGTGGTGATCTTTATGGATCAGACCTCCGGCTGGCTGCGCCGCAAGCTGATTGAAGGCAAATAGGGTCTTCGGGGCTGAAACAGATAAGACCTGGCCCGGTAACGGCGTCGGGTTTATCTTGATAACTGCAGGTTGCCCCTTTTTGCCGCATTTATGTCGCGCTAGCGTGTCAGCGTTCGGAAACTTTTTCGAAGCGGCGGAGGGGCCTGTGCGTCAGGGCATGCGAAATCATCTGGTGAATGTTGCGATCGGAACCGGTCTGGCCATGATGGCGATGACGGGATCGACCCTTGCCATCGAAAGCTGTGTGGCCTCCCTGAAGAAACAGGCTGTTGCAGCCGGTGTCCGTCCGGAAATCGCAGAACGCATGCTGTCGGGCGCAACGTTCGACGAGAAGGTCATCCGGTTCTCCACTTCCCAGCCCGAGCACAAGACCGAAATCTGGGACTACATGGCCTTTCTGGTCGATGCGGAACGGATTCAGGATGGCAAGGCCAATCTGAAAAAGCACAGCCGCACCCTGTCGTCGATCGAAAAACGATATGGGGTCGACCGACACGTCGTGCTGGCCGTCTGGGGTATCGAGAGTGATTACGGCAACTTCCGGGGCGATTTCTACACGCCGCACGCGCTTGCCAATCTGGTCTGTGCCGGCAAGCGGCGGCAAAAGTATTTCCAGGGCGAACTCATCAAGACCATGCAGATCGCATCGCGCGGCGACGTTCCTGCCAGCGATTTCGTCGGCTCCTGGGCAGGGGCCTTCGGACAGACCCAGTTTATGCCGAGCACCTACAACAGTCTTGCCGTCGATTTCGACGGCGACGGCCGAAAGGATCTGGTGAACTCCGTCCCCGATGCGCTCGCCTCAACTGCGAACTTCCTTAAAAACGCCGGGTGGCGCAACAGCCGGCCATGGGGCTACGAAGTCAAGGCGCCAAAAAGCTACAGCGGCCCGTCTGGCCGGAAGAACTATGCCTCCCTGTCGACCTGGGCCAAACGCGGCTTCACCAAAATCGATGGCGGTGGATTGTCCGGAAACCTGGACGCAGCTCTTATCCAGCCCGCAGGTGCGGGCGGTCCGTCATTCCTGGTGACACGCAACTTCCGGGCGCTGCGGTCCTACAACGCATCGACCTCCTATGGTCTTGCGATCGCCCTTTTGTCGGAACTCGTTTCCGGAGGCGATCCGTTCAAGACGCCCTGGCCGACGGACAATCCCGGCCTCTCCCGCGCACAACGTGTGGAGCTGCAGAAGCTCCTCAACCGCAACGGCTTCAACGTCGGCGAACCGGATGGAAAGGTCGGTCCTGCGACACGGGAAGGCATCCGCAAGGCGGAGGCGCGGCACGGACTGCCGGTGACGGGGCGTCCGTCATGGAATGTCTACACGGCGCTTGGTGGGAAATAGCTGCATTGCCTCTTGCCGGCACTTTCGGGAGGTGCCTGCAACCTTTGTGTCAGGAAGCGTCCTGGGCAATGGCGACGAGCGCGCTGGTGTGAAGGCAGCTTCTGTTCCGGCCTGTTTTCTTGGCCTGATACATGGCTTCATCCGCAGTCCTGAGCAGCTCATACTCTAGGTCGGGTCCATTAGCCTGAACCGCAATTCCGACGCTGGCACCAACCGTCCTGTCCATACCGTCCTTGACGGGGATCGGCAGGTTGATGTCGTGAACGATCTTGTCGGCCAGCGCTGAAAGACTGTCGGCACCAGTGCGCCGCGTGGTGAGGAGCAGGAACTCGTCGCCACCCATCCGGATGATCGTTTCGTCCTTGTGCAGCAGGTTCGACAACCTGTCCGCGACGGCTTTTATGACCTGGTCACCGACTGAATGGCCATGGTGATCGTTGACGGTCTTGAATCGGTCCAGGTCAATCAGAATGGCAGCGACCTTCACTCCCGGCGCCATGCCGGTTCTGGTCGTTTCGAAGAATTTCGACATCATGCGCCGGTTGCCGACACCGGTCAGGGCGTCATGAAGCGCGTTGTATTCGATCTGGGCGTTGAGTTCCCGCAAACTCCGGTTTGCGTCCCGCAGTTCTGCGTTCAGGGTTTCGGTTCTGGTGCGCAGCTCACGTTCGTAATCGGCCTTGCTGTGCGCCAGCCGGAATTCCATACGGTTCCGGAAGTCGTTACTCTGGCGTTCCGTCTCCTCGGTGAACATTTTTTTCTGAAGTTTCACATAGGCTTTCAGATAGTCGAGAGCGCTGCGATGCTCTTCCAGGGCTTCATGGGTCTGGGATAGTTTCAGATAGAAATTCCGGGTCCAGTGGTGATAGTCGGCGCCGGCGGCATTCAGCAGCCCGTTCTCCAATTCGGCGCGCGCTTCGTCGTAGCGTTGCTCTTCGAAAAGGCTCAAGCCCAGGACGTAGTAAAGGTGGCAGGCGACCCGGTGGTCCTGGCTGAACTGAGCCGCGGCAAGCCCCTTGGCGGCACAGGCTCGCGCTTCTTTCAACGCGCCAGTCTCCACCAGCGCAGCCCCCAGCACCTCATAGGCGTAGGGCAGGTTCACGGCGTTGCGATGCTCGAGCGCATCGGCCAGGCAGGCTTTTGCCGTATCGACGGCAGCCTCAAGACTGCCGCAGCGCAATTCGGTACGCGATTGGGTTTGCAGGATGTGCGAGCGTTCAAAGACAAGCCCCAGCCGATCGGCAATCGCCATGGCTTCCTGAAGCTTCGACTGCGCCTTCTCGTAATCGTGGTGATACGCGCACATGTTGGCGAGCACTGTCAGCGGTTCGATGCCCGCGCGTCCATGCGCTGCGGCGCCAAGGATTTCGAGGCTTTCTCCCAGAATTTCATCGGCCTGACTGAGTTCACCCAGGCTGTAGACGCAAACCGATTTGATGACCAGAAGCTCCGACCAGCCTTCCGGGTCCTGCTTCGGGTCCATCATCGAGAAGGCCTTGTCCGCAAGCTTTGCCGCCGAGTCGAAATGACCGGACCAGCGTTCAAGCCAGGCAAGGTTGAACTGAAGGGGACGGTTGCCGGGATCGGGTTCCCGTTTCAGTGCGTCGTACAAAAGGCGTTTGCAGAACGCCGGATTGCGCCATCGCAAGGCCCAGCTTCGCGCTTGCAGTTCCTTCAGGTGCGCCTCCCTCGACGGCAGTTTCTAAAAAATACCACTGGTGATCATAGCCATATTTCCGGAAACGCGGCGTAAATTCATCTGGATAAGCCATAGATTTGTTGCGTTGCGAAAAACAACAGCGCAATATATTGGTGAAATTCTGGAGGTTTAGGCATGTCCGGGCGGATTTTGACTGTTGCACAGCAAAAAGGCGGGTCAGGGAAAACAACCCTTGCGGCCCATCTTGCCGTTGCGCTCGCAAAACAGTCCGGCGAACCGGTGGCGATCCTCGATGTGGATCCGCAAGGCTCCCTGGGTACCTGGTTCGAAGCGCGCGAAGACAACTTCGGCGAGGACAATACCGGCCTCGAATTCCGGACGGCGTCCGGCTGGGGGGCGAGGCGTGAGGCACGTTCACTCGCCAAGTCCCATGGCTATGTGGTTATTGATACAGCTCCCAAGACAGACAGCGATGCCAAGCCGGCCATTGATGCGGCAGACTTCGTGATCGTTCCGATCCAGCCGACGCCAGTCGACCTGTGGGCAACATCGCAGACGATCGAGATGGCTGCGCGCGAAGACACGCCCGCATTGCTGGTACTCAACCGCGTGCCGCCCCGCGCCTCCCTGACAGGTGAGATGGCAGATGCCATCGCGGCTACCGGATATGACATGCTCAATGCCCGTCTGGGCAACCGAACCGTTTTTGCGTCTGCCATGGGCAGGGGCCGCGCGGTGACCGAGGACGCGCCATCAAGCAAGGCGGCCCAGGAAGTTGCCTTGCTGATCGAGGAGCTGATCGGAAGGATCGGCTAAGGTCTCGGATGTCCTTGGGTCAGCAGTGTTCATTCTAAATCATTTTTTGCCTTGTCCTTGTCACGATCCAGTGCCTTGATAGGGGAAATTATAGGCCCCGGAGGATTGGCCATGTTCGTTTTTTCGTTTGTTTCCCAAAACCTTTCCCTGAATTTCAAGCAACGCTTCAAGACTGCCGCCAAAGAAACTCTGCTTACGCTGGCAACCGCGGGTTTGATCGGCGTTCTGGCAACGTCGGCCGGTGCTCAGGATCGGCGAATTGTCACCATCGACGATGCCGATTTCTTCGGCGGTGATTACCGCACGGTGAAGGATGTCGACCTGGATGGATGCAAGTCGGTCTGTCTTGGCGACAAGCAGTGCCGAGCCTTTACCTTCAACACATCTGCGGGCTGGTGTTTCCTGAAGACCGATTACGGTGAACTTCAGAGTTTTGCGGGCGCGATCGCCGGGCGGGTCGTCGAAGTCAAGGCGCCGCGCGCCGACCAGAGCGCCGACCGCAAGGCTGAACTGGTGTTTGTTCCCAAATCCCAGCTGGAAAGCGCACAGACCTATTCTCTCAGCATCGCGAATTCGGTGCGCCCGAACGGCCAGACAGCGGACCAGCTGCGCCGAAGCGGTCAGGAGGCTCTCGGCAATCGCAACGGCGCGCTTGCGGAAGCCGACTTCCTGCAGCTGATCAAGCTTGAACCGGGCGATTACGATGCCTGGACGCAACTCACCACCTCATTGCTTGTGCAGGATCCCGATAGCTGGCAAGACAGGGAAACCAACCGCAAGAACGCAATATCGGCTTCGGTCAATGCCTATCTGCGCTCCGTCAGCGCACCTGAGCGTGCCTTGTCGCTGGAATTGCTGGGCAGGTCCCTGATCCGCAGCAGCGAATACAAGACCGCGATCAAGGCCCTGCGGGCGTCACTGGCGGCCGAGGAAAACGCAAGCGTTCGCCGGCGATATGCCGATCTGGTTGCCGAACACGGCTTCCGGATTGTCGACCATGAAGTCGATTCCGACAGTGCATCGCCGCGGATTTGTCTGGTCTTCTCTCAAAAGCTCCCGCTTGGCGAGGACATGAGTCCTTATGTCAGCGTCAGCGGAGAGGGCACATTTGCGATCGAAACTGAAGGCAGCCAGATCTGCGCCGATGGGCTCAAGCATGGTGGCCGCTATCAGATCACCGCACGCAGCGGTCTGCCGGCAGCCGATGGCGAGAAGCTGGAAAAGACTTCCGATCTGACGGTCTACGTCAAGGACAGGTCTCCCTCCGTCAGCTTTCTGAGCCGCTCCTACGTGCTCCCCGCCGGTGGTGATCCGACCATCCCGATCGTTTCCGTGAACACCTCGGAAGTCGAAGCATCGATCTACCGCATTGGCAACCGCTCCATCGCCGACATCCTGCGCGACAACCGCTTCCTGCGGCAGCTGGACAGCTGGCGGGCGGACCAGATCGAGGACGAATTGGGCGAGAAGGCCTGGTCCGGGATCGTCGAGACCGACAATGAGCTGAACCAGGACATCACGACGGCCATACCGATTTCCGAAACGGGCATCGAGCTGAAGCCTGGTGTCTATGCCATGACGGCACGCTCCAAGCTCGACCAGAAGAACCGCTGGGGCACTCTTGCCACCCAATGGTTCCTGGTGTCCGATCTCGGACTGACAGCACTTTCGGGCGACAACGGCATTGCGGCCAACATCCGTTCCCTGACGAGTGCCGAGGCACTGGAAGGCGTGACCGTGCGCCTGCTTGCAGTCAATAACGACATTCTGGGTGAAACCGTCAGCAATGCGGAAGGCTTTGCGGAATTTGCCGTCGGCCTCACTCGCGGCCGCGGCGGTCAGGCCCCTGGCATACTGGTGGCCGAGACATCCGAAGGTGATTATTCCTTCCTGGATCTGCGCAAACCGGCGTTCGATCTCTCCGACAGGGGTGTCGAAGGCCGCGCAGCACCCGGACCGCTTGATGTTTTTGCCTGGACGGATCGCGGCATCTACAAGGCTGGCGAAACCGTGCATGCCCAGGTGCTGCTGCGCAACGCAAGCGCATCGGCGCAGGAGGACTTTCCGCTCACATTCATCTTCAACCGGCCCGACGGTGTCGAGCACGCCCGCTTTACCGTGAACGACGGCGGGCTCGGCAGCCATCTTCAGGACGTGACGCTGACTGCGTCTGCCCAACAGGGTATCTGGTCCTGGCAGGTTTTTGCCGATCCGAAAGGCAGGGCGCTCACTGAACAGACCTTCCTGGTGGAAGACTATCAGCCCGAGCGGGTCGATTTTGACCTCGAGACCGAGGCAACGGCCTTCAACCGGTCCGGACCGACAGTGGTGTCTCTCGATGCCAAGTATCTTTATGGCTCGCCCGCGAGCGGCCAGACGCTGGAAGGCGATGTCATCGTGCGACCGATCAGGACGCTCGAGTCGCATCCCGGCTATCAGTTCGGCATTGCCGATTCAGATGCCTATTCGCAGCGCGGTTCCTTGTCTTCCGGGCTGAAGACCGACGATGACGGCAAGCTTACCTTTGACGTCTTCATGCCGGAACTTCCTGAAACGACGATGCTTTATACGGGCGAGCTGATTGCGCGCCTGGTGGAAGCCGGCGGGCGTTACGTGGAGCGGGACCTGGATCTGCCCGTTGCCATCGACGGACCGCGCATTGGCGTCAAGCCTGCTTTCGACGGGGGTGTCGATGAAGGCGGTCCGGCAGATTTCTCCGTCATCGTCATCGATGAGGACGGCAAGGAAATGGACGGAGCCGATATCGGCTGGACCCTTTCCAAGGTAGACCGCCGGTATCAGTGGTATCGCTATGACGGCAACTGGTCCTATGAGCCGATCACGACAACCCGCCGTGTTGCCACCGGCACGCTGCAGGTGACGGCCGGACAGCCCGCACAGCTTTCCGTTCCTGTGGAATGGGGCGAGTACCGGCTTGATGTCGACGGCAGCGGAACGCTGCAGACTTCAACCCGGGTCACCTTCAATGCCGGCTGGTATTCCGCCGATGCGTCGTCCGATACGCCCGATTATCTGGATGTCGGCCTCGACAAGACCAGCTACCGGCCAGGTGACACAGCCAAACTGCGGCTGAAGCCTCAGATGGCCGGGATCGCCGTGGTCAATGTTGTTTCCGGCGGGCTGCTTGCCAGCAAGACCGTTGAAGTGGCTGCCGAGGAAACCGAAGTCGAGATTCCTGTCAGCGACGACTGGGGGGCAGGGGCCTATATCACGGCCAGCCTCTACCGGCCGATGGACCTGGACCAGAAACGGATGCCTTCGCGCGCTGTGGGCCTGTCCTGGCTGCAGGTCGACCCGGGAGACCGGGCGCTGGCAGTGGAGTTGTCGGCACCGGACCGGATACTGCCCGAGACCACGTTGGATGTGCCGGTGAAGCTCGCGAACCTGAAAGCGGGAGAGCAGGCTTATCTGACAATTGCCGCAGTCGATGTCGGCATTCTCAACCTGACTGGCTTCAAGACGCCTGATCCGGAGAAGTGGTACTTCGGCCAGCGGCGCCTTGGCACCGACTTCCGCGATCTCTACGGCCAGTTGATCGACCGGATGGCCGGAACCCGAGGGCGGGTCCGGTCCGGAGGAGATGCCGCAGGCATGCGGCTCGATGCACCCCCGCCGGACGAAGAACCGCTTGCCCTGTTCTCCGGGCTCGTGAGCGTTGGTGACAACGGTGAAGCGACGGTCACCTTCGATATCCCGGCCTTCAATGGCGCGGTCAAACTGATGGCGGTTGCCTGGACAAAGGACGGTGTCGGTTCTGCGGATCAGGAAGTGGAAGTGCGCTCACCGGTCGTGATGACGGCAAGTGCGCCAGCCTTCCTGGCACCGGGCGACCAGTCGCGTATTGCCCTGGAGATCGACAATGTAGATGGTCCCTCCGGTTCTTACGCGCTTGACGTTTCCGTGGCGGACGGTCTGCGGCTGGAAGGCGGCAGCACGGATCAGACGCGTACGCTTGATCTGGAAAAAGGCAAGAAAGCCCTCGTCCTCCTGACTGTTTCGGCAGAAGACATGTTGACAACATCTGAGGTGGTGGCATCGCTCACCGGACCGCAGGGCGAAGTCTTCGTCAAGCGGTTCAGCCTCGACGTTGAAGATACTCAGCCTGAAATCGTCCGTCAGTCCACCTTCTCACTGGCGTCCGGCGACAATCTCTCGCTGAATGCGGACACGTTTGATGGCTTACGGGCGAACACGGTCGACATCACCCTGTCTGCCGGCGGGGCTGCAAGCATCGATGTCGCAGGGCTGCTGGCGGCACTCGATCGCTACCCCTACGGCTGCACCGAGCAGACCACCAGCCGGGCCTTGCCTTTGCTGTACCTCAGTGAAGTTGCCGAGGCTGCCGGTCTTGGCGGTGACAGCGCCATTCGCGAGCGGGTGGTCAAGGCCATAGCCCGGATCCTGTCGAACCAGTCCTCCTCCGGTGATTTCGGTCTCTGGAACAGCTATGGCGGCGGTGACACCTGGCTGAATGCCTATGTCACCGATTTCCTGACCCGCGCTCGCGAAAAAGGCTATCTGGTTCCCGACCTTGCGTTTACATCGGCGCTGGACAATCTGGAAAACAGATTGGCCTATTCGTCCGACTTCCAGGATGGCGGCGAGGACATCGCCTATGCGCTCTACGTGCTGGCCCGCAACGGCCGCGCCTCCATGGGCGATCTCCGCTACTACCTGGATGCCAAGCTGCAGAACTTCGCGACACCGCTCGCCAAGGCCCAGGTGGCCGCCGGTCTTGCCCTTTACGGCGAGCGTGAGCGGGCAGCTACCGGTTTCCGGGCGGCGCTTGCCGCCTTGCCGAAGGAAGCTCCGCAGTATTATCGCGATGACTATGGCTCGATCCTGCGCGACAGCGCCGGTGTGACGGACTATGTCGTTTCGGCCTCCATGGAAGACGGTCTGAAGACTGAAGCCATCGATTTCCTGAAAACGGCCCAGGCCAACAAGCCGTACCGGTCGACCCAGGACATGGCGTGGATGCTTCTGGCCGCCAACGCCCTCAACGAATCTGCGCAAGACGCCCGGATCTCCGTACGGGGGGAAGTGACACCCGGACGCCTGGCCTGGTCGCTGTCCGGCAGCGAAGTTGCCGACTTCCCGGCAGAGGTGAAGAACAACGGTGAGATCGCAACGGAGCTTCTCGTTTCCGTGGCCGGTCAGCCGCTGGTGCCTGAGCCTGCCGGTGGCAAGGACTATGCTGTCGAGCGGACGGTCTACGATCTTGACGGCAATCCGATCGATCCGGCGGCGGTTCCGGTCAACACCCGGCTTGCCGTGGTCGTGACCGTGCGGGCTCTGACAGACCATCCGGGCCGCCTGATGGTGGTTGACCGTCTGCCAGCCGGTCTGGTGATCGACAATCCGCGTCTCGTCCGGTCCGGCGATATCGGAGGCCTGTCGTTCCTCGATACCGTCGATCAACCGGAACATTCCGCGTTCTATAAGGACCGTTTCGAGGTGGCCGTCGACCAGACCCGTTGGAGTGGCAAGGAACTGACCTTCGCCTATCTGGCGCGGGCCGCGACCCCGGGCGACTATACACACCCGCCGGCATCGGTTGAGGACATGTACCGTCCAGACCGTCGCGCCATCACGGCGACCGGTAGACTGGTCGTCCTGGGACCGACACGGTAAGGCCGCACGATGAAGGCTTTGGCGCAGCGGGATTGGCCCATGATCCGGCGGTGGTTGGCCGCTGCCGGTCTTGGGGCCGCTGCGCTGTCCGTCTGTGTGCTGACAAAGGTCCAGTACGACTATGCATCGCTGCCGGCTCCACCCCGTGTCGGAGATCTGCCGCTGTCGGTGGTCGTTCTCGACCGGAACGACCACTTGCTGCGCGCATTCACCAGTCAGGATGACAAGTGGCGTCTGCCGGTGGAACTCGCCGAAATCGATCCGCTCTATTTCCGGATGCTGCTGGCCTTCGAGGACAAGCGCTTTTTCGATCACGACGGGTTCGATCCGCTGGCACTGGTTCGCTCTGTTCTGCAAAGCCTCAAGAACGGCCGTATTGTTTCCGGTGGTTCGACGCTCACCATGCAGGTTGCGCGGTTGCTGGACGAGGAACCGACGAAGTCACTTGAGCGCAAATATGAGCAATTGCTGCGGGCCGTTCAGCTGGAAGCAGAGTTCTCGAAAGACGACATCCTTCGCCTTTATGCATTGCGGGCGCCTTTTGGTGGCAATCTGGAAGGTGTTCGGGCGGCAAGCCTGACCTGGTTCGGCAAGGAACCGGGACGTCTCACGCCGGCGGAAGCCGCGCTTCTGGTGGCATTGCCGCAAAGTCCGGAAGCAAGGCGGCCCGACCGGTTTCCCGAACGAGCCCGCAATGCCCGAAACCGTGTCCTTCGCCGGGCGGCGGCAGCTGGTGTTATCAGCACCGAGGACGCAGCATCGGCCGCGAACGAACCGGTCCGATCCGTCCGTTATGCAATGCCTTTCCTGGCACCGCATGAAAGTCGGCAAGCCCGTGCGGATGCGCCTCGGCTTCCTGTTCACCGGTTGACGATTGATCGGGAACTCCAGCGCGCGCTCGAAAGTCTGGCAAGGCGTAAGGTCGACGCAATGCCTGCACCTGTTTCGTTGGCGCTCCTGGTCGTCGATCACCAGAGCGGGGAAATTCTGGCAAGCGTCGGTGCGCCGGATCTTCTGGACACGCGACGTCAGGGGCATATCGACATGACCCGTGCGACCCGTTCGCCCGGCTCAACGTTGAAACCGTTCATCTACGGCCTTGCCTTTGAAGAAGGTGTCGGTCTGCCGGAAAGTTTCATTGAGGACCGTGCGACCAATATCGGCGGATACCAACCGACCAATTTCGACCAGTCCTACCAGGGGACGGTTACGCTGCGCGAAGCCTTGCAGTTGTCTCTCAATACGCCGGCAGTAAAACTGCTGGAAGCGGTTGGCCCTGCGCGGCTGATTGCTCGGCTGAAACGTGCGGGTGCCAATCCCGTCATGGAGAAGGGCATTGCACCGGGGCTTGCCATCAGCCTTGGAGGGCTGGGAATGTCCTTGCGGGACCTGACCCAGACCTACGCGGCGCTCGCCCGTGGCGGCGAGCCGGTCGCGCTGTCCGCCTGCCGCAAGGATTGCGAAGGAAACAGCTTGCCGGTGTCTTCTGCCCATGTGCTTTCGGAAAAGGCTGCCTGGCTGGTCAGTGATATCCTGTCGGGATTGCCACAGCCGCAAAGCGCCGAAACACATCATGTCGCCTACAAGACGGGCACCGCCTATGGCTACCGTGATGCCTGGGCTGTCGGTTTTGACGGACGCTATGTAATTGCTGTCTGGTCAGGACGTCCGGACGGCACGCCTGTACCCGGCGCAACCGGGGCTTCCGTCGCTGTACCGATTCTCTTTGAAGCCTTTCAGACGCTGGGGCCCGACAGGGTTCCGCTTCCGGATGGTCCGGCGGAAGCTATGGGTGTTGCCGGTCGACAGGTTCCCGAACCGCTCCGCTTTGCGCGGTTGCCACAAAACCGCGGCACGCTTCGCACGGGCGACACCTTGCAGATTTCCTATCCACCGGACGGAGCGGAACTGGCTCTGGGTTTTGCAAAAGACAGCTCACAGGACCGGGCGGCACAGCCGCTGGTCGTCAAGTTCAAGGGCGGTGCCGGGCCATTCTCCTTCCTGGTCAACGGCCGTCCCCTCCATACCGGGCAGCGGGAAAGGCAATTGGTTTGGCAGCCCGATACGCCAGGCTTCGCGGATGTGACCGTTCTTGATGCCAACGGCAACAGTGCTGGTATAACGGTCCTCTTGCGCTAGACGCCAATCGCCACGTCAAACCTTTCCTTGCAAAGTCGGCTGCGGGAATGCCTGCAGCTTGAGCTGGATTTGAGATGCGGCTTGATTGAACCAGCCTGTGATACCGTCTGTTTCGCGACAGTTCGTGTGAACTTGCCGAAACTTCCGCAAAAGGTGCTGATTCGTCTCTTCGTAGCGAATCTTTGTGCATCGGATTCCGCTTCAAAGTATGCCGAAGACAAGATTTGCCTGCTTTGTTCAGGTTTTAGGAGATTTTCTCCACTCGTCTGGGTGGTGAAGATGGTTCCCAAGGGTAAGGTGCGACAAGTTCTGTAGAATTTCTGTTTTAAGTTATTAATGAAGAATAAATAAAGAAAAAATCGTAGATAATGGATGTCCATATCTGATGTGGCTCGAAGTATGTGTGGAATATTTGTTGAGTGGTTTCACTGAGCTGAAGTGAATTCAGTTTTTGTTTGTTTTTTCTTGGCTGTATAGACTGCAGGGTTCCCTTCACGGAACAGTGATTTTTCCGCGGTTTTCCGCGATCGGTTATTTGATGGTTCCCTTGGGGAATGGAAAACTGTTTGCAAAACAGGATGTTGCAGAAAAAACACACAGCGGCCTGACAGTGCTTCCAGCCGCCAGATTGGACTTGCTGCCACACGTCGAGTTTGGTTCTTAAGCGCTGCGACGGCGAGTAATCGCCAGTAAAAATGGTTCGGGCTTTTTCGACTGAATTGTTTTTGTACGAAATCGCGGGGATGGAGCCCGCCAGGTCCTTGAGGGTCAGGTTCGGTTCCAATGAAAATTGACTTTTGGAGGTCAGATATGAAACTCAAGAGCTTGATGCTCGGCGCTGCAGCTGCTGCTGCTGCCACCACCGCACAGGCAG
>NZ_BAAGIB010000006.1:0-148329 GCF_054658235.1 Roseibium sp. LAB1 | reverse complement strand
TGACCAGCGTCAGACGGACGGGAAGTGTCGCATCTCTAACTGGCCCAAGTGTCGCATTACTAAATGGCTGCTATACAGGCTATTCGCATAACTTGGATTATGGAACTTCTACTATCGCGCGATTGTGGTGCGAACAATATTTCATGTTTCGACCTGATTTCGATCTGGGCGGGACTCAATATTACGGCCGACCAACTGGACGTTTCCCCAACGCGTCACGTGGAAACGTGGATACCAGTCCCAAGATGGCATCTGTTTGTGCAGAGCGCCGGGAACCGGCGGCACGTCAGAGGCTTTAATGTCATTGGTCAATCCCAGGCATGCCGGCAACCTGGTCTGCAAGGAATTCGACCAGCAATCGAACCCTGGCGATGTCCTTGCGGCTGGGGGCGATCAGCATGCTCAGCGCGATGGGTGGCAGGCAAAACTGAGGCAGGACCACTTCAAGCCTTTCCTGGCGCAGCAGATCATCAACAAGCCAAAGATGCGCCGGGGCGATGCCGCGTCCCGCGAGAAGAGCCTCCCGGGCACCTAGTCCGTGATCGACGCGAAACCGTCCGCCAAACGGCACGGGATGCAAAGTGCCATCCGGTCCCTCCAGAACAAGCGCATCGCTCCCGGCCACGTTCGACATTCTGATGCCTTCATGGGTCTTCAGGTCGTTCGGACCAGCCGGTCTGCCGTAACGGGTCAGATAGGAAGGTGCAGCGACCAGCAAGCGCCGGGATTTGCCTAGGGCGCGCAATTTCATGGAGCTATCAGCAAGTGGTCCAAGACGAAATGCAATATCGACACCCTCGCGGACAAGATCGATGCGTTCGTCGGTGAGGCTGAGATCAATGGCAATGTCGGGATGGAGATCCTGAAATGCAAAGATCGATCTCGTAACGTGCAGGATGCCCAAAGCAGACGTGCAGGAAATACGGATCGAACCGGATGACGCGTCGCGGGCGGCCCGAGCCTCATCAACGGCCTGTTCCGTCAAACGCAGAATCTGGACGCTGTTGGCGTAGTAACGGCTTCCCTCATGGGTCAATGTAACCCGTCTTGTCGTCCGGTTCAGCAGAGGCACCCCGACGGCCTCCTCAAGTTCCCGAACATGACGTGTGACCGTCGACTGACCAACGCCGAGTTCCCGCGCAACAGCAGAGAGATTGCCCCGTTCGGCTACGCGGACAAAAGTTCGCATACGTTCCAGAGAGACGTCAGACCTATCCATTTTCCGGCACAATCTTATTCATTACCCATGCATACCGGATCAAATGTGCCTTGGCTATCTATTGGGTCCCGTTCCAAGCTCAGGAGTACGACCCTTATGAAAGTTTTGCTTGTTTATGCCCATCCGGAACCGCGCTCGCTGAATGCTGCTCTTCGCGATGTAGCCCTCAAAGCACTGGAGACCGAAGGACATGAAGTGCAGGTCTCGGACCTTTACGCCGAGAACTGGAAGCCACAAGTCGACCGTGCGGATTTTCCTTCTCTTGCTTCCGATGACCGCCTCATTGCGACAGCTGCCTCAAAGCAGGATTTCGAGGCCGGCACGCTCACCGAGGACGTCAAAGCCGAGATCGATAAACTTCTTTGGGCTGATGCCCTGATCCTTCAATTCCCCCTTTGGTGGTTCTCCATGCCGGCAATTCTCAAAGGTTGGGTCGACCGTGTGTTTGCATACGGTTTTGCCTATGGCGTCGGCGAACACAGCGAGACGCGATGGGGCGATCGCTACGGAGAAGGCACACTGGGCGGCAAACGCGCCATGCTGATTGTCACGGCCGGAGGCTGGGAAGAACATTACGCCGATCGCGGGATCAACGGGCCGATCGATGACCTCCTGTTTCCGATCAATCACGGCATCCTCTACTATCCGGGATACGATGTCTTGCCGCCGTTCGTGACCTACAAGGTCGACAGGTTCGATGAGTATGGTTTTGCCCAGGCCGCAGAACGCTTGCGCGAAAGAATGCGGACTTTGTTCACTGATAACCCGATCCCCTATCGTCAGCAGAACGCTGGCGACTACCTGATCCCGAGCATGCTGCTCCGCCCGGGTTTGGGTCAGCCGCATGAAAGTGGTTTCGCGCTGCATGTGGACAGCAAAGTCCCTGCGTCCGCGACTTCGCAAAGTGCCGGAAACCAAAAGTCGAGTTGATCCCCCGTCACCCCTCCCATGGATGATCCGGGAGCGAAGTGAATTCTGGTGCCTGCGCCCTGAAACCTCCGCTTCGGCTCCCGGACCATTCTGCATCCTTCGGTGTCGAGAGCGGTCTTCCGTCGCTCTTGTGCCGGTTACAACGCGCTAGCCACCTCTTTCCGGAAGAGCCTGTTTTGTCCGCCCGCCGGGCCAGCACCCGGGTCGAAAGATCCGGAGCCTCACCGACCTATTGATCGAGGACATCGAAAAGGCCTTTCATATTGCCAGCCCTGGCCGGAAAAGATCTTCAGTCAGGTGCAACATTTCGGCCCGGCCATTCAACGCGCCGCCAGACCGAAAAGGGATTTCGCCAGCGCGAGCCTACCCTCCGTCGCCCGTTCGCAACACGCCCGGAAGTAGCCGCCGGGAGAACTGATCTTGTCCGGATCCCGCAGCGCCTTTTCGGCGACCATCGCAAGAATTGCCGCCGCTACATGCCGCCCCAGCTTGCCACACGCATCGGCAAAGCCCTTTTCACTCAATCCGATGCCGACCCTCAGCACATCGGTTGCGGAAATGAGATCCGGCCAGCTTTTGAGAGAGAGCCCAAAATCGCTCTGGACGGACGTACAGGCGCTTTCCAGCAAAGAGATCGAAACAGCATCCAGGGTTTCAGAACGGACAAAATTCCCTTCACCTGGACCTTTCTGCTCGCTTTGTCGCTGGTAAGAGCCTCGACCCCGCTCCGCTTGCTCCCTTTCAGGAGCCATTTCGGAGCCGTAGGCGACGTTAGTTTTGATATTGAATTCATCTGCGTTAGCAGATGTCCGATTATTAGAACAAGAGTCTGGTGAGCTTGTATTAGATAATGGGGTGACATTGATGTCATCTTCACATGACGAATTATGTGTTTTAGCCATATCAGGGGAGTGTGGTGCAGCCTCCTTGACGGCTTCCATCACCAGATCATAGAGATCCAGAAGTGCCTGCGCCTTATCCTGGATATCCCTGTCGCTTTCCAGAATTGATGACATCTGATCGAGGTAGTCGCCCAGGTCCGCGTCCTTCGTTGCATCCACAATGTCAACAATCGCCCTAGAAAGCCGTGTCACGGTCCGCTTTGCCTCGCGCATGGCATTCAGATGCGCTTGCCATTCGTCGGCCTGTCGCTTGATTTCGCGATAACGAACCCTTGCCGGCGTAAAATCGAGACCGTAGGCAAACGTGATGTCACCACTATCATTCCGGTGCACCCATCTGCGGCCGGTCGAACTGTCCCGATAGGCCAGGATCCGGGCTTCAACGAGCTGTTTGATGGCTCGAATGACTGTCCGTTCGCTCTTGCCTACATAGGATGCCAGCTTCTCGTTCGAGATCGCGACGACGGGCCTGTTGTCCCCCTTCCAGTCATCCGGCTTCGACAGGCCGAGCAGAATATCCAGCACATGATAGGCTGTCGATGTTAGCCCGATCGGCTGGGCTGCGCGCTTCAAAGCAATCGCGACTTCCGATTTTCCAATGTCGGGAATGTCGTTCGACATTGCCAGGCGTTGAGACGCAAGCATCCCCGGCGTCACCTTCCGAAAGGAAGAGACGTTCGAAACAGCAGGCATGACTACCTCCGTTCGCCGACACGAGCAAACGTGCGGCGTTATGCGTTTCAGGAGGTTCAACTTTGGGAAATCGGCAGAAATCCACCGTTCACACAAGATGGATCTTGCGCGTGATTCGGAATTCGCCTAAAACAGGGAAGTGTTGAGGTTCCTGTTTGGACGTTCCAAGTTGAACCGTGATTAAAGAGACTGAACGGTTGCCGCCGTTTCGGTCTCTTTTCATTTGAACTCTATCTCTCTCGCACCCCCTCCTTTTTCACGGGCCTTGGCCGATATCCGACCAGTTGACGACCGGGCCAGAGGCGAATACCGCCTGCTCGTCCCATAAAAATTGCGTGCCCGGCACATCTTCTCGAGACCTGCACGGCCACCGTCATCCCTTCGAACGCTCCGTTTCCTGCCGCTGCCGCAAGTAATCCCGATAAACGTCCGGCAGGTTTTCCTCCAGCCAGCGGCTGAACTCCGCTTCGGATTTCGGTATCGAGAACATGGTTGCGGACGGAGTTCTCTTCAGTTTGGCCAGCACAGTTCCGCCCGCCGTGATTTCGGTGGCCGATTGTCCTGCCGCTGCGGTCCTTTTTTGTTTGCCCCTTGCCGCCTGCATTGCCATGGACATCCTGTCCTGGGCAGCCGCCAGCCTGAAGTCCTCACCGCCAATCACCTCCCGCACGCGTTGTTCTGCTGCGGGATCCTCAAACAGCTTCGCCAGCTCCATCCAGGCCGGACGGCCGACATTCCTGGCCCGGCCGATCGCGCGAATAATGTCATGCGGGATGCTGTCGGCGATCTTCCTCATGTTGGAAATGACGGTCTGGACCTGACCGAGCACGGGCTGCATTTCCCGTTGCTTGAGACCGGCTTCGCGCAATTGCACGGCCCACAGGACCATTTCCGCAAATGTCAGGTTTTCGCGGACACCGTTTTCAAGGGACTGTTCCTTGATCAGTTCGGCATCGCTCAGCTTGCGGACATACGCCTTGACCTTAAACGTTTCAGGCTTGCCGGATTCCGCCATCAACGCCTGAATGGCGAACAAGCGGCGGTGGCCATAGGCCAGCTGATAGCGGTCTCGTTCAGTGGGATGCGGCCGGACGAGGACCGGAATCCTCTGGCCCTCATCCTGAATGGAAAGCTTGAGTTCCTCCAACGCTTCCTGCGCCTCGGTGTCCGTCTCGAAACGGTCGGCGAAAGGGCTCGGGTCGATTTTCGACGGATCGAGGGCAACGATGCTGTCCTCGCGCATATGCGACAAGGCCCGGCCCATGGAGTTCACCACAGGTGCGGTCACCTTCTGGCCAGCAACCGGCTTCGGCGGCTCTTTCTTGTCGGCAGCCGCCGCAGCGGCATCGGACATCATTTTGACGATCGACTTTTTCATCGTCAAACCTCCCTGCCCCACACGCTCTTGATCAGATCAAGGATTTCGGCATTGACGCGGTCCGCGCTTTCAAGCGCCCGCTTCAGGGTTTCCCGGCCGACTTCTCCCGGTTCGATCTCGTAAAGGCTCTTCTTGGCAACCCCGGCGGACGCGATGGCGGTCGATTCAATCGCTTCGGCCACGAGAACGTCCGTTGCAAACAGGTCGCGCATGGTGCCGGACATGATCTTCTGCGGTCCGTCGTTGGGATTGACCCTTGTCAGCAGAAACTTCGTGAAGTCATGTTCGAAAACCGCGCCGCCTTCGGAAAGCGTATGGGTTACATCCGAGATCATCTTCAGGAACTGGGAGCAGGACGAGACGTCGAGCATCGCCGGGTGGACGGTGATGATCAGGCCGGTCGCGGCATAAAGCGCCGCCATGGTGGTGTATCCGAGCGAGGGTGGCGTATCGAGGACAACGATATCGTAGTTGTCCGCGACCGACTGGATCACAGCATCGAGGCGCTGGAAGAACAGGCCCAGCTCATCTGTCGTCCGTTCGGCCAGCGCAGTTGGCGTATCGTATTCGAAATCCATCAGGCGCAGGTTTCCGCAGGCAAGGTGAATGCCCGGGAAATACGTTTCGCGAATGACCTCGGAAAAAGGCACGCGGTAATTGTCATACCGCAGGGCGTCATAGGTCGTGTCGGTCCGCTCGTCATCATCTTCACCGGAGCGCAGATCACGATCCGGTTGAATGCCGAAGGTCGTGGTCATGGACGCCTGGGGATCCAGGTCGACACACAAAACCCGGTATCCCTGGATAGCCAGGTAATGGGCCAGATGAACGGAGGTGGTGGTCTTCGAGCTGCCGCCCTTGAAGTTCGCAGCGGCAACGACCTGCAATTTCTCTCCCGCGCGGCGATGCGGCACCAGGCGATGGGCGTCATCAGGCCTGAGTTCGGCAAGAAAGGCTCTCAGTTCCCACACCTGTTCGACCGTGTAGATCCTGCGATTGTTTTCGGCGCGGTGCGGTTGCGGCCCCTTACCCTCAAGCGTCAGGGTGCGCAGCGTGCTTTCCGGCACACCCAGCAGACGAACCAGATCCGTGGTGGAAAAAGTCCGGCCGAAAACCTTGCGGGCTTCCGGCGGATAGGTCATTTCGCGCATCGTCTGCAAACGGTCTGAAAGCTTCTGCGTGAAACTTTCGATCTTTGCGGTCGTATCGCGTCCACCGGAAAATTGTTCGGTAACGGCCATCAATGCCCTCTGACGGTTTTATGCCCGATATGAGCTTTAACTCCGTCATGGATGCAGGATTCCGGCAGATGGTGCAAGGAAATTTAAGTTAACGAAACCCTAACCCGGCAGGGTTGAGCGGGTGTTTCACACGCATCTCGGAGGTTTTTCACCGGCACAGCGGTGCCAGCCAGCTCTTTTCGGATTGCATCCATTCGACTTGATAAAATTTTTTCTATTTTATTTCAATTGGTTACAATGTCTCCTCGAAAGCCCGCGACGCGCCTTCCGCTACGCCCGCATTTCTTCGGAGAACCCGGACGGGGTTCATGCGGGGCACAACAAATTCTGGAACTTTTTCGAGTATTTTGCCGGTTAACGGACGATCTTCTGGTTTTTCAACAGAATCGGTCCAGGCGGAAAACGTGACCTAGCGGCAGCGAGATCCATCTGACCATGCAGAAGATTGCCAATTGCCGGCACCAGGACTGTGAAGTTGTCGCAACTGTCCCGGGCTCGCCTTTCGCGTTTCTTCGAAACACCAGCTTCGGGCAGATTACCCGAAGCTGGCCAGCCCGGTGCAAAGCTCGGCTCAGTCGCTCGCTTTCTGCGTGGCGGCTCGCAATTTGGCGATATCGGCCTTTGAAAGCTGCGGACGATCCACCTTGATGGTGAGCTTTTCCAGTTTGGCGGTCAGGGTGAACGGGGGTTTGTAGTCGGCGTCGTTGACCCCTGTCAGCGTGTCCGACCCGATATCAAAGGCCTCATCCCATTGCAGGATGACCGGAATGGACTTGTCCATCTTCTTGGTATCAACCACTTCACCGTCGACCTTAAGCGTTCCGCTGCCGGACCTGCCCACACCGCTCATATTGTTGAAAGCAAGCGTTCCAGCACCCAACCCGTCATATTTGAAGGCGAATTCAACCGTGTGTTTGCCTGGTGACAGGGCTGTCTTTCCCTCCCATTTGATCCGTTCCAGATCGACCAGGTTCCAGAGGAAAACCGGTTTACCTTCCAGGAGATAGAACCCGTAGCCGGCAAAGCGCCCTCCCGAGGTGAGGATCATTCCTTCGCTACCACCTTCGGCAATCTCCAGTTCGGCAGTAATCGTATAGGAACTGTTGAGAATGGATGGTGAATCTCCCTGCGGCAAACCCGTCATGGGTCTCGTATAGACGAATTCATCCCTGCCGGCGGTTATGTTCGGGCGCGGGGCTGCCACCCGGGGCCCGACGGAAGCATCAAGCGGGAAGACCTGATATCTGGTTGCCTCGCGAATGAAGGTTTCCTTCAGGCGCTGCACCATGGCCGGGTTGTCAGCGGCGATGTCCTTAGCCTGGGTCGGATCCGACTTGAGGTTATAAAGTTCGAAAACCTGGTTGTTCAGCGGATCTTCATTGGTTGGGCCAAAGGCGTCCCACGGCGCCCGGTTCACCTTCGTCGCCAGGAACCAGTTGTCGTGCCAGAGGCCCCACTGCCCGAACATCTCGAAGTATTGCGTGTCGCGAGGTGGAGGAGCTGTCTCGTTTGCCTTGTCGAAGAGATAGGCGAAACTCTTGCCATCCATCGGTGCCTGGGTGATCCCGTCGACAGACTGTGGCGGAGCGATACCGGTGACTTCGAGGATCGTCGGCACGACATCGATGACATGCAGAAACTGATCCCGCTTTCCGCCCTTGTCGGTGATTTTAGCAGGCCACGTGACAGTCATGTTCTGCCGAATGCCCCCGAGTTGAGAGGCAATCTGTTTCATCCACGGATATGGTGTGTCGAAGGCCCACGTCCAGCCGACCGCCATGTGGTTATATGTTTCCTCGGTTCCCCAGACATCGTACCATTTCATCTGCTGTTCGGCAGGAATGGCATTGATGCCGTTGAAGAACGCAACCTCGTTCGGCGTACCGAGTTCGCCACCCTCGGCGCTCGTGCCGTTATCGCCGTTGATGTAGATGATCAGCGTGTTCTCGTATTCGCCGATGTCCTTCAGCGACTGGACTACCCTGCCGATCTCGTAATCCATATAGGCGGAATAAGCAGCGAAAACGTCGACCTGCCGAATGAACAGCTTCTTCTCGACATCCGTAAGCTGGTCCCAGTTCTTGATATGGTCCGTCGGCCAGGGTGTGATCTTCGCATCTTCTGGAAAGAACCCCATCTTCTTCTGCTTTTCAAAGATGGTTTCCTGGAGCTTGTTCCAGCCGTCGTCGAAAAGATGCATCGCACTGATCTTGTCGACCCACTCCTTGGTCGGATGATGCGGCGCATGGGTCGCACCGGGCGCAAACTTGACAAAGAAAGGCTTGGACGGCGCAATCTGGTGCATCCGCGTGATCCAGTCGATGGCGTCGTCTGCCATAGCGGTCATCAGGTTCCAACCGGGCTTGCCTTCAAAGGGATAGATCTGGGTCGTGTTGCGGAACAGGTTCGGCTGCCATTGATTGGCATCCCCCCCGACAAAACCGTAGAAATACTCAAAACCCATGCCTGTCGGCCATTGATCGAACGGACCGCTCTGGCTGGCTTCAAAGGCCGGCGTGTTGTGATCCTTGCCGAACCATGAGGTGTTGTAGCCGTTGTCGAGAAGTATCCGGCCGATGGTCGCTTTGTCCTCGGAGATGATGCTGTTGTAGCCCGGATATCCCGTCGCCTGTTCGGAGATCACGCCGAAGCCCACATTGTGGTGGTTCCGCCCGGTGATCAGCGCCGCCCTGGTGGGAGAGCACAGTGACGTGGAATGGATGCTGGTGAATTTCAGGCCATCCTCGGCAAGGGCGTCCATCGTCGGGTGTGGGATGACACCACCGAAGGTGCTTGGAATACCCCAGCCAGAGTCGTCCGTAATGATCAGGAGGACATTCGGTGCGTCCGACGGCGGGACAACACGAGGCGGCCACCACTGTGTGGAGTCCTCGGCGAGTGTATCGATCTCACCACCGAATTGCTGCGGCGGCGGTGGAAGCTGCAGTCCGTTAAGGGTTCTTGTGGCGTCGGGCGCACCGGCGGCAGCTTGTGCCAAAGCAGCAGTGATCCCCCCGCAAGATAAAACCAAGCCCATCAAACTTGTTGCAAGAATGGAATGAACTCGCATCTGCCATCTCCCCTGTCTGTGTTGCCTCGTCGCCTTGAAGGCGACCTGACGGCAACAGCTTCCTCACCAGATGGGATACCGATACTCACTCGCTGTGGCGGAACTGCTTTTTGCCTAGCGGGATAACGTGCCCAGCCTATTTCAATTTTACGTAGAGTAACTTGTACAAAATAACAATACGCAGCACTGCGTAACCTGCCCCTCTTACAGTTGCGAGCAATTCAGACTGTCCGGGCCGCCAGAGATTGCCGCAAATCGAAGTCAAGCAGTGCAGTCTGACGCAGCTCTTATTCCGGCTGATCCTTCACGGCCCGCATGCCTTCATTTTCCGCTGCCTGAATCGCAAAGGTCTCCGTCCGGCTATTTCGCTGTTTCCGGCGGAAAAAGTCCCTAAGCGTAAGATTTTCCTTCACGTAAAAAGCAACGGTATCCGCTGCAGCTTCGTCGAGAAGCTGGAGGGCATCGGCGGGTGTCGGAGCAACTGTAGTTTCTGACATGATGGGGGCTCCCGATTATGATTTGTCGAGTTCGAGTGCTGCCAGGCAGGCTTGCGCCAGATCCCTGTCCGCGGTTTCAGAGCCCGGCACCGTCGCCCACCCCATTTCCATGAGTGCGACTCTACGGCGGTAAGCCGCGGTTTCTCGCAACGTTGCCAGCTTTTCGGCGCTTTCGACATCGGTATCGGACATGTCGACACATACAGGCACAAGTGCCGCAACCACGCTGTCATGCGATAGCGCACTTGCCATTTTGTTCGCAGTTCCTCCGGTTACCCAGCCACCAAACGAAAATCCGGCCACTATGGCCAGGGTCGCACCGATCGCGGCGCCAAAGACGACAGGTTTCAATCGTTCCAACCTATTCATTTCAACTCCTCCTGCCGAAGGTGCTCGGTATCACTCAATTGACTTTCCTCTTGCAGCCGGCGATCCCGGCCGATCAGGCTCTCAAGGCTGTTTTCCGAAATCTCTCGCATTGCCGTCTCGCCCGCGTTGAGACCTCTGCCGACGACAACCAGATATGTTGCTGTCTTCCGATAGGCGAGAAAGCTCAATCCCTCCAAAAGCTCTTCCTCGACAACGACTTCATATTCTCCCGCGGGAAGACATTCCGGATCTCCATTCAAGTTGAAAGGATGATAAAATTTTACAATTGATCTCGTTGAGCGCACAAACATCTTCTGATTCACCAGTTTAAATGTCGTTTTCTCATAATTGCCGGGGATTTTATTCAGATGCTTTCCGCGCAAAACAAGAAACGACTACCAACACAATAGTGAGGTAAAAGGGCGCGTGCGCTGATCCAGGTTAGTCCTCGTCCTAAATCTTGGTCCATATTTTGAGTTCCACCGCAATTCGAGCCGTGGCTGCAGCGCACGCATACTGGTGATTGCGGGTGTGAGATCGAGACCGCAGACCTGCTGTGAAGACGCGCTCGAACGGCGCTGAAAGGAGATCCGCGAGGGATTGTCAATTTGGCCTAGATCTCTGCGCAGAGACTGCTTTCGATCAGTCCGTCGCTCGGGATTTCTGTCAAGATGGTATTGTTCATCAGGCCACACCTGAGCCTGGGCTCCAATCATCGAAAGGGGCAGCAACGATGCCCGACCAGAGAGATTACTCCGGAATGGCGGCGCTTTCGATTTGCGAAGCGCTTCTCCTGGCCTTGAACGACCACAAGGTTCTTCCCGAAAACGAAATCGTCGGGGTGCTGCGCGATGCCGCCGCTACACACGAGAACGTGCCCGCTCCGGAAACTGAAATAGAAACACACCGGGCTGTTGCCGAACTGATCAACCGGATCATCTCAGGCGGCAATTCGGTAAGAAGGCCTTAGGCTGGTGGCAACTGCCGGACATCAGCAGCTTTGCCGCATTGTGACCGCCGGATCGGGACGTATTTCACCAGATAGGGATCGATATGCCCGTCCAGAAAAACACGGATCTGCCATCCGAATTCGCCGACAGGTTCACAAAACCCGTCGCGCGATTTCTCAAGGTCGAAACCGCGGCAGGCGGATTGCTTCTCGTGACAGTGCTGATTGCCCTGTTTCTGGCCAATTCCGGCTGGGCAACGGCCTTTCTGGGGTTTTGGGAGACGCCGGTTGGCCTGACTTTCGGTCCGCTGGACTTCACGCGCTCAGTGCGGCATTGGATAAACGACGGTCTGATGACCTTGTTCTTCTTCCTCATTTCTCTTGAGCTGAAGCGGGAACTGGTCCTGGGTGAACTCAGAAAACCAAGACAAGCCGCATTGCCCCTTGCTGCGGCTGTCGGTGGAATGGTTGTTCCAGTCGTCATCTTCCTGATTTTCAATACCGGGCACCCCGGCACCCGAGGCTGGGGAACCGTCATGGCCACCGACACGGCGTTTGCGATTGGTTGCCTGGCCCTGTTCGGACGGCGAATTCCACCCGCTCTCCGGATTTTTCTCATGTCACTGGCTATTTTCGACGATGTCGGGGCAATCCTTGCAGTGGCCGTGTTTTACGGTGGCCCTCTGAATTGGACGGCTATCGGTGCCGCCATTCTGGGGCTTGGATTGATCGCCGTGATTGCCCGCCTCGGCATCAGGAACCTCCCGATCTATTGTCTGGCGGGTGTGATGGTGTGGTTGTGCGTAGACGCATCCGGGATCCACGCGACAATTGCCGGCGTTGCCCTTGGTCTGATGACGCCGACACGAATTTGGGTAAGTGACGCCCGCCTGCGTGCGATCCTGTCCCGCGTGCTGACTTACCCGACAAGCGAACAATCAAGCGGACAAGGTGTCGAACGGCATGACCTGCGCAAGGTTGGTCGCGCAGTATCGGAATCCCTTTCCCCGGTTGAGAGGCTCGAAGTCGTGCTGCATCCGTGGGTGGGGTTTGTCGTAATGCCGGTTTTCGCGCTGGCAAACGCGGGCGTCGAAATCGAATGGACCGATTTTGGTCAGCAGATTTCCACGGCAATTGTCGCAGGGCTTGTATTCGGCAAACCGCTCGGCGTGCTTGGTTTCAGCTGGGTTGCTGTACGCTTGGGCCTGGCGGTGCTGCACCCAAATCTGTCCTGGCCGTTTCTGGCCGCCGGTGCTTGTCTTGCCGGCATCGGCTTCACCATGTCACTCTTCATCGCAAATCTTGCATTCGATCCGTTACTGTTGAACGCCGCGAAACTCGGCGTATTCACAGGATCCGCCTTTTCTGCAATTGCCGGATTCCTGATCCTCCTCTGGCTGACGCTGCTTCCTCGATTGCGCTGAACCAGCACGCATCCCGAAAGCAGTAGATTGCAAGGCATCGCCGAAACTGGCGACAGAGATTCATCCCCGGCCGAATGTTTTTGCGATCAGAAGTGCGTTGTCGTGAGCGTTTTCGGAAATCACCACAGGTTCAAGCCTGTCCTGGGTGATCAAACGCTCGTGCAGCTCGCAATCATTGCGGATGCGGTATTGCGGAAGCTCGCCGGAAAACGGCAACAAAGCCGTGATGCGAAAGGCATCGCCGCGTGAGGTCGCCATTTCACGGTTGCTCCTCATTCTAACCAGTTCGCCAACAGCGAAACGGTGTGCAGGCATGATTTGGTGTGGTCTGTTGCGCCTGGATTGGCGGGTGGTTTCGGTAATCATGTATTTTCTCCTTCAAGAGAATTCGTCAGTTGAAAGGGGGGCCGTTGCGCCGCGTTAGCCGCTCGGGAAACCGAAGCAGGTGCGGGCGCTCATCGGCTGGTCACCTGCGTGTATTTGCAGGCCGGTTCGGGCTTCGCTGCGAAAGGTTCGCGCTGCTGGCAGGCAGTCGTCCTGGTGTGCCGGATCATTCGGATCAGGCTGACCTCCGACGACAGAAACGAACCAGCGCTATGCGTATGTTTGTTGGAAATGCAAAGCCTTGCACCAGCGCTGAAGGCGGTAAGCCAGATCAGCAGCTATTCTTGAGAGGTTATTTTTCAGGCAGCTGAAGCGTGCGCCATGGGATCATGTCTCTATTTCACAACATGAAAGCGAAAGCAGAAATTTCTCAAAACAAAACCTATCGCTTCTTGATGTGGTGAACAAATTTCGAATTTCAATGAAGAAATTCAAAAATACTTCAATTTCCCAATTTTTATATTTATCTCGTTGAACAATTAAGCAAAAAAATATTCGCAAATTAAACACATTTACATTATATGATTGATCATCGGCAGCATTTATACAGGGCGCTGGCGACGGGAGATTACATACTTCGCCCCAAACGATTGAGGGTAAAATTGACCATCTCCAGGCTCAGTTTTCGCAAAATGTTGAATTCCGATGCGCTCGCAGCGCAATTCGCAATCATGAGTTTTGCAATGGTGCTTTACCTCATATTCGAGAGATTTATCTGACGATATGTAGCGTTTTCCGTCAATTTTTCTGAATAGTTTTCTACAAACGCAAAAATAGGATTGTAGATGCGAGTGAAAACTTGCAGACCAATTTAACCGACAAGTTCGGTTCAATCGCTGCTCGATATCCACGGACTTTATTCCTGGAGAAACGATCACACTCCAGGATACCGCGTGGAAGGCCGCATATATGACCGGACTGCTGAATACGACCTCGACTGATCTCAATTACAGGCCTGAACATCCTTCAACGGAAACACAGACCCCGGCAGCTCGTCAAAGCCGGTCCTGGATTGCAGCACTCGCCAAATTCCGGAACATCAGCGCAAGCCGCAGCAGCGTCGAGATTGCCATTACGGTCATCCCCTTCATCGCTTTGTGGGGTATTACCGCGGCTCTAGTCGTTCACGGCTACTGGCTCGGCTTGATCCTGACAGTCCCGGCAGCTGGGTTTTTGGTACGGCTTTTCATCCTGCAGCACGATTGCGGACACGGAAATCTCTACTCCAGGCGCAGCGTGAACGACTGGATCGGCCGGATCATCGGGGTTCTGACATTTACGCCTTACGATTATTGGCGCCGGACACATGCCATCCATCATGCTTCCGCAGGCAATCTCGATCGTCGCGGCGTCGGTGACGTCGATACATTGACCGTACGCGAATACAGGGCCCTGTCCCGCTGGCGCCGCATGCGCTACTGGCTCTACCGGCACCCCGTTGTCATGTTCGGCCTTGGACCGGCGTGGCTGTTCGTCGCCCAATATCGCCTGCCCTGTGGCCTGATGCGGTCCGGACTGCAGCCCTGGGTATCAACCATCGCGACCAATCTCGGGATCGCGGTGCCGTTTGCCGTCATGATCTGGCTGGTTGGAACGAGCACGTTTTTCCTGGTGCAAGTCCCAATCACCCTGATGGCTGCAAGCGCTGGGGTCTGGCTCTTCTACATCCAGCACCAGTTCGAAGAGACCCATTGGTCTGAAGAGAACGACTGGGATTTCCAGCATGCCGCCCTTACCGGCAGCTCGCACTATGATCTGCCGCCTCTGCTGCGCTGGTTCTCGGGCAATATCGGCATCCACCACGTTCACCATCTCGCTCCCAAGATTCCGTTCTACCGGCTTTCGGAAGTCCTCAAGGAGCACCCGGAACTGCGCAATGTCAGCCGGCTCACATTGCGCAAAAGCCTTGGCTGCGTGAAACTGGTCCTGTGGGATGAAAACACCCGCCGCCTTGTTTCCTTTCGGGATGAACGGCAATCAAGACTGGCAGCAGCGGCGTGACCCTGCATGAAGCAGTTGCCGAGGCAGAACAGTGGCAGCTTCGATCTTCAGCAGACGGCCTCTTGTGAATCTTCTGGTAGTTCGCACTGCCGCCCCCGATTGAGCTGCGGTCCCCTCGCCTGCGACCGCAGCAGTCATCGAGTTCCCTAATCGGCAGTCTCCGGGTCATAGGCTTCTAGGCTCGTCTTCACCTCGACGTCCATGCCGCAATAGACTGCGCCCGGACGCGGATCGTAGGTACCGCTGATGGGAATTGCCTGGCGGGGCGTCCTGGTCACGGCGACCCGGATCAGGTTCGGGCTGCCAATGATCCGATTGGTGGGATCAAACTCCACCCAGCCCTCGTCCGGAAGATACACTTCTGCCCATGCGTGGGTCGCACCGCCGCCAGTGTGCTTTTGCCCGTCGTCCACGACATCGTTCAGATACCCTGTCACGAAGCGGGCAGCGAAACCGGACTGACGCGCTGCTTCCATGAACAGGAAGGCAAAATCGCGGCAACTGCCGGTGCCCTTTTCGATCGTGGTCGCCGCGCTTTGCGTACCGCTCCGCTCACGGCGAAGATAGGTGAGACTGTCGTTTATCGTTTCGGACAACATGCGAAGGAAAGCCAGAACTTCGTCCGGTCCGGTGCCTATTTCTGCCGCCAGCCAGGCACTGAGCACGATGCGGTCCTCAGGATTTCCAAGCGACATGAACGGTGCGAGGTCTATGAGATCCTCGTCCGGATACACAAAGGGATAGGCACTTTTTCCCCGGTCCGGCGATGCAAGAAAGTCGACATGGGAAAATCGGCGGATCAAGAGTTCGCTTCGAAACTCCAGAACGTCCGAAGCGATTGGAAACTGCGCGGTCGCGACCGAATTGCCGAAGGTATCGAAATGCCAGTGCAGCCGGGCTTCGGGCGAAATGACAATCGCCGACGAGAGCAATCTAAGGTCATGTCCGTCCCGTGGCCGCAGCAACAGCCGGTGAGCACCAAAGTTTACCGGGCGACTGTAGCGGTATCGTGTAGTGTGGAGGATACGAATAGCGGTTGTCATTGGAACCTTGTCGCCGCCACCGACCGTTGTTGGTTTATGTCCTTGGCTTAGGAGGCGCTACAGCCTGGACCCTATTTCACACGCGCACAAGGAAGATCGTCATGCTCATCCGAATAGGATTTGAGATTACCGTCACCTGCCCCGCGCCTGTTCCGATGCTGCTGGCCTTGAGCGTTCACAGTGACTTTGCAGGCAGGATGATCGGCACCGATCATGTCTCCAACAGCAGCATTCCCGATATGCGGAAATACACGGACAGTTATGGCAACCGCATTACACGTGCGGTCGCTCCCGCCGGCGTGTCCACGTTCTGGTCGGATTGCATCGTGGAAGTGGACGGGCTGCCTGACGAGGTTAAGCCGTTCCTGCGACAGACCGCCTTGCAGAACCTTCCAAACGAAACATTGTCCTTCCTGTTTGCCAGCCGGTACTGCGATTCCGATCTCATGGGCGATTTTGCCTGGAAAACGTTCGGTCAGACGCAAGAGGGCTGGCCGAGAGTTCAAGCAATCTGCGACTTCGTGCATTCTCATGTTTCCTTCGGCTACAAGTTCGGCAGACCCGACAAGACCGCCGCCAACGTGCTGAAGGAAAAAACCGGCGTCTGCCGGGACTTCGCCCAACTCGCGATAAGCCTGTGCCGCGCAATGGGCATACCGGCTCGTTATGCCAGTGGCTATCTGGGGGATATCGGTGTCGAAGACACAGGGTTCGACGACTTCTGCGCCTGGTTCGAGGTGCACCTGGATGGCAGATGGTACACGTTCGATGCCCGGTACAATGTACCAAGGGTTGGCCGCGTACTCATGGTGAGGGGTCACGATGCTGCCGACGTTGCAATGATCACGTCATTCGGTGCCTATGACCTTACCGGTTTTCGGGTCTGGAGCCTCGAGCTCTCGGACACGCAAGACGACGACAGTTTGCTCCAATCGCTGGAGACAAGGCCCCACCCAAGTCAACGTGGGCTGGGAACCCAGCCAGCTTCCGCTCCGGTCGGTAGCCGTCCGCACCTGAATTGAGTGTTGTTTAAGATCTCCAGCGCTGCCGCACGCAGACCTGGTCAGCAAGGCCTGCTGAAGAGTTGGGCATTGCCTAAAGCAGTAGATCTCGTCCGCAATCCCGGTGCGTCTGGTCAAGCAGATCGGTCAGCCAGGCTTCAACGCTGGCATATTCACCCTTTTTACAAGGAGGTGTCAGTGCGCGCGTCATCGTCAACGCCAGGAGACGGTTTGCAGGACCGATCTCTTCCATCAGAACAAGTGCTGCTAGGGTCAGCTTGGGCAAGACAGCAAGTATTTCGTTTGTTGAAACCTCTTCGGGATCATCGTCCGTAAAGGGCGGGAACAATTCCTCGAAAATCTTGCAATCGATAATGGGTTTGGACAGACGTGCTGCATGCTGGAACCGCAGCGGGATCATTATGTCGTCGCGACCGGTATAGAACACGAACGGAGTCCCGAGCCGCAACAGCTCATCTGCGATCGGAAAAACGGCTTGCCCATTCAAATACACGTCCAGGACTGCGATGTCAGCCTGTTCGACTTCCTGTGACGCGGCTTCAAGACTGGGCGCCGGACCCAGCACAATCGCGCCCAAATTCTGAAAATAGTTGGTGAGATCGCGAGCCAGGAGATATTCGTCTTCGACGATCAGAACACGGCGGCCACGGACACTGGTCAAGTTATTCTCCCCACCAGCCCTCTCAGCAACCCTGCCGTGTCTAGGACCGGTTCATCTGAAGGCGTCGTGCCGGCACCAAGACTGTCCGAAAACGTTTTTTACTGGGGTCGAGACGCACGGAACAGGCGATATGCCCACATTTTCTGCAGTTTGCCTGTTTCACATCGTTTACGTGGCCAGGCACCTTAACTCCGGCAGGCTTACACAGTTTTTTTGCCCACCGCTTCTTTTCTAAGAATTTCTAGCGTTATCAGGTAACTTAACCTATCAAACGAAGACTACATTCCAAGCCTTTGCAGCGCAAGCGGGGTATATTTGTGACTGACGGGGACACAAAGTTTCCAATTGTCTGTGTTGGGGCTTCCGCCGGAGGAATTCCGGCAATGAAGGGTTTTTTCAAGGGTGTACCGGAACGCCCGGGCGCCGCTTTCGTGATCGTGACCCATCTCAGCCCAGAGCGGGAAAGCCATCTGCACGAAGTCATCGAACATTACACATCATTACCGGTGATTGTAGCCGAAGACGGCATGAAGGTCGCTTCGGACAGTGTTTACGTGATGCCGCAAAACGCAATTCTGACCATGCACAACGGGCATCTGAAACTGAGGAGTCCGGACGCAATTTGCCGTGAACGCAAACCGATCGATATATTCCTCGGTTCCCTCGCGGATGACCAGGGAGAGTATGCCGTCGGCGCCATTTTATCGGGGGGAGACGGTGATGGAACGCTTGGTGCGAAGGCGATCAAGGAGCGCGGAGGGCTCATGCTCGCCCAATCCAGCGACGGCTCTCGCCCCCACAACCCTGATATGCCTGAGAGTGCGATCGCGAGCGGCATGGTTGATATCGCCCTGCCGGTCGAGCAGATGGGTAAAAAAATCGCGGCATTTGCCCAAAACCTGAGATCCATGTCCAAATTCAGCGCCGACAACGCCTTGCTGGACGACGATGCGTTTGGGCAAGCACGCGATACGATTTATCCAATTCTGCGCAGCCAGACCGGGCACGATTTTTCGGGCTACAAGACCAAAACATTCGTTCGCCGCATCAAACGGCGACTGCAGGTGCTCCAACTGCATTCCATCAATGACTACATCAAGCTGCTGAAACGTGACCCGGCCGAAACCATCAATCTCTTCAATGACCTGCTTATCAATGTAACAAAATTCTTTCGCGACCCCGACGCCTTTGACGTGCTGGAGAACCAGGCACTCCCGAAGCTTTTCGACGGGCGCGGCGCGGGTGACGTCCTGCGGATATGGGTACCGGGCTGTGCGAGCGGAGAGGAAGTCTATTCGATCGCCATCCTCATGCGAGAGTATCTCGACAAGGTCGGAAGCCGACCTGGTCTGCAGATCTTCGGCACGGATATCGACGACGAAGCCCTCGCGATCGCCCGTGCGGGCCGATATTCCGAGCAACTGCTGGAAGACGTGTCGCCCGAACGCAAGGAACGCTTCTTCAAAAAAGACACGGGTGGCTATGTCATTGACAGCCAGGTGCGGGAACTTTGCGTCTTTTCACCCCACAGCATCATCCGGGATCCTCCATTTTCACGCATGGACCTGATCTCCTGCCGCAATCTTTTGATCTACATGGGGCCTGAGCTGCAAAGCCGCGTTCTGTCAACGTTCCATTATGCCCTCAAGCCGGGCGGTTTCCTGTTTCTCGGTACCTCGGAGAGCATCAGCCAGCACACCGAGCTGTTTTCAACCATCGACAAGAAAAATCGTCTCTTCCAGAGGCGGGACCATGCCTCGACTACACTTCGTCCGCCAATCCTGATCGGAGATCAGCGCATTTCCTCTCCCCCCCACACGGATGTGGTTCCAGGCGGAGTGACCTATCAGTCGCTGCGCCAGACCGTCGAGACACAAGTTCTGGAACGGTTTTCTCCTGCCCATGTGGTGGTAAACGCGGACGGCAACATCGTTTATTTTTCTGCCAAGACAGGCAAGTATCTGGAGCCTTCCCAAGGCGCGCCCAACCGGCAACTTCTTTCGATGGCCCGAAAGGGCTTGCGGCTGGAATTGCGCTCGGCGCTTCGCGAGGTCGCAACATCCCAATCGACCGTCATTCGGGAGAATGTCAGCGTCGATGAAGACGGCAATCACGGTCAGACGGTGACCTTGAGCGTTGAACCGCTTGAGGACATACATGCCGCCGAGCCGCTTTATCTCGTTCTCTTCAGCCCCACGCCCCGTGGCGGCGAACAGGTCGACACAGGAAAGATCAATCGCCCGACCGACGGCACCGCGCAGATGGAGCGTGAACTTCACGACATGCGCGACAGACTGCAATCGACCATCGAGGAGTATGAAACGGCGCTGGAAGAATTGAAGTCGTCCAATGAGGAACTGGTCTCCGTCAACGAAGAGGCACAGTCGACGAACGAGGAACTGGAGGCGTCGAAAGAAGAACTGCAGTCCCTCAACGAGGAACTGAACACGATCAATCTGGAGCTGAGTCGCAAGGTTGAGGAGCTCGACCGCGCCAACAGTGACTTGAAGAACCTTTTCGAGAGCACGCGTGTGGCGACCGTTTTTCTCGATCGCAATCTCGTGATCCGCAATTTCACCCCTGCCTCCTCCGCCTTCTTCAACCTGCGCGAAGCGGACGTGGGAAGACCGCTCACCGATCTATCCAGCAACCTCGAATATCCGGAGCTCAAAGAGCATATTGCAGCAGTTTTCAGTTCCGCGGACGTTGTTGAGCACAAGCTCACGCGAGACACTGACGGAAAACACTATCTGGTTCGTCTGATCCCCTACCTGAACGATCAAGGGGACACGGATGGTGTCGTCGTGACACTTGTAGACGTAACGACACTTGCCGAGGCGGAAGAACATCATCAGGTCCTGATTGCGGAACTGAACCACCGGGTAAAAAACATGCTCGCGGTGGTGATCAGCATCGCCAATCACACATTGGAGACGTCTAGTGGAACCAGGGAATTCGTAAACGCCCTGAACGGACGCCTCCACGCCATGGCCCGTTCCTACGAACTCCTCTCCCAGTCCAACTGGAAGAACGCGTCTGTTGCCGATCTGGTTTACAAGGAGAGCAAGGTCTTTGACGCCAGTCGTTTCAATGCAATCGGCTCCGAAGTTCATCTGAAACCGCAACAAGGATTATCGGTCGGCATGGCGATCCATGAATTGGCGACGAATGCGTCCAAACATGGTGCTCTGAAAAACCTTGAAGGCAAGATCAACGTCAGTTGGAACGTCAAGAAGGGGCAGTTCAATCTCGCCTGGGAAGAACAGGGAGGCCCACCGGTATCGCAACCGAAGCATGAAGGGTTCGGACTTTCACTGGTCAAAGGCGAAATTGAGTACCGGTTGGGCGGCAAGGTTGAAACCAGTTTTGACCCCGATGGGTTGAAGGTTCGAATGTCCTTTGGACTTGATGCATAGGACTTGGACACACGAATGGAACGCAAGGTCCTTCAGGAGATTGGCGTCAGCAATATTTCAGACACCTCTCCTGTTTGTCGGAACGTGCTTTATCTGGGAGTACCGACGTGAGTGCCAACATTCTGGTTGTTGAAGATGAGTGGTTGATTGCATCGGATATCGCGTCGACGCTCCGCGGTGCAAACCTCCATGTCGTCGGACCGTGCGCCTCTGTTAAGGACGCTTGCTTTCACATACGTCAGGAAGCTCTGACGGCAGCTATCCTCGATATTGAATTGAACGGAGAAACCAGTCTTCCGGTTGCCGAAAAGCTGCACGAGAAAAACATTCCATTCCTGTTTCTCAGCGGTCACAACATTGACAAGTTGCCTCCCAAACTGCGCCAGTATCAGTTGGTTTCAAAGCCGGTCGAGCAGACGACCTTGCTTACACTGGTCCGGGAACTGTGCAGCTAAGAATGTACCCCGGCAGCCGGAGGGTTGAAAAAGCCCACGCTTCAAAGCCGTTTGCATGAAGTGTGTTGGCTGGCTGTGCACTGCACCTGCCCCGTTCAGACTTGCACGCAGTGGCCGACTTGTGCCCGGCGACAAGCGACTTCAGGGCCACGCCGGTCGTTCATGGCCCCGGCTGATGCGGGCGTGTTGCGCAGCAATCCGAATGCGTTTTCTATCTTGTCCGGTCACAGCTGAACAAGGACGGGTTATTTCGGGGCAAACTGGATGGCGACCCGAAAAGAAGAACCATTCGTGCAATCAAGCACTATTGCGCTTCCCTGGGCGCAGGACCCCTGTGCCGGTGAAGGCCACTTTCCGTCCAGACAACACACCTCCTGATCAACTCCATCTAAAGATTTGACTTTTTTCAAATGAGCCGAGGGACGCAGCGGTGGATCCAATCGGGCCGGCTGTCGACGAAACCACGCCCCCAGACAATACAACCAAAAAACTAGACAAGTTGTAAATAAATGAAATATTGAATAGTATAGACATAATTATCAACTATTTTTTCTGCATCAAAAGGTGACGAATCTGAGTATCTTCACTAGTATTTCCAGATCGCATGTCGGGCGCATCAGTCTCAAGACCGAATAACGCCCTAATCATCTTTTGTTGGATTGAGAGGCTAACAGGATGAACGGTGGGCAAAATTCTCATACAAATTCAAGTAAATACGCTGTTTTCGATCCGAAATATCAGCCGGAAGATACCTTCTGGTTTCACTTGAGACTTCTGACGATGCAGGACCTGCTGAACAAGCTTGGTACTACTCATTTCGATCCGTCGAAACAACAGGCCGATCAGGAGACCTGACAACCGCAATGGTTCAGGCGTGTACTTGAGTTTATGGCTCACATACCTGTCGTTCAGTATATTTATACTCGTTTCAACAAAACAAAATTCCCCACCTCAACTACTTCCCGGCATAAGCTTGATTAGGGTGTTGGCTCTTAAATGAAGAGGAAATGATTTGAGGCGCATTGGTCTTCCTCAAGACGCGGAAGCGCAGGAAATGCGGCTCATTTTCAAGCTTTCGCAACGTTGAAGAGGGCCAATCCGATCAAATCCGAAGGACATGAAAACTTGCCGTTTTGAGCCCTGGTGTCGGAAATGAGTAAACACCTTTCGAACGAACGTGGATAACGTCAGCGCACAGCGTTTGCTTCTGACTATTCGCTGTTCAAGCAAAGATTTCAGCCGATCCTTTCATTCTGGAAATGCGTTAGACCACCTATCCGCTGCCGTCGCCCGTTCGATGTATCTGAAGAAATGCGGCTGCAGCCTCGGTCCGATTTGAGACGCCCATCTTCGAAATGATGTGATGGATGTGGAGCTTGATCGTGTGTTCCGACAACGAAAGATTTGCAGCGATGTTCTTGTTCTGCTGCCCTCTGGCAATCAGTGCCAGCACCTCTCGTTCCCTGGGTGTGAGTGTGCTTACGGCGCCCGATCCGTTGCCGCGATTGTCGGCAACCATTTTGCGTGCTTTCTCGATCTGAAGATTTCGATCGATCTCCAGAAGCTCGACAAGATCGGGAGGCATGTAGGACCCACCATGCAGCATTATCTGAACGGCGTAGAGCCATAAGTCCAGCCGCAAGTTCATGGGAATCACGTTGTTGATGATGCCGGTCTTCAGGCATTCGCGAATATGCTGCTTCGACTTGTATTCACCGTTGAAAGTCAGACACAGGATGGCATCGGGATATTTGTCCTGGAACTGCTGCAGCCGGTCGGCGTTCGCGGCTCCAAAGGCCTCATCAACCAGGATCAGGGCAGGCGACACCCCTTCATTAGTGGCTTTTTCGACGAGCCGGTCCCATTCACTCGACACGTGAACAACAAGGTTGGGCAGTTCTCTAACCAATGAATTTTCCAAAGGTTTCGGCAATTTGTCCCTTGGACCTATAAAAAATAGGTGACGCAGATGGTCAGACATTGAGTGCCTCCCGAATGCCCATGCCTCTCCCTCTTCGACCTTACGTAAAGGAATTTACTGTCATGGGACGGCTGAAAAGGATCAATGAAATTCAATTCCCAGCCAACATTTTATAGTAAATAGTCTACACCGGGGAAAAAATCGGTGACATAAATCATTATATTTACTGGAACAGAAAACCAAATTGAATTCATCCAGTTTTGTATTTGTCCGATATGCGAATTCCAAACATTTACACCAATCCGCCCGCATCAAAACTACAATTAATAATTGCAAATGTAATTGATATCAAAAAGTATAAATAAAAAACTCGAGATAACAAAAATCCCAATTTCAGATTTTCGTTATCCTTCGCAGTATTCTTGACTCAAATCGATTCAAAGCTTTTGCCGACACCAACAGTTATCAGAATGTAACTTCACTTGGTTTTTCGCTGCGCCGAGAAAGTATATTTTGCAATTAATCCATTGATACATAAATCGCTTCGCAGATTTGTGGTTCCGGCGACGTCCGCGCCTAAAGGCACCTGGTTCGGGCGGAGGACATCCTGACGAGAGATGCCAAGCGGGAAGCAGCGCTGAGACGCTATCGTGGCACTTGCAAATCACCTGCGGCCGACAATGACGACAAGATCCAGAAACAACGTTTTCGGTTCTGCCCGACCCTCAGCCGGGCTCCTCACCAATTGAGGATGGGGCCGGCCTGATCCAGATAGGTGGGATCGAAACCCGCCAGCGTTACCATCGCCTCGTAATCGACGATGGTCACGTACCCATCCCGGAAGGTCGCCAAACCATTTTCCCGCAAATGCCGCAGCACCCTGTTGACATGCACAGCGCTCAACCCCAGCGCATCGGCAAGATGATACTGGGTAAGCGGACAGGCGTATTTCAGCTGAGTTCCCATCCCCACAAGCGTCAGCCGCGCTCCAAGCTCAAGCAGAAAATGGGCCATGCGAGCATCCGCGTCCCGTCGGCCAATCCCTACCAGGTGCTCGACGACCATTGCCTCGTCTCTTGACGCGGCCCAGAGAATGGCAGTCGCCAGCCTTGGGGCTTGAGAGAATGCCTCCAGAAGATCGTTTGACAAGATTTCCGCGACGTGGACTTCCACGACAGGTTCCGCGCTGTGATCCGACGTGCGCAGTAGCACACTGCGCAGTCCCAGAATGTCACCCGGTATCTGGAAATCAACGATCTGGCGCGAGCCGTCCGACTGGATCTTGTAGGAACAGACCCAGCCGGATTCCACGATATAAGTGGCCCGGTTTGCCTGCCCCTGATGCAGAAGATCGCGTCCAAGAACAAAGACCTTGCGGCGCTGGTGAAGCTGCTCGAGAAGTGCAAGCTCGATAGCCGACAATGCAACGAAAGCGGATAACTTGCGGACGATCGGGCTGTATTCGCTAAAATTCATGGACACCTCTCGAGGTGCGGAAGCACCGGAAAAGCGTCGGCCAAAGACTGCATTCCTTCACTCAATCATACGGCAGATCCTGCGACAATAGTACTATCGATCAGGCTGTTCTCCTGCCCGGCTTGTCAATTGATGCCGGAACTTTCGTGATTTTCCGGACGAGACTGTGCGTTTCCCCGGGAGACGGCCACCATCGCGGCAGCCAGATCCGGGTTCGCACCGGCCGCTAGCTCAGGTTAGTGCGATTGCGCCAACGCCGCAGCGTAACTGCAGTTGACGCAAGTTGACCAAATGGATCCCGGCGATGAAAGGGTGACCGATACTTACTGTTGGACACCTGATTTGTTTTGCTCGACCTGGGAGCAATTGGCGTCATCTCCAAGCCGTTTGATTCCGCCAGCCTTGCCCAGGAAGTCAAGGATCTGCTCGCAAGCCAAACCAGAGGCTCCGCAATCAGGCGCGTTTGAATAACCAGAAGCCGGTCACTTCAATGGGATGAGGCATCCAGTGCTTGTCAGGACACAGGATGCTCCAGGTTCTGCGACAGGTGATACTGGGTTTGTCGGTTTACAGGCCCATCAAGCGCAGCGTTTCTTCGGCCAGCGATTTTCTCATCAAACGTCCTGGACAGGCTCCTGATCGTGCGCCTTGGGGTGGCTGAAAACGGGTGCAAAGCCGCGGCCGTGTTGTTTTCAAGGATACCGAAGTCAGGAGGGATGGCGGTTGCAAAGCAGGGTTATATTGAGCCAGCAACTGACTGCTGCACCCTTCAGCCGTGACAGCATCACCCCAATTTACATGAGGCTCTCTGGAGGGGCCCTGTCTCCGCTCAGCATTGCTTCCAGATCATCGCCGGAAATCTTGCGCTTTTCCGGCTTCCCTGCGTTCTGGCCCGTTCCTATCACAATCAGGTAGGTTGCTGTCTTCCGGTAGGCAAAAAAGCTCAATCCTTGCAGGGTCTCCTCCTCCACAATGACCTCATAGTCTCCGGCGGGCAGTTTCCTGGTATCGCCGGACAGGAAGAAGGGGTGGAAAAACGTCACCATCGATTTGGTTGATCGAGTGCTCATTATCTGACCTTCTCTGATGAGCGAACCGGGCTCGCGCAGCCTGTAGAGCTTCGTGAATTTCGGGGGACGCACTGCACCCCTCCCCTTCACAAACTTACGTGGGGCAATGTTACGGCGTGTTGATCGAAGTTAGCGCCGGGCGAAAAGATGTCTGAAATTTCGCTCACACCTGATTTCATGACGGCGCGACAATTGAAGGCTCGTAAATATCTGGACCTGCAATACTTTTCCGGAAAACCTGACTGCTTTGATGGATGGGGAAGCTTCCAGGCCAGGGCCGCCGACGTCCAGATATGAGCCAGCAGACCGAACCGACCCGGGAACAAGTATCGCCCTCATTCACAGAATTGCGCGTGGTTCTCCTTCAGGAATTTGCCTGCGCAAAACGGGTCCTCACCCAGTTGATCGAAATTCAGACACTTAAACCGAGACGGCGCTTTGCGTTGCCGGCGTTTGCCCTCAAGACGTACTCCGTAGCCTCGGCAGCACTCATGCCGTCCAGCATCCGGCCGTTTATTTCGGCGGGGACGCCCGAAAAGACATGGTAGACAGTCCAGGTGCCATCAATTTCGACGCGCTTTCCATAGGCGCTGTGCATGGAACCATGTATGAAAGATTTCTCGTCGTCCACCTGCCTCGAGATCTCTGCCGCCGCCAACTCGACTCGGGTCGCCTGGTGCTGACCCATCAGGCGCGGCAATGCTGCAGGCGGCGCACCATCCGGCAGGACCCAGCAACTTCCATAAGGAGGTGTCTTTTCCTCTTTCGAGGATCCGACATCATTTGCAGCGCTCGCAATTTCGGGCAGCACATTCCGGCCAAGGCTCCAAAGGGGCAGGTGTTTGATGTAATCGATGCTCAGATGTTTAAAGATGGTCTGCATTTTTCGCGCCCTGTTTTGGCGCCCGAAAGAAAGAAGAAATGTCTTCGATCCGTATTCGGCACGACTGGAGATTGCGTTTTGCTCTGGTTTTGACCTTGATCGTTTAGAAGGCACATCTGGCCGAAACGAAAATCGGATGGCACGATGTGCGTTGCTTCCAATGGAGGGACCAGGCAACCCTTACACCACACCCAGCCAAACTGATCCCAAATTACGGTTTAAAGGAGGCCGAAACGCTCGTAGCAACGTCGTGAGGGCGACGTTGCATGCTCTATCCGTCGGCACCGGAAAAACCGGTCACGATCCGTCAAAAGCCGGGTGACCGGAAAACCTCTTCACTCAAAAAAGGTGACCGCCGTTTCGCAGCTCCGGTGTCAAAACCGCCCTTGTGACTGTGTATCCGCTTTACCTGCTGTACAGGCTGCTTTGCCATAATGACGCTCGCCTGCACGTGAATTATCGTTGGCTGTGAGTTCGAAGAAGCCGCCAGTTATGCCGAGATGTCTCTGCGGCCTTTATTCGGCCTCTTCCCTCAAGCCAGAAGCCACACGAACAGAAAACTGACCGCGGCCAGCATCGCCAGGCTCAGGGTGACGCCCAGGATCAAACCGGGCCCGATCTTCATCAGCCGGCGCAAATCAACGCTCAAGCCCAGCCCTGACATGGCCATCACGAACAGCCCACGCGACAGCTCCGACGTCCAGGTTCCGACAGATGGCGGCACGTAGCCCATGTTGTTCAGAGCCGATGCCAGCAGGAAAGCTGGAATGAACCAGGGCAGCACCTTCAGGAGATGAAAGCGCGGTTTTCCATGCGCAGGGCCAGGCCTGGCACGATTTCGCAACAGAAGCGGTGCAAGCAAGACCGCAGGAACCAGCATCAGCACCCGCATGAGTTTGACCGTGGTGCCAACTTGAGCGCTTACCATGCTGACTGGCGCCGTTGCCGCGACGACCTGGGGAACGGCATAGACCGTCAGGCCGGCGAACGTCCCGAACTGGAAGGCGTTCAGTCCGATGAAAGGGGCGAGAACTGGCAATATCAGGACAAACAGGACCCCAAGTATCGAACTGAAGGTGATCGCCGCCACCACATCCTCGTTGCCTGCCCGCACCGCAGGAGCGACTGCGGCAATTGCCGCATTTCCGCAAATGGCATTTCCGCAGGCGATGAGGACAGACAGGTCTTCCGGCAAACCGACCGCCCGGCAGATCGTGAACCCAGCCAGGATCATGCAGCCGACCATCACCATTACGGTCACGACGAATGCGATGTTGTCGCCTTGAAAGAGGCTGAAGTTCAGCGAAAAGCCCAGGAGTACGACAGCAATCTCAAGCACCGAAATCGTGCCACACCGGATGCCGGAGGCACAGGCCGGAGGAATGAAGGCAAAGGTCCTGATACAGATGCCAAGGAGGATCGCTCCGGTAAACGGATCGATCAGTCGCCGTCCTGTCAGAAAACTTCCGAGCTGGCACAGTCCGATCGCCAGGAGACTGATTGCAAGACACAGAAAAAGCCCGGGCATCACCCCGGACAAAGACCGAGGATTCATCCGGCGAACGCACGTTCGATAACGAACTCCGCCGGCCTGTTGTTTGCCCCCTCGGTCAAACCTGCCTTTTCCAGCAGTGCCTTTGTGTCCTTGAGCATCGCTGCCGAACCGCAGATCATGGCGCGGTCGGTGAGCGGATCAAGTGCCGGCACCTGCAGATCATCAAAGAGCTTTCCGCATTCGATCAGGTCGGTGATCCGGCCGCGATAAGGATAGGCCTCGCGGGTGACCGAATTGTAGAGAGTGAGTTTCGAGGTATCGAAGAGCTCGTTCAGCATCTCGTCCGCTTTGACCGCGGCCACCAGGTCCTGGCCATACTTCAGTTCCGCCACGTCCCGGCAGGAATGGGTGAGGATCAGCTCGTCGAACTTTTCGTAAGTCTCCGGGTCACGGATCACGCTGGCAAAGGGGGCGATCCCCGTACCCGTGGAAAACATGTAGAGGCGTTTGCCGGGGGTGAGCGCATCGTTCACCAGCGTTCCGGTCGGTTTCTTGCGCATCAGGACCGCATCGCCCGGCTGAATTTTCTGGAGATGCGACGTCAGCGGCCCCTCCGGGACCTTGATGGAAAAGAACTCCATGTCCTCCGCCCAGGAGGGGCTTGCGATCGAATAGGCACGAAACACGGGTTTGCCATCGACCATCAGCCCGATCATGACGAATTCGCCTGACCGGAACCGGAAACCGGACGGGCGCGTCATGTGGAAGTGGAACAGGCGGTCGGTGTAGTGGGTGACCTTGGTAACGGTCTCTACGAAGGTGCCAGCAGGCGCGCAGGCTTCCAGCTCTTCCGGGCGGGTCATGACATTCATGGCGGGCTCTCTCGGTTGTGTCGGATGTAATGTTCCGGTGGCCGGCGTTGGCAGGTCGGCCAAAAATGGCGTCAGGCGGCTTTTTCGCTCAACTGTTCCAGTTTGCCGTCCACGCCGTTCCAGTCCTCGGCATCAGGCAGGGCGTCGATCTTCTCGGTAATCACCGGCCACAAGGCTGCATACCTGGCATTGAGATCGAGCCACTTCTGCGCTTCAGGATCGGTATCCGGCAAAATGGCCTCGGCGGGACATTCCGGTTCGCAGACACCGCAATCGATGCATTCGTCCGGATTGATGACGAGCATGTTCTCGCCTTCGTAAAAACAGTCGACCGGGCAGACTTCGACGCAATCGGTATATTTGCACCTGATGCAGTTTTCGGTGACGACAAAGGTCATGGGCCCCTCCGGATTGATGAACTGTCGTCGTTATTGCGAGCCCTGCCCCGATTGTCGGTCAATTAGTTGCTATTGGCGAAACAGGGCCTGTGGTGTGTTGGTTTCAGCAGATGAAAGGAACCAATACCGTGATACCGACCCAATCAGATTTGCCATCACAGCTTCCCGCGGCCGAACGGCTGATGACGCATGAGAGCCCCAAGGAAATCCGTGTGACCGATGACGGCGCGGGTTTGAAGCTGACCTGGCACGACAATCTGGAAACTTTCTTTTCCGCGCCCTTCCTGCGCGACAGCAGCCAGTCGGCACGCAGCAAGAAATTGCGTCTATCCGGGCTGGAAGTTCCAGCGTCACAGGACCTGAAAATCAGTGCGCTTCGCCCCATCGGCGCCTACGCGATCAACGTGGTGTTTTCCGATGGCTACGACCGCGGGATCTACCCCTGGGCCTATCTGCATGACCTGGCTGGAACAGTGCAGGTTTCAGGAAAACAGCGCACGCTGACACCGGAAGATTTTCTGAAGGGCAATTAGTTGACCGACTTGCCGGAGACGCCGGCTCTAGTCTGATTTCAATTGCTGGAGAAAGTGGAGACGGGCATGGATGACCTTCGTGCAGGATTGAATGAAGTTGATTGCGACCTGCTGGTGATCGGCGGCGGAACCGCCGGACCGATGGCGGCCTACAGGGCCCGGAAGAAAAACCCGGATGCCAAGGTCATCTTGTTGGAAAAGGCCAATGTGAAACGCTCCGGTGCGATTTCCATGGGTATGGACGGGCTCAACAACGCCGTCATCCCCGGCCATTCGACACCGGAGCAGTACACCAAGGAAATTACCATCGCCAACGACGGAATCGTCGACCAGGCCGCTGTCTACAAATATGCCCAGAACTGCTATTCGATCATCGAGGAACTGGACCAGTTCGGCATCCGTTTCCAGAAGGACGAAAACGGCGAATACGACGTCAAGAAGGTTCACCACATGGGAACCTACGTCCTGCCGATGCCAAACGGCGACACGGTCAAGAAAGCGCTTTACCGTCAGTTGCGCCGGGCGCGTGTCCTGATTTCCAATCGCTTCATGGCAACCCGGCTCTTGACCGGCAAGTCAGGCCGCGCCGCGGGGGCGATCGCGGTCAACACCCGTACCGGCGAGTTCCTGGTGATCAGGGCAAAGGCGGTCATCATGTGCATGGGGGCTGCCGGCCGGCTGGGTCTGCCGACATCCGGCTATCTTTACGGTACCTATGAGAACCCGACGAATTCCGGCGAAGGCTATTCGATGGCCTATCATGCCGGGGCCAAGCTGGCCAATCTGGAGTGTTTCCAGATCAATCCGTTGATCAAGGATTACAACGGTCCCGCCTGCGCCTATGTGGCGGGTCCTTTCGGGGGCTATACGGCCAACTCGAAAAACGAACGTTTCATCGAATGCGACTACTGGTCCGGCCAGATGATGCAGGAGTTCTACAACGAACTGCAGTCCGGCAAGGGACCTGTATTCCTGAAGCTCAACCATCTGCACAAGGATACCGCCGATCATATCGAGCATATCCTGCACACGGTTGAGCGGCCGAGCCGCGGCCGCTTTCACGAGCAGCGCGGAACGAAATACTCCGAACAGATGATCGAGATGCACATCTCCGAAATCGGCTTCTGTTCCGGGCACTCGGCCTCAGGAGTTTATGTCGACGAATTCGCCCGCACCACCGTGCCAGGTCTCTATGCCGCCGGAGACATGGCGAGCGTCCCGCATAACTATATGCTGGGTGCGTTCACTAACGGTGCGATTGCGGGCGAACACGCCATCGAGTTCGCAGCCGACGTCGATTTCGACGATTTCGACGAGGCTGCGATCCGGCTCGAGCAGGAGCGTGTTCTGGCGCCAACCAAACGGGATGACGGAATTCCGCCGAACCAGATCGAATACAAGATCCGCCGTCTGGTGAACGACTATCTGCAGCCACCCAAGGTGACCGCAAAATACGAACTGTGTCAGGCACGCCTTGCCGAAGTCCGCGAGGACATGGAAACCCAGATGATGGCCCGGGACGCGCACGAGCTGATGCGCTCCATGGAAGTTACCAGCATTCTCGATTGCGCGGACATGGCCGCCTACGCGTCGCTCTACCGCACGGAAAGCCGTTGGGGGCTCTATCACTGGCGTTCTGACTATCCGGGCTCGAACGATGCGGACTGGAAATGCCATGTGCTGCTTTCCAAGCAGGATGGATCCATGACCTGCGAGAAAAAGGACATCGCCCCTTACATCATCCCGATCGCCGAGGATGAGAAGGACGCCTACTACAAACAACGCATTACCGCCCAGGCCTGATACGAAAGCACGGAGACACTCATGCCAATTGCGAATACGCCGACAACCGTTCCCGTGATCGTTGATGAGGACAAATGCATCGCCGACAAGGGCTGCACGGTCTGCGTCGATGTTTGTCCGCTGGATGTCCTGCGCATCAGTGACCTGACCGGCAAGGCCTACATGAAATACGACGAGTGCTGGTACTGCATGCCGTGCGAGGCGGACTGCCCGACCAACGCCGTCACGGTCAACATCCCTTATCTGCTACGCTGAGGTGCGACCGATGGTATTTGAACCCTTCGAAAACGAAAGCGATTTTGAGGATCTGGATGAGAAACTGTCGGATCCGGATCCCGCCGTCCGTCGCGTAGCGGTGATGGAACTTGCCGATACGGCGGCTCCCGAAGCAATTCCGCTGATTGCAAGGGCGATTGGCGACGAAAGCGCAGAGGTTCGCCTTCAGGCCGCGATCGCGCTAGGCGAATTCGACGGTCTTGAAACATCCACTGCCCTGTGTCGGGCGTTGCAGGATGCTGATCGCAGAGTATCCCAGGCAGCTTCGGACAGTCTCTCCGAGCTGAAGGATCCCACGGCGGCAGAACCGCTGATGGCATTGACTGGCCATGAAAACGAAAAGGTCAGGGAAGGCGCGCTTCTTGGCCTGAAACAGCTTCGCAGACACGACGCACTTGCCAATGGCATTGAAGGCATGAAGGATCCGGTCGCTGCTGTCCGCATCCAGGCCCTCGGCGTGGTGGGATATCTGAAAGCGGAAGAGGCCTTGCCCGCGCTTATCGCCAGTTGCCGTGACGAGGACCCGGAGGTTCGGCGCACCGCGGTCGGTGCCCTGGCCTTTTCCAAATCCTCACACGCCAAGGACGCCTTGCTGGCAGCTCTCAAGGACGATCATTGGGCGGTTCGGGAGATCGCGGCGGAGGTTCTTGGCAAGTTCGCCATGGAAACCGAAGCACAGCAATTGATAGCCCTGCTCGATGACCCCTTCTGGCAGGTCCGCGTCAAGGCCGTGCGCAGCCTCGGCAAACTGCGGGTGGTTGAAGCGGTGCCCAGCATCGGCGCACAGCTTGACGAGCAGACCTCGAACTTGCGCAAGGAAGCAGCTGCGGCGCTCGGTGAGATCGCCGACCGAACCGCTCTGCCTTACCTGGAAAGCCTGGTGGACGATCCGGATCCGGACGTTCGCAAAAATGTTCGTTGGGCTTTGGCGCAAATTGAGTAACAATGCTGCATAGCAGCATTTCGGCAAGGGGAGAGGCTCACCGTGGTCAGGCTGGCAGAACGGCAGGAGGACCGGAAGAAGGCGCATGACGGCAACCGTCTGTCGGACAGCTGCCCGCCCACCAACGCCTCTTCCCGGCAGCCGAAATATCAGGAAATTGCCAATTCGCTGATGGAGTCCATTCTTGCGGGGGATTTTCCGCCTGGAAGCTATCTTCCGAGTGAAAGCGTCCTGATGAAACGTTTCGGGGTCAGCCGGGTCACCATCCGGCTGGCCCTTGATGTATTGAGGGACGCCAACCTTATCATCGGACACCAGGGCAAGGGCTATTTCGTCTGCACACTCCAGGCAATCCAGGATCTGGGTCGCCTGCAGGGCTTCGGCGAATTGATGGCGCCACTCGGTGTTGAAACCAGGTCGGAAGTCCTCTTTGCCGGGGTTGTGCCTGCTCCGGCCTCGGCAGCGGCGGCGCTCAACCTCAAACGCGGCGAAGAGCTGGTCAAGATACGACGCGTTCGCATTGCTGCAGAAGAGGCCATGAGCATCGATGTAAGCTATTTCCCGATTGGTATCGGAAAGAGGCTCCTCGAGCTCGATCTGCCTCACATGGATATTTTCGCACTGATCGAAAACCAGCTCGGTATCGAAATCGGATTTGCCGATATCACGATGACTGTCGGTCCGGCCGAACCGGAAACGAACAAGCTTCTGAACGTGAAGGAGCATGATGTCGTGATCCGGACCGAACGTCTTACCTATGACGCATCCGGCAAGCCGATAGACTACGAACACCTGTTCGTCCGTCCCGATTGCCACCAGTTCAAGATCAGGGTCCCGCGATGGTGAATGTGAACCGGCGATACGTTCTGGGTGGCCTGGCCGCAACCGCGGCCGCAATCACGCCGGCCTTCGCGGCCGAAGCCGATTTCCGGTCACTGGGTCTCGCCAGGCCTCCAATCTCAATCGATGCGCCGGAGTTGGGTGTACCTGACCTCTCGGGAACCGTTCACAGGATCGCGGATTACCGCGGCAGGACCGTGATTGTCTCTTTCTGGGCGACCTGGTGTCCGCCCTGCCGCAAGGAAATGCCGGCCCTGGCTCGCCTCAGCCGGGAACTGCACCACGATCAATTTGCCGTTCTGGCGGTGAATGTCGGTGACGCGGAAGAGAAGGTCCGCAGGTTCATGGAGCAGATTGACCACCAGGGCTTGCCGGTTTTGCTGGACAGAAAATCCGAGCTGGCAAGCAAGTGGTTCATTCGGGGTTTGCCCGTCACCTACGTACTGGATGGTGCCGGCAAGGTGATCTATGGTGCTATCGGCGAAAGGGTCTGGGACGCGCCAGCCATGATTTCCGGGCTCAAGTCCTTGAGCTGATCCGGACCATAGAACTGAAGTATTCAGTTCTGCCTGATTTCATTCAGGCGGGGGTTTCCGTCATTCTTCAAATTCTCAGATAGAAAAAGAGCCTCATTCAACGTGAGCGCTTCCGACCATCGTCTTTTTCCGCTCAGCAAACATGATCATCTAATACATGTTTTCCAAACTTGTATTAGATCTAAGCTTGCCGCAATGCACAAATAGCACGCAAACTGCAACATGGATAAGCGTTCTGGTACCAAGACGTCTTGTTCCGGTCATGACAGCCAATCGGCAATTCAGATAAATGCCAAACTATTTCAATAACTTATATCGAAATTGGAAATCCCTTCCTGAAAGCTGGCACGGCATTTGCGCCAATAAAACCGTCCTGAGATAGGCGGCACTACTTGAGGGAAGGTTATGAAGCAGACAACACTTGGATTTGGATTGGGGCTCGCTCTGGCGGTCGCACTCCCCAGCATTCCTGCATTGGCCAAGACCATCGACATAGCGATCGGTCACCAGAGCATGTGCACCGACACCTACACCGCAGGTATCGTGGTGAAGGAAATGAAGCTCCTGGAGAAATTCCTGCCCAAGGAGGGAGCCTATGCGGACGCTGAATACAACATCACATGGGCAGACTATTCCTCTGGCGGGCCGATCACGAACCAGATGTTGGCCAACAAGCTCAACATCGGTGTCATGGGCGATTATCCGCTCATCGTGAATGGCGCGAAGTTCCAGGAAACGGATTCCCTGCGCACCCTTTATGTTGCTGGGACCGGATACAACCTGAAAGGCAGCGGCAACGCCGTCGTCGTTCCCGCGGACAGCGATATCTACTCTTTCGACCAGTTGAAGGGCAAATCCGTCTCGACACCGGTCGGGTCCGCGGCCTGGGGCATGCTGCTGAAGGCGATGCAGGATAACGGCATCACCGAGGAAGTCTCCCTAAAGAACCAGAGCCCGGCCGTCGGCGCGGCGAATATTGCCGCCGGCAAGATCGATGCGCATTCCGATTTCTGTCCCTGGTCGGAAATCATGGAATTTCGCGGCACCGGCAGGAAAATCTATGACGGCAGTGAAGCCGGGGTTCCCTATCTTCACGGTGTCGTGGTCCGCCAGGATTTCGCCGAGGAATATCCGGAGGTCGTCACGGCCTTTCTGAAGGCCGTCATCGAAGCCGGCAAGTGGATTGAGGAGAACCCGAGCGAAGCGGTCGACCTGATGGAGAAATGGACCGGGGTGGAGAAGGAGGTTCTTTACATCTACTTCTCCAATGGCGGCCACCTGACGCTCGATCCGACCATCAAGGACGCCTGGATCGACGCCCTGAAGTTCGATCACACTGTCCTGGTGAAGGAAAAGGCGATCCCGCCGCTCGATTTCGACGAGTGGATCACCGAAGACTACATCAAGGCCGCCTATGCGGATCTCGGCATGGATTACGAAGCCGACAAGACGAAGGTCGTCGATCCGGAAACCGCAAACGCAGGCCTGCCGGTGGAGATCTGGCACTCGCGTGACGGCATTCTCGAATACGAGACCCTGCCGGAGCTGCTCAAGGCAGTCGCGGAGTTTCAGGGAACCGGCGCCAAGCTGAACGCTACCTATGTCTACGACAAGGCAACCGGCCTGAAGCTCTTCGGCAAGACCGCCTATTTCGTCCTGGGCGCGGACGGCTCCTACGAGACCTTCCTGCGCAAGCCGGATGCCGAAAGCTACGCCGCCGAGGTCAAGGGGCATGTCATCGACCTGCCGACCGCAGTCGCGGCTTTCGTACCGTCTGAATAGTTGGAGTTTGTGGTGCCGCGGCGAGAGCTGCGGCACCCGGCCCGACCGTTTGCGGCCTGCTTAGCTCGGGCCAGCTGCAGTTCCGATCCACCTGCGTTCAACTGCCACCTCAAGAATGCGGAAAATCGATCGGTTGAGGAATTTCAGAACGACCCGTCCCTGTCCGGACGACGTTCTCGCGAGGGAGAGTTGAATGAGTAATCTGGGTCAGGCCGCGAATGTGGCTGACGAAAAGGTTCGTGAGCCGTCACCATCAAACCCCGTTCAAGGCAAAGAAGACCGTGCCGGGTTCACGGACGCGCCCGGCCATTCCGAAGGCCTGTCTGGCGGCGACGTTCTCAGGGCGGTTCAGACTTGTCTGTCCAACGGAGCCGTTTTCCTGAAAAAGAATGCGTTCAGCATCACACTGAGCATGATCTCGCTTGGCGCCGGCATTGTCCTGTGGCACTTCGCGACCGCCTACAAGCTCGACTTCTACATCAATTTCGAAAACATTCCCTCGCCGGAAAAAGTGTTCACGGTCTTCTGGAGCCATCTGGGCGAAACCGACTTCTATGTCCACGTCGCCGTGTCGATGCAGCGGATTCTGATCGGCTATATCACCGCAGCAGTGATCGGCATCCTGGCAGGTGTGCTGATGGGGCGTTCTAAGCTCGCCCGGTCCCTGATCTATCCGTATATCGAGGTCCTGCGACCAATCCCGGCAGTTGCCTGGATCCCGCTGGCTATCTTGATGTGGCCGACGGAAGAAGCCTCGATCATCTACATCACCCTGTTGGGCGCGCTCTTTCCGATTGTGCTCAACACGCTGCATGGCGTCGAACAGACGCCGGAGGTGCTTGTGCGCGCAGCAAAGTCGCTCGGTGCATCAAGACTGCAGATCTTCTGGCATGTGATCCTGCCTGCGGCTCTGCCCAGCATTGCGGCGGGCCTTGCCATCGGCATGGGCGTAAGCTGGTTCTCGCTCCTCGCCGGTGAAATCATCTCCGGCCAGTACGGCATCGGCTATTTCACCTGGAACGCCTATTCGCTGATCAACTATCCCGACATCGTCGTCGGAATGCTTGTGATCGGCGGGCTCGGAACATTGTCCACCTATGCGGTGCGGCTGGTCATGCAGCCTCTGCTTGCCTGGCAGAAGAGAGCGAAATGATGGCTCTGTTGCCTGTCTTGCGGCTGAGGACGGCTGTCAGCACTGTCCGCTCCCGGTTCGGCCTTTGGCTGACGCTTACGGCTGTCTTCGCAGCCAGCTATTACGCGTTGCTGTTGGCGGCGCTGATCGTCCGCTTCGGTGCCTTGCCGAACTACGTGACCTTCTACAACTGGCCGGCAAGCGTCTGGAAGATCTACCGCTCGACACCCTCGTTTTCAGATGTGCCGCCGATCGTCGCCCAGGAGTACCTGCTGGAGATCGGCTACATGAACTACGACTTCGGTCACGGCATTTCCGAGTGGGCGCTGAATATCCTTCCTTACAAGGTTTTCCTGGTTCTGGTGCTGACTGCGCTTCTTTCGGCCAACATCCTGCTGCTTCGGTCAAGGCGGAGCTGTTCCAGCGGCAAGCGCCTGCAGGCGAGTGCCGCGTCCGGGCTGGGCGCCGGGTTCGTCGCCTTCACGTCAGCAACCATGAGCTGGGTCGTCTGCTGCGCCACGCCGAGCTGGATCGTCGGACTGTCGATGCTTGGCTTGAGCGTGCCGGCGTCCTTCTGGATCGAACCGCTTGGACCATACCTGTCGGCCGCCGGCTATCTGATGCTGGCGGTGACGATGCTCGTTCTCGCCGAACCGGTTCCAGGTCACCCGACAGACCAACAGACAGCGGGTCGTGAGCGAAAGATTTCCTCCACAAAAGGAGTGCATGCATGAACACTCAGGTTGTTTCCCTGAAGGAACATATTCCGCACCGGTCGCAAGCTTTGGCCCAAAAGGACTGTGGCCACATCGTTATCGAGGATGTCGAGATCGTCTTCGGCAAGGGCGCTTCGGCCAATCAGGCGGTCACCAGAACATCACTCGATATCAAGCCGGGTGAATTCGTCTGTATCCTCGGTCCGTCCGGATGCGGCAAGTCCACCCTCCTGAACTCCATTGCCGGCTATGTAGCACCGTCCAGCGGAAGGGTGCTGGTCGACAGCGAGCCGATCACGGAACCGGGGCCGGACCGGGGCATGGTGTTCCAGCAGTATTCGCTGTTTCCCTGGAAAACCATTCGCGACAACATCGCCTTCGGCCCCAAGGTTGCCGGGCGGAGCAACGTCGAGTGCAGTTCCATTGCCAACACTTTTCTGGAAATGGTCGGACTGTCGAAGTTTGCGGACAAATACCCCGCGGAACTTTCCGGTGGCATGCAGCAACGCGTGGGCATTGCCCGCGCCCTGGCGAACTACCCTTCCGTCCTCCTGATGGACGAACCTTTCGGCGCACTCGACGCACAGACCCGGCTGATGATGCAGGAGAACCTGTTGTCGATCTGGAGCGAATTCGGCATCACCGTTGTGTTCGTCACCCACGATGTGGACGAGGCGATCTTCCTGGCCGACCGGGTACTCATCATGAGCGCCAGCCCCGGCTCCGTCATTGACGACCTGCATGTCACGCTGCCGCGTCCGCGCGACCCGGCCATGGCCACGGGTTCGGAATTCATGGCGCTGAAGAAGATCTGCCTTGAGCAGATCCGCGCAGAAAGCCTCAGAGCCTTCGAACAGCAGAACAGGTGAAGTCATGTCTCGGTTGTTACTTGGCCTTGTGCTGATCTGTCTTTCGTTCACCGCCTCCGCGCAGGGGGTCAAGGGCGTTGTGCTCGACGAGCCGGTACAAGTCGCCGGTTTTTCCCTCGCAGCGCAGGACGGGACTCCTTTCACTCAGGAGCAATTGAAGGGGCGGTGGACGCTCCTGTTTTTGGGCTTCACCAATTGCCCGGACGTCTGTCCCTTCACGCTTGCCAACCTGGAGGCCGTGCGCACCGAACTGTCGCAGCTCGTTACGCCGGACAATCTGCCCGAGGTAGTGTTCCTGGCCGTCGACCCGGAGCGGGATCGAGACGTGCTGGCGGATTACGTCAAGCATTTCGGCATTTCCTTTACCGGCATCACCGGAGAACGGACGGAAGTCGACAAGCTGGTGGAGAGCATCGACGGGTTCTACCGGCTGGAGAAATCCGGGCCCGAAGACAATGCATACGACGTCACCCACAGCGCCGCAGTCACCGTGATCAATCCAAACGGCCAGGTCTCAGCCAAGATCAGCCCGCCGTTTCATCCGACGAATACCGCAACCTACCTGTTCCGCCATATGCGCGGACTGGAAACTCTGAACTGAGAGGAGGCCGATATGACCGCATGGAACAAACGCCGCATCCGAATTTCCTGTCTTGCAACCGTTTTCACTGTCTGGTGGCTGGGGCTTGCAGTGTCCTTTGCGGAAGACCGCCATGACCACATGCCTGCAGAGGTTGACGGGCTTGTCGTCTCGCACGCGATGTCACCAGCCGCAGCGCCGGGCATCAAGACGTCGGCAGTCTATTTCACCCTGAAAAACGACAGCAGCACCGACTGTGATCTCGTTGCTGTCGAAAGCCCGGCCTTCGCGATGGCCCATATTCACAAGACTGCCATGGCGGACGGACTGATGACGATGGAACCGGTCGCGCAGCTTACGATCCCGCATGGGGAGCACGTGACGTTCGCACCCGGCAGCCTGCACGTCATGCTGATGGGGGCCAAGGCAACCTTCAAGCCCGGTGATCGGTTCATGCTGACCCTTCGGTTCGGCTCGGGAACGGAGCTCGAGGTCCCGGTCGATGTCGTCACGCCAGGGGAAGTATCGGGAGACACTCACGATCACGGCCACATGAAGATGAATTGAAGTCGATGGTGCATGACGGTTCAAAGATTGTGAGACGGTCGACAGTCATTGCCAGGCTTGGTCTGGCCTTGACCATGGCGACAGGGACGCTCCCTGTTGAGGCGGACATGATCGATACGACCGGCATGCAGCCCTGGGAGACCTGCGGCTTGTGCCACTCGCTTGACGGCATCAGTGCGATGGCGAGGTTTCCGAAACTGGCCGGCCAAAGAAAGGCCTATATCGAAAAGCAGTTCAGGGACTTCCACGACGCACGGCGGGAGAATGACCGCGGCCAGATGCAGACGATCACGAGCGAGGTCGAGCTGGCGGACCTGCCGGCTATCGCGGCCTATTTCTCGGCGCTGCCACCGCCGCCGCCAGAACCGGCAGAAGACGCAAACGATACCGGCGACGCACAAGCGTTTTTCCAGGCCGGGCGCGGCACGGTTCCGGCGTGCCTGTCGTGCCACGGAACGATCGATCCCGCAATGCCGCTGGCCCCCTGGCTCGAAGCGCAGCATGAGGACTATCTGATCAAGCAGCTTTCGGATTTCAGGGAGGGCAACCGCACCAACGATCCGGAAGGTGTGATGCGTGCAATCGCGTCACAGCTTTCCGACAAGGACATATCAGACCTTGCGGCCTATATCGCCGCCCAGGAGAGACCGGAGAGGACACCGTGAACAAGATGCTGCGTGACCCGAACACTATGAAGGAACAGGCGGTCGAGGCTCCGGATCGGGTCTCTGCCGTTTATCTGAGCGAAGTCCTGTCGGATCTGGATGAAGGAGCCGATTTTCTCAGCCGTCTGAGCGATGCGGATCTTTCCGTGGTCAGGTCAGCAGGCTCCGTGGTCCGGTTGGCGAAAGGCGAAGGCGTGTTCTTTCAGGGTGATCGGCACAGCGGTATCTGGTTGATCGAAAAAGGCACCGTGCGGACCTTCTATGCCGGCCCGTCAGGCCGGGAGATCACCCTGGCCCTTTGGACCGAAGGTCATTTCGTGGGTGGCCCGGAAATCTTCGGCGGCGGCACACACATGTGGTCGGCTGATGCGCAGGAAGACGTGGAGCTTCTTTATCTGACCGGTGCACGCATCCGCCAGTTGATTGACACGATGCCGTCCTTCGCGATCTGCATCATCAACGGTCTCGTCGCCAAGGGAAAATGCTATTCCGCTCTTGTCCAGATGCTTGGAACGCGCTCGGTCACGGAGCGCCTTGCGCAATTGTTGATCATTCTTGCCGACACGCATGGCCGCCCGGAAGGCAATCGGCTGGTGATAGAGAAAAAGATCACCCACGAACATCTTGCCGCCATCGTCGGCTCAACGCGGCAATGGGTTACGATGACATTGGACAAGTTTCAGAAGAAGGGGCTGATATCTGTTGGCAGAAACAGGCTTACGGTCGAAAACTACGCTATTCTGCACAGCCTGGCGTCCTGATCATCCCGTGCCCACGCAAAGTTGGTGTTGAAGGTTGCGGGCGGTGTGCTTCGATCAGCCGTTCGCCGCCTAACACGCGAATTCTCACCATGTCGACCTTTCGCAGATTTGCCGATCAAATCTGGCACCTCACCGTTTGTTGCATTGAAAGATCAATCACGGCTTCCTTTGATGGACCCCTTGGCAAGGAAATCAAATGCTGAACCTCCTTTCCTGGCCAATGAAATGAATGTCCGCCATAGCGAACTTGACGAAGCGCATTGTGAGGCGCCTCAGTCTGATCGGCATGGCGATTTTGCGGGTGGGAGAGCGTCTTGTGCCGTTTTGCGACAGCTGTATTGCTTTTTACGGGCCTTTTCCTGTTCGCAATCACGAACCCAACATCAGCCCAGACGAATTCGCATCTCAATCTGGTGCTGGCTGTTGATGCTTCAGCAAGTGTCAATGACGCTGAATTCGAGTTGCAGCGAACGGGAATGTCAGTCGCTCTGAGGGACAGAGATGTGCAGGCGGCCATCACCCGGGCACCGGGCGGCATCAATATTGCCATCGTGCAGTGGGCAAGCATCAGGCACCAGGCCATAGCGCTGGAGTGGACACACCTGCGCGACAAACGCGACATTGATGCCTTGGCAGAAAAAGTCGTGGCAATGCCTCGCAAGCTCGCCGGCGGCAACACCATGATACACGCAGGTGTCGAATTTGCCGGGACGATGCTTGAACAAGCCCCCATTCCTGCGGTGCGTCAGGTGATTGACGTTTCCGGCAATGGTCATGCTGACGACGTGCCGATGCTCGAGCAAACGCGCGACAGGATGATCGCCAAAGGTATCGTCATAAATGGGCTGGCCATTGAGGAAGATCCGGTCAACATCACGCGCCATTTTCGTCGACATCTCATTGGCGGTCCCGGTGCCTTCGTCATTACAGCCCAGGACTTCCCAGATTTTGCGCGGGCAATGCGGCTCAAGTTTCTTCGAGAGATTGGTGCGCCCGTCGCCGGACTTGGCTGTACATTCGAGACATGTCCATATCTGACGAGGCTCTACAGCTCCAGCCCGTAAACCGACCTGCGAGAATATAGCGTTCAGAGCTTTGAGTCCTGGCGGCGCGTTTCCCGGAACGAACCATCACCACGAGCCGCCCCTTCGAAAGACGTCTATAATTTTCAACAGTTTCAATGCGCATGAATCATGCGCATTGAAACTGCGTAATAACGTGCCTACAATTACTTCCAGCAACTTGACTGGTTTGGAAACAGCATGGCACGCGTTCACGCTCGCAAGGCGACAAATTTGACGATTGATATGTCCCTTGTCGGTTCCGCAAAGGAACTGGGCGTCAATATTTCCCAGGCGGCGGAAGAAGGGATCCGGCGCGCGGTATCACAAGCCCGTGCGGAACGCTGGAAACTGGAAAACCGGGCGGCCTTGAACAGCTCGAACGACTTTGTCGAGGAACACGGGCTGCCGCTTGAGACAAGCCGCCTGTTTTAATGGCCAGAAATCTGCTCTACCGGCTGAAACCGGATCACGTTCTGGTGCTGGATGTTCAGGCAGACCTTCTGGAAAGCCTGAACACACGCGTCGTCGTGCCGCTTTTGCCAAAATCACGAGCCCCGACACCCGCAGCCTACCTGAACCCGATATTCGGCTGGAAGGGTGAGCAATACGTGATGGCAACCCAATTCCTCGCCGCCGTGTCCATTTCCCAGCTGGGTGACCCGCTCGGCAGCCTGGACGAGCATTTTGCCGAAATCACCCGTGCTCTGGACACCCTGTTCCAGGGGTTCTGATTGCCGTCGACGCGGCTTCGGCCGTCTCAGGTCTTTCGCTGCAGTTTGAACCGTGAAACGAAATCCGCAGCAAGGGAAACGTCTCCAGCGACATCAACGACCCCTTTGGCGATCAGATCCGCGAGCGGTACGGAACCATAGACGGCCGAGGCCATCTGGTTGCCATTGCCGGACAGGACAAAGGGTGCATCGGGACGGGAAATTGCCTTGGTGAGAACCTTGCCGGAGATCACCTGCATTTCGAATGCCTCGCCATTGAAATCGAACCCGGCAAGGGCGTCCTTTTGCGCCGCGGCCTCCGGAACGACGTTGACACCCATGGATATCATCAAGGCAGACGGGCTGATGAAACGCGTCGGGTCATGACCGGGCACCAGCAACGCCCAACGGCAGAGCGCCTCCAGCACGGGCAACAGGGCATGGCCCGCCTCCGTCAGGGAATACACCCCCAGCCGATCATCGTGATCAACAACATCCACTTCAACGAGTTGTGCCAGACGGCCGGTCAGAACACTGGCGGTTATGCCTGGCAATCCGGCGCGGATCATCTGAAAGCGTTTTGCTGAAAACATAAGCTCGCGCACAACGAGCAGAGCCCACCTGTCGCCTATTAGGTTCAGGGCGTGGGCGGCCAGGCACCCCTCGTCATAACGAAGGCGCGTTGCTGTTTTTGTCTCTTTGGTCATTTTTTCATACTGGCAGTTGTTTTTTCATACTAACGCTGTCACGATATTGCTGCAACCGGGATGTTCCCATCATCCCGACAAAAAGGAGGAAATGATCGCCATGTCCTATTTCACAGGTGCGGTAGCGGCTGTTCCGGCCGCAAACAAGCAGAAATATGCCGACCACATCGCCGCTGCCTGGCCGCTGTTCAAGTCCTATGGCGCCACCCGCATGGTCGAGACCTGGGGAGTTGACGTCCCGAAGGGCAAGGTCACGGACTTCTATGGCGCCGTCGACGCGAAGGAAGACGAGGCAATCGTGTTTTCCTGGATCGAATGGCCGGACAAGGCTGCGGCCGACGCTTCCTGGGAAAAGATGCAGAACGATCCCGCCATGAAGGAAATTCCGGAAATGCCGTTCGACGGCAGCCGGATGATCTTCGGCGGGTTTTCCCCCGTCTATGAGGCAGGCAGGCACAGCGATGCTGGCTATTATCAGGGGTTTCTTCTGGCAGTGCCCGAGACGAACAAGCAGGCCTATACCGAGATGGCGGACGAAGGCTGGAAAATGTTCGAGAAATTCGGGGCCCTGGGAATGATCGAAAACTGGGGTACGGATGTTCCGCGCGGCCAGAAGACCGACTTCTATCGCGCCTCAAAGGTGGAAGAAACGGAAGTTCCCGTCTTCAGTTGGGTCGCATGGCCGGACCGGGCCACATGTGATGCCGCCGCCAAAGAAATGGAAGCGGGCATGGCGGACATGGATTTGTCGGCAATGCCTTTCGACGGCATGCGAATGATGTGGGCCGGCTTCGATCCGCTGTTCGACTCGGAGAAAGCGGCATGACACTGACACTCTATACCTACGACTGGCTGCCGGAGTTTCCACGCGGGTTCGTGCGAGACCTGCGGGTCCGTTGGGGCCTGGAGGAAATCGGCTGCAGCTACGAGGTGGCAACGGTGCCCGCACATCCCAAGAGCGCGGACCACCGCAAAATGCAGCCATTTGCGCAAGTGCCGGTGATCAAGGACGACGAACAGACGCTTTTCGAAAGCGGGGCGATCCTTGTCTATCTTTGCGAAGGCACTCCATTGCTGCCGGAGGAACGAAAGACCGAGATCTGGCAATGGCTGTTTGCCGCGCTGAACACGGTTGAATTGTCGGTGATGCACTGGGTCAGCATGATCCTCGCCGAGCGGGTGCCGGAATTTTTCGGCCCTCCCCCGGCAGCCGACGTCACGGCCCATGCCAAGGCCAACGTTGATGCCAAACTGGCAGCGCTCCAGCAGGCTCTTGGCGACAGCGAGTGGCTCGCGGGTGACTTCAGCATCGCCGACATCACCATGGTGGAAGTGTTGCGCGTGGTCGCGGCAGAAGACGCTCTGGGCGGTTATCCGCGCCTTGCAGCCTATGTCGAGCGGGCAACCTCCCGGCCTGCGTTCCAGAAGGCCATGGCGGATCACATGCAGCATTGGCAGGCGGCAGACGTCGCCCAAGCACAACGCAGCACCGGCTGACACGACATCGAAACAATAGCCAATATTCCGTCGTTCCGGGTTTCCATAGCCTTATCGGATCGACACCAGAACTGCTGGACTGAAAACAATGTCGATTGCAAAGAACACGATTTGCCTCTGGTACGTAAAAGACGCCGAGGCCGCGGCACGATTTTACGCTGAAACCTTTCCAGACAGTGCCCTGAAAGCCGTCCACCACGCTCCCGGCGACTACCCGTCCGGGAAAGAGGGCGACGTTCTGACGGTGGAATTTACCGTGCTGGGCATTCCTTGTCTCGGCTTGAACGGAGGACCCACATTCAAGCACAGCGAAGCGTTCTCTTTCCAGGTCTCGACCGAAGATCAGGAAGAAACCGACCGTTACTGGAACGCCATTGTCGACAACGGCGGCGAGGAAAGCGCCTGCGGGTGGTGCAAGGACAAATGGGGCATTTCCTGGCAGATCACCCCGCGCACGCTGATGGAAGCCCTGGCTGCCGGCGGCAGCGAAGCAAAGCGCGCCTTTGGCGCAATGATGGAGATGAAGAAAATCGACGTAGCTGCCATCGAAGCGGCCCGCCGGGGCGGCTGACCCTCACGGGAACGGGTCTACTCTCCTGAAAACAGCTGCGTCAGCTCAAACCACCGGAAGGCGGTTCGGCAAGTGACAATTGTATCCCGGCTTCCTCGAGCATGGCTTCGGACACCTCGAAACTGTGGTCGAACTTGCCGTCATGTGATGGCCTGGGCGGGCATTCCACGCAGGAAAGCCCGCTTTGAATGATCGCGCGGGCACAGTCGGCGCACGGAAACCGGTTGACGTAAATGGTGCAGCCGGAAAGGGCAACGCCGGCACGGGCTGCATTGTAGATCGCGTTGCGTTCTGCGTGTTCCACCCAGAAGAACTTCTCGCCGCTCGGTCGGTCGAGACGGGTCTCGTCATTGCCTGAGATACCGCGCGGCAGGCCGTTGTAGCCTGTCGCGCGGATTTCCTGGCCAGGTCCGACAATGACCGCGCCCACCTTGAAGTCGCGATCTTCAGACCACTGCGCGATGTGATCGCACAGGCCGAGAAACCGGTCACGCCATTTGCCGGAATTGCTGTTCACCATGCTTCTCCTAGCCTGCAAACAGGTAGCTGGTCTTGACCGTGGTGAAGAACTCCACTGCATAACGGCCCTGCTCGCGCGGACCGAAAGACGACCCCTTGGTGCCTCCGAAGGGAACGTGAAAATCAACACCGGCGGTTGGCAGGTTCACCATCACCATACCAGCCCTGACACGCCGCCTGAAGTCGCGGGCATGTTTCAGGCTCGTGGTGCAGATACCCGCCGACAGGCCGAATTCGGTATCATTGGCGACGGCAATGGCTTCCTCGAAATCGGCCACCTTGATGACGGATCCGCATGGGCCGAAAATCTCTTCCCGGTTGATACGCATGGAATTGGTTGTCTCGAGAAACAGGGCAGGAGCCTGAAAAAAGCCGGGCAATTCAAGTTCGAGCCGCTCTCCGCCAATCACCTGCGCACCTTCTTTCCGGGCAAGGTCCACATAGGCTAGGTTGGAGGTGAGCTGTTTTTCGTCGACCACCGGACCAATCTGGGTAGCGGGATCAAGCGCATCCCCGACCTTCAAGGCAAGCATCGCTGCTTGCAGCTTTTCAACGAAAGCGTCGTGAATGCCCGCCTGCACGATCATCCGCGAGGACGCGGTACAGCGCTGACCCGTGGAAAAGAATGTCCCGTTAAGACACGCGGAAACGGCGACATCCAGATCGGCATCATCCAGCACCACCATCGGGTTCTTGCCGCCCATCTCAAGCTGGCACTTGCGTTTCAGTCGTCCGCAGACCTCTGCGATATGGCTGCCCGTGGCGACGGACCCGGTGAAGGAAATCGCATCTATATCCGGGTGGGTGACAATGGCCTCGCCAACGACAGAGCCGCGGCCCATGACAAGATTGAAGACACCGGGCGGGCAGCCGCATTCATCCAGAAGCGTTGTGATGACATGTGCACAGCCGGGCGTCAGATCCGCCGGTTTCAGGACGACGCAATTACCATATGCCAGCGCCGGAGCCGCCTTCCAGGCGGGAATGGCGATGGGAAAATTCCAGGGGGTGATCAGGCCGATGACACCGACCGGCTCGCGCGTGACCTCAACGTCGATATCCGGCCGCACGGAGGCCTGCAGGTCGCCGCTCACGCGCAGGGCTTCCCCGGCAAAAAACTTGAACACCTGGGCGGCCCGCATTGTTTCCCCAATGCCTTCTGCCAGTGTCTTGCCTTCCTCGCGCGACAGCAGGCGGCCGAATTCCTCCGCCCGTTCCGCCAGCTTGCGCCCGACCGCTTCCAGAAGATCGTGACGGGCCTGCGGCGTCGCCGCCGCCCAGCCTGGCGCCGCCTTGCGCGCTGCGGTGACAGCGGCGTCGACATCGTCAACGCTGCCCTGTGCAAACAGGCCGACGACATCATCGGTATTCGAAGGATTGCGGTTTTCGGAATAGTTTTCGGAAGGCAGCCATTTGCCGCCGATCAGATTGTCATGTTTCGTCATTGGGAGTTCCGATTTCAAAGGGTTTCGGCGATGCGGTCGAGAGACCCGCATGCGGCAGCATCCAGATGTTGAAAGGGAGGCAGGACACGTTTCCAGACACTTTCATCTGCGCGACGGCCAACAAGATATTTGACCGCCGGAACCAACGGATGGGCAGCGATGTTCGCCCGGATACCGGCAATCCGGCTAGCCAGTCCCGCGTCTGTGTGGTCCTGCAGGAGCTGGGCGCAAAGGGGCGCGCTGATGTTCACGGTGGCGGAAATACAGCCTGCGAACCCGGAGCCAGGACCTTCCGCCAGCACCGTTTCCGAACTCGGGAACACCTTCAAATCTGGCAGCCGGCGGACAAGCTCCCGACAATAGTCGAGATCGCCGGAGGAATCCTTGATGCCCGTGAACCGTTTCGGATGGGCATTTGCCAGACGTTCAACAACATCTGCGGGTATCTTCAGCCCGGTCATCTGCGGGAAATTGTAGAAATAGATCTCGATCGGCGTGTCGCCGAGTGCCCGGTCCAGAGCTTCGTACCAGGCAACCAACCCGTCCTCGCTGACAGGCTTATAGTAGAAAGGTGGCAGGACCAGCGCGACGCCGTAACCCATGTCGGCGGCGGCGCGCGTGAGGTCCAGCGTGTCGTCAAGTGACGTCAGCCCCGTGCCAACCATCAGCCGACTTGTGTCAAAGGCTTCCGCTGCCCAGGCCATCACCTGCTTGCGATGGGCCAGGCCCAGAGAATTCGCCTCGCCGGTCGTGCCCAGGATATTCAGGGCATCGCACCCGTTGGCCAACGCCCAGGTACAATGTTCCAGAAAGGCATCTTTCACCGGCGCGCCATGCGCATCGAGCGGTGTCGGCACCGCCGCAACTATCCCCTTCATGTCGTCTGTTCCTCAAAATCTTGTTTGAAAAAATTTCGCACCGCAGGGTGGTCCCGGAAAGGCGCATCGCCCCGGGTCCAGCCGCCCGGCGAGACCAGTCCTCCGTCCGGGGCCTGGAAAACATCCTTGTTGATCTCGATGAACGCCCGGTCCGCGCCGGTTACCTCGTCGTCGTAGCGGATCGCGTCGACCGGGCAGATGCTCTCGCACATGCCGCATTCGATGCATTCTTCGGGGTGGATGTAGAACATCCGCTCGCCTTCATAGATGCAGTCGACCGGACAGGACGTGGTGCAGATCCCGTCCTTCACATCAATGCATTCGCTCTTGATGATCAGCGCCATCTTGATCTCTCAACTCATTTGCCTTGCCAGACCGGCGCGCGCTTTTCACGGAACGCTCGAACCCCTTCGAGGGAATCCTCGGATGTGAGCGCAGCGATCAGTTCGGGAGACCGCACGGCCTGAGCCTGGTCGGGCGGCATTTCTGCGGTCTCGCGCACGGTGGCCTTGATCGCCTTAACGCACAGCGGTGCACTTGCCAGAATGTCGGCAATCCAGCGGTCCACCTCTGCGTCGAGTTCTTCCTGCGGGACGACCGAGTTGATAAGCCCGTAGCGCTCCATTTCCGCCGCGCTCGCCATCCGTCCGGTCATCATCAGGCCGACGGCAATGTTGCGGGGGACGAGACGCTGAAGCAGCGTCATCCCGCCTGCCAGCGGAAGGTTGCCGACCTTTGCTTCGGGCAGGCCGAACCTGGCCGCCTCGCTTGCAATCACGATGTCGCAGCCAAGGACCATTTCCATGCCGCCACCGAGCGCCAGACCGTTGACGCGGGCGATCACCGGCACCCTCAAGGAGCGCCTCAGGGCAATTCCGCCGAACCCCAGCGGATTGGCCGACGCCCAGTATTCCAGCCCGCTCAGCCCGTTATTATCCTTCAGGTCCGCACCGGCGGAAAAGGCGCGTTCCCCCGAACCCGTCAACACCACGCAGCGCACGGTGGGATCGGCTTCGATCTTGCGCCAGATGGTTTCCAGTTCGTCCGAGGTTGCCCTGTCGACCGCGTTCATGCGCTCCGGGCGGTCAATGACGACCCGGGCAACATGATCTTCAATGGTGAAGAGGACACTCATTCCGCCGCTCCAGCCACCTGTTGCAAGCCGAACTCCGCAATGACGTCGTCGGTGTGTTCGCCCAGACGCGGCGGGGCATGACGCAGTTTAAGTGGTGCTTCACTCAAGTGAACCGGAGACCCAACCACCCTCAAGGGCCCCAGGACCGGGTGCTCGAAATCCAGCAGCATGCCGTTGATGGCGGTTTGCGGGTCGTCAAGCGCCTCTCCCAACGCACGGACGGGTGCGCAAAGCAGGTCCTGCTCCTCCAGCCTGGCGATCCAGTGCGCTGTGGTGTCCGTTGCGAAGACTGCCCGAAACCGGTCCTGCAGGTAGGGTTTGTTGGCGCGCTGGCTGGCGAGATCCGGATAGGTGGGCGAGAGATCCTCAATGCCGAGCGCGGTGCAGATGTCACGCAGCGGGTTCGCCTTGAAGGCCCCAACCACGACCAGAGCACCGTCGGTGGTGTCGAAGACACCGGTCAGCGGCATGGCGGCCCAGTTCAGCACCTCGCGATGTTTGGTCCACTGGGCTGCTTCCTGCATCTGCATGGCAATCATGGAATCGTACAGCGAAACGGAGACCTTCTGGCCACGTCCGGTCTTTGTTCGCGCCAGCAAGGCCGCCAGGATGCCCTGTACCAGGTGCATGCCTGCCGTGTAGTCACACAAGGTGGTGGGATAGATGGACCGCTCGATGGACGGGTCGGCGGTCTTTTCCATGACACCGCTCATCGCCTGGGCCAGAACGTCCTGCCCGCCCTTGTGGGCATAGGGTCCCTTTTCGCCGAACCCTGTCCCGGACGCGCAAATGATGCGGGGATTGATGGCCTTCAGCGCATCATACCCGAAGCCCAACCGGTCCATGACACCAGCGCGGAAATTGTCGACGACCACGTCCGACTGACGCACCAGATCGTAGACCATCTGCTTGCCCTCATCGGACTTGGTGTCGATTTCAACGGACCGCTTGTTGCGGTTCAGCGACGAGAAGACGGCGTTGTTCATGCCCTCTTCGGACCGCATGTCGAAGAAGTGCCGCGACAGGTCGCCCGCACCAGGCCGCTCGATCTTGATGACGTCCGCACCGAAGTCGGCCAGCATCTGGGTTGCACAGGGACCCAGCATGACCTGGGTAAAGTCCAGAATGCGGACGCCGGAAAGTGGGAAAGATTGGGTATTCACGTTTTTTATCCTTTTTATTCTGCGGCGACGGTGTCTTCGATGAGAGCGTTTGCTGATGGGATATCACCGGGGTCGGCGCCCTGGGCGCGCATGCGTTTCTGGATCGTTGCAACGTCGGCATCGCGCAGCGCACAGTTCTGCTCGAGCGCGACCGACACGGCGACGCCGGCCGCTTCGCCCTGCGCCATGCACGGCGGAATTTCGCGCGAAAGCTTCTGGGCTTCGCTCTCCACCGAGTAGTGGCGGCCGGCAACGATCATGTTGTCGATGCCCTTGGGCAGGAGAGCCCTGTAAGGCGTGTAATAGTCCCTGCCCCGGCAGACGCTGTCGGAGAAATGGCGGCGGGAGCGCACGTCATCCCGCGTAACCACATATTCGCCCTGCAACAGGCGGGTCTGGCGAATGCCGAGCTGTTCAGCGGCGCCCAGCATCTTGGCGTTCTCGAAACCGGGCAGATTGGCGCGCACGAAGGCGAGCAGCTTCATCATGCGCTCGCGGCCTTCAATTTCCGCCCCCAGCATGTCTTCCGGCGACAACCCGTCATAACCCGGCATGTGCGGGCAGTTGCACCAGACGATGCCGGGCAGCGGCGTCTTCAGCCACCACATGCCCCAGGCGCCACCGATCACCCGGCGCACCTGACGGTCCAGGGCCTTGTATTCTTCCGGATTTTCGAACTCGAAGGCTTCCGCCTTGTCGGTATCTACGTCGCACAGGCGGAACACCGTCGTGACAATGTACTGTCCGGTCTGGAAAGACGCGCCTGCCGAGGAGGCGACATCAAGATCACCGCTGGCATCGATCACCATCTTGGCCTTGATGGCCTGGCGGCCGAGCTTGGTCTGGCAGATCACTCCGGTGACACGACCATCTTCCACAAGCGCTTCGGAAAACCAGGAATGCAGACGCAGATTGACACCTGCCTCACGCACCAGGTCGAGACTTACCCGTTTCCAACAGTCGGGATCGAATGCCACTGCGTGAATGATCGGCTGCGGCATGCCGGTCTTGTGAAAGTCTATGCAGCCCCAACGGGACCATTTCTTCCACATGTCCCAATTCGTCAGGCAGTCTGCCGGCGGTGGAAACACCGCGCCGTCCTGGGCCGACATCCGGTCGACGAATTCGTTGACGATGCCCGTCGTGACGATTTCATTGCCTTCGTTGACCATGTCGTCAAGCACCAGAACCATTCCGCCGGAAGCCATGCCGCCAAGGTGGTGATAGCGCTCAAGCAAGGTGACCGAGCAGCCGTTTCTGGCAGCCGAAACGGCTGCGCTCAGTCCGGCGGGCCCTCCGCCGATGACGACCACGTCGCAGTCTGCGACGACCGGAACCTGCTCATTGCGGTTCATGGATATCTGCGTTGTGTTGGTGCTCATTTCGGCGCACTCCTCCCGTTGGGCCGCCAAGCGACGGCCCGGTTTCAGTTCGAATTTTTCGTGTGTTTCAGACCCGGCTCACCACCGCACGATCATGCGTTCGGCAAGGGAAACGGCGGCAAACATCAGCACCGACAGGCCCGACGACAGGAAGACCGTCGCGTAGAGCAAGGCGGAGCGGAAATTGAAGGTCGCATCGATGATCAACGCGCCGAGCCCGACATCCGCCCCGACCCATTCCCCGACAATAGCGCCGATGACACAGGTGGTTGCCGCGATTTTCAACGCCGAAAACAGGAACGGCAACGAAGACGGCAGACGGATTTTCCAGAACACTTCCGACTTGGTGGCGGACAGGATCCGTGCCAGCTCCAAAGCTTGCGGACTGACGGACTGAAGCCCGCGCACCATGTTGACCAGCGTCGGGAAGAAACAGATCAAGGCGGCTATGACGACCTTGGCGGTCAGGCCTGCCCCGAAGATCAGAACCAGGATCGGCGCGATTGCCAGGATCGGAATGGTGTTGATGAACACGGCAATCGGAAAGAACGCCCGCTCGACCATACGGCTGTGCACGAAAGCGATCGCGATCAACACAGCCGCCACATTGCCCACGACAAAGCCGAGCACGCTCTCGAACAGCGTCGGCCAGAAGTTCCGCATCAGCTGCGGGAATTCGGATACCAGCGTCGTTGCGACTTCGCTCGGGGCCGGGGCGATGTAACTCGGGACACCGAAGGCGCGGACACCTATCTCCCAGGTGGCGATCACACCGACCGCCGTGAGCAACGGCGTTGCAACGGCAGTCAGCCTTGCCCTGCGCGCGATCGCCTTTTCGGCTGCATCATCGTCCACCGGCATGCCAATTGTTTCGTCGACGGCAGTCATCAGCACGCCTCCAGAAGTTTGCGCAGATGCGCGGAATATCGGGTGAACTCGGCCGTATCCCGCAACTCGGTGGTGCGTGGATAAGGCAGGTCGATATCTACGATCTCATGCAGCCGGCCCGGATGCGCCTTCAGCATCAGTACCTTCTGACCGAGGAACACCGCTTCCGGGATCGAGTGGGTTACGAACAGGATCGTCACACCGGTCTCTTCCCACACCTTCAGAAGCTGAAGGTTCAGGTGATCACGCGTCATCTCGTCGAGTGCACCGAAGGGTTCGTCCATCAGCAGCAGCTTCGGCTTGCAGACCAGCGCGCGGGCGATCGCCACGCGCTGGCGCATGCCACCGGAAAGCTCGTGCGGCAATGCGTGTTCGCGCCCCTTGAGGCCGACCAGCTCAAGCAGCTCCATCGGCGACTTGTCGCTGACCGGGATCTGGATCCCACGGCTCCGCCCCATTTCCAGCGGCAGCTCGACATTCTCCAGCGCCGTGCGCCAGGGCAGCAACGTTGCGTCCTGAAACACGAAGGCGAATTCCCGGGCGAGGCGGGCAGCCTCGGTCGTCTTGCCAAAGATCGAGACGTCGCCCGATGCAGGCGGAATGAGATCTGACACCAGCCGGAGCAAGGTCGACTTGCCGCAGCCCGACGGCCCAAGGATGGAATAGAAAGCTCCGGCCTCGATTTCCAGACTGATATCCTGGATCGCGGTGAACTGACCGAACTTGACCCAGGCATTGCGCAGGCTGGCAGCAGGCACCATCGTGCCTGCGTCCAGATTTTCCAATACCGCATCCATGGCCTCAACCGACCTTCGGGCGGGTGTCTGCGGTGCTTTCCAGAACCGACAGCGTCATGACGTCGTCGACTGCAGGTGCGCCATTCGCGAATTGCTCCAGGCTTTCGTATGTCTTGATCTGTGCCTGCCAGTTTTCGCGGGTCATGGTGCCCCAGCCATTCTCGGCGGTTTTCTCGTTGAAAGAGTATCCGACAACGAGTGGCACTGCCTTCAGTTCGCTTTCCCTGTCGAGGTTCGGAAGGCGTTCGACCAGATAGTTGACCGCTTCTTCCTGGTTCTCACGAACCCAGCCCCAGCCACGCGAGACGGCCCGGATCATGGCCTGCACCTTGTCGCCATGCTCGTTCAGCACCGTATCGGTGGTGTAGAAGGGGTTGGCATAGAGCTGGATGCCGGCATCCCAGAGAGACATGTCGACTCGCTGATCACCAAGGATCGAAAGCGCGTTGACGTTGGTCTTCCAGCCGGTAATCGCGTCCACCTGTCCGGTCAGCAACGGCGCCATGTCGCTGCCGATGACCTTCAATTCCACCTGATCTTCCGAAATGCCGTTCTTCGCAAGAAGGGCACGGAACAGGATCCGGCCAGTCGCCTGCGTACCAATCGTCTTGCCGATCATGTCCTGCGGTGTCTTGATCGGGTTCTTTTTCAATGAAAAATACGTGTAGGGATGCTGCTGGTATCCAGCGGCAATACATTTTATGGGAATGCCCGCCGAACGCGCCAGCATGAGCGAGGGGCTGGAGGACACCTGGCCGAGATTGGACCGCCCTGAGGCGACGGACGCAACACCATCGACATTCGGCCCCCCCGGCACGATTTCGAATTCCAGTCCTTCCTCGGCGAAATAACCCAGCTTGTCGGCCGCGATTTCTCCCAGGTTGCCGTTACCGGCCAGCCAGCCGAGCTGCATCGAGACCTTGAAGGTGTCCTGAGCAAAGCCTGGCACGATATTCACAAGTGTTCCGGCACCCGCCAGACCAGCACCTGCGGCCATGGTCTTGAGCATCGAGCGGCGGTTCAATCCATTCGAGAATAGGTATGACATACTGTTGGTCCCCCTCATTTGAGATTGGGCGGTTTGTGGCCGACTGTTCCCCTTGCCGACTTCACAGTGAACTCTAACGGGAAGAGTCACGGTGCAAAAAGTGCAAAAACATGCTAACGGTGATGCATTAAATGCACCACACTTTGTGATGCGCTGTTTGCCACACTGTCCGGGGGGACATCGTGCATTCAAATTTTCTGCGTTATTTCGACGAAGTTGCCCGTCAGGGCTCCATCCGCAAGGCATCCGCGGTTCTGAACGTGTCTTCGACCACGGTGAACCGTAAGATCATCAGCACGGAGAACGAGATGGGCGTTCGCCTGTTCGAGCGCACGCCCGAAGGTGTGACGCTGACCGATGCGGGGGCCATCGTTTTGGAACACTGCCGCAAGACGCTACAGGACTATGAGCGCACCCGCACGTTGCTGGACGATATCCGCGATCTGCGCTCTGGGCATCTCAACATCTCGGCCATCGATTCCGTAACCTACGGCCTGTTGCCCCGCATCCTGCTCGATTTCAACCGGATCTACCCGCAAGTCACCTATTCGATCACCACGGCACAGCCGGACGAGATCATGACCGCCGTCGCAGGCGGCATCGCCGATATCGGCATCACGTTCACCTTCGACCTGCACCCGAATGTGCGGGTGATCTCCGACAAGACCGCGCCGATCGGCATCATCATGCGCTCGGATCATCCTTTCGCGGAACGCACGAACCTTGCCATCGAGGAACTGGCCGGGCAGAAGATGGTACGCACCGTGGATGCACGCGGCCGCAATTCCATCATCGATCAGGCGATATCGGGAATGTCCTCCGCCCTGTCGACCAACTGCTTCACCGACACCTTGCATGTGGCCAAACAGATGATCCTGGCCGGCCGGGGACTTGGTCTTTACACCAAGATCGGCTTCATCGATGAAATCGACCAGGGCATCCTCCGGTTTGTCCCGCTCATGCACGACATCCTGTCCAATCTGCGCATTGGTGTCGTCATGTCCGCGTCCTCCGGCATCTCTCCGCCCGAACGGCTGCTCGGCAACGAAATCAAACGCGCCCTCACCCAGCTTCGTCTGGATTCGTGAGATTGAAAGACGATCCGCCCTCGCCTGAAGGCCGGTCGTCTTCTGTCTGAACTCCCGTCGGCTGCTTCGCTCCGATCCGGTTTAAAACGGGTTTGGTGAAACAACAATTGTAATTATCGAAAAAACCGATACAAATAGCTGTTCCAGATTTACAGCCGGGAACGTTCCATGCGCGCAAATTTTCTGATTGTGGACCCAGTCAAGGACAAGATCGCCATGAAGGCGATCGCTTCCCAGCCGCGTCTCCACCTTCTGCAAGAGCTGGTGCGTACGCCCGGGATGAACATCAACGCACTTTCAGAAGCCTCCGGCATGCCGCAATCCTCCGTCTCCACCCACATCCAGGTTCTGGAAGAAGCCGGACTGGTGCGAACGGAAGTGCAGCGGGCAAAGAAGGGAAGCCAGAAGACGACCTTTGCCATCTACGACGAGATCATTCTGGCGTTTCGCTCGTCGGAAGAAAGGATCCAGCCGAACCAGATCGAGGTGTCGATGCCGCTGGGTCTTTACACCAACAGCCTCGTGACCGCCCCCTGCGGCATCTGCTCGACAGACGGGATCATCGGCCTCCTGGACGTGCCGGAAACCTTCATGGACCCGGAGCGGATGAAGACTGCTTTGCTGTGGTTTACCAGTGGCTTCGTCGAATATCAGTTCCCCAACAATGCCAAGCTAACAGGCAAGGAGATCGACGGCCTGGACGTGGTCATGGAGGTCAGTTCCGAGGTGCCGGGCACCATGAGCAACTGGCCGTCCGATATCGTCCTGTCGATCAACGGCAAGGAGATCGGCGTGTGGACTTCACCCGGTGATTTCGGCGACAAGCGCGGTGCCTACACACCTGACTGGTGGAAGCTTTCCGGGTCGCAATACGGCATGCTGAAGACCTGGAGCGTCGGCCGGAACGGCACTTTCGTGGACGGCCACAAGATCTCCGACATCAAGACCGAAGACCTCCAGCTAGACGAGCATCGCTCGGTCCGATTGAAGATCGAGGTGAAGGCGGAAGGGCGTCACCCGGGTGGAATCAACGTCTTCGGCCGCGGTTTCGGCAACTATGATCAGGACATTATTTTGCGGCTGCACACCCGGAATTGACCGGAACAACGCGTGAAATTTTCAAGCACTCTCACTTCAGGTTGCACCGCAACAACATTGTCCGGTTGACAATTTTCGCGAAGCTCGCATTCTTATCAGAAATAAAGATTCATATCGATTTTTTCGATATTAATTTCTGGGAGAATGCGAATGAAGGCACGTGTCACCGTGCATCGGGATTTCCGGATCAGTTCCATCGATGAGCGGCTTTACTCCGCATTCATTGAACACATGGGACGGGCTATCTATTCCGGCATCTATGAACCCGGCCACCCCCAGGCCGACACCCATGGCTTCCGCAAGGACGTGCTGAAATTCGTTCAGGATCTCCGGATCCCGGCCATTCGCTACCCGGGCGGCAATTTTGTCTCTGCCTATAACTGGGAAGACGGCATCGGCCCGAAGGACAAGCGCCCCGTGCGCCTCGATCTTGCCTGGCGCAGCAAGGAGACCAACCAGGTCGGCATCGATGATTTCGCCATCTGGGCGGAGCAGGCCGGCATCGAAATGATGCTTGCCGTCAACCTTGGCTCACGCGACCTGGAAGACGCGCGAAACTTCCTGGAATATGTGAACTTTCCGGGTGGCACCGAATGGTCCGACCTGCGCCGGTCCAACGGCCGCGAAGATCCTTACGGGGTCAAGATGTGGTGCCTTGGCAACGAAATGGACGGCCCCTGGCAGATCGGTCACAAGGTCGCCACGGAATACGGCCGGTTGGCCAACGAGACGGCCAAGGCCTTCAAGGGCTTCGACCCGACGATCGAGGCAGTTGTGTGCGGCAGTTCCAACGACCGCATGCCCACCTATCCCGAATGGGAACGGGAAGTCCTGGAAGAGTGCTACGAAAACGTCGATTACATCTCGCTTCACAAGTATTTCGGCAACAAGAGCAAGGACACGCTCAACTACTTCGGCAAGATTGAGGAAACCGGCCGCTACATCCAGACCATCGGCGGTGTCATCGATTATGTGAAGTCGAAGAAACGCGCCAAGAACGATGTCCACATCTGCTTCGACGAGTGGAACGTCTGGTACCACATCCGCGAAGACGACAGCCGCCGCATCAAGGAATGGGACTGGCCGGAAGCACCGCCGCTGCTTGAGGAAAACTACAATTTCGAGGATGCGCTCTTCGTCGCCGGTCTGCTCAACGAGTTCATCCGCCGGTCGGACCGTGTCCGCATTGCCTGCATCGCCCAGCTCGTCAACGTGATCGCCCCGATCCGGGCTGAAAAAGGGGGGCCTGCCTGGCGTCAGACCATCTATTACCCCTATCAGTTCGCTTCGCTCTATGGCCGCGGTGATGCGCTGAACGTTGCCGTGGATGCGCCGACATACGACTGCTCCGTTGCCGATGATGTCTGCTATCTCGATGTCGCCGGTGTGTACGACAAGACTGCCGGAACGCTGACGCTCTTCGTCCTGAACCGGCACCTGACCGAAACGGCGGATCTTGATGTATCGCTGACCGGCTTCAGCTCACCGTCACTGGCCGAGCACCTGTCCATGGAAGGCTACGGCCTCAACGACACCAATGGCCCGGACAAGCCCGACAATGTGGTTCCCGGCAAGGGCGCTGGTGTCGGCGTGGAGGACGGTCAGCTCAAGGGCAAGCTTGCGCCGCTGTCCTATCATGTCCTTCGGCTGAACGTGGGCTGAGGGGATCCATGCAATGGGGGTTCAGCTTCGCAACATACGCAAGGTCTTTGGCCCGGTCGGGGTGATCCATGATGTCAGCATGGACATTCCGACGGGCGAGTTCGCGGTCTTTGTCGGCCCGTCCGGGTGCGGAAAGTCGACGTTGCTGCGGATGATCGCAGGCCTTGAAGACACCAGCGGCGGCACTATCTCGATTGAAGGCACCGACGTGACCTGGCAGGAACCGGCCAAGCGCGGCGTTGCCATGGTTTTCCAGTCCTACGCGCTTTATCCGCATCTGTCCGTCTTTGAGAACATGGCCTTTTCCATGCGTCTGAAACGGGCCCCCAAACCGGACGTACGCGACAAGGTGATGGAAGCCGCCCGGATACTTCAACTCGAAGAACAGCTGGAGAAGAAGCCGTCTCAACTGTCCGGCGGTCAGCGTCAGCGGGTGGCGATTGGAAGGGCGATCGTGCGCCAACCCAAGGTGTTCCTGTTCGATGAGCCCCTGTCCAACCTGGATGCGGAACTGCGTGTGCAGATGCGGTTGGAGCTTGCGCGACTTCACAAGCAGATTGGCGCGACGATGATCTACGTCACCCACGACCAGGTGGAGGCCATGACACTGGCTGACCGGATCTTCGTCCTGAAACAGGGTGTCGTGCAACAGGCCGGCAAGCCGCTGGATCTCTACGACGATCCCGACAACAGGTTCGTCGCAGGGTTCATCGGATCGCCAGCCATGAACTTTGTGCCGGCAACGGTGCTCGGCCGGGAAGGTGATTGCCTTCGCGTTGCCATCGAGGGAACAGAGGCAACCCTGCTGGCCAGGGTTGCCGACAATCTTCCAGTCGATTGCCGGATCACCGTCGGGCTGCGCCCGGAACATCTGACCAGCGCGGACACGGGCATTCCGGTGACCGTCGAAATGGCGGAGGACCTGGGGGGTGTTTCCTACCTGCACACGCATATGCCGGACGGCCGAGAGATCGTCGTCGAATGGCGCGGCAGTCGCCATGCCGGTGGCGGTGAAGCAATCAGGCTTACCTGCGCACCGGAACAGGTTCTGGTCTTCAACGAGCAGGACCAGCGTATTCGGTAGACCTTCTGTCTGCCTTGTACCTTTGAACCGGTCTTGATGGGAAATGCCGGTTTGTCATACGGGAGGAAGAGTCGATGAAATACCTTAAGACACTTGTGGCAGCAGGGGTGATGAGCCTTGCCAGCCTGCCGGCATTTGCCCAGCAGGAGATCACCTGGTGGGATTTTCTCAGCGGTGGTGACGGCGTTCGCATGAAGGCGCTGATCGAACGCTTCAACGAAGAGCATCCGGACATCCAGATCAATGGAACCACTCTGGAATGGGGTGTCCCCTACTATACCAAGGTGCGCACCTCGGTCGCCGTCGGTCAGGGTCCGGACGTGATGACCTATCACCTGTCCCGCATGCCGCTCGGGCTTGAGGAAAACGTGCTGGACGTGATCAGCGATGACGATCTTGCCGCCGCCGGTCTCAGCAAGGACGATTTCTTCCCGGCTGCCATCGCTGCCGCGAGCGATGCTGAAGGCAACCTTCATGCAGTCCCCTTCGATATCCATTCAATCGTGCTCTACATCAACAAGAGTTTTTTCAAAGGGTCCCGCTTTCTCGATGACGAGGGCAACCTGACCGGCATCGAAAGTCTTGCCGATTTCGAGGAAGCGCTCGCGCTCGCCAAGGAGAACGGCTCTGAAACACCCATTTCCTATGCCACCGCCGACGATGGCAGCACCTACCGGGTCTTCTTTACCCTGCTCAAGCAACAGGGCGGTGAGCTGATTACCGACGGTGAAGTTCTGGCGGGCGACAATCTGGAGAAGGCCGCCAATGCTATCGAGATCATGAGCAACTGGCACAAGCAGGGCTGGCAGCCGGAACAGGCGGAATATCCGGCCTCCGTCGCCTTGTTCACCTCGGGCAAGTCCGCCTTCCACATGAACGGCGTGTGGGAGGTCCCCACCCTGGTCGACATGTCCAGCAAGGGAACGCTCGGGTTCGACTGGGGCGCGGTTCAAATACCCACGTTGCTCGGAACCACTGCCACATGGGCGGATTCCCACGCATTCGCCATTCCCACCGGCAAGGAAATGAGCCCCGAAAAACGTGCGGCGGTGATGACCGTAGTCGGATGGATGGAAAAGAACTCGATCGCCTGGGCCAGCGCCGGGCACATTCCGGCCTACAAGCCCGTCGCCACCAGCGACGAATTCGGACAAATGGAACCGAACGCCACCTATTCGTCGCTCGCCGAAACCGCCGTCTACGATCCCAGATCGCCGATCGCCGGGGTGGCCTCGCCCGTCTATGACGCGACCATCAACATCATCTCGCCCGCCATGCATGGCTATCTGGAGCCGGCACAGGCCGCCCAGCAGGTGAAAGACGAACTTCAGTCGAAGATCCAGTAGGCGGAAGCGAACTGCCTGCGATGCCTGCCGCATGCGGACCGTATGCGGCAGGCCTCTCTTACGGTGAGCAGAGGAAGAATACACAAGTGGCCATGATTACCAACCGGCGCAGGGAAGTGGCGGTCGCCATGACACTCATTGCGCCCTTTGTCCTGACCTTCGTGCTGGTCTTTCTCTATCCGACCATCCGGATGATCGAGCTGAGCTTCACCGATGCGCCATTGATCGGTGCGGGCGAGTGGGTCGGTCTGGCCAATTTCAAGCGATTGCTGACTGACAATCTGTTCTATACTTCCTTGAAGAACAACGGTTACTTCGTTCTCCTGACCGTTGTTCCAACCACCGCGCTGGCCCTTGCCATCGCGATGATGATCACGCGCCTCAAAGGGCCGCTTCAGGCACTCATTCTGGCGCTTTTCTTTCTGCCCTACATCCTGCCGGTGTCGGTGGTGACGCAAATCTGGACCTGGATGCTGGATTTTCAGTTCGGCGTACTGCAGCCGGTGTTCGCGTTCTTTACCGGCAAACCGGTTCCGGTGTTCAAGAACCCCTACTGGGTGATGCCGACAGTCGCCACGGTGACCATCTGGTGGACCAACGGTTTCAATGTTCTCTTGTTCATCGCGGGCCTTCGCAACATCTCCAGCGACTATTATGAAGCCGCGGCACTGGACGGCGCGACCCGCTGGCAACTGTTCACGAAGGTCACCTGGCCCCTGCTCTGGCCGGTCACGGCCCTGGTGCTGACCCTTCAGCTCATCCTGCAGCTCAAGATTTTCGACCAGATCTATCTGCTGTCGTCCGGCGGGCCATTCAACTCGTCCTACGTGCTGCTGCTGATGGTCTACCGGGAGGCCTTCCAGCTGAACCACGGCGGCTATGCCTCGGCGATTGCTCTCGTTCTGTTCCTGCTGATCGTGGTCGTGTCGGTCCTGCAGTTTCAGCTGTTGCGCGCGGGAGGAAACAAGGAATGAAGACCCGCAAACTGGAAAACTGGGTACTGGGCATCGGCAGCCTGCTGGCTGCCGCCATCTGGGTCTTCCCGCTTTACTGGGCATTCATTACGTCTATCCGCACCGAGGAAAGGGTCGTCAGCGAAGGTGCGGGGGTCATTCCCGATGAGTTCAACCTGTCTTCCTATGTCGCCGCGCTTTTCGATACCAAGCTGCTCACCTGGTACTGGAATTCCATCGGCACGTCCGTAATCATCACTCTGGTCGTCATCGTGTCGGGCATGATGTGCGCCTATGCGATTTCCCAGATGCGGTTTCCCGGGCGGCGGCTTCTCTACGGGGTCGTGCTCGCCAGCTTCATGGTGCCGTCGCAGGCGCTCGTGGTCACGCAGTTCATCCTGATGAACGACATGGGCCTGATCAACACCTGGGCCGGCATCATCCTGCCCCAGCTCATCGTTCCGGTGGTGATCATCGTCTACAAACAGTTCTTCGACGCCGTGCCGAAGGAAATGCGCGAAGCGGTTGTTCTGGATGGTGGCGGTGACTACACGCTGCTGTTCAGGATCTACCTACCACTCAACTGGGGCATCACCACAGCTCTGGCGATCATCACCTTCATCAGCGCCTGGAACCAGTTTTTCTGGCCCTTTCTGGTCATCACCACGGAAAACCAGATGACAATCCCGGTGGGGATCACCCAGGTGAACGATGCCTTCGGTGTTTATTACGCCCGCCTGATGTCCGTTGCACTTCTTGGCGCCATGCCCGTTGCCGTTGCCTATCTGATCTTCCAGAAGAAGGTGACGGAAGCTGTCATGATCTCGTCGGGCGTGAAGGGCTGACGCCTGCCCAAGCTTATCCAAAATGCGGCCGGACAACTGGCCGCATTTGGCCTGCTGCAGCAGTCCGTGCCCGGTTTCCCAGGGATTTCCAGCCTCGCAAACATTGTTGCAGGCAATCGTTCGTCTGCCTGCACTTGGATGCAGGCGCTGCAATTCATATGTCTACGCCAACAAGAACAGCATGACGAAGACAGTTGAGCACTCACACCGTGTGTGTTTGGCAGACGGACGAGGAGTTCAAAATGACAGTTGGAGCCGGTCTCCCAATAATCCTGGCGGGACCGATCCTGCGCCGTATCACGGCGAAAAGCGTTAGCATCTGGCTTGCCGCGACACGGCCTTGCGATGTGCGTCTGGAGTTTTTCCCCGAAGCCCAGGCCGACCGGAACCAGACCTGCGAAACCGGCAATCCTGACTGGCCGATCGTAAAGGCAGGGGAAAGCCTCTATTATCACCTCATCGACCTTGAGCTGGACGAAGCCCTTCCCATCGACGTGCTGATTTCCTACAGGCTGAGCGTGAAGCCGGACGGCGCATCTGAGGAACCCTGGCAGGATCACACGGTCTGGGCGCCCGATATTTGCTATCCGGGGCGCGATCTGCCCTGTTTCAAGGTGCCCGACCGCATCACCTCCCTGTTTCACGGGTCCTGCCGCAAGCCGCATGCGCAAACCCCTGACGGCCTTGCCGGAGCCGACGTGGTCCTGAGGCAGGCCCTCAGCCCTGAGGGCGAAACCGCTGACGGCAGTCCCGTCTTGCCGTCACTGCTTGTGATGAGTGGAGACCAGGTTTATGCCGACGATGTTGCGGGACCGATGTTGCAGGCCATCGGCACGCTCGTTGAAAGGCTCGGGCTCCCCGATGAGCCGCTGGACGGCGTCGAAGCCGGCCTGCCGACATCCGGCAGCGAGCTGCGGAAGGCCGGGAACCTGCTCTATCACCGCGATACGCTTCTTCCCCGGGTCTACAAGAACAAGACCGTGTTCGACGTCCTGTTCGGGGGCACCGAAAAGCCTGTTTTCACGACACAGCATGCCCGCAACCACCTCGTGACACTCGGCGAAATGCTGGCGATGTATCTGCTCGTCTGGTCTCCTGCCCCCTGGCAAGGCTTGCCGGAACTGAAAGCACCGGACGGCATGGAGGCCAAGGATGCGGCCATGTATGCCGAAGAGACGGTAACGCTGAAGGATTTCCGGACGGACCTGCCTGCCTGCAGGCGGGTCATGGCGCATCTTCCGACGGCGATGATATTCGATGATCACGACATCACGGACGACTGGAACCTGTCGCTCGCCTGGGAGCAGGCAGCTTACAGCCATCCCATGTCGCGCCGGGTGATCGGCAATGCCCTGATCGCCTATGCTCTCAACCAGGCCTGGGGAAACCGGGCCAGCACCATCGGGCCGGATATCATTCCGCCCGTTGAGGCTGCGCTTGCAGCTCCCGGTTCCGAGGCGCATGAAACGGCAATCACCACGCTGCTTGACTATGAGGAATGGGACTATCAGTGGCAGACGTCCCCGCCGCTGATCGTTCTGGACACGCGCACCCGGCGCTGGCGGTCCGAACGCAACGCCCATCATCCCTCTGGTCTTCTCGACTGGGAGGCGGCAACAGACTTCCAGACCCACCTGAAAGGCAAGGATGCGGTCCTGCTCGTGTCCGCAGCACCGATCTTCGGCGTCAAGCTTATCGAATCGGTGCAGAAGTTGTTCACGCTTGCGGGCAAGCCGCTGACGGTCGATGCGGAATACTGGATGGCGCATTCGGGAACCGCCAGCGCGATCCTGAACGTATTCGGTCACCGCGGCACACCTCAGCACTTCGTCATCCTGTCAGGCGATGTCCACTATTCATTCGTCTACGATGTCGAGCTTCGCCAGACGGCTCCGAGCCTTGCCGGTACGACCGATGACGGCCCAAAGATCTGGCAGATCTGCAGCAGCGGCATCAAGAACAAGTGGCCGGACAAGCTGATCAAGATCCTTGATCGCGGCAACAGATGGGCCTTTTCACCCCGCTCACCCTTGAACTGGTTCACCAAGCGCCGCGGCATGCGCGTCATTCCGCGCAAACCCGTCGGCACGCCGCACGGCCGCCGGATCCTGAACGCGTCGGGGATCGGTCTCGTGGAACTGGATGAAACGGGCGCTCCGATTCACATCTACCAGGTCCTGCCGGACGGCTCGCTTGTGTCGTTCGAACGCCGCGAAGCCGAAGCCCGCGACGACTGATTCAGCCGGCACATGGCTTTACTTCAAGGCCTTTCGCGTCAGCGCGTTACCGCCATCAGGGCACTTCCGCCGATCATGAAACCGCCACCGGCATAGCCCATGCGCCGCCGAGCCATGCGGGTCTGGAACAACTTGCGTGCACGAGCGGCAACACATGCATAGCCAGCCAGAAAAACGACCACGACAAAGCTGGAGGTCGCTGTCAGCACCGCGAGCTGGACCGTCAAATCACCGGCGGGATCGATGAACTGGGCAAGGAAGGCCATGTAGAAAACGATAGCCTTGGGATTGAAGATGGCCGTAAACGTCCCTGCCCAGAAGCTGCCCCAGGGCGACCGGGTCTCAGCAGCTGTTACAGGCTGTTCTCCGTCTCGGCGTGCCTCCCTGATCTGGCTGTATCCCAGCCAAGCGAGATAGATGACCCCTGCCCATTTCACTGTCTGGAACAGTACCGTCGACGCGGCAAGAATGGCGCCGACCCCGGCAAAGGAAAGACCCGTCAGAACGATACTCCCGACAACGTCGCCAAGAATGCACATCATCGCCGCGGTCTTGCCGCGCATGAGGGTCTGCCCGACAACCAGCATAACACTCGGCCCAGGAATGATGGTCAAAACAGCACAGGCGAGTGTGTAGGCAAGCCAGGTTTCCAGAGACATTCAACCCTCCTTTGAGGTCAGGCACAGGCGAGTGGCAGCAAGGGGCATCGAAGCGAGAAAGGCGGCACATCCGATCAGAAGTATACCGGTCAGATTTGTCCTGTCTGGCATATCGCCGAAGATCAGAACACCCCAGATCACTGCAAACACCAGATAATCATTATCGAAGAGCCCGATCAAAGGGGCAGGTGCCAACTGATAGGCAAATGCCACTGCCACGGTGATAACGGCAAGCAGAAAGGCCGCGACGAGAGAGCGGACCAGAAGCACCTGATCAAGAGAAATCTCGGTTTACCGGGGTGAAAAACAGTCAAGGCACAGTGCCGTCGACGCGTTGATCGCATGGCTCAGGTCACAGTTGACGTGACGCATTGAAAACATAACCGAAAGGCAGAGACACTCCGGCTCGTGACCATATCCAGGTCACCTGCAATCATGCACCAGTGCGTCGAGCAGCAGCGGCCGATTGCAGCCGCAGAGTGCCGGTCGATGCATGACATGGTGAAAGCGGACACGGCAAAGCCAATGCCAGCTGCATGATCCCGAAGCTGGCCTAAAGTGATGCGAGCTGTTGAAAGCTCCTTAGATGTTGTCCGTGCAATAGGTAATGAACATGTCGACGTTTTCGGGCGAACCGAAGATCAACGGAATGTTCTGGTGCAGGCTCTCGGGAAGAAGGTCCAAGATAGGGGATTGCCCGTCTGTCGCCTTGCCGCCGCCCTGCTCAATCAGAAACGCGATCGGCACGGCTTCATAAATCAGACGCAGGCGACCGTTTTCATAACCGGGTCGGCTGTCGCCGGGATAGAAGAACAACCCGCCCTGAAGCAGGATCCGGTGGAATTCCCCCACAGCGGACGCCAGCCAGCGCATGTTGTAGTTTTCGCCCAGGCGTCCCTCTTTGCCTTTCAAAACGTCATCGGAAAACCGCCGGACCGCATCCGGCCAGTGCCGCGCGTTGGAGGCGTTGAAGGCCAATGTTCGCGATTTTGCCGGTACCTTATGGTTCTCGCGCAGCATCCGGAATTCGCCCGTGCCGCGGTCGAAAACAGCCAGGTGAAGACCGTTGCCCAAACTGAATCCCAGGTCAGTGGAATGACCGAAGGAGACATATCCTGCCGCGACGACGGTCCTGCCCTTGCACAGGAAACCCTGGTCTGACGCCGGCAGGATCGAGAACAGCGTCCCGAGCGGTGCGCCCGTGCCGATGCTGCCGGACCCGTCGATGGGGTCGATGGCAACGTCGAGCGTGCCTTCCGGATTTAGAAGAATGATTTCTTCGGCTTCTTCGGAAAGAAGCTGGCGGACGCCTGCTGCCCGAAGTACCTCGACCATGTGAAGATGGGCACCGACATCGAGGGCCTTCTGCTTGTCGCCGCTTTCATTTGTGCCAACGACCTCGCCCGGGTCACCCGGCAAACGACCCGCGGCGAGCCTGTCTGCCAGCACGCCGGTCGCATCCGCAATCGCTTGAAGGACTGCTGCGGTATCTCTCGACCCTTGCTGTCTTGCCAGATACGCCTTCAGCGTCTCGGCCTTTACGTCCGTATCGTTCGGCAGTCTCAGCATGGTCCCATCGTCCCTCAGGTCAATTCAGCGAGTGTGATCGGACTGCATGATACTTTTTTGCCGCGATGTCTATGCCTTCGACATTGTGGGTCAGCCTGCCTGTGTGCTGCGACGTTGCAAATTTTCGAGGTGCCCCCTTTACCCGGGCGTGGAGGCTCTGAAAGCCGCCTTGGCCGAACCGGTTCGCCCCAGGGACCGGGTTGTGAAAAAGGTCAGGCCGAGCAGCCCTGTCATAAGTGCCAGCCAGAGGAGTGCGCTTTCTGGGTGGCTGCTGACCCGGCTGAGCTGATAGGCGATCGTTGCTCCCGAATAGGCGACCAGCGTTGTCCAGGTGGCCGCGAAGACAGCCCATCCGGCTCCGATTTCACGGGCGATCGCGGAAAGGGTCGCAACGCAGGGAATGTAGAGCAACACCGCCAGCATGTAGGCAAAGGCGGCACTCTGGCTACCGAAAAACCGTGACATTTCCGCAAAGACGGTGGGCTGTACATTCTGTTCGCTTGCAGCGGCTTCGAAGCTGGAAATGTCACCGACATCAAGACCAAGCGGATCAAGCACGGCGTCTGCAAGGCTTAACAGGGATTCCCCCAGGGCAAACACCGTGGATTGTGCGGTTTCCAGCGGGTTGGGAATGTCTTCTCCGGCCGGCTCGCCCGAGGCGTAAAGCGCCTGCAGCGTGCCGACCACGGTTTCCTTGGCGAACATCCCGGTGAAAAGGCCGACCGCCGCCGGCCAGTTGTCGGCGCTGACACCCATCGGCTCCAGTACGGGCGTGACCTGCCGGGCGGTAATAGCCAGAACGGAAGAGCCATTGTCTTCATTGCCGAAACTGCCGTCGAGACCGACGGAGTTCAGAAACGAAAGGAGCGCAACCACGATGACGATGGTCTTGCCCGCCTCGGAGACGAACTGCCGGATACGCGCCCAGCACAGGCGCAAAACTCTGGAAGCAGGCGGCATCTGGTAGATGGGAAGTTCGATTGCAAGCGGACGGGGCCGCTTCAGGGTCAACCGGGGAGCCAGCATCCAGCCAGTGAACAAGGCGGCCGCGATACCGATCAGGTAAAGAGCGAACACGACATTCTGGCCGCCAACCGGAAAGAACGCGGCGGCGAACAGGGCATAGACCGGAAGACGCGCACCACAGGACATGAACGGCGCCATCATCGAGGTCAGAATCCGCTCGGCGCGCGTATCCAGCGTTCTCGTTGCCAGTACCGCCGGAATGGTGCATCCGAACCCGAGGACCAGCGGCAGAAACGCGCGGCCCGACAGGCCCAGGCGACGCATCACGCGATCAGCGACCACCGCTGCGCGGGTCATGTATCCGCTTTCTTCCAGAAAGATCTGGCACAAGAACAGGAACCCGACCACAGGCACGAAGGTTCCAACCGTCTGTATGCCGGTTCCGATCGCACTAACGGCAATATCAAGAACCGAGCCGGACAGCCCAAACTGGTGGAAGACAAGCGCCGGCGTTTCAACAAAGGCAGCCTGACCCAGACCGTCGAAAAGATCGATGAAAACACCGGACACATTGATCGTCAGGAAGAACAGGAGATACATCACGCCAAGGAAAAGCACCGGGCCGAACCATGGCGAGAGGGCGATCCGGTCGAACCGGTCGGACAGAAATCTGCGACCCGCGGGAGGGGGCATGTCGATGCGTCGCGCCAGCAGAGTTGCCTCCGCCAGCGGTGCATCCGACAAATACTGATCGAGCGGCACACCTTCCACGGGTCCGGTCTCTTCGATCAACCGGTCCCGGATTTCAAGAAGATCCTTCTCCGCCCGCTTTTCGGTCAACCAGTCCCGTTCCAACAGCCGACGCGATGCGGCAATGGTATTGGAATTTTCATATTCCGGCCTGCCGTCGAGCACCTGCTGCAATGCCTGCAGCGCATCGAAGACCTTGCCGGGCAAAGCAGTGTGAAGCGAAACGGATATCCCATCCCGGTTTTGCAGACAGGCAGCAAGCTGCTCGTGGAGCTGATCGAGCCCGGACAGGGTTCTGCCGGAAACGGCAACGACGGGAACGTTGATCTGATCGGTGAGGATCCGCGCGGCCGCATCCACGGCGGCGGAAGCCCAACAATCGGCCTTCGTCAGCACGGCAACGACCGGCACACCGTTGCCGCGCGCTTGCAGCAACATGGACAGTCCACGGTGCGGTGCGGACAGGTCAACCGCGACGATCAGGGCATCATGAGGCACGTTGACGAGTGCGTTTCTGGCAACCCGTTCATCGATCCGCTCCGCTTCGGGAGCGGACAGACTTGAAATACCCGGCAGATCGACGAATTCAACCGCCAGCCCCTTGATGGCGGCCGTTCCGCTCTTGCGATCCACTGTTACACCGGGCCAGTTGCCGATCGTCTGCCTGGCGCCGGTCAGCATATTGAACAGCGTGGACTTGCCCGAGTTTGCGGGGCCGAGCAGAAACACTCGATACTGGGCAGGCGCGCAGGGCAGAAGATCCCGCCGGACGCAACCGGGAGCCGCGCAACTGGAGCACCCCATCAGACGTCCCTCCCCCGGTTTTCTTGTTGGCGGTCACCGTTGCAGCCGCACCCGCAGCCACAGGGTGAGAGGTGCACCGACATCGCCAGATCCGCACCGATGGCTGCACGGATATCGCCACAGGCCACAATGCGCGGCCGCGCCCCGCAGCCACGCAGAAGATTGATGACCGTGTCGGGCGCAAGCCCGGCCGCGAGAAGCTCCATGCGCGAGTGGCGTGTCTCGCCCAGACAGACAACGTGATAGGTCTTGCCCGGCTCCGCATGTGCGAGTGTCAGAAGTGCCGCGCCTTCGGCCGGCGGCGGCGAGACGTGTCCACTATCGGTTCGCAGGTCTGGTTCAGACATCGGCAGGGCCCTTCTTGTTTCAAAAAAGGCGTAGCACCGGCAGAGGTCTGGCCATTTGACCTTGGTCAAGTCTGACGGGCACCTGGTCGCGGCGAAAGACCACGGGCAGAGGGCTAATAAACAGGAGACTTTACCCGGCTTCACCGGTCCACCGCCGTAGTGCGGAGCCCGGGTCGATGCCGGCCGTTGCAAGCGCGCGGGCAGCGATTTGCCGGGTCATGTCCTCGAGGGTGGAAAGGCCCAGATAAAAGGGAGGCACCGGCGGTGCAACAATTGCCCCCATGCGGGTGACCTTGAGCATCGCCTCCAGATGTCCCTCATGTAGCGGGGATTCGCGCGCCAGCAGAACAAGCGGCCGGCGTTCTTTCAGCGTGACATCCGCAGCGCGCGCCAGCAGTCCCTCGCCCGTGCCGTAAGCTATGGCGGCCAGGCTGCGCATGGAGCAGGGTGCGACGATCATGGCATCCATCTGAAAGGACCCGCTGGATATCGGAGCGGAAATATCCGAAACGACAAATTCATCCGTCGCAAGGTCGCGGATTTCCCTGCGGGCTGCGTCTCCCAATTCAAGCTCGATCGTCCGTTCCGCCGCAGGGCTCACCGTGGTGAAGGTCTCGAGCCCAAGCATCCTGGACAGCCGCAGGAGTTCAAGCGCAACGATCGCACCGGATGCTCCAGATACGCCGATCACGAGGCGTTTGCACCGGGTCACGGGCGAACCTCCAGAACAGGTAGCTGACACAATTGTGCGAAGAGCCTGTCGGCCCGCTTTTCCATCTCGGATGGCATGGTCAGTTTCTCCGCAAATGCGCGCGTGGTCTCGGCACCGGTCTTGATCGTCGCATCGATGCCGAGCTTGCCGCCAAGCCCCTCGCGCGGGCTGGCAAAATCCAGCTGATCGACCGGTGTTCCGGTCAGAACGAGCAGATCGCGCTCCGGGTCGGAGCGTGTCGCAACGGCCCACATGACGTCGTCCCAGTTGCGGATGTCGATATCCTGGTCGACGGCGATCACGTATTTGGTCATCGAGAACTGCGGCAAGAGTGACCAGAAACCCATCATCGCGCGACGTGCCTGACCTGGGTAAGTCTTGTCTATCTGAAGGATCGCCACCCTGTAGGAACACGTTGCCGGGGGCAGATGGACATCCAGGATTTCCGGAATGGCCTGGCGAAGCAGCGGACGGAACAGATCCGTCATGGCCTCGCCGATAACGGAAGGTTCGTCGGGTGCCCGGCCGGTGAAGGTCGACAGATAGACGCAGTCCCGTCGCATCTTCATGGCAGTCAGCCGGAAGACGGGATAACTGGCGGCCTCGTTGTAGTAACCCGTGTGGTCGCCGAAAGGGCCTTCCAGCGCCGTTTCGCCCGGCCGGACTTCCCCTTCTAGGACAATTTCCGCGCTTGCCGGGACATGCAGGCCGATCGTATCGCAGGGAACCAGCCTTGACGGTGCGCCGTTGAAGATACCGGCAAGCGCCAGCTCGCCCACGTTGCCGGGGGCCGGGATTACGGACGCAAGCAGCGTCGCCGGATCGCAGCCGATCACGACCGCGACCGGCATTGCCTCGCCCGCTTGCTGCCATTGCCGGTAATGCTGCGCGCCGCCGCGAAACGGCAGCCAGCGCAAAATTGCCCTGTCCCTGTCCAGCACCTGTATCCGGTAGATGCCGAGATTGTAGCTTCTAGGATCGTCCTTTCCGGGGGACCGGGTGACGACCATGCCCCAGGTGATCAGCGGCCCGGCATCCTCCGGCCAGCAGGTCTGGACCGGAAGCTGAGACAGGTCCGGGTCGACCCGGTGAAGATCCTTGAGGGCACCTGTCACCTTCGGCCGCGCGTTGAGCCCTGCCTTTGCGATTGGAACAAGGGTTCCGGCCTCCCGCCAGGAGGCAGGTGGCTGTGGACTGCGCAGACTGGCCAGAAAGTGTCCGAGGTCCGACAGATTCTCCGGGTACAGACCCAATCCGTTTGCCACACGCTTCGAGGTGCCGAAGAGATTGATCAAAAGGGGTGCGGCAAAACCGCCTCCGCCTGCCCGGACGGGATTGGTGACCAGGACCGCAGGACCAGCATTTCCGATCACCTTCCGATGCAATGCGGTTGCCTCCAGATGCATGTCCACGGGGGTGTTCAAGGTCTTCAGATCGTCTTCACGACCCAGAAAATCCATGAATTTCCGCAAGTTAGGAAAAGGAGGCAGGTCGCGACCGGTCTTTTGCATCTTGTTTCCAGAAAGACATGCGCGTGCAGGAACACGCCGCTCAGGGGGTCCGGCGATATCGGCAGATCGACCGATGCCCGCCTTGATAATTGTCAAGTTGGGGAAGGGCCGTACCGGTCTAGGCTCCGCTCACAGAAAGTGAGATCCGGATGCAAACACACCCCTCTTCGGAAAGCCTGCCACCACTCGTTTCCTCCCTTGTTGCGCCCTTGCCGAAACCGCCGATGGAAGCGCTGCTCTCGACCCTCACACGACGCCTCGTCGCGCGCCGCCCGGACCTGATCCGCAGGCTCGGCGACGTCGTCCGCGTGCCGATAGCGATCGTGCCGGATGATTTGCCCCATGCTTTCCTCCTGTCCCTGGACCCGGACAACTCCAGGGTCCGGATCTGTGACAAGAGCCGGATCGGCGATGCCAGGGCAATCGTGCGCGCGCCTTTCCTTGTGCTGCTGGGTCTTCTGGATGGCACCTATGATGGTGATGCCCTGTTCTTCAGCCGCGATCTTCGTATCGAAGGCAGGACGGAACACGTTTTGGCCCTGCGCAACACACTGGAAGAGGCCGACCTCACTCCGGGCGAATTCTTCGGCCTGAGCGGTCAATCGGCCGATTGGGTAAACACCTTCAGCGACAAGCTGCTTGGCCAGGTTCGCGCCTTCGCGCAAAAATCCGCCCAGGCCGAGTGTTCCCAGCGGAAGCTTTCATGATGCCATCCGGAGCAAAGCCAATGGAGCTGGTCTGTCCGGCGGGAACACCTGCCGCTTTGCGCGCAGCCGCGCAAGCCGGGGCCGATGCGATCTATTGCGGCCTTGCGAACGAGACCAACGCGCGCAACTTTCCCGGGTTGAACTTCTCCCCGGAAGAACTGGCTGATGGTGTCGCCTTTGCTCACAGCAAGGGTTCCAAAGTGCTTGTCGCGATCAACACGTTTGCCCGGGCCGGAGATGTCGGCCTTTGGCGTCACGCCGTCGATACGGCCGCACAAAGCGGAGCCGATGCCGTGATTGCCGCCGACCTTGCCGTTCTCGATCATGCCGCGACCAACCAACCGGATCTCAGGCTTCATCTGTCCGTACAGGCTGCCGCCAATACGCCCGAAGCAATTCGTTTCTACGCGGACACCTTCGGAGTAAAGCGCGTCGTTCTGCCCCGCGTGCTGTCCGTGCCGGAAATCGCGGCCCTGAACAAGGAAATCGAGGTTGAAACCGAGGTCTTCGTTTTCGGCGGGCTATGCGTGATGACGGAAGGCAGATGCTCGCTCTCCTCCTACGCTACGGGCAAGTCGCCCAACCTTACCGGTGTCTGTTCACCCCCGGAGCAAGTCGACTACACGGAAGACGCAAACGGCAGACTTCTGGCCCGTCTCGGCGGGTTCACCATCGACAGCTTCGACGCCGGCCAGGCAGCGGGATATCCGACGCTGTGCAAAGGCCAGTTCACTGCGGAAGGCCATACCGGTTACCTGTTCGAGGATCCGGTCTCTCTCAATGCCTTCGAGCTTCTCGGAGAACTCTCCAAGGCGGGGGTAACAGCATTGAAGATCGAAGGCCGCCAGCGCGGCAAGGCCTATATCGCGGGCGTTGTCGGAGCGTTCCGGCAGGCGGTCGACAGTCTTTCAAACGGCGGCGATCCCAGCCCGGCCATCGGCGCCTTGAAAGCCTTTTCGGAAGGCGGCCGTCAGACCGCAGGCTCCTACAAGAAAACATGGCGATAAGTGATGCCGGACCATTCAAAAATTGAGCTTGCACTCGGCCCCTGCTTCTTCAACTGGCCGGCAGACCGGCTTCTCGACTTCTACCGCCGTATTGCCGAGGAAGCGGACATAGACCGCGTGTATCTGGGTGAAGTCGTCTGCGGCAAGCGCATGCCGTTCACCGATGCAATCTGGCCGGATGTCATAGAGACGCTGACCGAAGCCGGAAAGAAAGTGGTACTGTCAGGACTTGCGCAACCCGTCAACAAGCGGGAACGCGAGATCCTGCGCCAGCAGGCCGGCTATGACATGCCGATTGAGATCAACGATCTGTCGATGGTTCCTGGCCGTGAAGGCCGGGAGTTCGCGGCAGGCCCGTTTCTGAATGTCTACAACGAAGCCAGCCTCAGACTGCTTGCCGACAGAGGTGCGACCACCTGGTGCCCGCCGATCGAACTGCCTCTCGCTTCGATCCAGAAAATCGCCGCGCTCGTGCCGGATGTGGCCATTGAGCTGTTCTCGTTCGGCAGGCTTCCCCTCGCCCTTTCCTCTCGTTGCTATCATGCTAGGGCACATGGGTTGCGCAAGGATGCCTGTCAGTTCGTCTGTGACCGGGATCCGGACGGAATGAACATTGCCACGCTGGATGACCGCAGGTTCCTGGCGGCAAACGGAATCCAGACGCTGTCGGATGCTGTTCATGTCGCCGGTGTTTCCAGCGGACAGTTGCAGGCGATGGGTATACGCCGCTTGCGCCTGTCGCCTCACGCCATGGACATGGTGAAGGTTGCGGCAACGTTCCGGCGTTTCCTGGATGGCGGGTTGACGGCTGACGAACTGAGCCGGGATCTCACCGGCCAGGGCCTGCCCGGCCCGGTCTGCAACGCCTATCTCGCAGGAGATGCAGGATGGAAGACGGCGACACTCCCGGCTTGAGATCGGACACCGAAGCGCGCAGCGAACCGTTTCCGGATGTCATCGAGCAGATCCACCGCGAGCTGCAGCGCATGGACATGCCCTGCACCTGCAAGGAGCAACTGGACCGGACCATCGTCGCCATCGAAACCTGGCGAATGCTCAAGCTTCAAAAAGACCTGACCGGTAACATCGTGACAGAATATGCGCATATGGTCTCCGGCCTGTCCTTTCTGGGCGACCTGGCCCACCTTGGCCGCAAACCTCTGACGCCGCAGGAGATGATCGATCACGCCGAAAGCCTCAAGTTTCTGGCGGACATGGCGGATCGTTGCGCGCGGCGGCTGACGGAACTTGCACGGATAACTGGAAAATCCTGAAGGTTAGCCCCTTCAAGGCAACAATGTTGCGAGAGGATCGACACCTGCGAACAAGGGGTGCAAGACCGCTAGGGCGAGGTAGAGGACAACACCTGTGGTCGCCCTGATCAGGAACGAACGCCAATTGACCCGTGCCGTTCTGGGGGAGCACTTCAGATCGGCAACCAGAGCCGGCCACGCCGGGCCCATGTCACGTTGTTTTCGCAGGTCGATCAGCTTCATGCCCGCCAGAGAGAAGACCGCAAACGTGCCGAACAGGATGACGTGGGCCAGATCTCCGTTGGGGACAACATGCGCTGCCGACCACAGAAACGCAGCCACCAGGATCGGGTGACGCATCAGGCCGACGATGCCCGGATGCTCGGGATCGAACCTGTTGTTGTTCCGCCCGCCAAAGGAGAAGGGGTTCGGCACGCCGATCCCGAAGGCAAGAACCAGGCAGACGGGCAGCATGACCAGCACCGGCACAAGGGTCTGCCAGGGCTCCCACGCCCAAAGCGCTACATAGGGCGCATCGCGGGCCGCCACAATCAGCCACCACAGGATGGCCAGCGAAAGAAGAGAATAGCAGAGCGAAAACCCGCGCGGTGAAAGCAGGGCAACCAGAACGGGACGCACCGGTGGCCTGACAAGGACCATGTGGGAAACGAAGAAGACCAGGAAGGCAGAGATAAAATTGAGCCAGTCGGCGCTGTGCATGGAAGGATGCTCTCTTCAGGTATGGAGCTGCGGAACCCGACAGCTCCTTCTGTATACATGACTTTTATAGTCATAATTCCAATCCGACTTGACGATGGTCAAGACACTGGCGGGCCCGCATTGGGATCATGAGCCAAAGGCCGTTCGGCCTGTTTCATCTTCAGCTGCATCTGCCGCCTTGCCGGCAGAAACACTCTGAAAGGCAAGCTCATGATGGCAACTCAACGTTTTCGGGCCTTTGGCGGGCCCAACCGGATCCCGACCGTATTGACCGCCGGTTTCAGGTTCTTTTTCCTGTCCGCCGGCATCTTTTCAGTATTCGCCATGCTCGCCTGGACGGTCTGGCTTGGCGTGCATGCGGCCGGAGGTACATTTGTCTCCACGCCCATGTCCATGGCGCCGCACCTCTGGCACGCCCATGAGATGGTTTTCGGCTACACAGCGGCCGTAATCGCGGGTTTCTTCGTCACAGCGGTGCCCAACTGGACCGGAACCAGGGAAGCCGGTTCGCTGTTTGTGATTGCCAGCGGCTCGGTCTGGCTCGCGGGCCGCCTTGCCATATGGTTTTCCGCCAGTATTGATCCGGTTATCGTTGCCGTGGTTGACCTTGCTTTCGTCCCCGTCCTCTCCACCGCCGTGCTGGGGCGCCTTGCCCGCAAATCCCAGGCCCGAAACATGGTGTTCCTTGGGCTACTGACCGCACTTCTCACAGGCAATCTGCTAATGCATCTTGAGTGGATCGGCTGGACGGACGACAGCGCTCAGGCTGGCGTTCGAATGGGGATTTTCACCAGCACGGCCATGATCGCGATCATCGGTGGGCGGGTCGTGCCGGCTTTCACGCGCAACACCCTCCTGCGGGCAGGGCATGAAGGCGATCTGCCCCTGTCGCGTGTCTGGCTGGACCGGGCAGGCATCCTGTTCGTGCTGCTGTCCGCCCTCGCCTGCCTGCCATTTGTGCCCGAAACACTGCTTGGCGGCCTGTGCGTTGCTGCCGGACTGGTAACCCTGCTGCGTCTTGCCGGCTGGCAAGGCTGGGCGGCGCGAAGGGAACCGATCCTCTGGATCCTGCATGCGGCCTATCTGCTGCTGGGGGCTGGCTATCTGATTTACGGTGTGACTTTACTGACCGGCGAATACTCCGAAACGGCCGCCCTGCATCTGCTTGCAGCCGGAGCAATCGGCAGCATGACACTTGCGATGATGACGCGCGCCTCGCTCGGTCACGCGGGTTTGCCACTGAAAGTGTCGAGGCCGATTGTGCTTGCCTATGTGCTTCTGATCGCCGCCGCGCTGGTGCGAAGTTTCGGGCTCACCGCCCTCGGCTACTTCGAAACCATGCTTTTGTCGGGCAGTCTGTGGATCCTGGCCTTCGGTTTGTATGTCGGGGTCTATTTCCCGATCCTGACAACACCTCGAATACGTAAATAAACATATTTATCAAGGCGTTCACCAAAGGTGGGCGCCTTTTTTCTGATGTTCCCAGAATCATTTCCACACACTTGACTATCGTCAATGTCCCTCGGACCACAAAGGCCGACAACGAACCCCAAGAGAAAACACACGACTTCTTGGAGCGCGTCTCGTGGGTCATCCCCGTCACATTTTTCTGGTCGCCTTTCTGAGCATCGCTGTCGCCCTGGGTCTGGCGGGTATCGCACCGGTCAAGGCAGATGAAGCGCTGGTCCAGCATTACCTCGACAAGGTAGCGCCGGGCGAACTCGTGCCGGGGGCCGAGGCGTTCGGTCCGCTGAAGAACGATGTTCCGGTCGTGCCTGCCCTGAAAGGCGAAGACACACTCGGCTGGGTTTACCTGACGTCGGACTTTGTCTCCACAACGGGCTATTCCGGCAAGCCGATCCACACGTTGGTCGGGGTCGACAAGGATGCCGTGATCACGGGTGTCCGGCTGGTCAAACACTCCGAACCCATAGTGCTGATCGGAATTCCCGACAAGAAAATCCGTGCAGTGACGGAAGGCTATGCAGGCCTTGATCTGAAGGCGGAAGCCGCCAGCGGCGGTTCGGCGCATGATCTCGACATCATTTCCGGCGCGACCGTGACCATCATGGTCATCGACGATTCCATCATTCGCTCAGGCCTGAAGGTTGCCCGGACGCTTGGCCTGGGTGGACTTGCTTCCGAGGTCGCGCAGGATGGGCCCAAGAAAGAAGTCGATACAGACAAAAGAGATATCAGCGACTGGACGACGTTGACTGGCGACGGCTCGGTACGACGCCTGTCCCTCGACGTTGCTCAGATCAACGAATCCTTTGTGGCACAAGGTGACAAACGCGCGATCAGCAGGCCCGAAAAGGGCCCTGAAACCGATACGTTTATCGATCTCTATCTTGCGCTGGCAGATGTACCCTCGATCGGTCTGTCGCTGTTGGGCGAAGCGGAATATGCCAACCTGATGGCACGGCTGAAGGATGGCGACCATGCCATTCTGGTGACCGGCCGCGGGCGCTATTCCTTCAAGGGTTCTGGCTACGTGCGGGGCGGGATCTTCGATCGCATCCAGCTCATCCAGGACGACGTCTCGGTGCGTTTCCATGACCGCCAGCACAATCGTGTCGGCACCATCGCCGCTGACGGTGCCCCGGCCTTTTCGGAAATGGACCTCTTCATCATTCCAGCCGACTCCGGCTTCGATCCTGCGAAGGAATTCCGGTTGCAGCTGCTCGTGCAGCGGCCCGTCGGCCCGATCGAGAAAGTCTTCCTGACGTTCGATCTCGGCTACCGCCTGCCCGACAGTTATCTGAAGACCGTTGCACCAGCCGCAGCACCTGCAGCTTCAGAGCAAACCGAAAATACCGTCTCTGCAAAGGACAGGGGCGTCCAGGAGCTTTGGAAACGGATCTGGAACGACCGCAAGACGGACGTCCTGATCCTGGCTGCCGCCATCGCCGTGCTGACCCTGGTGTTCTTCTTCCAGATGCAGGTAACGCGCCACGAGCGTTTCACCTTCTGGTTCCGCATCGGCTTCCTCACCTTCACGCTGGTCTGGCTCGGCTGGATAGAAAATGCACAGCTGTCGGTAGTCAACGTGCTGGCCTTCTTTTCGGCACTGACAAGCGACTTCAGCTGGGATGCCTTCCTGATGGATCCGCTGGTGTTCCTGCTGTGGTTCTCCGTGGCCGCTGCCCTGCTGTTCTGGGGACGCGGTGCCTATTGCGGCTGGCTGTGCCCCTTCGGCGCCCTGCAGGAGCTGACAAATCGTATCGCCAAGCTGTGCCGTATCCCGCAGATCGAAGTGCCCTGGGGTCTGCATGAGCGCCTGTGGCCGGTGAAATACATCATCTTCCTGGGTCTGTTCGGACTGTCGCTCTACTCACTCGATATTGCCGAACATTATGCCGAGGTCGAACCGTTCAAGACGGCCATCATCCTGAAGTTCCAACGCGCCTGGCCCTTCGTCCTGTTCGTGGTCGCCCTGCTGGCAGCCGGCCTGTTCATCGAGCGGTTCTACTGCCGGTATCTGTGCCCGCTCGGCGCAGCACTCGCGATCCCGGCACGTCTGCGGATGTTCGACTGGCTGAAGCGGTATCGTGAATGCGGCAACCCCTGCAACCGTTGCGCCAAGGAATGCATGGTCCAGGCCATCCATCCGGAAGGCAACATCAATCCAAACGAGTGCCTGAACTGCCTGCACTGCCAGGTTCTGTATCAGCACGACCAGAAATGTCCTGTTTGCATCAAGAAGCTCGCGAAAAGACGGCGGTTCGAGGTGCAGACCGGTCTCGTCAAGCCGGACACGAAAGCCAAGGCGGAAACGCCAGTGCCGGCCAAGTAACCTTCAAAAGGCAACCCAAGGAGATCAGCCATGAAGGACAATAACGAACAGCGCGGTGTATCCCGCCGGGATCTGTTGGGCGGATCTGCCAAGACCGCCATCGTCGCCGGAATGGGCGCGGTTGCCCTGAGCAGTGCAGACCTTGCATATGCGCAGGGAGACGGCCAGAAGTTCGAACTCGCACCGGGTGAACTCGACGAATACTACGGCTTCTGGTCTTCAGGCCAGAGCGGCGAATTGCGCATTCTCGGGTTCCCGTCCATGCGCGAGCTGATGCGCGTTCCGGTCTTCAACCGCTGCTCGGCAACCGGCTGGGGTCAGACCAACGAATCCCTCAAGATCCTGACGGAAGGCCTGTTGCCGGAAACCAAGGCGTATCTCGCGGCTCAGGGCAAGGTCACCTATGACAACGGCGATCTGCACCATCCGCACATGTCCTTCACCGACGGCACCTATGACGGGCGCTACATCTTCGCCAACGACAAGGCGAATACGCGCGTGGCCCGCATCGATTGCACCACGATGAAGTGCGACAAGATCATCGAAATCCCGAATGCGCACGACATCCACGGCATGCGGCCGCAAAAGTATCCGCGCACGGGTTACATCTTCGCGAACGGCGAGCATGAAGCTCCGCTGGTCAACGACGGCAAGATCCTGGACGATCCGTCTCAGTATTCCTGCCTGTTCACCGCCATCGACGGCGACGAGATGAAGGTCGCCTGGCAGGTGATCGTGTCGGGCAACCTCGACAACTGTGACGCCGACTATCAGGGCAAATACGCCTTCTCGACAAGCTACAACTCGGAAATGGGCATGAACCTTGCCGAGATGACCGAGAGCGAACTGGACCATTGCGTCGTCTTCAACATCAAGGCGATCGAGGAAGCCGTCGCTGCGGGCAACTACCGGGAACTCAACGGTGTGCCCATCGTCGACGGCCGCAAGGAAGCCAAGTCCCAGTTCACCCGGTACATCCCGGTTCCCAACAGCCCGCACGGCTGCAACGCGGCACCGGACAAGAAGCACATCGTCATCAACGGCAAGCTGTCGCCCACCTGCACGGTGATCGACGTGACCAAGATCGACGCGCTCTTCTCCGAAAACGCCGATCCGCGCTCTGCCGTTGTCGCCGAGCCGCAGCTTGGTCTTGGCCCGCTCCATACGGCCTTCGACGGCAAGGGTAACGCGTTCACGACCCTGTTCCTCGACAGCCAGATCGTGAAATGGAATGTCGACAAGGCTATCCAGGCCTATGCAGGTGAAGATGTCGATCCGATCATCTCCAAGGTCGATGTGCACTATCAGCCGGGTCACAACTCCACTTCCATGGGTGAAACCGCGGAAGCGGACGGCAAATGGCTGATCTCGATGAACAAGTTCTCCAAGGACCGGTTCCTGAACGTCGGTCCGCTGAAACCGGAGAACGAACAGCTCATCGATATTTCCACCGACGACATGAAGGTCGTTCACGACGGTCCCACCTTCGCCGAACCTCATGACAGCATCATCGTGCATGCATCGAAGGTGAACCCTGCGACTGTCTGGGATCGCAACCATCCATGGTTTGACGATGCCAAGAAACAGGCAGCCGCCGACGGAGTCGAGCTGGAATATGCCGAGGACGTCATTCGGGACGGCAACAAGGTGCGTGTTTACATGCACTCGGTCGCGCCTACTTTCAGCCTTGAAAAATTCACGGTGAAACAGGGCGACGAAGTGACCATCTACGTTACCAACATCGATGATATCGATGACCTGACCCACGGCTTCTGCCTGTCCAACTATGGCATCGCCATGGAAGTTGGTCCGCAGGCAACAGCATCGGTCACCTTTGTTGCCGAACGCCCAGGCGTCCACTGGTACTATTGCCAGTGGTTCTGCCATGCGCTGCACATGGAAATGCGCGGCCGGATGTTCGTGGAACCGAGGAACGCCTAAGCCATGCACCGCGCTCTTTTCAGATTACTGGCACTGTCCACCGCTGCTGTTGCAAGCCTGGCTGTCTGCGGGCCGCTTCAGGCAGAGGAATGGCAGGTGCCGGCCGAAAAGGGCGCCTTGCAGCAGGTTCTTCAAAAAGCGCAGGCCGGGGATGTTCTCCGGCTTGCAGCCGGCAACCATGCAGGCCCCGTGGTTCTCGACAAGCCCTTGACACTCAGCGGCGCGGGCGAAGCAGGCATCGTCGGCAACGGCACCGGCAGCGTCATAACCGTCGGTGCCCCTGATACCGTCGTGGAAGGTCTGGAACTGACCGGATCCGGCCTCTCTCAGGAAACACTGGATGCGGGCGTCAAGCTTACCAAGACCGCGCATCGCGCCATCGTGCGCGACAACCGGATCCTCGACAACCTGACCGGTGTAGATGTCCATGGCGCGCGCGACGCGGTCGTGTCGAACAATCTCATTGAAGGCCGCCGTGACCTGCGCATGAACGAACGCGGCAACGGGATCTACGTCTGGAACGCGCCCGGACTTCTGGCCGAATACAACACGATCCGGTTCGGCCGGGACGGTATTTTCGTCAATACCAGCCCCAAGGACACTTTTCGCAACAACCTCTTCGAGGACCTGCGTTTTGCCGTCCACTACATGCACGGCAACAACGGCACCATCGAGAACAACTTTTCCAAGGGCAATGACATCGGCTATGCGCTGATGTTTTCCGACCGGCTGAAGGTGCTCAACAACGTCTCGATCGGCGACCGCAATCACGGCCTCATGCTGAACTACGCCAATCACGCCGAGATCTCCGGCAACCAGGTCAAAGGCGGCGGCGAAAAATGTCTGTTCATGTACAATGCCAACAAGAACACAGTGACAGACAACAGCTTCGAAGGCTGCCCCATCGGCGTTCACTTCACGGCGGGTTCCGCGAACAACGCCTTCGAGGGCAATGCTTTCATCGGCAACAAGACCCAGGTGAAATATGTCGGCAGCCGTCAGCTCGACTGGAGCACGGACGGACGCGGCAATTACTGGAGCGATCACCCGGCCTTCGACATGAACGGCGACGGCATTGCCGACACCGCCTACCGGCCCAATGACATGGTCGACCAGGTCCTGTGGACCCAACCCTCCGCCAAGCTTCTGGTCGGCAGTCCGGCCGTTCAGCTGCTGCGTTGGACCCAATCTCAATTTCCGGCGCTGCTGCCAGGCGGCATCGTCGACAACGCCCCACTGATGCATCCACCTGTGCGGGCGACACCGAATTCGGGAGTTCAAGGATGACCGAAACGTCCCTCAATGCACCGACCCTCCGCGTGGATGGCGTCTGCAAGACCTTTTCCGGACACAAGGCCGTTGACGACGTGTCCTTTTCGCTGAACGCAGGTGAACGGGTAGCCATGCTCGGTCATAACGGCGCCGGCAAAACGACGCTGTTCAAGATCGTGCTCGGATTTCTGAAGCGCGACCGTGGAGACGTCACGGTTATGGGAGCAGCCCCCGGCAGCCATGATGCCCGTATCGGAACGGCTTATCTTCCGGAATCCGTGGCCTTTCCCGCCTCTCTCACCGGCAAGGAAGTTCTGACCTTCTATGCAAGACTGAAAGGTGAAAGCCCCGCGAGGGCCTTGCCGTTGCTGGAACGGGTAGGTCTGGCGGAGGCTGCAAAACGGAGGGTTGGCACCTATTCCAAGGGCATGCGTCAACGCCTTGGTCTCGCCCAGGCACTCATCGGCCGGCCAAGACTGATCCTGCTGGACGAACCGACGACGGGCCTCGATCCGATCTCCCGGCAGACAGTATACGAACTGATTGGTGAAATCGCGGGACAGGGAACCACCGTTCTGCTGTCGTCTCATGCCCTCACCGAACTGGAAGCACGGACCGACCGGATCCTGATCCTGTCGAAAGGCCGGCTCGTTGCCGACGACATCCTGAGCCGCCTGCGTGCCCAGGCCGGGTTGCCGATCAGGCTGAAGGTCTGGACCAGACCCGAGGATCTCGCCCATGTGTCCGAAAGCCTCGGTGGCGGACAGATGAACGGACGTTCGGTCGAATTCAACTGCAATGCGGATGACAAGGTCAGAACCCTTTCGGCAATCAGCGCCCTCGGCACCCTGATTGAGGATGTTGATGTCCATGCACCCAGCCTTGATGACGTCTACCGGTATTTTTCCAGCGCCGCTGGCAAGGAGGCCTGAGCCATGTTCTCCAGAATCCTCACAGTTGCCGGACAGGAGATCCGTATCGGCATCCGCAATCGGTGGATCCTGCTTGCCGCGATGATCCTGGCCGTGTTCTCGCTGGCGCTCGCCCTGCTCGGCTCGGCACCCGCGGGAACCCTCGGCGTCGACCGGCTGACCATCACCGTTGCCTCGCTGGCCAGCCTGTCGGTCTATCTTGTGCCGCTCATTGCACTACTGCTTGCCTTCGACGCGATCTGCGGCGAGATCGAACGCGGTACCTTGCTGATGACACTGTCCTGCCCCATCTCCCGCGTCGAATTTCTGATCGGCAAGGCCGTCGGCCATACACTGGTTCTCGCATTTGCCCTGGTCATCGGCTACGGACTGACGGCAGGATTGCTTGTGGCAGCGGGCTACGGCTCTCTCTCGGGGCTTGCGGATTTTGTCCGGCTAATCGCGACCTCGGTCCTGCTCGGGGTCTGCTTTCTGGCGACAGGTTATGTGCTGAGCTCGCTGACGCGCCAGTCACGCACCGCGGCGGCAGCTTCGGTGGCTGTCTGGCTGATGATGGTCGTCCTGTATGACCTTGCGCTCCTGGGCGCGCTCGTTGCCAATCCCAGCGGTGTCTTCGCGTCCGACGTTTTCCCCTATGCCATCCTGCTCAACCCGGCCGACGCCTTCCGCCTGTTCAACCTGGCGGCTCTCGGTGCAAGCGATCTGGTGGGCGGCATGGCCGGGGTGGCAGACGCCCTGCCCTTCGATCCCCTGCTCGCCCTTGGCTCGCTGACCGTGTTTGCCGGTCTGGCCATGGCCGGTTCCGCTCTTCTGATAAAAAGGATTGCGCCATGAAACGCGCGCTCATCTCCATCTTCTTGCTCGGGTTCCTGGCTGCCTGTCAGGAAGAGGTCCAGATTGCCAAACCGGATGCAATGCATCTGACACCGGAAGCGGCCGGTCACTATTGCCAGATGACCGTTCTGGAGCATGATGGCCCCAAGGCCCAGATCCACCTGACAGGAAATCCCAATCCACTCTGGTTTACGCAAGTTCGCGACGCGGTTGCCTTCCTGCGCTCCCCCGAAGAACCGAAGGATATCGCCGCCGTTTATGTCAACGACATGGAACGGGCAGAAAGCTGGACCCAGCCGGGCACCGACAACTGGATCGACGCGGATGCAGCCTGGTTCGTCATCGGCAGCAGCGTGGCAGGCGGCATGGGTGCACCCGAGGCAATTCCATTCGGCACGCAAGGCGGAGCCGATGCCTTCGCACAGGGCAACAAGGGCAACGTCGTGCGCTTCGACGATATCCCGACAGACTATGTGTTGGGCGCCGTCGATGTGTCCGCGGCCACCTCGCTCACGATGGATGCAATGCAAGGGGCTGCGCAATGAAACAAGCCACCACCAATCAGTCTCCAGTAAACCGCCGCCGGTTCCTGCGGATCTGCGCGGCCGGTGCCGCAGGCCTTGCGCTTCCGACAGGCATCGCGATGGCCGACGGCCGTGCCAAATTGTACCGTTGGCGCGGCATCGCGCTGGGTGCCGGCGCCGAGATCGATATCCTGCATGAGAGTGCCGCCGAAGCAGAACGCCTGTTTGCCAATGTGGATGCGGAAATTCGCAGGCTGGAGGCAATCTTCAGCCTCTACCACCCGGAAAGCGAGCTGGTCCGGCTGAATACGGATGGACGGCTACCGGCACCTTCCCTTGAAATGGTCGACCTCCTCAGCCTGTGCGACAGGCTTCATGCTGCAACAGACGGGGCCTTCGACCCGACCATTCAGCCGTTGTGGGCCTATTATGCCAGGCTGGCGACCGGTGACACGGGTGGAGATCTTGCGACCGCCCGAGACCGCACGGGCTTCAGGAATGTCGTCTACGGCCCGGGCGAGATCCGGTTTGCCCGCAAGGGCATGGCCATGTCCTTCAACGGCATCGCCCAAGGCTACATCACGGACAGGGTCACTGCCCTGCTCGCCTCGAAGGGATGCACGAACATGGTGGTCGATCTCGGTGAGATCGTTACCAGAGGCGCCCCGGATGAGGGAGCTGGTCCTGATGCCGGCACTGACCACGGCTGGCCCGTAACCTTGCGGCCGGTGCCGGAACGCCCAGATGCGGACACCAGGATCCGGCTGTCCGATGCCGCAGTCGCCAGCTCCGCACGGCTCGGCACCACCTTCGATCAGACGGGCCACCGCTCGCACATCATCGATCCCCGAACCGGCCTGCCGGTTGAAGGCGGACTGGATGGCGCAAGCGTCATTGCGCCTGCGGCGGCACTCGCCGATGGCCTGTCGACGGCTGCCCTTGTTGCTGGAGAGAAAAACCTCGGCAAAGCCCTTGCCGAGTTTCCGGCAACCAGAGCCTTCGTTGTGCAGCGCGATGGTTCGACCGGGTGGTTGGACGCCTGAGAAGAGCTTCTATCTGCGGTGCAGGGGGCGCAGGGCGGTCCAGGTAACGATCGCCCAGAAACCCGTTCTGAAGATCAGTGCCGCGAGAGTGCGCGTCTCATAGGGACCGCCTTGCGACACATAGACCAGGAAAGCGCACAGAACGACCGCCGTCCCGAGCAAGGTCGCGATGGCCGTCCAGCAGGCCCACCCTCTGCCAAACCAGAGCCCGATGCCGGTGGCGACATAAACAAAGCCCGCCAGAAAATTGAACCACAGCACAAACCTGACGACGTTGCCCGCCCATTGGGACAGCCGATCGCCGCCAAAGAGGACGGTTCCACCACTCAGCACCGTCATGAGGCCGAAAACAACGGCAGCCGCACCCGCGATACGCAGGCCCATTCCTTGACGCAGTTCCCTTTGCATCCGCATGCTCCGTTTCCCGATCGAGATAGTATCAATTTGCCGGCGGCGGTTTTCCATCTGCTTCGTCCATCAGTCGCCGCACCCATTTTGCCGCAAACCAGGTAGCTGGTAAGCCGAGTGGCAAACTGAGCCAGATCGACATGACAGGCGACAGGGCCGGCAAACCGACAGCCTGCCCCATCAGGCTCAGCATGAAGAGATTGATGGCAACCGCAGCAGCCGTGAACGGATAGAGCAAGATCACAAGTTTGCGCACCGGCCAGCCGGTTTCGATCTGGGTCACGCCGCCAGTTCCTCCCGGTTGGCACTCTCAAGCGCACAGGCGATGAGTTTCGGCATGAATGGCGCCTCGATCAGAGGAGCAAGGCGCAGGCCTTCGAAACCGGCCCCGTCGAGGGCTTCCGGAATGTCCTGGGTCACGTGGAGCCCGTTGCCGGCAAAAAGAGGTAACAGAATGGTTCTCATGCCGCAGCTGGCGGCGGTATTTTCCAGGAACGGCACTTCTTCCAGGAACCCCATCCGGATCGGTCTCTCCGGCAGCCATTCGGCGAGACCTGCAGCGAACCGGATGGTGCTTTGTGCGGTTGACCGGCAAGTTGCCGAACCATGGGCTGCCAGCAGCAGTTCGTAGCCGGATGCGTTCCAGTGGATTCTTTCAGCCGTCATTTCCAGAAAGCGCGCCGTCAAGCGGGGCAACTCGGGATGGATGCCGAGCGCAGGCAATTGCCGGGCGCCGGTTCCCTTCAGCCTTCCCGTCAAAGCGGTCTGCGTAAACCAGCCCTCGGCCATGAAGACCGGAAAAACAAGCGGCTCAGGCCCGGCAAGGTCCAGGGCACGATCAAGAGCATCAGGCGCGGCCAACGTGGCCGAACGAATGGACCAGCCGGGCAGGAATTCGCGGACCTGCTGCGCAAGTGCGCGTAAATACGCTTCACCTGCCTGCGGGTGTGACGGCTGGCCGTGCGAGACGAGGATCGCCTCAATGGCTCGTTCCTTCCGAAAAAGTGATCTTGTTCCAGACATTGTACTTCCCTGAAGGTTTGCGCATGGGCAGACGCCGGACCTCTTCCAGAGTGGTGGCGTCATAGACAATCACCGCGCCGTCATCCTCCCAGACGGAGACAAGGGCGTAGCGGCCATCCTTCGTGAATTCGACATGGGCGACCGTTGCACCTTCGACCGGCTTCAGCGTCTTGACGATTTCCAGGCTTTCCTTGTCGATCACATGGATCTCGTCCTTGTTCGGGCCGAAGAAGACATCGGCCCAGAAATAGGGTGTGTTCTCGTGGCTGCGCAGGAAAAAACCGGGGCCGTCCGTCTTGATCGTTGCGATCTGTTTCCAGGTTTCGGTGTCAATGACCGACAGCTTGCCTTCTTTCAGATGCGGGGTTGCCATGACCCTGTGGCCGTCCCGTTCCCAACTGATGCCGGACCCGAGATGCGGCATGCCTTCCAGCGGCAGTTCGGCAATTTCGCGGCCGACATTCAGGTTGACGACCACGCCGCGCGCACCGTCGCGCGAAGCCCCGACGAGATGCCGGTAATCATCATCGAAAAAGAAGTCGTCAAGCGGTTCTGCGGTCAGGATTCTCCGGCGGGCAAAGAGCCCTTCGGACGAAGGCAAAGCTTCGACCATGCCTTTTTCCCGACTGTGCACGAACCCTTCGTAGACCGGGTCTGCATCGGGATCGGTGGCAACTTCCCAGATTTCCGGAGCATCCTTCAAGGCAAGGATGAAGCTCTTTCGGTTGGGGGCCTGATAGACCGCCGAAACGCGACTTGCGGTGCCGTCCTTGGCAGTCACGTCCATCACGGTTGCGACCGAAAGGTCTTCGGTCGACAGGATCGTCAGCGTCATCGGCAGGTAGTTGGCAACTGCCAGCCACTTGCCGTCATGGCTCATCGCAATGTTGCGGCTGTTGAGCCCTGCCCGGACCCGGCCAACCTCCTGAAGCGCGTAGAGATCGTATTTCTGGACCCAGCCATCACGCGACATGATGAAGACATAGCGCCCGTCCGGCGAGAATTTCGGCCCGCCATGGACTGCAAACGGCGTTGCGAACCTGTCGAGCGTCTCGAAGGTGTCGCCATCGAGAACGCTGACATGATGATCGCCCGTTTCGACGACCAGGGTGATGTTCATCGGGTCGGACTGCCAGACAGGCGTTTCGACGGGCTGGTAGTCCTCGTTGATCACCAGGCTGGCGGCGATGTCCGTTTCGGTCCAGTCCGGAACCTCGCTCAGTGGTTCTTTCAAAAAGGCGGCCAGGGCCTCGATCTGCTCATCGTTCAGTATATCGGCAAACGCCGGCATCTGTGTCGCCTTGCGTCCGTCGCGAATGACTGTATCGAGATCCGGTCCGCGCATGCGGCCCAAGGTTTCCGGGATCAGAGCTGGTCCGACACCGCCGAGACGGCCGGCACCGTGACAGTCCTGACAATTGTCTGCATAGTCCTGCGCGGGGCCTGCGACCGACAGCGAAGTCAGCAGCAGGAGCGCGCTAAGCGAAGCGGTGAGCCGGATCATGGCGTTTTCCTCGGAACGGGGTCACGGCCAGGCGGTCACCGCCGGCACCGGCAAGCCCGATTTCGTCGTCGTTGAGATAACAGGCAGGGTCTTCGGCCCAGGGATCACCGGTCAGTTGCAGCGCGCGGATACGGGTATTGCCCCCGCACACATCCTTGAAGGCACAAGCGCCACACCGCCCCTTTAGCGGGCGGGGCCTCGTCCGAAGCCGCGCCAGCATCGGATCCGCTCCCGTCCACAGGTCGGAGAAGGGAACGGTCTTCACACTGCCGATGGTGTAGTCGGACCAATAGGTATCCGGATGCACGTTGCCAAGCGTGTCGATGTTGGCAACGCCGAGACCGGAAGAGTTGCCACCCCAGGCGGCGAGATGATCGCGCACGTGGGCAGTGGTGTCAGGCCCAAAGTTCCGGTCCACCCACTCCAGGAAATAAACCGCGTCGGCATCATTGTTGCCGGTAACGATATCGAGTGGTCTGCCACCGCTGACACCTTGCCATGCCCGGTCCATCAACACATCCATTGCCCACCTGGAGCGCATGTGTTCGGCGTCTTCACCGCGGTGCTTGTCACCCCGGCCGGCATATACGAGATGGGACAGGTAAAACTTGTCGACGCCCTCATCGTCGCAAAGGCGCAGAAGATCAGGCAGGCTCTCGTGGTTGCCCTCCGTCAGGGTGAAGCGAAGCCCGACCTTGATGCCGCGTGCCTTGCATTCGCGAACGCCCCGCAGAGCAGATTGAAAAGCGCCTTCAACACCGCGAAACCAGTCGTTGGTGGAGCCGATCCCGTCAATGGATATGCCCACATAATCAAAGCCGATTTCTGCCACCTTGTCGGCAGTTTCGCCGTGCAGCCTGGTGCCATTGGTCGACAGGGCCAGCATGCGCACAAGGCTTCTGGCCCGCCCGGCAATCTCAAACAGGTCTTTCCGGTCCAGCGGTTCACCCCCGGACAGGATCAGGGCGGGAATGCCGAAGCGTCCAAGATCCTCCAGGGTCGCCATGGCCTGGTCGTGGGTCAACTCGCCTGGAAAATCGACGTCCGCCGACACCGTATAGCAATGCCGGCATTTCAGGTTACAGCGCCGGGTGAGGTTCCAGATCACCACCGGCTTGACCGCGCCGTTTCCACGGCGGGTCCGCACAGGCGTCGGGTCAATGATCTGGTGCATGTATTCCGAGAGGCGGAACATCGTTCAGCCCTCCTTGCCGCGCAGGCGCATGCCCGTCTTTTTCAGGATGCGCGTTGAAAACAGGATGTCACTGGCGCGGCAGGCCTTGCCCAGCAGGCTGGAGATCTCCGACCGTTTGGCGATCACTTCGTCGCGGGTTTCTCCATGAACCATGGCAAAGAGATTGTAGGGCCAGTCCGGCAGCACCCGGGGTCGGCGGTAGCAATGCGTGACGAACGGCAGGACGCCTATCTTTTCGCCGAGACTGTCGACCACCGCATCATCGACGTCCCAGACGGTCATGCCGTTGGCGGTCATGCCCAGACGATAGTGATTTGGAGCAGCGCCAATTCGCCGGATGATACCCTGCGCCTTCAGGTGCTTCAGGCGCTCGATCAGGTCCGCTTCGCTCAGTCCCAGGCTTTCGGCAACGACAGCATAGGGTCTGGTGACCAGCGGCAATCCGGCCTGCGTGGCTTCGACGATCGTTCGGTCCTGGGGAGTCAAGGTCATGCGTTCACCCGAAATCCTATGAAAAACTCGCGTTCCTTCGGAAACAGAAGCACCGGCAAACCTGTGTCGCGCTCGATTGCTTCGGCTGTTGCCGAAATTGCGGCCTGACTTTCCGTTGCCAGGACGAACCACATGTTCAGCTTGTGATCCCGTTCATAGTTATGGGCGACCTCGGGGTAGGCATTGACTTTGGTTAAGACCTCTTCAAATCTCTCCGGCGGCACAGCAATGGCGCAGAGGCAAAAAGCGCCGCCCAAGGCTTCCGCATCGAAAAACGGACCGAACCTCGTCAGCAAGCCGTCGTCGCGCAAGGTCCGGATATGTCCGGCAACCTCCTCTTCACTCAGGTCCAGCTCCTGCGCCAGTTCCTGAAAGGGTTGCGGGACCAGTGGCAGATCGTCCTGCAGACGGTTGATCAGGGTCCGTTCGAGAGGAGACAGGTCCCGGGTCATGCCGCAACTCCCTGGCGAGAGATCATTGCACCTGTCTGCTTGAAGCAGCGGGTGGAGAAGAGAACGTCATGTCTCACGTCCGCGACCTCCGGCAGGCGTGATGCCTGGATGAGGACTTCCAATGCCTGCGACCGGCTCCGGCCGTGGATCATGCAGTAAAGGCGATAGGGCCAGACGCCCGCTACGGGCCGACGTTCATAACACAGGGTCACCCCCGGATGCGCCGCAAGAGCCGGGCCCGCCGAGGTGATCCGGTCCGGCTCGATATCCCAGACGACCATGGCGTTCGCGCGCCACCCCAGGGCACGGTGACGCACAATCACGCCAAATCGGGAAATTATGCCCGCCTCGAGCAGATCCGCGATCCTATCCAGTATGGACTCTTCCGTCCGGCCGAGGTCCTCCGCAATACGCAGGTAAGGCCGCCGACAAAGGGGCAATCCCGTGGTCAGAGCCTGCAGGAGGTCATCGTCACCCTCCTGCAGTCGCTCCAACCGGACCGGCCGGGGCACTGGTGGCCGGCCCAGGCCGCCGTTCAAGCTGAAGCCTAGGTCTATGTTGAACGGACGGATGATCGGGAGATCCAGAACGGCAAGCTTCGTCTGTTCCCGAATGGTGTCCAGAACCCTGTCGACGTGGTCACGGTCAGGTCCGGTGGCAACAAACCAGAGATTCCGGTAATTCTCCCGCAGGTAGGAATGATTGATGCCCGGCTGAGCACCGACAATTCCGGCAACGTCTTCAATGCGGTCGTGCGGCACCGACATGGCCGCAAGCGTGCTCGCCGAAACCGTGTTCGGCGCGCAGGTGGCCCCGACACGGGTGATCCGGCCGGTCGCGGCCATATCTTTCAACCGCCCGATAACGTCATCCTCGGGGCAGTTCGTAGCTGCGGCGATGATTTCGAAAGGTCTCGGCACCAACGGAAAGTCCCGTTGCCAGCTGTCGAGAAGGTTCAGGTCGATCGGATGGATGAGGTTTGTCATGGCTCACAACCCCGTCCTGTGCGCCCGCGCGGTAAAGAAGATGCCTGATGGGCTGTCGGCGTCGATTTCGCCTGTCTTTTCGAAGGTTCGGGTGTCGTAGATCATGACCTTACCGGCATCGCGCACCGAGACCCAGACCTCGTTGCCACGCGGCGTGAATTCCATGTGCAGGACGGCAGGGCCGGGTTTGAACTCGTGCACCACCTGCTTCGTGACCGTGTCGATCACCTGGATGGTGTCATTGAGCGGATGTGCGAAGTTTACCCAGACCTGGCGGCCATCAGGTCTCGCCATGGCAAAGACCGGCTGGCCATGGGTTCTGGTGCGTCCGGTTTCGGCGAGCGTGTCTCCGTCGACCCACAGAACCTCGTGGTGCCCGACGGCAGGCAGGACAAACTCCTGGCCGGCACGTGCCCAGCCTTCCAGATGCGGCATCTTGTAGACCGGCAGTTCCGCTTCGCCGCGGCCGTATCCGGGCAAAACCCGGATCGGCTCGGGATTTTCCTGCCACAGGTCGAGTGCGGTCAGTCCGTCTTCGCCGAACAGGCCGGTGATGTAGAGACGGCCGTCACCGGTGATCAGGGCATCATAGGGGTTGGTGCCCATGCCGGTGATCCTGGTAATTTTCGGTTCTTCGGTGTTGAGATCCGCAATCCAGGTTTCGCCCGCATCCCACAGGGTGAAGACAAAGCGTTTGCCGGGCGCATCGACAAGACCGATTGTCTTCGAGCCCGTCGGAATATCTGCCACCATCTCCAGCGTCTGGGCATCGAAGATGCGCACGCCACCGGGCTCATAATTTGAAACGGCAACCAGCGAGCCGTCGTCCGAAATGGCTCCGCCGATGGCGTTTCCGGATTGTAAAACGCGCTTTGCTATCCGTTTCTCGACAAGGTCGACCTTGGAAAGGCCACCATCACGCCCGAAGACATAGGCAAAGCGTTCGTCCGGCGAATAGACCAGGCTGGCGTGGGACAGATCGCCAAGGCCCTCGATCCGTGTCAGGGACGCGCGGTCGGACTGGTCGACCAGCAACAGCGACCCGCTCCCCCGTTCGACGACGAGACCGAGATCGCCAGTGGCAACGACCGACTGCGCTTGAGCGGTGCCGGTCAACATGGCCGCCAGTACGGCTCCGTATAGCCACTTCATTTCGTGTCTCCCTTCAAAAGGTATTCGGCAATTTTCCTCGCGTCGGCCTCGCTCAGGATCGGACGCCAGGGAGGCATTGCCGTTTTCGGGATGCCGTCCAGAACCACTGTGGACAGGGTGTCGATGTCGTAGTGGCCAAGTGCGTCGGGCCGAATATCCGGACCGAGTCCGCCTTTCAGCGTCATGCCGTGGCATGACCCGCAGTCCTGGCGCACCAGATTGACCAGCGCCGCCGGAGTACCCTGTTCTTCGGCCAGCGCAAGGCTGGTGATGGCCAGAAGACAAAAGGCAATCGTGAGCAACGTCTTAAGCATGGACAAGCCTTCCGGCCGTGCCGCTGTCGACGGCACTGAGCATGGCGTCAAAGGTTGTTGCCGGCCATTCGGCACTCAGGGTCACGACCTTGCCGACTACAAACAGCACAGGTGCCTTGAGCCTGGCGTCGCGAACATCGATCGCGATCCTGTCGAGTTCGGAATAGAGCCTGGTTTCCCGCGGCGTCGTCGCGTTTGCGATGGCAAGTACGGGGGTTGTCCCGCTCAGTCCCTCTGCAATCAGGCGCAGGGCAATCTGCCCGATGTTGGCAACGCCCATGTAAACAACCAGCGTGGTGTCTTCGCAGGCGAGGCTTTTCCAATCGAGATCGAGAACCCCGTTCGCCTGCCGGTGACCGGTCACGTAGCGAACTCCGGTTGCCAGACCGCGATGGGTGAGTGGCACACCCGTGACACAGGCCGCGCCCTGGGCGGCGGTAATGCCTGGCGCGTATTCGACCGCAATTCCACGTGACATCAGGTGTTCGGCTTCTTCCGAGCCTCGGCCAAAAATCAGCGGATCGCCGCCTTTCAGGCGGGCGACAGTCATGCCTTCCAGGGCCAGTTCTTCCAGGATCTCGTTGATCCTCTCCTGCGGAACCGGATGATTGTCGGGTGATTTTCCTACCGGGACCTGCAGGGCGGTGTGCGGTGCCAGCGACAGGATTTCCGGCGAAACCAGCCGGTCGAATACAACGGCATCCGCTTCCTGGAGCATACGCAGGGCCTTGAGTGTCAGAAGCTCCGGGTCTCCGGGGCCTGCTCCGATCAGATAGACCTTACCTGGCTGTTTCATCGTTTGCTCCTGCAGGCGGTATGGAAGAAAGAAAAAGGGAGAGGCGGTGGTCCGCCTCTCCCGGCGGGACGTCAGTAGACGTCGGCGCGCGTGTTGAAGACGTTGAACTTGCCGGTCGGTGTGATCAGCCGTTCATCCTTGATGACGTGCTTCAATTCGAGCGTCTTGTCGTCAACGACGACGATCGCGCTTTCCTTGTCCTTGGCATTCCAGACGGAGAACCAGATTTCCTCGCCCGCCTGGTCGAATTCGCCCTGAACGACACGGGGCTGGCCTTCGCCGACATCCGCCCATTCGACAATCGGCAGGACCTTGAATTCAGGTTCTTCCTGCGTCAGGTCGTCGACGTTGAACACCGCGATGGCTCCCGAAATTTCCGCATCCGGGTTCAAGGGCGCATCCACGTAGAGATGGTTCGACTTCGGATGGGACTTGACGAAGAGGGAACCGCCACCGAGCCCGTAGAGGGTCTGTACGACCTTCCAGGCGTTGTCCGGATGGCCTTCGGGATCCGTGCCGATCAGGGCAACGGTTTCATCGCCGAGGTGCGAAGTGACCCAGACAGGACCGTAGGTCGGGTGGATCAGGTTGGCACCACGCCCCGGGTGAGGTGTCTGACCGCCGGTTTCAAGCAAGGCCGTCAGCTTGCCTTCCTTGGTGTCGACGACCGCGACCTTGCCGCGGGCATTGGCAGCCACGAGGAAGTAACGCTTGGTGCTGTCGAACCCGCCGTCGTGGAGGAAGCGTTCGGCTTCGATCTCGGTCGTCTTCAGATTCTTGATGTCTGAATAGTCGACCAGAAGGATCTTGCCGGTTTCCTTCACGTTGACGATGAATTCCGGGTTGTAGTGCGACGCCACGATGGACGCGACACGCGGCTCGGGATGGTAGGTCTGATCATCATAGACCATGCCGCGGGTGGACTTGATCTTGAGTGGCTCCAGAGTGTCGCCGTCCATGATCACGTATTGCGGCGGCCAGTAGGAGCCGGCGATCGCATACTTGTCTTCCCAACCCTTCATTTTTGAAGTTTCGATGGAGCGGGCTTCGGTGCCGACCTTGATCTGCGCCACTGTTGCCGGCTCTTCCATCCACAGGTCGATCATGTTCACAAGCGCATCGCGGCCGATCACGTAAAGATAGCGCCCGGAGGCGGAAATACGCGAAATATGAACCGCATAACCGGTGTTTATCACCGCATGTATGGCGTAGGTTTCACCGTCGATCAGAGCGACCTGACCGCTGTCGCGCAGCGTGACCGAGAAGAGATTATCGATGTCGATATCGTTCATCTTCTCTTTCGGACGATCTTCCGGCGCAACCAGAACCTTCCAGCTCTTGCGCATTTCGTCCATACCGAATTCAGGCGGTGACGCCGGTTCCAGCAGGATATAGCGAGCCATCATGTCGACCTGTTCTTCGGTCAGTTCGCCCGAAGTACCCCAGTTCGGCATACCGGCAGGCGAGCCGTAGGTAATGAAGTCCCGCAGATACTCGTAGCCGTTTTCCCGCGTGATATCCGTGGTCAGCGGCTTGCCGGTTGCGCCCTTGCGCAAAACGCCGTGACAACCGGCGCAGCGTTCGAAATAGATCTGGTTTGCATTCTGGTATTCGTCAGGCGTCATTACCGGATCGCCTTCCTTGCGCCCCGGAATCTCGACCTTCAGCTGGCCGAGTGTTGACATGCTGGGTTCATAGGCAGCCGAAGGACCACTGCCGTGGTCCGCCGGCTTGTCCTGGGCAGAAACGCCGACTGCCGACAGTCCGAGTGTGAAAGCCACACTCATCAGCAGCGCATTTCTCCGAATGGCTCGTGTCGAGATCATGATTAGTCTCCGTTCGACTGGTGAGGCAGTCGGACGGTGCGCGCAGGCAGGGTCTACTTCCTTGACTTTCGTTAACTTGAAATTTTCAGACAGGTTTGATCTGCGCTGTTCACCAGTAACGCCGGCAGAACCTTATTCTTATAAGTACATGCTTTCATTGAATGAATAAGCGCCTTACCCTCTGCAAAACGACACAATTGTCGCAGGGGTCTTGCACTTTAGGGCTGCATCCGGCGCTTCGTCCTTCCCTCTTGTCCATGAATTGCACTGTCCTCAGCACGGCATTCAGGTCCACTTGACTTTGGTTAAGGAAAAGCGGCTGCGCGCTGTCACCCTCCCGGCAGGATCAACTCCGGGGAAAGGAGCGCGCTATGCGCGAAGTCATGACCAAAAGCATGGCCCGAAACATATTCTATGGCGGGTCGCTTTTTTTCATCATCATCTTTGTGGGGCTGTCGGTGCACAGTCACCTTTACATCACCAGCACATCGACAGACGCGGCGACGCTGACCGACAGCGTTGCCGCAGGCAAACGGGTCTGGGAAGACAAGGCCTGCATCAATTGTCACACGATCCTGGGCGAAGGTGCCTATTTCGCACCCGAAGTCGGCAACGTGATGACCCGTTGGGGCGTGCTTGACGATCCTGACCTGGCTTTCGAGACCCTGAAAGGATGGATGGAATCCCAGCCCTCCGGCATCGAAGGCCGCCGCCAGATGCCGCAGTTCCACCTGACGGACGAAGAGATCCGCGATCTCACCAACTTCCTGATCTGGACAGACAAGATCGACGCCCAGGACTGGCCGCCGAACGACGCCGGCTGATTTTGAACGCTGAGGAAACCCAAGATGAAATACCAATCTCAAAAGGTCGCCCTGGCGTATTTCGCCGTGGCAATGGGCCTGTTCGCCGTCCAGGTTCTGGGCGGGCTGCTCGCAGGCTACATCTATGTGGCGCCGAACTTTCTGTCGGAGCTGCTCCCCTTCAACATCGTGCGGATGCTGCACACCAACAGCCTGATCGTCTGGCTTCTGCTCGGGTTCATGGGCTCTGCCTATTTCCTGATCCCCGAAGAAGCGGAACGGGAAATCCATTCCACCAAGCTTGCTTACTTGCAGCTCATCATCCTGGTGGTCGGCACGCTCGGCGTTGTTCTCACCTATGTCTTCAACCTGTTTGAAGGCAACTGGCTGCTGGGCAAGGAAGGCCGCGAGTTCATCGAGCAGCCCAAATGGGTCAAGGTCGGCATCGTCGTTGCCGCGCTGATCTTCCTGTTCAACATCACCATGACGGTGCTGAAAGGCAAGAAGACCGCGATCACCAACATCCTGCTTCTGGGCCTGTGGGGTCTGGCACTCCTGTTCCTGTTCAGTTTCTACAATCCGAGCAATCTCTCGCTCGACAAACAGTACTGGTGGAACATCGTGCACCTGTGGGTCGAAGGTGTCTGGGAACTGATCATGGCCTCGGTCCTTGCCTACCTGATGCTCAAACTGACAGGCGTCGACCGCGAAGTCATCGAAAAATGGCTCTATGTCATCGTCGCTGCCGCGCTGTTCTCCGGCATCCTGGGCACCGGTCACCACTATTACTGGATCGGCACTCCCGGATACTGGCAGTGGATCGGCTCGATCTTCTCCTCACTGGAGGTGATCCCCTTCTTCGCCATGATGGCCTTCGCCTTCGTCATGGTCTGGAAGGGCCGCCGCGACCACCCCAACAAGGCCGCGCTGCTGTGGTCGCTCGGTTGCGCCACGCTTGCCTTCTTCGGCGCCGGCGTCTGGGGCTTCCTGCATACCCTGCATGGCGTGAACTACTACACCCACGGCACGCAGATCACTGCCGCCCACGGACACCTGGCCTTCTTCGGCGCCTATGTTTCCCTGAACCTGGCAATCATTACCTACGCCATGCCCCTTCTGCGTGGCCGGGACCCCTACAACCAGGTGCTCAACATGGTGTCCTTCTGGCTGATGGCCGGCGGCATGTCCTTCATGACCTTCGTCCTGACGTTCGCCGGAACGGTGCAAACCCACCTGCAGCGTGTCATGGGCGAATACTACATGGACGTTCAGGACCAGCTGGCCGTGTTCTACTGGATGCGGTTCGGGGCAGGCGCAGCCTTCGTACTCGGTGCCCTCCTGTTCATCTACGCAGTTGCGGTCCCGCGCCGCGAAGTCATCCAACCGGGTGAAGCAGCCGGCGCACCGGCGGAGTGATGGACATGGAAGCAAGTGTCTCCAGCAAAAAGGGGGCGGCATCCGCCCCCTTCTACCTCTCGCAAGGCGACGAATGCGACGTCTTCGAAGCCGCGCACAGGAACGGCCTGCCGGTTCTGCTGAAAGGCCCAACTGGCTGCGGCAAGACCCGTTTCGTCGCCCACATGGCGGCAAAACTCGGCCGCAAGCTTTATACGGTCGCCTGTCATGACGACCTCGCCGCCGCCGACCTGATCGGCCGGTATCTTCTCAAGGGCGGCGAGACGGTCTGGATGGACGGACCGCTGACCCGGGCCGTAAGGGAGGGTGCAATCTGCTATCTCGACGAGGTTGTGGAAGCCCGCAAGGATGTGACTGTCGTGCTGCATCCTCTTACGGATGATCGCCGGACCCTGCCGATCGACAGGACCGGCGAGGAACTGGTGGCAGTACCGGGCTTCATGCTCGTCGCATCCTACAATCCCGGCTACCAGAACATCCTGAAGACCCTGAAACCGTCGACCCGACAGCGTTTCCTCTCGCTTGAATTCGATTTCCCGCCAATGGATCTGGAAACCGAAGTCGTTTGCGAGGAAAGCGGCCTCGACCGCGACCGGACCGCCGCGCTGGTGCGTCTGGCCGGAAAACTCAGGGCGCTGAAAGGCCAGGATCTTGAGGAAGGCGTGTCGACCCGGCTGGTCGTCTATGCAGCAACACTGATTGCCCAGGGCATGCCTGTCGGAAGGGCGATCGAAGCCGCAATGATCGAACCGCTGACCGACGATGAAGACGTGAAACGCGGGCTCCTTGATCTTGTCACGGCCGTGTTTGGGTGAGGCCAGACCGATGGGCAAGATCGACATCGAGCCATGGGAACCCGAGGAAACCATCGGGAAACTGTGGCACGCGTTTGCAAGCCGCCTGGATGCGCCCGAGGTGCATCATGGAGCCGCGGTCGGCCTCGATGAGGTCGGCGGGCGGCTTGCTGTCCTTTTCCGGGGACTGGGGGGAGCTCACAGTGTCGAGCTTCGTCCGGTCGCCCAGGAGGTTTCGCGCCACCGCCTCGGATTTCTGAGGCGGCTCGGCACGGAAGCCGAAACCGTGACGCGAACCAGTTTCGATGGAGAAATCCTGAGACTGCCGGCGAGCCTTGCGGTGTTCCCGTCGCGGGAGGCGAATGCAGCCCTCTATGTCTGGTTAACGGCGCTGGCGGCACATGCACCTGCCCATGTCGCCGAAACGGACCCGCTCCGGGCGGATCTGCAGTCCCTCGGGGCAATATCCGCCATGGTTCGGGACACACTTGACCAGGCTCCAGGCTTGCGGGACCTCTACACCGCCCTTTGCCAACAGGTGCTGGTGGCAAGACCAAAAGCCGCCTTGCCGGAGATGGAAGCAAGGGTCGACAGGCTCGTGCGTCATTTGTTGGGCGACCCTGGAACTCCTGCCCCCGATGTCCTGGACCTGCAGGAACGGATCGACCGAAAGTCATTCGAGGATGTGTCCGCCCCGCGTGGATACCGTCCTTTCCGGCCGGTGCCGCTCTGGCCGGACCTCAGAGAAGTTGTGTTTTCCGCGGGAGATGAAGTCGACAGCCGAGAGACAGACGGTCCTCCAGAGGAAGCGACCGGCAAGACAGTGCGCGCCCGCAGGCGCAAGGCAGACCAGGCAGAACGCAAGGACAGCCTGATCCTGCACAAATTCGAAGCCATTCTCAGCTGGGCAGAGTTTCTCAATCTCAATCGCCGTGTCGATGACGACGATCATGACAGCGCCAAGAAGGCGGCTGACGATCAGGAGGAGATCGGCCTTGGCCAGATCTCAAAGGCACCGGCAACCCGTCTGAAGCTGCATCTTGACCTGGCTCCGGAAGATGTCGACCGCGAAAGACTGTCCGGACGGCATCTCTACCCGGAGTGGGACACACGCAGTGGCCGCTATCTGGCGGACCACGTCTGCGTTCTGACCAGCACTGCGGAAGCCGATCCGGAAAAGGGATCTGCCGGAATGGATGACGTCGCAAAACGGCGCATCCGCTCGGTGAAGAAACAGTTCGAAGCCCTCCGGCCAGGCCGGGTAACGACACGCGGACACCTGGAAGGCGACGGACTGGATCTTGATGCCGCGGTGCGCTCCGAAGCGGAGCGGATGGCAGGTGGCACCGGCTCGGAACGGATCTGGCTGCAGACCCGTCCGGAAGCGCGTGATCTTGCGGTTTCCATCCTGCTTGACGTGTCTCGTTCGACCGAGAGCGCCGTCACCGGACGCGCCGTGATCGATATCGAACGGGAAGCCTTGACCGCTCTTGCCTGGGGTCTGAATGCCTGCGGGGATGATTTCGCCATTACCGCTTTCTCATCCCTGAAACGGCAACGCGTGTACCTTCAGTCCTGCAAGGGCTTCAACGAACCGATGAGTGCCCTTGTCGAACAGAGGATCGGCACGCTGCGGCCCGGCTTCTACACGCGTCTGGGGGCGGCCATTCGTCATGTGACCACTGACCTGGCGGCCCAGTCGCGCAAACGCAAACTTCTTCTGGTAATCACCGACGGCAAACCCAACGATCTCGATCATTACGAAGGACGGCACGGCATCGAAGACACCAGGATGGCGGTTCGCGAAGCCCGGCGCGCAGGCCAATCCGTCTTTGGGGTCACCATCGACAAATCGGCAAAGTCCTGGTTCCCGCGGCTGTTCGGGCAAGGCGGTTTTGCCGTGATCCCGCATCCGGACAGGCTGACACAGGCCTTGCCGCAGATTTACCGCCAGATTGTCGGAGGCTAGAGCCGCGGATGCACGCTCCGTCACCGAAGCCGGACCAGCACGACGCAGGTATCCTCGACGAGTTGCCCGGGGAACTGTTGATGTGGGTGCTCATCATCAGTGAACTGCTGGTCTTCGGGGCCGGGCTTGCCGCCTTCATGGGCGTCAGGATATCCGATCCGGACGGTTTTGCCGCAGCAAGGGCCCACCTCGATCCGGCACTCGCCGGCATCAACACGATCGTGCTGATCACCAGCGGCTTTCTGGCCGCCCGGAGCCTTGAGCTTCGGCTCAAGTTAAAGCGGACGGCCGCCCGTTTGCACCTGACCGGCGCCATGGCTCTCGGCTGTGTGTTCCTCGCCATCAAGGTGCAGGAATATGCAACCAAAGCTGCGGAAGGGATCTCCACGGAGACCCATCCCTTCTTCATGTTCTATTACCTGCTCACAGGGTTCCACGCAGCTCATGTGCTCGCGGGGATCGTTGTGCTGGGTCTGGTGGCGTGGAAAGACGAACCTCGCACCATCGAAACAGGAACCGCCTTCTGGCATATGGTCGATCTCATCTGGGTGCTGCTGTTCCCGGTGATTTATGTCCTGGGATAGCGAAAGATGACCCTTCCTTCCATATCGCTCGCCTGGATCGCGCTTTTGGGCCTGTCGGCCGCCACCGTTCTGGTGACAACAGGCGGGACCGGTCATTTCAGTCCGGGTCTTTTTGGCGGGCTGCTGTTGCTGCTGGCCTTTATCAAGGCGCGGATCATCCTGTCCCGGTATCTCGGGCTATGGCAGGCACCGGTCTGGCTGTCCGGGTTCAGTTGGGTGATCGGGTTTTATTGCCTGCTGTTGCTGGCGCTTTACGTTGCCCCCGGGTTCAGCTCCTGAAAGCTTCGGCCAACTGGTGTGGAAGCTCGAATTCGGCAAGCACCCGCGCACGTGCGTCTTCCGACATCTTCCGTGCCGTTTTCTGCACGATATCAAGCACCTTGGCGTCCTCGTGTTTGGCGGCAAAGGGGGCGAAATACCATTTCAGGAACACAAAGCAGATCACGTTTTCCAGGGCCTGCACATCCGCTTCCCGCTTGAGACCTTCCTTGCGCAGCATCTTCGCCGCCACCTCGATCTCTTCCGGTGAATAGCCTGCCTCTGCCATGATTTCACCGACGCGTTCCGCATGGTGACGGGCCTGATCCCGGCGCCAGGCGTGATAGCCGGCCTTGCCTTCCGGGTAGGTCTGGCGCGGTGTGATCCAGCGTTCGATATGCTGGCCCCTGGCGGCTATCTTCAACGGATCTGCCGCCTCCGGATAGAGCCGCTCCAGCTCATCGCTCATTCTTTGCCCATACAGCAAGGCCGCTGGCTTGCCATCTTCATGGTTGGGGTCGGCAGCGTTCGCGATGTCGATAGCCGCTAGAGCAGTTTCCAGTTTCATCGTCAGCCCTTCGTCCAGGCGTCCACGGGATCTTCTTCGGAGAAGGCCCGCAGCCGTTCGATATCCTTGATTTCCGCATGATTTCGATTTATGCGGACACCCGCAGATTTCAACCGGGCAAAGGAGCGCGACAGGCTTTCCGGCTTCATGCCGAGGCGGCCCGCGATCAGGAACTTGTCGTAAGGCAGGGTCACTTCGCAGCTACCACTTTCCTGCTCGCACAATTCCAGCAAGAACTCGGCGACCCTTTGCGGTCCGGTTTGCGCCTTCAGCTGCTCCAGTTGTGACACCAGGGAATGCAGGTGAATAAAGGTCGACGCCACCACGGAAACCGCGATGTCCGGGTCCTTGCGCATGGCCTCCAGAATGGCCGTGCTGGGTATGCGCATGACTTCGCAAGCCGTCACCGCCTCCGCCGACACCGGATAGGCAAGCCCGCGAAACGCAACCGCTTCGCCGAAGCTTTCACCCTTGGCAAAGACATTCACCACCGCCTCGCCGCCATTGGGGGCAATCCGGTACAGCTTGACCCAGCCGTCCATGACGATGTGGATTGCCTGCGCTGTTTCGCCATGCAGGAACAGCGTTTCGCCGCGGTCGTAGGTCCGCCAGCTCGACATCCCCAGCACCATGTCGCAGATCTCCTGCGGGAAGCTTTTGAGAAGCAGGGAGTTCTGGGCAATTTTCCGCTGGCGGTCGGTGGGCATCGGTCAAGGTCCTGCTCAAGTGCTTTGCAAGAACGTCTAGCCTGACCTAGGGACTTTGCACAATAGCAAGCTCGGGACATCGACGGATTCTTGCCTTTCTTGACTATTGTCATTCAACCTGCCCTGCCCCGCATCTAGCGTCTACCGGACACTTGAGAAAGCGGGGACGTCATGGACTATCAAGCCTTTTTCAAAAGCCGCCTTGCGAACCTGAAGGATGCCGGGAACTACCGCGTCTTCATCGACCTCCAGCGCAAGCGCGGCAATTTTCCGGAAGCCAAGTGGACCAGCGGGGACGGCACAAAGGATGTCGCGATCTGGTGCTCCAACGATTACCTCGGCATGGGTCAGCACCCGAAGGTTCTGGCGGCAATGCATGAAGCAGTCGACCGCTGCGGTGCAGGAGCAGGCGGTACCCGCAATATTTCCGGGACAACGCACGATCACGTCCTGTTGGAAGCCGAACTTGCCGACCTGCACGGCAAGGAAGCCGCTCTGGTGTTCACGTCCGGTTATGTTTCCAACTGGGCAGCACTCGGCACGCTCGCTTCACAGATCCCCGAGTGCATTGTTTTTTCCGACAGCCTGAACCATGCCTCGATGATCGAGGGCATCCGCCATTCGCGTGCGGAAAAAGTGATTTGGAAACACAACGACCTGGGGGACCTTGAGGCGAAACTGCGTGCGGCCGACCCGGCAAAACCGAAGCTGATCGCCTTTGAAAGCGTCTACTCCATGGATGGGGACATCGCACCCATTGCGCAGATCTGCGACCTTGCCGACCAATATGGCGCCATGACCTATCTGGACGAAGTCCATGCCGTCGGCCTTTATGGCCCGCGCGGTGGCGGTATTGCAGAACGGGAAGGCGTGATGGATCGCCTGACCGTGATCGAAGGGACACTTGGCAAGGCGTTCGGCGTTGTCGGCGGATATATCGCGGCCTCTGCCGAGCTATGCGACTTCGTGCGGAGTTTCGCCAGTGGCTTTATCTTCACCACCGCTCTTCCCCCCGCCATCGCGGCGGCGGCAACGGCGTCAATCCGGCATCTGAAGCAAAGCTCGGTGGAGCGAGAGGCCCACCAGGCCATTGTCGCCCAGGTCCGGCGGCGTCTCGACACACTCGGCATTCCGCATGTCGACAATCCAAGCCATATCATCCCGGTCATCGTCGGCAATCCGGCCAAGTGCAAATTCCTGTCGGACACGCTTCTGGAGGATTTCGGCATCTACATCCAGCCGATCAATTATCCGACCGTTCCCAGGGGAACCGAGCGACTTCGGATCACTCCCTCGCCTGTTCACACGTCCGGCGATGTCGACCGGCTGGTCTGCGCGCTGCATGCGCTTTGGGCGCAATGCCAATTGGCAAGACAGCCCGTTGCCGCCGAATAGCCGAGGGTCTGCTTGACGGATGTCAAGGATGTGAAGTGCGATCACCGGCTTTCTGACCTCGCACCATCAGCATGACCTTGTCCGTCCGACCAAGAGGCCTGGGGACGGACCGGTCAGGCCGGGCAAACCTGGTTTGCCCGGCCACCAAAACAAAACACTGAGGCCGCCTCCCGGCCAAACTGCCGGCAAGGTGCCGGCAGCAGGAAAGGAAACATCATGAGAAAGACACTCACCTGCCTCGTCACGCTAGCAGGTCTCCTTGCGGCCGCTCCTGCCTGGGCCGACGGCGACGCGGCTTCCGGAGAAAAGATCTTCAAGAAATGCAAGGCATGCCATGCTGTTGGCGACGGCGCCAAGAACAAGGTTGGTCCGGCGCTCAACGGCATTGTCGGAGCTCCCGCGGGCCAGGTCGAAGGCTACAAATATTCCGCCAGCATGACCGAGAAGGCCGAAGGCGGACTGGTCTGGGACGAAGAAACCCTGACAGCCTATCTGCACAAACCCAAGGATGTTGTCCCCAAGACGAAAATGTCCTTTGCCGGACTGCGCAAGGACGAGGAAATTGCCGATATCATCGCCTACCTGAAGACATTTCAATAGGCTAATATACCCCCTCCTGCCGGACTCGCGCCGTAAATTCCGGCGCGGTCCGCCCACCGCCGGTCCCGTAGACACTACGTGGGGTCAAAAGCCAGATGCCGATGGTGCGGCGCCCGCCGAATTTTTCCTGAGATCCCCCAGGCTTTCCGACAGCCGCGTCGTGATGGTCTTCATCACGTCGGGAGCGTCTCTGTCTACGCCATAGACAAACCCCGGAAAGTCGAGCGGTTTCTGGATCTCCCAGATGGCCTCATGCTGGTCCGGGGATAAAATCCGGGCCGGGTCACCAACAGCGACCCATCCGATCGGCACGGTCGATCCGGGTTCCAGACACGAGCGCAGGTGAACCGTGCCGTTGACGCGGATTTCCGATCCACGCGCTACCCGTGCACCGTGGAACACGGCAGCTCCCGTCGCAATGAAGACTTCATCTTCGATTTCAGCGCCGACAACATGTGAGTTCGGCCCGATCAGACAATGGTCTCCAATCTCGCAGTCGTGCCGGTCCGTTGCACGGATAACCGCATTTTCCAGCACGATACAGTTCCGTCCTATGCGGATTGTGCCACCGCCTTCCGCCACCAGCCGCGCACCGTTCATGATCCTGCTGCCTGCGCCAATCGCGACACGGCCCGCGACCGTCGCATCCTGCGCAATCCACGCATCCGCGTCGATGAGCGGTGACGTGGTGTCTGTAAACGTACTCAAGGCTTATCCTCCGCTGTCTCGATTTCGCTGGCTTTGCAACCGATCGGGCAAATGTCAGCACTGCAAAGGTCGTGTTCGCACAGCCGGCAGGTGGTTCTGGCAAAGGATCGCGAGGTCGTCGCCTCTTGCAGGATCCTGTCCAGCAGCGAGACGAAGTGTTGCCGGTCGGCCTCGGGCAGCGCACCGAGCAATCCGTCCATGGCCACCAAGCGGCGTGCCTGCAGAGCTTCGGCCGCTTCATGGCCGGCTTTTGTCAGCCTGAGCGGCGTGACACGGCCGACCGGCTCGCCACGGAGGATCAGCGCCTGCCGCTCCAACCCGTCTATCAGCCTGACGGCGGTCGGCTGGCTGACGCCGACGACCACCGCAATTTCGCTTGTCGTGAGCCCCGGCTTGAAGTGAAGCATCGACAAGACAGCCGCCGCACTCGGTGACAACGGCCCCAGCGCCGCATCAGTCCGGTCGCGGATCAATGTGCCAAGGGCACCGAGTTTGTTGGCATCCAATAATTGCATAGCCTATGCATATTTAAATTCAGAGATTTGTCAATGGACGTTTGGGAAACCGTCGGCAATCTCGTTCGGACGCAAGCCTTTTGACTGAAGAGCAGGCCAATACAGGTCGCCTTAGAAGGCAGTTTCACGGACCGGCGGCCAACGCGTGGTGCCTATTTCGGTTCCCTGGGCGCGGGTTCCAGCATCACGCAGTCGAGAACTTCCTGGCTCAAAGGCCCCTGCCCGACCGCTCGTGAAAGAACAAGTGCCCCAACCATGCCGGTGATCAGCCGAATTGCCTCACAGCGGGACTGGGCACTGTCTGGACGGGTGTCGGTCAGAAGGGAAATGGACTTCTCTACAGCTTCACAAAACGCATCCTGGAGACCTTTGCCATGACGCGGGGCTTCCGCCGCCAATGCGGCGTAAGTGCAGCCTTCGTCGGGCCTGTCGACATGCTCCCGGGACAGATACCATGTACGCAGTGCCTTCAGCGGATCGTCCCGATGCTCATCGAGAACGCTTTGCCAGGCCTTGAGATTATCCTCCAGAGCCTGCTCCGTGGCCTCTGCAATGATGGCGTCCTTGCCTGCAAACTGCTTGTAGAAACCGCCCTGCGTCAGCCCGGCGGCATTCATCAGTCCGGCGATTCCGATCCCGTCATAGCCATGTTCGCGAAACTGCCTGCTCGCGGTCTTCACGACATTCTCACGGTTCCTGGCCGCCGTTTCCCTGCTGACGCGCATTCTCACCTCCTCTGATTGGTGGAATTCTAATTCGGATTACGACCCAAATCTATTCTTGATTTTATAAATTATGTTCGTAATCTAAAATCAATAGCCAGCCAGGAGATATCCATGCCCGAACCCGATCCGATAGTTGTCTGTGCCGCCAGACGGACACCCCTTGGTGCCTTCATGGGAACCTTGAGCCCTTTGGCCGCTCCCCAGCTTGCTGCCTCGGCGATTGAGGCCGCGCTTGTCGATGCGGGAGCCGGACGAGACAGGATCAGTGAAGTTCTGATGGGCTGCGTTCTTCCTGCCGGCCAGGGGCAGGCCCCGGCGCGGCAGGCGGCGCGTGCAGCCGGTCTTGCCGATCACACGGGCGCGACCACACTCAACAAGGTCTGCGGATCCGGCATGAAGGCGATCATGCTGGCGCATGACCTCCTGACATCCAGATCGGCGGACGTCGTTGTTGCAGGCGGCATGGAGTCAATGTCGAACGCACCATTCCTGTTGCCGCAAATGCGAGCGGGCCGAAAGTTCGGTAGAAGCGACGTTCTCGACCACATGATGCGAGACGGACTGGAGGACGCCTACGAGGCGGGCCGTCCCATGGGCTCCTTCGGCGAAGCGGCCGCCGAAAAATACGGCTTCACCCGTGCCGACCAGGACGCCTTTGCCCAGGAAACGCTGAGACGTGCACAAAAAGCGGTGACCGGAGGTGCCTTCCGGGATGAAATCATTCCTGTTGAAGTTGCCGGTCGCAAAAGCACGGCAGTTGTCGAGGACGATGAAATCCCGGGACGGGTCGATCCTGAGAAGATCCCAAGGCTTCGCGCTGCCTTTTCAGAAAATGGCACCATCACCGCCGCCAGTGCGTCAGCCAATGCGGACGGTGCTGCGGCACTGGTCCTGACCCGCATGAGCCACGCGCGAGTCAACGGGTTGACGGTCATGGCAATCGTTCGCGGCCACGCGACCCATGCGCAGGATCCGGCCTGGTACACGACGGCGCCCATCCCGGCGATCCTCAAACTAATGGACCGCACCGGCTGGTCTGCCGATGACGTCGATCTCTGGGAGATCAATGAAGCCTTCGCGGTTGTCGCGATGGCGGCCGCACACGACATCGGCATTCCGCGGGACAAGCTGAACGTTAACGGCGGTGCCTGCGCGCTCGGGCACCCGATCGGCGCGACCGGTGCGAGGCTGGTGGTCACGCTCATCCATGCCTTGAAAGCACGAGGAACCCGGCGCGGCGTCGCGGCCCTCTGCATCGGCGGTGGAGAAGCCACCGCATTGGCCGTCGAACTCATCGGCTGAACACTGTGAAACGTGGAGCGAACGCCGGCACATTTCCTCATTCTTCAAACCCACACGAGACACTCTTCATGGCTGAATTCACATTACACACGGAACAGACGGCGCCGGATCGGAGCAAACCCCTGATCGAACGGACGAAAGCAACCTTTGGCGTTCTGCCCAATCTGCATGCCGTGATGGCCGAGGCGCCCGGTCTGCTGGAAGGATATCTGGTGCTCCATCGGCTTTTTCTGGAATCGAGCTTCACCGATGAAGAAAAGACCGTTGTCTGGCAGTCGATCAACGTCGAGCACGATTGCCACTACTGCGTTCCCTCCCACACCGGAATCGCAAAACGGATGGGGATCGATGATGCCGTCTCGGACGCCTTGCGCCGCGAAACGCCATTGCCGACGCCCAAGCTTGAGGCGCTGCGCCAGTTCACGCTACAGATGGTTCGCGAGCGTGGTGTTATGAGTGACCGGCAGGTTGATGCGTTTCTGGCTGCCGGTTTTACCAGCCGGCAGGTTCTCGAAGTCGTACTGGCCGTTTCCCAGAAGGTCATGAGCAATTACACCAACAAACTGGTCAATACGCCGATCGAGCCCTACTTCGAAAAATTTGCCTGGCAACGAACGCCTGCTGCGGAGCCTGTGGCCTGAAAAGGCGACGACTGGCAGCTACCGCGCCGCTATTGCCCGGCTCATCGGGCCGGGCGATAGCGGATCGGGCAAACTTACCTGTTCAGGTGCAGGAGATTGCTCTCGGTCTCCTCATCCGAACTGTGGACCAATTGCAGATAAGGCCTGCCCTTGTGGCGGCCCAGAGCCGGACCTTGCCATGCGTCCAAGCGAACAACACCCTTGGCTTCGGGCTGATAGGCAACTTCGATCACTGTAAGTGTCCTGCTCTGTCTGCCGGCCCCGCCTATCTGCATGCTTTGCTTTTCAGACATGCCCAGAAGCGCCATTCCCGTTGAGGTCGTGATCGGCAAGGTCAGGCCGACAAGACTGTCGGCATCGTCGGGAATAACCACCCGCGTATCGGGCGCATGATCATCCACCTGGAATGTCACGCGGCTGTTCATGGTGACGACGTCTGCCGGGATATCGGCAGAAGGCACCACATGGGCCTGCGCCAGTTTTTGGCGCAGCAGGGAAACAAAGGACGTGATGGTTCGCGGGCACTGCGACATCATTCTTGTCAGGGTCGCGTGGTCCTTGCTGGTGAAGATAAATTGTTTTGGTTCGCGCATGCGAGATCTCCTTCGGCCTTGCTTTGGCAAAGGCCGGTGTTGGAACTGGAGTCAGCTTCAAGACTGTTCCCCCTGTCCGGCCCTCTCGGGTACGAGAGACCGGCAGGGGCTAAGTTCCTGCGAGAAGGCTGCCTGCGTGATCCAGAAAACGCGGTTTGTGAAACGGCGCGTCGGGAGACATTGCTAAACCCGATCCAGGGTTTGCAGCTCCGGCATTCCACCGACAAGCGGCGGTTGGCTGACCGACACGACAGTCAGCCGATGTTTGCGTCCGTCATTCGCGCACCAGGCAATCGACTGGCCTTTGGAAAGGCCGATGAGAGCGGTGCCGATGGGCGTCAGGATGGAGATCCTGCCACTGGCGATGTCGGCATCGCCGGGAAAGACCAGTTGCAACGTCTTTTCTGCCGTGGCGTCTGTTCGGAAGCGGACGACGGAACCCATCCTGACGATATCGCCGGGCAGCGCCCCATCGGGAACAAGTCTTGCCCGGCTCAATTCGCCCAGAAGATCTTCGGTGACACTTGGCAGCCGAGTTTCAAACGATGACGCCAGGCCTTCCAGCCGTTCATAATCGGACGTGCCGATAACTATCTCGGGCTTTGAGGTGAAATCTGTCGGTTCGCGCATAAAGTCCCCCTTGCCGGGTGCTTTCGGGCACCAATGGACAAATGATGTCCGGACGGCGGAGTGAAGTTTGAAGATTTGGTGATTTTTGCGCTTCGATGATTTCGACCGGTCAGACCGGTTCTTGTCGCATCATCTCAAGTGTCGACCCCGAGGCTCGGGGCGCATGACAGCCGAGCCGGGGGCTACTCTCCCGCTTTGGGGATAGCTCTGAAATCTCGTTTGTAGCTGGTCGTGGCGGCTTTGTTCATGAAGGGAAGTTGGTAACAATTTCATGCAAAGTCAAGCCGCCCGCACAAGCATCGCTCGCTGTGTGGGCGGCAAGGGTATCATTCGAGACGGTATTGCGACGATCAGGCCGCTTCGGCCTGCTGTCTGCTCAGGATCTCCCGAGCCTTGCCGGCAATGGCCCTGCCAAGATCGATGTTGTTCTGGGCGGTGAAATGAATGCCGTCGCAGCCGTCGGTGGTGATGTAATCACCGGCGCTTAGGAAATCGACCTTCATGAAGTCGGCCATATTCCGGTATTGCTCGGCCAACGCTGCCGACTTTTCGTGTGCTCCGCCGAACATGCCCTGGAAATAGGGATGCGGCATCGGCGTCAGGGGGGGCGGCGCGACGACCAGGCATTTTGGTGCCGGGTAAGGCGTGCCAATGCCGCCACCGCTTGTCAGCACCTGACCCACCAGCTTAGCCATGCCGTAAGCGATATCGTAGGGCGTCCGGTTGAAGAACGGCTTGGTGTCGTTGGTGCCCAGAAGAATGATCGCCAGGTCGAGCGGCAGATGGCTGGCAAGGGCCGAGGGCAGGTACTGGCTACCGTTCAGGCGGGGATCATTCGGATCGTCAGCGCTTGTCGTGCGGGCACTGAGACCTTCCTCGATAATCCGGTACCCGTCACCCAGCTCAGAGGCCATCGCCCCCGTCCAGCGCTGCTCAAAGGGATAGCGCATCGTCGGGGCGCCTTCCTCCACGGGGATCCAGCCCCAGGTCAACGAATCCCCAAAGCAAAGTATCGACTTTTCGTTTGCCATTGTTACCTCCTCAGATTTTACGGAATGGCTCAATTGGATCTGGATGTTCTGATGCCGTAGAAAATCGCGGCGAGCAGAATGATCAGCCCCTGGGCGATGAGCTTGCCCGGGTCGTCGATGCCGAAGGTGGTCATCACGACAAACAGCAGGGCAAAGGACAGGACCCCGAAAAAGGGACCCCAGACACCACCTTCCCCCCGGCCGAAAACCACACCACCGAGAATGGTCGCGGCGACCGCCAGAATAGGCAGGTCAAGACCGACGCGGACGCTGCCGACCGCGATGGAGGCGGTTTGCACGAGGGCGGCGACTGCTGCGATGAAACCGGCAAGCGTGTGGGCAAGAATGACGGTCCGCTCGACCGGAACACCCGAAAAATGTGCGGCTTCCGCGTTCTCGCCGACCGAGGTGACGTATCTGCCGAACACCGTCTTTGTGAGAAACAGCGCCATCACCACGGTCAGGGCGAACCAGAACAGCACCGGAATCGGGAGCGGGCCCCATTTGATGTTGTAGATATCGTTCAGATAGGACGGCACGTCACCGGGTGGCTTGCCGCTTGAAAGATACTGCACGAACCCGACCAGTATGATGCTGACAGCCAGAGTGACGATGACCGCCGATACCCGGCGCTTGCCGATCATCCAGCCGTTGAAGAGACCTATCGCGGTACCGGTCGCCAGACTGAGCCCGATGTAGAACGGCATCGACGCCCCCGGAAAGATGCCCGAGGAGATGAAGTAATTGACCAGCAGGATGATGCCGCCGCCGGACAGGTCGATGCTCTTCACGCGCATCACCAGCAGTTGCGCCAGAACCAGCACACCGAGTGGCGCGACCTGCCGGATGAAGATGCCCATGATGTTGGCGTTGAGCATGTGAGGTCTGGCGACCCAGAGCGTGATCAGCAGGATGGCGAAGACGTAATACGCCGGCGGAACGCGCAGCAGGCGCTGCAGGAATGGATGCTTCACGATCGCTGACATGATCAAAGCCCTATCTTCTTGCGGGTCTGGAGCCCCACGACCAGGAGCAGGAGACCACCCTTGATTGCGGTCTGGATAAAGGGCGAAACATTGGTGAGATTCATGCCGTTCGACAGGAGCGCCAGGACCAGCGCACCGATCACCGTGCCCTGCAGGCTGCCGATGCCGCCGGACAGTTGTGTCCCGCCGACGGCGACAGCTGTAATCGCATCAAGTTCGAACAGGAGACCAACATTGGGATCGCCAGAAACGATCCGGCCGGCCAGGAACACCCCGGCAAGGGCTGCGAAACAGGAGCAGGCGACATAGGCGAGCAGGATGTTGCGACGGTCCGGAACACCGAAGTTGCGGGCTGCATCCGGCGTGCCGTTGGCAACCCCGCCGCCAATCGCGAAGAGATGAAGTCCGAAACGCGACCCATGCAGCAGCTTCCAGGCCAGCATAACCACCACGATGCCCCAGAACACCGGCATCGGTATTCCGAAAAGCGAGCCGCTGACCGACTGGATGACGACATCCGGCACGGTGCCGCCGGACACCGGGCGCAGGATGCGGGTGATGCCCAGGATCACATACTGCATTGCCAGCGTCGCGATGATCGGATGGACGTTCAGCCGTGTGATCACCAGCCCGTTGCTCAGACCGATCAAGGCTGCAAACAGGAAAACCGCGGGGATCGTCACATAGCCAGGCGCATCGAGCGCCAGGATCGCGGTCGTGAAACTGATCAGGGAACCGACCGACAGATCGAGCCCCCCCACCACCACGACGAACATCTGGCCGATCGCCGTGATGACCAGCGGCATGGCCTGGGCAATGAGGTTGAAGAGGTTTTCGGAACCGAGGAACTGATCGGTGCGCAGGCCGAGATAAACGCTGATACCAATGGCGATCAGCAAGGGCAGCATCCACAAACCCTGGCGGCCTTTCGACTGCGTCAATCGCGCGAGAATTGCTTGTGTCATGATCACTTCAATCTTGTGGGCAGGGTCAGGCGCTCAGGGCAGCGTCGAGGATCTGATGCTCGGTGGCGGTTTCGGCGGGCAGTTCGGCAACGACGGTCCTGCCGTGAACGACATAGATGCGGTCGCACAGCCCGATGAGCTCGACGGTCTCGCGGGAGAGGACCAGAACCGCACCGCCCTTGTCTGCAAAGCTGCGTAGCAGCTTGTAGATTTCCGCCTTCGCACCGATGTCGACGCCGCGTGTCGGTTCCTCGATGAGCAACAGATCGAGACCGGCAGCCAGGTAGCGACCGAGAAGAACTTTCTGCTGGTTTCCGCCTGACAGGGTGCCGACTGCCGACGACGGACCGGGTGCCTTGATGTTCATGCTGGCCATCGTCTCGACAATTACCTTGCGATAGTCGTGCGCGATGGAGAGTTCGCCGTGCACGGAAGACAGGCCGATAGCGATGTTGTGGGCGATGGAAAGTCCCAGAAAGAGCCCCTCATCCTTCCGGTCCTCGGGAACGAAACCGACCTTTCTGGCCTGAAGGTGCCGGATGCCGGCTGCCTTCGGCGCCGGCAAAGGCAATGGCTTGCCCTTGATGGAAGCCGTCCCTGTCGAGGAATGATAAAGTCCGGCAAGCGATCTCAACAATTGCTGCTGCCCCTGCCCCTCCAACCCGGCAAGGGCGACGATCTCACCCTTGTTGACATGAAGTGAAAGCGGTTTGCTGTCCGGATCTATCCTGAAATCTTCAAGTTCAAGGACAGCCTCTGATGACGCGTGTCCACGCACCGGGAAGAGATCCTGAAGTTCCCTGCCGACCATCAAGGCAATAAGGCTGTCCGGTGTCATGCCACTCAGGGAGCGCGTTGCGACCAGTTTGCCGTCCTTGAGAACGGTCACCGTGTCACAGATGCCGAAAATCTCGTCCATCCGGTGCGAGATATAGACAATTGCCTTGCCTTCATCCCGCAAGCGCCTGATCTGGGCATTCATGACCTCGACATCTGCAGCGTTCAACGCGGCCGTCGGTTCGTCCAGTATGAACACCGAGGCATCCGCCTTGATCCCGTGCGCGATTTCGACGAACTGACGCTCCGCGATTGAGAGATCGGAAACGAGGGCATCAGGGTTCAGCTCCAATCCCAACGCGGCGAGGGCCTTGCGGGTTTCACGCCGCATCTTTGCCCTGTCGACCGTGCCAAAACGTGTGACAGGCTCCCTGCCCAGAAACATGTTCTCGGCAATGGTCAGGTTGGCAAGCAGAGACAACTCCTGGAACACGGTGGAAATGCCCGCTTCGAGAGCTTCCCTTGGCGTCTCGAAACCAACTTTTCGCCCGTCACGAAAAAGCTCGCCTGCGTCCGGCTGGTGCACTCCCGCCAGGATCTTCATCAGTGTCGACTTGCCCGCACCGTTCTCGCCCATCAGGGCGTGGACGGTACCGGGCATGAGCTTGAGCGATACGCCGTCGACTGCTTTGCTGCCGCCGAACGACTTCGAAATGTTCGACATTTCAACGAGGCAAGCCATTGCCTTCTCCCCCGGATCAAATGCTGGATCTTTTCTGTCGGCAGCCAGCCGGTGCGCGGAACTGCGGCACCGGCTGACCGTCCGGCCTCGGGAGGAGGCTATTTCTTGCCGTAGAGCTCCTGCAGCTTTTCCTCAGACAGCTCGGTCGGCCACCAGACGTTTGCGGACAGGTCTTCGCGGTAATATTGCTTGGCCTTGTCGACGTCCCAGCCAGCCGGGTTGTAATCGTAGTGTTTCTTCAGTTCCTTGCCCTCCAGCAGGGCCACGGCGGCACGCACGCCAGCTGCGCCCTGGGCAGGGGCATATTCAGCCGACACGGATTTAAAACCGTCCCGGATCCACTGACCGAAAAAGCCGTTGTTGCCTTCACCGGAAATCGGCGGGATCTCTGCGCCAAACTGCTTGAACACATCGACACAGGCACGCGTCATGTCGGCACCGGAAGACCAGATGCCATCGACTGACGGGTTGTTCAGATAAAGTGTCTCACACAGGTTCTTGGCCTTGTCGTACTGCCAGTCGCCATGTTCCTCGGCGATGATTTCGACATTCGTGCCTTCCAGCGACTGCAGCAGACCATTGTAGCGGTTGGTGTCTTCCGGGTGGCCGGCGAGACCGCGCAGTACCCAGATCTTGCCGTCATTGCCAACTTCGTCGACGAGCCAGTCGCCCATCACCTTGCCGAAGTGTTCGGCACCGCCCTGGATTTCGGTCGTATAGGCATCGCTCTCGATACGGCCCGTGTGCAGAACCACCGGAATGCCCGCAGCGACAGCCTTGGCAATCGACGCATCCGCCGATGTGGACGTTACCGGCTGGACAATGATCGCATCGACATTCTGCGCAACCAGATCCTCGATATCGGCCACCTGTTTCTTCTGGTCGAAGCCGGCGTCAAGCAGGATGAACTTGGTGATGCAATCGTTCTTGGCGGCTGCCGCTTCGGACTCATGCGCCACCTGAACGGTCCAGGTGTTGGCATTCACGCCAAAGTGGCTCATGCCGATGGTCCAGGGGCAATCCTTCTTGTACGTCCCGGCTTCGACAACCGGATTGTCGCCTTCCCTGGCTGTAACGCCATCCATCAGGAAGGTGTCTTCGGCGAATGCCGGGTATGACGAGATGGCGACGGCCAGACAGCCCGCCAGCGTGGCAGGTTTGAAATGTGTCATCGAGTTTCCTCCTCCAAGGTCAGGCCTTTGATCTGCTTGTAAGAAGACTGCCGAGCGCCTGATCTCGGCGAACAGCCTTCTTTTCCGCACAGGTCAGCCGTTCCGGCAGCGACAACGGGTGCCGGCCGGCAGACAAGGCGATGCCGTTCGCCGGAACGCATTCCGGCGGCGGGTGAACGCAACTGCGATGGGTGGGACCTCCTCCCAGGCCCGTTAAAAATCACGGCAGGACTTGCCTGTCAATAGTTATTCATATTGAATGATTAATTGTCGAGCTTGTCAGATCTCGCCGGCGATGCAATGTATGGCAACAACGCTATCGATCGATCTTCGGATCAACCGACTGTTTTCAATGATCAAATCAGGACGATGCCAAAATGCGCACGATCTTGTGCTACGGCGACTCGAACACGCACGGCCAAATTCCAGGGGGGACACCGCTCGATCGCTACACCCTGGAGCGACGCTGGCCGGGTGTCCTTGCGCGTGAACTCGGCAAGGGCTGGCACATCATCGAAGAAGGCCTCAGTGGCCGCACGACGGTGCATGACGACCCCATCGAGGGGGCTCTGAAGAACGGCCGCACTTATCTGCGGCCCTGCCTCATGAGCCACGCACCTCTGGATCTGGTCATCGTGATGCTCGGCACCAATGATCTGAAGGCTCGGTTCAACCAGCCTGCGTCCGAAGTGGCGATGGGTATCGGATGCCTGATCCACGACATCAAGGAGCTTGCACCCGGACCTGCCGGAACCGTTCCGGAGGTCATGGTGGTGTCGCCACCACCAATGCTGGACGACATCAAGGAATGGGAAAACATCTTCAAGGCTGCCCAGCAGAAATCCCATGACCTCGCACTGCAGTTCGAGATCATGTCGGATTCGCTTGAGGTGCATTTCTTCGATGCCGGGTCAGTCTCGACCTGTGACCCGCTGGACGGGTTCCACATCAACGCTGGGGCGCATGAAAATCTCGGGATAGCGCTGGCGCGGGAAGTGGAGGCAATCGGGTGGAAATGACTGCACTGCGCGATCCTGCGACGGCACCTGGTTGCCCGGCACGGCCCTGGAGGGTCTTCCATGCCTGATATGAGGTTCGCTCCGCCCAACCCGCTGCGCATCGCCGACCGCGCGTCCGGCCTGAACGCCGTCAGCGTGCGAAGCTACAATGAACGGCTGGTGCTTTCTCTGCTCCTTCAGCATTCCTCGACAACGCGCCTGGAAATCGGCGAACAGACCGGCTTGTCGGCACAGACTGTGTCGGTGCTCGTCAGGTCGCTGGAACAGGAAGGACTGGTGGCAAAGGGCGAGGCCCAGAAGGGCCGCGTCGGCCCGCCGACCGTACCGCTTACCCTCAATCCGGAGGGGGCCTTTTCCATCGGCATCAGCGTCGGCAACCGGCACACCGATATCGTGCTCATCGACTTTGTCGGCAAGATCCGTTTTCACAAGACCCTGCCCAATCCGCAACTCGCCCATGGCAGCAACCATTCGGAGTTTCTGGAGACGATTGCCAGCGCAGTCAAACTGTTGCCGGACGCCGAACGCGAACGCCTGGCAGGCGTCGGTCTTGCCCTCCCCCGTCACCTGTCCGGCGGCATGGACGAGGAGGCCTATTTCAAGGCTCTGCAGGCGGAGATCGAGGAACAGCTCGGCATTGCCGTTTTCGTCCAGAACGACATCACCGCCGCCGCCAGCGGAGAAAGCATGTTCGGCGCTGCCAAGACGCTTTCGGACTACATGTTCTTCTACCTCGGCGCCGACCTTCACGGCCGCCTCGTCCTCAATCACCAGATCTACAACGGCAATTCCGAAGTCAGTTTCGACGTCGGCATTTCGGCGCTCGAGAGAGACCTGTCCAGCCAGGGAAAACAGGTCGATCCACTATGGGACCGGTCCGGATCCTGGCCGGACCACGGAGATCTGGTAACGGAGTGGGAAGAACGGCTGATCGCGCAGATGCGCAACTCCCTTCACGGGGTCGGCCAATTCGTGGAAATCGAAACGGTCATCCTGTCGTCCTATGCACCCGAAAGCATTTGTCAGGACATCTGCCGGAAGCTGGAAGCGGCTGCCCCGGACATCAAGGCGATCGCCGGCAACATCGTGCCGGCTCCGAAGGCCATCGGTGCTGCCAGCCTGCCATTCAGTTCCAGGTTCATGGTCAGCGGAAATTGATCCGCTGACATCGATCACACGGCGGCAACCTAGCGCCTCGCCGCGCAAATGGGAGCACATGGGCATCTTACCGGTGCATGGTTCCCGGAAGGGATTGTTCGGGTCCGCCACAGGAGATCCAAGGCGCTAAACTGCTTGATTAAAAATGTTCATAATTATAATAAACATAAATTCATTCGGGAGAGAAACATGCCGGCATCATCTATTATTCAATTCGGAACCAGCCGCTTCCTGCAGGCTCATGTGGATCTCTTCGTGTCGGAAGCCATTGCCGGCGGGCAGGACGCAGGGCCGATTACGGTGGTTCAAACCAGCGGAGATGCGTCCCGGTCACGGCGTCTCAAGGCGTTGGCAGACCCTGCCGGCTACGAAGTCCGGATCAAGGGTATCGAAAACGGTGGCCTGGTGGACACGAGCAAAACCGTCAGCAGTATCAAACGCGCGCTGTCCTTGCCCGATGATCTGAGCGAAGTCGCAAAAATCGTCGCCGAGGAAGCGAGGATCATCCTGTCCAACACTGCCGATGCAGGATTTCGGCCTCAAGAAGCGGACAAAAACACCGAGTTTTCCATAGATATGTCCTATCCGGCCAAGTTGACATGGTTCCTGTTTCAACGCTTCCGCAGTGGCGGCGCCCACGTGCAGATCATGCCCGCCGAACTGATCCCCGAAAACGGCAAGGTTCTGAGAGATCATGTCCTGGACATTGCCGCGCTCTATCCGCCCGAATTTGCAGCCTGGCTCCGGTCCGGCGTGACCTGGGTGAATTCTCTCGTCGACAGGATCGTCTCCGAACCGCTGGAGCCCGCCGGTGCGGTGGCCGAACCTTACGCACTTTGGGCGATCGAGGACCAGCCGGGCCTCATACTGCCCTGCGAGCATCCGTGCATTCAGGTCGTGGAGGATCTGGAACAGGTCGAGACCCTGAAGCTTTTCATCCTGAACCTCGGGCATACGTATCTGGTGTCACGTTGGCTCGCAGCGGGCAACTCGCCATTGCAATTTGTCCGTGAGCTGATGGACAGTCCTGTTTTCGGCCCCGACCTGGAAGATCTCTATCGACGGGAAGTCATACCCGCGTTCGACGTCCATGGCAGGAAACAGGAAGCGGAAGCCTATGTCGCCACGACGATCGACAGGTTCAAGAACCCGTTTCTGGACCACAAGCTTGCCGACATCGCACAAAACCACGGCGAAAAGATAAACCGGCGGATTTCGTCCTTCTTGTCCTGGGCCCGGAACGCAGACACCTCGCTTCAAATGCCCAGGCTGGACGCCGTGGCGGCCGAAGGTGCAACAGCAATCTCGTAAGAGAGCTCATGCGCGTCTGCAGAAAGCTGTCAGGCAAACTTGTGGACGCGCAGCGATTGCAGGAGCGTCTCCTTCGATCGCCTGAGATGCTTGAGCGCCGCAGCCTCCGACCTTGCACTGTCTCCGGCCAACATTGCATTGATCCATTCCAGATGCTCGTCGATCGCCGCCGCATTGCGTTCCAGTTCGTCGCGCTTGTCCCACATGTAATGGTAGTTGAAGATCAGCTTGATGAGCTTTTGCGCTTCAAGGACAAACCGGTTCCTGACCACGCTGTTGATGGCCGAATGAAACTTTTCGTCCAACAGTGAAAAGTCGTGATACCGCTCCTCAAGGACAGATTTCAGGTCCTCATGTTCACGCTTCAAGGACTTGAGCTTTGTCCAGATCTCGTGCTCCGGAGGCAGGGTCAGCAATTGTCTGACCGCGTTCAGCTCGAGAACCATTCGAAACTCGGACAGTTCGATTGCAAACTCCGGTGTGAAGCCCAGGAGTGACCAGCCACCTCTGGGCCGGCGTTCCACAAGGCCGAGACGGCTCAGTCCGGCCAGAAACTCCTGAAGGTTGTGAACGGGAACACCGAACTGCCGGGAAAGTTGCGCCACATTGAGCGATGTTCCCGCAGGAACGTCGAAACGCAGGATCCACTCGAAGAACCTGTGCTCCAGCTCCTCCGTGGACAAGGAACTTTCTGCAGGAACCAGACGGTGCTCCGGTTGAGGTTTCCGGATCAGCGTCTTGGCCCGGCCTTCCCAGCGGATCAGATTGTCGCTGTCCAGCTTTTGCAGAGCACTGCGCACGATGGTTCTGCTGACATCCATCCGATCTGCCAGCGCAGTTTCGGCTGGCAGCTGGTCGCCAATCTCCATGGTGCTGCAGATATCCAGCAACCTGTTGTACGCGCTTCTGAATCGTTCGTCCGTTCTTGCCATGACCGTAGCCTAACATATCCAAAACGCTGAACAATTCCCGTTGTTTGTATTAAAAAATAAAAAACTGTTGACGGTCAGCATCTCCCGGGCACATATTGTTTTTAATAATTAAACTCAAAATCCAGCCGGGAGGATTTATGGCGGATCTTGATCGAGGGGCAGCGCCAGCACACTGGACGCTCAAACTGTCTGCCGGTTCCTTTCACAAGCTGTCGGCGCTCCTGACACTCGCGCTTCTGATCTTCGCGTTTTCCTTCGGCAACGCGGCATTCTTCTCCATCAACAACGGACTGACTGTCCTGCTGCAGACGTCCGTCATCGGTCTTCTCGGGATCGGAATGACGATGGTCATCATCACTGGCGGCATAGACCTCAGTGTCGGCTCCGTCCTGGCGCTCTCCGGGACCATCACCGGTTTGAGCGTCAAGGCAGGTGTACCGGTAGGCCCGGCCATGGCCATTGGTGTGATGGCCGGTGCAGCCTGCGGTTTCGTCAACGGGTTCGTCATTACCAAGATGCGGATCACGCCGTTTGTGGCGACGCTCGGCATGATGCTGATTGCCCGCGGGGTTGCCCTGCAACTGACGGGCGCCGCGCCGATTTCCCGGCTGGGGGAAAGCTTCGGACTTTTGGGCAATGGCTCGCTGTTCCGCATCGTGGAAAAAACCGGCGGCATCTTTCCCAAGGTCGTCTTTCCGGGAATTCCCTATCCGGTCATTCTGCTTGGCGTCGTCGCGCTTGCGGCCGCCTACCTTCTCAGGCGCCGCCAGATCGGCCGGCATATCTACGCCACCGGCTCCAACGAGGAAGCCGCCCGTCTCTCCGGCGTCCTGGTCGACCGCACCAAGATCTTCGCCTACGTCCTGTCGGGCGCCCTGGCCGGGCTGGCAGGCAACGTCCTGATGTCCCGCCTCGTGACGGTCCAGCCGAACGAAGGTGTCATGTATGAGCTCGACGCGATTGCGGCCGCCGTCATCGGCGGGGCTTCGCTCATGGGCGGCGTCGGCAATATTTCGGGAACGATGATCGGCGCGGCCATCATCGGAGTTCTGCGCAACGGTCTCAACATGGCCGGCGTATCGGCATTCATCCAGCAAATCGTGATCGGCGTCATCGTCATTCTGGCGGTCTACGTCGATCAGATCAGAAACCGGCGCTGAGAAAGCCGGTCGTTTACCTGAGCAACTTCAGATGGAGGAGAATGAAATGAAGAAGCTTCTGACCACAGCGATGATGGCAAGCGCACTTGCTTTGTCCGCAGCGGCCGCACAGGCCGGAGAAATCGCGGTCATCGTCAAGACGACCAATTCCAACTTCTGGCAGAACGTGAACAAGGGTGCCAGCGCGGCGATCGAAGGTCAGACCGACCATACGATGACCTTCAACGGTCCGGCATCGGAATCGGCCGTCGCCGATCAGGTCAACCTTGTTGAGAACGCCATCAACCGCGGCGTATCGGGCATTGTCCTGGCGCCGTCCGATCCGGAGGCCCTGATCCCGGCGGTGAAGAAAGCCTTTGAGTCCGAAATCCCCGTCGTCATCATCGACTCAGGCCTCGCCGACAACGGCAAGGAGTACTACCAGTCGTTCCTGTCGACCGATAACTGCGCGGCAGGTCAGCTGGTTGCCGACAAGATGATTTCGGAAGTGGGCACGGAAGGCAAAGTGGCCGTGATGTCCTATGTCGCCGGTGTCGGCTCCGAAATCGGCCGCGTCGGCTGTTTCGTCAAGCAGATCGAAGAGAAGTCGAAGATCGAGATTATCGGCCCCTACTACTCTCAGTCCCAGATGGCCACAGCCTTGAACCAGACCACAGACGTTCTGGCTGCAAATCCGGATCTTGTCGGCATTTTCGGCGCCAATGAACCGACTGCCATCGGCATGGGCCGAGCTCTGGCACAGGCCGGCAAGGCAGGCAAGGTCACGGCGATCGGCTTTGACGGCAACACCGACCTGCAGGATTTCGTCCGTGACGGCACCCTGGCTGCAACTGCCGTTCAGGGCTCGTTCCAGATGGGCGAGATTGGCGTCCAGACAATTCTGAAACTTTTGAACGGTGAGTCAGTACCGAACTTCATCGACACCGGTGTCGTCCTGGCCACCAAGGACAACATCGATCATCCGAGCGTTCAGAACGTCCTTTACTAACGCGCACAACGCGGCCGGAAGCCTTGCTTCACGAGGCTTCCGGTCTTTTCAACCGTCGATCGGAACACGGAATATGAAACCAGATGCTCAGTCCGCGGCACCGCTGGTGCAGATGGACGCAATCGAAAAGCACTTTGGCGGCATCAGGGCCGTGAATGGCGTCTCTCTTGAGCTCTATCCGGGTGAAGTTGTCGGCGTTCTCGGCCACAACGGCGCCGGCAAGTCGTGCCTGATGCGGATCCTCTCCGGAGCGATGATCCCCAACGAGGGGACAATCCGGGTCAACGGAGAAGTCGCCGATATTCAGTCACCACATGACGCGCGCGATCTGGGCATCGAAACCATTTACCAGACGCTGGCGCTGGCAGATCACCTGAACGCTCCCGCCAACCTGTTTCTCGGCCGGGAACTGAAGACAAGATTCGGCAATCTGGACGACACCAGGATGATGGCCGAGGCCGTCCGCGTTCTGAAAAGGCTCAATCCGAACTTCAAGAACCTGAACGATCCGGTGTCCAGCCTCTCGGGCGGTCAGCGGCAGGTTATTGCCATCGCCAGAGCAATCTATTTTGACGTCAAGATCCTGATCATGGACGAGCCGACCGCCGCTCTCGGACCATCGGAAACGGCCATGGTCGGAGCCTTGATCAGACAATTGCGCGACGAGGGAATTGGCATCCTTCTGGTCAGTCATGACATGCATGATGTATTCGAACTCTGCGACCGTGTCATAGTCATGAACAAGGGCCGCGAAGTCGGTTCGCATCGGATTGAAGACGTGACCAAGGACGATGTTCTCAGCCTTATCATCAAGGGCGACCTGCCCCATGACTGGGCTCCCCGGAGCCGGAAAGCCGTTCAATGACTCTTGAAACGACCAAGTCGCCGGCGGTGGCGCAATCTATGGCCTGCGGCACCGTTGTCGAGCCAGGCGTCTTCACGCTCGAAACGCGGGACATGCCGGACGAAGCACCGGCGGGCTGGGTGCTCATCGACATCCAGGCTGTCGGCATTTGCGGTACGGATTATCACATCCTTGAAGGCAAACACCCGTTCCTGAACTACCCGCGCGTGATCGGTCATGAGCTTAGCGGCAGGATCGCGAAAAGCACCGGTTCCTGGACAACGGGTGAACTGGTGGTGGTCAACCCGTATTTGTCCTGCAACACCTGCCGCGCCTGCACCCGAGGCAAACCGAACTGCTGCAGCAACATCGAGGTCCTCGGCGTTCACCGGGACGGCGGCTTGTGCTCGCGGATCGCGGTTCCGCAGAACAACCTTTATCCGGCAACCGGTCTGACGGAAATTCAGGCGGCCATGGTGGAGTTCCTGGCCATCGGTGCCCATGCCGTGCGACGTGCGGCGCTCTCCAAAGAGGACAGGGTCCTGGTGACCGGGGCTGGCCCCATTGGCATCGGCACGGCCCTCTTCGCCCGGCTTTCGGGCGCCGAAGTCCATCTTCTGGACATGAGCCGCACACGGCTGAACCAGGCCACCGAAAAATTCGGTTTCGAGGACACCCATCTTGTCGGAACCGACATTCTGTCAGGACCGCTGAAAGACGGTTTCGACGTGATTTTCGACGCAACAGGCAACGCGGCCGCCATCGAAGCCGGTTTCCCCCTGCTCGCACATGGCAGCCGATATGTACTGGTAAGCGTTGTGAAGGAAATCATCAGCTTCAGCGATCCGGAGTTCCACAAGCGTGAGACCCAGATCATCGGCAGCAGAAACGCCACGAAAGAAGATTTCGAGACCGTCATGTCCGCAATTCGCGCAGAGCGGATCGATACCGACGCGCTGTGCACGCTGACCATCCGTCTCGCGGATCTTCCCGCCAGGTTCAACGAACTGGCAAAAGACCGGGAAGCCCTCATCAAGGCCATCGTGACTTTGTGAACCTGTTTTACGGAGCCGGTCCGCAGAGGCAGCCGGCTCCGTAGTCGCTCCATTCCCTTGCCAGGAAAAACCGGCGTCAGACAGTTTCCGAACGCGGTTCCTGATTGGTCGACGCGATCGTTGCGAGCGCGCTAGCCTGGCGTCTGGAGTTCCTGTGTTTGGCGATCTGATTGTCCGCAATGACACCGATCAGGATCACACTGCCCATGACGGCAAAGTTCAGCGATGACGGAATGCCGAGAAGGTTCACCAGGTTCTGAAGCATCTGCAGCAGAATGACGCCCAACACGACACCGACAACCGACCCTTCACCCCCCCGCAGGGAAAATCCTCCCAGAACGGCAGCCGCAATCGCGTAGAGTTCATAGAAGTTGCCGTGGGATGCTGGGTGGATGGAGCGGGTATACATGGCAAAGAAAATAGCCGAAAGACCGGTCAGGACGGCGCAGATGACATAGGCGAGCACGATCACCCGTCTTGTGTTGATCCCGGTATAGCGGGCCGCTTCCTCGTTCTTGCCTACGGCGAAGAGATGCCTACCGAAGACGGTTCTGTGCAGCACGAACCAGGCAATGACCGCGATAACAGTGAAGGCGATGATGGAATGGGGCACACCGCCGCTGCGACCGGACATCAGCCATTCCAGAACCGGAAATTCGTCTCCGAAGGAAAAGCCTGCCGTACCGTCCTTGGTGTAGAAGCGCGCAACCCCGCGGTAGATCAGCAGACCGCACAGGGTGACGATGAAGGGCTGCAGCTTCAGCCGCGTGATCAGCCAACCGTGAATCAGCCCGAAACAGGCTCCCAACAGAAGCACGATCAGGCAGGCGACAGGCCAGGGCACGCCCTGCTGGACGATCAGATCGACGAAGATGACACCAAGAAGCGCAATGAGGGAGCCGACGGACAATTCAATGCCGGCGGTCACGATCACGAAAGCTTCTGCAAGGGAAAACAGCCCGAACAGCCCGATGAGATTGGCCGTGTTGGCCAGGTTGATCGGTGACAAGAACCTGGGGTTGATCAGGGCGACAACAGTCCCGACCACCAGAACAAGTACCGCCAGTCCGATATCCTTCTTTTGCATCCTGTCTCCCCAAATCTCTATCCGACTGCCAGCCGGAGTATGTTTTCTTCCGTCAATTCGTCCCGGTCCAAGGTTCCCGAGACATGGCCCCTGCGCATGACGGCAACGCGATCCGAAACGCCGATCACTTCTTCCATGTCGCTGGAAATCATCAGGATGCCGACGCCTTCGTCCGCAAGGGTCTGCATCAGATGATAGACCTCCGCCTTCGAGCCGACATCGATGCCCCTGGTCGGTTCATCGAAAATGAGAACTTTCGGCTCCATCGCCAGCCACTTGGCCAGAACCACCTTCTGCTGGTTTCCACCGGACAATTCGGCGGCGGCCCGCGAGATGGAGCTGGTCTTGATGGACAGGCGGGCGCGTGAGTTTTCCGCCAGCGCCGCCTCGCTTCGCCGGTCGACGACACCACGGCGGCTCAGCTTGTTCAAACAGGGCAAGGCGATGTTCTCGTAAATCGGAAAGTCCAGAAGAAGTCCCTGCTCCTTCCTGTTTTCCGGCACCAGCGACAGACCTGCGGCAATCGCCTCCGGAACCGAGTGGGATTTCAATTCCCTGCCATTGAGCCGGATGGTGCCACCAACGAGAGGCTCCACGCCGAAAACGGCGCGTGCAAGTTCCGTCCGCCCCGCCCCGACCAATCCGGCAACACCAAGGATTTCACCCGCATGCAAGGTCAGGTCGACGTATGCACCGGGAAAAGTCGAGGTACGCACACCGTTCAGTTCAAGCACCGGGACGCTCATGCGGTGGCGGCTCGTTTCGTAGAACTGACCGATGTCCCTGCCGATCATCATCCGCACCATCCTGTCCTTGCGGATGCCAGCACCGACCAATGCGCCCACATTCCTTCCATCGCGCAGGCAAACGACCCTGTCCGCGATCTCTTCCACCTCACTCAGACGATGACTGATGAACAGGATCGCGACACCCCTGTCTTTCAATTGCCGCATGACCTGAAGCAGCCTGTCGGTTTCCGACAGGGTGAGGCTCGACGTCGGCTCATCGAGAATGACCAGCCGGGCATTCATCGACAATGCGCGAGCGATTTCGAGCAATTGCTGATCGGCGAGCGACAGGTCTGCAACGGGATCACCGGCACCGAAGCGCGCGCCGAGCATCGAGAGGATAGGCTCGACCTTGGCCTTCATGGCACGGTGGTCAAGCAAGCGGAACGGACCGGACGTGATTTCACGGCCCAGAAGTACATTCGCGGTCACGTCTAGATTGGTGAACGGGTTGAGCTCCTGGTGCACGAAAGCGATGCCGAGCGCCGAAGCTCTTGCCGGGGTCAGTCCGCCGGTCGCGACACCGTCGATGATGATATCGCCTCCGTCCGGGGAGACCGCGCCGCCGAGCACCTTCATCAAGGTGGACTTGCCGGCGCCGTTTTCGCCTATCAGGCCGACGATTTCTCCACCCTTGATGCTCAAGTCGACATCCTGCAGGGCAACGACACCCGGATAGACCTTCGTTACCCGTGAGAGCTCTAGAGAAATCTTCTGAAATCCGGGGGTCAATATTCTGGCTCCGCCATGGTGATTGGCTTTGGCTGCACGGGCCGGAGATCCGGTCCGCGCAGCCTCAGGGTCCGCCTGGGAGGGCCCGACCTAGCCTTTGATCCGCTCTTTCAGCTCTTTTTCAAACGGATCGACATTTTCGGCATCGATGATCTTCGTCGGAACGATGATCAGCCCGTCAGCCGGAATTCCCGATTTGTCGCCTTCCAGGAAGTCGGCCATGAGGTGCATGCCCTGATAGCCCCACTGATAAGGATCCTGCACCACGGTCCCGGCAAAGCTGCCTTCGCGAACCGCACCGAGGGTGATCGGGTCTTCATCGAAGGCGATGACCGTGATTTCACCCAGTTTACCGGCCGCCTGGAGCGCTTCGTAGATTTTCGGCGGATTGTAGGAATAGAAGCCGACCATGCAGTCGATTTCCGGATTGGCGGCCAGAACGTCGTCGACATTCGAACGGGCCTTGGCAAAGTCGACGTCGTCACCGCGAACATCGACCAACTCGATGCCCTTGCCTTCCACGGTTTCGCGGAAGCCGGCAATACGCTCCTTGGCGTTATCCGCACCAAGGAAACCGACAAAGCCCATGCAGGTGCCACCATTCGGCAACGCCTTTATTGCAATTTCACCAGCCTGATTTCCCGCAAGCGTATTCGACGACCCCAGATAGGCGATCCGGTCGCTTTCCGGCGCATCACTGTCCGTCGTGAAAAGCGGCACCTGTGCGGCGATCCGGTTGAAGGCGTCGATCGACGTCTTTGGGTCCACAGACGAAATCATGATGGCGTCGGTCCCGGCGGCCACGAGGTCGTCCATGAGAGCATTCTGCAGAGCCGCGGTTCCCTGTGCGGGATAGCGGAACTGCAGGTCGTAGTCGGGCAGTTCCGCCTGGGCGGCATTCACGCCGGCCTCAGCCAGTTTCCAGAAATCGGACGCCGCGTTCACAACGAATGCCAGTTGTGGCTTGTCCTGCGAATGTGCCGCCGTGGCGGCAAGCGTGGCAAAGACCGCCACGCAAAGAGTTTTCCTGAGTTCCAATTTTTCCTCCCTGTCTATGGGCGACGACACATCACCCGCAACAAATTATTACTAATATTAATTAATAAGAATTTTCAAGTATTAATTCCGGGGCCGATTGTTTCGGCTTCCGGAGAGGTAATGAACCATGTCCGGGCGCCCGCCCGGCAAGCGTATCTGATGGACATGCGCACTCGTTCCGGCAGGAAGCCACACGTGGAAGACCACGGCCCTGCAGAAAAAAAGCGCCGCCGAACCAATGCGCCAGTTCGGCGGCCAGTGGAGAAGTTGCTTAGTTGTCTGCGCAGAAACCAGGATCTTCCTGGTTACAGACGTCCAGCCCCGTATAGAGCGGGTCGTCCACGCTATCTCCATTGATGAGCTGCATCATCACATCGGGTGCCCGGTAGCCCATTTCAAACGGCCGTTGACCTACCTGCGCATGGCTCCTGCCATCGCGGAATGCCTTCGTCTGAGGTGGCAGCGTATCGCCCGCAATGATGATCAGCTCCTTGGACTTCAATTTGTCCATCACCTGGTCCGTCACCTGGGTGTAGGCCTGCGGTGCGAACTGGGCCCATCCGCCGATCAGGATGAACGCATCCAGATCCGGATTGGCGATGAACGTATCGGCCATCTGCTGGTTTGCGAGATCGGCCTGATCATTTGTGAATACGGGACATCCGTCGATCTCGGTCCAGCCGTTCTGGCCGGTCAGGCGGTCGACGCCCTTTTCGCCGGCGGCGGTGTCGCGGAACCCCTGGGCCCGGGCATTGATATTGTCGGCAGCAACGTTGCCCAGCTGCAGGCACACCGTTCCGCCGTCAGCCTTCAGCTTCGCGGCTTCCTCGGCCATCTTGACGCCCATCAGATAGTTGTCGGTGCCGAGATAAGTCTTGCGAAGTTCGCGGTCTTCAGCCAGGAAATCCGCGTCAATGGTCATGACCGGCACGCTCGGCGCAATCTGACGGATACGGTTTGCCATGGCCGGCGCATTGGACGGTGAAATGGCGATGGCAGCGACGCCGCGTGTGAGAAGATCGTCCACGATCTGGACTTCGCCTGCCTCGTCGGCAGATGACGCCGGGCCGGTATAGAGGCATTCATACTCACTGTCCGCGTTTTCGGACATCCACTTCTTGCAACCCAGATTGATCTGTTCGAAGAACGGGTTATCTAGCCCCTTCACGACAATCGCGAGGGTTTTCTTGTCTTGCGCAATGCCCGATCCGGCTGAAATTGCCAAAACGGCAGCAGCGCCAAGCAACAGTAAATTCCGTCTCATGCGTGTCACTCCCTTCTGTCCAGCAGGCCCCGGAGCGACTTACCCCGGGTACCAGATTTTACGGGGATCTTTGACGTCCCTTCTGTAGTTCCAGGCCCCTTCGACCAGGGCCTCCAGGTCTACCGACGGCTCCCAGTCCAGCATCTGGCGCGCCTTGGAATTATCGAGCCAGTTGCTGTGTAGGGAGGTCGGAATTTTCGCGATTTTGTAAGATCGTGCAGCCGCCAGATGTTCGGCGACGCGCCGGTAATCAACCGGTTCGTTCATGGAAATATTGAAGAGCTGGCCGGCCGCCTCCGGATTGTCCAACGCCGAGAGGATCGCAGAAACCAGATCGTCCACGTGAACGAAATTACGCTTCAGCGGTGCACCCTCACGATCAAGCAGCAACGGGGCAAATTGCCCCTCGGCATAGCTGCGAATTTCGTCGGGGGACAGGAAATCCGACCAAAGCGGGCCGCCGAACTGGTCCGGCCCGAAACTCAGCGCAAACTTGAAGTCGTCCTTCTCCATGATCCAGGGCGCACGCAACACGCAGCCATTCAGGCCGTACTGATGCCGGTACTGCTCCAGCATGACCTCTTCCAGCACCTTGGTCAGGGCATAACAGCCGGGATAGGCCTTGCGTTCCGAAGCTTCGGTAACCGGCCCCTCGTAAGGCTGGAACGCATGCCCGACGGCACAGTCTCCGCTTATCAGGATGAATTGCCTCGCCTCCGCCAGCTTGCGGAACTCTTCGAGCAAGACGAACATCCCCTTCACCGAAACATCGATGGCAAGATCGGGAGATTCCTTGACGGCTGCCATGTGAAGCACATGGGTGACGCCAGTCATCGCTTCGGACACACAGGCAGGATCAGCAACCGAGCCGCGGATGACCTCGACACGGTCGCCAGCCTCGATCGTCCGGTTGTTGCAAAGCGCCACGACGGTCCAGTCCCTGAACATGTCCTGGGACAAGAAACGCGGCAGAAAATTCTGACCGACTTTCCCCGTAACGCCTGTGAGCAGAAGTTTCATGCATCCTCCCCTTGCCTTTATTAAATATTATTTATTAATATTAATTAGTCAAGAATTGAAAAGTGCCGCCAAAAGGTGTGTCATGGGAGGACCGGGCACGAGGACGCTGCGGAAACGAAAACCGGGAAAGGAACCCGGGCGGAAGCGTCCGCGAGACCGGGCTCAAGGGGAGGTAAATGCGAATGTCGAGGCTTAGGCTGACCGGAATCTCAAAAAGTTTTGGAGCTATTCAGGCTTTGAACGATGTCTCGCTGGAGGTGGCTCCGGGCGAAGTTCTGGGACTCATGGGAGACAATGGCGCAGGCAAATCCACCCTGGTGAAGATCGTTGCAGGCAATTTCCGGCCCACCCATGGCTCGATTACCATCGACGACACCAGTGTAGATTTTCATCGCCCGCTCGACGCACAGCTGGAGGGCATCGAGGTCGTTTATCAGGACCTGGCCCTTTGCGATAACCTGTCGGCTGCGTCCAATGTCTTTCTCGGACGTGAGCCCCGGCGGTCTTTCGGCGGGATCCAGCTGCTGGACTACGCCACCATGTACAAGCGGTCGGCCGAGCTTTTTGCAGTCCTCAAATCCGAGACGCGTCCTCGCGACCTTGTCAGACGGATGTCGGGTGGGCAGCGCCAGGCCGTCGCCATTGCAAGAACACTTCTGTCCAATGCCAAAATCGTACTCATGGACGAACCGACTGCCGCCATTTCGGTGCGCCAGGTTGCCGAGGTGCTCGACCTGATCCATCGCCTGAGCGATCAGGGCATCAGTGTGGTCCTGATCAGCCACCGGATGCCGGATGTCTTTGCGGTGTGCAGCCGCATAGCGGTGCTGCGAAGAGGACAGCTCGTCGCTTGCAAGGCGGCAAACGAAAGTTCCCCGGAAGAGGTGACCGGTTTGATTACCGGCGCCATCGAAACGGCTTGAGGGAGATCGCACCATGACAACTCTTGAACAAGCCATTGGTCACAGCCAGCACGGCTCCCCCTTTTCCAAAGTGTTCAACTCGCAGATTTTCTGGGTGCTGCTGGCTGCCGTTCTTGCCTGTGTTGCCCTGTCCCTGTTGACAGATTCCTTCGCAACCCAGCGGAACTTGTTCAACGTGACGCGCAATTTCGCATTTGTCGCCCTGATTGCCATCGGAATGACGACAGTAATCGCCTCGGGCGGCATTGACCTGTCCGTCGGGTCGACGGTCGTCCTGTCAGCGATGGTCATCAGTGTCCTGATGTCTTCGGGAAACTCGTTCTGGATTTCGGCAATCGCAGCTCTTTTGGCGGCTGGAGCAGTCGGGGCGATCAACGGAACATTGATAGCCTATGTCGGCATGCCTGCATTCGTGGTGACGCTGGGAATGTTGTCGGCAGCAAGGTCGCTGGCCATGGTTCTGTCCAACAACAAGATGATCTGGGAATTCGGCCCGGATCACGACCTGTTGTTATGGATCGGAGGCGGTTCGACACTGGGGCTGCCGCATCCGATCTACGTGCTCGGTCTTCTCACCATCGTGATGAGTGTGGTGTTCCGCTGGACGAGATGGGGCCAATACGTCTTTGCCATCGGCGGGAACGAACAGGCGGCGACGCTGACGGGCATCCCGGTAAAGCGAATCAAGGTCTCGATTTACGTGTTTTCGGCCATGACTGCAGGCGTTGCCGGCATTCTCATGGCCGGCTGGCTTGGCAGCGTGACGACAAATCTTGGTCAGGCAATGGAATTGACGGTGATCGCCGCAGCGGTGATCGGCGGCGCCAATCTTGCGGGTGGCCAGGGGACGGCACTGGGCGCCGTCATCGGAGCGCTGCTGATCGAAGTGATCAGGAACTCTCTGATTCTTCTGGGCATCTCGACCTTCTGGCAGGGCATGTTTATCGGCTGCTTCATTGTCATCGCGGTTGCGTTCGACAGGATCCGCAATTGGCGCTCGCTTGACTAAAGCGTGAGGAGAAACAGACACCTGTGCAGATATCGGCGGTGTAGAAACGTTGCTTTTGACCGTCTTTCCCGATAGTCATTCGCCGGTTCAGACACCTATTCCGTCCATTGCGAGGAGACCGGAACGAATATGGCGAAAAAAGCCCGGCTTAGCAGAGATAGACGTCCTACAATGATGGATGTTGCGGCAATGGCCGGGGTTTCGCAGGCAACGGTTTCGCTGGTCCTGAACGGCAGCCCCGGTGCGAAGCTGAGCGATACGACACGCAAACGCGTGAACGAGGCAGCCAGAGTGCTGGGGTATACCCTGATACGCCGCGGCTCTCGGGCCGTGCCGGAAGATCGGTCGAACATCGTCTTCATTGCAGACGAAATCACGACGGATCCCTGGATGGCGCTCGCATTCGAAGGGGTCCGCGACAAGGCCTACGAATACGGCATTAACGTCAGCCTGGCGGTCAGCCACGGCGACGAAGAAACCGAGCAGATGATCGTCAACCAGATGAGCCGCCTGCCTCTTCTGGGCATGATCTACGGCACGATCCTGACGCGGCGGGTTGACCTGTCATCGGCTTTCGACGGCCAGCATGTCGTGCTTTTGAACTGTTACAATGCCGACCGCTCCCTGCCCTCCGTCGTGCCCGGCGACGTTCTGGGGGGACGGACGGCAACCGATCACCTGATCAAGGCCGGCTACAAACGCATCGCCCTGATCAACGGCCAATCGGGGGTGGAAGCCACCCGGGACCGGCTCAAAGGTTATCGGCAGGCGCTTTCGAGCCACGATATCGCCTTCGACAATGACCTCGTCAAACCCGGCAACTGGGAGCCGCTTTCCGGCTACGAGCACACTCATGCGCTTATGGATCTCGATACGCCACCCGATGCAATTTTCTGCGCGAACGACCTCATGGCCCTTGGCTGCTTCGATGCTCTGAAGGAACGCGGCCTGCGGGTTCCGGAAGACATCGCGGTGATCGGATTTGACAACCGCGAGATCTCCGAAAGCATGCACCCCCCGCTGTCAACTCTCGTTCTGCCGCAATACGAAATGGGGGAAATTGCGTTCGAACTGCTGCTCGACAACGCCAACGGCCGCCAGTCCGGCCCGGCCCAGATCAAGGTCGAGTGTCCTCTCATCGAGCGCGAATCCGTAAGGGTTGCGACCCCGGTGAGCAGGGAAGCCGCCGAACTGCAGTAAGCCGTCAGGCCCCCGCGCCCTTCGAGCGAACCGGACCTTGAATTTGCTTGCTTGCGGAATTGCGTGCGTTCAGGGTCCCTCATCACAAACTGCCTTCCGTCAGATGGCCGAACGGGTGTTGACGGCAATTTCATAGACCGACGTGGTCGCGGTGATCAGCAATCGGTTGCCGCGCCCACCGCCGAAACAGAGATTGGAAACGACCTCCGGCACCAGGATCTTGCCGAGCCGTGTCCCGTCCTGATGGAAGCAGTGGATGCCGTCAGAAGCCGAACTCCACAGATGACCGGCGGCATCAACCCGCATGCCGTCGGGAAGGCCCCGGTCTATCGTGGCAAACACATTGTCTGACAGGATCTTGCCGTTTTCGTCCAGATGAAAGGCGCGAATGATGGAGGCAACATCCGGATCGTGACTGGAGCCGGACTCCGCCACATATAGAATGCTTTCATCTGCAGAAAACGCCAGGCCGTTCGGCTGGGTGAAATCGGTAATCATCGCCTCGACCTCGCCCGTTGCGGGATCGATACGGAAGACATTGCGGGCGGCCTGTTCCGGCTCCGCGGTGTAGCCTTCGTAGTCGCTCAGGATGCCGTAGGTCGGATCGGAGAACCAGATGGCCCCGGTCGACTGCACGATGACGTCATTCGGCGAATTGAGCCGCTTGCCCTGGTACCGGTCGGCGAGCACGGTGCGGCTGCCGTCCAGCTCGGTCCGAGTAACCGACCTTGTTCCGTGCTGGCATGAGACAAGCCGGCCCTGACGGTCCCGGGTGTTGCCGTTGGAATAGTCTGAAGGCTGGCGATAGGTGCTGACCTGGCCGTCGAGGGTCAGGCGCATCATTCGGTTTGCGGGAATATCCGAGAAAAACAGGTGCTGGTGATCGGCAAACCAGACGGGCCCTTCCGTCCACTCGAAGCCGGTCGCAAGCTGACGCAGCCTGGCGTTCTTCTGGATCAGGCTCCTGAACCGTGGGTCGTCGATCTGATAGGGGGAAGAGAAACTGTTCATGTGGATCTGCCCTTTCCGGATGCGGCAGCGACAATGGCAATGATGATGGCGCCGGTCATGATCAGACGCACGCCTGCGCCGAAGCCGTAGGAATTCAACATCGAAACAACCAGGAACATCAGCAGCGCCCCGCCCCAGATGCCCGGTACATTCGAATTGCCGCCGGCGATGGAGCAGCCACCGATCACGACGACGGCGATGGAAATCAGGAGATACTCGGCGCCCATGTTGAGTGCCGCTCCGCCTGAAAAACTCGCCAGCAGGTATCCGGTGAACGAGGCAAGGACAGCGGAAGCGACATAGGTGACCGCCCGGACCGTCTCCACCGGGACTCCGCTCAGTCGGGCTGCACGGGTGTTCTGCCCGAAGGCTGAAACCCAGCGTCCGAAGGTGGACCGTTCCAGCACCACCCAGCTCAGAAGCGCAATCAGCACTCCGATGATCGTGAGGTTCGGCAGGCCCGCGACAGTACCGGTCGAAAAATCCGCAAGCGCTTCGGGAGGCTTGATCCTGAGGCCGCGATTCCACCAGATCGCCAGAGACTGGTAGAGGAAGGAAGCCGAAAGGGTTGCGATGATCGGTGGGATCCGCAAGAGACGGATCAGCAGGTAATTGAAGGTTCCCGCCGCAATGCCGACAGCGAGGGCAACCACCAGTCCCGGCAGGATCAGATCCGTCATGCCGTCCATGAACTTGAGTGACAAGGTGCCAGCCAGGGTCATGGTCGCGGGTACCGACAGGTCGACATTGCCCGGTCCCAGCGTGATGACGAACATCTGACCCAATCCGACAATGGCCGAGAACGACGCAAAGGTCAGCGCAGCGGAGAGAAGCTCCCCACCACCCCGCCCTTCCGACAGGGAAAAGGTTGCGAAATAGGCAATGGCACTTGCGGCGAACGCCCAGAACCAGGGACGTTTGGGGATGGCAAGGACGGTCGAAAGTCGGGAGTTATCCATTTTCCGCTCCTTTCCACTTCCGGCCGCGCCTGGAGAAAACCAGCCGCACGGCAAGCACCAGGATGAGGATGGCGCCCTGTGCGCCGATCTGCCAGTCGGGCGACAGTCGCATGAACGAGAGGAAGCTGCCGGCAAGGGCAAGCGTCAATGCCCCGAGAACAGCACCGACAGGCGACACCCGTCCGCCGGTAAATTCCCCTCCCCCCAGAATCACGCCGGCGATCGATAGCAGCGTGTAGCGCAGGGCAATGTTGGCATCGGCGGAGGTGGTCAACCCGACCAGGCACACCCCGGCGAGAACCCCGAAGAAGCCGGCAAGAGCATAGGCGCTCGCCTTCAGTTTTGTGACGGACCAGCCGGAGCGTGCCACAGCCTGGGCGTTGCCACCGACGGCCCGCAGAAGCGTGCCCGTCGAGGATCGCATGATCAAAAGATGCGTCAGACCGGCGATGAGGATGCAGGCCACCACCGCCATGGGCACCAGCGGCGGCTTGACGGTCATCACGGTTCGGATCCATGCCGGTGCGGCGCCGCCCGGCGAGGGCAGAAGCAGCACTGCCAACCCGCCCCAGACGAACGACATGCCGAGCGTGACCACGATCGCCGGAAGCTGGCGAATGTGAATGAGCGCGCCGATGGCTGCATAGGCCAGGATCGACGCCAGCAAAATGGCCACGCCCACAAGCGGTGCGTCGTTCAGGAAAGTCGCCGTGACGCAGGCGACAAAGCTGACGAATGTTCCGACCGACAGGTCTATGTCGTTGACCATGATGATCATCATCTGCGCGATGGTTGCCAGCGCGATGGGCACGGCGAGATTGAAGAGAAGATTCAGGCCGAAATAGCTCATCGCCCGAGGCTGCAGGTAAAATACGGCCGCCAGCAGGACCGTCAGGGACAGAACAGGCAGCAGAATTCGGTACTTGCCGTTCATGCGCCCGCCCCCTGCATCTGGAAGGAGGCAGCCAGAATGTTTTCTTCCGTGATACCGTCCCCCGCCAGCTCTGCTGAAATCTGCCCGTTTCGGAAGACGAACACCCGGTCACACTGGCAGACTTCGTCTGTTTCCGTCGAATACCAGAGGAACGTGCGCCCATTGGCAGCTTCCGTTCGGATCATGTCGTAAGCTTCCCGTTTGGTGCCGACGTCGACACCGCGCATTGGATCGTCCATCACCACGATGGGGGCGGATGACGCCAGCGCGCGGGCGAACAGCACCTTCTGCTGATTGCCGCCGGACAGGGACAGGATGAGGTTGTCCAGATTGTCTGTCCGAATGCCGATGCGCTTCTTCCAGTCTGCGCCCAAAACCTGTTCCGCTGCCGCGTCGATCAGTCCACGCCGGGAAAGGCTAGGCAGATGTGTCAGAGTAAGATTTCGAAGGATCGACCAGAGCGGCATGACACCGTCCCGGCCGCGGTCACCGGCGACGAATGCGACTTCAGGGTCTTTCACCCGCCTGAGCTTTCCCGACCGGGACATGAAAAACCGGGCCAGGGCTTCGGCCTGTCCATGTCCGGCCAGGCCCGCAAGACCGACGATTTCGCCCTTGCAGGCGTTGAGGCCCTCCGGTGTTTTCAGAACTTCCTCGCCGATGCGCTGGCCGCTTTCAACCGCGGACCGGGCTGCTGCCTTCTCGTTTGCAACATGTCCCATGGCATCGATCAGGCCCTGCTGGGTAAATTCGGACGCCGGCCTGCTGGCAATGATCTTGCCGTCCTTCATCACGTCGATGCGCGATGCGACTTCGAACACTTCACCCAGCATGTGCGAAATGAAAACGACCGCACCGCCGTTTGCGCAAAAGCGGCGCACATGTTCAAGCAACTGGCGCGCGATAGAAGCGTCGAGCGACGATGTCGGCTCGTCGAGGATGACGAGACGCGGCGGCGTCGGGCCGCTGGCAAACCCGGCGGCGATTTCAACCATCTGCCGTTCGGCCAGGGTCAGGTCGCCGACAATCATGCCTGGCTCGATCCGATGTCCTGGAAAGATTTCATCGAGTGCGCTGGCAATCCGCTCGGCAGCGGTCTTGCGCCAGCCAAAACCGGTCAGATCGCGATGCGGAACCCTCAGGTTCTCCAGAACGGACAGGTTCGGGCACAAGGAGAGCTCCTGAAAAACGCTGCGAATGCCGCAAGCGCGCGCCCGCACCGCTCCCGTGCCTTTTTTGCCGTCCTCATGCCCGTAACGCACATGTCCGTCCGTCGGTGTCAGACCGCCATTGATGACGTTGACGGCGGTCGATTTGCCCGCACCGTTGTGACCCATCAGGCCGACGCATTCGCCTGGACTGACGGTCAGACTGACCCCGTCGAGCGCGCGCACTGCACCGAAGTGAACGCACGCGCCCGATAGGGCAACCAACGGGACATCCGGTTTCGGCCCACCGGCGCCAGTTGCCACTTCCAATTCCGTCACTCCCTTACTTGGCAGCTGCAATGACGGACTTGGCGTCTTCCTGGCTGTATTCGACATTGGCCACCGAACCGGCCGGTGTCGCAGCAAGGGTCTCATCGAGCGTATCCTGGGTTACTTTCAGGAAGGGAACGGTGAGATCCTTGGGCACTTCGGCCCCGTCGAGAACCTGCTGGGCCACCCAGAAGGCAAGCGTACCAACACCTGGTGCAATGGAGAGAGACAAGGTCTCATAACCATCTGCATCGCGTGCTTCGGCCCACCATTTCATTTCGTCCTGGCGATTGCCCATGACGATGATCGGCGTGTCCCGGCCAGCCGCCTTGATTGCCTGGGCAGCCCCGTAACCATCGCCGCCCTGGGTCACGACCCCGACGATCTCCGGCAGGCTCGGCAAGATGCCGGCAACCGCTTTCTGGGCAACGTCCTGCGCCCAGTCGCCGTGGACCGAGCCTACGATCTTGAATTTCGGGAATTCCGTGACGCCCTGTTCGATACCGGCGTGGATCTCGTCATCCACAAAGACACCAGCCAGACCGCGGATTTCCAGAAGGTTGCCACCCTCCGGCAGGCGTCCGGCGAGATATTCGACCTGTTGACGGCCCATTTCCTTGAAATCAACCGCAATGCGCCACGCGCAGGGCTCGGTCACGATACCATCGAACGAGACGACCGTGATGCCGGCGTCGCACGCTTCCTTGACTGCGCCGTTCAGGGCGGTCGGCGAAGCTGCGTTGACCACGATTGCATCGTAGCCTTGCAGGATCATGTTCTGAATTTGGGCCGCCTGTTCGGTGGCCTGGTTTTCGGACGTGGTGAATGCGTCGGCTGCTGCGACAACGCCGTCTTCAACAGCTTTGTCGCCGACCTTGGCCCAGCTTTCCAGCATGGCCTGCCGCCAGGAATTGCCGGCGTAATTGTTGGAAAGCGCAATTCGTTTATCCGCGGTGTCCGCAACAGCGTGACCCGGCAGGGTGACCGCAACAAGTGCGACAGCTCCCAGGAGCGTGGCTTTGGTGTTCATGTTTCCTCCCTGGCGCCAACAGGCGCCCTTGATAACGGGACACGGTTCTCCCAACGCATCCCACGCTCAGATTGCTGACGCTTAGGAAACCCGTAAAGCGGCAGAAACGCATCACGGTTGCGGGAACCCGCAACCGTGATGCACTTGAGCGCCGAACAGATGGGTTGCCGACGCAAGCGCCCTGCCGCACACTGACCAACAAGAAACGGGAGGAGCTTGTTGTTGCCATGCGACAGGAAGCCAATGAAAATCAGGAGATGTCAGAGCCGACTGCTCTCGTCTCCCTGCTACGCATTTCCAGTCATCTGGCGGGCCAGGTCGAAATTCGGGCCGCCCTGAGATCCGTCAAGGCCGAGATCGAGAACCTGCTGCCGATCGATCACCTGGATGTCTGCCTGGTCGACGACAATGTCACCTGGAATACCAGTTACGAAGTCGGCATCAAGACACGCTGGAGCCTGTCGCGCACGCCTGTGGTCATCTCGCCCGTCCGCAGCATCTTGCTGGGTGAAACGGACTACATGCTCACCGGCAATGCCATGGAAGACGAGCGCTACACCTATGAAGGCGCATTGGCCCAGCCCATCATCAAGCACAAGCTGCGCAGCCGGGTGAATGTCGCCATGAAGGTGCTTGGCCGCACGATCGGCGCTTTGAACTGTTCGTCCTGCACACCGGACATCTACGACGAGGCGACGGTTGTGCGGGTCAGGCAGATTGCCGATGTGCTCGCCCCCTATTTCTATTCGCTGCGCGCCAACGAGAAAGCCAAGCGTGCGGCCGTGGTGCGCGCGGAAGCCCAGGCCCGGGAAGAAGGGCTGCGGCAAGGCGCACTGGAGCTGACACGGGTTCTGGAACAGGAGCGCCAGCGCATCGGCATGGATCTGCATGACCAGACGCTGGCCGATCTGACCCGGATCATGCGTGACGTCGAGAAGATGGATACGGCCGGTGACAAGGCCCGGGTGATCGGCAGCATTCAGCACTGCATCGGCGACCTTCGCCGCATCATCGACACCGCCGTTCCGACGATCCTGGACCTGTTCGGATTTGCCCACGCCTTGCGAATACATCTTGAACGCGCGGTGGAAGACGTCTCCTCCACAACCCTTGAAACCGCGGATGAAACGGACGGGCTGATCGATACCCTCGACCCCACCATCCGGATCGCCCTGTTCCGCATTGCCCAGGAAGCCATCAACAATGCCGCCCGCCATTCCGGCGCCGACCACATCAGCGTCACCGTGAAGCGCGTGAAATCCGGCCTGCAGATGACGATCAGGGACAATGGCAAGGGGCTTCCGGGCTCCCGGCTCGGCCGGCAGACCAGCAAGGCAACAGGGGGCATTGCCCACATGCGCACACGGGCAAGGCTAATCGCCGCCGATTTCAGCATGTCGAGCAAGACGGGAACGACCGTAACAGTGAAGTTGCCGCTGGCCAGTGCCTCGTGCCAGGAGCCGGCACCTCAGACCGGCGAGGAAGAACTGGCATGAAAGTGCTTCTTGTCGAGGACGACCAATTCCATGCCGGGTATTTGAGCGAAGCCCTTCAGCTGGCCTTGCCGGACGTCAAGGATATCTTCCTTGCAACCAACGGCCTGGAAGGCGAGCTACTGGCACGCAAACATTCCATTCAGGCGGTCGTGATGGACCTGCAAATGAAGGAACGCAACGGTATCGATGCTGCCCGGACGATCTGGCGCGAGCGTCCTCAGACCCGCATCCTGTTCTGGTCGAACTATTCTGATGAGGCATACCTGCGCGGCATTGCGCGTATCGTTCCCCAGGAAACCTCCTACGGGTATGTGCTCAAGACGGCGACGCAGGAACGGCTTCACCTGGCATTGCGTGGCGTCTTTCTGGAAGCCCAGATTGTGGTGGACCAGGAGATTCACCGGGTTCAGCAGCGTCACATCCGGACCCACGACACACTCACGGACAGCGAATATGCCGTTCTTCTCGACATGGCCCTCGGCCTGTCGGACAAGATTATTGCTGTTCGGCAAGGCCTGTCGCTGCGAACCGTCCAGAACCGCCTGCTCTCCCTTTACGACAAACTGGGCGTGGACAATCTCGAGACGATTCCCGCCGACTTTGCGATCAACAAGCGGACGCGCGCCATCACGCGCGCCTTGAACCTGCGTGCCATCAATGCCGAAAGCCTGGAAAGTGCCGAGCGCGACCTTCAGAAGTGGCTGGACAGCCATCAGGACCAGATTGAAAAGGCGCGCTGAAGCACCGGTACCATTGCCGTACGACCACCAGCTTTCGAACCCCTCAAAGAAGCTTCTCGACGCTGTAATTGTGTATGCAGACATCCTCGATTTTCAGGTCGCGACGATGCAGGCATTCAAAGCCCTGCTTCAGAAACACGGGCAGTGCCGTCTCGCTCGCTTCGGAGGAGATGCGCTCCAGGCCCCGTTGTCGTGCTGCACGTTCAAGCGTCGCGATCAAGCCTGAGCCGACACCGCGTCCGGCTGCGCCGGGAGCAACGTAGAGGAATTGGATATGACCGTCGTCCTCGAGGTCGGAAAATCCGATTGCTTGCGACTCGTGATCAACCGCCACGAGCGCGAGCCTTCCGTCACCATAGGCCGTTTCCATGGCATCACCCGTCGGCGCAATTGAAAGCCAGGCTGCCCGCTGGACTTCGGAGTAGTCAGCCTTGGCGATCTGATCAACCGCACTTTGATAGATGGCGGCAAGCGCGGCACCATCGCCGGGCACAAATGCCCTGATCTGGTAGGTTGTGTCAGTCATGGTTCCAAGGGATCTTTTCAGGTTGGCGGCAGGCATCAAACACCTGGCCGGGAACATGGTGGCCTTCGCATGAAGCGGCAGGCCACCACGTTTGGTCGATCAACCACGCAGCGTCAACAATGCGGCTTCCGCGTCGGCCATCATGTCCTGGATAATCCGGCCGGCCGGAACAATATCCTGGATATTGCCGGCGCTTTGGCCCGCGGTCAGGCAGGCCTGCTCGATGTCTCCACTGAACTCTCGCGTCGGCAAAATGGCGCTGTAACGCGGTAGCGGGATTCTTGTGCCGTTTAGCAACGTGCTGCCGATATTCATGTTCGCCGCATCCGCGATCGCTGCATCTTCGCGGCCGATCGCCTGTTTCAATCCGTCATTGTGGATCGCGCGCATGGCCTGATCCGGCCATTCGGGACCGTATATTCTCGTGATGGACGTATCGCCAACATCAGCTGCGACCACCTTTGCCTTGTAGTCATCATGGGCGGCGGATTCCTCTGCAGCCAGAAAGCGGCTGCCACACCAGACGGCGTCTGCCCCGAGCACCATTGCGGCGGCCATCGTGGTGCCGTCGAAAATGCCTCCGGCGGCAAGCAAAGGCAGATCGGGATACAACCGGCGCAATCGCGGGAACAAGGTCATCGTCGAAGCTTCGGACCTGTTGTGTCCACCGGCTTCAGCGCCCTGCACGATCATGCCGTCGATACCAAGAGCCAGCGCGTCGACGGCTTCCCTGACACTGCCAACCTGAATCCAGAGCCGAACGCCTGCCTCTCGAAGTCGCTCAGTCTGCTCCCGGGCCGGCAAGGTCCAGAAGAAGATTGCCAGTTGTACGTTTTCCTCGATCAGGACGGCGACATGGTCATCGGTGACGAAGTCGCCGATGAGATCAACCCCGAATGGCTTGTCCGTGAGGGTTCTGGTTTGCCGGATCATCTCTCGCAGGACATCGGGCGGATTGATGTCGCAGCCAATGGTTCCAAGGCCCCCAGCATTGGAAACAGCAGCGGCAAGTTCTGGCCGGGCAATCATCGCCATGCCGGCGTTGACAATGGGGGCCTTGAGGTTGAACGCCCGGGTGATGCGTGTCGAGAACATTCATTTTCCTTGGGTCTGACAAACGGGTGGACGCTTTCAGGTCCACCCGGTTGCGTCAGGGACGTTTCATCGAAGTTTCAGGCGGCCAGCGCCGGAAGCGCGCCAATCGCGGTCAGAAGCTGCATCTCGTTGATATGCAGCCACGTTTCGGCGATCAGTCCGCCTTCCATCCGGTAGAGCACCATCCCATCAAAGGTTATCCGGCGGCCATCGGCCTTTTGCCCGGCGAAATCTCCGGTAAAACTGGCGGTGATTTGCCAACGGGCGGAAACATGTGCCTCGTCGGCGACAAGAGCATCCACCTTCCAGTCCATGTCGGTGAAGGACTGCCGGAACACCCGGAAGAAGTTCTTGTAGCTCTCGTGATCATCGATGACGAACCCGGGAAACCCGTGGCAGACAATGGTGTCGCCAACGGTTTCGTCGATAATTTCGACGTCATCGATATTGCGGGAATGGGTGCCTGCAAGAAACCGTTCGACGGTGCGGCGGTTCATGTCGGTCAAGGTATGGGTATGCATGTCATGTTTCCGGTTCTGATTGAAACAGTCGGCGTCCTTAGCTTTTGAGCAGGCGCGCCGACGCCTGTTCCCGGGCCTTTGCACAAGGCGGGATTGGTGAGGTTTGGGGAATGTCGAGTGATGAATTTGCTGAGGCGACCGCCTCAGTCGGTCGATCGTGACACGCGGGTCACCGGAACAGTTCGATCAAGGCCGATGTCCCTCAGCAGATAGTCCGGCAACCGGTCCAGCTCATATTCCGAGCGCCGGATCCTGATGCGCCGTCGAAGCCTTTCCAGATAGTTCAAGGAAAGCCGCATGGCTTCAATCCTTTCCATTTCCCTTGTTGGTTCTTATGCGAAGGCGGCCTCGATATGCTCGATAGCAAGCGGATCGATGGTCTCACTTGCGCCGCAGCAGTAGGCTCGTTCGACGATCCCCGTGAGCGGATCGGCGCTCTTTCTGGCGAGAGGAAGATGACCTGAAAGAATGATATTCGGGTCCAGACGCTCCATGCTTTTCAGCGTCTTGCCGAAAGTTTCGCGGTCGACCGCTGTCAACCAGGGCGCGTCGATCGACGACCAGGCGACAAGTCCATCACGCAGTGTCTCGTGCGAGACATCATCGATCGTTGCAGCTGGTTCGGGCAGTATGGCGCCGAAGGCATCGGCAGCAAAAAGAGCCCTCTCCAGGTCATCGAAGAACCCCATCGTCTCGGGGGCGTCATAATAGGGCGGGCGCACCGGAACGAGCTTGCGATCTGACAGTTGAAGGCTCTCACCCGGATTGAGCAGATGCACACGCGAGATGTCCATGCCGGCAAGGTTCATCTTGCCCATTCCCAGGAAGTTGGTGACCACTTTTGCATTCGGCGCGATGTCCAGCACGCTTTCAAGGTTGCCGATGTGATCCGGGTCGGTGTGGCTCAACCAGATCCAGCGCAAATCGTCCAGGTCGACCTCCTGTTGAAGCGCTTCGACGAAAGATGCGCCCAGACTGCCAAGTCCGGTATCGACCAGCACAGGATCACGCCCTTTCAACAGAAAACTGTTCACGGGCAAGCCCCCCAATCCGGGAACGGGAAGCCACGAAGGCAAGGCGCTCCACTGAGCACTAACGCGTTGCACGCCCTGCATCACGGGCGGTTCGAAATCAGACATTCCAGGCGTCCTTTTAATTTCAATGAACATCACTGTTCAATGTATTTGACTACGTAGGGGAGCTGAATTCTCTTGTCAACTGTTTAGTGAACACGTATGTTCACTCGAATGAAGAGCAAGCGGTCCTACAAGATGTCCGAACGCGCTAAATCCCAGGAGGAAACGCGCCAGAAAATCGTTGAAGCAACGATGCATCTGCATGAGGAATTGGGGCCGAGGAACACCTCGATCAGCGCTATCGCGGAGCGCGCCGGCGTGCAGCGCTTGACAGTTTACCGGCATTTCCCCGACGAGACTGCCGTCTTCCAGGCCTGTACGGCGCACTGGCTGTCGCTCAATCCACCACCTGATCCTGCCTCGTGGACGGAAATACCGGACCCGATCAAACGTTTGAGGGCAGCGCTTGGGGCGTTCTACGACTATTTTTCACGCACACACAAAATGTGGACGGTGTCCTTTCGCGATGTAGGAGAAGTTCCTGCCCTTCAGCAGCCAATGGCAGAAGTGGCAAAGTTCCTGGGCGGGGTCGCCGACGGCCTGATCATCAACTTTGGCGAAACCCGTGACAGCAATCTTGTCGATCCGACCATACGCCACGCCCTGCATTTTCAGACATGGATGAACCTCGAAGACCTGGGTCTTTCAAACCAGGACAAGCTCGACCTGGTAACCCTGTGGCTCAAGGTGCCAAGCGGAGCCTGAATGGAAACACCGGTGACCTTGCCGGTGTAAGGCAAAAAACGTGACGTGTATTCCAAACAGGATTGAGGATCTGTACCCCTAAACCCACCGCCCAGGCGTGAGGCCGTTGACCTTCTCGATGATAGATGCGGCATCGATGCCGAAGTGGCGGTAGAGGTCGCCGATCGTGCCGGTCTGGCCAAAATGTTCGACGCCGAGCGGGATGGTCTGGTGCCCGGCGACACCGCCAAGCCAGGCGAGCGTTGCCGGGTGGCCGTCGATAACCGTGATCAGTTTGCAATGGCCCGGCAGAGCACCCAGAAGCTGCTCGATATGGGATCTGGCAGCCGCATTGCCGCGTGAGCGCGCCCTTTGGGCTGCCGTCCAGCCGGCGTTGAGACGGTCGGCGGAGGTGACGGCCAGAACGCCGACATCGCGCCGGTTGCCGGCAAGTTCGCCAGCCGCCTTGATGGCTTCGGGGGCCACGACGCCCTGATAGGCAATCACGACCTCGCAGTTGGGGCCGGGCTTGCGCAGCCAGTAGGCACCGTCTATGGCGCCCTGGCGGAAGGCATCGTCGGCTCGTTTGACCGGTTGTTCGATCGGGTTGGTCGACAGGCGCAGATAGACGGAACCGCCGGTCTCGTCGCGCAGCCAGGTGCGCTCGTCCGGATCCCCCTCCCCGTCCCGCTGCAGATAATCGAAGGCCCATTCCATGATCACGGCCAGTTCGTCGGCAAAGGCGGGCTCGAAGGCCGCCAGTCCGTCCTGGCTCATGCCGATCAGCGGCGTGCCGATGGACTGGTGGGCACCGCCTTCCGGAGACAGGGTCACGCCGGACGGCGTGCCGACAATCATGAAGCGGGCATCCTGATAGCAGGCATAGTTGAGCGCATCGAGGCCACGGCAGACAAAGGGATCATACACCGTGCCGATGGGGATCAACCGTTCGCCGAAGAGCGAATGGGAAAGACCGGCAGCCCCCAGCAGCAGGAACAGGTTCATCTCGGCGATGCCAAGTTCGATGTGCTGCCCCTCGGGTGTGAACTCCCACTTTGCGGTCGAGGGGATGCGGTGCTCGATGAAGGCATCGGCCATGGCCTTGCGGGCAAACAGCTTGCGCCGGTTGACCCAGGGCCCGAGATTGGTGGTGCCGGTGACGTCCGGCGATGTGGTGACAATGCGCTCCGCCAGCTTGCTGTCTCCCTTGGAAAGGTCGTCCAGCACCTTGCCGAAGGCCATCTGGGTGGAGATATCCCGATCTGACGCCAGCTCGATGGCAGGCACGGCGAGTTTGTCGTCGGAAAAGCGCCGCATGCCCTTGGCGAAGAACGGAACCTTGTCGAGGAATGCCTTCAGCGCGCCGACGTCCGGAACGGTCGCAAAGGGCTCCCATTCCTCACCCTCGGCAACCCCCATGTGCTTTTGCCACTCGGCCATCTGGGTCTTGTTCATCAGGCCGCCGTGATTGTCCTTGTGACCTGCAATCGGCGTGCCCCAGCCCTTGATGGTATAGGCCAGGAAACAGGTGGGCCTGTCGTTGTCGATGGCGGCAAAGGCCTCGGCCATGGTCCGGGTGCAATTGCCCCCGAGATTTTCCATCAGGTCCGCCAGTTCGTCGTCGGACCGGCGGTCTATCAGCGCGGTAACGTCGCCCTGGTCTCCCAGATCGTCCATCAGGCGCTTGCGCCACACCGCCCCGCCCATGAAGGTGAGTGCGGAATATTCCTGGTTGGAACAGTCGTCGATCCACTGGCGCAGCTTGTCACCGCCCGGCTCTGCGAAAGCCGCGCGCTGCAAGGCGCCATATTTGACCCGGACAACCTGCCAGCCGAAAGCATCGAAGATCTTCTCCACCCGGTCGAACAGGCCTTCGCGGACGATGCCGTCGAGCGACTGGCGGTTATAATCGATGATCCACCAGCA
>NZ_BAAGIB010000005.1:0-221897 GCF_054658235.1 Roseibium sp. LAB1 | reverse complement strand
GTTCGGTGCTCATTGAGGCGTTCCCGTTAAGTGCGTACTTGCCGTTACTCTAGCTTCCGACAAGAACCGGTTTCTTGTCATATCTCAATTTATTCAGATACTTAGAAACGTCAGAAGATCAAATTATCGGCGTTTCCAAGACACCCATCTGCCGGGAACAGATCCTGACATTGTCGCCTGGCTGGAGAAATTTGGGTGGTTTAAACCCGATCCCCGGACCAAGTGGTGAGCCGGTTGAGAAAATATCACCGGGCAACAACGTGATACCCCTGGAGAAATACTCGATCAGGTCCTGGGGTTTGAACAAGAGGTCGGCTGGATTGCCATGCTGACGTTTCTCGTCGTTGACATAGCATTCAAAGGCAAGCTGGTTGAGGTCGTAGATTTCATCCGCCGTGACAATCACCGAGCCCATAGGCATGTACCCGTCAAAGGACTTGCCAACGACCCATTGGTCATGACCTTTTTGCCAGTCTCTTGCTGTCAGGTCGTTGACCAGGAAGTATCCGAATATCGCGTCGCGGGCTTTCTCGCCGGACAGATGACGCCCACCACTCTTCAACACAAAAGCCAGTTCGGCTTCGTAATCCATTTCTTCTGTAACGTCTGGCTGCGCTTCGACGCTATCACCGGAACTGACCACGCATTCGGCAAGCTTGAAAAACGCAACAGGCTTGTCCGGTACTTCCTGAGCATCCGTTTTGTCGTAGCCGCTCTTGGAGTATTCGATCGCGTGATCTCTATAGGTTTTACCCGCACAAAAGATCGTTCGGCGAGGTCGGGGAATAGCCGCATGCGGTGTCAGGTCAGAAAGTGGCCCGACCGACTGATCTGTCGTGAGCAGTCCTAGTGTCCGTTTGACTGCGTCCAGGGTATGTGGTCCAGCGTCGATCAGGTCCAGCAGATGGCCATCGAAACCACACACATCGAGAGGGTAGACAAGTCCGTCTCGAAGGACGCCAAGACGAGGCATGTCCAGCCACTTGTAGCTTACAAACTGCATTGGAGTATCCCGTTGGGTTTGTGAAGCCGGGCGCGGGACCGCACCCGGCCGATATCAAAGGAACCGAGGGTCGAAAATGTCCGGCACCGTGAAGTTCTCGGTGAGAAAGCCATTTTCCCGCAGAACTTTGGTAGTCGAGTCCAGTTCTTCCTCACGCACCATGCCATCGACAGAAACCGCTCCCTTCACGCGGTCGCAGGCCGCCACGAGCACGTCGCGATCGATCTGCCCGAAGACATGGCTGACTGCATTGGCGACCTCTTCAGACGATTTTTCGACAATGAACTTCGAGGCGCTGTGCAGGGCCTTGACGACTTTGCCGACGGTTTCCGGGTGCTGATCAATAAACTGTGGCGTGACCCAAAGGCCTTCCATCAAGAAGTATGGAATGTTTGGATCTTCTCCCCGCGCATTGTCGATGAGCGTTATGCCATTACCGCGGGCGACAACCCGGTCACCGATTGGCACGGAAATATACATGGCGTCGATGTTGTCATTCTCGAGCGCGGCCGCCAGTGCACTGGCCCCACCGACACCGATGACTTGTGCGTCCGTGTCCGGATTCATTCCCGCATTGATGAGGTTCGAACGAGCAGTCTGCCAGGTCAGCGACCCTGGACGCGTGACGCCGATGCGCATGTTGCGCAGGGCAGCAACCTTGGCATCGAAGGGTGAGGATTCGCTCACACCCGCGGCTTCCGCGGCTCGCTTGCTCATCGTGACATTGATTATGGAGCGGTTCAAAAGGTTGAGGACACAAACAAGTTTCTGCCCCCTTTGAACGGCAGGCAGCACCTGCGCACCATCGTTGGTGGTGAAGTCGGCGCGTCCTGCCAGAACCAGCTGGACATCCGGGCCACCGCCACGTGTGTCGATGAAATGTGCGTTGAGGTCGTTCGTTTCGAAAAAGCCCTGACTGTCAGCGACATAATTCTGGATGAAGGCCAGCGCCGTGACAGCCTGGGTGATGGTGACCGGTTCAGCTGCGAATACGGAGCGGGTACCTGTTATTGACGCAAGAGCGGTTGCCGCTGCGCCAACTTTAAGAATTGATCTTCTGGTATGCATGTCAGTCCTCCTTCTTCAGGTGATATTTCAAAATCAGCTTGCAGTTTTCCTGTTCACCAAGGGAGCATGTCTTGGTGTTGCTTGTTTTTTTGCTTTTTATAACTTGTGGCGGGACTAGATTTCCGCGCCCAGGGTCTTCTGCCGTGGCCGCCAGGCGAGAAGGTGACGTTCCATATGGTCCAGTCCCCAATTCATCACCATGACGATCGTCATGAGAACGATCAGCCCGGCCATCGTTCCTGTTGTATTGTAGAGACTTGTTTCCACCTGGATTTTCCAGCCCAGGCCAGCGCTTGATGCCACGAATTCACCGATGATCGCGCCGATCAGCGCATATGGTATCGACAGCTTGATCCCGAGAAAGATGTAAGGCATGGCGGCCGGAAGGATGACCTTCCTGAACATCACCCGGTCATTGGCTCCCATCACGCGGGCCAGATCCAGATAGTGGCTCTCCACGCTCCTGACGCCTGAATAGGTATTGTAGAAGATCACGAAAAAAACCAGCGTGAACACCAGAACTATCTTCGGCATGAGACCGATACCGAACCAGACAACAAACAACGGCGCGAGAGCAACTCGCGGAATGCCGTTGATAGCAACCAGGAACGGATCCAGCACGCGCGCCCAGAACTCGGCACGACCGAGGATCAAGCCTGTAAAGAACCCCGTAATCCCACCGGCTGTAAAACCAATGAAGGTGGCGGCCATGGTGAACTTGAAGTGATGCCAAAAGTCACCCTGGAAGACCCAATCGGTGATGTAATGCGCGATATCGGTTGGCCGGGACACCCAGAACGGATCTATCAAGGTACCGGAGGCGAACTGCCAGAACGACAGGAGGCCGAAGCAAAGCAGAAGCTGGCAGGAAATCACCTTCTGTTTGACAGAGAAATTCCATTGCATCGGGTCTACCCCCCTCTTTTCGAAGCGACGGTAATCTTGATCTCCTCCGCCAATTCGTCCCCCAATCGGGTCAAAAGTTCGCGATAACTACTTTCCTCGTGGATGTGCGAAATGTCGCGCGGGCGCGGAATATCGACGTCGAGCAAACATTTTGCCCGTCCAGGCCGCGCGCTCATCACCATCACCCGATCCCCGAGAGCGATGGCTTCGGGAAGGTCGTGCGTAATGAAGATCACCGTCTTCTTCTCTTCTCGCCAAAGTTCGAGAAGTTGCATTTGCAACAGCAGTCGAGTCTGGGCGTCGAGTGGTCCGAACGGCTCGTCCATGATCAGCAGGCTGGGTGAAAAAGACAGAGCACGGACGATGTTGCCTCGCTGTCTCATGCCGCCAGACAGCTCGTAGGGATATTTGTCCTCAAAACCGTCCAGTTGAACCTTGGCCAGATATTCCTCGGCGATCGCCTTCCGTTTCCGGGCTGGTATCCCACGGATTTCCAAGGGAAACATCACGTTCTGAATGAGCGTTCGCCAGGGATACAGATTGTCGTTCTGCATCACGTAGCCGATTTCGCGCTGCGCTTCGGCAACAGGGCGCCCACGAAGCAGGATTTCTCCTTCGGACGGCCTCTCAAGTCCGGCCAGCATGTTCAGGAGCGTCGACTTTCCGCAGCCGCTCGGGCCAACAATCGTCAGGAATTCGCCATCCCGGACCTGCAGGTTCAGGTTGGACACCGCAAGCACGGCCCCACCACGTGTCTCATAGGATTTGCTCAGGTTGCGGAATTCCAGAAGGATCTCTTCTGTATCGGGTTGCTGCATACTGTCCATCGATAGTACCAGGCTCATGAGACGACCCTCTGCTCTTGAGCGCCGAGGCCCTCGATCTCGAGCCGCATGATATCACCAGGCGCGAGCCACCGTGGATCGGGTTTTTGCCCCATGCCCACACCGGGAGGCGTCCCAGTGCTAAGGATGTCGCCTGGCTCAAGTGTCATGTAGCTGCTTACATGGGCGATGAGTTCGGCAAGGCCAAATATCATCGACGATGTATTGCCGCACTGCATCTCCTTGCCATTCACTGACAGTTTGAGACTGAGGGCTTGAGGATCGTTAATCTCGTCCGCTGTGACGAGCCACGGCCCCACCGGACAAAACGTGTCTGCGCTCTTTCCCTTGAACCACTGGCCACCGTGATTGAACTGAAAGTCTCTGTCTGAAACGTCGTTCAGAATTGTGTATCCGGCAACAAAGGACAAGGCTTCGTCAGACGACACAGAACGTGCGGTCCGGCCGATGACGGCGGCAAGTTCAATTTCCCAGTCGAGCTGCGTCGATCCGGCGGGCTGAACGACCGGATCATTGGGACCACTCAGCGAAGAGGTTGCCTTCATGAACAGCGCAGGCTGTTCCGGGATCGGCAGGCCAGCTTCCAGGCAGTGGTCCCGATAGTTCATGCCCGCGCAAACAATCTTACCGATGCGCGCTACGGGCACACCCAGCCGGATGCCGTTGTTCACTTCAGGAAGACTTGAGGGGTCAACACCCCGCAACGTCGTGATCCCACCGGATGCCAACCAGGCTCCGTCGATATCGTCAATCACGCCTGAAAGGTCGAGTATTCTACCGTTGACGGAGATCATCGCGGGCCGTTCCAGGCCCGGGTCTCCTATTCTGCAAAGTTTCATTGCGGCCCCCAGCGACTAGGCGAGTGCGATTGCTTCGATCTCGATATCAAACTCCCACGGCCAGGCGCCGACAGTAGCAAAGGTCCTCGCCGGCTGATTATCCGGAAAGTACTCCGCATAAATCGCATTGATTTCATTGAAGTAAGCGCAGTTGACCGCGTAAATCGTGGTCTTGCATACCTTGCTCAGAGACGAACCGGCCGCCTCCAAAGTCGCCTTGACATTCTCAAGGCACTGACGGGTCTGGGTCTCGATGTCACCACGTACAAGCTCGCCGGTTTGCCAGTTGACCGGCGGCAGGCCGGACACGAAGACAAATCCGTTCGCTTTGGTCGCGGCATTGAGCGGGATTTTCCGCTTTGCAATTGCTTCGGTCAGTTTTCCGACAGTGATGATTTCCACGCTCATTTTCCCCTCGCGGTGTTAGAATTGATCCTTTTAGAGTACCAACAATCCGCAACCTTACAAGCACCTTTTTATTTTTAATATCTTTTTGAGTTCTTTTTGATCTTGGAAATTTTGTGCGTAACTGGCTAACTATCAGAAAAATAAGGAGATGGTGAATTCGAGCGAGCTTGCTAAATATAACCCTTTTGCCTATAATGATCCTCAAAAGGATATCATTAAGTGAATAATATTGAGCCATGAAGCCAGTTGAAGCAGAGCAGAATATACGCGAGCGCGCCCGGTCCGTAGCCGATGCGTTGCGCAGCTTTATCGAAACCGGTCTTAGCGACGGAACATTGAGCGTCGGAGACCGGCTCCCGACCGAAAAGGAAATGATGGAGCAATTCGGAGGTGGCCGGACCATCATCCGCAAGACGCTGACTGCACTTGAGGCGGAGGGAAAGGTTATCCGCCGCGTTGGCAGTGGTACGTTTGTTGCCGATTCAAGCGAGTTGGACCAGCAAGCGCAGGATCACGACGATTTTTTCGAGCAGATTGCGCGCAATTCCGGGCCGCAGGAAGTTATGGAGTTGCGGCTGACGATTGAACCCGACGTTGCCGCTATGGCAGCAACGCGCGGCAGCGCGAAGGAAGTTGGCAACGTTCGGGACGCCTATCAGCAATCGCTGAAGGCGATCTCCATCGCTGAATTCGAACAGGCCGACGACAAGTTTCATCGGGCTATTGCAATAGCTGCGAGAAACTATCTGTTCTGCAAGGTCTATGACATCGTCAGCGCAGTGCGCAACGAAACCGAATGGGGGGTCATGAAGAAGAACACCCTCCGGCCCGAATTGCGCCAGGTCCACAGTGACGAGCACGGAAAAATACTGGAGTGCATCGAAAATCGGGATGCTTCAGGCGCTCGACAAGCCATGGAAGAGCATCTTGTGAACGTCAACAAGATGCTGTTTGCCTCTCATTAAAAAGGCGCTAGGGCGCTCATAAGGTCAGTTCCCATTGTCCAAGAGGCGTTCAGACCCGGGCAAGCAGATTTCTGTGCTGGTCGCGCGCGGTCTCGATTTCACTGCCGATCCAGGCTCGCAGGTCGCGGTAACCCTCCGTGCCCGCATAGGCGGCCGTCGTGACAAGCCAGTATTTTGCTTTCGAGGCGACAGGCGGCCCGACGACTTCCAGAAATCCTGCCTCGATGTCGTTTTCGATCAGCAGCGTCCGACCGAGCGCGATGCCCATACCGCTGATGGCAGCCTGGATCGCAAGATCCGCCCGGGCGAAGGAGCTCACGGGCTTTGCAGGCGGCTCTGCCCAGTTCCGGCCCTTGAAATAATCGCTCCAGCTGAAGCCGGTCCCGTCCGATGTGCCGGACTTGTCGGCAAGCAGAGCGGACTGCTCCCCACCGGGAACCATCGGTCCTTCCAGGAGGCCGGGCCGAGCGACGGGCACCAGTTGCGCCGTCAGGAGCGCTTCGGCATGCAAACCGGGATAGGGGCCGGCACCGTAGCGGATCGCGGCCTGCGCTTCGCCCGCATGAAGATCAATGAGCCTGTCTTCCACATCTACCACGAGATCAAGGCCGGCAGATTGCGCCCGCTGGAGAGCCGGAACGATCCATTTCATGGCGACCGAGGACGACACGGACAAGCGGATGGTCCTGGACGTTTTTACGTCCGTTATCCGGGACAAGGCACTGCCCAGGATCTCCTGGCAACGTTGCGCGGCGTCGCAGACGATCCGCCCAGCTTCCGTGGGCACAATACGCCGGGTTGTCCGTTCGAAAAGCCGGATGCCAAGCGCGGCTTCCAGAGACTTGATGCGATGACTGACAGCTGATTGCTCCAGCCCAATCGCAAGAGCAGCCCGAGAGAAATTGCCTTCCTCCGCGATCGCGTGCAGCAACGATGCATTCAGCAACAACCGGTTTTGCAGCTCGTCCCGCTCATTCATGAAACTGACTCATGTATTAAGGCATTGAAAGAGTAATAAGTCGTCATCATTCTTGTGTCCAGTTAATGACGGAAAGGATGTTGAGATGAATGAAGCCAAAGAAATTGTCGCTCGTATCGTGAACGGGTTCGTTACCCGCCGCAACGGCTCGGAAGCCTTTGGCGGCAACCCGGCGGGTGTCGTCCTTGACGCTGACAGCCTGTCGGAAGCAGACATGCTGTCCGTAGCAGGCAAGATCGGGCTGTCAGAAACCGCATTCGTGTCCAAATCGGCGACGGAAGGGTTCAAGTTGGACTTCTTCACGCCGAACCGGCGGATCGCCCATTGCGGCCATGCGACAATCGCAACCTTCAGCTACATGGCGGAACTCGGCCGGGTACGGGAGGGTGTTACCTCGAAGGAAACCGTCGACGGCCCACGCAAGATCGTCATCAAGAACGGTGCGGCCTACATGGAGCAGCTCGCCCCGACATATGAACGGAGCGCGGAGTGGGCAGACCGCGGCGTCAGCGAAGCCGACGTCCTGGCGTCGCTCGGGCTGGACGAAGAGCAACTGGATGATCGCCTGCGTCCGGTTCTCGTGAATACAGGCAACAGTTTCATCGTGATTGCTGTCCGCGATGCCGATGTCCTGAAACGGATTGCCCCGGACCAGTCGAAGATCAACGACATCAGCAACAAGCTGGACCTGATCGGCTACTATGTCTTCACGACCGACCGCAGCGCCACGCAAGCCGACGCCACCACCCGCATGTTCGCACCGCGCTATGCGATTGAAGAGGAATCCGCCACAGGGATGGCTGCAGGCCCGCTTGCCTGCGTGCTCCATGACCTGCTGAACGAGAAAAAGTCTCGGCTCGTGATTGAACAGGGGCACTTCATGACCCCCGCTTCGCCGAGTGTCATTACCGTCGATCTTCATCTCGTGGACGGTAAAATCACCGGTCTGATGGCAGGTGGTTATGGATCTGTCATGGAGGAAATGACTGTCACGATCTGACGGCAAATGGCCGGTATGGTGCGGTTCGATGAAGAGCGAACCAGTGAAATGCCTTGCACAAGAGAGACCTGCGTGAGCAGGTCTCAAAGGCGACCTTCGACGGGCGGTTCAGTTGAAACTCATGTCAAGCAGACGCGTGAAGAAGTTTTGCGCCTTCTCATTGCCAGGTTTGTCTTTTTCCAGCCGAACCGGCAGAAACTCGAGCACCACTTGCCGGGAGGACTGCTTGCCAATGAAACATGTGCGGATGCGGTAGTGGCGCTTGAGGCCGATATGGCTTTGAACCTGCCACACGCGTCCGGCATCCCAGCCGACCTTGTCGAGAACAAGTGTCAGGTCGCGCACGTCGTTGGCACTCATGAGCGTGTCGGAAAGGCGTTCGGTTCCAATCTGCCTGGCGGACAGGCCAAGTTCGCCGCGGCCGGCCTTGTTGGCGTATTTGATCCGGCGAGAATCCAGATCCGCAACCAGAATTGGCGTAGGCACCGCATCCAGAACTTCGGAGGCGGAGATTTCCATTGAATGGGTGGCAAGTTCGCCGGCAAAGATGATGCCGCCGTTTGGATTGTCCAGCACCATCGGGTGGAGATCGTAGAGAACCTCGACAGGCTCTCCCTCGGAACGAGGCAATTTAAGCGTTCCCTTGGACGCAAAGTTGCTCCTCAAGATCTCGGCAAATGCCGAGGCGAGCTTCTTGCCTATGTAGTTGGGGATCGTTCTCGCATCCCGTCCAACGATCTGTTTGGCGTTATTGATGCCGAACAGTTTCAGGAACTGGCGATTGGCGGACCGCACCACCCCCTTGTTGTCGGTAATCAGGACTGCACTGGCGTTGGAAATGAAGACGTTGGACAGGTTCTGCAGAATGTCTGGCAAGTCCGCGTTTACGGGCGCTTCCGGCAGGCACTCCTTCATCAGCCCGATGATCAGAAACGCCGGCTTGCCTGAAATTCGAGAGGCTACCAGGTCGTAGGACTTTAAACTGCCATCCGTTTTCATGGTCACGCGGGTCGTCTGAGACAGACCGTGCTCCACCGCGTTGGAAATCACCTGCAAGAAGCGGGTTCTGTCCCGCTGCACGTAGTACTGAAGCGCCCTGTGAATGGACAGTTTTGCCAGACGATACCCTCTGACAGATGTCGGATCCGTTCTTTGCCAGCACAGCTCTTCTGCAACCGGGTCATAGGCCCAGTAGGAAACCCCCATAGCAGACAGGATCGCGCTCGTCTCCGGATTGGGTACCAGCTGACGCATGGAACGAATGAGGATGTTGACTTCTGTAGACATGCCGCGACTTCATGATTAGCGCCAACTTGCACCAGATCATTGAGCAATCTAAAGCTGAAGAAAGCCTGAATCCGCATTTCAGAAGTCGGCCTATTTAGTCGAAAATGTCGAACAAAAGTCTGGAATCACCTCGATTTGCCCGGGCCAATCAGGCCGATCAGACCAAGTCTTGCGATTTTGCTCCCAGCTCGAGAACAAAACGGGTCTTCGATAAACAATTGGCGCCGTTTCTTCTGTAAAATGCCGTCGCTTGCCTGTTCCAGTCAGGCGTCTGCCATTCAAGTCGAACACATCCGGCCAATTGCGCCGCTTCACGCACCTTGCAGAACAGCGCCTGGCCGACGCCATTGTCCCGATATTCCGCCGATACGAAGAGGCAATCGAGATGACCGTATCGCGCTCCGGACCAGAGCGAATAATCCGTCGTCAGCGCGGCATATCCTGCAATTTGATCAATCTCGGCAACAAAGATCCGAACCGGTGGAACCTCGACCTCAAGGATTCGATCCAACACGTTTTGTTCGATGGTGGCTGCCCCGCCCTCGTACCGTGCATGGTCCCGGATCAGCCGAAGCAGTTGCGGTAAATCCTCCGGCCGCGCGATCCGGACCATTATCGCTCGGCTCGCAGCATGCGCACGGCAATGTTGTGAAGGCATTTGGCAACGCAATCATCTTTTGAAGCTGGGGGCATTTAAGATTCCGCGTTCAATATCGACCCGCAGATGTGGCGGAAACTCCGTCTGGGAAGCAATCGGGTTCCAGGACTTAATGCGTAAAAATCATGCCAAGATTCCCGGTCGCCCGAGGCCTATTGGGGTGTCCCCCTTCAAATACTACTTAAGTACTCCCACGAATTGAGAACATTTCCGATCGCGCATAAAAAAGACGACGGTTTCAAGTGATCCCATCGCCAAAAAATAATTACGCCTTGGAGCTGCTTAGACGATAAAAACGGTGAGCCAAAGATGTCTTTAAACATAAGAATTCTTGAGCCATTGGAACAAAGCAGCGGCACAACGCTCGAGGACTTGCAGGAGAAAGGATATTCACTTTCCAGCTACTGCAAGTCTTGCAACAATCTCCACTCTCTGGAAATTGAATACTGTATTCAAGCGCTCGGAAGAGCGTTTCCGCTTTATCTCATCGATACCAATATCGAATTATTCGGGATTGACCAATGCCATCCCGAAACCAGGATCTGCTGTTTGTCGAGAAGCGCGGAAGACACCTGGGTGTAAGGCGCGCGCCCGGTTGCGGATGATAGCCCCGCCGGAGGGAGATCACGCCTGCATGAGAATGCTTGTCGCAAGCGCTCAGCTTCAAACGACACTTACGCAACGCAACGCATCGTCAGAAATTTGAGGTGTCGTCGCTTTCAGCTTCCGCGGGCGTTTGAAGATCCTCATTCTGTTCAACGCTCTTCTTGAGAGCCCCCAGCATGTTGGCTGCATAGGCGGCATAGGGACCGATCCATCGCTCGTGAACTGCATGAATTGGCAGGGCATCCAGATGGTTCCAACGTTCTCGTCCACGTCTTTCGACCACTACCAGCCCAGCTGTTTCCAGAACCTTCAGATGCTGCATGACGGTGCAGCGGTCCATCTGTGGCAACGCTTCGCAAAGCTGACCCGTGGTTTTCGGACCGTTCTTCAAAAGGTCCAGCATGCACCTGCGGGTCCTGTGGCCAAGCGCCTTGAACAGCGCATCATCCTGATCTTCTGTTGACATGTTATAATTCTATAACATAATAGCGTCGAAGAGCAAGAAGGACCGGTGCAGTGGAACTGAAATTCACAGTTGGCGGGCGGATATCCAAACCGGTCGCAGAGGTGTTTGAAGCAGTCGTCGAGCCGGATCAGCTCTCCGAATTTTTCACGACCGGCGGGGCTCGAGGCCGCATTGAACCAGGCACCGAGGTCACCTGGGACTTTCATGACTTTCCCGGCGCCTTTCCTGTTCTGGTGCAGGATGTGGTGCCGAACGAGAAGGTGGTTCTGCAATGGGAGGCAAGCGATGACGCTCGCACCTGGACCACCGTGACCATCACCTTTCAGGAACTGGAAGACGGGCGCACGTATGTCCGGATCAACGAATACGGCTGGCCGGGAACCGAAACGGGTTTGAAGTCCTGTCTGGGAAACTGCGAAGGCTGGACGGGAATGCTCTGCGCCATGAAGGTCTGGCTGGAACACGGCATCAGGCTGCGCGACGGATTTTACAAATAGGCAACACGCATCGAAAGAGAATTGAAAATGGAACCGGGCAAAAACATCGCGATCAAGGTGCCGCTGTATCGGTGGGACGAAACGGTGGCCTTCTACCGGGACAAACTCGGATTAAAGGTAACACGTGAACTCAAGGACAGCACCGGCTTCTCATTCGGCTCAATGACATTGTGGATCGACCGGGTACCGCATCAAAGCCAGACAGACGTCTGGATAGAAATGTTCGACGACGATCCCGTATCTGCCCTGGCGGCTTTGGGTTCTCCCAAACGCGATGAACTGGAGCCTTTGACCGACGTGACGGGTCACTGGACTTGCGATCCGGCAGGGACAGTCATTTTGCTTCGGAAAGAAGCCTGATTGTCCGGCACTTTCGCCATTGAACGCCCATGTTGAAAGAGACGCTTGCGGGCTCAGGCGATCAGGCTCAGAATTCCGCCCAGGATTTTTGTGCTGGTCGGCTGGGCAACACGCCGAAAGGCAGCAGCCAGTCAGACTGTCTTTCCCGCGTTTCCAGATTGGATCAGGAGCAGTTCCGCGCTCCCATGTTCCTTGAGGGCAGCCTCAAGCGCACTCTCATAATCGGGCTGCGCGGCTTGAAAATGCGCACGTCCCTTGTCGGTGAGAACGGTATAGACGCCGCGTTTGTCGTCAGGACAAAGATCACGAACCGTGAAACCGCCCCGCTCCAGACGCTCGACCATGCGTGATACGGAACTTTGGTTCAGTTGCAGATGGGTGGCCAGTTCCTGCATACGCAATTCGGAGCTGGGCGATCTGGAAAGGATCTCTAGGGCGCGATAATCCGAAAGGCCGAGGCCATGCCGGTCTTGCAGGACCTTGGCGAGATCAGCTTCGACATTGGCGACCGCGTGGATCAGCTTAAGCCAGGAACCACTGCTGTTGGACATGATCGATAAGACTCTTTGAATGTATCTGCGCTTGTTCAAACATATGTATGCTCATGCAAGCGCAGTAACAAGTGACCGCCTTCAGCTTTGACCTCTGGTACCAAAATCCAAGAATGGACGGAGAGCGTCCGGGACGGACAGTCTGGCCACATGAGGTGTCCTCCAGCTCAGCGGATCCTGGGCAAAAAGCCCATATGCGTCTCGATAGTCGAAACCATGCGTTGCCGCCTCATCACGATCTGCAGCGAAGAAGACCTGCGAAATACCTGCATAAAGCGCGCTCATGTAACACATGGCGCAAGGTTCTCCTGAAGCCAGAAGAATAGCCCCATGCAGGTGTGGTGTTCCGCGTGCGCGGCAAGCGTCGCGGATCGCTTCGACTTCCGCATGCGCGGTCGGGTCGTGTTGATCCCGGACGCGGTTGACCCCGCGCCCGATTATTGTGCCGTCCCGGTCAACGACAAAAGCGGTGAAGGGAATCCCGCCATTGTGGACATGGTCCACGGAGAAGGCGACCGCCGCCTCCATGAGCTGGCTCAAGGACCAGGAATGTTCCGAACACATCAGGCCGTTTCCGAGAGCTTGGCGCTATCAGCCAGCTTCAGCCAGACCACGCCTGCAATAATGACACCCAGCCAGACTGCCTGGATCAACGTCAGCGGTTGATCGAGCAAGATGCTGCCGAAGACGGCTGCGCCTACGGAGCCGATACCCGCCCACACCGCGTAGCCAATGCCCACATCAATGGTTCTCAGCGCGGCGCTGAGGAAGTAGAGCGTGAGCAGGAAGAATACGGCGGCGGCAAGTGACCAGCTCAGAACGGTGAATGCCTGGCTGCCTCCAACACTGAGCGCATAGCCGATTTCGAAAGCGCTGGCGAGCAACAGCATGCCCCATGCAGTGCCATTGCTTTGGGTCTTCTGGGAATTATCCATGATCTGCGGTTCCTTTTGTTCAGAATGAAATTGAAAGAGATAGTCCGTGTTTCAGCCTGTCAGGCAGCACCACTGAGGCGCAGGCCGACGACACCGCCGATGACGCAGACAATCCCCAGCGCCTTCTTCCAGTCGAGCTGCTGACCGAAGAACAGCGCGCCGAGAATGACGATCCCGACACCAGAGACGGACGTCCAGATTGCGTACCCCACGCCCACATCGAAGGTGAGAAGGGCAAGGCTCAGGAAGAAGGTGGCGATAGCCCCGCTGACCAGGGTTGCAACGGTCCACGAGAACCGGGTGAACCCTTTTGCATTCCCTGCACTTATTGCGACCGCGATCTCAAAGATCACGGCGATTCCGAGATAAAACCAGCTCATTGCATTTTCCTTTTGGAGTTGGAGGTTTGTGAAGGCGGATGCCTGTCGATTTGGCCGCGTCGTTTAACGGGAGCGGCCGCTATTGCCGGCGATGCTGCCGAGCCGGTCGATTGCCTGCTGCAATTCGCCCAGCGGGGGCACACCCCGGAAAACCTGTTGTCCGGCCACGATCGTGGGAACTGACGTAATCGCCCTGTCTTCGCTGGCGTGGCGCAGCGCCTCGCGGTGGCGGGCGGCAAAAGCTCCGCTTTCGAGAGCCTGCCGGGCGTGTTTGGACTCGATCCCCGCCTCCGCTGCCAATTCGATCAGGATTTCGGGATCGCCGATATCGCGATCCTCCTGAAAGAATGCTCGCAGCACTGCCATGGAATACCGATGATCCAGTCCCAGATCCTGCGCCAAGGCGAGGAGTTCAAAGGCCTTGCCTGTCCGCGGCTGCGGCGAAATCGACGGCAACTTGATGGGGACCCCGAGCCTGTTTGCGAGCGGATAGACGGACCGGTTCCAGATAGCCGGCAGGTAGGGATCTTCCGGCCTCAACGTCGGTACCGGCTCAGGTCGCAATTCGTAGGCGCGCCAGGAAATGGCTATATCCCTGCCGTCGATCGCGACCGTCACCACCTGTTCTGCCAGCAGGCAAAAGGGACAAACATAATCGGTGTAGACGGTAACAACGCTCATCGTGCGGGCTTTCATTTTATTTGTATGTGCATGCAATATAATAAGGCAATTATGATCGTCAATATATTTGCATGCGCATGCATGTTTTTTCTTGACCAATCCGCAACCTAGCCCCTTCTCACGCAACGTCGGGCGCCCTCTCCGGGGGCTGCATGTCGGCGAAGCCAATGGCGGCCACGACCGACGCGGTGTGATCGCTTCGGCGGCCGCGGCGATCAGCCGTTGTGGTGGGATGGGGAGATTTTGTTCAAAGGCTCGTTCGACGAGGTGCACGCGCGACTGAATATTCGGCCGAACCGAGCCGAGCGGCGTCACCATTTTCAGGCCTGTCGGGAATTTTCATGGTCACCCGACGTTGACCATCGGCGGGGAGCGGCTTGATCAGGTGCGACTAAGACACCAGAAGGTGGGAAGCCAATTGTCGCTTGTCAGGATCCACGCGTGTCTGTTCGGACAAATTGGTCAAAAGACAGGCGTTGAGAATGGACATGAGACCGTCACCACCTCTTTGGATCACCACTTCATTGTCCGACTACATTTCCGGATGAAGTGCGTGCCAGTTTTGCCAGAAGGTAGTCGGCTATGAGTGAAACGTGCGCTTTGCTTTCGACAGACCGATGAACCGAGATCACCACGTTGGGAAGTGATCGAAAACCCTCCCTTCCGTCGATGATTATGAGACTTTCGGGGATGGTTGAAGCCTCCATCACCAAGACACTGGAGCTTTCGAGAATGGCTTTCTCCATCAAGCCGATACTTCGGGGGAAAGTACCAGCGCCCGTCGCGGATCGGGAGGAAGCCGCCATCGTCGGTGCCCACCTCGTCGGCGATGAGATCATTGAGCAAGGTGTTGAGCGACAGGATCAGATCGGCATTCCGCTCGCGGTCCATCGCAAGATTGTCGACTTCCTGCGGATCCACCTCGAGATCATAAAGCTCGACGTCATTGTCGCGAAACAGGGCGTCGAGCGTGGTCGGCGTGTTGAAATTGAGCGGCGAGAAATACCGGTTGAACCTGTAGCGCCCGTCATAGACGCTGCGCGCCGCACCGGTCTTGAAAATCCGGTTCGTCGGCCAGCGCAGCATCGATCCGGGTCTGTGCGGGCACGGAGGCCAGATCCATGAATTCCGCCATTCGCTTCGACCAGGCGGCACCTGGCGCGACGTGGAACCCCTGCGTGTAGTGGCTGGCCGGTGGCGCGATATGGTCTGGAGACACGGGAGTAATCATCAAAGCCGTCCTTTGCAAAAGATCGTTGACAATTGCCGTTGCGGTCACGCGGGTCTCTCACCTCCGTCGGGAGTATCCACCTGGTCTATACCGTTCTGTTTCTTCAGTGGACACGGCCGGGCCTTATCCCGCCAGTTCCTCCTGCTCCAGGGCATCTCGGACCGACGGCCGCGCACCAACGTCATCGGAATGTCGCTGCAAGGCGGGCCAGTCCGCAATCGAAAGATTCTGGTCGCCAAGCCAGCGGCAGACGGTGAAAAGATAGGCATCAGTCAGCGCAAACGTCTGCCCCATCAGATATCTGTGTTGTTGGAGGTGTCGCTCAATCACTCTCAGCCGACGTGACAAGTGCGCGCGCCCTGGCGACAGAAATGCTTCTGGCGTTGAGGGGCGAAACAGCGGGCTGAAGCTCTTGTGAACTTCGGTCGCTATGTAATTCAGCCATTCCAGAGCTCTGAGGCGCTCGAATACCGCTTCGGGTAACAAGCGCGCCTCGGGGCTGATCATATCGACATATTGCAGGATCACCGGGACTTCGGTCAGATATCTGCCGTCGTGCAGTTCGAGTGCCGGAACGTACCCTTTGGGATTGATCTGGTGAAAGTCACACCCTTGCGCAGTCCGTCGCGAGGTGTAGTCGACCTTGACCAAACGATAGCGCAGACCGGCCTCGCGCAGAGCGATGTGCGGTGCCAGAGAGCAGGCACCCGGCATGTAGTAGAGTATCATTCCGGGTGCCCCCCGGGCGGCAGGTCAGGAATGCGATCCAGCAGGACGAGTGCAAGGTCGTACGCTTGGCCATTTGCTTCCTCCATCCTGTGCCCCGAGCCGTTCAGGTCCGCAGCCAGGAACTGATCACTGGGCGAAAGCAACCGCGTGTCTCCGTCGCTCGTTTCTATGCGAACTAATCCGCGGAGAACTGTCCCGAGAACAGGTACAGGGGCGCAATGCCATTCGTCCCTGTAACCGGAGGGGTGATGCATCATGAGAACACCGGTTGCACCCATGGTTTCGGTGACACTGTAGCCCGTCGGCGAAGGCGGTGTGAAATCCCCCTCCGAAAGCGTCCAGCGTTCATCCGAAAAATAGGAACCGCCATTTGCGCTTGAGCAGATTTTGACGAATTTCATTCTCTTGGTTCCTCTGCGAAACTGATTTCGCCGTTCCTGCTCGGGTCACTGTCATGCCGAGATTGGGTCACGCCGGGATCGGCAGGTTCAAGGACATCGCTGGCCGGCACCTCACTGTAATTGAGACGGAAGCCCTGTTGCGTCTGCCGAGGTGGAGCGCCCGTTGTCCGCGTGAACCTTGCGTGCTCCGCGGTTTTCAAGCGATGCGATGCTTGGGGCATCAGCGACAGTCCCGGCTGTGATCCCGGCTGCAATCCTGGCGGATGCGATCCCGGCGGCATCAAAGTAACCTGTGAAGATCGGCTTGAAACCGGTGAACCAGAGCCCGGGATTTCCCGGGTCCCGCTCACCCATCGGGTGGTGTGGCCGCCCGTTGGCGTCGAGCACACCGAGATGTCCCACCAGCGGTTCAAGCCCCGTGCGATAACCGGTTGCCGCGATGACCACGTCGGGTGCACAGCTGGAGCCATCCGAAAGGATGACGTTGCCGCCCTCGAAGCGATCAACACTGGGTACGATCCGGATTCGCCCGGCCTTCAGCGCGGCGACGAAGCCGTCATCTATTGCAAAGGTCACACCGTCCCGCAAAAGCCGGGTCCCGCCTCCCTCTGGGTGGGTGGTCAGCCCGTATCGGCGAAGATTGCCAAGAAACACCCGCTCGGTCAGCCGAAAGGCCGGATCCAGAACCCGGGCCGGCAGTGCGGCGAAGACCCGCGCCAGCCGGTGCAACGGAAATCCGAAAATCCGTTGCGGAACGACTGAAGGTCCGTATCGGACAGACACGATAACCTCTGCCGGGCGGTGCCGCGCGAGATGGTTGAGCGTGTCCGTACCCGAGTTCCCTGCCCCGACGACCAGAACGCGCTTGCCGTCGAAACGGGACACATCACCGAGGTCCGCCGTGTGCAGCAATTCACCTGAAAACTGGTCGCGTCCCGGCCAGTCCGGGATGCACACAATGCTTTCACGGCCCGTCGCAATAATCAGGTTATCAGCTTGATACTCACCGATCCCGGTGGAGACTTGCCACCCATCCGGAGTGCGGTTCACACCGGTCACCTTCTCGCTGTATCGGACTGGTGCGGCCAGTCCCTCTGCATAGGCTTCAAGATATTCCACAACGGTGTCACGCTTCAGGTAGACGCCATCGGTCTTGGGCGCCTCCTGGCCGGGAAGGCCTGCAAACTTGCGGTGTATATTAAGCCGAAGCTCCGGGTGGCGTGCCCGCCAGGGTTCAGCAATCCGGTCCCTTGCTTCCAGAACGGTGACCTGAAGGCCCCGTTCGGAGAGGGTGCGCGCCGCGGCAAGGCCCGAAAGTCCTGCCCCGATCACCAGCGTGCTGCCGTGTTGTTGGGATTTCATGATCAGTCCTTTCGGTGGTTTCTCAGCCATTGGTGAGGAATTGCAGGGTCCCGCAGTTGTGCGTACCGCTCGAGCCCCAGATCCCGCAGGAGATGGTCCGAGAGCCGCGAGAGATCTCCGAAATTCCGGCGAATGCGTCGTATTTCGCGGGCTTCTCTGATCCGGTGTCGAAGGCGCTCCACGCGACTTGAAACAGTCCTGCGTGGCCCGTCGACGAAGGGGGATATCATTGTCATGTCATGTGTCCTTGTCGGTGCCCGGTCAGATACGCGCGGCGAAATACGCATTGATGGGATCGTGCGGCAAACGATGCGTCTCGACCGATGCGAATCCGGTGTCGGCAAGGTACTCTTCGGCTGTTTCCACACCCCACATCGCCCCCAGGCCCGGACCTCCCTGGCCGATGGAGACCGGTGTGCAGTGCATGCTTGAGATCGTGTACAAGAGCGGCGCAAAAGGATTTGCGATGTTCTTTTCCAAATCGCGCGAACCGCCGATATCCTGCATCAGGAAGACGCCGCCCGAACGCAGTGACTGCCGGACGAGACGCAGAAACGCCTTGGGATCCGCCTGATCGTGAACTGCATCGAAGGCGGTCACCAGGTCGAACCTGCCCACTTCATTGGCGGAAGACAGATCACGCGCCTCGAAGTGCAGGTTCTCCAAACCTTCGGTTTGGGCTGCAGCGGCAGTCTCGGAGAAGGCGTCTTCGCAAAGATCGAAACCATGAAAGCGACTGTTTGGATACACCCTGGCCAACGCCATCATCGCCTGGCCTCGTCCACAGCCGAAATCGGCCACGTCGATGCCGTCCTCCAATCGCTGGATCAAGCCTGGCACCACCGGCAGGATAGCACTCACAAGGCTTGCGACGACCAACTGCGCGCTGTCCTCGGCCATCACTTCGTGAAAGCGATCAAAATGGTGATAGCAAAGGCCCTCGCCACTGCGGAACCGGTCCAGCAGCTCGGATTCGATGGACGCCGCGATGGCGATGAATTGTGTCGTGACGGCCATGTTGTTCGGGCTTGCACTACGGGTCAGAAATGCCGCGTGCTCCGGTGGCAAAGTGTAACTGCCCGTCCGCGGGTCATAGTCGACGACCCCCGAAGTCACCATCACGCCGAGCCATTCGCGGAGGTAGCGCTCGTTGACATCGGCCTTTTGCGAAAGCGCCTGAGAATTGTGGCCGGGATTGGCCGCAAGCGCATCGAATAATCCGGCACGGTGCCCAAGCGAGGTCATGATCGCAAGTGCCGCTTCGTTCAGCGTACCGACAAAGCGTTCGGCGAAGGCCTCGGCTTTCGCTTCATTGAATGAAAGGTTCGGGTTCTGGTAGGTCATCTGGTCCTCCTGCGTTGGTGACACGCGACACGATCTGCCGCAGTCCTGACCAGGGTGATGGACCAAACTCGCCAATCGCGTTAGAAGAGAAAAAGACCAAATCGGTGATTATCAGACCAAAACAAAGGGAAATTGCGCGAAATGAGCCTCAACACGACTGTTATCGGATCACGCTTAACCGGTACGTCCGTGCTGTTCTCGATCCTTGACGTGCTGGCCTCCGTTGGCCGCGATTGGGAAATGCTGCACGGGTTGCCTGCTCAAGTGCCAGTGTTTCAGGTCAACTTCAGAACCATTGATGGTGCCCCTTATTGGGATGTGAACGGGCGGAAGATCACACCCGACGGGATGCTCACCGAGGAGCCTAAACCCGATTTGATCATCGTTTCCGATTTGCACGTCGACCCGAACGGCGAGTTGCCCGAGGAGTTCCGCCCGGTTGCGGACTGGCTAGGGGAAGCCTATGCGCGCGGCGCCATTGTCACCTCCGTCTGCTCTGGCTCAATCCTTCTGGGCGCAGCGGGGGTGCTGGATGGCAAGGAAGCGACGACGCATTGGGGCTTTGCGGATATGCTTGGACGAAACTTCCCGAATGTGAAGGTCTGCCCTGAACGCATTCTCGTTCCGGCAGGGGAAGGTCACCGCGTTGTCACAGCGGGTGGGGCCTCTGCCTGGGCTGATCTCATGTTGTATCTGATCAGCCGGTTCGCCGGGACAGACGAGGCACGCAGGATCGCGAAGATCTACTTAATTGATCCACATGATCAGGGCCAATTGACCTACGCGTCCCTGGCCTCGGGGCGACAACATGATGACCAGCGGATTGCGGAGGCCCAGGTCTGGGCAGCGCGAAACTACCAGACACCAAGTCCTGTTGCCGCAATGGCGGAACAGGCGAATATGACCGAGCGAGGATTCCTGCGCCGTTTCAGGAAGGCGACCGGACAATCGCCAACGGACTATGTACAGACCTTGCGTGTCGAGGAAGCCAAACAACTGCTCGAGACGACTTCGATGTCGATCGACGAAATTTCAGCCGAGGTCGGATATTCCGAGCCTTCGAGTTTCCGGTCAGCCTTCCGAAAGCGGGTCGGGACCTCTGCATCTGCCTACCGAAAGAAGTGGCAAGCCCTGGCTCCGGTTACAGCCTGATTTTGGGCTTCTCCGTGTTGGCGGCCCCGTCTCAAAGATATTCGCGTTGACCGTGTCTTGAGATCTGGCTGTGAAAGAACACTCCTATATCCAGATGTTTTGCGTCATGATTTTCACTGCCTTTGTCGACAAGCTGAAGCGCCAAACGAAGGACCCTTCAAGGACAACAGGTCGAACCCCGGCTGATCATTCCGACAGCGCCTTGGTATTTGCACTATCCACCGAGCTTTTCGAACCTGAAGGAAATGTTCCTGGACCGCAGCTCTGAAGTGGGCAACAGCGCCGTCAACCGAAGAGTTCTGGCATCTGCACCGCTGATCGATAAGCGTTTGCGGCGACCCCGTTAGCCACATTGCAGCTCGGTCAAAATCCGGGGACAATGGCATTCGCCGGTTTCCGCCGGAAATCACCGTTCCGACGTTTTTTGGGAGAGGCGCACAGATCACATGTGACAGGGCTTGGATAGAGACTGTTAACCTAATTTTCCTACATCTCTTTCAAAGGCGTTCACCCCAAAACACTAGTCTTCTCAGTCCATGCGTATTTCCCGGAAGAACTTCTCAGTTTCGAATTCGAACGATGCCGGCCAGGCAATTCCCGTCGATGACATTCATCGGGAAGCACCGGGCGGAATCCATCTGGGGCAATCCGGCACCTCTGACGGTGAGCGGGCGGATGAGGCACGCCGGTTGCCGGGAGTGGCAGACACCCCGCAACAAGGTTCAGAAGATGGATACCGGGCGGTGGACACCCCTGCGGACGACTCCTGTCAGAGCTATTTCTATCTCGCACCCAACGTTCGCTTCACCCGGACGCCGGACCGCGGCGCGAAGCAGCGAGCGGCTGCAACGGAACCAGAAAACGAAGGCAATGCCGGTATAACGGTTCCCCCGGTCGACATGGAGCCCGTTGCGCAAGCCCCTCTGACCACGGCAAGCCCCTCGCCCGTCGTGCCGGCATCTCTGCCTGTTGCGCACATGCGCGCTCACCCTGCCGATGGCGGACCGGTGAATGTGCAAGCGGCTGCAAACGATGCCCACTCTTCCACGGCACCTCTCGGCTTCCTGTCCGATCATGCCTTCTTTGAATTCATGTCCGACGATGCCCTCGTTCCCCGGGCAAGCGCCGTTGTCCCTGATCGGAAGGTTGTCGAACCGGTGCGGCCGGTTACGACGGTATACGAGGAAGTTCCTGTTGCCGGACAAGTGGCACGGTCGCCGGAAGGTATCGTTTCGCTTTACCGGGTCGTCGAATGTAACGGGTCCGCATCCGCCAGGCCGGAGCTCTCCTCCGCCAGACAGGTTGCTGCAAGGTCCGCAAGTCCAGCCGCGCAGCAGGCCGGCCAAAAACCGGGGGCAATCCGGAGCGTCGAAAGCAATCAAGGTGAAGCCGTGCGGCCGAAAGTGCCGATTTCGATGCCAAGCCCCGCCGCCAGACCGTCCGGCACGCAGGCCCTCCCGCCAATTGGAGCAAGAGCCGGTCGACAGGGGCTGTTCGGCAGTTACGAATTACCGTCCGGAGATCTGCTGCAGCAGCCTGAGGACGGCCCCGGCTTCCTGATGACGCAGGAGCAGTTGGAGCGGAACGCAGGGCTTCTGGAAAGCGTTCTGGAAGACTTCAAGGTGCGCGGCGAGATCATTCACGTGCGGCCCGGTCCTGTCGTCACCCTTTACGAATTCGAGCCGGCACCGGGTATCAAGTCCTCGCGCATCGTCAACCTGGCGGACGACATTGCCCGCTCCATGTCGGCCATCTCGGCGCGTGTCGCGGTCGTGCCCGGCCGGAACGTCATCGGGATCGAGCTGCCAAACACGGAGCGCGAAACCGTCTATTTCCGAGAACAGATCGACTCGAACAGCTTTCGTGCCACCAATTGCAAGCTCGCACTGAGCCTCGGCAAGACGATTGGCGGAGAACCCGTTGTCGCCGATCTTGCGAAGATGCCGCATCTGCTCGTCGCCGGAACAACCGGTTCGGGAAAATCCGTCGCCATCAACACGATGATCCTGTCGCTGCTCTACCGTCTGAAGCCGGAAGAATGCCGCTTGATCATGGTTGATCCGAAGATGCTGGAACTCTCGATCTACGATGACATCCCGCACCTTCTGACACCGGTCGTGACCGATCCGAAAAAAGCCGTGACGGCGCTCAAATGGGCTGTCCGCGAGATGGAGGACCGTTACCGCAAGATGGCGCGCCTCGGTGTGCGCAACATCAACGGTTTCAATCAGCGGGCCGCTGCAGCAAGTCAGAAGGGCGAACCGGTTATCGTAACGGTCCAGGCCGGATTCGACAGGGATACGGGCGAACCGCTCTACGAGCAGCAGGAAATGGACCTCGCCCCGATGCCCTACATCGTCATCATTGTTGACGAGATGGCAGATCTGATGATGGTCGCCGGCAAGGAGATCGAAGGGGCTATCCAGCGGCTGGCACAGATGGCCCGCGCCGCAGGCATCCATCTGATCATGGCGACGCAACGCCCGTCGGTGGACGTGATCACCGGCACAATCAAGGCGAACTTCCCGACCCGGATTTCCTTCCAGGTCACCTCGAAAATCGACAGCCGCACGATCCTGGGCGAGCAAGGCGCGGAACAGTTGCTTGGCATGGGGGACATGTTGCACATGTCAGGCGGCGGCCGCATCAACCGTGTCCACGGTGCCTTCGTCTCGGACGAGGAAGTCGAACAGGTCGTCGCGCACCTGAAAAGCCAGGGCCGGCCAGCTTACCTCGAAACCGTAACTGCGGAAGAGGAAGAGGAGCTGGAAGAAGAGGAAGCTGTCTTCGACAAGGGAGCGATTGCATCCGAAGACGGTGATGATCTTTACGACAAGGCGGTGAAGATCGTTCTGCGCGACAAGCGCTGTTCGACTTCCTACATCCAGCGCCGCCTCGGCATTGGCTACAACCGTGCCGCCACCCTGGTCGAGAAAATGGAAAACGAAGGCCTTGTCGGTGCCCCCAACCACGTCGGGAAACGCGAGATTCTGGCGGGTAAAAGAGAACAGCCGGCGGAGGAATAGGCACGCCGGCAGGCCTGCCGATGTTCGATCGGGGCAGCGCCTCGTTCCTAATGGTTCTCACGCCTATTCGTTGGCACTGTTCCAGCTGTTGAGAGAGGCAAGGAGACGTTCCAGAGACGGCTTGATCCGGTCCGCATCCGATTGGTTCAGGGCGGAGAGCAAGGTTCTTTCGTGTTCCTTTGCCTCTTCGACCACTTCGGAGCTCAGCTTCTGCCCGGCCTCCGTCAGATGAACGCGAACACGGCGGCCATCGCCCTTGTCGCTTTTTCGTACGACCAGACCTCGCTTTTCCATCTGGTCAACAATGCGCGTCATTCTGGATTGTTCCAGAAGCGAATATTTTGCCAGCTGTGTGATCATCAGTCCGTCCTGATCGTAAAGGCAGGCCAGGACACGCCACTCCGGAACCCTGAGGCCCAACGCGCGGACGCGCAGGTGAAACTGGTGACTTGCTGCTTCGCTTGACGCCGCCAGCAGGTACAGCAAGTAAGAAGAAACGAATTTTTCCGGCGTCAGGGTCAACACCCCCTCCAACTATGCACCTGTTTTCTAAGTGTCATTTATCCCGGACCGATCGGGAAAAAAAGAGGCTTGACTCATTTTATATGAAATTTCATATTTTTTAAAGGAGGAGGCATTGCGGTGAAACTTGTTCTTGAAAGTGTGGAACCGGAAACCGATCAGATCCGGGTTTTCAGGTTTCGGGCGGAAGCAGGCGGGCCATTGCCCGGCTATGAGCCCGGTGCGCATGTCAAATTCGATCTCGGCCCCCTGGGTGAGCGGGAGTACTCCCTGATCGACTGGCCGGAGCCTGACGACCTCTATACGGTCGCGGTTCAGCGGGAAGAGGACGGTGCAGGCGGTTCCAAGGCGATGCACACCTTGAGTGTCGGCCAGGCGATCTCCGCAAGCGAGCCCAAGAACGACTTTCCGCTTGCAGAAGACGTGGCCCACGTCCTGCTTCTGGCTGGCGGCATCGGCATCACGCCGCTGATATCAATGGCGACACGGCTGAAATCGAAGGACCGGTCCTTCGAGCTGCATTTTTCCGCCCGGACGGCATCCCGGATGGGCTTTGCCGGCAAGCTGAAAGCGGCCTTTGGCGACAGTGCAAAATTTTATTTTGACGACACGGACCCGCTCGATCTGGCCGCATTGATGAAAGCCCAGCCCTCCGGAACGCATCTTTTTGTCTGCGGCCCCAAGGGGATGATCGATGCCGCACGCGCTGCCGCGACCGCAGCCGGACTGGCGGAAGACGCCATTCATGTTGAACTCTTCACCGCCCCCCAGGCGCAGTCTGGCGATGCGGCATTCGAGGTGGAGGTCCACAGTACGGGACAGGTTGTGACCGTCGCCCCGGACCAGACAATCATCCAGGCACTGGAAGATGCCGGCCTCGACGTCATGTATGATTGTCAGCGCGGCGACTGCGGCATCTGCCAGACGGATGTGATCAGCGGTACGCCCGATCATCGCGACGTCGTGCTGTCGGATGCCGAGAAGGCATCGGGAAAGGTCATGCAGATTTGTGTCAGCCGCGCGAAGTCCGCGCGACTTGTCCTCGATCTTTAGGGTTTCGCATTCCAGGGAGGAGCCAGCATGCAAACGGCCAGCCAAATCGCCGCTCTGTTCACGGGGCCGCAGGTGCATCGGGACGTCTACACGAGCCCGGAAATCTACAAGCTGGAAATGCAGCATCTGTTCGCAAACACCTGGGTGTTTGTCGGCCATGACAGCCAGACCCCGAACAAGGGCGATTATTTCACCACGCAGATCGGCGACCAGCCTGTTATCCAGGTGCGCCACTCCGACGGCGAAATCCACGTTCTTTACAATCGCTGCCCACACAAGGGCACCAAGATCGCGATCGACCGGGAAGGCAACACGGGCAAGTTCTTCCGGTGCCCCTATCACGCCTGGTCGTTCAAGACGGACGGCTGCCTGCTCGCGATCCCGCTGAAGAAGGGTTACGAGAACACCGGCTTCGAAAACACCGAAAATGCCAAGGGCATGACAGCCGTTGGTGCGGTCAAGAACTATCGCGGTTTTGTCTTCGCCCGCCTGGCTGCCGAGGGCATCAGCTTCGAGGATTACTTCGGCGACAGCCTGAGTTCCATCGACAACATGGTCGACCGGTCTCCGGAAGGGCGCCTGGAAATCGCCGGTCCGCCGCTGCGCTACATGCACAAGTGCAATTGGAAGATGCTGGTCGAAAACCAGACCGACACCTGCCACCCGATGGTTGCCCACGAAAGCTCCGCCGGAACGGCGGTGAACATCTGGAAGGAGATGGGCAACCCGGAACCGCGTCCGCCCGCGATGGAGATCATCGCGCCCTTCATGTCGCCCTACGAGTTCTTCGAGAACATGGGCATCCGCACCTGGCCGAACGGGCACGGGCATACGGGTGTGCATCACTCGATCCATTCCGACTATTCAGCCATACCAGGCTATTTCGAGGCCCTGAGCGAAACCCACGGCGAGGAGCGCGCGAAGGAAATTCTCGGCGAGAACCGGCATAACACAGTCTATTTCCCGAACATCATGATCAAGGGACCGATCCAGCAGCTGCGCAACTTCATTCCACTGGGGCCCGACAAGACGCTGGTTGAAAGCTATATCTACCGCCTGGTCGGGGCTCCGGATGAACTGCTGGCGCGCACCGCCATGTACAACCGGATGATCAATGCACCGACGTCGATGGTCGGGCACGACGATCTGGAAATGTACGAGCGCGCCCAGGAAGGCCTCATGTCCAACGGCATGGAATGGGTCAACGTACAGCGTCTGAGAACCGAAGAGGAAGACTTCAGCGAGGAGGCCGTTGAAAACGGCACCACGGAACGGCAGATGCGCAACCAGTTCGATGCCTGGGTGAAATTCATGACAGCTACGATGGAGAAGGCGTGATGGCGGTTTCCAGAGAAGAGGTCATCGACTTCATCTATGACGAGGCAAGAATGCTGGACGAGGGGCGCTACAGCGAATGGCTGTCGCTATGGCTGGAGGACGGCCACTACTGGATGCCGCTCGACTACAAGCAGACTGATCCGCACCTCGTGACGTCACTGCTCTTTGAGGACATGTTCATGCTGCGTTTGCGCGTGGAACGACTGAACGGGGCCAGAACCTTCAGCCAGAAACCCAAGAGCCGTTGTCACCATGTCATCCAGCGCCCCTTCATCGATGAGATGGACGGTGACCGGATCATCACCAATACATCCATGCATTACGTCGAAACGCGCCTCGATGAGCAGTTCCTGCTGGCGCTCACGGCAACCCACGAACTGAAAGTGGTCGATGGAGCGATCAGAATCGCCGACAAGCGGGTCGATATCCTCAATTGCGATGCCGCCTTCGGCAATATTCAGTTGCTGCCGTGACCACCATGGCAGCTGATACAGTTTATGATGCCTTCGCCGCGACGGCGGAGAAATACCCGGACCGGCCGTTTCTGAACGTCCAGCCCGGGACCGCGGACATCTACGGCATACCGGCCGGTGAAAAGACCTACGGAGCCGCCCGCCAGGTGGTGGACGCGCTCGCACGGGATCTGGCGGAGGCAGGTTATGGCGTGGGCATGCGCGTTGCCCTGCTTCTGGAGAATCGGCCGACGTTCTTCCTCCATTGGCTTGCGGTGAACCGGATCGGCGGCTCCGTGGTGCCGATCAATCCGGATCTGAGAGCCGCTGAGCTGGAATATCTGATCGGCCATTCCGAACCGGCGCTGATCGTCTCGATCGCGGACCGCCACAAGGACCTTGAGGCCGCCGCCACCGCTGCCGGCATAACGGCAGCCGTGATTGCTCCCAGTGACCCGATCCCCGCACCAAGGAAACAGGCAGTCACCGCCCGGCTGCTGGACGGCGAGGCCCGCGAGGCCGCCATCCTCTACACCTCTGGCACCACCGGCAAACCGAAAGGCTGCGTGCTGCCCAATACCTATTTCCTGCTCGCCGGACGCTGGTATGCCGGTGTCGGCGGACTGGCGACGCTAACGGAAGACGGCGAGCGCATGATCACGCCCCTGCCCGTCTTTCATATGAACGCCATGGCCTATTCCTTCATGGCGATGGTCATGGTTGGTGGTTGCCTCACCGTTCTGGATCGTTTCCACCCGCGCACGTGGTGGCAGGACGTCGCCGCGTCCCGGGCAACCTGCCTGCATTACCTGGGCGTAATGCCGTCCATGCTGATGGGGTTCGACCCTTCCCCTGAAGAGAGCGCGCATCAGGTACGCTTCGGCTTTGGTGCTGGCGTCGATCCGAAGCTGCAGATCGCATTCGAGGACCGTTTCGGCTTTCCGCTGGTTGAAGCCTGGGCGATGACGGAAACCGGTGCCGGGGCAGTAATCGCCGCCTCGGGTGAAGACCGGCTGGTGGCCCAGGCAAGCATCGGCAAGCCAAGCACCGGTGTCGAATGCCGGATCGTCGACGACAGTGGCAAGGAAGCGGATCAGGGCGAGTTGCTGGTGCGCCACGCGGGGCCGGATCCACGCTACGGCTTCTTCTCGGAATACTACAAGGACGCTGCCGCGACGGATGAGGCCTGGAAAGACGGCTGGTTCCATACCGGCGACATCGTCCGCCAGGGCAAAGACGGCAACCTGTTTTTTGTCGACCGCAAGAAAAACGTCATCCGGCGGTCGGGTGAGAACATCGCCGCCGTGGAGGTGGAATCGATCCTGATGCGCCATCCCGACATCGAGGCGGCCGGTATCGCCCCTGTGCCCGACCCTGTTCGCGGCGACGAGGTGTTTGCCTGCCTGAAAGTGAAGAACCCGAGCCGAGACAAGGCCGAGGCGATCACACGCTGGTGCCTGGAGCAGATGGCCTATTACAAGGCGCCGGGATACATCGCCTTTGTCGATAAGCTGCCGTTGACGCCGACCCAGAAGATCCAGCGGGCTGCCCTGAAGGAAATGGCGCTACAGCTTCTGGAAGATCCCGATACAATCGTCACCGGTCACATGAAAAAGCGGCAGGCCAGTTGATGGGGAAACGTCAGAGCTATGAGGGCGTCGCGGTCACCGCACCGGTTTCAGTTCCCTATCAGCGTTACTCCATCGAGACAGCCCATTGGTGGATTGCAAGCGCATTGCGTGGCTCCCTTCAGGCTGCCGGATTGAAACCTGCGGACGTCGACGGATTTTCGGTTGCAAGCTTCACCCTGTTTCCGGATACGGCTGTCGGGCTGACGCAGCACCTCGGCCTGTGTCCCAGGTGGCTGGACAATATTCCGATGGGTGGTGCCAGTGGTGTGGTTGCCCTGCGCCGGGCTGCGCGTGCGGTCCAGGCAGGAGACGCAGACATCGTGGCCTGTGTGGCCGGCGACACCAATCATATCGATAGCTTCAGAAATCTGCTGTCCAGTTTTTCCCGCTTCGCCCAGGATGCCTCTTACCCTTACGGCTTTGGTGGTCCGAATGCCAATTTCGCGCTTCTGACCGACAGGTACATGCAGGAATATGGCGCGACGCGTGAGGATTTTGGCAGGATCTGCGTGGCGCAACGTGCCAATGCCCTGCGCAATCCGAATGCAGTGATGAAGAAACCGCTGACGCTGGAGCAATATCTTGAAGCGCGCCCGATCGCCGATCCGATTGCGTTGTTCGACTGTGTCATGCCCTGCGCCGGGTCCGAGAGCTTTCTCGTCATGTCCGTTGAAGAGGCGCAGCGGCGGAACCTGCCCTTTGCCGTGATCGGTGGCACGATCGAACGCCACAACGCCCATGCTGAGGATCCCGTGCAGTTGCGCGGTGGCTGGACGCTCGACGTCGAAGAACTCTACGCCATGGCGGAATGTACGCCGGACGACATCGACCTCTTGCAGACCTATGATGATTATCCCGTCATCTCGATGATGCAGATCGAGGATCTCGGGTTCTGCGAGAAGGGCGGCGGCGCAGACTTTGTCAGAAACCGCGACCTGACGATTACCGGAGATTTTCCGCACAACACGTCTGGCGGCCAATTGTCGGCAGGACAGGCTGGCGCTGCGGGTGGCTTCATCGGCCTGGTGGAAGCGCTTCGCCAGGTTCAGGGCAGTGCCGGAGGCACACAGGTGGCAGATGCCACCACTGCAATGGTGTCCGGCTTCGGCATGATCAATTACGACCGCGGCGTCTGCACCAGCGCGGCTATCCTGAAAGCAGGGAGCACGGCATGAGCACACCGCTTACCCCTCCCCTCAAGAAAGATCCGCAAAAGCGCACGCAGTCTCCGCTACGTCCCCCGGAAGCCCGCTCCCGCGCGGCTCTCGGTCTGACGGCGGCTGCGGCGGAAGGCCGTTTCGCTCTTCAGGTCTGTGACGACTGCGGCACGGTGCAATATCCGCCCCGGGATGTTTGCGGAAGCTGCCTGTCGGCCGGGCTGGAATGGCAGGACATCTCGCCTGCCGGCACACTGCTGGCAGAGACCCGGATCCGCACGTCGATCAATCTCTACTTCCGGGAGAGAACACCCTGGCGCATGGGCTCGGTGCAACTGGATGCCGGTCCCGTGGTCCTGTGCCATGTGCATGGTGACTGCGAGCGCGGCGGGGAAGTTACACTTTTGAACCGTCTGGACGCGTCGGGCCAGGGCGTTTTGCTGGCAGTGCCCAAGGACAGGACAAGCAATATGGAAGACGATCCGCAAATGCGTGCCCTTTCAGCCGACCCGAAGCACAGGCGCATCCTGATCACGGACCTGCGAAACCCGAACACACCGGCTCTGGTGACGTCTCTGTTGGAAGCGGGAGCCGCCGCCATTTTCGTGGGTGAGGCCGAAAGCTGGCGCCCACATGCCAATCACGAACTGCTGTCCGGGATGGAAAAGGTCAGCGTGCTTCCGCTTGATGTAACGGATACGTCTTCGGTCCAGCGGCTGGCCGGGGAAGTTGGCGGCAAGACTGACATTCTGGTCAACAATGCCCGGTTCCTGAGGCCGGGCGGCGTTCTGGCGCGCGGCGACACCGCCTTTGCACGCGAAGAAATGGAGACCAACTATCTCGGCCTGATGCGTCTTGCCCAGGCTTTTGGGCCGGGCATGTGCGCCCGCACCAACGATGGCGTCAATTCGGCGGTTGCCTGGGTGAATGTCCTGTCTGTCTTCGCCCTGTCAAACACACCGGAGTTCGGCTGCTTTTCCGCCTCCAACGCTGCGGCCTATTCGCTGTGCCAGTCCCTGCGCGGGGAATTCCGTACATCGGGCCTACGCGTGATGACTGTCTTCACCGGACCGGATGACGACGACTGGACCCAGCCGGTGCCGCCGCCCAAGGTCACGTCAAAGGCGTTGGCGAAGGCAGTCGTGACAGGGCTGCAGCAGGGTCTTGAAGATGTGTGGTGCGGCGATGTCGCCATGGAGATCCGCGAACGCTGGCGGCGGGACCCGAAAGTTCTGGAACGTGAACTCACGCAAGGGGGAGAAAGCGCATGAGCGATCTGGACACGCTGGTCTCCGGTCTTGCCTCCGGAGCCGTCAGGATTGTCGATCTGACCCACACGCTCGATCCGGATTTTCCGGTTATCGTGTTGCCGCCGGAGTTCGGTCAGTGCGCCCGCTTCCGGATGGAGGAAATCAGCGCCTACGATCACCGCGGTCCAGCTTGGAAATGGCACAACATTTCCATGAGCGAACACACAGGCACCCATTTCGATGCGCCCTCCCACTGGATCTCGGGGAAGGATGTGCCGAACGGGTCGGTTGACGAGATTCCGGCAGCGGCTTTTGTCGGGCCTGTAGTGGTGATCGATTGCTCCAAAGGCGCCGCGGAAAACGACGATTTCGAACTGACACCGGAGATCATCGCCGACTGGGAAAGCGTCCATGGCCGTATTCCGGAAGATGCCTGGGTGCTGATGCGCACCGACTGGTCCAGGCGCAGAGGTGCCGAGTATCTGAACATGCGCGCGGACGGACCTCATTCGCCCGGGCCGACGCCGGACGCGATCCGATTTCTGATCGACAAGCGGAACATTCGCGGTTTCGGCACTGAGACCGTCGGAACGGATGCAGGTCAGGGTGCGCATTATGTGCCGCCCTATCCCGCTCACTACTTTCTGCATGGCTCGGGAAAATACGGGCTGCAATGTCTGGCCAATCTCGATCAGCTGCCCGCGACGGGTGCCGTGCTGATCGCGGCTCCCCTTAAAATCAAGAATGGAACCGGCAGCCCGCTTCGGGTTCTGGCGATGGTGACGGAATGAGTGAATTTACGGCAGTCGTTACCGGCGGCAACAAGGGGATTGGCGCGGATCTCGCCGAACGGCTTCTCGGGCAGGGTTATACGGTGGTCTCGGTGGCGCGGTCCGCGCCCGAAAAATCTCACCCGAACCTGCACTCGGTCGAAGCCGACCTGCTCGACCCGGAGGCTGTTGCGGAAGCTGCCAGCGCCATTGCGGCGGATTTCGAGGTCACCCACCTGATCCACAATGCAGGGCTTATCTGGCCCAACCTTGTCGAGGATGCCAAGCCAGAGGACATCACCGGTCTTGCTCAGTTGCATCTGGGATCGGCGCTAACGCTGCTTCAGGCAGCCTTGCCGACAATGAAGGCACGCGGGTTCGGCCGTGTCATGTTCAACGCTTCCCGAGCGGCCCTCGGTGCACCGACCCGCACGGCCTACAGCGCCAGCAAGGCCGGCATGATCGGCATGGCGCGCACCTGGGCTCTGGAGCTTGCCCCCCACGGCATCACAGTCAATGTGGTCGCCCCCGGTCCAATCCTGACCGACAACTTCTGGGGTATCGTCGAAAAGGACAGCCCGCAACAGGAAGCCCTTGCCAAACGCATTCCGGTCGGGCGCATTGGTAACGTCCGGGACGTGACCAATGCCTTCCTGTTTTTCTGCGATCCGGAAAACAGCTTCGTAACCGGACAGACGCTTTATGTCTGCGGTGGAGCAAGCGTCGGAACCCTGACGATCTAAATCGCCTGAGCGTTCAGCTTTTGTCTTGTTGTTGCGGCATACAGGCCAGCAGAGCCGCCTTCACGTCCTCCGGCCAGGGGATGGAGCAATGCTTGTCGAGATTGCTGGCCGCAAGCACCTGCGTGCTCGACCAGCGCTTTTCGCCCTTGCAGCTGATTTCGTGATGCATGGTGACCGAGGACCGGCCGACACGCTGCACCGTTACCTCGAATTCCAGCTCCTCCCCGAAGAAGGAAGGGCTTGAGAAGTCGCTGGAAAGATGAACTGTCGGCGTGCCCCAGCGCTCTTCCCAGATGATCTTGTGCCAGGGATAGCCGAGGTGCAGCCAGAATTCCTCGTTCACACCGTTGAGGATGTTGAGATACGAGGGAAAATACGCTGTCCCGGAGATGTCGCAATCACCGAAATTGAGCATGCGGGTGGTTTTGAATGGTACGTCCAAGATGCGCTTCTCCATGCCTTTGATCAGCTCTCCACATTACGGCGGCTGAAAAATAATTTATTTGATTTTGCACATATCGCGACATGGCTACAACACAAGCATCATCGGCAAGGATATCTTTTCTATGCTCATCAAAGACTGAGGTAGAGCTGGGAATGCAGTCTATCTTATTGAAATAACTATGCAAAAAATCATTCCTTCCAGCTTCCGGCGTATCGCTGACTAGATTGCAATCTAGCACAGGATTCCATTTCAAATTGCAAAAAATACATGCAGTTTCATATTTATTGACAAGACATGTTCATCGATGAAAGTATTCAGAACCGGCCTCGGGCCTGCGGAGGAGCCCAGCCAAGGAGACGCATCATTCAAGGGAGAGGAAGATGAAGTCGCTATTCAAGATTGTTGGCGCTGCCGCAGTTTCACTGAGCCTCAGCGTTTCGGCGCTGTCGGCGGAAACCGTTCTGAAGATTTCCAGCTGGCTGCCGCCCACTCATGGCGTAAACACCGATATATTTGCAAATCTCATCACCATGATGGAGGAAGCCTCCGGAGGCGAAGTCACCGGTGAGCTGGTTTTCGGCCTGGCACCACCGCCGGCACAAATGGATCTGGTCCTTGATGGCGCCGCAGACATGGCGATCATCTTTCACGGCTACCAGCCGGGCCGTTTTGTCGGAACGAAGCTGATCGAACTGCCGGGCTACGAAGGCAGCGCCGAAGCGGCATCCGTCGCCTACTGGCGCGTCTATGAGAAATACCTCGCCGCCCTGAACGAACATCGCGGCGTCAAGGTCATTTCACTCAACACCCATGGCCCCGGTCAGATCCATTCCAGCAAGGAAGTCACCAGTCTTGCGGACATGAACGGCCTGAAAACACGTATCGGCGGTGGTGTGGCCGGTGACGTGGGTTCGGCGCTCGGTCTGATCGGCATCAACGTTCCGGCCCCCAAGGTTTATGAAACGCTGGAATCCGGTGCAGCCGACGCTGTGGCGATGAACGTTGGCGAGCGTGTCGGCTTCAAGCTGAACGAAGTTGCCAAGTATCTCTATGACATGCCGGGCGGTCTGTACCGCGGCTCGTTTGCCATCATCATGAGCCAGGAAAAGTTCGACAGCCTGCCGGAAGATGTTCAGAAGGCACTGGACGAGCAAGTCTTTGGTGAGCCCGCCAGCCGCATGGCAGGCGCAGCTTGGGACAAGTCCGACACAATTGCCTACGAAGCGACCAAGAACGCAGAGGGCACGAAAATCACGCCCGCGAGCGACGATGATATCGCCGCGTTCAAGGAAATCAGCAAGGAAGTGACGGACAAGGTTCTGGCCGAGCTGCAGGAAGCCGGGGTGGACGCGAAAGCGGCCTACGAGATGGTCAAGCAGGAAATGGCCGGGAACTAACGAGACAGAGACAGGGTGGTCCGGCTTGACCGGGCCGCCCGCAGTTTAAGGATCTGGACGTGTCCCGTCTTCTGAAGTTTGCGGCCAGTCTGCCGGCACTGCTCGCCTCGTTTGCCTTGTTCCTTCTCATGGTCATGACGTTCTGCGACGTGGTGCTCCGGTCGGTGTTCAATGCACCAATCGAAGTTGCCGCCGACATGACGCGCCTGCTCATGGCAATCATGGTTTTTTCCGTTCTGCCGGTCGTTTCGGCAAAGGATGGCCACATCTGCGTCGACCTGACGGATGGCATGTTCAAGCGGGCCGGACTGACTCGCTGGCGCAACGCTTTTACGGATCTCTTTTGCGGACTGATGCTTGTCCTGCCGGCCATGCGCGTGTTTGATCTGGCCGAACGGAGCCGGTCTTACGGCGATGTCATGGAATATCTGCGCCTGCCCCTGCACTATGTCGGATGGTTCATTTCCATTGTCACGGCAATTACCGCCGCAGTCCTCATTCTCCGCGGGCTCGGTCATATTTTCGCACCGAAATTAATGAGCCAACGGCATGCTTGAAGGACTTCTCGGATTCGCAGCGGTTCTCGGACTGGTCTTGCTGCGTGTGCCCATCGCCTTCGCCATGGGCTTTGTCGGCATGATCGGCTTCATGATTGAATCGGGCTACCGCGCCTCGATTTCCATGACCGCTCGCCTGATCATCGACACCAGCCAGGACTACGGCCTTTCGGTCGTGCCGCTTTTCATTCTCATGGGCCTGTTCGTCAACAAGGCGGGCATCAGCCGCGAACTCTATGCCGCTTCCAATGCCTTCCTCGGTCATTTCCGGGGCGGACTGGCCATGGCGACCATCGTTGCCTGCGGTGGGTTTGCCGCCATCTCCGGATCGTCCCTTGCGACCGCCGCCACCATGTCGAAGGTTGCCATGCCGGAAATGCGCCGGTTCGGTTATGCCGACAAATTGTCGACGGCCTCGATAGCCGCCGGCGGCACGCTCGGCATCCTGATCCCGCCTTCGGTCATCCTTGTCATATACGGCCTTCTGACCGAAACCTCGATCGGCAAGCTTTTTGTCGCCGGCATCCTACCCGGTCTTCTGGGGGTCATTCTTTACCTCGTCGCAGTCCAGTTCACGGTCTGGCGCGATCCGAAAGCCGGTCCGGCGGGCGAACGCGTGAACCTGAGCGGCAGACTGTCCGCCTTGAAGGAAGTCTGGGCCGTCCTGTTGCTGTTCTTCCTGGTGATCGGCGGGCTTTATGGGGTCTTCGACGTGCCCCCGATCAACCTGACCTTCTCGCCGACGGAAGCGGCCGGCATGGGCGCCATGGGGGCTTTTCTGATTGCCCTTGCCCGCAAGCGCCTGTCGCTCTCCGATGCTCTGGAAGCGCTGCGCGAAACGGCCATGACGGCAGCCAGCCTGTTTGCGGTTCTGATCGGTGCCTGGATCTTCTCGAACTTCGTCAATATCGCAGGCTTGCCGTCCGCGCTAAGCAATTTGGTAACCGCCTACAATCTGCCGCCATGGATGGTCATGGGGCTGATCCTGCTGATCTACATTGCCCTCGGCTGTGTCTTTGAAAGCCTGTCGATGCTGCTGTTGACCGTGCCGATCTTCTTTCCGGTCGTCACGGGTCTTGGTTATGATCCGATCTGGTTCGGCATTATCGTCGTCGTGGTGACGGAAATCAGCCTGATCACACCGCCGGTCGGCCTGAACGTCTTCGTGCTGCGGGCGGTTGTCGGCGACGTGCCGACGGCCACTATCTTCAAGGGCGTCACGCCGTTCTGGATGGTTGATATTCTTCGGCTGATCATCTTGCTGACGCTACCGGGACTTGTGCTGTTGCTGCCTAACCAGATGTAGGGCCAGATGTAGGGCCAGATGTAGGGCCAGACGCACGCTGACATCTGCCGGCAGGCCACTGGCTTCAGAGCCGACAAAGACCGCGCAATCACCGTATCCTATGGTTTTGTGCGATCTGAAATTTTCCTGGGAGGAGAAAATGGAACGCACTGCGCGCCCTGCGGATGTCAAGTCAGGCGGAAAGCCGTCGGACGGCAAACGGGACAATCCGGCCGCTGCGGAAGCCCAGTGCCCGTTTTCCAAAAAGGCTGCCGAATTCGACGCTTTTGCCGGCCCCTACCAGGCGGATCCGGCGGAAGCATTGCGCTGGTCACGCGATCAGTTGCCCGTCTTCTTCAGCCCCAAGCTCGGCTATTGGGTGGTCAGCCGCTACGACGACATCAAGGCGGTCTTCCGCGACAACATCCATTTCTCGCCCCGAAATGCCCTTGAAAAAATCACCCCGGCAACGCCGGAGGCCATGGAGGTTCTGAAGGGCTACGGCTATGCCATGAACCGGACCATGGTGAACGAGGACGAGCCGGTTCACATGGAGCGGCGGCGCGCCCTGATGGACCATTTCCTGCCGGACAATCTGGAAGCCAGGCAGGAGATGGTTCGCCGACTGACGCGCGAAAAGATCGATGCCTTCATTGATCTCGGCCGGGTCGATCTCGTCGAGGCCATGCTCTACGAAGTACCCTTGAATGTCGCCCTGCATTTCCTCGGTGTGCCGGAAGACGACATTGCCGTCCTCAAGAACTTCTCGGTTGCCCACTCTGTCAATACCTGGGGCAAACCCACCGACGAACAACAGGTTGCCATCGCCCATGATGTCGGCCAGTTCTGGAACTACGCGGGCAAGATCATCGAAAAGATGCGCAAGGAGCCGGAAGGAACCGGCTGGATGCATGAAACGATCCGCAAGAATGCGGAAATGCCGGATGTCGTTCCGGACAGCTATGTGCATTCGATGATGATGGCCATCATCGTTGCCGCGCATGAAACGACGTCCCTTGCTTCTGCCAGCATGTTCAAGACGCTGCTCACCCACAGGCAGGCCTGGCAGGATATCTGCGAGGATCCGAGCCTGATCCCCAATGCGGTGGAAGAATGCCTGCGCTATTCCGGCTCCATCGTTGCGTGGCGGCGGCAGGCGATGGCTGCAACCACGATCGGCGATGTCGCAATTCCCGAAGGGGCGAAACTGCTGATCGTTCAGGCGTCCGGCAATCAGGATGAACGGCACTTCGAGGATGGCGACAAGTTCGATATCTACCGCGACAACGCGGTCGATCATCTGACGTTCGGCTATGGCAGCCACCAGTGCATGGGCAAGAATATCGCCCGCATGGAAATGCGGATCTTCCTTGAAGAGATGACACGCCGATTGCCACACCTGCAACTGGCCCAACAGCAGTTCACTTACCTCGCCAACACCTCCTTCAGGGGGCCTGATCATGTCTGGGTCGAGTGGGATCCCGCGAAAAACCCCGAGAGAACGCAGCCCTCGATCGCATACGGCAATCATCACTTTCCTGTCGGTGCGCCAGCGCGTCGCGACATCGCCCGCAAGATCCGCATCAAGAATGTCCGCCGGGAAGCTGACGGTATCCTCGGGCTGACGATTGAAGACGCCAAGGGGCGTGCCCTGCCGCGCTGGAGCGCCGGAGCTCATATCGAAGTGTGCGTGGACGGCTTTGACCGAAAATATTCGTTGTGCGGCAAAGCTGATGGCAAGGATTACGATATCGCCGTCCTGCTGGAAGAAGACGGACGGGGTGGATCCCGCCGTCTCCACGAGGTGGCTGCCGAGGGACTTGAACTGCGCCTGCGCGGCCCCAGCAATCTCTTCCGGCTCGATGAACTTGCCGCCTCTTATGTCCTGATCGCCGGAGGGATCGGCATCACGCCAATTCTGGCCATGGCGGACCGTCTGAAGGCATTGGGACGGGATTACTCAATCCATTATTGCGGACGATCACGCAGTCGCATGGCTTTTCTGGACCGGCTCCAAGCCGATCACGCTGAACGGGTTTCGGTTCATGTGGGAGATGAAGGCCGGCGCGCGGACCTCTCGGCCGTCGTCGCCAGCCTGAGCTCGGGCGGGCAGATCTATGCTTGCGGTCCGGAACGGATGATAACCGAACTGGAAGACCTGACCGCAAACCTTCCGGACGGAACCTTGCATTTCGAGCATTTCTCGGCACAGGAGACCGGTCTAGATCCGTCAAAGGAAAATGCCTTCGAGGTCGAACTGAAAGATTCGGGACTGACGCTCGAGGTCGCCGCCGATGAGACATTGCTTGATGCCATCCTTGCTGCCGGAATCGACATATCCTGCGATTGCCGTGAGGGGCTTTGCGGCAGTTGTGAGGTCGAGGTTCTGGAGGGAGAAATCGATCATCGCGACGTGGTGCTGACGCGCACCGAACGCGCGGAAAACCGGCGCATGATGTCCTGCTGCTCGCGTTCGGTGAACGGTGGCAAGGTCAAGCTGGCGCTGTAGGCGGACCGACCGGATTGTTCAGGGCGCTATACAAGTGAGACAGGTGACCAAGGGAACGTGTCACTGATTTTTCCCTTAGCCCAAACGCCTACTCTGTGCCGGGCCATTCTTCCGGCAATTTCAGAGTGAAGGTCGACCCTATTCCCGCCTGGCTTTCAAAGGACAATTCCCCTCCGAGAAGCCTGGCAACCTGGGACGAAATGCTGAGACCGATACCAGTGCCGGGTATGTCCGTCGTGCCGTGACCTCGAAAAAAGCGGCTGAACACACGATCCTGCTCTTCGTGCGGAATACCAACTCCGCGATCGTGAACGGAAATGAAGATGTACCTGTTCTGCGCCCGGACACTGACGGCAATCGGTTCGGTCACCGGTGAATATTTGACCGCGTTCGACAAAAGATTGTCGAGGATCTGTTCTGCCAGCAAACGGTCTGTCACGATCGACTGCGGAACCTTGTTGCCAACTTCCACGGAGAAAACCCGCTCCGGCGCATCTTCACTCTGACGGGCGATCACCCGTTGAACGAGATCCTCGATGCGGCAGTTTCCAGGAGTGGCAGCGACCTGTCTTTCTTCGAGACGAACGACATCCAGTGTCGCCTCCAGCAGGCTTGTCAGCCCCCGAACCTCGGAGCGAACCTGTGTTGCCCGTTGTTTGACTTCCTCGCCGGGCATCTGGCTCCCGCTTCGCAAGACACGCTGCATGGCTGAATCGATGACCGCCAGCGGCGTACGGAACTGGTGAGAAACCAGTGTAACGAAACTGCGATAGATCTCGGCGGTTTCGCGTTCACGCAAGAGCGACAGCCGGATGCGTTGCTGTTCGGTCATGGCCCGCAACATCGTAAAGGACAGGAAGGCGCCGAGAACAATGATGGCAACGATGGAGATGATGACCTGCACAATAGCCGAACGTTGTTTGTCGAGCCGTGCGCCTGTTGCCTCCCATTGCCGGACCATGGACTGGTTCCCGGCACGGCCGAGGTCCTGGATCAAGGGCTGGAGAATTTCATGAACGGAAGAAGCTGTCTGGATATCGCCATACGCCAGGTTCAGGATTTCTGCCTCAAGTGCCTGTAATGACCGGGCCGCCTTTTCCAGCTCCCCGTCCAGACCAAGGTCACGCATGTAGCGTAGCTGCGGTCCTTCCGACAGCAGGTTCAGGCGGCTGAGCATCACGTTGTAACGCTTTTCCAGTTCAGCGGATTTCCCGGAGATGGGGCCGACATGACGGGAAACCTCGGCGTCGAACAGAAGCGCGGCGGACTGGGTTCGCGAGATTGCCCAGAGCATGTTGTCCCCCTCGTTGCGCCGCAGTTCCGCTTCGGTATCCAGAAGCCGCGCGAGGGAAAATACCAGAAGCAAGGCAAAGGCAACCGTTGCCGTACCCGCAACGATATAGGCGACAAGGTCGCTCTTTCGCGTCATTTGACCTTCAGTTGGATCAACTGCCACACCCAGCGGTAATCGTAACGGATGTCTTGAAGATCGGAATGATTGTCCCGGGGATAGACAATCCAGAACGGCCCCTTGCCCGAAGGTTTCAACCGCTCGCCGTCCATATGGGTTGCGACGAGAACATCGTACTGCTCGAAATCTTCCATCGGGATGTCGATGGAATAATCGTTGAGTGCGCTGGCGGTGACCATCGTGCCGTCGGCGCCAACGTATTCAAGCAGGTCTCGCATCAGGAAGCCTTCGAAGCGCTTCACCCCGTCCGTTACGACGGTTGAGGTCTCGAGAGTGTGATGAGGCAAGGTTTCCAGCATTGCATCGTCAAGAAGTGCTGCGCCCTCTGAATTTGTTATGCGGATATTGCCGGTGACCGTCAGTCTGACCTCGCCCGCAGGCGCGGACAAAGACACGTTTTCCGATCGTGCCGTCGGAGCGCACAAGCTGATACCGGCCAGCATGAACGCAGCTCCTGCCAGTGCGTTTGAGCATTTGCGGGAGGAAAGCACACAGGTGAGGCTGAATGGCCAGATGCGGTGACCGCACCGCCGGATCGCGGCCGGAACCGCACCGTTTCGGCGGGGTTCCGGCAACACTTGTTTTTCAAATGTTTCAATCAATGATCGGGCCCGCAATGGTCAAAAAATCATTATGGCACCGGTTGTTGATGTTGGAAACATTCAACAGGGCCAGTCCGCGAGAGCCGACGTAGCTGAAGACGGCCCCTCCTCGGCAAGGCCAGATGTGCCCGATTGGGCGGCGATCAGCCAACCGCCGCGGACGGATCGTTGGCCCGGGGCGGCTGATAGGACGCCGCCTTTTCCTTCAGACTGGAAAATTTTGCCGAAAGCTGCTCGAGCTTGGCTTCCCAGGCCGGATCAGGCTGCTGTCCCTCGATTGTCCGGAAGTAGACCTCCATGATGCAAGTGACTGCAAATGGCTCCAGCAGGGCGGATTTGACCGACCACGCGAACAGCAGCGCAAACACGATACCGCCAGCCGACCAGCTCCCGGGAACGAGATATGCGACCAGTGTAGCCGGGGCCAGCACGACGAGGAAAACCAGAAAGGACAGGCCGTAGACGATGAGCGTAAGCCAGGCGGCATTCTTGAGCATGGGTTTGTAATTCTGTGCGTAGAGAACAAGCCCGCTCCGGGACGACGCCCACACATTGTCCGAATTGGTCCGGATCGTATAGGCAAGGATAACTTCATCGATGAACCCGACGGCAATGCGCAGGAACGCCTCGACTATCGAGATCAGTTGCCGCGCTCCGGGGATCGGCAGGAGCGTGAAGACGCCCCGCACCAGACCCGTGATTGCGCGCAGGACACCTTTTATCAGCTGATCGACGCCAAAAAGCACGCTCGCCTGCACAAACCTCTGAGAAATCTCTTCACGGGCGTAGGCGATTTGCGAACGGCCGTTCGGCATCTCCTCGCCGTCAAGCAGCTTCACCAAAACGGCAATGTGTCCGGCCTTGACGACATAAAGAATGTACTCTCTCAGCAGGTACATCGCGACGGCAACCGCACCGAACCCGATGACACCGCCCCACGTCGTGGTGGTCGCCTGGAAATCCGTATCGCCGAACCCGCCAATGCCCCAGCCGACCCCCGCGCCAACCCCTGTTGCAAGAATGTAGGCAAGGGCCGCGCCGAAATAGACGGCCATGCGCAAAATAATGAATGGCAGTGTCTGAAACATCAGGCCAAATGCACGCCCGATAGAAAAATCCCACATATTGGCGTCTCCCCGAACGCTCGATTGCAATATGGAGCGAGAGTATTGTTCAAGGCGAATGCTGTCCCCCTGCGTTTGAAGGGGGACAAGAGAACGAAACCGCGTCAAGAGTAAGCGTCTGTTGATAGCGACACCGTCAGGCCTGTTACGGCTCGCCGGATATTTGCCGCTTGGGCGCAAAAAGTTTTTGACGCAGATGGCCATGAGACCGACTATTGGGAAGGTCGCGGTCTGATTTGGATGTTGTCTGGTTTGAAGAGCATTTCATGGCATCAATGTACAAGGCCAGATCGAAACTGACGGTTCTCTGTGTTGAGGACCAGCGCCATCTTCGTCAGGACATCCTCGATGAACTTTCCGCAGCAGGCTATGAAGCGGTCGGGGCCACCGATGGCCGTGAGGCGCTGGACGCGCTGAGAACGATCCGTCCGCATCTCATCTTGTGCGATATCTCCATGCCTCGGCTCGACGGTTACGGATTGCTTGAGGCGGTCAGAAGCCGGCACGCGGACCTCGCCGATGTCCCTTTCGTTTTCCTGACGGCCCTCAATCAACGCGACGAGATTATCCAGGGCAAGCGCGCGGGTGCGGACGATTATCTGGTCAAACCCATAGATTATGACCTGTTGCTGGCGACGATCGAGGCACGCCTTCGCCAGGTCAGCCTGATCGATGACAGGCAAAAAAACGAACTGGAAACACTTCGGCAGGCTCTGGTTGGCGATGGCACGGATCGGTCGCTTGGAATGAACGGTATGGAGAGCGTGCTCAACGTGCTTTCCTTCGGCATCGTGCTGGTATCGTTTTCCGGCGTCGTCTTTGCAAATCGCGCGGCTCAGGAAATTCACATGGCCAAGGATGGGCTGGTGATCGACCGGACGCTCCATACCGGGTCATCGCAACTTGCCAACGATATCAGGCAACTGCTGGCAAACGCCTGCGCGGCCGCCTGCAAGGGGCAGGACCATCTGGCCAGCTTGACGGTGCCGAGACCGTCCGGGCTTCGCGATTTTCTGCTCACAGTGTGTTCTCTCCCCGACAGCACGGGACGGCCGAACGATGGCGCAAAAGCAGTGGTATTCGTTTCGGATCTGGAACACCGGCCGAGGATGCGGGACGAGATTCTGGCGGGCCTGTTCGATCTGACCCCGACTGAAGCGGAAGTCGCCCGGGCATTGGTTCAGGGTCGGCGGACGGACGAAATCGCGCAGGAACTGTCGATCGCGCAGACAACGGTCGCCTTTCACTTGCGCAACCTTTTCGACAAGACCGGAACCCATCGGCAGGCAGACTTGATCGCGCTACTTCTGACGGGTCTTGTCTCGATCAAGGAACCACGGCAGAACGGCGTGAAATGCGGCGAGGCTGAAAGTGGACCGGCCGTGACCTCACCCGGCCAGCCCTAACGCCCCTGAATTGAGACCGGCTCGCGACCAGCGTGAAATATCCGGTAATAGCCCTACCCTTTCGGACCACCATCGCAATTCTTGACGACTTCCGGGCCGGATTGTACCGGACCGTCACTGATCCGGCTGCTTGCTTCCTGGCCCTGCTTCCTGTCGACCCACTGGAGGGCGGCCGTAATGCCGTCGAGAGAAAAGTCCGCGTACAGGAATTCCTCTCGGCAACCGCCGAATTCGAAATTGAGGATGTCTCCGAGGCGCAGACGCTCCATCACGGCCTCCGCACTCGGACCGGAAAAGAGGAGTTTGTAGCTTTTGGCAGTTCCCGGGACTGGACTGTCGTCAAAAAGCCTTAGCGTTTCCTCGGTGAAATGGTAGATGGGCGAGCCGTCATGTCCATATCGGATCACGCTCGGCATTACTCCTAAAGATAGCTTCGGCTCAATCCTGTCTAAGGTGATCGACATCGCCCAGTCAACGCCGTCCTTCTTGCGTTCCAGCGTGAAAAGATGGCCGCTTTGAGGGTTACCGTCAGTGCCGGAATAGGTGTAGGCGGCGCACAAGAGCTCTTTGTCACAGAATGTGTGCCACTTGCCAAAGACTGCGCCGGAGTGCCCCTGCGCGCCTGCAGCAGCGAAGAGTGCGGAGACAGCGAGGCAGGTTGCGGAAAGGCAGGCGGTCACCAGTCCGGGAACATGGAAGTCTGCAAAAGTCTCGCGCATCTCACTTGCCTTTCCTGAAACGGAACCCGTGCCGGCCGGCAGTCCGCCATGATTTCTGCCTGCCGCCCCCGGAAGATCCGTGGGAGCGGCAGGCCGGCGGAGCCCGGGAGGGGCATTTCTGTGTCTTTTGTTGCCGTGGCGACCTTCTCCTGTTTCCGGCGCCGCCTTATGTTCCTGCGGTGCGAGCGACTATTGCCCCGTAACGAACCGGCAATTGACAATCCCGACGTGGTCGGTGCGGCTCAACGCCGTCAACTCGATCTGGCCTTCCACCAACGCAGTCTCACGGTCATCCAGGACCGACTGTGGTGCTTTTGTTTTGCCTTCCTGAAAACATGAGACCGGCGGTCTGCCGTTGCTGGAGCTACTGTCCTTCAGATCGTGTCTGGTGCGATTGCTCGCGCCTGACCAGCTACTGCCCCGAAAGTAACCCTTTACACGGACTGTCTTTCCGATCGGCTCGAACACGGCGTCATGGAAAGCCTCGATTGCCACGGGTTTGTCGCCAGGTTCCCAGGGATCGCCGCCTTCCGGCATCGGCTCGCCCACGGAGAGTATGTCACATGTCGTCAGGGCGATCTGGTGCTGCAAGGCCCCTGAGGGCGCGGCCTCGCGTCTTGAAAACGTGCCCCGGAAAACGACTGCGTCCGTGCTGGCAATCTTGCCGGCAGGAGGCGTGAGCGTTTCGCAAACGACCAGCGCTGGAGAATTCAGCCTGGGTTGCGCGCCGAACGTCATCAAACGGTCCGGCCAGTTTGCAGGTGAGATGACCAGCGCCGGATAGGCCGCCAGGGTCACCTGCCTGCCCTGCCAATGGTTGTAGGCGGTAAACAGCTCGCCGGGCGACACGGGACGCTCCTGTGCTTGACCTGCGAATGGAATTGCCGTGAGCAGGAGCGTCAGGAAAGATCCGCAGAAACCCCAGTTGAAGCTCATTCCGTTTATCCTTCGAAAAACATCATTCGCCGTCATCCACGTCGCTGCAGGCGTCGAGGGCGGCAACGAGCCTTTGCGTGTCCTCGTCGCTCAGGTCGTCGTCACTTGCCGTAAACAGACGATCGGCGTCGTCGCCGAGTTGCGCGACCATGCATTTGGCCGTCGCGGCGGGGGCCCCTTCCGCAATCATGGCGGCCGCAACATCTCCATCTTGCGCGAGCGCATGTCCCGCCGTGGCAGCAAGAAACACGGTCACCGCGACCAACTGGTTATTCGCGCGTCTCATGGCTGCTCCACCCCCTGCTCCGTACCGCCCGTGCGCCGAAATCTGCCGGCGGATACACCATCTTCATCCGAACGTACCGGCGACGTATTTGGCCGTCTTGGACTGAGCGGTCTCTCGGTTTGGACAATTCGCGCACATCCGCAAGGGCGTCTCAGACCGGCCGGCCCTGACATGGCTGCCTTTCTCGATCCGGCGATCGAGCAGGACTGATGGTGTTCTGGAAGTAAAAACCGCAATTAGACCGACCGCCCCCTTCGAATGAACGGGGCAGGCCCCGTTTTTTGATGATTTTCTTTTTCAGGACGCTTTTACGAAGACCGTTCTTTGAAAGAGAAGACCGACATTATGGAAGCTCAAAGTTCATTGGGACATCGCGGGGTGATGTCTGCTTCTGTCTTCCACGAGGGAGCCCGGCTCAATGCCTGGAGGGAATTGTTCGGAAGGCAGTTTCTTCGGCTGGATATTGATCCGATCGGCGATGAACCCTTCCGTCATGACATCAGTTTTCTCGCAATGCCGGACTTCAACGTCTCGCATGGCTCGGTCAGCGCAGTCCGGTATGAACAGACACGTGATATGCTCGCCGATGCGAGTGACAACCTGACCCTGATCGTTCCCCAGATCGGGGAGATGGAGTTGCACGAAGGGGGCAAGGAAGCGCAGATCGGACAGGGCGATGCTCTTATCCGGCGCTCATATGAAGTCGGCACGACCTTCTCGACCGGCGGTGAACACCTTGCCCTCATGGTCTCTCGGGAAAATGTCGCCCGCTACGTCAGCAACGTAGACCGCTTCGGTTTCGCAGTCGTTCAGAACGAACACCGGACGCTGACGCTGTTGAAGAATTATCTTGTCATGCTGATGGGTGAAAACTCTCCGACACCCCTGCCGGATGACGAACTTGGCCGATACACCGCTGAAATGATCTCGCGCCACGTTCACGAGGTCGTCGGCCTGCTGATCGGCGCGTCCCGCGACTTCTGGGAATTTTCCGGCGAAGAGGGCGGCGGGCTTTTCGCGACGCGGATCGCGGCAATCCGGGCTGAAGTTGAACAGCACGCTGCGGATCCCAATTTTTCCGTGCACGATGTTGCCCGGAAGCTGGATATTTCTCCCGGATATATCCGCAAGTTGCTGGCGTCGCGGCAGCAGCGCTTTTCCGATCTGCTGCGCTCGACCCGCCTCGATGCTGCGCACCGGATGCTGCGCGCGCCCCACTTCAGACAGGTGGATATTACGGAAATCGCGCTTCAGAGCGGCTTCAACGACATTTCCTATTTCAACAGGTGTTTCAAGCAGCGCTTCGGCATGACGCCGAGCGATGTTCGCAATGGATCTGCACATTCGTCTGCTGAAAGATCATGAGGGACGGCGCTCCGAACGCGGCCAGTGAAAGGCAGCCGGCTTCAATTCGTCACCTTACGGGCTGCCCGGAAAGTCGCGTTTTGGACAAGCGGTGCGAGCGTCTGGTCCAAGTCTGCGCCTGTGAGGAAAGTTATTCTGAAGGGGTTGAAGGACCTCCACCAAGGAAAGCAACACAATGAGAATTCGTCAGACCCTGATTTCAACTGCAGCTACGGCTTTGTTCATCCTTGTCTCACAGGCATCTGCCCAGGAGAAACATTGCAAACTGTGGCCGGAGGGTGGGCTTCTGGCACACTCCTACGAGCTCGTTGGCCCCGAGGCCTGCAAAATTGCCTGCACCGAGACCGACGGCTGCACAGCCTGGTCCTATCAGCCGCACAACTTCAACCCGAAAAGCAGTCCGGGCGAATGCCGCCTGATGGCGGCTGTGTCGGAAGAAGAGGAAAACCCGAAGGACTTCTGCGGACGTTTGTAAACCTGCGGAAGACCATTTCAATTTCATTTTCTGGAGTCAAAATGATGAAACAGATTGTTGCTGCAATTTTTTTCGGAGCCCTGGTAACGGCGGCCCATGCCGATGACAGCGCCGATGCTTCCGCAAATTTTGAACATTGTTCCATCACGCCGGTGGATCAGGTCGGTTTTGTCGAAACATTCACACAGCCTGCCGAATGCGAGACCGCCTGCAAGGAAACGGATGGCTGCGACAGCTGGAGTTTCCGGCCACACAGTTTCGACAAGTCCGCGCCCGGTCAGTGCAAGCTGATCGCAGGGATATTCAAGCAAGAGGAATCGACGAGCACTTTCTGTGGCAAGGTTTGAGACACTCATGGCCGTGCGGGACGCATTGGTTTCCATGATGCTTGCCGGCGTTTTCTTCTCAAGTCCGGCGGCCGCTGCGCCGCCGGATTGCAGGGATTTCACCACCAACGACCGGCTCGATACCCGGGATCAGCGTTGGTGCCAGGCGCTTGCATTCAGGGAAAAGTATCTGGAGGGCGGCAAATTCGTGGAAAAGCCCCCGTCAAGAACATCAGGCAGCGCTCGCGACATACACTCCAGGCTTGCCACTTCCTTTGCCAGCAGCGGTTCGTCCAGCGTGACTGGATCGGTCACGATCGGGCAACTGAAGGGGTTCTTTCGCCTGAAACTGGCAGGAACCAGCAACACGCTCTATTACTCCAGGAAAATCCGGATATCGGGAAGTGCTTCCACCAGCGAAGGCAGCCTGGAAATATACAGCCCCATCGACATCAACCTCTGGGATATGGCCGCGGTGCTCGTCGATAACCCTGACCGCAATGCGCCGCCGCCGGAAGAGGGTCTCATTTTGAAAGGCTATGTGGTGACCAAGATCACCCCGGGAGCTGCAACACCCTTCTCGGCAAACCTTCAGCCGATGGCCGGCGATTATCTGTTGTTGCTCAACGCGCCGGACGGGACCGCCGGAACCATATCGATCGATATCGACGGGTCGTGAAGATCGACTGCCGCACCTGGCAGGCTGCCGATCGAGGACGCCGGAGAAACAGTGCAAGCACGGGAAATCCAATGCCAGTCAGGGCCGTTATAACGGCCTGGGCAAGCAAGGGTACGGACCCGAGAGGATCAAGCGGCATCCAGAAAGCCAGGGTGACGATCCAGACGAGAAGAGGGCAGAACAGCAGCAGCGTCGACAGCACCAGCGGGATGAATGCCCATTGCTGTTGCACCAACAACCCAACACACCCCAGAGCTCCCACGGCCCCACCCAGCCGGCGTGGCAGCGTCGTCAGCAGGGCAAGGCCCGAATAGGCGAAGCTACGGCTGACATCCCCGCCCCCCGGCGCGTCCGATACCAGGACCCTTGCACCGTAGATCAACTGGCCGAGATCATATCCGCTGAGCAGAAGCACGTTCCAGGCAAGCCCAAAACCGACGAGCGGAATGAACCAGACCCCGAGACCCGTTCGGCTGACCCTAATTTCCGGCAGCATCGGAGTTGGGCAGGTCATCGACACAGGCCGCGGGATGAACCAGAAATTTCTCGTCGTCAGGTTTCGCAGATAGGCGGAAAGACAGATCGCTCCCACATTCCGTCAGAGAAAGTGCGCTGCTTTCCAGGGTGAGCAGGAGCGACCCTTGCGAACCGGATCGGCGAAGGCTGAGGACGCCCGCGTCGCATTCTCCGCCGCAGATGATCCTGCCCTGGCTGTCTGCATGACACAGGCCGACTACCGAACCGCTACGTTCGCGTGTTTCGATGTCGACGGCAAAATTGTACTCCCCTTCACCGGACTTGTGATGGTCCATTTCATGGTAGGCGAGGCTAAAGCGAACAGATGTCACTTTCTGCCGGGGATGGTCGGCCAGATGCGTATCCGGGTACACACGCTGCCAACAGGCAGAAGTGCCGGCGACTGGCGCCAGTATCTCGTCCAGCGTCTCGGCACCCGCCTGACCTGCCAGCCCGAGCAAAAGAGTAAAGACCATGATGCGCAGGGTCGCGAAGTGCATTGTTCTTATTTCCCCCGTTGATCCAGGAACGGCCCGAAAGGCTGAACGGTGCAGGTACGTGTGGATGCAGGTTGTAGCTTGAATATCCTGTCATCGGGTTCGGCCTCGATCGCGAATGCGGGTGCACCGCCACCGTTCGCGCAGTGTGCATTGACCATCAGCCGTCCGGTTTTGCCGATTTCCAGCAGGATCGCGTTGCCGGAGCCGGATCGCTTCAGCATAACCTCGCCACTGTCGCATGTGACTGTGCACACCACCGCCTCAACCGCGTCGACATCGCAGGAGCCCGTCACGGTTCCAGCACGTTCGCGCGTCGCGATATCGATGTTGAAATCATAATCCTGTCTCTTGGCATCATACTGCAGAAGAAACCTCAGCTCGGTGACTTTTTGCCCGGGATGGCGCGCAAGATGGGCGTCGCTGTAGGTTCTTTCCCAGCAGAAACCGTCACCTGAAGCGGGCGCCACGAAATCCGACAGCACACCGGCCGCGGCGGAGCTTGTCAGAAGAACAGCCGACAGGATGGCACACTGGATTTTCAATCGTCCCGGCATTTCAGGTCTCACTCGGCAAACAAGGGCGAGACAGCAGGAGACGAAACTCCCGCTGCCCCGAGCGGGCTCTCACACCCCGAGCCTGTCCGCTTCTGCGGGCTCCTGCTTCCTGAGCAGGTCAAAGAAGGCATATTGGGTCAGAATATTTAGCGATTTGATAGTCTGAAAAAGCTCCTTGTCGCCTTTGACATAAGCCCCCCAGACAGCCTGGTACCCTTCGTAGACCTTCTTGGTTTCAGGCTTGTAGGTCATCGACGAAATGGAACTGTTGAGGCTGGCTTCGACGGCTGTCCGATCCGCTTCACTCATCGCGGCAACCTCGTGGCCCAATGCAACGACTTTGGTCACCGAAGCCTCCTTGATCGCAGCCATCTTGTCCGCGACATCCTCAGCAGGCGGGGTTCCTTCCAGAAGCGTATTGGTTTGCACGAGCGTATCGACATAGATCGAAAAGATCTGGTCTGCGGTGTCTTTCGGGTCTGCGGCCATGGAACCTCTTGCGTTTGCGAGCAGCATGATAGTGGCAATGGAAGACAAAAGTACGCGCCTGTTGGGCAAGGAAGGCATCGCATTCTCCTCTGGTTTGAACCCATGGTAATACCGCATGGTAACGATCCGTGCCGCTCTGGCTTGGACACAAGTGGCTGCCCGGGTTGGACAAAACACGCCTTGCCGCCAGCGGCTTGCGCATGCTGACCGCGTGTGGGGAATGCCATCTGGTACCGTTGTGTCCAAGCTCTCCGAGCGCTTAGTCCAAGCCGGCGATTTCCTCGCCTGATAGGCTTTCCTCCTGTTCCGGGCGACGGGAGCGATCGTTGGCCAGAAAGAGGAGACACTCATGCGCTTGCGACATTTGCTTGCCGCCATCGTTTTTATTGCTGCCGTCGCGGGCGGCATCTTTGTGATGGCACCGCTGAAGCTGTCGATTGCGCAGTCAACCGACTACTCACCGCCTCGGACACAGGAGAGCGACGACGGCTGGCTGATCTACGTCGACGCAGCCGATATCGGGCCGGAACTGGCCGCAGACCTGAACCCCTCACCGGCCTCGCCCGAGGAAGTGGTGGTCAAGTTCCTTGCCAGCCGTATGCGCGGAGACAGCCTGTGGCAGGAAACCCTCGTTGCTGACAGAAGCTCGCGTCTGCAACGGAAAATCGCCAAATGGCAGAAGTGGACAGTCGCCGGGTTTCAGTTGCGCGGGCGCAAGGCGGCAAGAGGCGACGGTGTCTACGTGAAGGTGTTTTTCCGTGTTTCCATCGATGGGGACAACGACGAAGGCACGGACGAATTCCAGGTGGTTCCCGAAGCCGACGGCTGGCGCATTGCGGACATTCCATCCTGAAGCCCTGATCCATGGCCTCTAATACCGACAATGGTTGGACCGGAAGCCTCTTCTGCGGAGGAATGTAAATGTCCTGCACCCTGCACACCAAGCTGCTGAAACTGACGGTTTGCGCAGTTTTCCTGATGGGCCCTGCTTGGGCTGAAACACAGCAGAACGTCTCCGGGCCCACTTCACAGCAAGGGCAGAGCCTCCCTGCGGATGTGCGGCCGCTGTCGGATCTGCCACCCGAGATCAGGGAGATGCGTGAGAGCCTCGAGTTCTGCCGTCCGCTGCCGGAGCTCGATGACAGAAAGGTCTATGTCTTTGCCGAAGATCCCAAAGCATTTTCCCAGTTCTTCATCGTGCCCTGTGCAGGCGGCGGCTACAATCTGTCCGATGTGATCTTTCTCGAAAGTGCGGGTGAAATCACACTCAAGGGTCTTGAGAAATATTCACATACGGACGGTTGGGCACAGGAACCGGAGATATTCAACCCGGAATGGGACAGCCAGACGGGTATCCTCACGAGCTTTCTGAAGGGACGCAGCCTGGGAGATTGCGGTCACAGGGGCAAATGGTGGTTTACCGAAGGCAATTTGCGGCTGATGCAATACGCCTGGCAACCGGAGTGCGATGGAACTTCCGTCCCGGGCGAATTTCCGCTCATCTTCGATTCTCGTTCCCGTGATTAGATGTCCCTGTCTCATTTGCACGAAATCGCAGCCGGCTAGCTTTATGTCGATCACATCAGAACGTCGCAGTGTCTCTTGCGGATCCGCCCGACAAAAGTCGATACGGGTTCCGCCAAGTCCCCTGCCTGTTTAGCCGCTTCTCCTTGCAGGCACACGTTGCCTCTTCCCAGATCACGTCAACGATTTCATCTGGCTCAGCTTGGCATAGGGCTTGTCGCGTAGACATGGTGCACATTCCGCTTGTCACCGCCGTCCTCCGTTCTGAACTCGATCGCGCTGAGCTGACCCGGCCCTGTCTGTTTCCCGATGCTCACTCGCGTTTTTCGAGTATGCCTATTCTTCCACACCTGTCATGGTGTTGCAGACCGCCGGACATGCCCGTTGCGCTGAACTGTACGGTGACGGCTTTCAACATGACGGATGGGACGATGCCTGAAACAGAACAATTGCTGCCATTGACCAACGGCAATGACGATTTGCCGAGGAATGAGGCTGGCTCCATCGACGTCTGGTTCGGTTCGAAGACACCGGACTGTGTGTTGGCCCGCGCTTTCCGCCTGACGGTACCCTGTTTGAATTCATCACCGATGCCGGGGCTGGACCTGAACACGACGGGGGCGGCCTGCCATAACGTTCCTGTTCCCGATAAGTTTTTTCGCGCCTTTGCAGATCGGCTGTCGCGGCGCAGATCCGTTTTCCCGAAACAGATGAAACACGCGCACATTTGGAGGTCGGAATGGTAAATACCGGAAGGAATGCTTCAGTCCCGGTTGTTGTCGGTCTATTGGCCGCGCTTGGGCTGCCACCCGTTGCAATGGCGGCGGATGGTTCCGATGACGAAGCAACACAGGCAGCCATTGCCGCCGTCTCCGAAATGGGCAAGCAGCTTCGCGAACTGAAAAGTTTCGGCATTCACGCCAATGTTGCCTATGACGACGTCGTGAGCGACGACGTTCTCGTTCAAAGAAACGAGGAAGTCACGATCTCCGTGCGGGTTCCGGATGGACTTCGGGCCGAAATCAAGGGCGCGGATCTTCACCGCAGCATCACCTACGACGGTCAGATGGTGACGGTCTACGGTGAAACACTCGGTTACTATGCCCAGTTCGAGGCTCCCGCGACAATCCGCGAAACGCTGCAACAAGCCGCCGAACGGCATGATCTTCAGCTTCCGCTTGCGGACCTGTTCTTCTGGGGTACCGATCAGGACAATCTCGCGGATGTGACGGCTGCCACCATGGTCGGACCTGCGAATATTGGAGGACGCCTTTGCGACCAGTTTGTCTTCGCACAGGAGGATGTGAGCTGGCAGATCTGGATCACTCAGGGAGACATGAAGCTTCCTTGCAAGCTGGCCATCGTCGACCTGTCGCAACCTGCCAGACCTCAATATTCAGCTGTCATCGACATGACGCCTGAAGCGACGTTCGATGCATCGGTTTTCAGTTTTTCCCCGCCGGATGGGGCTCAAAAGATCCGCATCTACACCGCAGAAACCGCTGACCAATAAACCGGGAGGACAATCGATCATGCGCAAAATCCTGATACCAGCCCTTTCGGCATTCCTGATTTACGGCCTCGTTCCGGCGACGGTTCATCTTGCAAGCACCGACCAGGCGGAAGCCCGTGGAGGTGGTCACCGTGGCAGTGGTGGTGGTGGCGGACGTCACACCGTGAACAACCGTGCGGGCGGCAGTGTTCACCGTCAGGTCAACAACACTGTGGTTGACCGCAACAATACGGTGGTAAATCGCAATAATACCGTGGTGAACCGCAACAATGTCGACGTGAACGTCAACAGGAACACCAACATCAACGTCGACAACCGCTATTATGACCGCGGCCATCATCCCGTCGCTGCGGCTGCAGCAATCACCGCAACGGCGCTGGCGGTCGGAACGATTGTCGCGTCACTGCCCTCCGGCTGCACTCAGGTGGTGGTCAATGGCATCGCCTACCAACAGTGCGGAAATGTCTGGTACGCACCGCAATACCAGGGAACGACGATCAACTACATCGTTGTAAACCCGCCGCGCTAGACAAGACTCGGCCACAAACCAATGACGTCAGGTCTGCGGCCGGTTTGTATGCTTCTTGTCCGGAAACGAAAAGGGCGGCCCGGAGGCCGCCCTGCAATCGGTTGGTCTCCGCCTGCTTGGCAAAGGCCAAGGCAATAGCCAGATCGAAGGATCGCCGCCCTGCGAGTGGCCATGGGCCAACCAGTGCCTCGAAATTCCCAACACCCTCGGCTTTCGCTTCCTGACGCGCTGCGAACTTGACGGGTGACAGCGTCGGATCAACGTGCCGCCGGATATGTCATTTGCCGGGCAGATCGACTTGCAGCATTTCGCCTCGTCAGGGTGTTCCTGCAAGAGAAAGCAGTTGCATTGACAACTCTCAAAGGGCTTGCTAGCGAAAGAACATGAGCAACATCCCGCACACAACTGCGAACTACTACTATTATCTGCCAACTTAGCGGTGGGATGTTGCAATCTCTTTACCGCTGCATCGCCAGCGGTTGTGACTCGGTATACAGCTCTGGCCTCGCAGCCAATTTACCGAGTTAAGGTATGACTGTTTGCCAAGCTGTAACATCAAAGCCCCGTCGTTCGCCCTCCCTGGGGCTTATCGGATACGGAGCGTTCGGGCGACTGATCGCCAAGTGTCTTTCTCCTTACTTCGACCTGCAGATCTTCGATCCGCATTATGAAGGTAGCGCAGATCTGGCTGAGGTGGCCGTCTGCCGGATCGTCGTGGTTGCTGTACCCGTTGCAAGCATGGGCGAGACGTTGCAGGCAATAGCACCGCATGTCCGTCCAGGTGCGCTGGTGCTGGATGTCGGTTCGGTAAAGGTCGAGCCCGCCCGTCTGATGTTGGAATTGCTTCCACCGCATGTCGAAATACTTGCAACCCATCCGCTTTTCGGACCGCAAAGCGCCCGAAACGGAGTGCAGGGTCTGAAAATCGCACTTTGCCCTTTGAGAGGCCGCAGCCACAAACGGGTGGCCGCCTTTCTCAAGGCGGCGCTCGGGCTGAATGTGTTTGAAACGACACCAGACGCGCACGATCGTGATGCCGCCCTTTCCCAAGGACTGACCCACCTAATCGCAAAAGTGCTGGTGAAGATGGGGCCACTGCCCCAAATGACCACCACCCGGAGCTTCGATTTGCTCAACGAAGCTGTCGAGATGGTTCGCCACGATCCGCCGGAACTCTTCGATGCGATCGAATGTCTGAACCCGTACGCTTCAAGCGTGCGCCGGCGTTTCTTCGACCTCGCGTCGGAGCTTGAAATTGAATTACGAGAGGCTCCGCAATGGCCCGAACCGTCGGGCCTGCCGCAAAGTTTGGCGGACTAATCGTGTTTTGAGGTTTGGCCGTTGAACGTGTGCGGCGATCCTGGCGGTGCACAGATCCCTCGAACTGCAGATTTTCCGCCTCAGTCAAAGGGATCTGTCCGACAGCGACACTTGCGGTGTCTACTCGTAACGATCGTGGCGGCGCACCCAATCCATGCCCCTGGTCTCGTTACGTCCATTGGGCGCGAGGTCGAGCATGGCATAGGTACCCATCATCGCTTCCACACCGCGGCCGTAGGTCGAGTAGGTCCGAAAGACTTCCCCGGCCTCATCCTCGTAGAAGGTGCTGATGCCTGGCCATTCTTCGCCTGTCATGTTCCAGCCACCGAAATTGTAATCTATGTGACCACTCGCGATCTCCTCGGGTGTGAAACTGACCCGGAAATCGTAGTTGAAGTCGCTGCCTGAGGACGAGACCCATCCGAACTTCCAGCCCATGCGCTGGCGGTATCGTTCGATATCGGCAAGCGGTGCGCGCGACACTGCAATCATGGTCACGTCATGATGGGCAAGATGCAGGTTCATGCCGTCAGTGTGGTCTGCCATGAAAGAACAGCTCGGGCAGCCTTCCTTCCATCCCGGCGCGAACATGAAATGTTGCACGACGAGCTGAGACCGGCCGTCAAACAGACCGGCAAGCGTGCGTGGGCCGTCAATTGTATCGAACACGTATTCCTTTTCGATGCGCACCCATGGCAGCGCCTGACGCTCGCTGCGCACCTGGTCGCGCAAGCGAGTCAGGTCCTTTTCTTTTTGCAGCAACTCCCGCCGGGCGGCGAGCCAGTCGTCATGTGAAACAACAGAATGTTGCATGATCATTCTCCTTCAGTTCGGTTTGCGGAATTGTCAAAGCGCCGCCCCTTGGCGGAACAGAGCCTCAGCCAGGGCGCCAGGTGGAAAAGGCTCATCAGGAGGTACATCAGAGCCATGTCGTTCACCGGAAGTAAGCCTGGAACAGAAGAGCAGATCGCCATTGCTTCTGGCCCTGTCCCGGAAATCCAGGCCATCAATGCGAAGGTTGGCGCTGCGGCAAGGCCAAGCCAACTTTCCGCGTAAAGGGAGTGGCCAGGTCGTGCTGATGCCTTCCCTGCGGCTGCAATCCTCGTCATTATCTGTCCTTCGATTGATCCGGCGTTTGCCGCGATTACGCGGTGAGCAAAGACTTAGATCCGGAGGCGGTTCGGGTGAGAGTTACAAGATTGACGGGATTTTCATGGACTTGCTGATCGCCGCCGCAGCGCGTGCCCTATCAACCGGAGATCCCCTGGCTGCACTAAAACGGGTTGCATTGCGCAATGACGCCCCCGCGCTGGCCTTGCGTGGTATTGCGATGGCCCAGCTCGGCGACCTGTTGCGCGCCAGAGATCTTCTAAAAGGGGCCGCACGCGCTTTCGGGTCAGAGGAGCCAATGGCGAGAGCGCGCTGCATCGTTGCCGAAGCCGAGATCGCTCTTGTCTCGCGCGACCTGGGCCGTTCCTTTCAAGCGCTCAAAGGGGTGCGGGCAACACTCGAGATCGAGGGCGATTGGACGAATGCTGCGCATGCCGGCTATATCGAAGCCCGCCAGCTTCTCCTGATCGGCCGGCTTGAAGATGCCCAGGAGATCCTCGACACCATCGACAGCGACGTGCTGCCACCTGCATCCCGCGCCGGCTGCGGCCTTGTTGCGGCTGGCATTGCCATGCGGCAGATCCGAACAAGTGCCGCAAGAATCGCGCTCGATCAGGCTGAGCAAGCAGCGCAAGCCTCCGGCATTCCCAGCCTTATGGCCGAGGTTGCCAAAGCTCGTCAGACGCTGGAAGCACCTGCAGCTCGCCTCGTCTCCAGCAGCGGACACCAGTTGCTCCAACTTGAGGGTGTCGAGGCCCTGATCGCTTCGGACATGCTGATTGTTGATACCTGCCGAAACGCCCTGCGTGCGGGGGATGTAATAATCGCTCTCGACAGCCGCCCTGTCCTGCTCGCGCTTGTGCGTACGCTTGCCGAATTCTGGCCGCAGGATGTTTCGCGCGAAATTCTTCTCGGACGCGCGTTCGGGGCAAAGCAAGCGGATGAATCCCACCGGGCAAGACTGCGTGTGGAAATTGCAAGGCTTCGCAAGCTTATCAAGCCCTTCGCCGCTGTTACATCAACCAGTCAAGGGTTTACGCTCAAGCCTGTCGGCACCCGCCAGGTCGCAGTTCTGGCGCCTCCTGTCGAAAGTGATCATCCAGAGGTGCTGGCCTTGCTTGCAGACGGTGAAGCCTGGTCGAGTTCGGCGCTGGCCATGGCTCTCGGCGTCAGTCCGCGCACCGTGCAAAGGGCGCTTGAAGACCTTGCCTTTGCCGGCAAGGTTCAGTCCTTCGGGCGAGGACGGGCCTGCCGCTGGATCACAGCGAGTGTTCCCGGTTTCCCGACAAGCTTGTTACTCCCTCTGGCGATCGCCTCCGATTAAGGTAGCCATATGAAACACAAAGCAGCAGAGATCATCCGCGAATACGGGCCCTTTTCCGGCATTGATGACGTTGCCGGGGTCAGTTTCGATCGAAATCATGTCTGGTTCGCATCGGGAGACAGGCTGAACGCCCTCGATCCTGAAAGCGGCGAGATCACCGCATCGATAGACACGACCGCGGATGCAGGCACGGCGTTCGATGGGCAACACCTGTTCCAGCTTGCCGGTGCCCAAATAAACAAGGTCGATCCCAAGACCGGCGAAGTGTTGGCCACAATTCCAGCGCCTGGGGGCACGGGCCATTCCGGGTTGGCCTGGGCCGAAGGGTTTCTATGGATCGGTCAGCATCGTGATCGCCGGATCCATCAGGTTGATCCCGATACCGGAAAGATACATCGTACCATCGAGTCCGACCGCTTTGTCACTGGTGTCACCTGGGTGGACGGTGAACTTTGGCATGGCACCTGGCAGGACGGCGAAAGCGATATCCGGCGCATTGATGCCACTTCGGGTGAAGTGCTGGAGCATTTACAGATGCCATCGGGGTCAGGTGTTTCGGGGCTTGAGTCTGATGGCGGTGGCCGTTTTTTCTGCGGCACCGGAAGCGCTGGAAAGGTGTTGGTGGTTCGCCGGCCACGGAGCGACCTGGAGTGACCCGATCTCAGGTTCGATTGCCGCCCTTGTTCGGACCAGCTTGAATTTCGGAATATTGCCATCGAAGAGTTTGGTGCGGAATTCACAACAGAAGCCTCAAGCGGGCCTCCAGACGGTTGGCTGATCAAAAACCTATTGCAGATCGAAATCATCTCTAATTGCCAGGGCGCTCAACGTGAACCAACGGGAAAAGGCCTGAACATCTGCCTTGTCACCTTCAAGCAGGAGCTCATGCTTACGGATCGCTGAATCCAGCGGCAAGTGTCCAAGCCAGACTTGAGTCAACGTCCGGATATGCGCAGTCACCGCAAGGCCGATCTCGTATCCCGGGTCACGAACACAAACTTCGATTTCCCCGTCCCAAAACAGCAACCAGAAGCGGCTTCGTTTGGTTGGTACGCCCATGAAATGAAACAGCACGACAAAGTGCTTTTCCCTGGGAATACCCTCGCTGGTCACTCTGCGTCTGATGTTCCACATCAAGAGGTCGGGATCCAGGTTTTCGTCCCTGGTCATGTCGTTGCTGCTATGCGCCTGCGCCCAACGTCCCATGCTTTCAAGGACCGGAAAAAGAGCGAGGCCTGCCTCGGTCAGGCCATAAATATTCCCCGCCCCGTTTTCGGCGGGCTGGCAGGTAACAATGCCGTTGAGTTCCAATTCTTTCAGACGCTGCGAAAGCAAAGCACTGGATATTCGAGGCAAACCCCGCCGCAAATCGCTGTATCGCGTGCTGCCGAAATACAGCTCGCGCACAACCAAAGGTGTCCACCTGGTCGTTAGGAGTTCGGCTGCCCGCGAAATCGGACAGAATTGGCCATATCCCTGACGCTTGCCCATACGTATTTGCTTACTCGCAACACCCTGGTCATTCAACTTCAGTTTTTGAACTTGAATGAATTGAAGCCCCATCGAAAATGGAACCAGAGCTCCCGGACCGTGTGACGGCGCTTCCAGGGGCTCAGTGGCCCCCTGATACTTGAAGTGGCGAAGACGATGATCACAGAAGCAGACTATGACGCGTGGACGGCAGGGCAAAGCTATGAGCAATACATGGGTCGATGGAGCCAAATGATCGCGGCCAGGTATCTCGATTGGCTGGACGCTCCGAACAATGCCGACTGGTTCGAGTTGGGATGCGGAACCGGGGCGTTGACGTCCACCATTCTCCGGAAATGTTCTCCAAAATCGCTCGTGGCGACGGATGCTTCTGAAGACTTTGTCGCGCATGCGAGACGAGCTATCGTGGATCCGAAGGCAAGCTTCCAAACTGCGAATGCCGAGAAACTGCCCGCAGATGCCGGAAGCTTCGATGTCGTGACATCCGGTCTCGTATTGAACTTCGTTCCTGACCAGGCGGCCGGCCTTGCAGAAATGAGGCGCGTTCTGCGGCCGGGCGGACTTCTGTCGTTTTATGTCTGGGACTATCCCGGTGGTGGCGTCGGCTTCATTGACGCCTTTTGGAAGACTGCGGCTTCCCTCGACGCAAGAGCGACCAAGCTCGATGAAAGTTCGCGGTTTCCCTCTTGCACGAAGCACGGCTTGGCCAAGTTATGCTCTGAAGCAGGGTTGGACGATCCTGAGATCACACAGATCGAGATTCCCACTGAGTTTGCCGATTTCGAAGCGTTCTGGCATCCCTTTACGCTGGGGGTCGGACCAGCTCCGGGATATTGTGCGAGCTTGTCGGAAGACGGACGCAAAGCCCTGAAGTCCGCCCTCAAGGAGCGGATGGGGGCCAAAGTCCCGATCAGTCTCATGGCGCGTGCCTGGGCAGTGAAAGCCCGTTCTCGCGGTTAACTCCAGAGCGAACGGACAGGGCACGCCAGAATTGACCAGTGGGATTTGCGGCCCCGTTTCGGACGCACGCCGGGTTTGATCCAATCCCAAAGACAGTTATCGTTGGAACGCGACCCCAACAGTCTCATGTGCCGGTGCCACGGGATCGTGAGTTGTGACAGAGCGGAGTAATCGGCGGGTCTGAAATTGCAGCATGGTATTGGTCAAACCCGAGACGACAACCTTCAAGCCAGGGAACGTGGCTGAACACCCATCTGAAGGGCCAATTTGGAGTGGGTAAATTAGCCTTTGGAGCCTTTTACCCGCCCCAGACAACTGCATCTTCGTGTCGCTTGATCAGGTTTCGAAGGTGATATTCAGAAATCAAAAAGAACACGCCAACGTCTTTACGGTCATGAATCGGAATTCACAAAATCGCCAAGGCTGGGTATATTCTCCCTGCGGCCTAAGTTGGCTTGTATACTAATTCGATATTCATTTTGATTTGCCTCTCACATTTCCGGAGAATTTGTTGTGCCGGTCAAAGAATTGCGACTATTGATATGTTCCGCAGGACGCCGCGTTGGATTGCTTCAGTGCTTTCAATCTGCCGCCGAACGCCTGGGTATCCAGTTGGAAATACTTGCCTGTGACCTCGTTCCGGATTTGAGCGCAGCATGCGCAAGTGCAGACCGATCCTTAGCCGTGCCCCGATGCACTGACCCGGGCTATGCCAACGCAATTCTCGACATCGTGCGTGACAATCAGGTCGACCTGGTGGTTCCAACGATTGACCCGGAGTTGATGCCTCTTGCGGAAGTCTCGGACGCCTTCGCCCGACTGGGAGCGCGGCTGCATGTTTCTTCGACTGACGTCATCGAAATTGTGAGGGACAAGCGGCTGACGTCGGAATTGCTTGAAGCGGCAGGAGTACCCGTCCCCGGATCCCTGGGACACGAAGCGCTGCTGTCCGATCCGGATGCGCTCGGCTGGCCGGTTTTTGCCAAACCAAGTGGCGGCAGCGCCAGCCGGGGATTGCAGGTGTTTCAGAATATCGGCGAGCTGCCCGACGGTTTTGAGGAACCCATGGTGTTCCAGCAGCTTCTGCGTGGTCCGGAATACACGATCAACATGTTCGTCGATAAAGGCGGCCATTTGCGAACCGTGGTTCCGCATCTGCGCATTCAGACCCGCGCGGGTGAAGTCGAGAAGGGAAGAACGGTTCGCCGGGAGGATTTCCGGCAGATCGCCGAAGGCGTGCATCGAGCCTTGCCCGGCCTGCGCGGCGTCGCCTGTTTTCAGGTGATCGACGACCCGGATCTTGGGCCTCGTGTCATTGAAATCAATGCAAGATTCGGTGGCGGTTATCCGTTGGCCGACCATGCCGGCGCCTATTTTGCACAATGGCTGCTTGAAGAAGTGCTGGACCGCCCATGCAGCGCAAATGATGACTGGCGAGAAAATGTCAAAATGCTCCGTTTCGACAGCGCGATCTACGACGGCTAGCTGTCCCGGAGTTTCCGCGGGCAATGTCCTTTCGTTGGCATCCAATCATAAGGTTAGCCCCAGCACTGGTCGCCCTGCCCGCAACCTAGAAATATCGGCCCGATATCGTTTGTCTGGTGGATTGCGATGATTGTTTTTGATCTGGACGATACGCTCTACCTGGAGCGGGATTTTGCGTTCAGTGGCTATCGCTTTCTCGACAGATGGATGAAAGAGCGCGAAGGCCTCTCAGGCTTTGGCAATGCCTGCAGGACGCTGTTCGAGGAAGGCGAGCGGCGCCAGATCTTCAATCGCGCGCTTGAAAATCTCGGTCACAGCGGGGACGGCAACTTGATCCCCGATCTTGTTGCGGCCTACCGCGGCCACACGCCGCAAATTTCGCTGGCTCCGGATGCGGCCCGTTATCTTGAGCACCAGCGCGGTCCATTCGGCCTGATTACCGACGGACCTGCGGCAACTCAAAACGCCAAGATCGTTTCTCTCGGGGTCGAGCGGTGGATTGAAAATATTCGCAAGACCGGCGACTGGCCGCAAGGTTACGGCAAGCCTCATCCTCGCGCTTACGAGGAAATGGAAGAACTTGCGGCAGACAGCGGGCCAATGGTCTACGTCGCCGACAATCCGGCAAAGGATTTCGTGACACCAAAAGCGCGCGGCTGGATCACCGTTCAAATCCGGCGGACGGGGGCGGTCCATTCACCACACGCGAAAGACGACGCACATGCGGCCCATGTGGAGATAACGTCGCTCGACGACCTTGACGCCACGTTGAAAGTCCAGATGCAGTCCATAAAATAGCTGTCTGACTGAGACAAGCGTGCCGTTACACGGGAAGGCGCTGCGACAGAACCTCCCGGTACTCATCAAGGATGTGCTTCACCTGGTAATTCTCCTTGATGCGCACTCGAGCCCTTTGTCCGAGATCTGCTACCTGATCGGCGGTCAGCTGGGCGAGGTCCGCCATAGCCTCGGACAATGCATCCGGATCCCCCGGCGAAACGACCTTGCCGGTGGCTGCCACGATAAGAGCTGCGTCGCCAACATCGGTGGTGACCACCGGGCGGGCGTGGCTCATGGCTTCAGCGACCACATTCGGGAAGCCTTCCGTTCGGGACGACAGGACGAGAACATCTATTTGCGAATAGAAATCCTCCATGTCACGCAGTTCGCCGAGCAGTTTCAGGCGTGACGGATCGAGCCCTGCTTCCGCCACCAGAGCCATGACCTCGCTGTTGTGCTCATCGAGACCGTGGCCTGCAGCGACAAAGCGAGCATCGGGAAATTGCGCCGCGATCTGTGCCGCGGCCCGGAAGAAGGTCAGATGGTCCTTCTGCGGATGAAAGCGCGCGGCAATACCGAACACGCGGGCCTTGCGTGGCGCGCGCTCCGCCTGCTCTGGCACCACCACACCATTCGGGATGACTGTGCCATATTGCGCGGCATAACCATACTGTTCGTGCTGCTCTTTCGCCCGGGCCGAATTATAGACGATGCCGGCAGCGCGGGACGAAAGCATACGCGCACCTGCGACTGCAAGACGCGTGCTACGGCTCAGGCTTCGGGGGTCGTCAAGCGCCTGGCGCACAGTCCAGAAAACGGGCGGGGCGCCCGCAAGCCGCGCCGACAAGGTGCCGACAACCATCGCATGATACATCCAGCACAGCACCGCTCGCGGGCGCTGCTCCCGCATAAGCCCGGTCAGTTTCATGATTGCGCCCGGCATCTGCGCCGCACCACGGGCGTTGAGCGAATGATAGTCCACATCCGGACGCGCGGCTAAATTCAGATTACGATCCGAAACGTCGATCAGGGACACCACGACTGCCGGATCGCCTGTTGCCGCCAGAAGTCTTGCCAGCATCGTTTCCGCACCGCCGCTCGCGGCGAAATTGGTAATCACATGCATGACCGGTGGACCAGCGTCCGTAGCAGCCTCCTCCACAAAACCGTCGCTGGCAAATTCGTCCATCCGCTCAGGCCCCGCGCATGCCGCGCCAGACGTCGAGCGGTCTGCCGATCCACTGTTCAAGCTCGCTGACTTCCGGCGCATAGAAATCCTGCAGCCGTTTTTCCAGATCAGGGCTCAATGGGGGGTATTCCTGTGGCCGGGCAACGGCGTCGCGAAGAACCTTGATTGGTTTCGTATGCCGGACACCGTCCAGGACCGGCCGAAACGGCTTCAGCACCTTCCGCAGAGGCAGCGGAACCATGGCCGCGTTCTTGTCCTTGACCTTGCTGTCCACCGGAGGGGCCAAGGGCGCCTCGTGACCGATATGAGAGGCAAGGCGGGCGAGCTGAGCTTCTGGCTCACGCCGGATATCCTCAAACAGCAGCAGCAGGATCTGCTCCGTCGGGAACAGATCGTAGAACCGGCGAAGATGCAGGGCATAACGGCCGTTGTTGATGAACCGCTTATCCGCCGCCCTGGCCGGGTCAAGATGATCCTCGATGTTTCGGGACACCTCCCCCCGCCGCAAGAGCATGCAATAATCGGAGTAGGCACGCGCCGCGGGTTCCCGCATCTGCACGACCAGCCGGACATCGGGAAGGTCCCGCCGGATTCGCTCTGCTGCTTCAGGAACCGTGAGATAGGTATTGGACTTTTCGCCGACGATTGCGTCCGGCTTGTCGAAGTTGAACTGAGACAAATACCAGTCCGCCCCCCGGTGATACTCATCGGAAAAATAGTGCAGTTCCGGACTTGGCATCGATATCGTCGGACTGCGCTCAAGAGATCTTTGCAGCCAGGTCGTTGCGGATTTGGCAGCGCCGAAAATCAGAAATCGTATATTTGAGTCAAGCATATGCGGTACCTGCTACCTGGGGGCCCACGACGAGCTTTTCGTAAAGGCGGGAAATTTCGGAAACGTGGCGTTCGGCCCCGTATTTGGCCGAAGCATCTGCCTGCGCCGCGTCTGCAATGCGGGCTCGCAGCGCAGGGTCGCTAATCAGGCTGCTGATCGGTTCGACAAAACTCTCCGGAACATCCGGTTCGACGAGAAAGCCCGTCCTACCGTCCGCGATCGCTTCGACGTTTCCCCCGTGACGCGTCGCGACGACGGGTGTGCCCAGATACATGCTTTCGATCAGGGTCCGCCCGAACGGCTCGTTCACGGCCGGAACAAGCATGACGTCGACACCGCTCATGGCCTCGAAAACCGGTGAGCGGAAGCCCATGAAATGGAAGTTGTCTGCCAGCCCCAGGCTGTCGGCCAGTGTCTTGCAGGTTTCGTCCAGTCCCCGGGTTGCAGCGACGGCATCTCCGAACAGCAATCCGTGCACCTCACGGTCCGGCAGCGCGCGACGAACGGCGTCAACCGCCCGAACAAATCCGTCTGGACGCTTGCGTTTGATAATCGAGCCGAAATACCCGAGCAGCATCGCGTCCCTCGGCAGACCGAGTTCGTCACAAAGCGTGGCATGGGCGGCCGCGCGGTCAGGCCGGACGGCAGGGAAGTCGAACGGACTGCGGATCACGCTGGCCCGGTCGCCGATCGAACGGATAGGACGCGATGGCATGGCGTAGTGCGAAACGCTCACGATGTGATCGGCCAGCAAGGGGGCGAGTGTGTTCGCGCCTCTGGCTGCCGGGTCCTGACGATGATGCCAGAGGTGACGGCAACCGGACAGTTTGCTTGGCACGATCCAGTTGGCGTGCATGCGTCCTTCGTTCGTATGCACGATGTCGGGATCAATCTGTTTCAGCGTCCTGCGCAGCGCCGGCAATGTTCGCGTCAGATAGCCCAGCGGGCCCACACGGCCCGGCAGAGGCAGGCCGGGCGACGACATCAGCGGCGTGTCCTCCAGCACCTCGAAGTCGAGACCCAGATCCCGTGCCCTTTTGCCAATGGCACCGGGCTCGAAATGAACGAGGACACGCGGCTCGAACCGGTCCGGATCAAGCGAGGCGGCAAGGCTGAGCGCCGAGATATGGCTCCCGCCCAGAACCGGTCCGCCAACGAACGGAAATAATACTCGAATGCGTCTCATGACTGCTCCGGACCTACCTGGACGCTGGCTCGGACACTGCCAGGGTGATTGTCAGACTGTCACCGGGACGCATGAAGGCGTTCAGATCGACGTTCAAGCTCTGCATTTCGCCGTTCTCGAACCGCGATATCCTGTAGGAAGGTGTGACAATGCTATCCGTTTCGGTCGCATCGACAGAGTTTGTTGCGAGTGCCTCGGCGTAGACCTTGTGGGCCAGGTCGAGACGGGCTTCGACTTCGAAACGTTTCGATTTCACCTCCATGAGTTCGGAAAGCTTTTCCCCGCGGGCCTTGTCGAACAGGGTGGCGGCGTCTCGCAATGCGAGATTGAGACGCTGCTGCGCGTCGAGACGGGCCACTTCAAGCTGCAGGCGTTTTGCCTCCAGGTCGTTGAGCGTCGTATTGGCTGCTGACACACGCGTCGTCACGGCCAGCCCCTTGTCCTTCAGATGCTCCATCGAGGCGAGATCCTTGCGGGCCAGTTCGATCTGCTTGTCGCGCAGGACGATTTCTTCAGACAACTGAGAGATCTTCTCGTTGAGCAGGACGCGAAGATCCTTGAGGCTCTGGATCTCGGCCTTGATCACCCTGATGTTGACGGAAAGGATCTTGGCCTGCACCGGATCGGAGGATTGCGACTCGACCGTATCAGGCAGCTCTTCCGCCGAATAAAGCTGGACTTCCTGCTCAAGCCTTTTCTGCTGCTCAGCCAGGCCGGCTGCCGTTCCGCGAAGCTGATTGATCTCGCCCGTTATTTTGGTGAGCGAGGTCTGCCGCGTCCCGTCTTCGTTCGGAAGGCGATAAAACCCGCCGGCAATCGCAAGAGCTTTTTCAACCGTCATGCCGGGCGTGAAGTCGAACTGACCTGGGGCTGTCACCGCCCCGCCCACAAAGATCGGCGCATATCGCGATATTTCGACCGACACTGCGGGCAATTCGGTCAAACCGACAATACGCTGCATCCGGCTGGCAATTGTGTCCGCGACCTCGTCCAGGGTCTTGCCGACGACTTCCACAGCACCCGCAATCGGGACGTAGATATTGCCGTCTGGCGCCATCTTGTAGGAGCCGGCAACACCATCCCAATTGGCAAAGATCTTGTTTCTGGCATCCCAGGCACCGGCGCGAAGTTCCAGCGTCTCACCACCGGAGAGCCTGTACTGCTCGGCCGCGCGGCCAGCTCCAAGAAAAGCCATCAACGAAATCAGGGCAATTAACAACCGAATACTCAACGTACATTCCCCCGGATTAATACCAACTTTTAAAAACTGAATTATTCTCAATATCGAATAGAATATCACAGAAACCGGCAAACACCTCAATAGAAACACTGTTAAAAACGGCATCTCCCAATAGTCCTGGATGCCGACCCCGTATCCGGCCGCTCCGGTGTATCCATCGACCTTTGGAGTGCACATTTTCCATGGATCACATGGGCTCCCGCTTTTTCTGTCCGCGCCCCCCAAAGCCTGACAGGCAGATCGCCGCCGGAAGCAGAAGCGGCACGCACAGGAACCTTCCGTAGATGTGTGTGACGCCATTCAGGGCGAATGCGAACATGAGCAGTATCGTGAACATCAGCACTCCGGCCCAGCGCGTTTCGGGATTGCTGAACGCCCGCCAACCGACGAACACCAGCGTGAGAAGGACGCCGACAAGACCGAGCAGCGAAACGACACCGCCTTCCGAAAACAACAGCAGATAGGTGTTGTGGACAGGCGCGCCCAATTGGCTGATCAGCCTGTGCTGATCCACGCCGACGCCGATCCAGATGGACCGGTTGATCATGACGATTGCTTCGCGAATGAGAAGCATGCGGCCATCGAATGTGCCTGCCTCACTGGAATCGCCGGTCGTCAACGCCCCGTAGACCCGCTCCTGAAACACCTCGGGTAAAAAATACTCTCCGAAGAGGAAAAGCGCCGCCAGACCTGCCACGGCCACCCCGATGAAGACCAGCATGTGTTTCGCCGAGCCGTAGAAAAACGAAATTCCGAAAATCCCCAACATCGCGACGATAAACCCGGAATTCGATGCGGACAGCAGCAGGCCGTAGGCAACCGGCGCGGCCAGTGCCACGAACACGATGCCCGAGATCTGGGAGATGAAGTAGAGCCAGATCAGGTAGACCAACCCCACACCTGCCAATAGCCCGACCCCGTTTTCCCGCTCGATCAGGCCGGTCAGGCGTCCGTTTCTCGAAAAGAAACGGGCATCGTCCGGGCTGAACACGGAATAGAGCACACCGTGCAACATCACGAACGCGAGAGAAAAGGCCATCACCTTGCACAGGAACATCGTTTCCCGCGCCGGCCGCCCCAGAAGCAGCAGAGGCATGAGGACGAGCGAAAACCCGTATTGGCCGACACCTACAGCCCCGGTCAACGGATCGCCGGACATCAGCGATCCGACAATCAGACCACCGCAAAGAAGCAGCACCGAGAACAGCCAGAAAGACGTCATGTCCGCAAATGGACGAAGCGGAATACGCCTGTTGGCGATCATCACGACAAAGGCGGCACTGGCAACGAGATCCGACAGCGTGAAGAACACGATATTGGTTCGTAGATAGGTCATCGGTGACAGGAACACCGCGACGATGACAAGCAGACGCTCCAGTTGCTGACTGGCCGTCCCTGGCAATACTGGGCTTCGGTGCGGAGAGACCGGGATCGCGCTCAGGCTCAAGACGCCCCCCTCACATCACGCTGCCGGCGCGACCAATAGAGGACGATCAAGGCACCTGCCACGAGCGTGCCGTTGAACAACACATGTGCGACGGCAGCACCAACCGGTCCCAATATGCGGACGAGCGGCACGAAACAGGCCAGGAAAACCACGCTTCCGATCACGGTCACCAACAAGAGCTCACGGTCGCGCCCCATGCTCAGCATTGCCGGATTAAGCACCATGGTCGCCAGCAGCAGTATGACGGCCAGCAACTGAACATTGACCATGCTCGCCGCTTCGTCGAAGCCTGCGCCGAAAACAACTGACAACAGGGATGGCATCAGGAACGCTGCAGGGATCAGCACGGTCAGGCAAAGCCCTGCGATTGCCAGCAGCACACCATTTACCAGCTTGTGAAAACCACGCTCCTCGCCGGAACTCCATTTGCGCGCCAGTTCCGGAAAGATCACCTGGTTCAGCGGGCGCCCCAGCTTGAGCGCGCTGTCGGCAACCCGGCGGGCGATATGGAAATAGCCGACAAATTTCTCATCCACGAGCAACGACAGCAGGATCACGTCAAGACGCTGGACTGTCTGACGGATGATCACATTGAAGTTCGAGTTCCAAAGGAACCGCAGTATTCCGGGGTTCTCGTTGCGAATGCCCCGGATCGGAAGTTGCATGAACTTGCCGTAGCCGCGCTGGCGAACATACCGAAGCGAAAAGACAAAGGGCAGCAGACTATTCGCCAGGCCTTCGATCACCGCAACAAGAACAAAACCCCAAAGACCGTAACCCATCGCCCATATACCGGCGGACAGCACCAATCGCATAAGGGCAATACCGACGTCGACCTTGGCGAGAACGTCGAACCGGTTGAAAATTCTCAGCACTGCGACGGCGGTTGGTTTGAGGTTGAAGAGAAGCGCCAGGGAAAACAGCGCTAGATAAGCGGAACTGTCCTGCGGCCAGCCCATCATCCGCACCGTTACATGGGCGGCAAGGATCGAAACCCCGGCAGCGAGCGTACTGCCTGCAAGGTTCACGTAAACCGAGCCCTTCAGCAATCGCATGAACCTGTTGCCGTCATTGTCGGACAGGGCCTCAACGCCGTATTTGATCACGGCCTGCCAGGGTTCCAGCCGCAGAAGCCGGTCGACAATGCGCACATAGGCCTGGAAGATCGCAAACAGGCCGAGACCTGCCGGACCAAGCGACTGGGCCATGATGGCCAAGGTCCCGATGCTGATCAGCCCGCTGACCGCCTGAGACGAGAAGACCCATGAAAAATTGCGGATAAGCCGCCCGGCGATCAGGCTGTCTTCGGCAGAGAGGTTGAGCAGGCGGGCCATCAGTCAACCAGCTCCCTGTCGCCGGCAAGCTCTGCCAGCCAAAGTTCAATGTGCGCCTGGTCCGTTCCCGTGGCCATCTGCCAAGGGTCGTTCGGCTGGCTGGCATCAAGCCCGGCCGTTGCGTCTTCCCAAGCGTCCGGAAACCCGTCACCGTCACTGTCCGAAACCCTTTCCTCCGACAGAAGATCCGGCCAGCCACCGACTTCGGAAGGAGAATTGATTACCCTGCCGGCGCAATTGCGAACCGTATCGACAAGCTGACGGTCGAGCGGGTCCCGGTGGCGGTCCGACGGCAGGCGGTCACCAACACCTTCAAGCACGAGATCGAGCACTTCACTTGCCTTGACGCGCGGGACGGACAGTTTACCGGTCACGCCTTCGATGATTTCGGCGCCGGGATCGGCGTCCACCTGCCGGAAAGGGCGGTTTCGATTGCAGCGTCCGCGGTCGATCGCGAGAACGTCATCGACCTGAACCTCAAGACTGTACTGGTCGCTTGCCATGATGGCCTCGACAGCAGCGGGTCGTCTGCGGACGGTGTTCGGACCGGTCAGCGCCACATTGCCGGCATAAATGATAAGCGCGTTGCCGTAGTAGTTGCGAAACTCTCCGAATTGACTGATCGGATTGTAGAAAACGCTGTTGACGACTTCGACCGGGCCGGCGTCATTGCCGTAAATATCGGGATTACGGTCTCGATTGTGGGCAAAGAGGTTTCGCCAGAGGCTCACGCGCCCGCACTCGAAGGTCGAGCCGTTCCCGGAGCAGATCAAGGCCCCCTTGGAGTGGCGTCCCTTCGGATGATTGGCGTGATCCAGACCCCAGGCGGAAATGCTGTTGGCGACCGTTATGTCGCTGGATCGCTTACCGGAAACGTGAATGCTGAAGTTCTCGTCGGTCGCAAACATCAACGACAAATGATCGAGGTAAACGCGTGAGGCGTTTTCAAGCGTCACGGCATCGACCGACGACGACGGCTGCTGGCTCGGCCCCGGTCGCACCTTGAGAAACCTCACGACGACATCGCTGGCATTCTTGATGATCACCGGCGTGGCACGGGACGACTTGCCCAGCCTGATCTGGATGCCCAGCCCGGGTGCTGTCTGGCCTGCGACATAGAGGTTCGAGCGGAAAAAGAGGGGACTGTCGAGCGTGATCGTTCCGCTTACCTGGAAAACGCAAATCCGAGGCATGTCCCCCTTTTCGACGCAGGCGCGCAGAGAGCCCGCGCCGGCATCAGCCAGCGTGGTCACCGGAATGACCTCCCCACCGGTCCAGCCGGTAGCATAGGCCCCGTACCCGACAGCCCCCGGGAAAGCGCGAGGCGCGGCCTCAGCCGCCAGCGTCATTGACAGCAAGAGGCCAAGGGCGAAAACGATTGCAGCCTGTGTCCTGTTCTCAGCCATCATTCACCACAATCCCGACATTCGAGGCGTTGTTCAGTTCGAGTTGTTGAGCGGCTTTCGAAAGGTCTTCGAAGCGCGTCTTCTTCATGCGGGCGACCACCAGCACCGCCTGCGCAAGACTGCCGAGGCGGCATGCCACGTCATCGCTCAGCACAGGCGGGCAGTCGACCACGATCAGGGAATATTTGCGGCGCAGGACGCTGAGCGACGCCGTGACGCTGGACATGTTGCCGAACCGTATGGGCACGGCACCCGGTGCGGGTGCGATTATCGACAGGCTCGGATGGCCGGGCAAATGCCACGCGGCCGCATCTATCTGCAAAGGATTGGTCAGAAGATCGAGGAACCTGCTCGCGGTGCGTTTGCGCGACAGGGTCGTGATCAAATCCGTTTGCGACGGGTCGAGATCGACAAGCAGGACATTCTCACCGCCGGCGGCCGCATGCGCCGCGATTGCAAAACTGAGGGTGCTCCGACCCTCGTGGCTTCCCGGTGACGTCACCAGAACCATGGCGCTGGTCTCGTTCCCGGAGCCTATCCCGGTCTTTGTCCGCAGGGTCGTATAAAGAGGCGAGAGCTTGTGCAGCGCATGCACCAGACTGCCTCTCCTGGTGGCCCAGGCCATGCGGGCGATGAACTTTCGTGAAAGCCGAGGCAAGTGCCCCAGAACCGGCGCGCGAAACGCGGTAATCTGATGCGGCCACCGCAAACGTCCGCGAAGATTTTCCCGCAGAAGCGCCAGAATGAAACCGAATGTAAGCCCACTGATCAGCGCGCCCGCCATCTCTGTTTTGGGAGAAGGGGAAACAGGCCTTGCTGACGGACTTGCTACGGTAACCTGCTGCGCAACCGGGGCCAGAAGCGCCTCCTGCATTGTGAGTGCCTCAATCTTGTCGAACAGAAGATCATCCTGTCTTCGCATCGACTCCAGCTTTCGCTCGAAGCCGGCTTTTTCTATTTCGGCCGCCGCACGCGCTTTGAGTTTCGCAAGTGTCGCGTCCCGGTCGGCCTTGAGTTCCGTGGCATCTGCCGAGAGTTCTCCCTGTTCGCCAGCCAGCGCCAGCTGCGCTTCCAGGCGGCGAAGGGTGTCGGTCAGAGTTTGCGTCACGGTCAGATCGTCGAGATTGTGGGCTTTGTTGAACTCAAGCAGTTCGGTTTCCGCTTTTTTCATCGTCTCCTGCAACGCGGATTGACGCGACAAGATCGACATCTTGGCCCTATCGACTTCCGTGCGCTGTATCTCCAGCGTGTAATCGACGTAGCTCCGGGCGACGCCATTCGCGATTTCGGCAGCCCCTTGCGGACTGGTGTCCGTAGCAAGGATATCAATGGCGAATGTCGTGGGATACCAGATGATCTGATAGCTCTCCAGAATGCGATCGACCGCATTCTCCTTGGCGGTATCGCCGCCTTGACCGGCCCCGGAAACCGAGCCGTAAATCTCTTCGGGCAACACCCGTTCCGCCACCCGTGCAGCGAACTCTCGTGAATTCATGACCTCGACTTCGGTGGCCAGTTGGGTCATCGACAAGGTTCTGGCCCGCAATCGGGCTCCGAACGGGTCAAGTCGCAGGATCGCATCGTCGACCACCAGCGTGGCCTGCGAGCTGTAGGTCGGCACAACAGTGGCAAGCCGAAGCCACATAAGGGCGCCACAGGCCAGAATGCACATGACGATAAGAACCGCATTCCTGAGGATCAGCGTGTGAATCTGGATGTTCTCAGGCCAGAAATCGGCAGCACTTTCGGCAGAGCGATCCTGTTTTGACACCGGATCAGCCACCTTGCCGGCAGTTTTAGAACTGGTGTTGAGCAAAGACAGGAATCGTCTCCTTCACTGTGTTGCGGCGAAAGTGCCGGACCTTGCGATCGTCTTAAATTGCCGAGCGCCCGAATATCCCTTGAACGGCACTGCGCGGCACTCGATGCGGTTTTCAAATAGCTGCCACTGAAACGCCAATGCGCAGCAAGATGCAAAAAACTTCAGATAAACTGCCCTGTCAGATCCAATGCCTTTGGGTGGCTCGCGATGACGGAAAGGGGAGCGTCAACGCGACCGAGGCTGTGTCACTGCGGTGATTTGTAAATGTAGCTGTTGTTATAGGCGTAGTATCCTCCTGCCCGGTGGGCTCCGTAGTCGCGCAACGAATAACGGCGAATGTCGACGTCGTTCAGCACCACGCCAGCGAGTGGAATCTGATTGTACCGCAAGGCTTCCGCCGCCGTTCCGAGCGCATCTTCCGACGTACGCCCCCAACGCGCGATCAGGATCACGAAATCCGCGAGCGCCGCCAGGCGGTTGGCTTCGTCGGCTGCCAATACGGGGGCTGTATCAATAATGATGACGTCGTAGGTTCCGCGTAGCTTCTTCAAAATGGCCTTGCCGCGAGGCGTGTCAAACAGGCGCCTCGGAACGATGAAATCCTGCGAGAAAGACAGGAGATTGATCTGTCCGAACCGCGCGCATGGCACAATCTGCTCGTCGATTGCCTTCTGATCCTGCCAGATGTCCTGGGGCGTATTCTTCGGTATCTCGCAGCCTGCCATGCGTGTAAGGCCGTGCCGGTGGATGTCGAGATCGATCACCAGCACCCGATGTCCTTCACGGGCAGCAGAAACCGCGAGAGAGAACGTCAGGGTCGTCTTGCCTTCGTTGGCAAGTGCCGATGTTACGGCCATGACCATGCTGTCCTTTTTCCGGACCTGATTGGAAAGAAGCGTGAGCAGGCTGCGCAGCGCGAGCTGGAACGGCGAATTCTCTTGCCTGGATGTTTTGCTCAGGAAGAGTTCCTGCTTGTCCCTCTTCCGCCAGTACCTTATCCGCGGAACGTAACCAATAGTTCGCAAGCCCAGGTACTGCATCGTCTGAGTACCGGTCCACACCCTGCGGTCGAACAATTCCCGCAGGATCACGAATGCCAGACCGACAATCAACCCGCCCGCAATGCCAAATGCGAAGATTGCGATACGGTTTGGTGTCGCCGGTTTCAGCGCAGGGTAAGCCACTGTCACCTGACGGGCATCGGGCTGAAGAAAGTCGACCTGTGTTTCCAGCGCGTTGCGTCGCTCCACGAGTGCCTGATACCTGGCCAGGTCCGCATCCAGAGATCTCTGCAGCTTGGACTGTGTCAGTTCGGCGCGCGTTCGCTCTTCCAGTTTCTTTTCCACCTCCGCAAGGCGCTGCCTGCTGTCATTGATCCGGATAGACGACGCATTCCGGTCGCGTGCCAGGCTCATGATAGAGGTCAACCTGTTGAACTCTGCCCTCAACTCGTCGCCGAGGCTGGTGTCATCGAGTTCGTTTTCGCGAATGAGCTCCGCGAGACGCGCTTCCATCTCGCTCAAGCGGCCGCCAAGGAGCGTTATCCGATCCCGCAATTCGGAGATTGAGGACTGGACGACTTCCTTTTTCTCCCGAAGGGAGCTGTCGATGTAGGTCCTTGACAGTGTATTCGCCAGTTGTGCTGCCATGACGGCATCCGGGTGGCGCACACGAATGTCGAGGGCCAGGCTCTCGCCCCGACGTTCGACCGTGTAACTGTCGAGCATTCGCACCAGGACCGCTTCCAATTGCTGTTCGTCAGTGGGAACCGGCTGTTCGGTCGCCGACAGGTACGGATTGAAATAACTGTCCGAAATCAGTTTCAGCTCACTGGCGACCTTGCGGGCGAACTCGACTGAACGAAGCAGGTCGATCTCGGTCTCGATATGGACAAGCGACGTGTCGGAATTCTCGATTGTCGTCTCTGTCGGATTAATCCGCGTTTCCACGTTAGCCAGAATGATGGTCGAGCGTGCAGCAAATTTCGGCTGAATGACCCGAAGTGCCAGATGCGCAGCACCCAGGCCCAGCAACACGGACAAAGTCAGCCAGAGCCAGTTTCTTCGCAACACCTTGAACATGGCAAAGAACCCGAACTGTATCGGGCGTTCTGCCAAGGGACTTTGCTCCTGCTGCGAGTCAACAAGAATGCTCATAGAATTCCCCCAAATGCCGCTGAGTTCTGTTGATTTGTGTTGGTATTAAAGTCGTAATTGTTGAGCGCTCCGATATCGGTCCGCGCCAGGTCCGCAGCGAAGGACATACCGATGTCCGCAGGGGTGAAAACCTCACGCATTCGCATGTGAATATCCCTCCCCTGCCGGTTTGCCGTGTTTGAATGCTCCCTTCCTGGCGGCATCGGAAATCGTCCGGTCCCAGAGAGCAAGAATGGTCTCCGGTGCCAGTTTTTGCTGCAGGCGGACATTGGCATCAGCCATTGCCGCTCTCAGGGCCGGGCTTGACATCAAGCGATCAATCGCCTCGGCAAGCGCGCCGACATTGCCGTCCTGAACCAGAAGTCCGTTCTCCCCATCGACGATCAACTCCCGCGGGCCGTAGGGGCAGTCGAATGCAACGACGGGAAGCCCGCTGACGACTGCTTCAGCGACAACGTTCGGAAACCCTTCGAACCGGGAGGACAGAACAAGAATGTCGGAGTTCCGGATCCATTCACCTGGCCTGGTGCTCTTGCCCGGCAGGGAAACGATGTCCTGAAGACCAAGACGGTCACGCTGCGCTTCCAGGGAATCGCGGGCGGCCCCTTCTCCATAGATCCTCAATCTTGCATCCGGCTGTTTTTCACGCACCAGCGCCATGGCATCGATGAGCAGATCAAAGCCCTTCTGGTGGTCCAGACGCCCGACGGCAACCAGCCTGTTTCCGCGTGGTGAAGGCACCACCCCTTTTATCGGCGCACAGGGATTCGGGATCACCTGGGCGCAGGGCTGCACTCGCGCCGGCAGGTCCTGCCGTGCCCGGTCAGTCTGCATGACCATCGCCGCAGCTCTCGGCATCAAGGCATTCTGGGCACGGCGCCAGAGCGGATGCGCTCTCTGAGCCAGCGGGTTGTTGCGCTCGGAGGCAATCACGGGCACCGACGAACCGGCGGCCAGAAGGGTCAGCACGTTGATCTTGGTCAGGAACGAAAGGCAGGCATCCGGTGACAGAGCCCGAACCAGCCTGCGGATATTTGCAAGCCTGCGCAACGGCGTAGGAAGCAGCCCTTTGCCGCTTGGCCGGTCGAGTACGTGAAGGACGACGCTGTCCGGATAGGCGAAATACGATCCTGCTTCGAGGCAGGTCATAGCGGCCACATGCACCTCATCGCCCAGCTCGGCACGATGTGCCGCCAGCATGGCAACGATCTTTTCCGTGCCGCCTGCGCCGAAACCAGCCTGAACGAAGAGCAGTTTCATGGTCTATTCTGCAGCCTCCACCATGGTACGGCTGTCATCGGGAACCTTTCCGTTCCGCTGTCCACTGCCATTCAGTTCGATTTCGACCAGTGGCCGGTTCAGGTTCTTCGACTGCAGGAATATCCGGCCGACATATTCCCCCAGAATGCCGAGAAACATTGCGTTCACAGTCGTCGACAGCAGGATCAGCGTGGTGGTCGTCGCAAAACCAGCGGGCCAGTCCTGGCCGAAAACAAGCTTGCCGATGATGTATCCGGAAAGCAGCAGAAAGGCGCACAGGCCGCCCACGAGGCTGATCAGGGAGGCCAGCCGCAGCGGCACAAGCGAATGGTTGATCAGCCCATCCACCGCCAGCGAGACCATTGCACCAAGCGGAAACTTGGATTCGCCGGACACGCGAGCGTTCCGGTCGTATTCAAAACCGGTCTGGTTGAAGCCCATGCCGCTGATCAGCCCGCGGACATACGGTGAGCGGTCGTCCACGCGGCGCAGCTCATCGAGAATACGCCGATCGGTCAGCCGGAATTCACCCGCATTCCGGGGAAGATCGTCCTCGCTGATCGCGTCGATCAGCGCATAGAAGGTTCTGCGCAGCCAAGCGACGATCGCGCCGTCCGGCAGGCTCCGCCGGATTCCGTAGACCACATGATAGCCCTTGCGCCACGTGTCCAGCATCTGCGGGATCAGTTCAGGCGGGTCCTGGAGGTCACAATCAAGCTGTATGGCACAGGCGCCCTCAGCGGCCCGGTAGGCAGTCAGCACTGACGCCTGATAGCCGACGTTGCGCGAAAACCGTATCACGCGAACCCGGGGGTCCTTGGCGGCTATTTCCGTGAGAATGTCGAAGGTCCGGTCACTGGAATGATTGTCAGTGAAAATGAGCTCCGGCTCATAGTCGGGAAGCTGGTCAAACACGTCCATGACACGCTTGTAGGTGTTGCGAACGTTGTCCTCTTCATTCAGCGTCGGGATCAGGACAGAAACAAGAATCATGCCTGCATCTCCGCTGCGAACGTTGGAATGATGTTCTCTCGTACCCATTTCACGGTCCTTTCGAGGCCATCTTGGAGCTGGATTTCGGGCGACCAGCCAAGGCGGTCGCGGATGCATTCGGCAGTGACGATCAATTCGACCGGATCGCCGGTTTGATCGCTGAAATTCACGAGACCGGCATCGGCGCCGGTGAGCTTGATCAAGGTCCGCATGACCTCGGCGACCGTCGGAGAATGTCCCGACCCCACATTGACCACCAGTCCGGCATCTTCGGGATTGTTGCCCAGCATCATGAGTGCCCTGGTCACGTCATCGACATGGATCAGGTCACGGCGATCCGAGGGGCTGCGGACACTTACCTTCTGGCCGGCCAGCAATTGAGAAATGGCGCGCGGGATCAGGAAGCTCTCCGACTGCCCCGGCCCATAGGTCAGAGCCAGCCGCGCAGTGACGGCAAAAAACGGCAACCGCGGTTGTGCCATCTCCAGATAGTGCGTCCCGGCCAGAAGAGAGGCGGCATAGGACCCGCCCGGTCTCTCACGCGCTGTTTCCGTAAAAGGCGTCGCACAGTCCCCGTATTCGGCAATCGTCCCCGTCCTGACGAAGGCCCGGGGTGGGCAATCGCAAGCCGTCAAGGCCGACAGGAGCGCGATCAGCGGCGAGAGGTTCTCTTCGACGCTGTCTGCAAGATCCTGCAAGTCCGGCCGGTTTTCGAAACGGGTGCGTGCGCCCACATGGAAAACGATCTCCGGCCGGGTTTTTGCCAGGCAATTGCCGAGCGCCCGGGCGTCCGAGAGATCAAGCCTGTAGAGGTCGATGCGCGACCCGATGCCGGCGAGCCGGCCCGTGGACGAGCGAGGCCGCACGACGGCACTGACCTCGTCGCCTCGCTGCAAACAGGCCCGGACCAGGTTCGATCCGATGAAGCCGGATGCTCCGGTTATGAGAACGCGCGCCATAAGTCTGCCTCAGGGAACAATCTTCGGCACCGGAAGGGGCACGATGAACTTGCCGCCCTTCGCCTCGAATTCGGCCATCTGCTCACGGATTTCGTCCAGGAAATTCCAGGCGAGAACCAGCAGGTAGTCAGGCTGTTTCTCGGCCACGGCTTCCGGTGCCAGAACCGGAATGTGCATGCCAGGAGAGTAGAGCCCCTGTTTCAGCGGGTTCCTGTCGACCAGAAAATCGAGTGTTTCCGTGCCGATCCCGAAAAAATTGAGCAGCGTATTGCCTTTCGCCGGCGCTCCGTAGCCGGCAATCGACTTGCCGTCTGCCTTCAGTTCCGCCAGCAACTCGGTGAGATCCTTGCGGATCTGATGAATACGGCCGGCGAAATCCTCGTATGTCGCAGCCTGCGTCATACCGGCCTGACGTTCATCTTCAAGCATCTCGTCGACAATAGCCGCGCGTTGCGCCTTCAGGGCGGCCGGCTGCATGAACACCCGCATCGAGCCGCCATGAACGGGAAGCTTGGTAACATCCACCACATCCAGCCCGACGCTTTCGCCCAGGCGCACGATGGAAAGCAGGCTCAGTTCCGAAAGATGCTCGTGATAGACGTTGTCGAATTCGTTGGTCGCGAGGATCTCCTTGCCCCACGGCACTTCAATGATGAAGACGCCGCGCTCGTCCAGAAGCGTCAGCACGCCCTCGGTAAAGCCGTGCAAATCGTCGATATGGTTGAACGTGTTGGAAGTCGTGATGACCGCCGCCGGACCTTCGGCCTCTCGCAAGGCCGCGGCCGTCTCGGGATTGAAGAATGCCGTGTGCACCCTCACGCCGCGCTCTTGAGCGATTATCGCAAGGTTTGCCGCCGGGTCCACACCAAGCGTCTTGCCGCCCAGCTTGTTCGCATGGGACAGCATGAGCCCGTCGTTGCAGCCGATATCGACGATCAGCCCGCCGTCTGCCTTGTCCACGGCGACTTTCGCCAATTCCGCGAAATGGGAATGCATCGTCGCAGCGCCCGAAGGCACGTAAAGATAATTGGTGAAGAAATCGGCCGGCACCTGATCGGCAACCTGGATCAGGCCGCAATCGAGGCAGGCTTGCGTGTTGAGCGGAAAAGCGACCTGGGGCTTGCCGCGATCGGCCTCGCTTGCGAACATGTTGGCCGGCGGATGAGTGCCCATCGGCAGAAACAGCAAAAGATCCTCGGAACCGCAGGTTCTGCAGGTACGGCGGATAGACTTGTCTAGCTCGAACTTATTCATTGTTTTCAATCGCTCTCAAAAAGGACTTGCACTGTCTGGGTTCTTGTTCACTGCGAATTCCGCGCGGTAAAATCCCCACCAATTCGACCTGTCGATGCCGCTCCTTCTGAACTGTGTCTGCGCATGACCCGGCGGGCCTCGCCTGAAGGACATGGCAGGGTCAGCATCATCCAACCCTCTCTTTGCCTGCAGCCACAGCACCGAATCCGGCAGAAAACCGGCTCAGGAAATCGCTGACACGCGCGTGCATGTATTCAACCTGATCGTCATCGAGGCCGTGATGGCAGGCCAGAAGGATGCCCCCCCGCATCACGCCGTCGGCAATCGGATAACCAGCCGGATCGACGCGGCAGTCGACGTCCTTCATTGCCGGCTGGCGCAGGATATTGCCGGTGAAGACCGGGCGCGTCTGGATGTCGGCCTTTTCGAGATAGATCTGGAGTTCGCGCCTGGTAAACGGCGCATCAGCACGGATTGTCAGCGGGAATGCCAGCCAACCCGTCCGGGCACCCTCTAGCTGGCGCGGCAGGACGAACCAGTCTTCATGGTCCGCGAAGAACCGCTTGTGTGCCTCAAAATGCCGTTCGCGAACCGCAATGTTGTGTTGCAGCTTGCCAAGTTGCACGAGGCCGAACGCCGCGCTGATTTCCGAAGGTTCCAGATTGTAGCCAAGCGCTTCGAAAACGAACTTCGCGTCATATTCGATGTCGTCGAGCCGGACGTTGAACCGGTTCTCGATTGCCTCGGACTCAACGAAGAGCGACGAACTGCGGCCCCAGGAGCGCAACAACAGCGCCTTGCGTGCCAACTCGGGAGTGTTGACACAGAGCATGCCACCGTTGCCTGCGCCGTTGATGACGTGCGAACCGTAAAAACTCGTCGTCGAAACATCCGAGTAGATGCCCGTGCTTTCGCCGGAAATCGTCGCGCCCAAGGTGTCGGCACTGTCTTCGATCACCTTCAGGCCATGTGCATCGGCGATTTCCCGAATGCGCTTCCAGTTCGGCAGATTGCCGATCAGGGAAGGGATCATCACCGCAGAGGTTGCGGGCGTGATCATGCGTTCGATGGCCGTCTCGTCGATGTTGTAGGTTCCCTCGGCAGCGTCGACGAATGCCGGCACGAGGCCCTGGCGGACGAGCGGGGCAACCGTGGTGGCAAATGTCAGCGCGGGGGTGATGACCTCGCTGCCCTTGGGAAGGTCCAGGATCTCCACGGCCAGATAATTGGCCGAAGACCCCGAGTTGACCATGATCCCGAAATTCTTGCTGAAAAGCTCGGCGACCTTCTGCTGCATGTCACGAACACGCGGCCCCATCTGGGTCGAGGTCTTGAGCACTTCGACCACGGCGTCGATCTCTTCCTGTCCGTGTACCGTCTGGCCGTAATTAACTCGCATGTGTCAATTTCTCCGGTGATCTCGCAGTGTCTATTCAGCGACCATCGCGTAGCGCGTGAGACTGCTGCCAGCCATCAGGGCGCTGTAGCCAGCAAGCTGCTGTTCGCTACACTCACTCATGTCCTCGCCAAGCGCGTGTGCCTTGTACCAGTCGACTGTCATCCCGATTGCCTCGGCAAGCCTGAGCTGCGGCCGCCATCCGAGGCGGGTGCGGGCCTTGGTGCTGTCGAGACGCAAGATGCCGGCTTCGTGCAGAGCAGAAACCGTTTCGGGCTGTGGCTTGGCGAAACGGATCTCCGGGGCCCCTTCGCCCCAGGCCGTCCGCACCATATGCAGCAGCTCGCGCACGTTGACCGTGCTTTCGATGTCAGGGCCGAAGTTCCAGGCGCCAGCAAACTCGGGGCCATCCTCGACAAGCCGGGCCGCGAGCTGGAGATAGCCCGAGAGCGGCTCCAGAACATGCTGCCAGGGCCGCACTGCCTCGGGGCTGCGGATCTCGAGCGGCACACGGTTTGAGGCTGCCCGCACGATGTCCGGCACCAGCCGTTCCTCACCCCAGTCGCCGCCACCAATGACGTTCCCGGCTCTGGCTGTAGCCAGTTGCGGTCCGCTGCTATCGGCGAAGAAGGCGTGGCGATAGGCCTGCGCCACAAGTTCGGTGCAACCCTTCGACGCGCTGTAGGGGTCATGGCCACCCAGCGGGTCGATCTCGCGATAGCCCCAGGTCCATTCGCGGTTGTCGTAACACTTGTCGGAGGTGATCACGACGACCGCACGCAGCGAAGGCATCTGGCGAACCGCATCCAGGACGTTGGCCGTACCCGAAACATTGGTTGCAAAGGTGTCCGCCGGATATCGGTAGGAATGGCGCACCAGGGGTTGGGCGGCCAGATGGAAAACGATCTCGGCATCGACGCCGTGCAAGGCTTCCTGCAGCGCCGCCCGATCCCGGATGTCCGCAATCCGGCTGTCCATCCGACCGTCAAGACCGCAGGACCTGAAGACGCCCGGTCCCTCGTTCGGAGGCAGCGACAGGCCGACGACATCGGCTCCAAGATGCATCAGCCAAGCCGAAAGCCAGCCGCCCTTGAACCCTGTATGCCCCGTGACCAAAACCCGGCGACCGGCGAAAGAACGGCCAATATGAGGATCGATAAAATCTGACATGGTCGACATCTCAGATCGCGAGCGCCGGCATGTCAGCCGGCATTTCCTCATTGAACCGCAGCCATGGCGGCGGGGCCTCATCGCACAGCGAATTGAGCGTGTCCCGGTCGCGGACGGTATCCATCGGATGCCAGAAACCGTCGTGGCGATAAGCCATCAGCTCGCCGTCCTTGGCCATCTGGGTCAGAGGCGACTGTTCGAGCGGTTCGGCATCATTGACCATGTAGTCCAGCACGCCGGGTTCGAAGACGAAATAGCCGCCGTTGATCCAGGTGTCGCGCTTGCGCACCTTTTCAGTAAACGCGAAGACCCGGTCGCCCTTGAGCTCGATGTTGCCGAAGCGTGCGGGCGGCTGAACGGCGGTGACGGTGGCAAGCTTTCCATGCGACTTGTGGAAGTCGATCAGGGCATTGATGTCGATATTGCCCAGACCGTCCGAGTAGGTGCACATGAAAGTTTCGTTGTTGAGCCAGTCCCGCAGCCTGCGAATGCGGCCGCTGGTCATCGTGTGAGCGCCCGTATCGACAACGCAAACGTTCCAGCCACCCGGTTCCGATGGCACGAGACGCAGCTTTCCTGTATCCACCGACACGGAAATATTGTTGGCGATCAAGTGGTAGTTGGCGAAGAACTGTTTTATCAGCAACGCCTTGTAACCGGCCGCGACAACAAAGTCGCGGTGGCCGAAATGACTGTAAATGTCCATTACGCGGGCAATGATCGGCCGACCACCGACCTCGACCATTGGTTTGGGAATGGTGACTGTTTCTTCTGCTAGGCGTGAGCCTAACCCTCCGGCAAGAAGCACTGTTTGCATTTTTCTTCTCCCTGATTGTCTAAACACTGAAAACAAAATCTTGGTAAGAAACGAAGTCAGTCCGACTGAAACGATCGCGCTGACACAACTTTGAGAACCGCAGAGCTGCGGCTCAGTCCAGACCTCCCGTCGTTCGAACAAAAAGGCGGCCTTCGCCGTAACGGTTGCTCAGCTCCGAAACCGGAATTTCCAGGTAGCTGTTTGCCCGCGCATACTCGAGCATCGGTGCTTCGAGGTCGGGCTCGTAGCCCACGAGGATGGCGGCGGGGGGCTCTTTGCTGAAAAGACCTGCCAAGCCGTCGGCGCCGACCATCCGATAGAAACTGGCAAGTTCGGCGTCCGTATAAGGCGCGATCCGGTAGGCGAACTGGCCCGAGGCAAATTCCGGATAGATACCGAGACCGGCCTCCATCGGATAAAGAGGCATGAAAGTCGCCACCGGTCCCTCGGGGGCATTGTGGGCGACGAGCGCCTGCTGCAATTCCTTGCCGCCGCGAAGCATGCGCGCGGAGGTAAAGTCGTCAGAGGCGGCAAGGCTTGCGAGTCCGGGCATGAGCCGTGGAAGCGTAATGACGAGCATGACGAACATGCTGGCGCAAAGAACCGGCAACACTTGCTGGCGGTCTTGTGGTCCGATCTGCCGATAGAGCAATGCACCCAGGATCGGAAGGCAGGCCAGCGGCTGAATATAATACTGCGGATAACCGGGGGTTGGCACGAAGCTGAGTGCGGCAGCAAGTGCAACGACTGCCAGGACGACAGCAGTCTGACCACGGCAATCGCGGCCCTGCGCGTCACCTTTTTGCCGAGCGCGGAGCGCTACCCAGAACAGGTAAACCAGCACGGTTGCCAGGATCAACGGACCTCCCGCCAGCCAGGCTTCGAATGCGAGCTTAAACTTACCGCCCAGTCCCATCGCCAGGCCAGGCTCGCTGGCAGCATTCGCCGTCCAGTAGGCGATGTGCGGGCCGGTATGAAACGACAGCACATGTGCAAGAAACAGCTGCGGATCGGCCAGCAGATACCAGATCACGGGCAGTGCTCCGATCAGACCACCGGCAGCGAGTGGCAGAACGGTTCCGGTCAACCGCCTGCTCATGGAAGCGCCAGCCGGAAGCAGGAAGGCGGCAAGCGCGACCGGAGGAATGAAAACCACCGCACTGACCTTGCTGCCCGCCGCAAGCGAAAGGCACACTCCGGCAACGAAGATCAGGCTGGATCGCGGCCGCCGTTCCATGGTTTCGACGAGGAAAAGGCCTATCCCCAGAACCGCGAACGGCAGCGGCAACAGGTTGTTGGTTGCCGCCATACCGGCCTGGCCAAGCAACGGGTCCGCCGCAAGCACGGCCACGGCGGAGAAGATCGCCAGCAGCCAGGATCGCGATATGCGCAGTGTGATCCAGACAATCGCGAGGATCAGCAGCACCCAAAGCAGAAAGACGCCTGTTCTTGCCGAGCCGAGCAATCCCTGGTCACCGAGCAGCATATGCATGAAGTGGTAGAACCAGGCGGCATTCGGCACATGGTTGAAGAACGCATCGCTGTAGAGCTGCCAGTCCGGCAGATACTGCGCGGGTGGTACGAACATCATCTCGTCCCGCCGCACACCGAAGGCCATCAGCCTGCCGTAGAGCGCGCCCAGCAACAGCGCGGCCCCTGCAACAGATGCGGCACTGACCGCGAACCGCAGCCATTTCTGACGGAGTCCGGCATGCGATGCCCCATCCACTGCAACGGTCATATGGTTGGATTGCAGGACACTCATGGCTGTGCGTCCTTTCTGCTCCCGCGCACACCGAGCGCACGGGCAACAAGAACGTAGGAGAGTGCCACGACAAGAGGCAGCGACAGGAGCTGCGCACCGAGCGCGGGCACCCCGGCTCCGGTCAAGACAGCAAGCAACACGGCGTTGAATGCATAGGCTGCGACATAGGCAAGCCCGTAGAGCGGGAGCCTGCCAAAACCGCTGACACCGAAAACGAACCGGGCATGGATGGAGTAGTTCCAGATCACCCCGAGGCCGAATTGCGCCACAAGCGCGGCTTGCGGGTGCACACCCGCCAGGACGAGGATTGCAAAGACCCCATATCCAAAAGCCGTGTTGACGACGCCCGCGCCAAGGAACCGCACGACCCGGGAGGTCATCAGGTCGGTCAATGCCGTGCGGGTCGATGCAACTGACAGGGTCATGAGAGGGCGACCTCCGAGACCTGGCAGACCACTTCCGCGTCGGCGACCGGATCCGGTTTGCGTACCCCGGAGGCGTATCGCACGGCCTCGATGCCCATGAGTTGCATCAGCCTGGCATTCACCTGATGAATGTCGTTCCGGCTGCAAACGAGTTCACGGGCGGCTGCACCCATGACGGTGGCCCGATTTGGCACTTCGATGAAGCGTCTCATCGCCCCGGCAAGTGCCTGAACATCATCGCGCGGAACGACAAAACCCGAAACACCGTGTTCTATCGTCTCCCCGCAGCCCGGCGCATCGGTGGTAATGACGGCGCGCCCGCAGGACATGGCCTCGAGGATCGACCTCGGAATGCCTTCGCGCAGCGACGTTGGCAGGACCAGCACACTGCTTGCGTGAAGAAACGGCACCACATCATTTGTCGCTCCGCGATATGTCAATACCCCGTCATCCTGCCACGCCTTGAGCTGCTCCGGCTCGATCGCATCGGGATTGCTGTCGGTTGGCCCCAGAATGTCTAGCTCGAACTGGAGCCCTTCGGACTTGAGGTGTTGCGCGGCTTCTGCAAGAACAGCAAGCCCCTTGGACCGAAGGAGCCGACCCACGAAAAGGAAACGGACAGGCCCCTGCGGAACCGGTGTCGCCGAGAAGCGGGCCGTGTCAACGCCTGAGCCTGGAATGTCATGGAGCGGTACCCGGTCCGGCACCAGTCTGTACTGCCGGATATCCCGGCGATCCGCTCTGTTGTAGCAGAAAGCAGCGGTCAGCCTGCGCAGGGCGATCCGGTGCAGCCAGACGGAGGCGCCGCGCACGTATCGCCGACGGCCGGTCGGCTTGTCTTCCATGAAGGCATATCCGAGCCCGGTGAACAGCGCGTAGCGGGACCGGACGCCGACCAGTTGCGCTGCGAGGCAGCCATAGACGATCGGCTTCATTGTATATGCGAGGACGAGTTCAGGCTTTATCTCGCGAAGTGTGCGAACAAGGGCCCACAGACTGACAAGGTCGCTAAATGGGTTCGTCCCCGTGCGTTTCATGGGAATTTCGCGATGGGCAATCCCGTTCTCGTCCAGAATTCTCGCGGTCTCGGCATCGATCTCAGCGGCAAGAGCGGTAACCTCATAGCCGTTTGCCTGGAAGCGCCGCATCAGATCCAGCCGAAAATTGACCAGAGAATACCCAAGGCTGCCGACGACCACAGCTCGCCTGCGGCGGCCGGAATTGCCGTTTTTCGTCAACTTCTGAGAATCGCTGACAGTGCAGCGCATATGGTTGGCAGTGGCGCTCATTAGCCAACACTCAGTACTTCAGGTGCTCCGGCAGGCCGAATAACGGCAGGCGCCGGGACCGGAAACTTCACGGACAGTTCCTTCGCACTGGACCGGGCAGTGACGGCAGCGACTCTGGTCGTCTCCGTCGCGCAAGTGCCTTTCTCGCCATAACCGGGCTCGCCATAACCGGGCACCAGTTCCCGGAGCAACTGATTGACCAGAGGTCCGTTCTGGCGCAGTGCCGCAAGCTCCAGCTTCAGGATCATCGCCCGCAGCCGTGCAATCGGAACGCCCTCCGGACGTGCTGCGCTGACACCGGGTATGCCGCAATCAGCCCGGCTTTCCGATTTGTCGAACAGTTCCTCGTACAGCTTCTCCCCGGGACGCATACCGATGAACTTGATCTCGATATCCTTGTGAGGTGTCAGGCCGGCGAGACGGATCATGCGCTCGGCAAGATCGACTATCTTGACCGGACTGCCCATGTCCAGAACGAAGATTTCGCCCTGGCTGGTGTCGAACTTCAGGCCGCTCGCGGCAGAAACCAAGGTCAACTGAACCGCTTCGCGGATCGTCATGAAGTACCGTTCCATCTTGGGATCGGTGATCGTGATCGGTCCGCCATTGGTGATCTGGCGCTGGAAAAGCGGGATCAGCGATCCCGAAGACCCGAGGACATTGCCGAACCGGACCGAGAAGAACCGTGTGCGTTCTTCCGTCTCGTTGGTGATACGGTCCTGTGCCTGGACATAGAATTCCGCGACACGTTTTGTGGCCCCCATGACATTGGTTGTGTTGACAGCCTTGTCGGTCGAGATCTGTACCATTGCGAGAGCCCCGACCTCCCGGGCCGCATCGGCAACATTCCTCGATCCGATAACGTTTGTCAGAACGCCTTCGCACGGGTTGAGCTCGACGATCGGCACATGTTTCAGGGCCGCCGCGTTGAACACCAGCTCCGGGCGATGCATTCGGAAAATCGAGTTGATGCGATCGGCATTGACAATGGACGCCACATACATCCGCCGTGGCACGTCGGGAAAATGTTGCGACAGATCCATGTCGATCGAATATGCATTGAATTCGCAGCTATCGATGATCACTATCTCTGCCGGATTGAAGGACGCGATCTGCCGTGTGAGCTCGCTACCGATCGACCCTCCGGCACCCGTCACCAGGACACGCCGTCCCCTGAACACTTCAAACAACAGGGACCGTTCCACAGCCTGTTGCGGGCGATCCAGAATGTCATCGGGATCGACGCTCCTCATGTTCTGGCCTTCGCCCATGTCTTGCGCGCCAAGATCCTCCAGCCCGTGCAGCCTTGAAACGGTCACCCCGTGTCCACTGGCCCATGCAGTCAGTTTTTGAATGCCGTCGCTGTCGAAGTGGGTTGTCGGTTCTGTCAGAAGCAGCCGCTGAGGCAGCACGTTCCACTGCGAAAGCCGTTCGATCACATTGTCAGGATCTCGCAGTGATCCGATGATCTGGACGTCATGGAAGTATAGTCCCTGGGTGTTGCGGGCATCATCGATAATTCCAACCGGGAGATAGCGGGACCCGGTATTGCGCAAAGAGCGCAGGAAGAGATCGCAACTTGTCCCAGTCCCCACCAGAAGAACGGGGGTTTTCGTGTTTCCCTCTTTGAGCTGGCGGCTCTTGCGGGTCAGTTCCCGGCCTCTCGCAATAACCCGCAACGCACCGAGCGCGGGCACTACGAGATAGAACTGAACGATCACAACAGGAAGGGGAACGGTGGCTGTTACAACATTCAGCCGCGACAGAATTGCGAGCGACGTGCTTGCGAGCAGCGCTCCCTTGAGCAGGATCACGATGTCTCTCAAGGAGGTTGATCGCGTATCCCGCCGGTAGAAACCGGCTAAAGGGAAAATCAGGAGACCGCAGACACAGGCCAGTGCCGCAAACGGCAGTATCGCTGGCAACAACTGCTTTTGAGCCGATCCGGTCACCGTCAGAAGCACCGCAAGCGCAGCGGACAGTGTTATTGAAACGACGTCACCGAGTACGAGCCTCCGGTTAGCCTTCAACTCGGCCAATAATTGTTGGCACCACCGATTAAGCCTCGACTGGCTTTCCAACACAGGGCGACCCGATGCTTCTATCCTGATCTTCGGCGCCGTCTCAGATGTATAAAAATCCGCCATAACCAAATGCTCCGCTAAACACTCGAGGCGCAAAAAAATGCTATTGCCCCATGTCCGCTATTTTTTTGCGAACTATTATTCTTGGTTTTCTTTTGCTGTGACGGCGGCGCATCTATAAAATTGAAAGTATATAACTAGATTGCCACTTTTCGAATGTAATATAGACAAATATTTTCAGTTTTTCCGAAGATTTGCCCGCAGTCGGGACGTCGACCATTAAAAAAATGATCAGTATTAAAAAATATAATCTTCAGAACATGAAAAAGTGCCATACGTCACAGGATTTCATGTCAAATTTAGTCTTGCAATTTCAACCGATGTTATAGCATATGACGCAGGGTTAATAAATAGTTTTTTTCCACAAATTTTTTCGCTGTGTAATTAGGTGACTTTTCCGACACCTCAAGAACCCAGGGCAAAACGGAAAAAACAATACAAATCAGCCAGTTCAGTATGGTGCATTATGACAATGCCAAAAACGTCATAGCCACAATCGCGGAGCCTGATTTATGGTGAGTCCGACAGGATATCGCGGCAGCAATATCCGCATCTGATCGCCGCCCGGGTTACGCAGCTGCCTGGGTGGTCGGGGCGATTCTGGTAAGGACAAAACATCTTGCCGCCTGACCGTTTCGAGTTTCCGTTGCAACTATGCCGTCAATTTCCTCAGACGCTTCGAAACAGGGGAAACTCGCACACCACCGACGCCTGCGACCCATCAGATATTAAAGGACTTCCTCGAGGGCATCTGAGCGCGTGTTGGCATATTCTGAGAACCTCGAAGAGAGTTTCTCTTGTAAATTCTCGCGAGGACGCCAATAATACGGGTCCGATGCTTCTTGGGAGATCGTTGTTTTCTTTCTATTCTAGTTTTATTGGCGTTCAGAATTTTCTCTGAGTTTTTTTTAAGATTTCAGGAGCCTAGGATACCGATGAACAGGTTTATCGAAGTTTTTTTGTGCCTTTGCGCTCTTATTGTTGCGCTTCCGTTGTTTGTGTTCGCAGCTTTCGCCACGTTTTTTACGCTTGGTCAGCCGGTTTTCTTCAGGCAGACACGAGCAGGTAAAGGCGGCACTGTGTTTTGTCTCGTCAAGCTGCGCACCATGAGCGATGCACGCGACGCTGGCGGGAACCTGCTTCCCGACGAAAAACGCGTTTCAACGGCTGGAAATTTGCTGAGACGCATGCGGCTCGATGAATATCCTCAACTGTTGTCAATCATTCGCGGCGAGATGGCTTTGGTCGGACCCCGACCGTTGAAGCCCGAGACCGTGGCGCAATTCGGGGCTGACGGGCGTCAACGCGGAACCGTGCGACCGGGGCTGACAGGATGGGCTCAGGTCAGCGGTAATACGGCGTTGAGCAACGAGGAGAAATTGCGGCTGGACCTTTGGTATATTGCCCATCGGTCCGCTGCGCTTGATCTCCAGATCCTCTTCGAAACTGTTGGGGTCGCATTGTTCGGTGAGCACCGCAACACAACCCGGCTGGATGCCGCACGCTCCTGGAGAAAACTCGACAATGAGGTCGAAAACAACCGGGTTTCCGCATGAAGATCGTCTTTGTGGGTGCGGTTGAAGGGTCTCTTGAAGCTCTTGCCGCAATTTGCACCGCGGGTCACGTTCCGTCCCTCGTGGTGACGCTGCCGCTGGAACTGTCCGGCCGGCATTCCGACTTTGCCGATCTTGCACCGACGGCGGAAACGTACGGCGTACCGGTCCACCACACAGCACGGTCCGACTCCGAGGAGACGCTCAAGGTCCTTCGGGAAGTCGCTCCCGATTTGATACTCGTCATCGGCTGGTCCCAGATCTGCGGCCCGGACTTTCGCGCGATTCCCCGGCTCGGCTGTATCGGATTCCATCCCTCTGCCCTGCCGCGCCTGCGCGGACGGGGTGTTATTCCCTGGACGATCCTGCAGGGCGAATCCGAGGCCGGTGCAACGCTGTTCTGGCTTGGCGAGGGCGTCGACGACGGCCCGATCGCAGCGCAGATGCGCTATGAAATAGACCCGGGAACAATCACCGCCCGCGAGCTCTATGACCGCGTCCGGAACGCGGTGTCTCAGATGCTTCCGCCGCTGCTGACCAAGATCCGGTCCGGAGACGTCCCGTCGGAACCGCAATCGGAGGACGGCGTCAGCATATGTGCGCGGCGGCGTCCGGAAGATGGCCTTATCGACTGGACCCGCCCCGCCGAGGAGATCGATCGGCTTATCCGGGCCGTAGGCCCTCCCTATCCTGGAGCTTTCACCCAAACGTCCAACGGCGACACGCTGACCGTACTCCGCGCAAGGCACTGCCCCCACAAGGGCCGTTACATCGGCCTTCCGGGCCAGGTCCAGGCGGTTGACGGTTCGGTCTTCACAGTCGCGTGCGGCGACGGGCAGTGTCTTGAAATTCTCGAATGGACCGGCCCGGACAGGTGCCCCAGTCTTCATTCCAAACTCAGCAGTCGGGCAGTATCATGAAATCACCTATCTTCAACGGCGACGGCCCGGCACTCGTAATCGCACCCCATCCCGATGACGAGGTGCTGGGTGCCGGAGGCACCATTGCGCGTCTTGCGGACCAAGGCAGGGCGGTGCATGTCGCGATCGTCACACGAGGCCGCGCGCCCCGGTTTTCTGACGAGCAGATCCGCAGGGTCCGCGAAGAAGCCGCGGCCGCGCACGCCCATCTGGGCATTTCGCAGACCCACTGGCTTGATTTTCCTGCAGCTGAACTTGCTGAACATCCCCATGCCGACCTGAACGGTGGGCTGGGGACTCTCGTGCGGGATCTCGACCCGACCCTGGTCCTTGCTCCGCATCCTGGCGACATCCACCTCGACCATCAGCTCTGCTTTTTGTCCACCCTGGTCGCCAGCCGGCCCCATCAGGCACGGCATCCCTCGGTCATCGCTGCTTACGAAACGCTGTCGGAAACCAACTGGAATGCGCCGTATCTGACGCCAGCATTCGTTCCGAATGTCTTCGTGGACATTTCATCAACGCTGGAGCGCAAGCTGGAAGCGTTCCAGCTGTTCGCAAGTCAGGTTCGCGACGCCCCTCACGAGAGGTCGGTTGAGGCCCTCAGGGCGCTGGCCACCTTGCGCGGAGCGACCGTTCACCGTTCTGCCGCCGAGGGGTTCGTCCTCGTACGGTGTGTGGTCTGAGGAGGAGAAGAACATGGGCGGTTGGCCAGTCTACACTGACGAAGAGATCGACGCCGTCGCCGACGTCCTTCGGTCCGGCAAGGTGAATGCCTGGACCGGCCCGGACGTCTTTGCCTTCGAAACGGAATATTGCGACTACACGGGCGCTGCTCACGCAATCGCAATGGCCAATGGTTCCGTGACACTGGACACGGCTTTGCGGATTCTCGACATTCAACCGGGTGACGAGGTCATCGTGACCCCGCGCAGCTTCGTTGCATCTGCCAGCTGCGTGCTTCTTGCCGGCGGCGTCCCGGTGTTCGCCGACATTGACCCCGACAGCCAGAATATCACGCCGGAGACGATTGCCCCCCTCATCACCTCGCGAACGGTCGGCATCCTGCCCGTGCATCTGGCAGGCTGGCCCTGCGACATGGACGGTATCCTGGCCCTTGCCCGCGCCCACAATATCTGGGTGATCGAGGATTGCGCCCAGGCACATGGCGCCATGATCGGTGAACGACATGTGGGGACACTTGGTGATTTCGGGTCCTATTCATTCTGTCAGGACAAGATAATTTCGACAGGGGGCGAAGGGGGGATGCTTCTCACCGACAACCCCGACCTTTGGTCTCGTGCCTGGAGCTTCAAGGATCACGGCAAGGGCTACGCGACTGTATTTGAAAAAGACCATCTGCCCGGCTTTCGATGGCTGCATGATTCTGGTCCGGGCACCAACCTGCGCATGACGGGACCTTCGGCCGCAATCGGGCGTATACAACTGTCGCGGCTAGAGGAAACCCGCGCCCACCGGACGCACAATGCCTTCACGCTTGCGGAGATCCTCAGCGGGTCGAGAGCGTTACGGGTTCCCGTTCCTCCCCCGTCCCTCACCCATGCCTATTATCGCTTTTACGCCTTCGTGCGTCCTGAGGCCATGGCCGACAGCTGGTCGCGCGACCGGATCCTTGCCGAAATTGCCGAAGCGGGTCTGCCTGCGTTTTCCGGAAGCTGTTCCGAGATCTACCGAGAGGCAATGTTTCGCGATCGCGGGCTGGGGCCCGACAAACCGCTTCCCGTTGCCAAACAGCTGGGTGAGACGAGTCTCGCTTTCCTGGTCGATACCACCTGGGAACACGAGCGGATCATCGAGCTGGCCGAAAAAGTCGTTTCGATCGCCGATCGATCGCTTGCGGTGTCGCACAAACCACCCGCAAAGGCCCCCGCCTGAAGCGACCAACCAGTGTCATGCCGGAAAATCCAGATTGGCCTTGAGGCCATCGGCGCCTCGGGTCCACACGCGAACCTTCGTTGATTGGCGTGTCCCCGTTGTCAGGCGTTCTGAATCCGTCTGTTCCTGTAGATTTTCTGTCCGAAGAAGATTTGGTACGGCAACCTCTCGAGAATCAGATAGGAAAAGTGCGAAAAGATTGCCGACAAGATAAATACTACCGATCCAAATAATAGAAGTGAAACGAATATATTATCGCCAAACAGGTCAAGATATGAGAATATTTGTCGCACGGCGAAGTATATGTACGGATGAACCAGATAGAAACTGTAGCTTATTGTTCCGAAGAAGAACATGATCTTGTTGCTCAGTAATTTTCCGGTCAGGCTTTCCTTCGACGCGGCAAAAAAGAAGTAGGTCGCGGTGGACAGGACCAGGAGCGCGGGGGCGGGTATGATGGTCGGATAGGCCTCGTAGAACTCGTAAGTCCGAAACTTGAAGTCCCATGTGGAAGCCAGATAGACCCAGACGAGAAACGAAATGGCTTCAAGCGTTTTCGTGTACTTCAAACCGCTGGTGACTTCACTCCTGTATATCCAGTAAACGGCGGCACCTGACAGAAAAAATAGCGCTTTCGGATAGTAGTAGGTAAACAGTACCGGTATCGCCAGGGATACGATCTTCCAGAAGATGTTCATTTTTCGTGTCAGAAAAAAATACGTCATGCAGGCCAACGTATAGAACATCACTTCATAGGTCAGGCTCCAGGCGTTCGGGGCAACTTGCTTTGTTGTTGTGAACAAATCCAGGAAGGTCAGGGAAAACAGGACTGACTCAAGGTTGTTCAGTTCCGGATACTTGTTTGTCGCGCCATTCAGGACGGCAAAAAACAAGGTGGACACGAGAAAGAGTGGATAGAGCCTCAGAAAGCGCCTGAGGGCAAATTCTGTGGGAGAATACCTCATCACGCTCGGCAGGATGACAAACCCGCTGATTACGAAAAACAACATCACGCCGGATGTGCCGAAGTTGTGAAATGGCACAATCCCTTCAACGTATCCAGGTCTGTCATTGTAGATGTGTTCGGCTGTTCCACCGAGAATATGGGCGATCAGCACCATGATCGACGCAACGCCGCGCAGACCGTGTACGGAATAGTTGAATTGCGAACTTTGCGGCGAGGTGGAATTCATATCGGACCATATTCAATTTTCGAAAACAGAGGTGGTTTACGGCCATTGTCAGTCGTGTTTGAGTCGGAACGACTTCGCTGCCCGACATGGATTAAGATTGTTCAGATATCTTGTATCGAACCTGTTCGACATGTTCGCACGCAGGTGACTCTTCGATATCGACCACCGTGCGAATGCTAGCTTATTTTTCAATTTCAAAATAGTATTTCAGAAGTATTATCGCAAACAATAGCGTTGTCAAATTCGATTTGCCTACCGGTAGATTTCATCAACGCGTGCACAATCTCCTCTGCAGAAATGCTTGAAACCGCGCTCTTTTCGTTTTCTTTGACTTTAAGGCAAGTTGTGCCTGACCGGCCTCGTACCCGGTACCGTTGAAGAAGCTGCCTATTCCCCGTTTTGATTTCGGTTTGCCGCACCTGAAAGGCCTCCGCCTTCCCGGACCGACCAGAGAATGCACCGAGCCGGCACCGTTTCTGATGCGATTACGGTTCTCGAGCGAGAGCAACAGCTGCCTGGCCGAATGCCAACCCTCCGTCGTTCGAGGGAAGGTTTCGGTGCGTGAGGACTTCCAGTCCCGCACCATTCAGCGAAGCGGCCAGGCCGTTGGCGAGAATTCTGTTCTGGAAGACGCCGCCGGAAAGCGCGACGGTGCCAACGTGTCTTGCCGATGCGATCCGAACGGCCGATTTCGTCAGCCCTTCGACGAGGCTGGCGTGAAAATTCGCGGCAAGCTGCTCCGTTTCAACACCTGCGCCCAGATCTTCCAGAAGCCCTTTCCATAGACCGCCGCACCCGAGCCTCAGCAGCCCGTCATCGGTGATGACCTCCATCGGATAGATCTTTCCCGGCCCGTTCGCGCGCGCAGCGGATGCTTCCAGATATGATCCGGCTTGCCCCTCATAAGTCTGGACATCGACACAAAGGCCCAAAAGTGCAGCGGCGGCATCAAACAAGCGCCCCATGGAAGAAGACATGGGTGAATTGACACCTTGCTGCATCATTTTGGTCAGAATGGTCAGCGGTTTTGCCGACAGTCTTCGTCCTGTCTCAAGCCTCTCAAACACTTCGCTATAGCCAGGCCCATAGACCGCAAAAAGATGAGCGCAAAGATTTCGCCAGGGCTCCTTAACCGCTGCGCTGCCACCTGGCAGTGAAACCTGGTCGAGATGTCCCAGGCGCTCGACGGAGCCGTAGCCGCCAAGAAGGAATTCGCCGCCCCAATTCGTTCCATCCGAACCTAGCCCTGTGCCATCCAGGATAATACCGAGCACATGGCCCCCATCCGGAGGATGACCATTGTCCGCCAGAACGGAAGCCAGATGTGCGTGGTGATGCTGCACGCTCACAAGTGCCAATCCGTTTTCCCTGGCAATTCGACGTCCCTCTTGCGTGGACAGATAACCGTCATGCCGGTCGGCTGCGATGACATCGGGATTGAAGCCGTAAAGATCCCGATAAAGCTGCAGCATCGCGAAATAGTCCTGAAGCGTCGGCCCATTTTCGAGATCGCCAATGTGCTGAGAAAGAACCGCTTGCCCACCCCTAGCCATGCAGAAAGCAGATTTGAGTTCACCGCCCATGGCCAAAACCGAGCGACTGTCTCGCCTCGTTAGCGGGAAGGGAAGGGTCGTAGGCGCATAGCCGCGCGCCCGTCGCAAGTAGACCGGTTTGCCTAGCTGGATACGGGTTACGGAATCGTCCAGACGATTAACGATCTCCCGATCATGCATGAGCATCACGTCCGCGATGCAGATCAGCCTGTTACGCGCATCTTCGTTGGAGGTGACTTGTGGTTCAGACGACAGGTTGCCTGATGTCAGCACGATTGGACCCTGCTGTGCCCGCATCAACAGATGGTGCAAAGGCGAGTAGGGCAGCATGAATCCAAGATGCCCCTGTCTCGGGGCGACACTCTCAGCAAGGTGTTCTCCATCCTTCCGCAACAACACGACCGGCGCCGCACCGGACTGGAGCAAGGCGGCCTCGCTTTCCGCCACCCGGCAATAACGCCTGATCTGGTCCAGGTCGCGCCCCATGAGCGCAAAGGGCTTGTCCGGGCGGTGTTTTCTGCGGCGTAATTCGGCAACGGCGTCCTCATTGGCCGCATCCACGGCCAGATGAAACCCACCGATCCCCTTGATTGCCGCAATCTCCCCCCTCTTGATCCGTTTTGCCAGTTCCTCAAGCGGGTCGGCAAGGTCGAGTTCTTCCCCCTGCTCTTCCAGCCACAGGCGCGGACCGCAAACCGCACAGGCGTTGGGCTGGGCATGGAAGCGTCTGTTGGACGGGTCCTCATACTCCGCCTGGCAATCGGCACACATGGAAAAGGCATGCATCGAGGTCTTGCCGCGGTCGTAGGGAATCCCCCTGATGATGGAAAGCCGCGGACCGCAATGGGTACAATTGGTGAAGGCGTAGCCGTATCGGCGGTTTTCCGGATCGAGGATTTCGGCGACGCAATCCTGACACGTGGCCGCATCCGGGACGATCCCCGTGGATACCCGCCCTTCCCGGCTTGCGGATATCCTGAAGTCGTCACCTTCTGGCTGCGTGTCCAAACGTGACACTTCGACCGTTTCGACACGGGCAAGAGGAGGTGCCTGCCTCTTCAGCAGGATTGCAAATCTCTCGATTTCGGAGGGCGTCCCCGACGTGCGGATCAGAACCCCATCCGCATCGTTGAGCACCTCGCCCGCAAGCCCTGCGGAAGTCGCGAGCTGCCAGACAAACGGCCGGAACCCGACGCCTTGCACCAGACCGCGCACACGAATGGCATAGGCCCGTCTTTCTTCCGGGAGGTCCATTTCAGGCGACGCCATATCAATCCTCGTCACTCGAAGACCTTGAACCGCTCGTAGACCTGGAACAGCTGTTTTTGAGAATTGACAGCCATCTTTGTCATCGCTGACTTCAGCTGTTTGCGTACGGTGTCTTCCTGAACTCCCTTGCGCCGGGAGAAATCCGCCAATGGTTGCATGGCTATTACCGCAGCTATGGCTGCGCTTTCGCTGACACTCAGACCGTAAAACTGGCTGACACGGTCCAGCGTACGCGATGAGAGACTGTCCTGAGGATTGAGCAGCACGATTTTGTACGTCACCCAGCGTGCTGGCTCCAGTCGCCCATCGACGAACCGGGGGAGCGGATTGAACACCTGAACGGCATATGTCGCATTTGTTTTGTCGTCGAGAAGACGCACCAGTGGAGCTTCCCCGTGTCGCACGCGCCGATGAACTGCTTCCAGCTTCTTTTGTTCACTTGGATTGCGGCACACCAGTCTACCGTTTTGTATTCTCACGAAACCCAGGTCGAGAATGTCCCGTGCGATTTTGTTGACGTATTCGATCTCGCCATTGGCAAGCATGATGACGGCGTGAGTTTGTGCGTCGTTGGACGACCTGTGCACGAGTTCCCGTTCACCGGTTTCCTTGCTCAGCTGCCGAAGTTGAAGCGCCTTCCTTGCATGTACGACGAACCTTGAGAAGTCCTCCATTACATCTTTCGAGAAGGTTCCGTCCTTGCGCTGGCTGGTGACGCCGAACCAGCCAAACTGACCGTCAACAGTGATATTGCTGCCCATGATCCTGTTCACACCATAGCGTGGAAACAAGTCGTTATGGATCGGACTGGAGCGCAAACCGTCAGCCGTATTGAACTGATCGTCCGTCAGGACAGCCCCTACGGGCGAGCCCATTATGAGTTTGAGGCGATAATCGATATTGACATAATTCTGGTGGTATTCATTCAGAAAATTTGGATCCATGTTGGCGGTAAAATTAAGCCCAATCGAAGAATTATCCTCGCCAAGAAGGAATAAATGAGATTGGGCTGCGCCAAGGTAAGCAACAATTTTCGAGAGAGTTTCTGAAAACAATTCCTTGTTCTCAACCCCCTCATATAACTCTGAGATAAGTTTTTCCAGTTGCTCGGACATTGCTAAAACACAACATTCTACCTGCTGCAAAAATAACGAAAATGGCGCGATTAAAACGATACAATCCTATACACAACTCTAAGGGGAGGCAATACCGCATTCCGTGAGGATTTATTTTTCTCGCGCGCCAAAAAAATTAATAATTAGTTAATCCCCTGATGTATGGTGACCATAGGTAATGTTAACACCCTCCAAAGCATTGAAACTCTAAGGCTTTCTCCTAGGCATTGTTTACGCTGCGTATTTTCGAAGCCTCATCAGAAGGTAAGGTTAACAATCCCCTCGAAAAAAGCAGCCCCCATTTGGGGAATGGCTCAAATTGAAACAGTCTGGCTAGTCTGCTCGTGCATTTCAGCAGGGGTGATTTTTACACCCGTTCTTTAATCACCGGTTGTCTCTGGCAGTTAGCCGGTGGAGCGAGTGAGGAATGGAATAATGCCTAATAACGTTAATCTTTCGGAATTTTTTGACTCAATCCGCGCCACTCTGGCCGACATCAAGAGCAATACGTCCTCGGTCAACGACATTGACGTCGTGGGTACCTACATTGAAGAAGATGGCAACGACCCCACGCCGGATGTTTCCAGCATCAATTTTGTTAACGGAACAACGGGCGCGGATGTGCCGCTCGAAGGAACATCGGGGCTGGATCTCGTTCTCGCCAGAAGCGGTAACGATATGCTTGTCGGTTACGGCAGCATCGACATCCTGCTCGGTAGTGACGATGTCGATACGGTCGACTACTCCTACCTGAACGGAACAGAGAACGGCATCTTCATCGACCTGCGCAGCGGTATCGCCGTGAGCAAGGGTGGTGACATCGATCTGCTGTCATCCATCGAGAATGCCATCGGTACGGTGAACAGCGACGTTCTGCTCGGCAACGGCCTGAACAACATCTTCTTCGGTAATGGCGGCAGTGACATCATCGATGGTCGCGGCGGCAACAAAGACGTCGCCCAGTTCAACGGCAAAGCCGAAGATTACGACATCAAAACCAACGAAGACGGTTCTGTCAGCATCGAAAGCGATTCCGGCACCACGACCCTTTACAACATCGAACTGGTTCAGTTCGGCGAAGGCAGTGAAGTCGGTGATATCCATCTTTTCAGTATCACGGATGGTGCGCTGGTCGCCCATAACGATGCAATCGACGTCACCGAAACCACTGATGACGACGAAGCGGAAGTCGCGGCAACATTCAATGTTCTCGGTAACGACGATGAACTCGGCGAAACCGGTGACCAGGTAATCACCCAGCTGGCTTTGAAAAATGCCGGCGGCGCGGAAGTCAACGTCGATGCCGTCGCTGATGCAGAAGGCATGCTCGAGGTTCAGGGTGAATACGGCACCTTGTTGCTGAACGTCGAAACGGGCGAAGCCAGCTACATCTATTCCGATGAAGCGAACCGTCTCGCCGATGGCGAGGAAGGTGTCGATACCTTCATTTATCAGGTCGTCGGTGGCGACAAGGCCGAATTCAAGGTTACGGTTACCGGTAGCAACGATGCTCCGACGATCGGCAACGACCTGTCCCTGAACTTCCTGCCCATTGTGGAATGGCCGGGTACGGAGGACGCAGGCTACGTCCATTCCCGGAGCGGTGTCTTCGAAGTCCACGATCCGGACACGGTCGTCAATCCGGCCAATTTTGAAGTCATTATCACCGAGCCGAACCTGTCCCTGGCCTCCGGAGCCGGCGACATTCTGGAAATGCCGGGCGATATCTACGCTGCCCTCACGGCCAAGGATACGAACTTCCTCTTCTGGACATTCGACCAGTTCGACGATCAGGGCCGGGTAACCTATTCCTACAAGGTTCAGGACAAGGCCATCGACTTCCTTGCCGAAGGCGATGTTCTCACGATCGATTACACGCTTCGGGTTCAGGACACGAATGACCCGGACTCCTTCGTCGAGCGCCCGATCACCGTGACGATCATCGGCACCAACGACCAGCCGGAAATCCTTGTCGAGCAGAGCGTGCTTGACTTCGCAGTCGACGAAGATCTCGACGCCAATCCGCAGAATATCGGCGAATTGACCGGCAACATTGTGGTCGACGATCCGGATCTGGGCGACACGCTCTACATCTCGGTCGAAGGCGCCGGCGAAGCGGACTATTCGGAAGGCGACATTCCGGACGGTGTCGATATCAGCAGCCTTCTGATGGCTACCAATTTCGACTTCACCAGCGGAGACGCACTGAACAACATCTTCACCGTCCCCAAGGGACCGGATGGGAATGTTGAATTCACCTATGCCTACAACGGCTCGGCTCCACTCGACTGGCTGGCGGATGGCGAAACGCTGACCCTGACGTTCGACGTGAAAGTCAGCGACCGGAACTGGTTCCCCGAAGGCACAGACACCACCCAGATCACCATCACGATCACCGGCACAAACGACGTCCCGACGCTGTCTGCGATTGACGTGAGCGGATCCATCGTTGAAGGCGATCCGTCCACCCTGTCCGACAGTGGCTCGATCGAATTCGCCGATCTCGACCTCTCCGATACGCCAACGGCAACTTTCGCGGTCAAGAGCGTTGAAGGTCTTGATGGTGTCGGCCTCACCGCCAGCCAGATCGCGAATATTCAGGCAGGTTTCGGGCTGTCCGCCGACCCGGGCAACACGAACAACGGCACGATCAACTGGTCTTACAGCGTGGCGGAAGAGCATCTTGACTTCCTCGCCGCAGACGAAAAGGTCGAAGTGGTCTACACCGTGACGGTCGACGACGGCAACGGCGGTATCGTCGATCAGGATGTTACCATCACGATCACGGGCACCAACGATGCTCCGACGATCGGCAACGACCTGTCCCTGAACTTCCTGCCCATCGTCGAGTTGCCAGACACAGAGGACGCAGGTTACGTCCATACCCGTGGCGGTGTCTTCGAGATCAATGATCCTGACACGGTCGTCAATCCGAGCAATTTTGAAGTCCAGATCAGCGAACCGAACCTGTCCCTGGCCTCCGGTGCCGGCGACATTCTGGAAATGCCGGGCGATATCTACGCTGCCCTCACGGCCAAGGATACGAACTTCCTCTTCTGGACATTCGACCAGTTCGACGATCAGGGCCGGGTAACCTATTCCTACAAGGTTCAGGACAAGGCCATCGACTTCCTTGCCGAAGGCGATGTTCTGACGATCGACTACACGCTTCGGGTTCAGGACACGAATGACCCGGACTCCTTCGTCGAGCGTCCGGTCACCGTGACGATCATCGGCACCAACGACCAGCCGGAAATCCTTGTCGAGCAAAGCGTGCTTGACTTCGCAGTCGACGAAGATCCCGACGCCAATCCGCAGAATATCGGCGAATTGACCGGCAACATCGTGGTCGACGATCCGGATCTGGGCGACACGCTCTACATCTCGGTCGAAGGCTCCGGCTCCCCGGACTATTCGGAAGGTGATATTCCGGACGGTGTCGATATCAGCAGCCTTCTGATGGCTACCAATTTCGACTTCACCAGCGGAGATGCACTGAACAACATCTTCACCGTGCCCAAGGGACCGGATGGGAATGTTGAATTCACCTATGCCTACAACGGCTCGGCTCCACTCGACTGGCTGGCGGATGGCGAAACGCTGACCCTGACGTTCGACGTAAAAGTCAGCGACCGGAACTGGTTCCCCGAAGGAACAGACACCACCCAGATCACCATCACGATCACCGGCACAAACGACGGACCGATGTTCTCTGGCGGTGTCTTCGAAGGTGCTCTCGAGGAAGCCAATACACCGGCACAGCTTGAAACATCCGGTGAGGTCTTCTTCACCGACCTTGACCTGTCCGACACGCCGGAAGTGACCGCTCAGTTCACCTCTGTCGAACCAGTCGCAGGCAGTGGTTTCACTCTGACCGCGGATCAGAAGGTTGCCTTCAACACCGCTCTGACGGTGCAGCAATCGGCCGGTAACGCCAACAACGGAAGTGCCACCTGGACCTTTGCAATCGCCGCAACGGCACTCGATTTCCTTGCCCAAGGCGAACAGCTGGAAGTCAAATACCTGCTGACCGTTACGGACGACAGCGGAGAGTCGGATACTCGGGAAGTCATGGTTGTCGTGACCGGCACCAACGACGACCCGACAATCGTCTCCCAGGATATTACCGGCGAGGTTACGGAAGCCGGTGTCGATGAAGCAGGTACCGAAGTTGCCAATGGCCAGATTGTCGGCGCAGATGTCGACATTCGGGATGTACTGACCTACTCGGCATCCGTCGTGGACGGGGCGCTCGGGCAATTCAGTATCGACGAGGACACCGGTGAATGGACCTACACCATTGATCAGTCCGACGCCGATGTTCAGGCGCTCAACCTGGGTGACAGCGTTGAGGAAGTCTACACGGTAACGGTTTCCGACAATAACGGCGGCACCGTCACTACGGACGTGACCATCACCATCAACGGCTCGAACGACGCCCCCACCATTGAGAACTACACGGGTTCGTTCACTGTCGTTCACAGTAACTCGAACAACGACGAAAGCAGCTTCAATCTCCTTGAGCTTCTATCTGCCAACGACGTTGATGATGGTGAAACAGAAACGCTCCAGATCGACGAGATCTCGGGCACTCTCAGCCTGTCAATCGCAGGCCACCAGGTGACGCTGGATATCGCCGATCTGGAAGCCGCAGGTCTTCTCAACATCGGAGAGGCCGACGGCAGCGTTACTTTCACCAATAACCTGGAACGCATAATGGCCCAGGTGATGGATCAGGGCGAAACCGCCAACATGTCCGGTACCGTGACTGTAGTGGATGTCCATGACGCCGTCTCCAACTCCGCCGAGTTCGATATCGAACTGTCGGTAGATCCGGACAAGACCAACACCTTCGGTGGTGACGACTGGACCACGGCCGGCGGCGGTGACATCCCCGAGATGCTCATCCCGACCTTTGACGAAGACGGCGACGGTCCTGTGATCGTCTGATCCTGAGATTGCCGGAGAGGGCGTAAGCGCCCTCTCCTCCCCTTTTATTAATTTTTTGGAGAGTCTACATGGCTGTGCGCAGCGCAAGGGAAAGTGTTTATCCCGCTCTCAAGGTCTATCGCTCTTCCTGGGCCGGCTTTTTTGCCGTTGGTTTCTTTTCGATCTTTGTCAATCTCGGCACCCTCGCTTCACCTCTTTACATGCAGCAGATCTTCGACCGGGTCATGCAGAGCGGCCATCTGGAAACGCTCGTCTTCCTGACAATGATTGTCATTTTCTTTCTGGCCGTGATCGCGGTTCTTGACGCTATCCGGGGTTCCATCCTTGCCAGCATCGCGAAGTGGTGGGACGAAACGGTCCATGCCGATCTGCTTCATGCGATCATTCAGACGGCAAGATCCACGGGCAGATCCCACTCACATGCCATGAACGACCTTGCGACCATCCGGCAGTTCGTTGGCAGTTCGAGCGTGCTGCCCTTCTTCGATGGGCCGTGGGTTCCCCTCTTCGTCGGCGCCATTATTCTCATTCACCCTGCCCTCGGCTTCGTCGCCGTCGCAGCCGGCGTGTTGATCGTCATGATCGCGGGTATCAACGACACCGTGACCCGCCGCCGGATGGCTGGTGCCGCGGCGGCTCGTGTGCGGGCGCAGCAGACAATCGACATCGCCACACAGCACGCAGAAAGCGTCTACAGCATGGGAATGCTGCCTGGCGTTCTCGCCCGTTACCGGAACGATAACGAACTGGTGGCCAATTCGACTTTCAGCGTCGCCTCCTTTTCAGCGAAGACTGCCGCAGTCACCAAGTTCATCCGGTTCACCGCACAGATCAGCGTCTTGGGTCTCGGGGCCTATTTCGCCACGCTCGGCGAAATTACTCCGGGCGGGATGATTGCTGCGTCAATCATCATGGGGCGCGCGCTTGCACCTGCCGAACAGGCTATTGGCGCCTGGCGGGGCATTGTTGGCGCGATGCAGTCTCACCGTCGGCTGAGAGATATTTTTCTGGCTGCCCCGCTTCACTTCGACAGGACCCAGCAACCGGATCCCAGTGGCCACCTGCAGCTCAAAGGTGTCAATTTGCTTGTTTCAGGCCAGGAACGGCCCTTGCTGCGCAACATCACCATCGACATCAAACCGGCAACGCTGAATGCAATCGTTGGGCATTCCGGGTCAGGAAAGAGCACCTTGTGCAAATTGCTGATCGGCGCAATGGATCCGAGTTCCGGCTCGGTGCGTCTTGACGGTGTCGCCATGACCAATTGGGACCCGCAACAGCTTGGTCGGAATATCGGCTACCTGTCGCAGTCCGTGGAACTGCTGCACGGCACCGTGAAGGAAAACATCGCCCGGATGGGAGAGCCGGAGGATGAAAAGGTTGTGGCTGCCGCACGCCTCGCCGGCTGCCACGACATGATCAACGGACTGCCGAACGGCTATGAAACCATGATCGGGCCGGGCGGACTTCGCCTGTCCGGCGGGCAGGCTCAGCGAGTCGGGCTGGCCAGGGCCATCTACGATCTTCCAAAGCTGATCATTCTTGATGAGCCGAACTCCAATCTGGACAGCGACGGCGAAGCGTCGCTTCAGGAGTGCCTTGTTCTCCTTCGAGAAAAAGGCTGTACGGTCATCATCGTCAGTCACAGACCATCGGCGCTTTCGAAAGTCGATCTGATTATCACCCTCGCGGACGGCACGATTCAGAAGACACAAACTGGCGAGGAGTTCATGAAGCACGCCATTCGTCCAGTCAGCGATATTCTGCAGAAACTTGGCAAGATCCAGCCGGAGCAAGCAAAACGCACTTCACCAGCCAACGAAACACAGGGAGGTCAGTGATGAACAAGCAACAAAACCCAGCGTTGTTACTCCGGCGCTCCATTCGACTTCATTGGGTCCTGGGTTTCGTCGTCGTCGCGGTTTGTTTCTTCGGCACGGGGATCTGGGCGAGTCTCGCGGAATTGTCGTCGGCCGCTATCGCTGCCGGCAAGGTCAGCCCGGACGGAAGCTTGCGCGTGGTGCAGCATCTGGAAGGCGGGATCGTGCGCGAGCTCAATGTCAAAGAGGGTGATTTCGTCAAGGACGGTCAGGTTCTCATGGTTCTTGACCAGGCACTGGCGACAGCGAACTACCTGTCGATCTATCGCAAGCACCAGCGCTATACGGTGACCAGAGACCGGCTTCTGGCACAAGAGCGTGGCGATGATACCTTCGAGGTCAAGATGCCGTCGGTCATGTCTGTCGACAAAAGCTACCAGCAGTTCGTCGCCAACGAGATTATCAAGTTCAAGGTGCGGCGCGAGCTTCTTGACAGGCAGACGAACACCTATCGTGTGCAGGCTGGCCAGGTTGAAGCAGAAATCAACAGTCTGAAAGCTCAGATCGACGGCATGGATGAGCAGATCGTGCTGCTGGACCAGGAACTGGAAAGCAAAAAGGTCCTGATGAAAAAAGGTCTCATGAGGCAGCCCGAGCTTCTGGCTCTGCAACGCAAGCGGGCCGAGCTCTGGTCGGAGCGCAATGCAATCGGCTCAACAATCGCCCGTGCCCGGCAGAAGATCGAGGAAATCAAGATCGCGGAGCTGACGGCCGTCAGCGAAGAACGTGAGAAGGTTGCCGAGCAATTGTCTGAGATCAACGCGGAGATCGCTCAGGCCGACGAGGCGCTTTCCGCCACTTCCGACATTCTGAACCGGACAGAGATCATCTCCCCGATCGAAGGGCGGGTGCTCAAGGTCAACTACAAGACGGTTGGCGGCGTCGTGCGGCCGGGCGAACCCATCATCACCATCGTTCCCCAAAACGAGGAACTCATCCTCGACACTCGCCTGCGTACGTCCGACATCGACAACGTCATGATCGGGATGGGCGCCAAAGTTCAGCTCACTTCTTTCATGGGGCGGCACATGAAGCCCTTGAAGGGGCATGTCTTCCAGGTCGGTGCCGATGCCGAAACCGACGATCAGACGGGAGAGCAGTATTACACGGTGCGGGTCCGGGTCACGTCCGACAATATCCGGGAGGCCGGGGGCGGCTTTGAGCTGGTGCCGGGCATGCCCGCACAAGTCTTCATACAAACAGGAGCCCATACGCCGATGCGCTATCTCCTGGACCCTGTGCTGCAGTCCTTTGGACGGGCATTCCGGGAAGAACGCGTTCTCTAAGTGCGCAGCCGGAAACGGCGATTGGCAGGCGTGATTGAGTGGACGGCTCTCCTTCTTGCGGTTTTCAACAACCGCACCATGGCATCTCAAGTGCCGGCGGAGGAGACCGCCCACTCGATCACGCCCGAATCTTCTGGCACAGCAGTGCGGCATATGATTTTGTTTCGTTTTCAGCTCGGAGCCGTCAACGCGTGCGGCTTGTGATTTGCGGAGTGACAGACGTTGCAAAATTCAGCAAGCGATTTTCCGATCAGGACATTCTCACGTCTCGCAGCCCTGATGGGAACAGTGATGATGTTATGCGGTGTTTCATCGGCCCTGGCGGACGAAGCAAAATTGCCTCCGTTTTCAAAAGCCGAAGTGCCGCTGGCCCCTGACTATGAGACTGCGAGCGGCTGGCTCGACAAGCCCGAGGATCCGGACAGATTTGGCGTCGATATCATCTGGATCTATCCGACGGTGCTGTTTGACAACTCGGCCTGGCTGATGGACATCACGCGCAAGGACCTTGTCGCTGCTGCTGCGGAAACCGTCACGACTGAGGCCCGAATATTTTCGGGTCAGGCTAACCTTTACGCCCCGTTCTACCGGCAGATGAACCTTGCCGGTTTCAATCTGCCGGAAAAGGAGCGTGATGCGCTCGTTGCCTATGGCGAGAACGATGTCAGCAGGGCTCTGCGCTACTACATGCAACATCACAACAAGGGCAGGCCGTTCATTCTGGCTGCCCACAGCCAGGGATCCTACGTCCTGACCCAGCTTCTGGTCGACCACTGGGGCAAGCTTGGCATCGAGGATCAGCTCATTGCCGGATATGTTGTCGGCTGGTCGATTACCGAAGAAGACCTCAGTGACAATCCGGCTATCGAGATCTGCGAGGAAGCCCATCAGACCGGTTGTTTCATCAGCTACAATTCGGTTGCTCCGGGCAAGCAGAAGGACTCGCCCGTCATTCTGCCTGGCGCCATCGTCGTCAACCCTCTGACCTGGACCCGGGAAGACACACTTGCGCCGGCGGACCTCAATCGCGGGTCGACTTTTTTCAACGATGACGACACCTATCAGACCTATCCGGGTTTCGCTTCAGCCCAGATTGCAGACGGAGGACTGGCCGTCGTGGCAAAGGACCCCAAGCGGCTTGATGTGCCGTTCTTCCCGTCCGGTGTCTATCACGGCTATGACTATCCCTTGTTCTTCGAGAACATCATGACAAATGCCGCGCAGCGCATTCAGGCCTATCTCGCCAAGAAGAAGTAGCACCGGAAAACAGACCTCAGCCAGGTGCAGACAGCTGAAATCCACGGCAAGCCCGTAGCTTTCCGTTGAGTTTTTGTTAACATTAATCTGAACACTCGGGAATCAGCGAAAACAGGTGCACATGAGCGGATCAGTCGTCACCATCGCCTCCTTGAAAGGGGGAAGCGGCAAGACCACCCTGGCAACCTGCCTCGCCGTCCATTGGCAGCTGAAAGGCCTGACACCGCTGCTGGTCGATGCCGATCCGCAAAGGTCTGTCATGCGCCTTGCCGAACGCGAACTGGCACTTGGCGGCGTTGATCTTCTCGAACAGCCCGACAAGTCCGTCTGGACGGCAATCAAGCAGCATGGACCCCGCCATGGCGTCACCATCGTCGACACGCCAGGCTTCGACAGCGATATCACGGTCGCGGCTCTCGCCGTCGCCGACCTGGTTCTCATACCGGTCAAGGCCTCGCCGCTCGATGTTGACCGGATGATGGACACCGTCAAGACGCTGATGAGTGGTGTGAAGGGCTGGGCGCCGACATTCCGCTGCGTCCTGACCCAGACGATCAGGGGAAGCGTGATCTCGAGGCATATTCGTACCGAGCTGGAAGAATCCGATTTTCCGTTGCTTGTCAACGACATGCCAAACCGGGTCGCCTATGCGGAGGCCGGCCTTTATGGCGGCACACCCAGTCTGATCGCACCGGATGGGGCAGCGGCAAACGACATCCTCGAAATCGCAAACGAAGCCGAGGCACTTCTGGCAACGAAAAAGGCCCTCAGCGCGTGAGCAAGAGACTGCCGAGAACCTCAAGACGGACGCTGGACGACCTACGCAAGGCCGCAAAGTCCGCCCTTGAAGCGGAAGACCTGCCGCATCGACCCGCGCAATCTGCCGAGCCGGCGAAATCTTCCGAAGGGGAACCGGCTCCGCAGAACCCTGACCCGCAAGAAAAACCTTCGCGTGCTAGCGCCACCGATCAGAGCGCGCACGCTCCGCTGCCCGTGACGGTGGCTGCGTCCTTTGAAACCCGCAGCCGCCCGACCAGAGCCGCCTTCCGGCAAGCTTCCGGGAGACTGATTGTGGAACGTCATGCAAATCTCGCCACTGTCGCGGGATTGATCCCAATGCCCTGGGTTGACCTTGTCGCCATCTCTGCGGTTGTTGACCACATGTTGCGCCGGTTGTCCCGCCTCTACGGTCAACAACTCGACGGATCTCGCAGCAAGCGACTGGCAACTGCTATGCTGACCGGCATGGCTGCCCCTGGTATTGCAAGTTTCGCGACAACAGGACTGATGAGCATGATGCCCAGTCCGAATTTGGTCGCGACAGCGATTACGTCCATATCCGCGGCTGTACTCGTGCGGATTGTCGGGGAAGTCTATCTCGCTCATCTCGCCGGTCTGGTGGGTGACACGACTGCAACGAGCCAAATTACGGCGATTCCAACTGTTTAAGTGCGTGGACACTTTTCATTTTCCACCAGAAAGAGTACCGTTCTGGCGGTGCGGATGCCGTACAGGAATGTAGGCCACCTTCACTTCGGTCGGACAATCGGTAAATGTCCGTGCGGATCTCAGGAGATTTCTATGGCGAGCAGAACTACCGCAAGCAAGGCTGAAGAGCCGGTTGAAGACGTCGCAGAGGCAGAAGCTGTCGAAAATGACGCGGAATTCGATATCAACCGCGAACTCACGGCTGACAATCTGATCAAGGACTATGTGATTGCGTCTGTCGCCGCGAGCATCGTTCCTGTTGCCTTTTTCGATATCGCCGCCGTCGTGGCGATACAGTTGCGCATGATCCAGAAATTGTCGCAACTCTACGGCAAGCCATTTTCCGAAAAGCTTGGCCGCAAGGTCATTTATGCGCTTGCGGGCGGCGTGCTCGGCTACGGAGCCGGTTATGTCGTGGCTGCCAGCGCCACCAAGATGATCCCCGGCATCGGCTGGATGGTCGGAATGGTGTCCCTGCCCGTGGTTGCAGGCGGTTCGACCTTTGCGGTCGGCCGGTCCATCGTGAAGCATTACGAGGAAGGCGGCACCTTGATGGATTTCAACGCCAGCAAGATGCGCGAGTTCTACAAGGAACAGTTTGAAAAGGGCAAGTCAGTTGCCCGCAAGTTCAAGCAAAAGGCTGAGGCCGAGGAAGCAACGGCGAGCGAAGCAGCGTCCTGACCGGTCTCAACCTTCCAGAAAATCTGAGCGCCGCAGTGTTCCAACACTGCGGCATTTTTGTTTCACGAAGACCTGGAACACCGATCGACTGAACAAGGGCCGGCTTCAGCGCCGTGCACATTTCAGGAAGCCTTGCCCCCCTCGCGCCGTTTCAGGCCTTGCGTCTCTTGCGGTCCCGCGACGGTCTGCGCCAGCGATCCGCAGCGAGCAGGACAATAATACCCACCAGCGGCGAGAACACGAAGGCGATCAGGAAATTTCCGACAAAGCCGAAACGCGTGTCCCTGCCCAGAATACCGATGACCCAACTGGCCAGCACCCAGATCAGGAACACCCAGGGATTCACGAAGATTGTCATTGGCCAATAGTCTCCATCGCTGAAGGAAGCGCTTCGGTCTGGTTCGCGTCAGGTCCTTCGCCATCCTGCGGATCCAAATGCAGCACCGATTTTGGCCCCAACGGTATCTTGATGCTGTCGACAGTCCGGAACTCCGTCCCGTCGTGACGCACGATAAAGATATGCGTGTCGGTAATGAGGCCGTTCCGGTCAAACACCAGCGGACCCGTCACGCCCGAAAACGGGTTCTTGTAACGGGACACTTTCAATATATCGGAGACGTGGCCGGGGTCCAGCGTTTCCGCCCTGTTGACCGCATCGCGGATCAGCAAGGTCGCGTCGTAGCCGATCGCCGCGTTCAGATCAGGCAACCGGTCGAAGGTGCTTTCAAAGTCTGCCGCGAAAGCCTTGCCCTTTTCGGAAATTGTGTCCCTGTCGTAGAGCGAAACGCCAATCACGTCTTTCATTCCCGCCTTGCCGACCTTGGCTTCAATGGCTTCGGAAAACATGTATTCCATTCCGAGGACGGGAACATCCAGACCGAGATAGCGTGCCCGTTTGATGAACTCGGCCGTCTCCTGGACCGAAGACGACACTATGAAAAAGGCATCAAAGTCTGTTCGCTTGAAGAGCTTGTTGTCCAGGACAAACATCAGCAGGTCGTCAATGGAACGCTGCGTACCTGAAAGAAAGCCCCGGTAGACCAACTCCGCACCTTCGTTCGCAACCGCTTCGGAAAAGAAATTCGCGGACTCCTTTCCATAGTCAGTCTTGTCCGAGAGAACGATGTACCGCTTCAATCCTTGCTTGAGCGCGTAGCTGGCAACGATATGCGCATTTGTGGAATTGTCCGGCTGCAGCGCGAACACGGTGTCGAAATCATGATCCGTCAGCGACCTTGCAGTGGCTTGCGTTGCAAGGAACAGCACATTTTCACGAGCATAGACGGAGCTTGCCGTGACGGCGGTGTCCGACCATTCGTGGCCAATGACTGCCAGAAGATTATCCGTTTTGGCGATCTTTCCGGAGATTTTCAGGGTTCTTGATACGATCGTCTCCAGTGGGGTCACATTCGTCGCTTCCGCTTCCCTGACAAATTCCAGCTTCAACGGCTTGCCGAGAACCAACTGACGGGTCGCATTCACCTGCGCCACCGCCATGCGGACCCCGTTGACGAAGTTGCTGTCCTCACTGTCATCGGAGTAGACCGCCACCAGTGTCAGGGAATCGTCTTCCTGCCCGAAGAGATCTGCCAGATATCCGGCCAGACGTGACACTGTCGGGGCGGTGGAATTTATCCTGGAAAGAGCAACGCCCAGAACTCCGAGGCCGAGCACAAGAAGAATGCCCGCGAAAAGCAGCTTTCGCGCCCATTTCCTGGCTCTTCCCTTTGCCGGTGGATCTGTCTCGTCCCGCGCCATCACGTCTATCTGTCGCCGCCGAGAATGATCGGCAGGCCATCCTTGCCCGAACCGATGACGACCGTCTTGGAATTCGGCGATGTCGCCAGGTCCTTGGTGGCCTGCACCCCCTGCCATCTGAGCAGGTTTTCGGTCAGGCTTTTCTTGATCGTGTCCTGGTACTTCTGAATACCCCCAGCCTCGATCGCCTTGCGCTTAGCCTCTTCTTCCTCGATTTCGATACGGTATTTGTAGGCCTTCTGTTCCTCCGACAGCGTCAGCTTGCGCTCAATCGCCAGACGAACCGCGGACGGCAGTTCCACGTTCCGCACCAGCACATTGTCGACGATCACATATCTGTCCTCGACGCTTGTCAGACTGCTGATGACCACCGATTCCAGAAATCCGAGTTTGCTCGTGTAGACCTGTTCTGGCGTGTATTGCCCGACAGCGCGGCGCAGGACCGCCTCCGTTTCGGGGAAGACGACCTTGTCGAGATATTCCGGCCCGACCGTGACGTGCAACAACGGCAAGAGACGCAGATCAGGCTGATAGCGAACCGCAATCTGCAGATCGATCGGCAGGCCGTCCTTTGTCAGCATCGTGTAGTTGCGTTCTTTGGTCTGGAGGCGGACGTTGTAGATATACATCCTGTTCCACGGCCAGAGGATGTGCAGCCCCTCGCCATAGATCTGGTTCATCTCCGTTCCGGACACCCAGCGATAGAGCACACCGGCTTCACCTGAGTGAACCGTAATGACAATCCGGTTCCACAGAACTGCCACGGCAACGCCGAACGCCAATAGCATGATGAACAGGTAGAGCTGCAACTGGCGCCGCCGCTCACCTCTCAACGCCTCCTCGTAGTCGTCGAATTCGTCTTCATAAGCCATTCGGCCGACTCACCCTATCGGTTGCAAATCGAAACAGGACTATAAAGTTAGCGCAACCGGTGTTCCAGTGGAGAACTGTTTGGGCGGGGGCGGCTTGCACTTCAAGCACGCTATCTGCAATCGGATGCTGCGTCTTGTTCATATTGAACGACGTCTCCTCAGGTGGATATCTGCTTGTTGTCGAAAGCCCCCAGCCATCCGGACAAGGCCGGTTGCCGGATGACCGAATAATGACTGGCCTCGACGCGCAGCAGATTGACCGGCAGCGAAGTCAGGTCCTGCCAGCTTTCAACGAAGTCCCGGTCCAGGCCTTCGACGGCTCTCACCAGTGTGATGGTGACGTCACAAGGCTGCGGCCGGTACACTCGCAGCAGCCTTTCATGTGCGCTAAACACAGCCAGCAGCCGTGCAATGTCTTGCGGCCCGGCGCCCGGAAGCACAGCTTCAAACTGGGGAAAACCACGGACAAGCTCGATGACATCCTGATCAACGGCGAGATCCACTTCGACACCGAAGAGATCCCTGACAAACGCTGCCTTGCAATCCCGGTCGTCGTCAGGCCCCGCGCTTCCCGAGGTGATCCCCATCGCAACCAGGTCCTGCGGCGTGAAACTGTCGATGAGACCAAGGAAGGCGATTTCCTCGCCGGCCTGTCTCAGTTGCCGGGCAATTTCATAGGCGACGACACCGCCGAACGACCAGCCGCATAGCCTGTAGGGACCGCCGGCTTGCAGCCTCAGGATCTGCTGGCAATACCGTGCCGCCAGTTTTTCCAGGCTTTCGTCCCGACACGTTTCTCCCGGTTCCAGTCCCTCGGCACGCAGGCCGTACACGGGGATATCACGGGGCAACGCGTCGAGCAGTGGCTGGTAACAGGACAGAGTGCCCCCGACCGGGTGGATCAGGAACAAGGGGGCTTCCGTTCCGGCCTTTGCGCGATGTTCCGGCTGGCGGAGGGACACCATCAGCGGCACAGTTTCAGTGGCACCATTTTCTCTGCCGGAGTGGTCTGCCGTGAGACCGCGCTGCCGGAGCAACTGGGCCTGTGCGGCAACAGTCCCGGCCAGGGCGAGATCGGAAACCGAAAGCGCACAATTGAACGCCTGCTGGATCCGGCTCAGCAGGCGGACAGCCAGAAGACTGTGGCCTCCTGCTTCGGAAAAATCCGCGTCGATGTCGAGGGGCCTGTCCTGCGCACTTCGCCCGAGCACTTCAGACCAGATTTCAAGAAGCCTCGATTCAAGCCGGTCCCGGGGTGCCCGAATTTGACCGCTCGTGCTGCCCTCCGCACTTGCCGGCCTTTTGAGGGAATGACGGTCGATCTTGCCGCTGACGGTTTTGGGAAGCCGCTCAAGACACACCCAAACCGAGGGCACCATATGCGCGGGCAGCGTTTCAGAGACCCGACGTTTCACCTCCAGTTCGTCGAAGCTCTTTTCCTTGGCGCCGAGATAGGCGGTCAGGACCGGATCCCCTGCCCCGCTTCTTTCCAGAACAACGGCGACTTCACTTATGCCGCAGGAGGCGATAGCCGCCTCGACCTCTCCGAGCTCGATCCGGTACCCGCGGATCTTGACCTGATCGTCCAGCCGCCCGTGAAACTCCACAAGACCACCGCTATTTGCCCTGAAACAGGCAAGGTCGCCGGTGGCGTAAAGCCGGACTTGCCGGCCGGCGATCCGATGATCTCGAAACTTTGCCTGTGTCAGCTCGGGACGTTCGTGATAGCCGATCGCAAGACGGTCACCACCCAGATGCAGTTCTCCCACAACATTGTCCGGAACCAGATTGCCGTCCCGATCGAGAATAAAGACCTCCACGCCCGGCAAGGGACGGCCAATCGGAACGCTGTGATCCCGGCTGTTCTGCTTCACTGTGTGGGTCAGGGCGGTGATCGTCGCTTCGGTGGGGCCGTAGGCATTGATCAGGCGGCATCCTGCCAGAGCGCTGCGGCTCCACAGTTCCACCACCTCCGGGGCGAGCGCCTCGCCGCCGACGATCAGAAGACGCAGGGACAGGACCGACAGGTCGGCCTTGGCCTGTTCCCACGATCTCAGGAGCTCATGCAGCAGGACCGGTGGCAGATCGGCAACCGTCACGGCCCTTTCGCGGAGCATCTTCAGGAAGTCCAACGGTGCCTGCAGACCGTCGCTGCGTATTTCCAGTCTTCCGCCCTTGGTCAACACCGGCAGGATCTGCTCGATCGCGGTATCGACCGATGTCGGGGCGAATTGCAGCACGGCGTCCCCTGCCGTCAGTCCGTATTCCTTGGCAATCACCTCACAGTGGCCGGAGAGTGCCCTATGGGAGATGACCACCCCCTTGGGTGTACCGGTCGAACCCGACGTGTAGATGATATAGGCCGGATCCTGGGCCCGGACACCTGCGGACGGCGGCCGGGCCAGACGCCCCTGAAGTCCAGTGCGTTCCTTTGTCAGATCGATAATGACAGCTGCTGCATCGTCCAGTTTCCCGAGCCGGTCCGCATGGGGACCTTTTGTCAGGACGGCTGCCGCGCCGGCATCCTTCAGGATGGAACTCAGCCGCTCGTCCGGATGATCGGGATCAAGGGGAACCCACACGGCGCCGATGCTCATGACGGCCAGAAGGGCGGCAATGCCATCCGGATCCCGGCCAACCAGAACCGCGACCCGGTCTCCCCGTTTCACCCCGCGCCTTTCGAGGAAAAAGCCGATCCGCCTGAAACGTGAGACAAGTTGCCTGTAGCTGAGGTGGCCGGTTTCGCCGGTAACCGCAACTGCGGACGGCGTCTTTCGGGCCTGGGTAAGGACCTGTTCGTGAACCGGGACGGCAGAAGTCGATTGCGGACGGCTACGGCTCCAGTGGTGCAGGGCACGATCCACTTCAGCCTGAGTAAGCATCGGCATTTCGGAAATTGCCTGACCCGTCTTGTTCACGAGGGCTTCGAGCAACAGGCGGTAATGCTGCAGGAACCGTTCAAGCATCCCGGAGGCCAGGACCTTGCCGCCCGCATTAGCAATGATCAGCGCACCATTCGAACCGTTCTGGACCTCGATGCCCAGCAAAGTGTCGCCAGCCTGCCGGATCTCCGGGACAAGGCGTGCCTGTCCCTTACCGAAGCTTTCAAGGCCGGCCAGATCCTGCCCGAAATTCTGGTACGCGAATGTCACCTGATAAGGTGTCTCGCCGGTCGCCGTCCCGCCCAGGTCTCTGGCGATGGAGCTGAAGGGAAAATTGCTGCGGGCCAGCCCTTCACCGAGTTCAAGATGGACCTGCCTCGAGAGGCCTTCGCCGGTGAGCTCGGGACGCACCGCCAGACGCAGGGCAATCATGTTCGTGCAATATCCGACCGTTTCGGCAAAACGGGCTGACGGTCGTCGCAGCGTCGGTACGCCAATGACAAGATCCCGCTCGCCGGTGTAGCGATATAGCAGTGCCGCGAAGGCTGTCAGGTACAGCGAAGCCTGGCTCATCCCGAAGGTCTTGGCCAGGTCCGAAAGGGCTGCGCAAAGGTTTGACGGCAGCATCAGTTCCTGGCTGTCTCCAGGACCGCCGGCCTCCCGGCCAGCGGCCGGGTCGCGTGGCAACTTGAGGGTTGGCAGGGTTCCGGAAAGCTTCTGCAGCCAGTACGCCTTCTGGGCCTGCCCCTGTTCGGATGCCGAAAAGGCGGTTTCCCAGGCAACGAAATCCGAATAGTCCGAACCACTGACGTTGCCCGGTTTGGGTCCTCCCCTGGAGAAATGCTCGTAGGCGGTCCAGAACGCCCGTGTGATGACCTCCGAGGAAACGCCGTCGGTCACGATATGATGGGCGACAAGAAGGACGACACAGTCCTCCTTCTGTAGACCGCCTCCTGTGATATGTTCGACCCGGAAGACCTCTTCTCCCAGATCAAACGGGATGGAAGCGCGCTGACCCACGAAGGCCCTGGTCTCGATTTCCTTGGGAAGGGTTACAAAACGGATGTCAAGGGAACCCGGCCGTTCGACCAGAACAGGTTCCTCGTTTTCCAGGACGATGCGCGTTGCCAGGACCGGATAGCTGTTGGCCAGCCAGTCGACGGACTTTTTCAGCGCATCAACGTCCAGGGACTTGCATTCGAACGCAAGCGGAACGTTGTAATGCCCGCTGCCGGTATAGAGCGACTGAAGCGCCCACAGTCCCTTTTGGGCTTCGCCGAGGGGCAGTCGATAGGGACCGGCTGTGCCAGGAGCCTGCACCACCTCGTATTCAGGTTCGGCTGTCGAGCCAAGCGTCTCCAGATAGCCGGACAGCAGAGCAGGTGTTGGATGAGTCTCCATTTCGTGCTGGTTCAGCACCACGCCATAGGCCTCTTCAATAGCGTAGACCAATCGCATCCGGGCCATTGAATCGACGCCGAGCGTCTCGAAATTCCTGTCTCGGTCTATGTCGTCTGCCCGGCAGCCAAGTTCTTTGCCAAGCGTATTGCAAATCAGCTGCAGTGCCGATCCCTCGTCCGGCAGATCTTGATCCTGATCCTGATCCTGAACCTTGTTGTCAGGTAGGATCTTCACCGGAGCAGCAACGACGTTCCCTTCCTCGCAAGCGCGCGCTTCTTTCAGCCAGTGCCGTTCCCGTTTGAAAGGATAGCCGGGAAGAAACAGAAGCGGGCCTTCCCTGCTCACTTCCTGCACCGTGGAAGCGGACATCGGCCTTTCGTCCCCGCGGCAAGCCCCGTCCTCCAGTTCGGCGATGAGTTCGTCTGCATTCGAGGCGACAAACACCGCCTGGCAGTCGAGGCGTTCGCGGCCATGGCTGAGTGTTCTGGAAAGCGCTTCCAGCGATACGTCTTTTGTCTCGCGCAGGTACTGACCGAGAACAAGGCACAGCTCGCTTAGCTGTTCAGCCGTTCTGGCGGAGACCGGGAAGAGCCAGGGTCCGACGCTTTTGCTTGCCGCGCCGGCCGGGTCAACGACAGGAGCGCTCTCCAGAATGAGGTGTACATTCGAGCCACCGGCGCCGAAGGAGCTTATGGCTGCCCGCAGTGGTCCCTCAGATCCGGTCTCTCTGGTGGGTTTCCAGTCGGGTTTCCAGGGAGCCAGGTCTCTTTGCGGCCTGAATGGCGTGCCTTCGAAGGCATCCAGTGGTGCGGCCTTGCCGAACGAGGGAAACAGCTCGCGGTGTTCGAGTTGCAAGAGCACCTTGGTCAGCTGCGCAAGACCCGAGGCAGCCTCCGCGTGTCCCATAAGGGCCTTGACCGATCCTATCGCCGGGCCCGCAATTTCGCGGTTTGCGTAAACTCTGGCGAGTGCCCGGAGTTCGATGTTGTCCCCGATGCTCGCACCTGTGGCCGCTGTTTCGACATAGCCGATGGTGGCCGGATCGATGTTGGCGTTCCTGAAGGCATCTTCGAGCAGGCGGGCCTGTGCGTCCGCGTTCGGAACCGCATAACCGGCGGAATGCCCCGCGTGGTTGGCAAGGCTTTCCTTGATCACACCGAGGACCCTGTCCCCGTCCGCCAGTGCCGCTCCAAGTGGTTTCAGCAGTACGGCGCCGACCCCTTCGGCCGGCAAATAGCCGTCACCACCGGTGAAGGGTCGGGCGTCGGGCGTGCTTGCGACAAGTCCCGCCCGGCTGAGCGCTTCGTATTTGGCCGGATGAATTGAAAGGTTGACGCCGCCGGCGATCGCAAGCCTGCATTCCCCGGACCGCAAGCTCCGGCAGGCCTGGTGTACTGCCTGGAGGCCTGACGAACACATGCTGTCGACCGCAACGCTTGGTCCCTGAAGGTCGAAGAAGAAAGATGTCCTGTTTGCTATGCCAGCGTAGGAGGACAGCGCCAGCAGCGCCTGGTCCTCTTCATCCGAGGCCAGCGCGGGATACTGGTTGTACATGGCGCCGACAAAGACGCCGACACGCTTCTCATAGTGTTCGGCAAGCCAGCTGCGCGTGTGTCCCGCCCGCTCCAGCAGGTGCCAGGTCGTTTCCAGGAAGAGCCGTTCCTGAGGATCAGCCAGATCGGCCGCCCGCGGGGTATAGCCGAAGAATTCCGCATCGAAGCAGTCGATGTTGGAAAGGAAGCCACCCCATTTGCAGTGGCTGGAACCCGGCGCTCCCTTGCGAGGCGAATAGTGCTTCAGGAGCTCCTGCCGATCGGTCGGAATTTCGGAAATGCAATCGCTGCCTTTTCGCAGGATATCAGCGAAGGCCTCTATCGTTTCCGCTCCCGGGTACCGGCCGGCAACGGCGATGACCGCAATGTCCTTTGCGTCGACAAACGGTGCAGCTCTCATTGGGGCTGCAGGGTCTGGCCTCTTCAAAGGAGGTTCGGTCGGCCCGGCCTGTTCCGGTGCCGGCGGCTTCGGTGCGCCACCGCGTTCAAGCAGTTCATCGGCCAGACGATTGATGGTCTGGAATTCAAACAGGATGGTCTGGGAGAGAGGTCCGAAATGGCCTTCCAGCGCTTCGACAATCTCAAGTGCCGACACGGAATCGACGCCGAACCGGTCGATGGTGTCATCCGGCCCCAACCGGTCTTGCGGGATGCCGAGACAGGTGGAGAACGACACCTTGATTGCCGCGACGACCTTTCCCCTGTCTTCCAGGACCGCCGTCGAGCTTGCGCTCATGACCGCCACAGGTGCAGCTTCCGCAGCCATGCTGCTCGCACGTGTTTCTTCGACCGAGGCAGTCGGCGTCATCAGTGTGCGAAGTCGTTCGTGATCTCCGTCAAGAACCAGAACCTGGTCGACGTTGCGTTGCGCCACCAGGATGGCCGTCAGGGCGGCAAGCGCCGGACCGGTCTCCAGAGGCTGCACACCGGACGCGCGTTCCATGGCCGCGGCGGTGCGCTCGTCCATGTGCATGCCGCCTTCGCGCCAGTACGGCCAGTCGATGGAGACTGTCCTGCCGTGCCGGGTGCCTCCGGCAACCTGGCTGTTGCGCCAGGCTGCAAAACTGTCGAGGAAGGCATTCGCTGTCGCGTAGTCCGATTGCCCGGGATTGCCGAGGGCTCCGGCAGCCGATGCAAACAAGACCATGAAGTCGAGCGGTCTGTCGCCGATCACCTCATCAAGCAGGCGTATGCCACTCGTCTTGGGCGCAAGAACTTCCCGGAATGTTTCTTCGGTCTTTCCTGTCAACAATCCGTCACGGGTCAGACCAGCCCCGTGGATGACACCATCCAGCTCACCCTCGTCCTGTTCGATTTCATGCAGCAACCCGGAAACGGCGAGTTCGTCGGTGACATCAATGCTCCGGTAGCGAACACACGCGCCGAGCGCTTCGAGTTCGCTCAGGCCTGCACGGATTGCCGGTGTCATTGGAGACCGGCCGGTCAACCAGAGCGAGGGGCTGTTCACGGAAGCGGCGATTGCCTTGGCCACATGCTGCCCGATACCGCCCATGCCTCCTGTCAGCAGATAGACACCGCTATCTTTCCAGGGCAATTGCGAGACCTGCTGCGCGACTTCGAGTTCCTGCCAGGACCGAACGAAGCGCCGTCCGCGACGATAGCGGATTTCGCTCTGGTTCCCGGCGCACTTTGCGTCTTCCGACAGGCGATCAGCGAGATCGTGAACCGATCCGTCCGTTGCGACCAATTGCCAGCTCATGCCGGGATGTTCAAGCCTTGCACATCGCACCAGGCCGGCAAGACCTTCCAGAATGCTGTCCGTTCCACCCAGCGGAACGACGATCTGTACGATTGCTTCCCGACGGTTGCGCACAAGGTCCTGACAAAGCCTGAAAACATGCAGGGCGTGGAATTCGTACCGTGCGTCCACCGCTGTCTCCGGCGCCTCCAGCACCATGACCTCCGCCCCGGTTTTCCGAAGGTCTGCGGCCAGGTTCGGCATCGTGATGGCCAGATCACAAATCACCTGAAAAAGCTGACCTTCCGGTCGCGCTTCGTCTGTCGCTTCTGCCCGTTCCTGCCAGATTGTGGAATAGAGAAGCGGCATGGGGGCAGTCGGAACAGCGGCCTTTGCAGGCGCGGTTTCCTTTCCTGCAAGTTCGGGCAACCAGAAGCGATCCTCTGCAAAGGGATAGGACGGCAAGCTGATCGGGCGTGGTTTTACACGTGACCACAAGGCCTTCCAGTCGACAGCCGCACCCCTTGTCCAGGCCGCGGCAATTTCCTCAAGCGGGGCGGAAGGATCAATCGGCGTTGCGGGTCCGGATACCCGTGCCCGGAAAAGGCTACTGCTCGCAAATGCGCCTGTATCCGGGCGGATGAGGACGCTATCCAGCTTTTCTTGCAGCTCGGCTCTTCCGCGCGCGACAATCGCCAGCCGCTCCTCGAACGCCTCACGACCCTGTTGCAAGGTCCAGGCCACGGCCGGCAGGTCGTTGTCGGTCAGGCTGTCGAGCCGGAAGCGGAAATTCTTGAGCAACGCAGCCAGCCGCTCCGGATCGCGGGCCGAGAACGGATAGACCTCAGGGAACTCCCCGGCAAAGGAGGCTTCCCTTTCCAGATGTTCGGCGACAATGAAATGCGCATTCGAACCACCCGCGCCGAAGGAGGAAAGCCCGGCAATACGTGGCTGGACTTCCCCCGCCCTGAACGATGCCGGCCAGCGCGCCAGGGCCCGTTGAACGCTGAAGGGCGAGGCTTCGAAGTCGATATTGGGGTTCAACCTGCCGGAATGAATGGAAGGGGCAATCTGCGCGTGCTTGAGCTGCAGCAGAAGTTTGGTCAGCCCGGCGATCCCGGCAGCACTCTCCGCATGACCGATATTGGATTTGACCGAGCCGATGGCAGAGCGCGTCTGCGTTGTTCCGGGCGTGGCATAGGCCCTAGTGAGCGCCGCGAACTCGATTGGATCTCCCAGGCTGGTTCCCGTTCCGTGGGCCTCGACGTAACTCACGTCTTCCGGTGCGACGCCCGCTTTCGCCAGAGCCTTTTCGATCACCGCAGTCTGCGCTGCCGGGTTGGGGACAGTGTAGCCGTTGGTCTTGCCGCCGTGATTGAGCACCGACCCGAGGATTACGCCGTAGATCCGGTCGCCATCGGCTTCGGCCGTGCTCAACGGTTTCAGGAGAACAGCGCCGAGGCCTTCGGCGGGAACATAGCCGTCTCCGCCTTCGCCAAAACTCTCGCACCTCCCCTTGCTGGACAAGAACCGTCCCTGGGAGAGCGCAATGTATTTATTCCAGTGCGGGGTCAGGTTCACTCCGCCCGCCAGCGCAACCGCGCAGCTTCCGGACCGCAGGCTGTCGCAGGCAAGGTGGATCGCCGTCAGGGACGAGGAGCACATCGTGTCGACGGCCAGGCTCGGTCCATGGAAGTTCATGAAATAGGACACCCGATTGGCAATCGACGCCGCGCTACCGGTCAAGGCGGTCGGGGTTCCCTGCGCAGTCAGCTCGGGACCGTAGAGCTGGTATTCTTCCCACATCACTCCCACGAAGACGCCGACATCGCCGTGTTCTCCAAAGGCTGCCCGTGTGTAGCCGGCATCTTCAAGGGTTTCCCAGGCGCATTGCAGGAAGAGCCGTTCCTGAGGATCCATATAAAGCGCTTCTCGCGGCGCTATGTTGAAGAACATCGGGTCGAAACGGTCGTAGCCATCGACAAACCCGCCCCATTTCCCCGTGGTCTTGCCGGGTTGGCGAACGGGATCAAAGAACTGCCCGTGATCCCATCTTTCAGCGGGGACTTCGGTGATGCAGTCGCGCCCCGCGGCAAGATTTTTCCAGAAGTCTTCAAGTGTCCGTGCTCCCGGATAGCGGCCGGCAACACCGATAATCGCGATCGGATCGTCAGCAGGCGCATCGCCCCGTTTCATGGTCGCTGGTGCTGTTGCCTGCAAGACGGCGTCGGCGGGACGGGCCCCTTCACCGCACACCTCGGTGAGACGGTCTCCATGATTAGCGCGGAAATATCCGATCAGGGCTTCAAGGGTCTGGTATTCGAAGAAGAGCGTCTTCGACAGGGGGCCGAAATCCCGCTCCAGAACGTCCGTCAGCTGCATGATCAGGACAGAGTCGATGCCATAGTCCTCGAGCGGCGCCGTCAGCACGATGGCCGCCGGATCGATCTCGGTTTCCCGGGCGATCAATCCGACAAAATAGTTTTCAACGCGACCACCGCCGGCAATGGCCTTGGGAGACATCATGGGTGCTGCAGGTTCCTGCTCTCCCTTGGGTTCCTCCAAAAGGCGCAAGGTGAAGCCGGTAATCCGGACGCAGACAGCACCTGTGTCGTCCGCCAGATCGATATCGAGTTTGCGAAGCCCCTGGTTTGCCGGGCAGACAAGCAGATGGGCCCACATGGCCTCACTTGTTGGCCTGATCACGTCCATCCGGTCGATGGCAAAGGGCAGGGCCAGACCTGCGCTGCCTTCTTCTGAAAACGCGACAAGCGCGGCGTGGAACGCGGCATCGATAAGACTTGGATGCAGAATGTGCTCGCCACCTTTGGCTGCCTTCGGCAACTGCAGCCGTGCTAGCACCTCGCCTTCGCGGGAATTCAGCTCGGTGATCGCGCGGAATGCCGGTCCGTAATCGATCCCGAGCGCGGAGTAGCAGGCATAAAGCCAATCCGGGTCATGGCCGGTCCGACAGGCATTCTGAAGTGCATCGACGTCCAGTCTGCCGGGCAGCCCCTTTTCCGATACGCCGCCAATCTGTCCACGCATGAAGTCCGGCTCGCTGGTGCCGGTGGTGCTCATACGGAACTGCGAACCCTCCGGGTTCCCCTTCGAGAACCGGACATCGAGCGCCAACTGACCGGTATTGAGCTCTATGGGCCTGCGCCAGGTCACATTCGCGAAGCGCGCTGGAAGGGCGTCCACGGCCTTGTCTTCCAGAGCGGCTGTCAGCACGACTTCCAGGCTCATCGCACCGGGCAGAATACGGCTTCCGTGAACGACATGGTCCTTCAGATAATACCCATCCGCATTCAGCTGCCTGCCGTTGGACCGGGTTGAAATGGGTTCCGCTTTCGGCGTGTATCCCGGAACGGCATCGCCGACGCGGTAAATGTCGCGGGCAAACGGATAGGTCGGCAGCCTGAGCCGGCGACGCCGGCCTGCGTTGAGCTGCTGCCAATCCACCTTGCCGCCCCGGACCCAATGGCGCGCAATCCCGGCCGGACCGGCATCCTGCGGCAGAGACCCCTGTGGCCGGTCCGGTCCCTTGGCATTGCCGAAAAAGGTTTCAGGTGGTTCGCCGCCTGCCAGAACAGACGTCAGCCGGGACCGCAATTCATCGAGGCTTGAAACAACGCATGCGAGGCGCTCGCCGAGGCCGGATCTGCCTACCTGCAGCGTGTAAGCCAGGTCCGCCAGATCCGCTTCACCCAGACGACCGCTTTCAAGCTCGCAAAGAAGGTCACGGACCACGTCGTTCAGGCGGGTGCGGTCCCGCGCCGACAGCACGACGACGGCCGGTGCATCCAGACGGGACGGCAGGGTCGCCGCCTCCGCCCCGCCCAGGTATTCCTCCACCACGACATGCGCATTGACGCCGCCGAACCCGAAACTGCTGATGCCGGCTCGCAGCGGCAAGGTCGCTCCGCTTTCGTCCTTCACGGGCTTCCAGGGCCGTGCCTCCCGCACAATCTCGAAAGGACTTCCGCTCAAGTCGATGTAAGGGTTGACCTCCTCGCAATGGAGGCTCGGCGCGAGCTGGCGATGCTCAACCTGTTTCAGGACCTTGATCAGCCCGGCAACCCCGGCCGCGAGCTCCAAGTGTCCGATATTGGTCTTGACCGAAGCAAGCCCGCACACTGCTTCCTCAAGCCGGGCTGCACCCGTCGGCAGCGAGGCGAATGCCGATTTCAGGGCATTGATCTCGACCGGGTCTCCCAGGGCCGTGCCCGTGCCATGTGCTTCGATATAGCCGACAGTGCGCGGGTCTATGCCGGCGCGGGAATACGCGGTGGTCAGAAGATCGGCCTGGGCCTGCGTGTTTGGCGCTGTGAGAGAGTTGGCATGGCCGCCGTGATTGATCGCCGTACTGCGCACCACGGCCAGGATCGGATCGCCGTCCTGCTCCGCGTCAGACAGTTTCCGCACGAACACCATACCGACGCCTTCGCCGCGCACGTAACCGTTGGCCCCGGAAGAGAAGGTCTTGCAGCGGCCGTCGACGGACAACATGCCTGCCTTGGCAAAGTTGATATGGGCCTCCGGGGTGAGGATGGTATTGACGCCGCCGACAAGCGCCATGTCGCAATCTCCGGCCCGGATCGCCTGAACGGCCCGGTGCAGGGCGACCAGGGAACTGGAACATGCCGTCTCGACCGGTTCGCTCGGCCCGTGCAGATCGAGCAGGAAGCTGATCCTGTTGGGACCAACGGACGGTACCGACCCTGTCGCGACATAGCCTTCGCCGCCTGAATCCGCACCGATCATGTCCCGGTATCCGCTGGAGGATGTGCCGACGAACACGCCGACCTTCTGTCCGGCAAGGCTTTCAGGCGCATGGCCAGCGTCTTCGATCGCCTTCCACGCGTGGGTCATCATGAGGCGCTGCTGGGGATCCATCAGCCTGGCTTCGCGGGGCGAAATGCCGAAATGGAGCGGATCGAATTCAAATACGCGGTCGATGAAACCGCCCCAGTGTATGTTGGTTCGCGACGGATCCTGCCTCGGGTCACCGTCAAGCTGTTGCCAGGACCATCGGTCGGCAGGGATCCGGCTGATGCTGTCCCGGCCGGAGATCAGGTTGGACCAGAATTCCTCAGCAGTCGCAGCACCGGGAAAACAGCAGCTCTGCCCCACGATGACCACCGGATCGTCCTCGGCCTCAGATGGCCGGGAGACAGGGTTCGAGACATGAGGAGAGGAGACGCTTTCCGCAAGTTCGCCCGTGATGGCGGCCATTGCCAAAGTCTGCGTGCTGCCGGACGAACTCAGTTGCTCATCGTCCAGCGCGTCGCCAATGTGTCCTGCGAGGCGAGAAAGCGTTGCGAACTCGAAGAAATCGGCAGGCGTCAGGCTCAGGTTCAGGTCCGAATTCATCTGCGCGGCGAAGGCCGTCATGCTGACGGAATCGAAACCGAAGTCACCGAGCTCCGTATCGGGATCCAGCATCTCCGGGTCGATTTCGAGGGTTCTCGCCGCGATGCCGGTCACAAGCGTCAGCGTTCGTTTCTGCCGCTCTTCGCGGTCAAGGGCCGGCCGCTCAACCGTGGCCGCCTTGTCCGATGACGCTGCGCCCGGCAACTGTCGGGTGACAAAATCCTCAAGGCACAGGACGAGGGTACCGTCTTCGTTGCAAAGATCGACGTCTGTCCCCTTGGCTCCCTGTCTGGCAATTGCCCACATCCGGTCAGTCGTCTTGCCGAAAATCCTGATGCGGCGCACGGAGTAAGGCAGTGCCAAAGCAAGCCCGTCCTCTGTGTCATTCAATGCGAAGACGGTCTGCAGGGCACCGTCAAGGATCGAGGGGTGCAGCGCAAATCCGCTGTCGGCCTCCGCAGGCAGATCGAGCTGCGCAAGGATGCCGTCCGCGCTGCGCCACAGCCGCGTGATCGCCTTCTGCGCAGGGCCATAGCCGAGACCGAGGTTTTCAAGGCGGCGATAGAGGGCGTGTCTGTCCAGCTCGGCAGTCGCAACCTGCCTTGCTGCCTGGAGATCAAGTTTCGGCGCGGCTTCTCCGGAAATCGGACGGATAACGCCTTCCGCGTGCTGCTGCACGCCCCGTGCTCCTTTAGCGACAATCGAATAGCGGCAATTTTCCGAAGATCCGTCGGTCAACAGGACCTCCAGTTGCTCCGGCCCTGCCTTGACAGAGACCGCTCCCGTCCAGGTATGACCCGCGAGTTCGAAGGGCCCGCTGTTCCTGCCTGTGTCAGCGAGGGCGCGCTGCACCAGGTCGAAGGACAGGACGCCCGGTACTACCGGGTCGCCACTGACCAGATGGTCGCGCATGAAACTCTCTGACCCATCGATCCGGAGCGCGAAACTTGCTCGTGAAGGTCCGGTCGCCACTGCAGCCGTCTGCGTCCTGCCGACCCAATACTGTTTCTTTGCGAAGGGATAACCGGGCAAGGAAATACGGTTCCCTGGCCGGCCGTTGCGAACAGCGGCCCAGTCAACGCTCAAACCACCTGCCCAAAGCGCCAGCAGGTCATCCGCCCGCCCTCTTGCGGCGAGGCCGGAAGCAGCCTCCCGCAGGGGGGGATCGCTCTCGAGAACCGCAAGCGTCTTGCGCCCGGATTTTGTGTCTCCGGTGTGCAGTCCCTTGCCGATTTCACCAGCCAGATAGGTCTCCAGCCGTTTCTGCAGATCTTTTCGGGACTTGACTTGGAAGCCCATCCGATGATCCATCTGCTCGCGCGCAGTCTGTAGCGTAAAGGCGATGTCCGCCAGGCTTGCACCGGTACCTTCACCGGACAGGAAGGCGAGCAGATCGCCAGCCATCTCCTTCAGCTGATCCTCAGATTTCGCCGACAGAACGATGAGTTCCGGCACCTCATGCGGCGCAGGGTTGGAGGCCGGGAGCGGTGCCAGATACTCTTCCAGAACCACGTGGGCGTTGGTACCGCCAAACCCGAAACTGCTGACACCTGCCCGGCGCGGCAGCAGATTACCGTCTCTGTCCACGTCATGCGTCCAGGGTTCTGCCTGTTGCGCCACACGGAACGGGCTGCCCTGCAGTTTCAGATAAGGATTCAGGTCTTCGCTGTAGAGCGAGCGCGCGATCTTGCCGTGCCGCATTTGAAGCAGAACCTTGATAAGGCCGGCAATTCCTGCAGCAAGTTCCAGATGACCGATATTCGATTTCACCGAGCCGATGGCGCAGCTTTGTCCCGGGGCAGACCCGAAGGTGGCTTCAGCATCGCGCGCAAGATCTGAAAAAGCTGCGGTGAGAGCCTCGATCTCGATCGGATCGCCGAGCGGCGTTCCCGTGCCGTGCGCCTCGATATAGCCGACCGTTCGCGGATCTAGCCCGGCGCGCTTGTAGGCAGTGCGAATGAGATCCGCCTGGGCTTTCGGATTGGGCGCCGTGAGAGACGCCGCGTGACCGCCGTGATTTTCGGCACTCGAGCGGATCACGCCCAGGATCCTGTCGCCGTCGCGCTGCGCGTCAGACAACGGTTTCAGAAAAACCAGTCCGACGCCTTCACCGCGTGCGTAGCCATCTGCCCGGGCGGAGAACGGCTTGCAGAGCCCTTCCGGCGACAACATGCCTGCCTTGGAAAAGCCGACAAAGGCTTCCGGCAGGAGCAGCGCGTTGATGCCCCCGGCAATTGCCGCCGAGCAATGTCCCGCCCGGATCGCCTCGGCAGCACGATGGACCGCGATCAGAGCGCTGGAACAGGCAGTTTCAACCGCGATGCTCGGACCGTGAAAATCGTAGAAGTAGCTGATCCGGTTCGGCCCCAGCGACGGGGCGAGGCCGGTCATCGAATAACCTTCAACCTTGGTTCCCGTTTCCGCGATGAGCCGGCTGTAGCCTGTGTCAGCAGTCCCGATAAACACACCCGTGCTGGTTCCCGCCAGCGCGGAGGGGGCGTAGCCTGCATCTTCCATCACGCGCCAGGCTTGGGTGAGCAACAGGCGCTGTTGCGGATCCATCATCCGGGCTTCCGGCGCTGAAATGCCGAAGAAGGCGGCATCAAAGGCGGCCATGTCCTTTATGAAGCCACCCCATTTGACGTTGCCCTTGCCGGGTTCCGACAGGGGATCCCCCCAATAGTCCCGCCAGTCCCAACGTTCGGAAGGCACTTCGCCGATGGTGTTTCTGCCTTCGTTCAGGATATCCCAGAAGGCGTCAATATCGGGAGCACCCGGGAACTGCCCGCTCATGCCGACAATGGCCACCAGGTCATCGTGGCGATGGGGGACCGGTGAAGCTTTCGGCGCATCAATGACCGCTGCTGTCGATGGACTCGACACAGCGACAAGTTCACTCGCCTCAACTGTTACGTCCGACGCGACCTCGCCCTCGGTTGCAGACACTCCGAAGGCGGCAGTCATCGCGTCAGCTTCTTCTGCACCGAGATAATCCGCCAAACCATCGAGCGTCGGAAATTCAAAGAACAACGTCGGCGTCAGTTCCAGACCGAAACGGTCATTCAGCCTGTTGGCGAATTGGGTGAAGCCGATGGAATCGAACCCGTATTCTGTCAGTTCCTCATCCGGCTCGAGGTCCTCTTCCGAGACCTTGAGCTGCGCACCGGCTTCCTCAATCAGGCTTGCGAGGATCAAGCGGCGCAGAGCGCCTGTTTCGACAGGCGGCCGGTTTCCCGGTGGTGTGCCCGGTTTCGAATTTGTCGAGACACCAGGGTTTTCATGCTCGAAAGTGGCGCTGACAAAACGCCGGATCCGCTCACCGTCTCCCGGTGCAATCAGAACTCGCGTTTGTGTGTCGCCCAGGACGGAATAAAGCGCTTCGAGCCCTGCGTGGGTCTCAAGCGGCACAAGGCCGGTTGTCCGACGCATCAGCGTTTCCTGCTCCGGTGCGAGCGACATGCCGCCCTCGCGCCAGAGGGGCCAGGCGACGGACACCGTCTTACCCTGACATTGCCCCGCGTCACGCCGTCTTTCCCGAGCCTCGGCAAAGCCGTCGAGGAAACTGTTGGCCGCCGCGTAGTCGGCCTGGCCGACATTGCCGACAATGCCGGAGATCGAGGAATAGAACACGAGGAAGTCGATCGGCGCGGCGCCGATTGCCCTGTCCAGGGCCACGGCACCTGTTACCTTTGGAGCCAGCACATCAGCGAGCTGGTCCGGGGTCTTGCGCATAAAGCCATCGTCCCGGATGGCGCCTGCGGCGTGAATGACACCATCCAGCTTGCCGTGTTCGCTCCGGATTACCTGCACGAGGGTTTCGACCGACCGTGCATCGGAAAAGTCCGCAAGCCTGTGATGCAGGGTCGGTGTCTCGGCGATCCAGTCAGCCACCTCGGGCTTCGGCTGGTTTCGGCTCGCAAGAACCACCGTCGCACCGGGGACCGTCTTGATGATTTGCCGGCCCAGCGCAATCCCGAGCCCGCCGGTCCCGCCCGTGATGAGATAGACACCATCGGATTTCCACGGCAATGACGCCGGTTCCGGCGCGGTCGAGACCTCTTCCCAGACCTCCAGCGACAGGTCTTTTCCCGTCGCCTTCAGGCATGATCCGGCGGGCGCGCCGGCGGCCTTCTTCAATTGCTCCGCCAGATTCCGAGAGGCTGGTCGATCCGTGAGAACCAGAACCTGGCCACGGAAAGCCGGGTGCTCACGGCTTATGCTGCGGATCATTGCCACAACACCGGCCAAGGCTTGGTTGTTCTCTTCCGGCCCGATAACCAGCAGCATCTGCACCGGTCCTGCCGTCAGCGCCTCTTGAGCGATGCTCAGGGTCTGGCTGGCCAGTTTCAGGAAACGCTGATCAAGGGACGTGGCAGGTTCGTCCTGTAGCGGACGGACATCCCAATCCGGCAACTGGGTGGACAGATCCCCTGCATCCCTTGAAGCTGCCGACAGGAGCATTATGCGCCGCCCGTCTTGCGCTGGCACGGCTTCCGCATCGAGTGGCCGCCAGCACGGCTTGAAGCGTAACGTCGCTGTGTCCGCGGACTTGTCGAGCGTTCTCGTCGTGAACCCTTGCAGCGATAAACGGATCCTTCCCTGTTCGTCGATCAGGTCAATATCCATCTTGCGCAAGCCTGAGCCTGAGCCCGCCTGTTGCCGGACATGCGCCCACATGTGTTTTTCGCAGGCGCCAAAGATCTTCACGCCCTCGACCGAGAACGGCAGGGCAGCCGCTTCGGGAGCTTTGCCGGAGGCATCCAGCGCCAGACCGATTGCCGCTTGCAGTGCTCCGTCCAGCAGGCTCGGGTGCAGGCCGAAATCGCCGAAACCTGCCTCCAGGCTTCCTGGAAGTTCAAGTCTGGCAAGCACCTCCCCGCCAGTTGAGGCCTCCCGGGTAACGGCAAGATCGGTGATCGCGCGATGGCCTTGTCCATAGACCAGCCCCATGGCGTCGAAACCGGCATAGACCTCGCCAGCTCCCAGACGGGTTGCCGGTTTCCCTCGAAGACTGTCCAGGTTAACGGAGAGCGCGTTTGCCTCCAAATTGGCGGCAATCCGCATTTGGGCATGCAGAAGACGTTCGCCGTTTTCCGGTGTGCTGAAGATCTCCGCGCGCAGGCTTCCCTCCCCGAGGCGGGAGAGCTCGCAGGTGATCCGAACCGGCGCTTCGACCACCAGAGGCGCCATCCAGACGACCTGCCGGAGAGCAGGATGCGCGATGCCTTCCTGAACGGCGGCCGCCCGCGCCAGTTCCAGATAGGCAACACCGGGCAGGACCGGTGAACCGGCGACCTTGTGGTCCTTCAGGAAGAACTCGCTGCCGGTCAGCGACAACTGATAAATTCCGTGGCCAGCGGGAACCGGTGTCAGAGAGGTCTTTGAGGCCTCGGTGGCACCCTCCCCGTCAGGCAGCCAGTAGCGCTTGCGCTGGAAGGCATAACCCGGAAGGGCAATGCGGTGCGGTCGCGTTCCGGCAGGAAGCGCTGGCCAGTCCACTTCGCCGCCCGAGACCCAGTGCCGGGCAATTGCGGCCGGGTCTTCCGTGGAAGGATCGAGAGGTCGGGTCTTTTGCTTGCGACCGGCCGCGACGGTTCCACGTTCCGCGACATCGCCGCTGCCGGCGAGAAACGCGTCCAGCTTTTTGGTGAGGTCCTCCCGGTCAGAGGCTACAAAGGCCACGCGGTGACGCAAAGCGTCACGACCGACCTGAAGCGTATAGGCAAGGTCCGCCATATCGTTTTGCGCAATCGCGGGCTTCAGCCGGGCAAGCGCCTCCAGAAGCGCTTGCTCTGTCTTAGCGGAAACGGGAACGACGACCGGTCCTTGGGAAGAGTGCGGCGATTGCAGGCCCAGCCCGGCATATTCCTCGATCACGAGATGCACATTGGCTCCCCCGGCTCCAAAGGAGCTGATGCCGGCACGCCTGGGGACCTCCTCGCCATCGATCAGTGGCCGTCTCCAGGCTTCCTCATCCTGAAGCAGATAGAAGGGACTGCCGGAAAGTTCCAGCAGTGGATTGGGTTCCGCGCAGTGCAGTGTCCGGAAGAGCGTCTTGCTCTTCATGGCAAGGAGCACCTTGATCAGTCCGGCAACACCCGCTGCTGTCTCTGCATGACCGATGTTGGACTTGACCGAGCCGAGACCGATTTTCGCCGCGTCTGGTCGCTCAAGATCCCAGTCCCGGTAGAGTTCACCGAAGGCAAGCTTCAGTCCCTCCACCTCGATGGGATCTCCGAGTGGCGTGCCCGTGCCATGACACTCGATCAGGCCGATTGACCGCGGATCGACGCCGGCCTGTCGGTGGGCCTCTACGATGAGACGGCCCTGTGCCTTGGGGTTCGGAGCTGTCAGCGATGTCGCCCCACCGCCGTGATGCTCCACCGATCCCCTGATGACACCGAGGATCGGGTCGCCGTCCCGCTCCGCGAGATCGAGGCGCTTCAAAAGCACGGCTCCGACACCATCTGCCCGGGCATAGCCGTTGGCGTCCTTTGAAAAGGTCTTGCAGCGCCCGTCCGGCGTGATCATGCCGACCTTGGAGAACATGATGTGCTGCGTCGGCGAAAGCATAAGGTTCGAGCCGCCCGCAATTGCCATTTCGCAGCCTTCATGGCGGATGCTCATCACGGCACGATGAATGGCTACCAGCGAACTGGAACAGGCGGTATCGACAACTTCGCTCGGCCCGTGGATATCCAGAAGAAAGGAAAGGCGATTAGGGCAAAAGGCATGCCCAAGGCCGGTGAGCTGCTGGGCATCCATGATCCCCGCGCGGTTCACCATGTCGGTGTAGTCCAGCAGATTGATGCCCAGAAACAGGCTGATCTTCCGCCCGGCCAGAGACCCCGGCGCGTAGCCACCCTTTTCGATCAGGCTCCAGACGCACTCCATGAACAGGCGATGCTGCGGATCCATGAGTTCCGCTTCGCGCGGCGATATGTTGAAGAAGCCCGCGTCGAAATGATCGGCCTCCGGAACGAAGCCCCCGTATTTGACGTCTGTGAAAGGTCCCTTCTTCGGATCACCATAGACCGCCCGCCAGTCCCACCGCTCGGCCGGAACCTCCTCGATGCAGTCCCTTCCCGCCCTCAGATGTGCTTCGAAGGTCTCCAGATCCGGACTTTGCGGAAATTTGCCTTCCATCGAAACGATGGCGATCGGCAGTGCATCTGCAGGTCCCTTCGCGCGTTCCGGCTCTGTCCGGGGACGAGGTCCGGCTTCGGTTGCCCGCGCAGCCGCGCGGTGGCGACGGATCCAGGTTTCTTCCCAGCCCGGATCACTCTCTCCTGCGGTCTCCATTTCCGGTATTTCAGACGTTGCTGCCGCGACCGGTATGTTCTCTTCCAAGACCGGCGCCGGTACCTGTTCAGCGTCCAGCTTCGCGTAATGGGCTGCTATCGGTGAAGTGTATCGCTCCAGCAGAATGCTGCTCAGGTCATCAAGGTGTTTGGCTTCGAAGAAAGTGGTTGGTGCAACCGAGATCCCGAAATGCCGGGAAATCTGCACCATGATCTCGGTGATCGCGATGGAATCGACCCCCAGATTGGCGAGATTTTCCTGCGGCTCCAGTTGGTCTTCGGGCATGTGCAGTGCGGCGGCCGCGATCCGCCACACATCGAGCGCAAGCCTGTCGGAAACACTGGTCACACCGGCACCTTCTGGCGAACAGCTGTCCGCTTTCGCCTCTTGAGACCGGGATGCCACGCGCGCACCGGCCCGCTCGACCAGTTCCTGATCAAGGATTTTCGCCATACGGGCGCGCAGGTCATTGCCGGATCCGGAACTCATTGCAAGGCGGCCTCTCTTGTGACCGGTGCCTCTTCTGCCAGCATATCCCGGTATCGGCGCATGTGGCCGAGCAGCTTCCAGAGATCCGCTTCCCACTGATGCCGGTAACTGTCGATGAAATAAGTCTGGCCAAGATCGGGAGTATCGGACTTCTTCGCGGCGAGGAAGCGTTCCAGTCCGGCGGTTTTGCCGAAGAACGCCCTGGCATAGTTCAGCACGAACAGGCCCTGTGTCTTCAGGCCGTCTCCTAGTCCTCCCGCGGCGTTGATGAAGCCCATGAACAGGATGTTGTCGAGATTACGCGGCGTGGAATGCAGGAAAAGATCGGGAATGCTGCCATTCCATTCCAGGAGTGACCGGTCAAGGAACGGGAAGTCGCGGCTGTATCCGGTAGCATAGAGCACGAGATCAATTTCTGCCGGAGCCCCTTCCCTGAAATGCACTGTCTTGCCATCGAATTTCTCGATAGCGCCTCTCGGGGCAACATCGCCGTGGCCGATATGATAGAGCAGCAGCGAATTCATGACCGGGTGTGCGGCATCGAGCGGATAGTCGGGCTTCGGAAGTCCGTAGTCGGTGCCGTCATACCCTGCGAGCCGGAACACTTCCTCGATATAGGCGAGCGTTTCTTCCTTGGTGGCGAACTTGTTGCCCAGTTCCATCATCCATTGCGGCGTAGGTTTGCCGGAAATGAATTTCGGCTGGTAGTAATACCCCCGTCGCGTGCTGTGCAGGACGGTTTCCGCCGTCCTGATGGCGTCGACGGCGATATCGCAGCCCGAGTTGCCGCCGCCAACGACAAGCACACGCTTGCCACGCAGCTGGTCGGCCGACTTGTAGTCGCGCGCATGCAGGACCTCGCCGGAAAATTGACCGGGAATGGCAGGCTCCGGAAAGCGCGGGACCCGCTGCAGACCATTGCAGACGATCACCAGCGGATAGACGATGTCGTGCCCAGCGCTGGTCTTCAGACGCCAGCTGTCGCCCTCGGGTGTCAAGGTCTCGACCGCGGCGTTGAAACAGGCGCTCTCATAGACACCGAAAGCCTTTGCGTAGGAGCGGATATAGGCCAGCATCTGACGATGGTTGGGATAGGGAGGATAGTCCTCCGGCATCGGAAAATCGGCAACCTGCGTGTTGAATTTCGGTGAAATCAGATGGAGGGAATCGTAGGTCCGTCCACATTTGGCATCCCCGTTCCAGACTCCGCCGAAATCCGCTTCGGCTTCGTAGAGATCAACCTTGATGCCGCCATCGATCAGTTCGCGCGCGACGCCGATGCCGGTCGGTCCGCCGCCGATGATCGCAACCTTGCTGGATGAACGGCTCATGAGTGAAGATCCTCCCTGATCAGGATATCCCGGCTGCGTTCCAGCGCCGTCACCCGGACACCTTCCAGGCGCAAGGCCTCGGATCCGTCTGCACCAAACATCTCAACCTTGTAAGACACTGGCCCTGAACCGGCGCGCTCCTGAACAATTCTGACAAGTGCCTGGTCTCCAAGTGGTGCAAAGCCAATCATGCATTCCATGCTGCGCGGAAAACGCAAGGCATTGGCAGCCCCGGCATCGGCGGCACAGCCGCCGGAATGGAAAGCCAGCAACCGCCAGACCGCATCCAGATGATATGGATCGAACAGGATATGCCGACGCTCCGCGGCAGTGCCCCGGAAAAGCTCCAGCCGCGCGGTCAGCACATCCCCCGCGTGGGAGACTTCCGAAACGCGCGCCATTTCCGGCGTCGGCGGCCCGGAATGAACGGCGCAGTGTTCGGCAAATTCTCGAAACGTCTCCGAGACATTCCTGCCGGGCAGCGGCTCGGCGAAAGCGACGGACGAGCGGCTCGTCCCCGTCTCGATGCCTAAACTTCCGGAGCCCAGATGACAGGGACCGCTTTCATCCCCGTCCGCTTCTACCCTGTAGAGCAATCCTTCCTCGTCGGACATGACGACAAAGGTAAGGTCACGCGGTTTTCCGTTGATGGCGACCGGTTTCCCCCAGATCAGCTGCGCGAGACCGGAAACGGGTTTTCCCGACAGCCGCTCAAGGGCACTACGGGCCATCTCCGGTAGGGAAAGACCGGTCATCAGACGTGTTTCGCCCGTCAGATGCGTGGTCAGATAGGGCTCGTCCCCGTGGATACGCAGTGTGATCCGGCCGATTTCGCCCTCGGATGGCGAGTTTCCGAGCAGGACACCTTGGGCCGGCATCCTGGAAACCGCTTCGCCGGATTGCATTTCATCGGGTACAGGCACCCAAAACCGTGTCCGGGCAAATGGATATCCCGGCAGATGCAGACGATTGCCCACCCGAGCCGGCCAGTCGATATCGAGCCCCTTGGCCCAAAGCTCCGCAACCTTGTTCAGGTGTTGCGTGTCTGCCGACATCAGCCATTTGCGCAACAGCGTCTCAGTTTCACCATCCGCAGAGAACAGGGCCGTCGCAACATCATCACCGGACGACAGATGGACGCCTTCGAGACTTCCACCGGATGTCACGGAGGCGATTTTCCGCTGCAGATCATCCCTGCCGGAATAGACGAAAGCCAGCCGTTCCCTGAACTCGGGCCGGCCGGTCTGCAGGCTCGCGGCAAAGGCGTCAAGATCAAGGTCCGGTTCGGCAGCTATGAAACGCTCCATTCGGGACGCGTAGTCCATCAGGCTATCCCGGTCCCTGGCGGAAAGCACAAAGATCGGTGGTGTTGCCTTGCTCTCTGCCCTGGCGACCGGGAGATATTCCTCCAGCACCAGGTGGGCGTTGGTGCCGCTGAAGCCGAAGGAACTGACTGCGGCGCGCCTCGGTACGCTGTTGCTTGGCGGTGCCCAGTCCGACAGGATCCGACTGACGGCAAAGGGTGACCTGTCGAACGGAATGTGACTGTTGAGGGTCTCGATATTGATCGAGGGCGGGATCTGCCTGTGCTCAAGCGACAGCATGGCCTTCAGCACTCCGGCTATACCGGCGGATGCAAGCAGGTGGCCGACATTGCTTTTCACCGAACCGATGGCACAGCGCCCGTTGGCGGGCACGTCAGCGAAGGCGTCCGTCAGGCCCTCCACCTCGATCGGATCGCCAAGAGGCGTACCCGTACCGTGGCATTCGACGAGCCCAATGGTTGCCGGATCAATGTTGAACCGCGCGTAAACGTCCTTCATCAGTGCCGTCTGGGCTTTCGGGTTCGGCGCCGTGATACCGTTCGTGCGCCCGTCCTGATTAACACCCCAGCCCCGGATGACGCCGTGGATCGGATCACCGTCCCGTTCTGCATCCGACAAACGCTTCAGAACAACGGCACCTACGCCTTCGCCGGGCACGAACCCGTTTGCCCGCTCGTCGAAGGAATAGCACCTGCCGTCCGCCGACAACATGCTGACCTTGGACGTATCGATGAACATGTTCGGCCCGACCAGAACACACACCCCGCCGGAAAGGGCCATGTCGCAGGTGCCGGACAGGAGAGCCTCGCAGGCCTGCGCAGTTGCGACCAAGGAGCTGGAACAGGCTGTGTCGATGGAAAGACATGGGCCGCGCAGATCCAGCAGATAGGATATGCGGGCCGCCAGGATCGATCCCGAACTTCCAAGCAGGCTGTAAGTGTTGCGTTGCTCGATCAGCCCTTCATAGCCGCTCGGTCCGGAGGCAACATAGACACCGAAGCGCTTGCCAGAGAGACCTGATGGATTGATTGCCGCATCCTCGATCGCATGCCAGGCCGTTTCCAGGAACAGGCGCTGCTGCGGATCCATCAGCTCTGCTTCCAGGGGCGTTATGTTGAAAAAGCGCGCATCAAACGCCTCCACATCCTCAAGGGCCCCCATCCACTTGCAATAGGTCTTGCCCGGAGCCTGGGGATCAGGATCGTAATAGCGGCCGATATCCCAGCGGGACGCCGGCACTTCATCGATGCAGTCGCGACCCTGGGCGATGTTCTGCCAGAAAGCGGCCAGGTCCTCTGCCTTCGGAAACTTGCCCGCGGCACCGATAATCGCAATCGCCTCTTCAGAACTGTCGACAGCATCCTCTCTGGTGGACTTGGTCTCACCGACGCGGGGTCCCGGTTCGGATCGAGCCGCTTGACGGAATTCGCTATCCTGGGCCTGCGGTGTCGCAACAGGCGCTGGCATCGCGACAGGCGCTGGCGTGTCTACAGCCGGCACGAGTTCGGAGACATGTCTGACCAGTGCGCCGACGGTCGGGTATGCATAGACTGCGGTTGCCGGCAGACTGATAGCGTAGCGCTTGTTGAGGTTACGGATCCAGGTGACCGCCAGAATGGAATCGAGACCCAGATCCAGGAAGCCGGCACTGTCTGTGATATCGGACGGCTCCAGCATGAGATCCTCGGCCAGCGACGCGACGATCTCGGCGCGTAACAACTCCCGGGGGCGGGCGCTTGCCGGATCAGCGGTCCCGCACGTCATAGGCTCCGGCTCCTGCGATGCCGGGATCGCATCAGACGGCAAGCTGTCCTGCCGTGCACTGACGAGTGCCGCCACATGGGTTGTGAGCGCCTTTACGGTCGGGTGGGCATAGATGACGGTCGCGGGCAGTTCGATTTCGAAGAGAGTATTGAGTTTCCGGACCCAGGTGACCGCCAGAATGGAATCGAGACCCAGGTCGAGGAAACTGTCCTCCACGCGAATATCCGCCACATCAATCATCAGGTCACCTGCAAGCGACCTGACAAGATCGGCCTGCAGGGCAGCGCTGTCGAACGGCGCTGCCGTTCTGGGCTTCTCAAGATCCGGCAACCGCGTGTCCTCGCCAAACTTTTCCGCAATACGTTGCCGGACCGTCTCGTTTCCGATGAAGGTCCTTTCATGCATCGCCAACTCGCGTTCCAGCACTGTGTCCAGCATGCCCCGCAGGGGCTGGACTGCCTTTTTCTTGGCATCGATAAGGCTTTCCCGGCTCTCGCGCGCTAGGACATGCGCCGCTGCGAGGGCGGTCGGCAGGACCTGGCGTGCAGGCTGCACGACGATGCGGTCGGACCGCGCTCCAAGATCCCGGCCCCGGTACTGACGGGCGCTGAAGAGGATTTCGCGCCCCAGGTCGTCGCCGAGACGATGCGGGAAGATCAGTGTCGCTCCCGCCCCCGGCGTGAAGCCGTACCAGAGATAGTTGCTGTGATAGAGGCCTTCGGTTGCCAGAATGGCATGGTCGCAATACATGCCGAGCGACCAGCCGGCCCCGATGCCGTGACCCTGCATCGCCGCGATCACCGGCAACTCGCACTCCAGCGGCAACGAGTAGATCCGCCGGTCGGTGAAACGGCTCCCACCCTTCTGCAGATCGGCAAGACCATCCCTGGTGCCACCGCAGGCGAAGTAGTTGTCATGCCCCGTCAGGACCACCACCCTGGCGTCGGAAAGCTCGGATATCTTTGAAAATGCTTCCTCGAACCCATCCATGAAGGCCGGTGTGAACATGTTGCGGTTCTCCCGCTCGTTCATCGTGACCAGCACGACACCGTCGTCAAACAGCTCCAGACGCATCACGTCCGATTTGAGCGGAACGTTTCGGGATACCCGCGCCGGTTCAGCTGGCAGGTCTTCCGGCAGGCCGGATGTCTTTTCATCGGGTTTCAGGTCGGCCAGAAGCAGAGGCAGGTCCCGGCGCATGTGGTGCTTGAGCAAGGATAACGCCTCGCGCGGCCCTTCCGCGATCTCCCTGGCAAGCGCCATGGCGGTTTCCACGACCTCGCCTGAAGGAACGCGCAGGAGGCTGTTTTCGGCGTCCTGCCTCCGATCGTAGAGAAGCTTCGAAAGACGGCTCAGCGGGGGCGGGAAACCGGTGAATTGTCCAGCGGTGTTCATGACGACGAAATCGCTCAGAAGAGCAAGTCCCGCCGGCTGCCCACTTGCGCCACTCACGAGCGAAGCGATTACCGGCACCGCGCAGTTCAGGAGGCAATCCGGATCAAAGCCGGTCACCGAATTTGACCCTGCTTGCCACGTTCCATCACCGGTCAGGACGACGACGCGAACGGTTTTGTCCGTGCCAGCGGCCTCCAGCTCACGCACGAGACTGCTCGCAAGCCCCTCGCACCATGTCCCCGAAAGCTCCAGAACGCGAATGCCGTCAGTATCGGCCCGGCACTCCACGCGCCCGGTCGGTTCCTCTATCAAAGACGTGGGTACGAGTGGTGACAGAACAACCTTTTCCGAAACCACGACATCGGCCGAGGGTAATGTCATCGCGGCAGGGCGGGAGAGCTTTACCCGGTCACCGGCCTGACGCTCCGATGTTTCCGGCAACGCGGGTGGCTGTGATTGTGACTTGGCAACCTCGGCGCCTGTTTCGGCATCCGGCAGCCTCTCCGGCACTTCCGTTTCGACCCAGTAGCGTTTCCTGGCAAAAGGATAGACAGGCAGCGGCACGCGACGGCGTGGCCGGGTGAACAGCTGTTCGGGATCGAGCCGCCCACCTGCAAGGAACTGCCGTCCGAGACTTTTCAAGTCGGCGGTTCGCTGTTCGCCATCCACCGTCTGCGGAGGCACAGACCTCTCAGCCTCGCCTGCGCGCTCCCCGGTCATCTCACTCACTTCGACACCCGAGTCCGCGTCCTCCGCGAGCCAGGCTCTGATCGAAGCGCTTGCCGCCTGAAGACTGTCAGTCACAAGGAAGAGCCTGTGCGACAAAGCACGCCGACCCGCGAGCAAGGTGAAGGCGACATCCTCGGCAAGCAGCTCCGGGTGAGCTTCCAGATGGCTGGCCAGATTGCCCGCCAGAGCCCTGAGCTGTTCCTGCGTGCGGGCAGACAACACGTAGAGCTGACTGGCGGCCAGTTCGCGGTGACTTTCGGCAACCGGCGCTTCTTCAATCACCACATGGGCGTTGGTTCCGCTGAAGCCGAAGGAGCTGATCGCTGCACGTCGTCTCCGCTCCGGCCTCGACGGCCAGGGAACCCAATCGTCATTGACCTTGAACGGCCCCTTGCTGAAATCGATGGCCGGATTGCCTGCGCCGAAATGCAATGTCGGTGGAACGGTGTTTTCCCGAAGGCTCAAGAGAACCTTGGCCAGGCCTGCGAATCCGGCAGCTGTTGTTGCATGTCCGATGTTCGACTTCACCGAGCCAAGGTATATGGTCCGCTCGCTCACATCGCTAAAGGCCCGGACAAGGGCAGCATGTTCGATCGGATCGCCAAGCACCGTTCCCGTGCCGTGGGCTTCGACGTAATCGATGCTCCCTGGATCGATGCCGCAATCTTCGTAGACCTGCCGGATCAACCGTTCCTGCGACGCCGCACTCGGGGCCGTGATGCCATTGGTGGTGCCATCCTGATTGGTGCCGGACGCAAGAATGACACCAAGGACCGTGTCGCCGTCGGTGAGGGCATCCTCCAGTGGGCGGAGAAGCACCGCCCCGACCGCTTCCCCCGGAACAATGCCGTCGGCGCCTTCGCCGAAAGCCGCGCAACGTCCGGATGGGGACAGCATCTGCGCGGCATTCGCATACCGGAAGAAGCGCGGAGAACACTGGACGAAGACACCACCGGCCAGAGCCATGTCGCATTCGCCGTTGCGAAGGCTCTGGTAAGCCGTGTGCAGGGCGACCAGCGAGCTTGAACAGGCCGTGTCGATGGCGACCGCCGGACCTTTCAGATCGAGCCAGTAGGAAATCCGGGCCGGAATGAGAGATGTGGTGTTGCCCCAGAACGCCTGGCCTGGCGGTTGATGTGTGAAGAGTTCCTGATAATCACCATGGGCACAGCCGACGAAGACCCCGCAGCGGCTTCCGGCCACGTCCTCACCCGCATGTCCGGCGGATTCCAGGGTTCTCCAGGCTTCTTCCAGGAACAGCCGCTGCTGCGGATCCATGTAGGTGGCTTCGACGCCGGAAATGCCGAAGAAGACCGGATCGAAACAAGCGACATCGTCCAGGAAGCTGCCATGCTTGCCGTAGGCGCCCGGATCGGCATCCGTGTAGAAAGGCGAAAGGTCGAAACGGCTAACCGGCTCGACCAGATCACGGCCGGCCTTGAGATGGCTCCACAAGGCGTCGATGGTCTCCGATCCGGCGAACCGCCCGCTTGCTCCGACAATCGCGATCGGCTGGCCAGCCCGAGGGGTTTTCTCGGTCGCAATTTCGTCTCCGCTCCGGACAATCGTCGGCATTTCAGGTGCTGCCAACGGATCAGGAGAAGTGGCAAGCGCCGGGCGAGGAGGCTGTGGCACCTGCGCCTTCAGATACTCTTCCAGCGTCGCAACGCTGGAAAAATCGAAAAGGTCGGTCTGGCTGAAATCGATCCCGAGTGCCTTTCTCAGGCGATGGGTAAAGTCTGCTCCCAGGATAGAATCCAGCCCATAGTCGGCGAAGCTCTTTTCCAGATCGATCGTCGCAGGCGCCATGTTGAGCGTTTCACCGAGAGCCTCGAGGATAACATCACGCACCGGGACCCCGGCCTCGGCGACATTCGCCACGGCGGGCGAGACGATGGCGGGACGGGAAACTCCGGCCTTTGCTTTTGCGACGATGATCTGCTGGCCAAGGTCCTGCTCTGCGTCCCCGGAACCCACGATCCAGTCGAAACCGCATTCTTCCAGTGCCTTGCGCCATTGATTTGCGGTCAGCGAAGGCGACCCGGGAATGCGCCGCTCGGCATCGGTGAACCGCCACCAGCCGTCCAGCAGTCCGAAAGTCACATGGGTGAAGAGTGTCGGCTTGCTGGTCTCGTTGAGCAGCAGAATTCCGCCGGGCGCCATCGTTTGGCGGACGCGGCCGAGCGTGGAGACGATATCGGCTGTCGCATGCAGAACGTTTGCCGCAATGACGAGTTCGTGGCTCCCCTGCGCAATGCCCTGTCCTTCGAGTGGTTTCTCGATATCGAGCAGCGCCGTCTTCAGAAAGGGGACGCTTCCGGTGTAATTTCGCTCCGCATGGATCAGGAACGCACGCGAGACATCCGTGTAGGTGTAGACGCCAATCCGTTCGAAAGAAGGACGAAGTGCCTCGAAGACCGGCTCACTGGTGCCGCCCGTACCGGCGCCGATTTCCAGAATGGTCAGCTTCCGTGTCGTCGCATCCCACGCAGCAGCAAGGCTGCCGGCGGCATCGGCAACGGTCCGGCTGAAACGTTCCGCGATCCGGTTTTCCTTGTAGACCGCTTCCACGAGCGTCTGGCGGCCTTCCGGAAAGAGAACATCGGTTGCACGTTGTTTACCCGTCAGGATTTCCGGCAGGGCCTTCAAGGCTGTTTCCGCGAGCGCCATCTGCGCCTGGGAAGCGCCAACCTGCCGGAGCCGGTCCCAATACGCCCAGGCGTCGGCCATCGGCGAAGGCAGGTCACCCTCTTCTTCCGACACCAGTGCTTTCGCGGCCTCCAGCCAGGGCTTGTACGCCGGGATCACATCCCTTTCCGGCAGATCCCGCAATATGCCCAGAAGAACGGAAGCCACCCCGGTTTCAACGGTCCGGGCAGCCTCGAGAAGGTCTGTGTCCCCGCATCGGGCTTCCACAAGCTGCCGTAGCCTACTCGTGCTGTCTTCAGCCGATTGAAGCGTCGCACTGCCAGGTTCTGCCAGCGTGTCGGACGGCAGCCAGTATCTGTTTTTCTCAAACGGATAGGTTGGCAGCGAAACAATGCGGCCAGGTTGGTCCCGCCGCAAGTCAGCCCAGTTGATGTCAACGCCTTCGACCCAGAGCCGCAACAGAGTTTCAGAGCGTCCGGTCTGCCACGCCCGTTCCGCAACTTCGTGGATGACATCGTCATCGGCAAGCGCCGCCAGTGCACCTCGCCGGCCATGTGCCTCGCTGGCAAGGACCGGAACCCCGGTCTTCCGACCCGCAATCCATGCCGCCAGAGCCTCCTTCAGGTCCTCGATGGATCCCACCAGAAGACCAAGCCGGCATTCCATGGGCTCGCGGCCAACCTGCAGCGTGTAGGCGATATCCTGAAGGCTCGGAGCAGCGTTTGTGGGCAGCGCGCCACCAGCCCCGTTCGCAAACACTAGGTCAGCCATTGCATTGACGGACCCGGCCACGTCCAGTTCGGCTGGGCTTGGCAGGTAGCCAAAGGTTTTCCCGCACCATCGTTGCAGGGCGGCAATGTGAGACGCATCCAGACCGAAAGCATCGAAGCTTTCGTCCGGATCGATCTCGTCGGATCCGACATCCAGCAAGACACCGAGCTTGTTGCAGATGCTTCGGGCAATTTCAGAGCGGTCAAGCGGGTTGCCGGCCTGAGCGCCGCTGCTCTTGTGCAGCGACGCCAGGAGACGCTGCGCGCTTTCCCTCAGCCGCTCATCACTGCGGGCCGACAAAAGGATGATTTCCAGGTCAGCACCTCTCGGTGCATCCGTGATCCCCGCCTCGGGATCAAGCCATTCTTCCAGCACCACATGAGCATTGGCACCGCCCGCACCAAACGACGACACACCGGCATATCGGGTGCCGCGGGCGTTCCAGAAACCGGTCTGCCGTTGCAGGGTAAAGGGAGAGCGTTCAAAATCGATGTTGGGGTTGGTCGTGTCCGCATGAAGGGTCGGCACCAGGGTACGGTGCTTCATCTGCAGAACGATCTTGGTCAGTCCTGCGATGCCGGCCGCTGCTTCCAGATGCCCGATGGAGGATTTCACCGAGCCGAGGGCACAGAACCCTTCGTCGGACGTATCGGTCCCAAAGGCCTGGACCAGTCCGTCGACCTCGATCGGATCGCCCAGATCTGTTCCGGTCCCGTGGGCCTCGATGTAGCTGATGTCCCTGGCGCTGAGCCCCGCATGCTGCAGGGCGCTGCGCACGACATCCCGTTGTGCATCCGGATTGGGCACCGTATAGCCGTTGGTCCGTCCACCGTGATTGACGGCGCTGCCACGAATGAGCGCATGGATGCGGTCACCGTCAGCAAGTGCCCGCGACAGTGGCTTGAGCACGAGACAGCCGGAGCCCTCGCCTGGAACAAAACCGTCCGCCGCCTCGCCAAAGCTGCTGCAGCGCCCGGATGGGCTCAGCATGTGAGCGGCGCTCAGTTCGACGTAGTTCGACGGGTGAAGATAGAGATTGACCCCACCCGCCAGTGCCATGGTGCAGCTGCCTCGACGCAGATGCTCACAGGCTTCGTGAATGGCGGTGAGCGACGACGAGCACATCGTGTCGACCGGCAGGCTGGGACCTGAAAGATCGAAGAGATGCGACACCCGGTTCGCGATGCCCGCAAAGGATGTCGTCGGGCGCACCGTCGCGCCACCTTGCGTCTTGAAGGGACCGTAAAGGGCGTAACCGGTCTTGGTCACGCCGGCGAAGACCCCGACACGGGCACCACCATGGTCGCTACCGGCAATTTTCTTCAGCCGCGCCCGCGTGTAACCGGCGTCTTCCAAGGCCTGCCAGGCGCTCGTCAGAAACAGCCTTTCCTGGGGATCCATGGCAGCGGCATCGCGAGGCGACAATTTGAAGAACAGCGGATCGAATTCCGCAAACCCCTTCAGGAACGCTCCCCATCTGGAATAGCTTTTGCCCTCGGCAGCAGCCTTGTCGGGATCCGGTTCGAAGAAATCGTCCGGGGACCATCGGTCACGGGGTATTTCGCCAACGGCATTGTGCCCGGCAAGAAGATTTTCCCAGAAAATGTCGAGATCTGGCGCGTCGGGATACAGACCGCTCATACCCACGATGGCAATCGGCTCCGCCCCGGAGGGTGTGGCCTCGTGGCGTGCGGCGGTCTCTCCGGTGCCGGACGAAACAGATACCTGTTGCGGCGCGACCCTCTCCACACCAGCCCAGCTTGAACAGGCTGCAGGCTGCGCATCGACAAGATATTCGGCGACCGCAGCAAGTGTTCTATGACGGAAGAACAGGGTCTTCGGCAGCGCCTCGAATACATCACCAAGCTCGTTGTTGAGCTTCGTGATCATCAGCGAGTCGATGCCGTAGTCTTCCAGCGGTGTCCGGGGATCGATCCGGTTAGAGGAAAGACCGCTGACCTTCGCAAACAGGGCGCCCAGCAACGATCCGGTCTTCTCGACAAGCACTGACGAGGAAATTGTCCGGGGCACGTTCGAAGATGCCGTTGACGGATCGAGCTGGGCCGGCGCTGCGACGGGAGGATCACCCCGGTCCGGTTGCCCGCTTCCGAAAAACGCCCTGATGCGGGTTTCATCTCCGGCAACAACAGCGATCTGCGCGGCAGGATTTGCCACGCATTTTTCAAGCGCCTCAAGCCCGGCAGGGGTTTCGAGCGGCCGCTGCCCCATCCTCCGGAACAGCGCCTCCCTGGTGGGCTCGTCGACACCCATGCCACCCTGCGCCCAGAGCGGCCAGTTGATTGACGTTATCGCCCCGCCGGAAGCGCGGGCAAGCGCATCCAGAAATCCATTCGCCGCTGCATAGTTCGCCTGTCCCGGATTGCCGAACGGACCCGCAAGCGAGGAAAAGAGCACAAAGGCGTCGAGATCGAGACCGGCGCAAGCGTCCCGCAGGGCCAGTGCGCCATCGACCTTGGGTTTCAGGACCGCAGAAAGATCACCTTGGCTTTTTGTAACCAGGAAGCCGTCGCGCAGAACACCGGCAGTATGGAAGACACCATCCAGATGTCCGTGCACTTCGACAATGTGGTCGACCGAGGCCTTGACCGCAGCAGGATCGGCAAGGTCCACCTGCCGGTAGGCCGTGACGACGCCCTCGGAACGCAGTGATGCAAGAAAAGTCGAACACGCATCATCAAGCGGTCTTGTGCCTGCCAGCACCAGTACAGCCCCCTTGACCTCTTGCGCGATGTGCCTTGCCAGGATCCGACCCAAACCGCCCATGCCGCCGGCAATCAGGTAAACGCCATGATCTCGCCAGGGCGAAGCAGACGGTCTTTCGGCAAGTTCGTTCCAGACACGGACATGTCTATGCCGGTCGAAATAGCGGACATGGCTGTCCCCCAGGGCTGCCCTCTCCTGTCGCAGCCAGCCGGCGATACGCTCGGGGTCCGTCTCATCCGGGACCTCAACGACCTGCGTCCTGATCCGGGGGTCCTCCTGGGAAGCGGTCTGGAGCAGTCCACCCAATCCCCCGAACAGATTGCCGTCGCCGCTTGCGGGAACAACAAGCTGGATGAGAACACTATCATGCCCCGGCACAGCCATTTCCCGTTGAACCAGTTCGACAAGCTGCTGGGTGACAACCTCGTAGTTTCCGGCGATGTCCCTGCCTGGCAAAGACGGATGAATCGTCTCTTCTCCAGCCGTCTCCGCAACAGTCACGCCACAGGCGACAACGATACGTCGTCCGGGGGTGGCTTCACCGGATGCTTCGGCGGCGAGCCAATCCGAGGCGAAGAGCATGCTGTTTCGCTGTGTGGGCTTGGCCTCCACGGTGGGCAACCAATGCCGGTCTGTGGCAAACGGCCGGGGCTCAAGCGGCTGCCTGACGGCACCCGACGGCCTGTCGTAGCTTTCCAGAACGACATGGGCATTGGCCCCGCCAAAACCGAAGCTGCTCACGCCGGCTCGCCTCGGTGTGCCGGAACTATCCACGGGCCAGGGTGTTCTGGTGGTCAGGATACGGAATGGGCTGCCTTCAAGCTCGACATGCGAGTTGCGTGGTTCGCTTTCCAGCGTCGGCGGCAGCTCGCTTTGACGCATCGCCATCAACACCTTGACGACACCTGCCATGCCTGCGGCGGCTTCAAGATGGCCCGCGTTGGACTTGACCGTCCCCAGGCCGATTGTTGAGCCTGGGGATGTGCTGTCTTCCAGCAACTGCGCATAGGCGCGCCGCAATCCGTTGACTTCGATCGGGTCGCCGAGCTCCGTGCCGGTGCCGTGGGCTTCGACATAGCTCACGGTTCGCGGATCGATCCCGGTCATGGCTTCCACAATCAGACGGGCCTGCGCCTTGACGTTTGGTGCCGTCAGCGCACCTGAACGGCCTCCGTGGTTTTCCGCGCCACCGGCAATCACACCGAGTATCCTGTCCCCGTCACGCTCTGCATCTGCCAGCCGTTTCATGAGCACAGTCGCAACGCCTTCACCCCGCGCATAGCCGTCCGCAGCTTTGCCGAAGGCATGGCAGCGGCCCGTCGGTGAGAGCATCCCGGCCTGATGCGGCCCCTCAAAACCTTCAAGCGAAAGGCAAATGTTCACCCCGCCAGCCAGCGCTGCGGAGCATTTGCCTGCCAGGAGCGCATCGCGGGCGCGCAGCATCGCAATCAGCGAACTTGAACAGGCCGTGTCGATGGCCTGGCTCGGGCCATTCAGATTGAACTGGTGCGACAGGCGGTTCGCAGCCATCGCCAGCGAATTGCCGGTTGCGACATACCCATCCGTCGCCAAACCTTCGGCACGCCAGACTTCCGCATAATCGAGAGACGTAATTCCGACGAAAACCCCGGTATCGCGCGGCAGCTCCTCCGGTGTGTAACCGGCATCCTCGAACGTCCGCCAGGCCGTTTCCAGCAGCAGCCGCTGCTGTGGATCCATCCTGGCTGCCTCGACGGGCGAGACCTTGAAGAACGCCGCGTCGAATTGGTCGATTTCCTCCAGAAAGCCGCCCCTCAGCGCAAAACCCGCTTTTTTGAGACGGTCTGCGTAAGCCGGGGAATAGCGGTCGAGCGGCAGGTCACCGGTGAGGTCCCGTCCGGCCAGCAGCTGATCGAAGAAGGTCCGCACGTCCGGGCTCTTCGGGAACCGGCCCGCCATGCCGATGATGGCGACCCGGTCGTCAGAGGCGCCTGCCCTGCCCGTTTGCTTTGCCGATGTCCGGAATACCGTTGTCTTTCCGGACGTGACGACGTCTTGCGGAGACCGCGAAGCCATCGCGGAAACCGGCGCCGCCTCTTTTCTCGGGTCGGACGGTTTAACCCCGTATCGGTTCACAAGGTGATCCGCCAGAGCCTCGATATGCTCGCATTCGAAGAAGATCGCCGGCGACAGATCAATGCCATAGGCGGCACTGATTTCGTTGGCATAGCGCGTCAGCGAGATGGAATCGAAGCCAAGGTCATGGAAGGCTTCACGGGCGCCGAGGTCTGACGCCTCGAACTTCAGGATAGACGCGGCCTTTTCCTGAAGTTCCTGCTGGAGCCGGTCTGGAGCATGAGCCGGTGGTGCGATCTGGTCGTCCTGCTTGTCTGCCGTCGTCCGAGCAAGCGCGGTTTCACCGCCCATCGCAATACCGGATAGACTTCCGAGAACCCTTCCTGCCTGGTCGAACAGCTGGACGCTGTAGGAACCCGAACCTTCCGGTCTGCAGAGCAGGTGACTTGCATCGCCGCCGAATAAAGTCGCAGTGTCTATTGCCTCAAGGTCCCCAGGGCCATCATGACCTGCCAGGAGCAGACACTGATGGATTGCCCCCAGGACCGAAGCCGGAAACCAGACGTTTTTCTTGAAATAGTCCTGCTGTGGCTGGTCTTCGCACAAATCGCAAAGCAGCGCTCCGTCCGGCAGACGCCGAAGTTGCCGGAGGCTCTCCAGATACGGACTGAAATTCAGGCGGCGAGCCTTGAACTGCGCGTAAATCGCAGCCTTGTCGGCACCATCCGAAGCAGTAGCGCGCAAGGCATCTAGGTCGACAGACGGCCCGCCGGCAGCTCCGGCTTCGGCGACGTCGGCCCGAAGCCAATCCAGACGGTCTCCCGTGGCCAGAATGCATTCTACGCTGACGACATGGCGCCCACCCGCCGGGTCCGGCTGCACGAGAATTTCAAGTTCTCCAACGTCCGACCAGACGGGGGTTGTCTTGACAGAAAGGCCGTTCACGCTGGGACGCTCGACGACGCCGGCAACCCTTGCAGCCACCGCAACGATTTCGGCACCGATGACCGGCAGGACCGTGTCGCGTCCGCCGTCCAGATAGACGTAGTCGCGAAGCTCCTTCAGATGGATCTGGGTCTTGTAACGAAGTCCCGTAACGTCTGAACAGTTGAGGCCGATGAACGGATGGATCTTCGAGCGGGCGCCGATCGGATTGATCACAGAGGGGGCATCCGGCTCTTCCTGATACCAGCAGCGGATCTTCTCGAACGGATAGGCCGGCAGCGAAATGCGCCGAACATCGCGTCCCTCATTGAAGCTGTCCCAGTCGACATCCGCCCCATGGCACCATGCCTGCCCTACACGCTCGAGCCGGCGGGCGTCACAGTCGGCTTTCACCGCCGCCCTGTCTTGTGGTGGATCGACATCCAGTATGGACGGAACATGGACCATTCCCGCCGGCACAAGGCCGTCCGCCAGGAAGGCATCGATGGCCACCAGTGCCTTTTCCCTGTCTTCCGCGACCAGTGCCAGGCGCGATGTCAGCTCGTTTTTTCCAACCTGAAGCGTGTAGGCGATATCTGTCAGGCGCGCCTGCGGCTGGCCATTCAGGAAGTCTCTGAATGCCCCGAGCACCGCCTTCAACCGGTCCGGCGTCATCGCGGAGAAAACCAGCAGCTCTGGCTGCGCCGGCTGTGCCGCCGGTTCGTCGGCCCGGTACTCCTCGATGATGATGTGGGAATTCATGCCCCCGGCGCCGATGGAGGTCACACCGGCCCTGCGGGGCAGCTCCGCTCCTGTTTCATCGGTCAGCCGCTTCCAGGGCGCCAGTTCCCGCTGAACATAGAAGGGCGAGGTCTTGAACGGGATGTCCGGATTGAGCGTTTCGGCATGAAGCGACGGCGCGAGCTGGCCGTGCTTGAGCTGTGCCAGAACCTTGACGATGCCGGCCAGTCCCGAAGCACCGAGCAGATGGGCAACGTTGCTCTTCACGGTTCCTATCGGGCAGGTCTCGACCGCCCCGGTGTACTTTCGGAAGACCTGGGTCAGCGCCTTGACCTCGATCGGATCCCCCAGCGCTGTACCGGAGCCGTGGCCCTCGATATACCCGATGGTTTGCGGATTGATGTCAGCGTCTTCCAGGGCACGCTCGATGGCAACGGCCTGCTGGTTCGGATTGGGCACGGTGAAGCCGTTGCGCACGCCGGCGTTACTGATGCCCGAGCCGGTGATCACGCCATAAATGTGGTCTCCGTCGCGTTTGGCATCGACAAGCGGTTTCAGCACCAGCGCCCCGACGCCTTCGCCCAGGATGGTACCCTCGGCGCCGAGGCCGTAACCCCGAATGACGTCGGCCGACTTGGTTGTGAAATGCTCCTGCGAGGTGGCAATGAGTTTCTGCGGGTGCAGCAACAGGCTGACACCGCCCGCAAGGGCCATCTTGCATCGCCCGGCGCGCAGCATGTGCACTGCTTCATGCACGCAGGTCGAGGAGGCCGAACACATAGTGTCCAGGAAATAGGAGGGTCCCGTGAAGCCGTAATAGTAGGACACCATATTCGGCACGGTGCCCGTGTAGCTTCCGCTTGCGAGCGATCCGCGCATCAGCATGTTCTGGAAGCCGAAAAGGTCGTATTCGTTGGTCATGGAACCGACGATCACGGCAACATCTCCGCCGTAGCGCCGCGCCATCGTCTCCCTGGAATAACCCGCATCCTCGAAGGCCTCGACGCTCGCCTGCAGAACCAGACGGACCTCCGGCGACATCAGTTCTGCTTCGGCCTGGGAAATGCGGAAATAGCGTGGGTCGAACTTGTCGATATCCGGCAGAAAGGCCCCGGTCTTGACCACCGTCTTGCCCAGGACGTCTCTCTCGGGATGATGGAGCGCACCGTTGTTCCAGCGCTCGGCCGGCACGGGTTCGAAGCCGTGAATGCCCTCCGACAGCATCTTCCAGAACGCGTCCTGCGTGCTCGCATTGGAAACGTGCAGTGACAGGCCGACGATCGCAATGTCGTGCCGATCATCCCTGTCAGCCTCGCCCGTCGCGTGAACGGATGTCTCGCCCAAGGGCGGTGACGAGCGGACGTCAGCGGCGGAGGAACTGGCCGCAATTGCCATTTGCCGCGTCTCGACCGCTTCAGGGTCCGAAGGCAACTCGTCGGCGAACAGCCTTCTCAGAGCGTTGCCGTGCTCGGCCACAAGATGCCCACCAACTCCTTCCAGATCGACATATTCGAAGAAGAGTGTTTTCGACAGCGGCCCGAGCGTTTCTTCCAGACGATTGGTGCTTTCGACGATTGCGATGGAGTCGAGGCCGTATTCCTCGAGTTTCCGGTTTGCACGAATGCGCGCTGCGTCCATTTCCAGAACATCTGCGAGAACGCCCCGGACATGGTCGATGGTCTTCGCCATCAGCTCCGCGTCATCAAGGCCCGCTGTCCCTGAAGCATCCCCGGAGGCAGGCGCCACCGAGGCGGGGCCTCTTCTTTCCGGGTCGGCCTGTCCGACGCCCAGGAGGATCTCCTCGATCCTGTCCAGGTCCCCGTGAAGTACGGTGCAACAGGGTGCGCCCGCATTTGAAAGAATAGTCTCGAGCGCTGAAAGTCCTGTTTCGCTTGGCAGCGGTGTCAGTCCGAGACGCCGGCGCAAACCCTCGATGGTCGCAGCATCGGCGGACATGCCGCCATCGGCCCAGAGCGGCCATGCGACTGCAACCGTTCGCCCCTGCCGATTTCCTGCCAGAGTCTCGGCCGCCCGCTCCTCGGCGAAGGCATCCAGAAAGGCGTTGGCTGCGGCATAGACCGCCTGCCCTGCGGTTCCGAAAACGGAGGCAATCGACGAACAGAGAACCAGGAAATCCAGCGGCGCATCCTTTGTCGCCAGGTCCAGGTTGACGGTTCCGGTGACCTTGGGTGCAAAAACGCCAGCCGCGCCTTTCGGATCCTGGGTCAGGATGTAGCCGTCATCCAGCACGCCCGCGGCATGGATGATGCCTTTCAGTGGTCCGAGGTCTTCCTGGATCTTTTTAGCGAGACCCGCGGCATCGGCCGTCTTCGCGAGATCGCAGGGCCGGTAGACCGCCTTGGCACCGGTTTCACCAAGCTGCTTCAACCAGGCCTTGGTGTCCCGGTCGGTTCTCTTGCGCCGGCCGGTCAGCACAAGCTTTCGTGCGCCCTTGGAGACCAGCCATTCGGCAAAGATACGCCCGAGCCCACCCAGCCCCCCAGTGATCCAGTAGACACCTTCCGGATCAAGGTCAGGCATTTGCATTGCCGACCCGGCCGACCCCAGGACCGGCATCCAAGCTCGCCGAATACCACCGGCGTCATAGCGCAGCTGCTCAATGCTGTCGTCGGCATCGACCTCGGCAGACACGATGGAACGGAGGCGATCCGCTGTGATCGCACCTTCGACAGAGACGACCCTTCCTGAAACCTTGGGAGCCTCGATCGCGGCCGTTTTAAGGAGGGCCGCAAGGGGAGCGGTCACGGTTGCCGGGAGGGCGTCCGCCACCAGCACGACGAACTTGACGGGTTGTGCCGGGCGCTGTTCCAGAACATCCCTGATAAGCGTGTGCACGAAGCCAAAGAGTTTTTCCGCCGCCTCGGCTTCTCCAAGCTCCGACACGTCGGGAAGTCTCTCGACCGGCCAATCCACCTTCTGCGCCAATGCATCGGCATTGGCTTGCGAACTGGCCAGGAGCAGGCGAACCTTGTCCTCTCCCTTTTCCTGCCGGAGTTTCAGCGGAGCTGCCTGCCAGCCGAGGTCTGCGACAATCACCGGCTCGTCAGTTTCACGCACTCGAACTCTTGCCGTCTCGTGTTTCAGAACCCGAAGAGCCAGGTCCCTGATCGAGATCCGCAGCTCTCCGTTCCTGTCAAGGAGATCGATATCGAGCTTGCGGACCGGTGCGTCCGCGGAGTGTCCAGACGTCAGGCGCACATGAGCCCACATCTGCGTTTCGACCGGTCCATGGACTTCGATACTGTCGCAGGCGAAGGGGACACTCGCGCCTGCTGGTGCTTCGCTGCCGGTCGCAACCCAGGCCTGGATGGCTGCATCCAGGAGAACAGGATGCAGCGGCATGAGGTCGAGGGAAGTCAGTAGCCGGCGGGGCAGCTTGATCTGCGCGAGCACCTCGTTGCCACCGAGGCTGGCAACTCTGGTCAGCGCCCTGAAGGCCGGGCCATGATCGACGCCGCTTGCACGCAGCCAGTCGTAGCAGGTCTGCGGTTCGAGTGTTCTCGTTATCCGGCCTTTCAGAGTCTCCAGATCCGCCGTCTCTGGCTTCGACAGCGCCAGGGGGCGGAGTGTGCCGGTCGCGCTCGGTGCCGGTGCCTTCCGGCGATCCGCTTTGGTCCCAATCGTGAAGCCGATGTCGCCGGTCGCCTTGCGCTCAAGCACCGTTTCTACGGTGACGGCACGCCGATCCCTGATAAGTATCGGCCTGGACCAGACGATGTCGTCGATGGCGAAGGCTGGCGTTTCCAGGCCACCAGCCAGCACGGCCGCCGCACGCGCCATTTCAAGACACATCACTCCGGGCAGTACCTGCTGCCCGTCTACATGATGATCGGCCAGCACGAATTCATCACCGGTCAGCCGCGTTTCAAAACAACTCCGGTCAAAGCCCGACGTGTTTCTGTGCAGGAACGGATGGGGGACAGGTTCAAGATCCTTCGCTCCAAGCGAAAGGTCCATCCAGTGCCGTTGCCGCTCGAACGGATAGAGCGGCGCGTGGATCCGGTCGCCAGGCCCTCCAGCCGCAGTACTAGGCCAATCGACAGGTTCTCCCGAAACCCAGCGCCGGGCGAGGTCGGCAAGCTCCGACGCCTTCGCATCTTCAGCATCCGCAAGCTCGGCCGACACCAAGCAGCCTGTGGTCTCCGCACCAATCAGATACCGGCGCAGAACGTCAGCCAAACCGTCGAGATCACCCGCCAGGAAGGCGCACCGCGCCTCCATCGGCTCTCGTGCTGTCTGAAATGTGCGGGCAATGTCAGCGACACAGGTGGTTTCCGGATCAGCTTGTTCCACGAAACGCAGGAGTTCAGCCGCATATTGGGACAATTGTCCCGCGCTTGCGGCCGACAGGGGAACAGCGACGATGGCTTGAGCGGTCTCCCGTGAACCAGACTCACGGTCGGGGGCCTCTTCCAGCAGCAGATGTGCGTTGCTGCCGCCAAAGCCGAAGGAACTCACGCAGGCCCTCCTCGGGCGCCCCGCCTGCGGCGGCCAGTCGGTCGAATCCTTCTGGATACGGAAGGGTGAACCGGAAAAGTCGATCAGCCTGTTGGCTTGCCTGAAGCCAAAATTGGCTGGCAGGCGACTATGTCTGAGAGCTGCCAGCACCTTGACGACGCCAGCGACACCCGCAGCGCCTTCAAGGTGGCCGATGTTGGTTTTCACCGACCCGATGCCGCAGGACTCCGGTTCCAGGACCACGTCATTTTCATCGGCCAGCCCAGAGAAGGCCTGTTTGAGGCCGGAGATTTCAATCGGATCTCCGAGCGGCGTTCCCGGACCATGCGCTTCGACATAATCGATGGTGTTGGGACTGACGCCTGCTTCGCGGTGCACCTGTGTGATCAACTCCGCCTGTGCAGCCGGATTGGTCACGGTCAGCGAGTTTGTTCGTCCGCCATGATTGATGCCGATGCCCCGGATGACCGCATGCACCGGATCTCCATCGGCAAGCGCTTTCGACAAGGGTTTAAGGAGCAGGACCGCCCCCCCCTCCCCGCGCACATAACCGTCAGCCGCCTCATCGAAGGCCTTGCTGCGTCCGTCCCTGGACAGCATGCCGGCCTTGGAAAAGGCGACGAAATGGTTCGAAGACCAGATGAGGTTCACGCCTCCTGCAAGCGCAAGGTCGCACGTCCCGTCCTGCAATGCGCGAACCGCCTCGTAAATGGAAGTCATCGAGGCCGCGCAGGCAGTGTCGTTGGTGATGCTCGGGCCCCGGAAATCGAAGAAGTGAGAGACCCGGTTGGCGATAATCGAAAAGGCGATGCCTGTCGGCGTATAGGCATCGACATTTGCCAGATGCTTTTCCAGCAGTTCGGCGTAATCCCAGTGGCAGACGCCCATATAGACGCCGGTCCGGCTTCCGGCGAGATCCGAAGCCCGATAGCCGGCATTCTCGATCGCGTGCCAGGCCATCTCAAGAGCGAAGCGCTGCTGCGGGTCCATCCAGGCCGCTTCGCGCGGCGAGATACCGAAAAATGCGGCGTCGAAACAATCCGCCTGTTCGAGAAAACCGCCCCAGATGCTGTTTGTCTTGTTGCCTTTCGCCGGTTCGCCCCTGAGGTCTTCCGCATCCCAGCGTTCAGCCGGGACTTCCGATATCAGGCAGTGTCCGGCAGCAAGGTGTTGCCAGAAATCATCCAGGCTGTCGGCACCCGGCAGGCGCAGGCCGACGCCAATGATCGCGACCGGTTCCCGTGGATTGTCTGTCGCCATAGCCAGCCCCCTAACCCATCAGATCCGAAAGCCGGCGGCTCAGCAGCGCCGCCGTTTCTTCAAGAAGGCGTAGACCAATGACATCGACGTGACGGTTGCGCCAGGACTGCAGCTCCGTACCCTCGACCCATTGATTGAAGGCCCCCTGGGCCGGCCCGCAATGCACTTGAAAATCCACCTTGCGCGTCATGTCTCCTTTTAGCGCCCAGTCGGTCGTATCCCGGTAATAGCGCTTGAAGACGAGAGCCATGCGATGCTTGGGCATGCGCCGGGCACGTTCGATCTCGGCCTCGGGGTAGGCCTGTGCGACTTCGTCAAAGACCGCGTCGAAGCTCCGGCCGAAATACCGTTCCTCGATCTGCGCGCGCACTTTGGCGTCAATGGCCTCCAGCCCATCATGTTGCCGATAAACAGCAACGAGCTTTTCCGAACGGGCCGGAAAGAACACGCCCTTCTTCAGAACCTGGATCTTGGAGCCAAGCTCGAACATTTCGCCGGAGGGCGCGTAGGCGGTATCGTAGACATTGATGCCTTCCAGCATGTCCTTGACCGCGTCGCTTGTGCCCGCTTCGACCGTGCACTGGTTTATCGAGCCTGTCAGGAGAAAATCCGCACCAAGCACAAGCATGGCGGCCGCTGCCTCGGGCGTGCCTATGCCTCCCCCGGCCCCGACGAACAGGGGGCCAAAGGCGCAGAACTCCCGCTGCGCCGCGTCGCGGAGCTTGAGGATCGGAGGGATCAACGCGAAGGACATGCCCTGGTCCGTGTGGCCTCCGGAATCGGCCTCGACGCAGATCGCATCCGCCATTGGCACCAGCTTCAGAAGCTCGGCCTCCTCCGGCGTTATGGATCCGAGCTGCTGAAGTTTTTCAACCATCTGCCGTGGAGCCGGCGCGAGAAACTGCGCGGCAACATCCGGACGAGAAACCTTTGCAATGACCTTGTTTTCCGACCGGATCTTTCCACCATCCCGCCGCAATCCCTTCGCCCGATAGCGAACCAGCGCCTGGGTCACCTCCATGAACGCCGACGCTTCGACGATCCGGACGCCTTCCTCGAGCAGGACATCGGTCAACGCATCTTCGAGATGTGGGCGGTTGAGATGAGCGATAAAGTTGATGCCGAAGGCGGCGCCTGAAGGGATGGACGAGTGGATCTTCCGGATTTCCCTCCTGACCTCTTCAGCCGGCAGCCCGGCGGCTCCGAAGAAGCCGAGCAGGCCGGCCTTCGCCATGCGGATCACGATGTCGCTGGATGCGATACCACGATACATGGCCCCGCTCACATAAGGATAGCGCACGCCGAACACGTCGCAGAAGGCACGGGAGCCGAGCGTTTCCATGGAAACCCGGTTAAATCCTTGCCGCGCACCGTTCAGCTTGATCGGCTCCGGCTCGGGGCTCTCAACGTGGCGTTCTTCTGACTTGTCGGACTTGGCTTGCGCAACAGCGGGCAGACCGGCTGCAAGTTCGGCCTCTCCGAGCGGCCCGGCTTCCAGTTCCGTTCTCTTGAACATCGGCCGGACAACGGGCGGTCCGTCCGGTCCGATTTCGACCGTGTCTGCGAATGCAACTCCCTTCGCCAGCAGATAGCGAAGGCTCTCGCTCCAGCGGACCGGCGCGGTGATCTGCTCGATCATGCGAGCACGAATGTCCGCATCGACATGAGGCCGGGCCGTGACATTGGAAATCACCGTTGCCTGCTGCGGCGCAAAGGCAACGCCGGCAACGAATTCGGCGAATTGCGACCGGGCGTCCTCCATGAAGGGGGTGTGGAATGCGCCGCTGACCGGCAGTACCTTGTAATGCGAGGCCCCTGCTTTCAAGAACAGCTCCTCGGCATCGACAACGGCCTGCCGGCGCCCCGACACCACGATCTGTTTGGGCGTGTTGAAGTTCGCCGGAAAAATGTCGGTGACGCCCTCACCGCGCAGCAACTCTTCGACGGCAGCCGCCTCCAGCCCCAGGACGGCAGCCATGCCACCTCCCTCGGCCCGGGACATCAGGGCCCCGCGCCTGGCGACCAGCCGCAATCCGTCGGCAAAGTCCAGAACACCGGCGGCGAAAAGGGCGACATATTCCGAAACGCTGTGACCAAGCAGAAAGTCAGGCCTTTCTCCGGTCTCTTCAAGATGGCTCATATACCGGAGGCTGTTGACGACATAGAGCGCCGGCTGGGTGTATTCGGTCTGGCTCAGTTTTTCGATCGGCCCGTCCTGACAGAGCCCGGCAATGCTGTAGCCGAGAATATCGTCCGTCTCTTCGACCCGGTCCTTGAACCGGGCAAACACGTCAAGGCCCATTCCAAGACGCTGAGCGCCTTGCCCGGGGAACATGCAGACCTTCATTCCGCCTCCAACTCGGCCCCGTTTTTCACCCACTCGATTTTCCCCAGGTCCAGCTTGACCACTCGGTCGGCAACTTTCCAGTACTTTTCGTCATGGGTGGTCGCAATGACCGTTTTGCCTTCGTCCCGGAGCCTGGGAATGAGCACGTTGTAGAAGTAGTCACGGAAATGGACATCCTGTTCGGCCGACCATTCATCAAAAACACAGATAGGGCGGTCTTCCAGCAGGGCTGCAACGAGTGCAAGGCGCTTGCGCTGGCCGGTCGACAGGTGGATCCGGTCGAAATGCCCGTCCGCGAAACTCACCTTGTCGGCCAGCCCCATTTCGGCAACCAGCCGGTTCACCCGGACGGGATCGATGTCCTCCAGCCCGTAGAGCCGGTCAAACAGGTGAAAGTCGACAAAGACAGATGAAATCAGCTCCCGGTACCCGGCGATCAGCTTGCCGGCAACCGGCGCTTCGTCGACGCCAATCCAACCCGACTGGACCGGAAAAAGGCCGGTCATCATGCGAAGGGCGGTCGATTTACCACTGCCGTTGCCACCGACAAGAAAGATCACCTCGCCGCGGCGGACCGAAAGATTGAGCGGACCGACCACATAGGCCTCCGGGTCGCCGGCATTGTAGCTGAAACGGACACCGTTGAACGAAATGGTCGAGAAATCGAGGTAGGACCGGACATAGTTGCGGGCCTCGTCCGGCGTCGTTGAAGAGCCTGCCGACAATTCCCGGTCGATAGCCAGAATCGATTGCAGACCGACTTCCGCCCGCATGAACATGGGCGACTGGGCAACCGTCTTGCCGAGGGTTCCCATGCAGAACAGGAGAACCGGAACCAGCTGGAATATGGTCGCCTTGTGGCCTGCGACGTAGTCGGGAAAGGCAAAGACGACGACGCCCAGCATGGCGAACATCGTCACGCTGCCGAGCATGATCAGGGATACCCAGTGCTCGACCGATCGCACCAGCAGGCGCTCAAGGATCATCGACTTTTTCCGGTAGGCTGCGGCGACGGCTTCGCTGCGCTGCGCGTTCATGCGCAGTTCCTTGCTGCCATGAATGATGTCGAGAATGGCATCGAGCATCTTCGCCTGCATACGCTCAACGAGACGCAGAATTTCACGGTAACGGCCGTCGATGATCTTGTAGCCCATGACACCGGCACCAACGGTCGCCAGAAAAACGAGAAATGCAGCTGGCGACAGATAGAGAAGGTAGAGAAGAGCGACCATGAGCAGCGTGATTTGCTGAACCGCGTCGACTATCAGCGGAAAGGTGACCGACAGATGGTTGGTTTCCTTGGCCACCAGATTGTAGAGACGCCCCCGGTCCAGCTTGTCGACGACCAGCAGCTCCGATTTGCGCAGCTTGTCCGCGATATCCAGACGGATCCGGTTGAGCAGATCCTCGATGATCGTCATGGAGCGGATAAGGGCAAACTGATTGGCCAGGTAGTAGACGCCGAAAGCCCCGAAAAAAGCCGCCCAGGCAAGCGGCCCCGGGCTGCCCGCCCCGGCGACCGTTGCCGCAACATTGGTGACGACCACGATCAACGCCGCATTGGCACAACCGGCCACAAGGGTCAGAAGCCACATCCGACGCAGTTGCTGCGGGTCCGCACCTTTCAGGAAGTCGATCAGGGCCATCCCTATCTCTCCCCTTCCGCGAGGATCGCGCCGAGATCCAGGAACAAGCGCCGGTCGCAGCAATCCCAGTAGTGGTCGTCGTGGCTCACAGCCACGACCGTCTTTCCGCGTGCCTTGAAATCCGGAAGCATCTCTTTGTAGAACACTTCGCGGAAATGGGCGTCCTGGTCTGCAGCCCATTCGTCAAAAACATAGATTTCGCGATCTTCGAGCAACGCAACGATCATTGCCAGGCGCTTGCGCTGCCCCGTCGAAAGATCGCTTGTCGTGAAGCGACCGTTCTCGAACCCGACCTTGTCGTCCAGCTCCATCCGCTTGATCAGACGAATGACTTCTTCCGGCTCCGCATCCTCGATGCCGTACAGACGGTCGAACAGGTGAAAGTCCGTGAAGATGCAGGAAAAGATCTCCCGGTACTGCTGCCGGTTTTCGTCCTCGATTTCCAACCCGTCGCACAGGATCTGCCCTGATGAAGGCTTGTAGAGACTGCAGAGCAGATTGAGGGCGGTTGATTTTCCCGCGCCGTTGCCCCCCGTCAGGAACACCGTTTCCCCCCGGTCCAGTGTCAGGTTCAGAGGCCCGGCTTCGAAGGTGATGTTGCCGTCGGCATCCAGATACCGGAAAGTTACATCGGCGAGCTGAAGTTTGGAAAAGCTCTTGAACGGTGAACTCTCGCGCGGTGACGGACCGACGGGGTGCGGCGCGCCGTCCTCGAGCCGTTTTTCCAACGCGTAGACATGACCCAGTCCGGCTTCCGCCCGTCCCACGAGACGCAAGACCGACAGGATTGCGGCGGTTGGCCCGAGCGCGAAGACGGACGCGGCGGTTATCTTGTAGATCGTGTCCGTATAGCCGGAGAAGAAGGCTGGCAGGATGAACACAACGACACCGACCAGCAGAAAGATGAATGCATTGCTGAACTGAAGCAGGGTGACCCACTTTCCGCCCAGCCGGATCACGACATCGCGAAGCCGGCCGGTCACATCGGAAAAATGCGCGAACAGCGCATCGTTCTTGTTCGCATTCAGGCGGATTTCCTGAAAGCCGAGCGTGAAATGCATGAGACTGTCCAGCATCTCGGCTTCCCGGTAGTGAACATCTACCAGCGAGGCCGTCAAAGCCCTTTGCCGCGACAGGAAGAAACGGACACCGAGATAGGTGAAAACCGAAATCACCAGGAAGGAAATGAGGGACAGCGTCGCGATGTAGAGAAACAGGAACAGGACCAGCAGTGCGCTCTGGGCGGCCCCGATCAGCAACGGCAGGGTCTGCGACAGGTGATCGGTTTCCTGGGCGACAGTCACATAGATATCGCCCTGCCCGAGCCGTTCGAGCGTTCTCAGATCCGCCTTTCTGATCTTGCTGACGATCCGTCTGCGCGTCGCCTCCAGCCGCGACTGCACAAACCGGTTGGCCTGATGCAATGCGGACCGGTTGGACAGCAGGAATATCGACAGTGTCAGGACATAGACGATGAGGAGCTGAGGCTCGACCTTCATGCCGAGCAGCGACTGTTCGGCAGCCTCGTTGACGAGGCCGACCAGACCGGCATTTCCCACCCCTGTCAGGGTGGCCATAACAAAAATCAGCCGACGGCTTGCGGGCGGTCCTTCACGGAGCAGGCGGAGTATATTCATGCCGAACCTGCCATCGTGAATTCAGCTCCCCTAATCCGGTGACACCGGATCGCCTGACGTCGTTCCTGCGGGGTCTTTTCCGCAAATGATCCCGACCTCTGAAACGAGGTCACGATCGGCGTGAGAGCCCTTCCTTTGGGCTTCATGCTATTCGTCGGACATGACTGGCGCAAGCATTGCAACAATCGCTTGCACATGAATATTCAAAAAACTTCCCGGGAAAACCAAGGACTTCCTGCGACGCAACAGATTTTTTGTGCAGGGAACCCGGCATAGAGTGCCCCGAAGTCAGTTATCCAGCAGGTTTTTGGTGCAAGCATGCAAAATACCAACTTTGGGGACTGTCCCTTCGGCCTCCTATTGGCTAACGTGGCTTATCTTTCGGACCGGCCAAGGACACATAAAAACAGTCACCGGCTCGACTTCGGCGGCCCCATTCAGAGCGTTCGGACACCATGCAGAAAATTCGCAATTTTATTGAAGAGCAATTTCTGATTGAGTTCGATGAAAGTTTCCCCGAGACCTCGGATCTCTTCAAGGAAGGCGTGATGGATTCCTTCGGCTATATCCAGCTTGTCCGCTTCCTGGAGCAGGAGTTTGCCATCAAGTTCAGCGAACAGGAAATGACTGGCGGCGTGATGGTCAGCTTGACCCAAATCCAGCAAACGGTCGCGCAGAAAGTCGCAGATCGGACCAACAGCTGATCCAGGGCGGGCAGTAACCTCATGTGCGGTATCGCTGGCATACTGAACCCGGATCTTCGTGCAGAAACGCTTGGCGGCGACATTCGCACGATGCTCGCTCTCATCGGACATCGTGGGCCCGACGGAGCCGGTTATGTGGTCGACAACGGCTTTGCCATGGGCACCGTCCGTCTGGCGATCCTGGATCCTGCATCCGGAGCCCAGCCGTTCGGCGATCCCACTGGCCGCTACTGGCTCTGTTACAACGGCGAGATCTACAACTACCGGGAACTTAAAACGGAACTGGAAGCCAGGGGCTGCCGGTTCACGACCCGATGCGATACCGAAGTCGTTCTCAATGCCTGGATTACCTGGGGGCCGGATTGCCTGCGCAGGTTCAACGGCGGCTTTGCCTTCGCTGTTTACGATTCCAGGAACCGCGAGGTCTTTCTTGCGCGTGACCGCTTCGGAAAGCGACCCATGTTCTACGCTCAGCGGGGCGAATCCCTGCTGTTCGGGTCGGAGATGAAAGCGTTTCTGGCCGTGCCGGGTTTCTCCTTCGAACAGGATCCGGCACAACTCGCCGCGATCCTGGGCCAGTGGACGCCACTTCCCGATCAATCGGGCTTCCACGGCATAAAAAACCTGCCGATGGGACAGTGGCTTTCATTCCGCAATGGCGAGCTGACGACAAAGACCTACGCGGATCTCAGGTTCGATGAAGGACCGGATGTCACTTCCGAAGAAGAGGCTCTGGAACTGATCCGGGAACGCCTGACCCGGAGTGTCGAACTCCGGTTGCGCAGCGATGTCGAGGTAGGCGTCTATTTAAGTGGCGGCGTCGATTCCGCCATCGTGGCTACGCTTGCGAAGGACTTCACGACGAGGCCCGTGTCAACCTTTTCGGTGGAGTTCGAAGACGCGGAATTCGACGAGTCGGAAGACCAGCAGCTGGTTTCCAGTCATCTCGGCACCCATCACCATGCGCAACGCATTACCTATGCCGACATTGCGGACAACACACCGGACGCAGTCTTCCATGCCGAGATCCCGGCCTTCAGAAGTGCCTTCGTGCCCATGTACATTCTTTCAAGGCGAACGAAGGAAGAAGGGATCAAGGTCATTCTCAGCGGGGAAGGCGCGGATGAGGCCTTCCTCGGTTATGATCTCTTCAAGGAAACGCTTCTGCGCGGCAGCTGGGATGACCATACCGATGACGCCCGCCGGGCGCGGCTGAAACTGTTCTATCCACATCTGGCGCATTACGGTCCCGAGCACATCGCCGCCATGACCGGTCTTTACCAGCAATTCTCGCAGGAAAAGATGCCCGGCCTGTTTTCTCATGAGCTGAGGTTCCAGAACGGCCTGTTTTCCGCTCGCCTCCTGAAGGACGCCGGCGACCCGTTTGAAGCAATTTCAACGCTCGTTGCAGCGCAGCCCGGCTTTGCGGATCTGTCGCCGGTCGAAAAGGCCCAATGGCTTGAATACAAGACGCTTCTGTCGGGCTATCTCCTGTCGACGCAGGGGGAGCGAATGAGCCTCGCCCACGGTGTTGAAAACCGGTGCCCGTTCCTTGACCCGGATGTGTTTGCCCTGGCCACGTCCGTCAATCTGAAATTCGATGACGGCTTTTCGGAAAAGCGGCTCCTGCGCGAAGCGTTCCGCGACCGGTTGCCGGACCGGATCGTCGACAAACGCAAGTTCCCTTACCGCGCCCCGGATGCGGCCGCCTTTGCCGCAAGACGGCCCGATTATCTTGACCTCGTCCTGAGCGAGGCCGAGCTTTCGAAGCTGCCGTTCCTCAACGTGAAATTTGCTCAGCGGCTTGCAAACAAGGTCCTGACCAAACCGGCCGGGGAGATCAGCACGAAGGAAAACCAGTCCTTCCTGTATCTCTTGTCAATCAGCCTGCTCAACCGCACGTTCGTCAGACGAGAGGAGTTGCCGGAAGCAAACCTTCCGCCCCTGGAGAAGGTTGTGGATCTGGCGCAGTCTGCCGCCACTCATGTCTCCCAGGGAAATTTGAGTTCGGTGACATAACGGCGAATGCCGGCAAGAATACCGGGATCTGAAAACATGGTCCGGTTGGCGTCAAGCGCTTGCTGTCTGTCCTGAACCGGATCTCCGCTGCAACCGGCAAGATAGGACTTGTACCGGGCAAGAGCAGGCCGCGTCAGATGCCGAAGACGTGCCAGGTGCTGGCGCAGGGCTGTCTCGCCGTCCTCCGCCAGGACATCGACCAGACCCGACGACAGGGCTTCGGCAGCAGAAACCGGTTTGGTCATCAGTGTCATATAATGCGCGCCCCGGCGCCCCATGCGCCTGATCAAAAACGGCAGGACACAGGCCGGGTAGATACCGAAAAGCAGTTCGGATAGACCGAAGCTCGCACTCTTCTGCGCAATCACGATATCTGACGCGGCAACGAAACCGATCCCGCCGGCATTGGCACGCCCCTTGACCAGGCTGATCGTCACGAAAGCCCCCCCGGCCAGCTTCAGCCAGATATCGTAGAGAGGGGCAGGATCTCCGGCCGTTCCGTTTTCGGAAATTGCCTCGAAATCCCCGCCGGCACAAAAGATGTCCTCGCCTCCCTCGATCACGATCACCGTCACAGGCCTGCCGTCCGGGCCCGTGTCGGCAGAGCAAATCTCCAGCAGGTGCGAGATTTCCTCGATCATCCGGCCATTGATTGCATTGCCGACCTGAGGACGATTGAAAGCGATCCGGCATAGACCGTCGCGAAAGGTCACGTTGAGAGTGTCATACGTCATGACGCGTGTCCTCCGGTATCGGGAGCTTCGAGCACCAGCGCAGCATCCATGCCACCGAAACCGAAGGAGAGTTTCAATGCGCGCCGTATGTCATGGACAGCGGGCTCCGAACCGACCCAGTTGAACCGGCTATCCAGAGGCTTTTCAAGATTGCGCGTCGGGTGCAACAGACCTTCCCTCATCTGGATGAACACCGCCGCGGTTTCGATGGCTCCTGCGGCGCTCAATCCATGCCCCAGAATGGATTTGGTCGCATTGATCCGGGCCTCCTCCAGCCCGAGGGTCCGGTAGGTTTCGCATTCGGCGTCATCGCCTGCGGGCGTGCCGGTTGCGTGACCATTTACATAATCGATATCGGACGCACTCATGCCAGCTTCGGCCAGCGCCGTCATGGCTGCACGGACCTGCCCTGCCGAATTGGGTTCTGGCCCTCGCGCGCCATCGACAGCAAGACCGGCACCGGCAATTCTCCCATAGGGTTTACCCGCTGCAGCCAGATCCTGACGGCAGAGCACCAGGGCCGCACAGGCTTCGCCATAAATGAACCCGTCCCGCGCGGCATCCATGGGCCGGCAAGCCTGCCCAGGGCGCTCGGCAAAGCGCATGGATCCCATTGCCCCCAGCGAGCGCATGGCGTGGAGATCGTAGGCTGACAGATCCTGCAGGGCTCCTAGGGCGATGCAGACATCGACACGGCCCGACCGGATTGCCTCTCTGGCCTGAATGAGCGCCACGGCGCCGCTTGCGGACGCAGCACCGAGTGAATAGGCAAACCCGCGGATCTCGAAGGTGGACGCACATAAGCCGCAGATGTCCGTATCGAGGAACATGTGTGCATGGCGCGGAGGCACATAGGCAAGCCTTGCCGAATAGTCCTGTGCCGCCAACGCCTGTTCCCGGGACATCAGGTTGCTGCCGCCGACGACAAGCCCGATCCGCTGAGGATCAATGTCGTCCAGTCCCCCGTCCTGCCAGGCTTCCTGCAGGACGGACAGCGCAACACGGCCGCTGAAGGACGCTGTCCTGGCAAGGCGCGGTGCCAATACCTCGGGAGGTTCCGGCATTTCCACACCGATGAAAGGCGGTTCACCTTCCGCTGGCCCGCGCCCTTGGCGCGTCAGGCGGGAAAAGATGTCGGGCGCTTCGTACAGTCCTTTCCGAAATGCCGTCTTGCCGTGGCCAAGGCCACAGGCAACGCCAATTCCGGTTACTGCGACGGTCACAGGGTCATCCAGCGCTCTTGTTGAACAGCAACTCGGCAAGTTCCCCGATGTTCTTGGGACCATGCAGCTGGACCATCGGGATCTTCAGGCCGAGTTTTTCCATGGTCGACAGGATAACCTCGCTACGTTCGATGGAATCGACACCAAGTTCCGCCATCGAATCCTCGGGGGTGATGGGCTGATCCGCCAGTTCAGGCACGGTTTCACGTATCTCCGCGATGACTATGTCCGCGATTTGCTTGCTGTCCAAAGGCCCCCCCTGACGTCTCGTCAGATCCAGATATAGTTTCGGTGGTAGTCTTTTACGGTATCGAGAACAAGGCGGTCTTTCTTTCCCGCAGCCGGCCACGCGCCAGGAATGATCCCGTGGTCAAGTTTCGTATCCTTGGTGCCGAAACGAATAACGGATCCACCGGAAAGCAGCTCTTCATATTCGGCGATGGAAAGCCGGTATCGCTCATCGAGAGACTTTGAGATCTCCATGGACCGCAGTTTCTGCCTGCTCTGCGCAGTCGCCACGCCGCTGAAGAACTCCGAACAGCAACCCGACCCGTAGGAAAACAGTCCGATGCGGACCGGTTCGGTAAGGTCCACTGTATCGATGGTCCCTGCCAGGGCTACGAACACCGACCCGCCAGCCGTGTTGCCCACCCTTTTTCCATAGGCAAGGCTTGGTCCCAGCCGCTTGTCAAAATCGTCAGCGATTTCCTGAGGTTTGGCCTTGTAGAGTTTTCTCATCAGGTGACGATGCGCGCCCTTCACCATACCGCCGAAGGGCGTATGGAAGCAAAGCTGTGAAAAGGTCTCACGGAAATCGGCCCCCTCGACCCTGCGGGAATAATCCTCGAAGGCTCCGGCGCAGCAATCCAGGTAGGCCATCAGGGAAAGATCGGCATCTCCGGCTTCCGTGTCCGGCCCCGGGCGGCAGGTATCCATCACCTCAAAGGCGTGATTGCCATAGGCCCCCGGATCGATCGAGAAGATATGCGGCCTGTCGGACACCAGCATGGCCACGGCGCCGGCGCCTGAACTTGGCTCCGAATAGGCCCATTCCTGCACGGCATTCGCATCGGCAAGAGCGAACCTGGAGATATCGGTGGTCACCACCAGCGCTTTCCCGCCCGGGGAGGTCTGGGCCAGAACGAAGTTGACCGCCATTTGCAGCCCGGCACCACCCGAATAGCAGGCCTGCTTTATCTCGAAGAGACGGCAGTTCGGCTTCAGGTTCAGATGCTTGTGAACATAGGTGCTGAGTGACTTGCCGAAATCGATCCCGGATTCGGTGCAGGTGATCACCATTTCGATCCGGTTTCGCTCGTCCTCGCTCAAGCTGTCGACGATTGGCCGGGCGGCATTGACCGCAAAGGTAACCGGGTCCTCGTATGGCAACGCGACGGTCTTTTCCTGCATCAGGAGGTTCTCGAAGCGCGGCAGATCCAGGCCTCGATGGGTGCAAAGTTCGCGCACATCAAGCGCAGCCATGCCAACGAAGACATTCATGGCTTCGATACCAACGGGGCGGCTCATGCAGCTGTCCTTACGTGCAAAGGCAAGACCCCGAGACCGCGGGCATTCATCCGGTCGAGCCGCCATTCCGGCGGCCCCGCCAGTTCAATGTGCCGGTATTTCCCAAGAACCGAGGAGAAAGCGATGTGGGCCTCAAGGCGCGCCAGAGGTGCACCTATGCAAAAATGCGCTCCGCCACCAAAGGTGAACTGTGCATTGGCCTGCCGTCCAATATCGAATTCGTCGGCGCGTTCGAAGCGCGCGGGATCCCGGTTGATGGCGCCGATCAGGCCGATCACCGGCGCTCCTTTGGGAATGCGCGTGCCTTCGACATCGAACTCCTCCAGGGCAACGCGCAAAATCATGTTGCCGCCCGGTTCCATGCGCAGGAATTCCTCGATAGCGGTCCGGGTCAGCCCGGGGTCTTGTCGCAGGCGCTCCAGTTCCCCGGGATGGCGAAGCAGGAGCAACATGCCGTTCCCGATCAGCGTCACGGTGGTCTCATGTCCGGCTACCAGCATCGACACCAGGTTCGTCAGAGTCTCGTCTTCATCCAGCGTTCCGTCGAGACGCGCCTGGATCGCCAGCCTCATCAGATTGTCTTCCTGCTTGTCCTGACGCTGCCTGATCTGGTCTCGCAGGAAATCCTTGAAGTCGCGAAGGGCGTCCATGGCCTCGCGCTTCTGCTCCGGCGTCATCAGGATATCGCCAATTCGAATAAGCGACGCACTCCATTTGCTGATCGTGACATCGAGGCTATCAGGTATGTCGAACAGTTCACACAGCACCCGCAGCGGCAGAGGCGCCGCGAAGGCGTCGATGAAATCGACCTGGCCGTCATCGGGCATCGCAGCCAGCAACCGGCTGGCCTGTTGTTCGATCATGGGCACGAGGCGCGACATGGCCTGTGCCCGAAAGGCCGGCTCATAGACCTTGCGCATCCGCCTGTGTTCGTCGCCGTCACAATTGATCATCTGCGGCTGGAATTCGCTGAAAAGACGAAACCCCACCGGGTCATGCTGGCGGTAGTCGTCGGACGTCCACCCTCCGAGCCAGTTGCGCGTGTCCCGGCCCATCGCGGTGGATTTGGAAATGCGGCTGAAAGCCTTGTGTCCAAGTACGAAATAGATCCCGCTGCGTTCATCGAACTGAACCGGCCCACCGGCCTGCAGCCGACTTAGTGTCGGATAGGGATTTTCCAGGAAATCCCTGTCGGACAGGATCGACCACCAGTCGATATCATGACCATCTTCGGGAGCGCCCGCTGTCTTTGGCAAATTCCCTTCGACTGGATGGTTTTCGGTCATGAGAGCTCGCATGCGGGAGGGATCTGGGCTGGACTTTTACATCCTTTCCGTGAAGTGTTTCCCAAGCGCCCGTCGGCGTCAAGGAAGTAGGTAACAATCCCCAACGCCATGAAAATAAAAGCCATCAGCGACCTGCATCTGGCAAGCCCTGCCAATCGCGACGCGCTTCTTGATCTGCCCGCCTTCGGCAGCGACTGGCTGATCGTCGCCGGAGACATTGCAGAAAAGTTCGAGCACATGCGCCTGGCGTTCGACGTCCTGACGCGGAAATTCGAAAAGGTCTTCTGGGTTCCGGGCAATCACGATCTCTGGGCCATTCCGGAGGAACGGGGCCACCCGGCGCTCGCCGGAGAAAACCGTTATCGTGCGCTCGTCGATCTGGCCCGGTCATTCAACGTCGTGACCCCTGAAGACCCCTATGAAGTCTGGAAGGGGCAAGGCGGCGAGCATGTCGTCGTGCCTCTGTTTCTCCTTTATGACTACAGCTTCCGACCGGACCACATCGATCGCGAGACCGTCGTCGCCTGGGCCCGGGAAGAAGGCGCCGTTTGCGCGGATGAAATGTTCCTCGATCCCTCCCCCTGGACAAGCAGGGACGAGTGGTGCGAAAGGCGTATCGAGGAAACCGAGCAACGCCTTGCAGGGATCCCTGAAGGCATGCCGACAATCCTGATCAACCATTTCCCCCTGCGCAGCGACCTTATTCACATTCCTCGGGCACCGCGCTTCACGCCCTGGTGCGGTACGCGCAGGACCGAGGACTGGCACATCCGCTTCAATGCAAGCGTCGTCGTGTCAGGTCATCTGCATACACGCCGCACCGACTGGCGCGGCACCACCCGGTTCGAGGAAGTATCCCTTGGCTATCCGAGACAGTGGGATCAAAGCATTGGTATCGAGCCATATCTGAGGGACATTCTGCCCGCCTAGCGGCCCTCCGCAGCGGACATCGCTTCAGTTGTGGGTGTCGGCAAGATCAAGCAGATAGGAGAGCGGTGCGGGCTGTGAATCGACGATCAGGCTGGATTTGTCGGGATGGCGCACGGCCAAAGCCATCAGATGTTCCGGCCCGGGACGGTAGCGCTCGAAGTGCCAGTTGGCGGCTGTGTCGGCCAAATCGTCCCGGAAACTGATCTCGTCCGTTTCCAGATCGAAGGCGAAGGCGTCGAGAGGTTGCGACAAGCCTTTGCCGATGGCTTTCACATAGGCTTCCTTGAGGGTCCAGAAGCTGAGGAACGTATCGAGTTTCTCCGTTCCCGTCGCGACCTCGACCTTCAGACGCTCGCTTTCGGCGAACATTCGCTTGGCAAGATCATCCGCCGGCGCATCGCGCTGCAGCCATTCCACGTCAACGCCGATATCATGTTCCCGCGCCAGGGCAACGGCTGCCAGCCCGCGGGTGTGGGAAATATTAATTCGGTACCGGGGCTGTCCCGGCGGACAGATAAGCTCGGGCTTGCCATGGTCTTCAACACTGAAGCGCCAGCTTCGGGGCAGTTCTCCGAGACAGTAGCTCAACAGGCCGCGGCAGGCCGCATGCGCGGCGATGTAAACCTGCCTGTCTCGCTCGAAATGGAACCTGTCCGATCGCTCCTGCTCTTCGTCGATCAGGATGCTGTCGAGCTTTTCCCAGTCTGCATCGCGGATCTCGTCCAGGAACAGCCACCACACCGCCACGCGATCAGGTGACAAGAGCTGCTTGCCGTTGGCGACAGGTCCATGCGACAAGAAGCCGTGAGTTTCCGGATTGCCCCTCAGGGTCTTTTGCATGCGTTCATTTTCCTCCGCCTTGCCCACGGCCTTTTGCTTTGCGGGACAAGGATCTCAGTACTATCACATGGCAGCCGACCTTTTTAATGCCGCCCCGGTGTTCAGACAGTGGATGGAAATCGGTGACCGGATCGTAAAGACGACGCAAGGCTTTTCACCTCTTGAAATCATCTATTCCACCAAACACAGCCTGAGCGAGCCGTTCGACCATCTCGAGCATTCCCACCCGGCTCTCTTCATGACCCAGTTTGCCGCGGCAAAGCTGCTGCAGAGCAAAGGCATTCGGCCCGATCTTCTGGTCGGGGTCAGCCTGGGCGAGTTCGTTGCCATGAGCCTGGCCGGCATGCTGCCCTTCGAAAGAGCCCTCAAGGCCCTGGCCCACCAGCCCTCGGTTTTTCGCAGGACAACGTCAACCGGCACGCTGATCGCAATCCTGGCACCGCAAGAGGTTCGTGAAAGATCGCCGGTCCTGCAGGAGGCGACGGAGGTTGCCGGCGTGAATGCGGAGCGCCACTGTGTCCTCGCCGCGCCAGAAAGCGAGGCGGAGCGGGTGATTGCGGAATTGCGGCGGTTGGACATTCCCTTCCAGCGTTTGCCGGTTCCGTTTGCCTTTCACTCCCGCTGGATCGAGACCGCCCGGGAAGACTATCTGAACGCGGTGAATGGTCTTTCCTTTGAAACGCCGTTCTGGCCGGTCTGGTCGGCCTGTCTCGGACAGACGGTGGACACCGCCGATGGCGCTCACCTCTGGCGGATCGTGCGCGAACCGATGCGGCTGCACGACACCATCGCGGCGATCGAGGCGAAAGGCGGAGCAAACTATATCGACCTCAGCCCGACCGGTACCTTCGCATCTATATTGCGACAGGAAGTGAGCGACGGGTCCTCGTCGGCGTTCTCCGCGGTGATGTCCCCATTCGGTGGCGACCTGAAACGGCTCGACACCATTGTCCGCTCCGCTTCCGGCGGTGCAGCGCTCCACACCAGCGGCTGAGTCGGAAGGGCATTGCTGTCGAGGGCCATTTGAACGGCGCGCGAAGGGATGTCACAGCGCCGACCGCCGTGGCTGCGGTCAGCGCTGTGGGGAACGCGAAGCTAAGAGCGTTATTTCATGACCTCCATGATCAGATCGCCAACATTGGTTGGAAAGGACGGGTTCGACCGCATCAACGCGGCGGCCCGTCGTCCCTCTTCCAAATTCCTGATCTGGCGGCGCAGTTTGGGGATATCGGTAGCCGGGGCGCCCAGCCCGAACGCCGGAGCGCCCAGGGTGACCCGGCCACTGTCCTGTGCCGCCGTCAGGCGCTTTTCGCATCGGCACGCAGCGCTTTGCGAAACTACCCCGCAAGAAGTCTTCACGAAGCGGGTAACCTCCTGCCGGGCGCGGCTCAGCCTTTGCCGGTAGGCGGCGGCGGATATCTCAAGCGCCTCCGCCGCCTCGCTGTCGGACATCTCGAAGATGTCGCCCAGCACATAGGCAATACGCAGGCTGCGGTTGAGGCAGGTCAGCATCGCCAGCGTGCAGCCGATCTTGATCTCTTCGATCGCGATGGCCGTGATCACGCTGTCGGTCTGATCGTCGTCCGGAACGACGAGCCCGGTTTCCAGATCGTTGGCGAAATCATCGAAGCTCATCCGCATCGCCTCCACGCGGCTGCGCTTGCGCATCCCGACAAGGTGCCGGGATGCGACTTTCAGCGCCCAGCCCCCCGCGGCCCGGTCGTCGCGGATTGTGCCGAGATGGGTGATGATCTTGATGAGAATTTCCTGCGTGGCGTCCTCGGCGTCGGCGGAATGCGCCAGCATTCGCATGGCAAGCCCATAGACCGGACGCTGCAAGGACCGCACCAACGATGCCAGCGCCGCGCGGTCTCCTTGCCGCGCGGCGCTCACCTGTTCGGGATCCAGATGGATCATGCCTCGAGCCGAGCCTGAAGCGACACCAGCTCTTTGGCCAGGGTCTTTTTCTGTTCTTCCAATGCACCCTCCAGCATTTCAAGAGGCACCGGCGGTGCCATCAGAACGAAGGAATAGATCGACGTGTCGCCCGCATCCTCGGTCACCCGCGAATAAGCCGCCCCCATTGAGCCGTCGGGAAAGGTCATGATCCAGTCGACCGTCCCGTGTTCGGCGGAGGCGCGGGTTTCCAGCCGGATCGGAACCGCCCCGTTCGGGGTGACCAACTCGGCGCTTTCGGCGTCAGCGGATTTGAACGCGTTGGTCCATTTGGGCAAATTCGCCGGGTTGGCGATAAAGGCAAATACCTCCGAGCGAGGTTTCGCGATGCTGATGGATTGCACGTCGTGGGTTTTCATCTTTTCGTCCTCAGTGACCTGCGCCGGGCCAGTCCCGGCCGCATGTAGAGAAAGAGGCAGCGGTGCGGGAGACTGTGACAAAGAAAGTTGGAAAAAATCAGCGACGGGGTGCGCACCCGGTCAGCGCTTGCGATAGGCGGCAGCCTTGGCCCTGTTGCCGCAGACCTCCATCGAGCACCAGCGCCGCTTGTGGTTCTTGCTGATGTCGAGGAAATACAGCGTGCAGGTCGGCCCCTCGCAATTGCGCACATAGCGGAAATCAGCCTCGGTGATCAGGCGCGCGGCGGCAGTCGCGATCCTGACGATCAACTCGCGCGGATCTGTCAGCGGATGCCTGTCGACAAGGATAAGGGGCTGCGCGGTGAGGCCGTCCAATTCCGTGGCGGGTGCGATCTGCAGGAAACGCGCACCCCGCGCGAGGATCGTATTGATCTCGGTAATGACGGGATGGCCCGCATCCGTCAACTGGCTGCCGCGGACATCTTCTATGAAGGGCCGTAACCTCTCGCGGAAGGCAACGATCTCTTGCCGTGCCTCTTCAAGCGCGGGCGCGGCGGCAGCTTTTCGGAAAGGAGCCAACTCAGCCTCCGAGGCAAGCTCCGCGGCGACCAGCCAGTCCAGCAGATCCGGGCCGGTCTCCAGCCAGTCGTAGCGCATGGATCGCGGCATCGCGACGCTGTTCAGGAAATCCAGCGCGGGGTTTTCTCCGACGAAGAACGGCGCCGGTCTGGGGTCTTGTGTCATCTGGTCCTCCGTCTGCGAGTCGAGGGCACGATCCGCTTTGATAACCGTTATTTCCAGATTTCACCAGTTACATTTTCGCACACACCATCACGTTAATGTAACTGTCTATAATTTCTATAAGCGGTTACTAAATAACTGTCTAAGTGGTTTTTACTGGTTACTAACGATGCAACATGAACCGATCATCACCAAGCAGATCCCCCGTCGCGGCGGGCTTTGCACCTGCCCTGCTTGCCTCCGCATCCTTCGCAGGCAGCTTCGGGCGCTGATCGCCCGGGGTGCCAACGACCCCTTCTTCACCATGGAGGCCGTGACCTGCCTCCAGGTGCTGCTACCGGGCGGTGAGACGCGCATCTTCGACGCCGGTCATTTCGCGCTGGCAACACATGCTCCGGAAATCAGCGCCACCATCCACGACGTCTTTGACCACTGACCTCAACTCACCGACCCCAATCGAAAGGAACGACGCATGACCAAAATTCTCTATATCGCGGCATCGCCGCGCGGCCCGATGTCGCAATCCGGCAAGCTTGCCGAGGCTTATCTCGCGGCGCGGCAGGCGGCCCAGCCGGACGTTGCCATTGACCGGCTCGAGCTGTGGAACGCTGATCTGCCCGAGTTCGACGGCGACAAGGCGGCGGCGAAGATGACCTTTTTCGGCGTGGGCGACATGGACGCGCCACGCCAGAGTGCCTGGGACCAGGTGGTTGCCGTCACCGACCGCTTCATCAATGCGGATGAATATGTGCTGTCGGTGCCGATGTGGAACGGCGGCATCCCCTACAAGCTCAAGCAATATATCGACATCATCACCCAACCCGGCCTGCTGTTCGGCTTCGATCCCGAAGCGGGGTACAGCGGGTTGCTGAGCGGCAAGTCGGCGCGGGTCTTCTATACCTCAGGGGTTTATGCACCGGGGGCACCCGCCAAATATGGAACCGACCACCATTCGACCTATCTGGGCTGGTGGCTCGACTTCATCGGCGTGAGAGAGATCGAAACCGTCCGGTTCCAGCCTTCACTGCTGACCGCGGACCCGGCCGGAGACCAGATGAAGGCGCTTGAGCGCGCACAGGGCCTTCTCCTGCAACAGGCCTGATGGCAAAGGTCCCGCCCCGGCGTATTACGACGCCGGGGCGGCAGCGCGCGAAGAACTGTGAGGACCTCGCCCGGATATCAATGGTACTGGAATGCCGGTAGCGGCGAGCCCGACCGTAATGTCGAACAGAGGGAAATCAAGCTGGCGACCGCGATAGCACGGCCCGTTCACGCCGGAACCCAGGTCACGAGGAAGCAACCTCTCGCCTCACCGCAGCAGGTTGATTGAATTGGCGACTTCCATCAGCCTTGGCGCGATTTCATTGTGAACGCGTTCGAGCGACCATTTTTGCGAAGACACGGAACACTGTACGGTGCCCGCGACCCTGCCTATCCGGTCAAACACCGGTGCCGCGATACCAATTTCATTGATGATGTTCTGGTTGACCGCAATACCGTATCCCTGTTGCCCGGCTTCCTCAACTTCCCTTGCAATCTGCGACCGATCCGTCACCGTCCGGGGCGTAATCTTGTCGATTGGCCAGGTCTCCAGCGCTAACTGGCGTTCTTCCTCGCTCATATGGGCCAGCATGATGCGGCCGGACGATGAACTCAGCGCTTGCACCTTGTTGCCGACCACCATGGCTCCGAAACTGGTGAGCTGGGTCGGAATGCGGATGACATAGATGATGTCGGAGCCGGCGAGCCTGGCGGCATTCACCCGCTCACCGAGATCGCGGCTGAGGTCGATCAGCTTTGGCATGGCCAACTGGACGAAGGGATCGGACCACAAATAGGCGGCCGCGAGTTCCAGGAACTTCAGGGACGGCCGGAACCGCCTGCTTTCCGGATCCTTTTCGAGATAGCCGGTCTTGTGAAGTGTGTTGGTGAACCGCTGCGCCGCGCTCTTGTCCATTCCGACGATCTCGGCAAGCTCCGTCAGGCCAAGCTCGGTGCGATGCGCATTGAAGGCGGACATGATCCGCAGCCCCTTTTCGAGTGACCCGACGAACAGCGTGTCCTGCTTTTTCTGAATTGGTTTCGCCACTTAATTAGCCTCGCCTAACTTTAGGGCACTCCCACGCTTGACAAAAAGCGAGAATAAAATGCACTCTATGATTATAAAATAATAAGTATTAAATAATAATACAACAAAAACCAACCAGAGGGTCGGCTAAGGGCCGGTTTTGAACAGATGAATCCAATCATAGCGACAGGTGCGATCGCTCTTGCCGCCGCACTCTCCAGCGGTCAGGCATTTGCAGACAAGGCGGATGACACACTTCGCACAGCCTTTTCAAAAGAACTGGAAACCACCGACTTCTACTTCCAGTCGGCGCGTGAAGGCACGATCCTGGCTCGTCAGGTCTGGGACGGTCTCGTGTACCGCGATCAAAAGACCGGAGAATACATCGGCAACCTGGCGTCTTCCTGGGAGTGGATCGACGACACCACACTGGAATTCAAGCTGCGTGAAGGCATCAAGTTCCACAATGGTGAGGAGTTCGATGCCGACGATGTCGTCTACACCGTCAATTACGTCGTCAATCCAGACAATCACGTGGTCGTTCCCGGCAACGTCAACTGGATGGAAAGCGCGGAAAAGATCGACAAGTACACCGTGCGGATCCACACCAAAGGTCCCTTCCCGGCAGCGCTTGAATACTTGGCCGGGCTGGTGTCCATTTATCCGAATGAATACTACGCCGAGGTCGGGCCGACCGGAATGGGTCAGAAGCCCGTCGGAACGGGGCCCTACATGGTTGAAAGCGTCGACCCCGGCAAACACTACGTTCTCAAGAAGTACGACGACTATCACGAAAGCCCGAAAGGCAAAGCCTCCATCGGAACCATCGATATCCGCACCATTCCGGACGTGAACACGCAGATGGCCGAGCTCTTCTCCGGGGGCATCGACATGATCTGGAACGTTCCGTCCGATCAGGCCGCTCAGCTCAAGACGATGGACCAATTCACCGTCTCCAACGAGAGCACCATGCGGATCGGGTACATCACGATGGATGCCGCCGGCCGCGGCGGTGAAAATCCGTTCCAGAAAAAGGAAGTTCGTGAGGCCGTTGGATATGCCATCGACCGTCAGGCCATTGTCGACAACCTTCTCCAGGGCAGCTCGAAAGTTGTTCCGTCCGCCTGCTACCCGAGCCAGTTCGGCTGCGAGCAGGACGTAAAAGCCTACCCGTACGATCCCGAGAAGGCCAAGGAGTTGCTGGCTGAGGCCGGCTATCCGGATGGTTTCACGATCGACTTCTATGCCTACCGCAACCGGCCTTATGCGGAAGCCATGATGGCCTATCTGGCTGAGGTCGGCATCAAGACCGATCTCAACTACCTGCAATATTCAGCACTGCGTGAAATGCAGCAGAAAGGCGATGCCGGCTTCGGGTTCCTGACTTGGGGCTCCAACTCGATTGCCGACATCTCGGCCATCACCAGCCTCTTCTTCAAGTTCGGCAACCAGGATTTCGCCCGCGACGAAGAGGTCAAGAACTGGCTGGATGCCGGTGACACGACGGTTGACGGTGAAGTTCGCAAGGAAAACTACTCCAAGGCGCTGAAGAAGATCGCGGACGAGGCTTACTGGATCCCGCTGTTCTCCTACAACACCAACTACGTCTTCACGACGGAAGTCGACTTCTCGCCGACGCCGGATGAAATCGTCCGCTTCTTCGAGATGAGCTGGAAATAAGACGGCCCTGCCGTCCTGGTCCCGCTCGCTACCGGAGAGCGGGGCGTCCCTCGTGTTGGAGTGCACTTCATGCTTGCCTTTGCTCTCAAGCGGCTTGGCCTGGCCGTTCTGGTGACGTTTACCGTTTCGGCGATAAGCTTCTCGCTTCTACATCTTTCAGGAGATCCGGCCACCGCGATCGCCGGAGAAAACGCGACCGAAGCCGATATTGCAGCAATAAACGAACAGTATGGTTTCGACCGGCCTTTTGCAGAACAATATGCAGAATGGCTTTGGAGCGCCGTACAGGGTGACTTCGGCCAAAGCTATTACTTCAAGCTTCCGGTTGCAGAACTTATCGCCGACCGTCTATCCGTCACGATGACGCTTGGCGTATGCGCGATTTCCTTCGCGCTGCTGACGGCCGTTCCGCTCGGGGTCCTTGCCGCGATCCGGCCAAACTCGCTGATCGACCGTGTAGCTCTCTTCATATCAGTCGCCGGCCAGGCCATGCCAAGTTTCTGGTTTGGGCTGATCATGATCGTTGTCTTCTCGATCAAGTTCCGCCTTCTGCCACCGTCAGGTTCCGAGACATGGCGGCACTTCATCATGCCGACGATCGTGCTCGGCTACTACGCCATGCCCGCGATCATGCGGCTCACTCGTGCCGGAATGCTGGAAGTGCTGAACGCTGATTACGTCCGCACAGCGCGGGCCAAAGGGGCAGGTGCAGGACGAGTGCTGTTCAAACACGCTCTCCGAAACGCAATCGTTCCGGTGGTATCGCTCTCGGCAGTGCAGATGGGCTTCATGCTCGGTGGCTCCATCGTCGTGGAATCCATTTTCGCCCTGCACGGCGCAGGGTATCTCGCATGGGAATCCATCGGCCGTCACGACCTGCCGACCGTTCAGGCTCTTATCCTGATCTTTTCCTGCTTCTACATCCTCTTCACCTTGCTGTCGGACCTGGCAAACGCCTGGCTCGACCCGCGCATCAGGGTAGGCTGATATGACGAGCGCCTCCGCACAAACCCCAGAAAGCATCGTCGCTGTCAGCCGCAACGTCCTGCTTCGCCGCCGCGTCTTCGGGCATTACAGCCTTCTGTTCGGCCTTGCCGTCCTCGGCCTCGTCGTCGCAGCGGCAGTCTTCGCTCCGTTGCTGGCAGAGCACAGCCCCTACACGCAAAATCTCGCAGCCAGAATGAAACCGCCCTTCTGGATGGCCGGGTCTGATCCTTCCCATCTGCTGGGCACCGACCAGCTCGGTCGTGACTACCTGGCTCGCCTGCTCTACGGCGCCCGCATATCGCTGTTGATCGGTATTGTCACAGCCCTTATCTCCGGTCTCATCGGCACCACGCTTGGTGTTGCTGCCGGTTATTTCGGCGGCAAAGTCGATCTTGCGGTGACGTTCCTCATCAACGTGCGCCTCGCAATGCCGGTGGTTCTGGTAGCCCTTGCCATCGTTGCCCTGTTCGGCGGTTCGCTTCAGATCGTCATCCTGGTGCTGGGCTTCCTGCTCTGGGACCGTTTTGCTGTCGTCATGCGTTCCTCCGTCATGCAGATACGTGGATTGGAGTACGTCAATGCAGCGCGCGCAATCGGCTGCTCCACGCCGCGCATCCTGCTTTCGGAAATCATGCCCAATGTGGCCAACAACCTCATCGTGGTCATGACGCTTGAAATGGCGCACGCCATTCTTCTGGAGGCCGCGCTTTCCTTTCTGGGCCTGGGCGTTCAACCACCCACGCCTTCCTGGGGCCTGATGATTTCAGAAGGCAAGGAAATGATGCTGTTCCAGCCCTGGCTGATCACCATTCCGGGCATTGCCCTCTTCCTTCTGGTTTTGGCGATCAACCTCCTCGGAGACGGGCTGCGCGATGTCACTGCACCGGAGGCCAAGGGATGAACGCCCCCATTCTCAACGTCAAAAAACTGACAGTCGATATCCCTCTCAGTGGCGGTACGCTGCATGCGGTGCGCGGCATCGATTTCCAGTTGAACCGCGGCGAAACCCTTTGCATCGTCGGTGAATCGGGATCGGGCAAATCGCTGACATCTCTTGCCGTCATGGGCCTGCTCGGTAAACGGCTGCAGGTCAGTGCCGAGATGATGGAATTCGACGGCCGTGACCTCGGATCGATGCCGCAGAGGGAAATGCAGGCGCTCAGGGGCGACCGCATGGCGATGATCTTCCAGGAGCCGATGACCTCGCTCAATCCGGCTTATACGATCGGCGACCAGCTCTGCGAGGCGCTGCGCCTGCATCGCAAGGTGTCGAAGGGGGAGGCCATGGCACGTGCAGCCGACCTTCTCGGCAAGGTCGGTATTACGGCAGCGGAAAGCCGTCTCCGGCAATTTCCGCACCAGCTTTCCGGCGGCCTGCGACAACGGGTGATGATTGCCATGGCGCTGATGTGCGAACCGGATCTGATTATCGCCGACGAGCCGACGACCGCACTCGACGTGACGATCCAGGCTCAGATCCTGCGCCTGCTCGCGGACCTCAAACGAGAGATGAACATGGCCCTGATCCTGGTCACGCACGACCTCGGCGTCGTCGCGCGCATCGCCGACAAGGTGGCGGTGATGTACGCCGGCGAAATCGTGGAAAGCGGCTCCTCAAAGGCAATTTTCGACACTCCTGCCCATCCTTACACCCGCGGGCTGCTCAACTGCATTCCGGTGCCCGGAAAGACGAAACCGGGCGAACCGCTCGGGTCCATCCCCGGGATCGTTCCATCCCTTGTCGGCACCGTCTCGGGATGCGCGTTCCGCAGCCGCTGCGAACTGGCGGTGGAGGCCTGTGCCACGACCGTTCCGGAACGCTCTGCCAGTGGCGAGCACATGTACCGCTGCATTCATGAACCGCTGAAAAGTGAGGTGGCGTGATGTCGGGCATGAAAAATCGTCAACCGGTGCTGGAACTGACCAACATCACGAAGACCTATCAGGTCAAACAGGGCATGTTCTCCAAGCCGAAACCGCTGCAGGCGCTCGGTGGTGTCTCCTTGCGCATTCACAAGAAGGACGTTCTGGGCCTTGTGGGGGAATCGGGCTGCGGCAAGTCGACTTTGGCCAAGATCTTGCTCGGACTGGAACGTCCGACAAGCGGCGAAGTTCTGGTCGACGGCAAGGAGATCGGTCCGAGCGATCGGCAACTGCTGGCCCGGCGCATCCAGCCGATTTTCCAGGACCCCTATTCCTCACTCAATCCGCGAAAGTCCATCGAGGAAATCGTCTCACTGCCGCTGGTGGTCCACAAGATCGGCGACAGCGCGTCTCGCAGCCAGGCGGTTACAAAGATGCTGGATCTCGTGGGACTGCCCGAACGCGTTCGGCGGGGCTACCCCGGCCAGCTGTCGGGCGGCCAGCGCCAGCGTGTCGCTATTGCCCGTGCTCTGGTGATCAATCCGGAAATCGTCATTTGCGACGAACCGACCTCTGCGCTCGATGTGTCTATCCAATCGCAGATCCTGAACCTGCTTGCCGATCTTCGCGAGGAACTCGGGCTCACCTATCTCTTTATCAGCCACAATCTGGCGGTCGTCGAGCATCTTGCGACCCGTGTCGCGGTCATGTACCTCGGCCGGATCGTCGAAGAAACCACGGCAGCCGACCTCTTTGCCGGTCCGAAGCATCCCTATACCCGAGCACTGCTGGACTCGGTTCTGACACCCGATCCCTCGCTCGCGGTTCCCGACATTCACCTGGGCGCCACATTTCCAAATCCGATATCCCCTCCGTCGGGATGCCACTTTCATCCACGCTGCCCGATGGCGACGGACCTTTGCGCCTCAAAAGCACCTCCGCACGTTCAGGCAGGTTCGTCACACGTCGACTGCCATTTCTACAAGAAGAGTGCTGATGGGCTTTTCGTTCAGCCAGTTTAACGTCATGATCAAATGAATAATTTCTCCACGACCCAGAGCGTTCGAAAACGCGTCACCGCCACCCGCGGCGGTGTTGTCGCGGCCCAACACCGCAAGGCCGCAGAGGTCGGCGCCGCGATCCTTGAAGCCGGCGGCGATGCCATGGACGCGGCCGTTGCGACCTCCTTCGCAATCGGTGTCGTCGAGCCCTGGATGAGCGGGCCGGCCGGCGGCGGCTGCATGATGATCTGGCGCGAGGCCGAGCAGAAGGCCTACACGCTGTTCTTCGGCATGCGGTCTCCAAAAGCACTCGATCCTGCGGCCTATCCGCTGGAGGGCTCAGGCAAGTCCTCCGACCTTTTTCCATGGCTCTCGGTGAAGGACGACCGGAATGTCCAGGGCGCCGGCGCAATTGCCGTTCCCGGCATCGTCGCCGGCATGGAACTGGCACACAAGACCTTCGGCCGGATCGGCTGGAAGGACTTGCTGTCACCGGCCGTGAACCTCGCAAAAGACGGCCTGTTGGTCGACTGGTACGCATCCCTGATCATTGCTTCCACCACACGCGAACTGGCCAAGGATCCGGACGCGGCGAAGCTCTTCCTTGAGGACGAACAATGGCCGACCATCGCCGGCTGGACTGCCCTTGCCGAGAAGAGGCTTGATCAGAGCCAATTGGCCCAAACGCTGCAACGGCTTGCCGAGGCAGGCGCACGCGATTTTTACGAAGGCGACATTGCCAGTGCCATGGTCTCGGACATCCGGGCAAAAGGCGGGTCGCTCAGCCTCGAAGACCTCAAAGCCTATCGGGCGGACCTGCGTGACGCGATCAGCATCCCCTATCGCGGCGGCGTGGTGCATGCTTCCAAAGGCCTGACGGCAGGACCAAACCTTGCCGAATGTCTCTCCATGATGGGAGAGGCCTTCGAGCCGGGCACCTCACCCGATGGCAAAAGCTATGGTGCGATGGTCGAAGCGCTTGGTGCCACCTACAGAAACCGCCTGAAAACCATGGGCGATCAAGATGCGCCGCACGCGCCGTCCTGCACGACCCATTTCTCCGTTGTCGACCGGGATGGCAACATGGTTGCGGTCACGCAGACTCTGCTTTCCATCTTCGGGTCGCGTGTGGTTTCCCCCTCGACAGGTCTTCTCATGAACAACGGTATCATGTGGTTCGACCCGGAGCCCGGCAAGCCGAATTCACTCGCGCCCGACAAGGGCTGCCTGATGAATGTCTGCCCGACGCTCGGCGAGATTGGCGGCAGGCGCTTTGCAATCGGCGCTTCGGGCGGGCGAAAGATTCTGCCTGCGGTTCTCAATCTGACGTCCTTCATGATCGATTTCGGACTGGATCTGGAGGACGCATTCCACCAGCCGCGCGTCGACAACTCCGGCGCCGAGATCACCATCGCGGACGAAGACCTGCCTCCCGAGATCGTGGCCTCGCTGGAGAAGATACAGCCGACTGTCACGGTCAAGCGCACGGTCTATCCCTATGCCTTCGCCTGCCCCGCCGGGGTGATGCGCGAAAATGGAATGAATACCGGCTGCACGGAAATCATGTCCCCCTGGGGCGATGCCGTAGCCGAAAAGGAAATCAAATCAGCATGACATCCCGCGCAACCGCACTGAATAACATTGAAGCCTACGCCGATAAGGGTGATTTTGTCGAAGAGCTTTCCAGGCTCGTTTCCTATCCGACCGAAAGTCAGGAAGATTTCCGACGGGACGACCTTTTTCGTTACCTGAACGACGCGGCCACTGTCATGCTGAATGACATCGGCTTCATCTGCCGCATCCTGGAGAACCCGGCGGCTCCCCAATTTCCGTTTCTCTATGCCGAACGGATCGAAAATCCCGATTTTGAGACCATTTTGATCTACGGGCACGGCGATGTGATCCGCGCCCAGGCGGACCAGTGGCGCGAGGGCCTGGAACCGTTCAAGGTAGTTGTCGAAGGAGACAAGATCTATGGCCGCGGCACAGCGGACAACAAGGGTCAGCACCTGATCAACATTGCCGCGCTCCGGACTGTCGTAAAAACGCGCGGCGCGCTCGGGTTCAATGCGAAGATCATTCTGGAAATGGCCGAAGAATGCGGTTCACCCGGACTGGTCGAGCTTTTTTCGGCCAACAAGGACCTCCTGAAGTCCGATGTCCTGATCGCGTCCGACGGACCGCGCCTGCATCCTGAAAAGCCGACCTTGTTCATGGGATCCCGGGGAGCGGTGAATTTCGACCTGCGCGTTGAATATCGCGATGGTGCGCATCATTCCGGCAACTGGGGCGGGTTGCTGAAAGATCCTGCAATTGTCCTGGCACACGCCCTTGCTTCGATCGTCGACCGTCGCGGCCAGATCAGGGTTCCGGAATGGCGCCCAACAAGCCTGACGCCTGAGATCCGCAAGGCTCTTGAGGACTGCCCGGTTGGCGGGTTCGAGGGCCCCTCCATCGACACGGACTGGGGTGAAGAAACCCTGACGCCGTCCGAACGGGTGTTCGGCTGGAACTCCTTTGCGGTACTGGCGCAAAAGAGCGGTGTGCCGGAAGCCCCGGTCAATGCAATTTCCGGCTGGGCGACGGCCCATTGCCAGCTTCGCTACGTCGTTGGAACCGACCCGGACGACATCCTGCCGGCTCTGCGTCGCCACCTCGACCGCCAAGGCTTCACTGACGTGCAGATCGTACCGATGGAACGCGGCACGTTCCACGCGACGCGTCTCGATCCCGCGCATCCCTGGGTATTGCGGGCCGCCGCCTCCGTTGAGGAAACCACAGGCAAGAAGCCGGTGCTTCTGCCCAATCTCGCCGGATCCATTCCCAACGAGAGTTTTTCCGAAACGCTCGGCCTTCCGACAGTCTGGCTGCCGCATTCCTATCCGGGCTGTTCACAACACGCCCCGAACGAGCACCTGCTCCTGTCTTCAAGCCGCGAAGCCTTACGAATGATGACCGGTCTTTTCTGGGATATAGGTGACACCAAGGCCAGCCGGTCCGGCTCAGCCTCATAGCGAGCTGAGAAGAGGTAGCAGACAGTTTTTATCGGCGCGGTCGGAAGATCTGTTGATCTGATCGTGGGCGGACAGAAGCCGTCAAGCTTGCCGGAGCGATTTGAATCGACCCATGATCGTCTCCCGTTTGCCTGTCGGGCGATGGGAATTCTCTATCCTGTTGTTCAGCCCCTTGTAAGCGCGATGCTCGGCATCCGGAGCAAGGGTCTGAAAACCAGTCAACGCTGCTTTGCGCTTCGACACTTCAAACAATGTGACAGCACTGTTCAAACGCACCGCAAATGACGGTGTTATCTGCCTACACAGATAAGCTGCGCTTTCTTCTTCCAATCACAAGAATAAGGTGGCGGTGCCAGGGAGAAGAATAACGAGCAGCAAGACAAAAAGCATGACTGCGATAAACGGCAAGGTGCCTGCGAAGATCTGTTCGACGGACACGTCCGGATCGTTGAGCGTGTTATGCACCGTGAAGACCGAGATACCGAAGGGCGGGGTCAAAAGACCGATTTCCACGGCGATCACGATGACGATGCCGAACTGGCTGAGATCGATACCCATGTGCTGCGCAATGGGTGCTGCGATCGGGACCATGATCAGGAGGATCGACGTGCTGTCGAGGATCATACCCATGACGAGAATGAGCGCAGAGCACAGCATCATGAAGCCCATCGGGCCGAGGCCGCTCTCGTTCACGAGGCCCGCGATGGCATTGGGAAGACCGGCGATCGACAGCATCCGCGAATAGTAACTTGCCGCGATGAGAAGCAGCAGGATCGAGACTGAGATAACACCGGTCTGCTTCATCACCCGCCACAGGTTATGGCGATTGAGGGAGCGGCGTGAGAGCGCGACCAGCAACGCACCGCAGGCGCCGACACCGCCAGCCTCCGTTGGCGTGAAATAGCCAGAATAAAGCCCGCCGAGCACCAGGATCACAAGCAGGATGATCGGCACCAGCTTGGCGACCATCTGGCCGACCGGCATCGGCTCGATATCCCTGTCGAGACGGCGTTCCTTCGCGGCGGCAGGATCGGTGAGGACGAAGCCCGGAAACAGCAAGGTGACGGCAACGAGCATTGTCACGAAGCCGCCGGCAAGCATCAGCCCCGGTACGATGCCGGCGATGAACATGCCGCCGATGGAGACTTCCGCCAGAACGCCGTAGATGATGAGGAGCAAGCTCGGCGGGATCAGCATGCCAAGCACCGAGGAACCCGCAACCGTACCAGCGGCAAAGGCCGGGCGATACCCGTGGCGCTCCATTTCGGGGACCGCCACACGGGTAAACACCGCCGCCGAGGCGATGGAAACGCCAGTGACCGCGGCGAAGATCGTGTTGGCCGCGACGGTTGCGACCCCAAGCCCGCAGATGACCCGGCGCAGAAGTTCCTCGGCAACTTCGAAGGTGTCTCGCCCGACGTTTGAAACGCTCACCAGCAATCCCATCAGCACGAAGAGGGGAATGGTTGCGAACAGATAATCCGCAATGCCGCTGTAGGCGGTCAGCTCCAGCATCCTGAGGGCAAGGTCGATATTGCTGCGTATGATCCAGATCCCGGCAAAGGCCACCAGGAACAGCGCATAGGCAATTTGCATACCGAGGAGCACCAGAACGATCAACGCGCCGACAAGCAGGAATCCGATAGTCAACGTCGTCATGAAAGGCTCCGGAATGTGCGGATTTCTTCGCGCGCGCGGTAGAATGCGGCCAGCACGGCGACTGCCGAGCCAAGGACCGTGATGCCCCGGAAAGGCCAAGTCGGAATGGTGAAGACACCCTGGACACCGAAGAATTCGGACGTCGCCCAGGCGCTGGCGAATTTCGGCCAGGAGGCCCATAGGATCAGAGCGAAAACGATGACGCCGCAAAGGGCGAACAGGGCCTCGATCAGGCAGACACCTTTCGGCGACACGCCTTCGAGGCGCCGGACGAGAAAGTCGGCCCGCGTCAGTCGCTTCTGCAGGATGGCGGCGGCAACCTGCAGGAAGACGATGGCAACAACGGTGCGCGCCGCAATTTCCGCAACGCCGGTGATAGGCGCGTTGAAGAAGTTACGGCCGAGGACATCTGCGACGATCAGAACCATGAGCGCGCCGATGGAAAGCGTACCGACCGATGACATGATAGCGGCAATGCCGCCAAGTATCGCACCGAATGGCGCCTCCGAGAACGCCGGAACATAGGCATCGTCGGCCTCGGCTCTGCTGTCATCCGTCATCGTTACGTCCAGTTCGCTCTCAAAAAACCCGCCCGGACAGGATGCCGGGCGGGAGAGGTGTGAGGCAAGGTCGGTATCAGAGACCTTCGTCCCAGGACCTCAGCGGTTCCGCGCCGCGTTCGCGCAAGGCGTCGAAATAGGCTTTCAGCACGACACGGCCGGCATCGCCCGTCTGCTCCAGCCAGGGTTCCACGATATTCGGCAGGCCATTCACCCAAGCGGTTTTCTCGGCTTCCGGCAACTCGTGGATCGTCAGGCCCGCTTCCTGCATTTCCTTGAGCGCGCGCGTCGCCAGATCCTCGACATACTGGCCGTGAGCTGCGGAAGTCGCCTTTGCAGCTTCCCGGAAGGCGGCCTGAACCGGCTCCGGCAGAGCGTCGAAAAAGTCCTTGTTGGCGGCGATGCCGCCGAAGTACATCGAGCCAATGCCGACGCGGGTGAGTTCCGGCGCGACTTCATAGACGCGGGTTGGAAGGATACCGGATGCGAAGGACAGCGTGCCTTCGGTCACGCCTGTCTGAATGTTGGTGTAGTATGTCGTCAGCGCACCGTCGACAGGGGTCGCGCCCGTCCCGCGCAGCCAGTTTGCCGAGGTTCCCGGCGCGTTCAGCTTGCGGTTCTCAAGGTCCTTCATGGAGCTGACCGGGAAGGTCGCATAAATGTCGTAGCTGTCGGTAATCAGCGATGACAGGTGCACCATGCCGTTCTCCGCCCAGCTGTCGCGCAGCTCCGGCAGGTTTTCCGAGAGATCGTCGAAGATCTCGATGATCATCTTGTGGTCTTCGGTGGCAAACGGCGTGAAGTAGGTCACGTTCTGGAGCGGCATGTTGGCACCTTCCCAGACGGTGCCGACCATGCCGACGTCGACGATGCCGTCCATGACGGCCTCACGAGTGTCGGTGAACTTGTAGAGCGTGCCCGCGTAGGATTCCTCCCAGTCGATCTTGTACTCGCCGGCAGCTTCCAGGATCCGGTTCACTTCCGGCTGGAAGGTGTTCTTCATCGCATAGACCCAGATATTCTGCTCCGGATGCGACGAGCCGATGTTGACCGTGATTGTCTGTTGCGCGGCGGCGAGGCCGGCGGAACAGGCCAGCATGGCCGTTGCGGTTGCCAATGTTACGAACTTCATGATTGTTCCTCCCTGCGTTCGGGGCCTTATCCTCCCAGGCCCCTCTGGTTCAGTCCTTCAAGGTTCCGAGCGCTCTGAGTATTCGTTCAGGCGTGAACGGCATTTCGGTTACCTGCGCCCCCATGGGTCTGAGAGCGTCGTTGATCGCATTCATGACGGCGGCCGGAGACCCGGCGGTGCCCGCCTCGCCCGCGCCCTTGGCCCCGAGCAGGCTCTCCTGCGTCGGCGTTTCCACGTGCCCAATGATCATGTCGGGCATTTCGGCTGCCATCGGCACGAGGTAGTCCGCCATTGAGCCGTTCAGGAGCTGGCCTTCCGCGTCGTAGTGGATTTCCTCAAAGAGCGCTCCGCCGAGCCCCTGAACGATGCCACCCCGGATCTGCTCGTCCACGAGAAGCGGATTGATCACCCGCCCGCAATCCTCGACGCACCAGTGCTTCAGCAGTTTGACGATCCCCGTCTCCGTATCGACCTCGAGATAGGATGCCTGGACGCCGTTGGTGAAAGCGAAGGGATATTCGGACGTGATGAAGTGCCGGGTCTGGACGAGTTCACGCGGCAGGCCCTTCGGCAATGTGTCACCGCGGAAATAGACGATCCGGCCGAGCTCTTCGAGCGGCATGCGGGCCTCGCCCGAGACGCTGTCGACCACAGCACCGTCGCGAATGTCTAGCTGCGCCTGATCAGCCTGGAGCATGGAGGCGGCCACCTCAAGGATGGAACCGCGCAGTGCCCGCGCCGCCTGCAGCGCAGCTTCCCCCCCAATACCGGCCCCGCGCGACGCCCAGGTACCGCCACCATAGGGCGTCACTTGTGTATCGCCGGTAATGACGCGCACGCGCGCAGGAGACACGCCGAGCCCTTCGGCGACCACCTGGCTCAGCATCGCCTCGGTGCCCTGCCCCTGTTCGGTTACGCCGGACAAGGCGACGATCGATCCATCCGGATCCATCCGCACCGTGCACCCGTCTTGTGCCGAAATGCGCGCGCCACCGATACCGTACATGAAGGGCGAGGGATTGGTCAGCTCGATGAAGCTTGCAATACCGATGCCTCTGTGAATGCCCTTCTTGCGGAGCTCTGCCTGTTCGGCTCGCAAGCCGTCGTAATCCATCAGCGTCAGAAGCTTGTCCATGGAGGCGTGATGCGACAGGCCCTCGAAGCGCATGTTCGCGGGAGACGTCACCGGATAGGCATCGTCCCTGAACATGTTGCGCCGGCGGATCTCGACCGGGTCCATGCCGATCTCGGCGGCAGCCATGTCCACCAGCCCTTCGGTGATCGCAACCGCGATCGGATGGCCGACTGCCCGGTACTGGCAGGTCGGCGTCTTGTTCTGGAAGACGACCGTAGTCCTGGCCCGGTAATTCTGGAAGTCATACGGGCCACCGCAGAGGTTCACCACCTGGTTGCCCTCGATGGCGGAGGTGCGCGGATAGACAGAATAAGGGCCGATCGCTGTCCAGTCATCGACATCCATGGCGAGGATCCGGCCGTCTTCCCCAACCGCAATCTTGGCCTCGATCCGGTGATCGCGGGCGTGGATGTCGCTGGAGAAACTTTCCAGCCGGTCGGCTATGAATTTCACCGGCCGTTTCATGATCTTGGCGATTGCTGCCGTTGCCATTTCGTCCGGATAGACATGCACCTTGATGCCGTAGGAACCGCCGACGTCCTCGCAGATGACCCGGACCCGGCTTTCCGGGAGGTCGAGATGAGTGGCCAGAACTGTCTGGATCATGTGGGGTGCCTGCGTCGCGTGCCAGGCGGTCATCTGTTCCTCTGCCGGGTTCCAGTCGACCAGGATCGAGCGCGGCTCCAGCGTCACGCCCGTGTGCCGTCCGGTGACAAAGCGTGCCGAGACAACCTTGTGTGCGGTCCGGAAGGTTTCGTCCACGTCCCCCTGTTCGTGCAGGCGCCGGAAGGCAAGGTTGTCGCCCATGTCCGGATGCAGCACCGGCGTCTCAGGATCGAGCGCGGTCATCAGGTCGGTGACGACATCCAGTTGTTCGTAGTCAACATCAACAAGAGCCGCGCCATCCTCGGCGGCGGCGCGGGACGTCGCGACGACGGCGGCCACCGGTTCGCCGACCCAGCAGGCGCGGTCGACGGCGATCGCGTGTTCCGGCGGGGATTTCAGGCCTTTCAGATGAGCGAGCACAGCTACCCATGGCTTGCAGACCTCGGCAATGTCTTTGCCCGTGAAGACCCGGAGCACACCCTTCACCGATTTTGCATCCTCGGCGTCGATACGGTTGATCTTGGCGTGGGCGAAGGGCGACCGGACGAAGGCCACATGGACCATGCGCGGCAGCACGATGTCATCCACATAAACCCCGCGTCCCTGGACCAGACGCCGGGCGTTAGGCCGGGGGACCGTCTTGCCAATATAGGAATTGGGCCGGTCCGGATTACCGAATTGAATGGTCATGCGGCCCCCTTCTGTGTGCGGACACGCGCCACCGTCTCGACCGCGTCCACGATGGCTTCGTAACCGGTGCAGCGGCAGTAATTGCCCGATAGATGTTCACGGATCTGATCACGCGAGGGCATGCCGCCGGCCTCCAGCAGCTCGTTTATGGCAACCAGCATACCGGGCGTGCAGAAGCCGCACTGAAGCGCGTTGCGCTCGACAAAAACGTCCTGAAGATCCTTTATCGCACCCAGGTCCGACAAGCCTTCCACTGTCCAGACCTCGGCACCGTCCGCCTGGGCAGCCAGCATCAGGCAGCCCCGCACGGCCTTGCCATCGACCTTCAGCGTACAGGCACCGCAAACGCCGTGTTCGCAGCTTGCATGGGCGCCAGTAAGGCCAAGCTCACCGCGCAGGAAATCAACGAGATGCAGGCCTGCCGGAACACGCGCCTCGACCGGCTCCCCGTTCACGGTCAGGCTGATGTCGATCTTGTCGCGGAACATCTCCGTCATGCGTTTCCTCCCTCGATCCTGGCAGCGGCGCGGCGCAAGAGGACACCGGCAAGGTGACGGCGGTACGCGGTACTTGCCTGCGTGTCCGACGGTGGGTCGATTTCCGCCTGCAGTGCCTGAACGGCGCCCTCGATGTCGCCCCGGTCGAGAGCGGCCATGGCCCCTTCTGCAAGGACTGGCTTGGGCCCGACGGAAAAAAGCGACAGCCGGTGTCCTTCGGTACGCTTAACGAGGCACACTCCGGCAAGGGCATAGTCACCGGACCGCCTCGCAACCTCGATGATGACTTGCTTTTCTCCGGGCTCTGCCTTCGGGACTGAGAGGCCGGTCAGGATTTCACCCTCCTCAATGGCCGTTTCGAAAATGTCCTGAAAGAAATCTTCCCCCGGTATGTCTCGCGAGCCGTTGAGGCCTTCCACATGAAGCGTGGCGCCAAGGGCCAGAACGCAGGCCGGAAACTCTGCAGCCGGATCGGCATGAGCCAGCGCACCACCTATGGTGCCGCGGTTGCGGATCGCCGCATGGGCGATGAATTCCACCGCCTGTGAAAGAAGCGGAGCAGACTGCCGGATCAGCGGACTACGACCAATCTCCGCATGCGCAGTCAGGGCTCCGATCCGCAGACTGTCCTGCGTTTCGGTTACTCCGGCAAGCTCGCTCAGGCGGGAAATGTCGATCAGGACGTCACCTGCGGAGAGACGCAGGTTCAAGGCCGCAACCAGGCTCTGGCCACCTGCGAGAACACGGCCGTTGCCGTCGCTCGCGGCCAGCATTTCCAGCGCGTTACGCAAGCTGGATGCCCGGGCATAACCACCCGCCGATGCCTTCATGGCGTCTCCCTCCCGATATCATTGCGATGCCCTCCAGCATCGCTTATTGAGCATCTGCTCAACTTTATTGATCAGATGATCTATAAAAATCAGAAGATTGCAAGTAGATTATTGCTTGCCGTATGAGGGAGGCTGGAAAAAGGGACATGAATGGAATGACCGATGTCGCCGAAACGGGGGAATCCTCGAGCCGCCGCAGGCTGCCCCCCTCCGAGCGCCGCCAGCAGATCGTCGGCGGGGCCGTGGCCTTCTTCGCTGAGGTCGGCCTTGACGGCAACACCCGCGATCTCGCCAAGCGCATCGGCGTTACACAATCGCTGCTCTTCAATTATTTCGCCACCAAGGACGATCTCATCGAGGCGGTCTACGAAAAGGTTTACCTCGGGCGCATTTCTCCCGACTGGCCAGAGCGACTGACCGACCGGACAGTGCCGCTTCGCCGGCGCCTGCTCGATTTCTACACCGAATACAGCACGCTCATCTTCCAGTACGAGTGGATGCGGATCTTCATGTTTTCCGGCCTTTACGGCGCAGAGCTCAACCGCCGCTATCTCAAGCACCTCGGCGACGTCATCCTGCGGCCGCTGCTTAACGAGATCGAGCACGCGGCCACTTCCGGCGTCTCCCCTGTCATGGAAGACATCTGGAACCTCCATGGCGGCATCGTCTACATCGGCATCCGCCAGCACATCTACCGCACTCCCTGCCCGGACGATCCTTCCGAGGCCATATCGAGAGCGATTGATCGTTTCCTGCTGTCGTTCGGTATCAGACCCTGCCCTTGATCAGGTGCCGAACAGGCGGATCAGGAACCGGTTTCCACCAGTATGGGCTCTGCCTGCTCTTCTGGCTCCCGAATAGCACCCAAGCCGTTAGAGCCGAAGAGGTCCCTCGCCTCTTCGGCGCTGTAGCAACCGAGACGAACATCCTCGGCCACGAGCGCCGGATCGCGCTCTTTCGGATCGCCATAGCCACCACCGCCCGGCGTGCCGACGCGCACCCGGTCACCCGGTTTCAACGGAATGTCCTGCGCCTTTGAAAGATGCTCGGGCACCATGGCCTCGCCATCCTGCCAGACGGTGACGGAGTTCGGCATCCCGTCCTTGCCGCCGAGCGCGCCTTGCGGCCCGAACCGACCGTGATCCATGACGAAACTGGCTGTCGCGTGTCCGCGCAGGAGCTCGATCTCGTAGTCGAGGCCGAAACCGCCGCGCTGCTTGCCAGCGCCGCCCGAGCCTTCCCGCAGGGCATAACGGTGATAGAGGACCGGAAACTGCTGTTCCATGATCTCGACCGGCGGGGCTTTCGATATGCCGATGGTGGAACAACCGTTGGAAAGTCCGTCCGTATCGGAGTTGCCGCCATAGCCGCCACCGGAGATCTGGTACATGACAAAACCGCGATTTCGCGCCGGATCGTGGCCCCCGAGGGCGAAATTTCCGGAGCTCCCCGCAGGTGCCGCCGTCACCCTGTCGGGCAGCGCCTCGACCAGCGCAGCAAACACGGCCTCGGCAATACGCTGGCTGACCTCGGCGGCACAGCCGGAAACCGGCCGTGGATATTGTGCGTCGAGAAAAGTATTTTCCGGCCGCAGGATCTTCAGTGGCTCGAAGGCACCAGCACTGATCGGCACATCCGGGAAGATGTGGCGCATCGCCAGATAGACAGAGGAATGAGTGGTTGCTAGCACCGAGTTCATCGGCCCCATGCAGGGTTTGGACGATCCTTCGAAATCGAAGGTCAGTTCACCGTCTTTCGCGGTAATCGCCAACCTGATTTCCAACGGTTCGTTGACGACGCCGTCGCTGTCAACGTAAGCGGTGGAGCGGTAAGTGCCGTCCGGAATAAGGCGGACATTCGCCCGCATCTGTTCCGCCGCGCGCTGGCGGAGCTCGGCAATCGCCTCGCGCACCACGTCGTCGCCGTAACGGTCGAGGATGCGGTTCAGCCGCGCTTCTCCGACAAGCAGCGCTGCCGCCTGGGCCTTCACGTCCCCGATCCGCTGTTCGGAAACGCGAATGTTTGAGCAGATGATCGAGTAGATTTCCGTGTCCAGCTTGCCTTGCTTGAAGAGCCGCACGGGAGGCAGTCTCAGGCCTTCCTGCTCAACGGAGGTGGCTGACGCGGAAAAGCCGCCGGGGACGGCCCCGCCGGTATCCGGCCAGTGGCCGGTATTCGACAGCCAGCAGAAGATCTCCCCATCGCGGTAGAACGGCATCGCGAAGCGCACATCCATCAGATGGGTACCGCCGAGATAGGGATCGTTGACGATATAGATGTCGCCGGGTTGCGGTTCCGCAACGCGGCCGTCGGCAATCATCCCGATCAATGTCCGGGTCGAATATTGCATCGTCCCGACGAAAACCGGCAATCCACCCGCACCTTGCGAAATCAACGAACCGTCTTCAGCGGAATAGATGCCGTCGGAACGGTCGTTGGCTTCCGCGATCACCGGGGAAAAGGCGGCGCGCGAAAAACTCAGGTCCATCTCGTCGCAAACCTGCTGCAGGCCCGACTGGATGACGCTCAACGTGATCGGGTCGATGGTCATGCGCCTGCTCCGAGCTCTATAATAATGTTGCCATCCGCATCCTGGATGGCCTTGTCACCCGGATCGATGACGATCGTGGTGTCCATCTGCTCCACGATGGCAGGTCCGTGAATTTCGGCGAACAGCGGAAGATGGTCTCGCCAATAGACAGGTGTCTCCACCGGCCCGTCGAACCATACCAGCCGTTGACCGGTTTTCGCATCTTCGAGGGTGTCTCTGCGCCCGGCCGGATCGATCAGCAGCGACAGGTCGATCTCGGACCTGCGCCCGATGACGGAACAATTGACATTTACGAGGCTCGCCTTGATCTCCGGCAGCTCCACGTGGAAGCGATGGAAGTAGGCCTTTTCGAACAGCGCCTGAAGATCGTCCAATGTCGGCCGGGGATTTTCCAGGGGAACACGCAGGAGATGGGTCTGGCCGATGAACTGCATGTCGACGGAATAGATCTCGCGCAGTTCTTCTATTTCGACCTTTTCCTTGCCGATCAGTGCCTTGCCTTCCGCCGCCTGCTGGTCGAACAGCGTGTGCACGGCATCGATGTTCAGCTCGGCGAGCGGCTTGTTGACAGTGTTGACGAAATCATGGCGAAGATCCGCGACGACGCAGCCAAGGGCATTGGTGATGCCCGGGCGCGAGGGTACCAGGACACGCGGAACGCCAAGCTCGCGCGCGATCGCGGTCGCATGCAGGGGGCCGGCTCCGCCGAAGGCGAAGAGCGCATAGTCGCGCGGATCTTCACCGAGGCTGACGGACACCATGCGGACCGCATCCGCCATCCGGGTGTTGGCGATCCGCAGGACTGCAGACGCAGCTTCGTGGGCGCTGAGGCCAAGCGGTTTGCCGAGTTTTTCCAGGAAGATTGCTTCGATGCCGGCAAGGGATACGGTGGAGGACACCGAATTGAGCTTTTCCGGATTCATGCGTCCAAGAAGCAGATTGGCGTCGGAGATTGTCGGGGCTTCTCCCCCGCGTCCGTAGCAGATCGGACCGGGCGTTGAGCCCGCGCTTTCCGGCCCGACCTGAAGCAGCCCGGCCTCGGTGATGCGGGCAATTGACCCGCCGCCGGCACCGACCGTGCGCACATCGACCATCGGAACATGGATCGGCATCGCATACTCGATTTCGATCTCGTTGGAGACGGCCGGTTCCGCGTTACGAATGAGCGCGACATCGGTCGATGTGCCGCCCATGTCGTAGGTCAGGAGGTTGGGGATGCCGGCGCGCCGTCCCGTATAGGCTGCGGCCATGACGCCTGACGCCGGCCCGGACATGACGGTCTTGGCTGCTTCGACCGCCACGCGCCGGGCCGACACCATGCCGCCGTTGCCGTTCATCACCAGTACATCGTGACGATACCCCTTGTCGGCGAGCTGGTCGGCCAGCCGTTCGACATAGCGGCGCAGCAGCGGCTGGACTGAGGCGTTGATGGCAGCCGTCACGCCGCGTTCAAACTCGCGGCTTTCGGAAAGCAGGGAATGTCCGAGGGTGATATTGCCATTCGGCCAGAGTTCGGCCGCTATTTCCCCGGCTCTCAGTTCATGAACCGGGTTCGCGTAGGAATGAAGAAAATGGATCACAAGCGCTTCGCAGCCCTTGTCCTTCAGCTCCTCGAGCGCAGTTCTGAGCGCCTCTTCATCCATCTGCGTACGAACCGTTCCGTCGGCATAAAGCCGTTCGGGAACTTCCAGGCGCAGGTCCCTTGGAATGACGGGCCTGAAGGTTCCCTTCATGCCGTAGGGCTTCGGTCGGGTCCGCCTACCGAGTTCCAGGATGTCACGGAAGCCTGCAGTGGTGATGAGACCCGTTCTGCACAGGGTTCGTTCGAGCACGGCATTGGTTGTTGTGGTCGTGCCGTGAACGATGAGATCCAGTGTGCCGAGATCCGTCTCCGCCTGTTCCAGCGCGTTCAATACGCCGTGAGCCTGGTTGTCCAGCGTGGTCGGGGTCTTTGCGAGCCGGACGGTTTTCGTCCGGGCATTGTAAAGAACCAGATCCGTGAATGTTCCTCCAACGTCGATGCCGGCGACATTCGAGGTTTCGATGCCCTCGTTTTCGCCGATCGATGGGGCCGGGGCAGTTGAAGGAGACAGGTTCATGGAAGACTTTACCCGCTGTGCAGAAATGGAGTGTATTGAACGAGCGGCGACAGGCCGCCGTCCGCTGTGCGTCATGCGGTCCGGTTCGCACGGATCGCCGAAAGAACCTTGTCCGGCGTTGCCGGGAGATTTGAAACGCGTGCGCCGCAGGCATCCTTGATCGCGTTCAGGATTGCCGGTGCTGTCGGGATCAGACAGTGTTCGCCCAAGCCCTTGGCGCCGTAGGGGCCGTGTTCGTCGCCGGTTTCAAGGATCAGGGTTTCGATCGGCGGCACGTCGCCGATGGTCGGGATCAGATAGTCGTGCAGGTTCTCCGTGCGTCCCGGGAGAAACTCCTCCATCAACGCCAGTCCGATGCCCTGGGCGACACCGCCCTGCACCTGTCCCTCGACCAGCAGCGGATTGATGGCCTTGCCGACGTCATGCGCCGCGGTGATTTTGAGAAGTTTCACAGTTCCGAGATCCAGATCGACCTCAAGTTCCGCCATCTGCGCAGTCGTACCGAAGACCGCGTAGGGAGATCCTTGTCCGTTTTCATCGAGCGGCAAGGTTGGCGGATCGTAGGACTCCACCGCTTCAAGCACATAAGTCCCGGTGTCCGCGTCAAGCGATGCAAGCTGGATACGGTGATCGCCTTCAGCGTCGATGACGCGGATACCGCCGTCGCCGAAGGAGAGTTCAGCGCCTTCCGAGACATTGGCTAGCCTCAGGATGCGCTCGCGCAGGGCTTCACCGCAAAGGCGGGCCGCATTGCCGGTGATGAAGGTCTGTCGGCTGGCAGAGGTCTTGCCTGCGTCCGGCGTCAGGTCCGTGTCCGGGCCAACAATCCGGATCGAGTTGACGGGAACACCCAGCGCCGTTGCGAAGATCTGTGTGATCACCGTATTTGACCCTTGGCCGATATCTATCGCGCCCTGATGGAGAACCACCTCACCGGCGGCCGTGACACCAGCCCGGATCGTCGAGGGGTTGGACATCGAGGTATTGCCGCAGCCATACCAGCCGCCGGCTACGCCGACTCCGCGCCGGATCCGTCCAGCCGACGCATTGGCCTCTTCAGCATCCTTCAGGGCTCGCTTCCAGTGCGGAACCAGGGCGTCAAAACATTCGGCAATGCCCATGCCCGATCCGAACACCTGTCCGGTCACGGTCGCGTCGCCGTTTTGAAGCGCGTTCTTGCGACGGAATTCCAGCCGGTCCATGCCGAGCGCATTGGCCAGGTCGTCGTATAGCGGCTCCTGGGCCAGCGCCGATTGTGGCACGCCGAAACCGCGGAAGGCCCCGGCCGGCGCCGTATGGGTGTGAATGCCAGCGCTGCGGGCAACATAGTTCGGTGTCTTGTACGGTCCGGAAGCGTGGATCGGCACGCGGTTGGCGACGGTCGGCCCCCAGCTTGCGTAAGCGCCGGTGTTGAACACACCGTCGAATTCCACCGCCAGAACGTTGCCATCCGCATCAACGCCGATCCGCATGGAAATCTCGGAAGGATGGCGTTTGGTGGACGAGGAAATGGATTCCGAGCGAGTGTAGGTGATGCGAACAGGCCGATCGAGCAGCCAGGCGGCGAGCGCGACATAGGGCTGCGTTGTCAGGTCGAGCTTGGAGCCGAAACCGCCGCCCACCGCCGTCGGCACGATGCGGACCGCATCGTTCGGCAAGCCGAGGAGCAATGCAATGCCGTCTCTGTTCATGAACGGCGCCTGGGTGCAGCAATGGACCTCGATCCGATCTCCGGTACGGCGGGCAAACGCTGCTTCCGGCTCGATGTAGCCGTGTTCGATGAAACCGGTCGAGAAGGTTCCCTCCGCGACGAAAACAGCCTCGGCCATCACCGTCTCCGGTGTGCCGCGTTTCACGAAACCCCGGCACATGACGTTCTGCGCCCGGTTCTGGTGCAGATCGTCAACAGTTGCCGCGTCCTTCGGCAGAAGGGCGTGGCCAAGCTGCCTGAAAGCGACCGGAAAGTGATTCAGGTCGAGCCCGTTCACAAGATCCGCGGGGCCGACAACCGCGGCAACCGCTTCACCCTTGAAGAGGGTTTTGCCCTCGGCGAACATCGGCTGGTCCTCGAAACCCGGGATGACACCGAAGCAGTTTTTCCCCGGCACATCTGCTGCCGTCAGAATGAGATCGAGACCGGTCTCGATCTTGTAGGCATCGAGATCGCCGAACTCGAAGGCCGCATGATGAAAGGGCGACCGGACCACCCGGAGCGTCAAGGCGTCTTCCGGGGCGACGTCATCGCCGAAGCATTCGGTGCCTGTTACCTTCGGCAGGCCGTCGATCCGCGGCATGGCCGCGCCGACGCCACCCTCGGCAACTTCGCTCGGGTTGCCTGCATCCATGACCGCGTCGATGATCTTGCGGTAGCCGGTGCACCGGCAAAGGACACCGCCAAGGGCGTCCATGACCTCGTCTTCGGTCGGATCCGGCCTTTGTCGAAGCAGGCCGACGGCGGAGACCATCATGCCCGGGGTACAGATACCGCATTGGGCGGCCTGATGACGCTGAAACGAGGCGGCGAGCGCTTTGCCCATCGCATCGTCTGCCGCAAGGCCCGATTGCGTCTCTATGCTCGCACCTTCAATCTGACCAAGGGCGGTGGTGCAGGCACAGACCGGATTGCCGTTGACAAGAACCGTGCACGCACCGCAATCGCCCGCATCGCAGCCAACCTTGACATCCTTTGCACCGGCCCGCTCCCGCAGCGCATAGGAGAGGCGTTCGGACGGCGGCCCGTCCACGCAAACCGTCCGGCCATTCAGGTCGAAGGAAACTCCAGTCTGCAGCGTGTAATCGGTGAGTGCCATGACTTGTTCCCCGTCAGCAACCATGAGACATATCGGCGAAATTGCTTAAGGAGGATTTCTGGCACATCGTAGCCCGCCAAGGGAGCGAAGATGAGACAGAAATCCGGGCCGGAAGGATCGGCCGAGAAACATGTGAAAGACATTCGCCGGAAGACCCGGCGTAAATTCTCAGCCGAGGAGAAGATCCGTATCGTGCTGGAAGGCTTGCGTGGGGAGTATTCGATCGCCGAGCTGTGTCGGCGTGAGGGGATCGCGCAGGGGCTCTACTACACCTGGTCGAAGGAGTTCCTGGAGGCCGGCAAGAAGCGACTGTCGGGTGACACCGAGCGCCAGGCGACATCCGGCGAGGTGACGGGCCTGAAGCGTGAAATGCGCGACCTGAAGGAAGTCGTGGCCGATCTGACTCTAGAAAACCGCATTCTGAAAAAAAGCGTGATCGGGGATGGGGAGGATGTCGAATGAGATACCCCGCATCCGAAAAGCTTGAAATCATCCGGCTGGTCGAGCAATCGCACCAGCCGGTGAAAAGGACGCTGGAACAGATCGGCGTGTCGCGGCCAACCTTCTATCGCTGGTACGATCTGTATCGCAAGTTCGGCGAAGCGGCACTGGAAGACCGGCGCCCCGGCTCGGGCCGCGTGTGGAACCGCATCCCTGAAGACGTGCGTGATCAGGTTCTGGAAATGGCGCTCGACGACCCGGAACTCTCCCCGAGAGAACTCGCCACCAGGTTCACTGACGAACGCCGATACTTCGTCTCGGAAGCCAGTGTTTACAGGCTTCTCAAGGCCCACGACCTGATCACCAGTCCGGCATTTATCGTGATGAAGGCCGCCGATGAGTTCAAGGAAAAGACCACCGCCCCGAACCAGCTCTGGCAGACCGACTTCACCTATTTGAAGGTCATCGGCTGGGGATGGTTTTACCTCTCCACCGTGCTCGACGACTTCTCCCGCTACATTATCGCATGGAGGGTCTGCACCGGCATGGCGGCAAGCGATGTGCAGGACACACTCAATCTGGCACTGGAGGCTTCGGGGCTCGATAAGGCAAACGTGCTTCATCGCCCGAGACTACTATCAGACAACGGACCGTCTTACATATCCGGCGACTTGGCGGAGTATCTTGCCAACAAGGGAATGAAGCATACGCGTGGCGCGCCTTACCATCCCCAGACCCAGGGCAAGATCGAGCGGTGGCATCAGACCTTGAAGAACCGGATCCTGCTGGAAAACTACTTTCTACCAGGTGATCTCGAAGCGCAGATCGATGCGTTCATCGGCTACTACAACCATCACCGCTATCACGAGAGCCTGAAAAATCTCACCCCGGCCGATGTCTACACAGGTCGCGGACAGACCATCCTGCTCGAACGGGAAAAGACCAAAAGGAGGACCATGAAACAACGGCGCTTGCAGCACGACAAATCCGCTGCTTAATTGAAATCCAGGTGCGCCAGACCCTCCTTTAAGTCAGGCAGCCATCTGTCTCAAAATACCTGACGACGGACAGGCGACAGCCATGGCATGAACATGTACAACGTCCTGGCGAAAACGGAAGCGTTTGACTTTCTCCTTGGCTTGGCCATCCATAGCCACCAGGCTCACAAATCATACGCAACCAACTGGTATCGACATCAAGTCGCTCCATTTGTGGAGCGGCATGAAGGGCATATCGAAAAGCTTATTTATCATCAGACCGCGTCTGCGTTCTGGAGCCCGCAGAATGACCAGTCCGCCGGGACCGCGCCGAACACCTTAAATCGCTCGGATGTTGAGACGGTCGCCGAACTAATGGCCGATCTTTCCGCCTATACGAAGACTGTCTGGCTTGGTCCGTTCCCTGACTTCGGTCATGATCCAGTAGAAGCCGTTTTCGATTTGCCGAGCAGGAAAATGGCAAAACCAGCACAAGAGAATCTTGCTCTGCTGGACCGGGCCGCGCTGGAAAGCGCGCAAGGCCGCAACTTCCTTTATGTCAAATTCGCCGACCTCTACCCAATGCCCGAAAGCCCGTTTTTCGACCGGTGCGTAATGTTTCGGGACTCCGATCATTTCACCTCCTGCGGTGAGAAGATAATCGCGGATTGGATCGCCGAAAACGAAACGCTCAACGCGTTGAGCGCGAAGAAGGCCGACGCCCCGACTGGGCTTGGAGCAGGGTCATAAATGACCCTGCTCACGCCGGCGTACAAAGCTCCCTACGTCTGTTATCGCGCAAACACTCTCATCGGGCTTGTCGCAAGACCGTATGTCCGTTTCTGCCAGTGAGATGTCTCACTCTGCACTGCACGCCCGAAAGTGGCTCGGATGGACTGATGTCAGATTCCGCCGAAACAGAGATATTTCATCTCGGTGAAATCGTCCGTGCCGTATTTCGAACCTTCACGGCCAAGACCGGACTGCTTGACGCCACCGAACGGAGCGACTTCGGTCGAGATCAGTCCGGTGTTGATGCCGACCATGCCGTATTCCAGTGCTTCCGCGACCCGCCAGACCCGGGAAAGGTCCCTTGCGTAGAAATAGGAGGCCAGGCCGAAGATCGTGTCGTTGGCCTGCTCGATCACATCGTCGACGGTGTCGAACCTGAACAGCGGTGCGACCGGCCCGAAGGTTTCCTCCGATGCAACCTTCATTTCGCGAGTTATCCCGGTCATTACCGTGGGCTGGAAGAAGGTGCCGCCCAATTCGTGGCGGTTGCCGCCGGTCAGGACCTGTGCGCCTTTCGACAGCGCATCGGCAACGTGGTCTTCCACCTTTTCAACGGCCTTTTCGCTGATCAGGGGGCCGGCGATGACACCGTCTTCGAAACCGTCGCCCACCTTCATTTTTTTCACTGCTTCCGTCAGCTTTTGCGCGAAGGCATCGTAGACACCGGCCTGAACGTAGATGCGGTTGGCGCAGACGCAGGTCTGTCCGTTGTTGCGATACTTGGAAATCATGGCGCCTTCGACGGCGGCGTCGAGGTCGGCATCGTCGAACACGATGAAGGGCGCGTTGCCGCCAAGCTCCATTGACGCCTTCAGCACCTTGTCGGCGGCCTGGCGCAACAGAATGCGGCCGACCTGCGTGGACCCGGTAAAGGTGATCTTGCGGATCTTGTCGTTAGAACAGAATTCCTGGCCAATATCGGCCGACCTGGTCGAGGTGACGACGGAGAACAGGCCGTCGGGAACACCGGCTTCCTGCGCGAGCTTTGCCATCGCCAGGGCGGACAGAGGCGTTTCCGCAGCCGGTTTGGCAACGAAGGCACAGCCGACCGCGAGCGCCGGGCCGACCTTGCGGGCAATCATGGCATTGGGGAAGTTCCAGGGTGTGATGGAGGCAACGACGCCGACCGGCTGTTTCAGCACGACAATCCGCTTGTCGCTCTGGTGGCCCGGAATAACGTCGCCGTAGACGCGTTTGGCCTCCTCGGAAAACCATTCGATGAAACTGGCACCATACATGATTTCGCCCTTCGCCTCGGCAAGGGGCTTGCCCATTTCGGCGGTCAGGATCGCACCGAGATCGTCCGCGTTCGCGACCATGAGATCGAACCACTTGCGCAGGATTCCGGCGCGCTCCTTGCCGGTCCTTGCCGCCCAGTCCTTTTGAGCCTTGAAAGCTGCGTCGATCGCGGTTCGTGTGTCCTCGACGCCGAGATCGGGCAGTCTAGCGATCACCTCGCCATTCGCGGGATTGGTGACCTCGAACTCATGCCCTGCCGCAGCCTTGTCCAACCAGGTTCCGGCAACAAAGGCCTGCGTGCAAAGAAGATCCCGGCGTTTCAATCGCCCTGTCAGGCTTTCGGATGGTGTCGACATGGTATTCCTTCCTTTCGCAAGCCCCTCGCTCGCAAGGCGAACGTGGGGCAGCAGTTTTCGTTCCGTCAAATTAGCGGATGGCCGTCGGATTGATCATCATCTGAACGGCACCCTTCATGCGGGTCACGCCCAGGACGAACAGAAACTCATGGGCATTGTCCTCGGCAAGCGCGCGGGTGTCCATGTTCTCCAGAATATAGATGCCGTTTTGAGGAATGAGAATCTGGTGGACCGCAAACACGCCATCGGTCCCGTTTTCGAAAGGAACGGCCTCAACGCCCCAGGTGTCCGCGCCGACAGCGACGACACCGACCTCCGCAAGATACTCCGCACCGCTGATCCCGAGGCCGGGTTCCACCTTCACATAGCGATCATGGTCCGGCGTTTCGCCGTCCAGAAGGTCGAGCCAACCGGAATGGAACAGAACGACGTCTCCCCTTTTCAATTCAACACCCTGGGCTTTGGCAGCAGCGACGATGTCGTCCTTCGTATAGGCGGTGCCTTCCTTGACGATGTCCTGACCGTAGAAGGCGGCCATGTCGAGCATGACCCCGCGCGCCACGATCGGCGGCAGTTTTTCGAGACCGAGTTTCACAAGGCCATCAGCCTTGGCAACATCTGCTTCGGCCAGGCCGTTATAATAGGTGTGTTTGATGCCGATATGGCCGAGGCCATCAATCTGTGGTCCGATGCCAAGCCAGCCCATGAAGATATCGTCATTGTAGGTCATCCCGTTGGTCCCGAGACCTTCGGTCGTGATCTGGTTCGGCTGCAACACCGTGATGCTCATCGAGCGCGGCGAAAAGGCAGGCGTATCCTTGTCTACGACGATACCGAGATTGTAGGTCTTGCCCGTCTTGACCAGCTTGGCGGCCTCCAGCACGCTTTCCGGCGTGATGAGGTTGGCGGCACCGATTTCATCGTCGGGGCCCCAGGGTGAATTGTGCCAGTCTTCGGCAAGGGCAGTCCCTGTCAGTCCGCAACAAAGGGCCGAGGCCAGTAATAAGGATTTCATCTTCTATTCCTCCCGATTGAATGCGGCCCGAAACGTGACTGTGGCAGGCGACCGCTTTCCTGCCCTGAGAAACGCCGCTCGATCAGAGCGACGCTTCGTAAATCCGTGCGGCGTCCTCCTCCCGGACTTCACGCGGATTGTTCACAAGCAATCTGGTCTGGTTCATCGCATCTGAGGCGAGCTTCGGAATGTCCGCCGCCGTGATGCCGACTTGCCGCAGACCCGGTTCAAGACCCAGGTCCCGATTGAGACCGGCGAGCCGATCGATGAAGTCCGCCGTCACGGCCTGGCTGGGACGGCCCACCCCGATATCCGGGAAAACATGCGGTGCCAGCTCCGCATAGGCCGTGCCGCATTCAGGAGCGTTGAAACGCATGACCTCGGCAAGCACCAGCGCATTGGACAGGCCGTGGGGCACGTGAAACAGGCTGCCGACCGGATAGGCCAGCGCATGCACCGCGGCAACGGGCGAATTGGCGAAGGCCTGTCCGGCGAGCATCGATCCGAGCAGCATGTTGACCCGTGCATCCACGTTGCCGCCGTTCTGCACTGCTTCGCGGATATTGGCGCCGAGCAGACCAAGCGCCTGCAGTGCAAGCATTCGCGAGATGGGATTGTTGTTGGCGCTGCGGGACGTATAGGCCTCGATGGCATGTACCATGGCATCGACTCCCGTCGCCGCTGTAATGTGCGGTGGCAGGCCGACCGTCAGTTCCGGGTCCAGAAGAGCGATGTCGGGCAGAATGATCGGCGAGACGACGCCCTTCTTCTCCTCCGTCCCCGTCGTCAGGATGGAAACGGCGGTCACCTCGGATCCAGTGCCGGCTGTCGTCGGCACAAGCACGAGCGGCAACCGGGTGCCGCGCGCCTGATTGACGCCGTAGACTTTGTCCAGCGGCTGGTCGGACGCCGAAAGCAGCGCAACGACCTTGGCCACATCCATCGAGCTGCCGCCGCCGAAGCCGACGATGCAGGCGATGTTATCAGCCTTTGCAATCTCGACCGCCTCCAGAACGGTGTCCGCTTTTGGATCGGCCTCGACGCCGTCGAACAGCATCACGTTGAAGCCGGCTGTCTGCAGGCTCGCCATCGCGGTTTCCGCAAGGCCGATCTTGACAATGCCGGGATCGGTCACGAAGAGCACACTGCGGTTCTTCGCGGCGAAAGGCATGGTTTCAAGCATCTCGCCGAGCCGGGCGGCGCCGTTTCTCTGAAGCCGGATCGAGGGGGTCGTGTTGAAAACGAAGTCATCCATGATCCACCTCACGCCGCCAGAGAGTTCATGAGGCTTATCTGGCCTCTTTCTATCGAATAGACCTTGTCGACCACGTTCTCGGAATGGGTGTAGTCGGATTCCGAAATCAGCACCGTCAGATGTTCCGATTTCAGGTTCGCGATCACCTCCATGAGACGTTGGGCGAGCGCCGGCGCGACGCCCTCGAAGGGTTCGTCCAGCAACAGGAGACTTGAGCCGCACACGAGTGCCCGCGCCAGCGCGACCAGCTTCTGCTGGCCGCCGCTGAGTGTCATCGCCTTGCGCCCGGCAAAGCGGCCGATCTCGGGCATGAGGTCATAGACCCATTTGACACGGGACCGGTCGGTGTTGCCCGTCGCCCAGAGCGGCACGAGAATGTTCTCCTCCACCGTGAAATGCGGCACCAGCCGCCGGTCTTCCGGCAGGTAGCCGATGCCGAGCGCCGCGCGCTGATGGGCTTTCTCCGTGTGCAGGCTCTCGTGATTGAACAGGATTGATCCACCGTCCGCTCGAAGCAGTCCCATCACCGCGCGCATCAGCGTGGTCTTGCCCGCACCGTTGCGGCCGATCAGGCCGCAGGTGGTCCCGGTCTCCAGGTCCATGCTAACGCCCCGGAGAATGGGAACGCGCTGTATCGAAAGGTTGAGTTGGCTGATGGTCAGCATCAGGCGGCTCCATTTCCGGCGGCGGGCGCCGCCTGTTTGTCGGTCTTGCGGTGAAACTCGCTGCCGATGACGAATTCACGCACCTTCCGGTTTTCCAGAACCTCGCGCGTCGGCCCGTCCGCCAGAATTGTGCCTTCGTAAAAGGCGACACAGCGCGGCGAGAACGCCTCGATGATCTCCATGTCGTGTTCAATGAACAGAACCGCCGTGTCGTTCGCCTTCAGGGCGTTGATGAGCGTTTCCATGAAGTCCATCTTCTCGTCGGCGCTGACACCACTGGTGGGCTCGTCCAGGAAAAGCAGGTCAGGATCCGAGACAGTGGCCATGGCGATGTCGACCAGCTTGCGTACACCCTGCGGCAGCGTCGCGATTTCCTGGTGGGCGTAGCGCTCGATGCCGAAGCGGGCGAGGAGCGACAGGGCCTCCTCCTCCCGGCCTGCATCGATGGCCGGCGTCAGCAGGGCGGGTTTGACGCGGCTCGCAATCGTCAGCGCGATCAGCATGTTGTCCAGCACATCCATTTCCGGAAAAAGCTGGGGGATCTGGAAGGAACGGCAGATGCCGAGCCGCATGATCTCGCGTGTCGGCTTGCCGGTGATCGAGCTGCCCCGGTAGAGGATCTCGCCAGCGCTCGGCGGCAGATAGCCGGTGACCATGTTGACGAAGGTGGTCTTGCCGGCCCCGTTCGAGCCGATGACGCCGAGGATTTCACCGGAGCCGATCCGGATGTTGATGTCCCTGGCGGCAACGACAGCGCCGAAGGTGCGTTCCAGGTTTCTGGTTTCCAGGATGGGTGTCATGTCATTTTCCCTCCATGATTTCCGAGGACTTCGGCGCGGCCGTTTTCCGTTTTGCCGAAGCGATCAGCGACCACAGGCCCCTGGGCAGGAAAATGATCGTCAGGAGCATCAGAGTGCCGAGGATCATCTGCCAGGTGTTCGGTGAAATCTCGACCGCGTAGACGCGGACGATTTCCAGAAGGAATGTGCCGATGAGAGGCGCAACAACGTTGCCGGTCCCGGCAAGGATCGACACGAAGACAAACTGCCCGGACGTGGTCCAGTTGGTCATCTCCGGATCGACATGGCCGAGCGCCATCGCCCACAGCACCCCGCCCGCCGCCGAGACGGCCGCGGCGATCACATAGGTGATGTGGACGGCACGATGCGCCGAGGTTCCCAGATATTCGACCCGCAGCTCGTTCTCGCGGATGGCCTCGTTGATGTAGCCGAGGGGGCTGCGCAGGACCCTGTTCAGACCGAACGCAAGGCCAAGTGTGACAACGCAGGTGACCACGTAGAGAACCGTTTCACCCAGGTCGCCTTCGGGCGCCCAGCCGAGATAGGTGGGCTGCGGCAGGTTGAAGCCGTCCGTGCTGCCGAGTTCCTCGGTGCTGGACAGCAGGCCGAACAGGATCATCGAGACCGCCAGACTCAGCATGGCGAAGAAGATCTCGCGGTAGCGACGCAGCAGGAAGCCGAGCAGGAAGGCGATGGCGACGCTTGCCAGAAGTCCCATCACGAGCAGCACAAAGAGATCCGAAATGCCGAGGAACTTGCCCGCCAGCCCGGCCGTGTATCCGCCGATGCAGAAGTAGAGGCCCTGGCCGAAGGACACGAGGCCCGCGCGCATCTGGATCATGACGCCGAGCGCGACCAGCCCGGTGCCGAGCGACACCTGAACGTAATTGACCACCCATGCGGGAAGAAGGAAGGTGAGGCAGATGAGAACCGGCAGCGCGAGCAGCAGTCCCCATTCGGTCTTGTCGAAGGACTTGGTCATATCTTCCTGCTTTCCGAAAGTGCAAACAGCCCGTAAGGCTTCACTGTCAGGACTGCGGCCATGACGAGATAGATCGAGAAAAGTTCCGCCGGCGGATACAGGTGGACGAAGGCTGCCCGGGAAAAGCCAACGATCAGCGCGCCAAGCATGGCGCCACCGATCGAGCCCATGCCGCCGATCACGATCACCGCGAAGGCCATGACGATGATTTCCGCGCCGATACCGGGCACGACGGAAATCTCCGGAGCCGTCAGTGCGCCGCCGAGCGCCCCCAGGGTTGCACCGATGACGAAGGTGACCGTGAAAAACAGCGTGACGTTGATGCCGAGCGCGCTGCTGATCTCGCGGTCCTCGATCACGACGAGCAGAAGTTTGCCGGTCCGTGTGTGATTGAGGGCAAAGTAGAGCGCCGCGCCGACAAGGATGGCGATACCGACGATGAGGAACTTGTAGACCGTGTAGGGAAGACCGAAAACGTCGATTGTGCCGAGCCAGTAGGCGGGCTGGTAGGAGACGTAGGAGTCCGTGCCCCAGACCAGCTTGGTGACATCTTCCAGCAACAGGAAGATGGCGTAGGTCACCAGGACCATCAGCACCTCGTCCCGGCCATACATGAACCGCAGGATGCCGCGCTCCACCAGCAGCCCCGAGACGAGACCGGCCGCGAGCGCGGCGAGCGGGATGATCAGGTAGGTCAGCGCGATGGTGCTGCCGGTCTGTGTGTAGAGGCCGATGGCCCAGGCGGACGTGTAGGCGCCGAGCGCATAGAAACCGCCATGGGCAATGTTGAGGATCCGCATCACGCCGTAAACCAGCGTGAGGCCGACGGATGACAGGAAGAGCCACGCGGCAAAGCCGAGCCCGTCCACTGCTATCGCGACAGCGGTTAGCATTGAATTCTCCGTACCAGTCTTATGTGAATGTGGCCTCCGGGTGCTCCGGCTGCCGGGAAAGACCGGGTCCCGCCGCAATGCGATGTGTGGGACCCGGCAATGTGTCAGAGGATCGGGCTAGATGCCTGAGGACACCTCTGACGCAAGTGCCTGACGGCTAGTCGCACTTGGCGCCTTCGAACCCGCTGTTGATCCAGTCGATGGAGTTCATGCCGGCAGGTGGGTTAACACACTCGGCGTCATAGCGAACGATGTCGACGAGGCTTGCCTTGCCGGTCTCCTTGTCGAATTCGTAGGTGCCGTAGGCGGTTCCCTGGATCGCCTGGTGACCGTTGGCCAGAGCCATGGACACCTTGCCGCTCGGGCCTTCCCATTCCAGGCCTTTCAGGGCACCGATGACCGCATCCTGATCCGTGCTGCCTGCCTTGTCTGCTGCCGCCTTAACACCCAGAAGGGCCTGCGACATCTTGTAGGAAGGATAGGTTGGCAGGGTGCCGAACCGGTCGTAATAGGCCTTGCGGAACCAGTCGTTCAGTTCGGATTCCGGGGCCAGGTCGCCATGGGGCCCGCGTGCGCCGATGATCGTGCCGTCCGGCATTTGCGCGCCGAGGCGATGCATCGCCGTTTCGCCGGTTGTCAGCACCACCTTGGCGCGTTCGAAGATGCCGCGAGCGGATCCCTGGATGACAAAGGCCTCCATGTCGCCGCCCCAGAAGCTGGAATGAACGACATCGGGTTTCGAGGTCAAGAGAGCTGATATCTCCGATCCGTATTGTCCGGCATAGATTTTCGGAAACTGCTCGGCCGCGATCGTGGCATTACTGTCGATCTGCGCCATGGAGGCGGAAAAGTCGCGCCAGGAGTCCTGCCCGAAGGCGTAATTCTGGTTGATCCCGGCATAGGATCCGGTCTTCGCGCCGGTGTCGGCGAGGTAACGGGCCGCGGCAACATTGTCCATGGTGGCATGGGCGCCGGTGCGGAACGTGTATTGCGGATCGGTGACAATCTCCTCGAAGATCTGCGGCGTGCCGCAATCAAATAGGATCGTCAGCTTCTGCGCCTTCTCCGCTTCCGGCGCGATGGCCTTGCAGCTGCTGGAAGAGATGTAGCCAAGGACCATGTCGACCTCGTCCTTTTCGACGAGCTTCTGATAGTCGGCGTTCTTCTGCTTGGAGTTTTCGTCAACGAAGATCGGGTCGATCGATTTTCCCGCCAGACCGGTGCTGGCATAGGGGGCCGGTACGGAGCCCGCGTTGATGGCCTCGATCATCAGTTCGGCAGCATTGCGCGCAGGGACGCCGAAGGGACCCGCCGCCCCGCCGGACAGGAAGGTCACAAAGCCTATCTTGACGGATCCCTCCTCGGCCTGTGCAGGCGCGACCGCGGCAATCATCGATGCCAGTCCGAGGGTCGTTGCCGTCATGAGAATGTGTCTTGATTTCCGGATTGCGCTCGACGGCGCAGCCTGCTTGCCTGATGCCATGATCAGTTCTCCTCCACTTGATCTTTCAAAGGGAAAGACAGCCGCATGCACGCGGTTGGCTGGCACCCGGTGCCTGCCTTCCTGTTCGGTGATGCGATTTTCCTCCCAATGCGCCTTGCAGCGCATGTCCTGGAGTTTTCAGTGGAAACGGGCGGAAAACCATGGATCGTGGAACGGTAAATGAGCGGTAGGCGCTCATTGGGCCGGGATCATGCGCGGAGAGCGCTCATATCGTGAAATCGGGCCCACTACCTGCCGTCGTCAAGGACCGGCCAGGTCTCCGGGGGATAATAGATCCGCCAATCGCCCAGCATCACTTTCGCCGGTGCGTAGCTGTTGTCATAGACCGTCTTGCCGATGGCCTGGACCTGCAGCACCTGGTGACTGTCCGGATCCATTTTCGAGCGGAAACCCTCAGGGTCTTCCGGCAGGCTCAGCGTCAGCGTTTCAAGCTTCTCGCGAAGCTTGTTCCGGTCGTCGGTGCCGCCCGCGAGGCGCACGGCTTCGGCAATGGCCAGCACGCCGGCATAAGCGCCCTCAGCCGCATAGCTCGGATAGCGCCCGGCCTCTTCCCGAAAGGCCTCCACGAAGGATCGGTTGCGGTCCGTCGGTGGCCAGTTGATGTGATGCCGCGCCGAGAGAACAAGGCCGAGGGGCATGTCGTTTTCAAGTTCTGCCAGCACCTCGTAATTGCCGCCTGCGTCGAAATTCATGAACTGGATCCGGTCGAACAGGTCCAGCTGTTTCGCCTGCTTGACGAAGGTCACGAAATCGAGTCCCCACTGGCCGTTGACGACGATATCGGTTGGCGTCGCCATGAGCTGCTGGATATACGGGGTGAAGTCGGTCTCAAAGACCTTCGGCCAGTATTCGCCCGTAATCTCGAAGTCGAGATTCTGCTGTGACAGGAAGGTTCGCAGATCGTCCCAGGCCTGGTAGCCGTATTCGTAGTCCGGACCGATGAACGCGATCCTGATCGGGTCCTTGCGTCCTCCATAGGTTTCCTGAATGAACTTGGCCCCGGCGCGCATCGACTGGCGCGTGTCGTTGCTGACGCGGAAATAGAAGGGATGCAGATCCTCGCTGGTCAGCGTCGGCGAGGCGTGGTCGGTGCCGATGAAGAAGACCCCGGCGTCGCGGGCAAACTCCGAGACGGCGCGCGCGACACTGGAATTGACCACGCCGCAGAGAAAATCGACCCTGTCCTCGTCGACCAGCCGCCGGGCGATCTGGAGAGAGCGGAGGGATTTCGAGCGCGTGTCCTCGATCAGCACCTCGACTTGCGGATACCCGAACGCTTCCAGGGTTTTCAGATGCTGCTGTGCGAGCTTGATGGCGACCGCGCTGTCGCGGCCGTAAAGCGCACCCGGCCCCGTCAACGGATAGAGACAGCCGGCCTTCACCCGGAGAGGCTCGTCTGCGGCGGCCGGGCCACCCAGAAAAAGACAGAACAGAATGGCCCGGAAAATGGCGACGGTCTTCATGCAATCCCCAGCCGCTGCATCTTGCGCTTCAGCGCGTGACGGGAAATGCCGAGCCGGTCCGCGGCCAGCCCCTTCTTGCCCTTGCAGCGCATGAGCGCGTCGCGGATCAGGTCTCGTTCGACATTCTCCATCGACTGCTCGATGGAAAGAGCCGTCTTGGGCTCGACGGATTTGAATTCCGCAGGCAGGAGATCGGCCGTCACCGTCCTGCCCGGATAGAGGATCGACAGTCGTTCGACGAGGTTCTTCAATTCGCGGACATTTCCGGGCCAGTCATAGGACTGGAAGAAGGCGCGTGTCGCCTTGTCGAAGCCGATCGGCATGACCGCGGACGACCGGGCATATTTCGCCGCGAAATGCGCTGCCAGAAGCTCGACGTCCTTTTCCCGTTCGCGCAGCGGCGGAATGGTGATTGGCACGGCATTCAGCCTGAAGAAAAGGTCCTGCCGGAACGTGCCCTCGTTGACCGCCGTGGCAAGGTCCTTGTTTGTGGCCGCGACGACCCGCACATCGGCGTGATGCTCCCGGTTGCTGCCGGCCAGCCGGTAGGAATGCGTTTCCAGGAAATGCAGCAGCTTGGCCTGGATCTCCAACGGCATCTCGCCGATCTCGTCGAGGAACAGCGTGCCGCCATGGGCGATCTCGACAAGGCCCCGTCTGCGCAAGGCCGCACCGTTTGCCTTTTCGGCGCCGAACAGCTCGGCATCGATTTGCCGGACCGGCAGCGTCGCGCAATTCACCTCCACAAAAGGCGCGTCCACACCGCTGCCGCGCTTGTGCAGCTCACGGGCGACCACGGCCTTGCCGACACCTGTTTCACCGGAGAGAAAAACGGTCGGAGCATTGCTCGCCGCGATCTGCTCTATCTCGTGGCGGAGCTTTGCAATGCCCGCATATCCACCGATGAAATCGAACTCGGTGGATTGCTGACGCAGGTAACGGACCTCGGAATCAAGCTGGCGGCGGGACTCCGTCTCGTTGAGAAGGTGGATCAGCTCGTCAACATCGAATGGCTTGGACACATAGTCCACGGCCCCCATCTTGATGGCCGTCACCGCATCGTGGGTGTCGTCGAGCGCGGACATCATGATGACGGGAACGCCGGGCAGTTCCGTGGTGAACCAGTCGAGAACCTCCAGCCCCCCCATGCCGGGCATGCGCACGTCGAGAAGCACGATATCGGGCGTCTCCCGCTGAGCAATCCGGCAGCCGATATGGCCGTTATGCGCTTCCTGGCAGTCCATGCCCGCTTGCCGGAGGGTGAAGGCCAGCGAGCGTGTCAGGTTGATCTCGTCGTCGATGATCAGGACATTGGGTCTGTTCATGCCGGCCTCTCCTGTGCCGCATCGTGTTTCGGAAAAACAAGAATGACCGTCGTGCCGTGACCGGCCTCGCTCTCGATGAACATCTGGCCGCCGTTCGTCTCCACCAGCTGCTTGGTGACGGGCAGGCCGAGCCCGGAGCCCTTGCCCCGGGTCGTGAAGAAGGGACGGAGCACCTTGGACCTGGTCTCCGCATCCATGCCCGTTCCATCGTCTGCTACACTCACGACGACCTTGCCGTCGTCGCGATACGCGCGCAGCTGAAGATGACCGCCGTCGGGCATTGCGTCGATCCCGTTGAGGGTCAGGTTCAGGAGGATCTGGCTGAAATGCGCACGGTCCATCTCAATCTGCAGACTGGACTCGCCCGAGAGATCGATGACGATATTCTTCTCGTGCGCGGTCGTCGCCAGCAGCGTCCGGATGGTACGGAAGGCTTCCCGGATCAGGACCGGCTCGCGCACCGGCGGACTGGGCTTGGCATAGTTCAGGAACTCGCCGATGGTCTTGTCGACGCGCGTGATTTCCGAGGAGATCACCTCGAACATCTTCTGCCGTTCCGTGTCCTGCTCATTCCGTTTCAGCCCGTGAACGGTCGTCACCACAGTCGCCAGCGGATTGCGGATCTCGTGGGCGATCCCCGCCGCCATGCCTCCCAGCGCGGCGCGCCTTTCGACCTCGACCCGCGAGGTGATCAGGTTTTCAAGCTGTTCGCGCATACGGTTGTAGGAACGTGCCAGCGACCCCAGTTCACCCGGTCCGTCTTCCGAAACGGAAACGCCGAAATTGCCGTTGGCGATCGCCTGGGCGCCCTCATTCAGCGGAAGCAGGTAACCGGCAAGCTTTTGGGACATCATGAAAAAGAGGATGACCAGCCCGAGAGCGGAAACGATTGCCGCGATCAGGAGGACATACCGGATGCGATTCCGTGGCTCCTCCAGATCGCCCCCGCCATCGACCAGCTGGATACGCCATCCCGGCAGGAACTGGCGGGAGCGGGCGAAAATGTCCGTTTCCTCGGCACGGGTTCCGACTGGTGTCAGACGCTCCCTGTCGAACACGACGATCTGCGGCTGGTAGACACCGGGTTCGACGAGCTGCGCGGCCAGTTCCGTAAGTGAGGCCAGCCGCATACGGAGCGAAACCATGCCGATCTGTTTCTGGTTGAACAGGACGGGCATGCGGATCAGGAACCAGCCGGGACGCCCGTTTTCGGGCAGGACCGGGCCAAGCACCTCAACCAGACCATGCTGAACCAGCGGTAGCGTGGTCAGGTCCGCAGGCTCTTCCCTTGCGCGGTTCCTTGGTACCGTTGCGACGGTTTCGCCGGAGACCCGGGACAGTTCGATGGCATAGACATCCGGGCTTTCGACTTCCAGCAACAGGAAATCCCGCATCAGGGGCGAGATCGAATTGCCATCCGGCTCGAGAAAGAAGTCGGTTGTGTCGGGAAGGTCGACGATGCTCTCCAGCTTGTTGACCTGAACGGCCATGAAGTTGCTCATCTGGACCGCCGCCCCTTCCAGGTGAGCATTCACACGGTTGGTGACGAGATTGTCGATCAGGTTGGCGCTGTAGCGGTCATAAAGCGTCGCGATCAGGACGAGCGGAATCAGGGCCGCAACAACTGCACCCCAGAGATACCTCCTCGCCAGATTGAGCCTTTTGGCTCTGAATGGCATCAAACTGCCTGTCCTCCCGCCGATCAGATTATGCCAGATCAGACCGGCTTCCTATTGCACGGCTCTGATTTTTGAGCGGAAACCGCTCATACCTTTCAGGCTGTGTCCTGGTATCTGCGGTATTCACCGAGTTACTGCGATCTGGAGGGCATCGCCAGCTTGTTTGGATCCGCCAGTGGGGGCCCGTTTTGGACGGATTTCAGGCGTTCATCTCAGCGGTGTAGTCCTGCCATAGGTAGAACGCATCTGCTCTCGCATGCTGATATGATGGCGCGGACTGTATGTACCGGCGCGGCCGGAAGACCGTGTTGATCTGATCGTGGGCGGATAGAAACCGTTGAGCTTGCCGAGGCGACTTGAAACGGCCCATGATCTTCTCCCGTTTCCGGGTCGGACGATGGGCATTCTCAATCCTGTTGTTCAGCCCCTTGTGAGCGCGATGATCGGCATCTGGAGCAAGGGCCTGAATGGGCTTGATGTAGCTGCGCAGCTTGTCCCTTGCCCGGCAGTGCATTGCGCATGCAATTCACGAGAGGGGGCACCACGACCCTGGGCTCGCCGAATTGCGTGACCAGCGCATTTAAGAAACGTCTGGCAGCCTTGGGATTCCGGCGGGGCTGAACCAGGATATCGAGCACATCTCCATCGCCGTCAATTGCTCGCCAAAGCCAGTATTTCACTCCGCCAATGACGATCGCGGCTTCATCCAGATGCCATTTGGTATTGGGCTTTGGTCTGTCCCGGCGAGTGCAGCGCGCGAAGTGCCCACCAAACCGGTTCACCCATTTGTGGATCGTTTCACGGCTGACACCAATACCCCGCTCCACCAGGATATCTTCAACATCTGCCTTACTCAACGCAAAGCGATGGTAGGCCCAAACCGCGTAGGAAATGATCGAACGAGGAAAACGAAAGCCCTTAAGGCGTGGAAAATCACGGGCTGAACCAACAGAGGTCAACGTCCGTCCGGACCGACAGCGAACCTTTCAACATCGCAGCGCCATCCCCCCGGACAGGCCTGGCAACCCCAATCAGCCCCGCCTGACCGCGAGGCATCTCGCTGCCATGTGGCGGCTTTAAAGACCTTGTTTGCATTTACATTGGCAGTCACAAGGTCACACCGGTCCCCTGAGGAACAGCCAGGATCTGCCAAGGTTGCCTGACTGGGTGTGGCAATCTGGCTCGCAGCACATCCTGGGTGCCTGCCTTTCTGCTGCGTCGGTCAGCGCGACAGCAACAAGGGGACGACGGTTTGCTCCAGCATTTCCCGTGTTGTGCCTCCCAGAATGTTCTCCCGCAGGCGTGAATGGCCATAGGCTCCCATTACCAGAAGGTCGGCTCCCAGTTCGCGCACACTGTCCAGCAAGGCTTCGGACACTGGCCTGTCGGCGGATGCCACACTTTGAACGGAAATGCCGAGACCGTGGCGGGCAAGGACCGTTGCGATATCGCTGCCAGGGTCTTCCCCGTGATCATTGTCGCCGACGACCGGGTCAACCAGCAGCAGCGTGATTTCCTCGGCTGACATCAGAAACGGCAGCGATTCGGAAACGGCACGGGCGGCTTCCCGCCGCGAATTCCAGGCGATAGCCACTTTTGTGCCAATGTGGTCGGCCTTGAAGGAATTGGGAACATAAAGCACGGGCCGGCCGGAATCGAACAGCGCTCCATCGATCGCATTCTTTTCGATGGTATTGAGCTCTTGCTCCACGGAGCGCAGGACAACAGCCAGATCACAATAGATGGCATGGCGGGCAACAAGATTGTCTTGGCGAGCGGTAGAAGACAGGCTTGGCCGGACGTCGAAAGAGATACCTTCCCGTTCAAGCTGTGCTTCTACGCGGGACGCAAGGGATGTCAGCTCGATCTTTCGCTGGTCGAATTCCTTCGCCCAGATTTCGATGTATCCGTGCCCGCCAGATCCGTAGAACGGCAGATGCGGGACTTCACCGATCGGTAACACTGTGAGATGAGCGTCAAAAGCCCTCGCTACCGTGACAGCCTTTCCGACGGTTTCCGTGGAGACATCAAGTTCCGTGATTGCGAGTATCGTCTTGTAGGTCATCGTACCGGCTCCCTCCCCTGTTCGCCTGCGTGGGCGCGCGTCGTACATGGCATGATCTGCATTGTCCGGGAAAACGATTGAGAGGCAAACTGGTGGTGACTACGTAGCCAGTCGGCAGGGTGTTCCGGTTTGAATAAGCATTGGTCCCGACTTGGCGTGCCGCGTTCCACCCGCGAGAATTCGTCCGTGATACAAGCGTATTCAGCATTCTCATCTTATCTTGAACGGCCAAGTTGCCGCTGCCTCGACGGATCCATTAGCCCTGAACCGTTTGCACCAAACCAGCATCGACACTCCCTTCGCAATCGACACTGAAGTGATTGCTCAGGAGCTTTCGGTTCACCTCATAACGGGGCTCGGCGATGAAGAAGTTGTCAGGCGTCGACGGCGTTACGGCATCAACAAGTTTCGCGAGCTGAAAACCAAGAGCGCGTTCGCAATCTTTGCCCATCAATTTGCGAGCATCATCGTCTGGCTTCTTGCAGCTGCCGTTTTCATGTCTCTGCTTCTGGGCGACTTCGCGGACGCGATCGCGATTTCGATCGTCCTGGTTCTGAACGGGGCCATCGGGTTCTTCACCGAGTTGCGCGCAGCCCGGTCGATGGAAGCACTGTTGCGGATCACCACGACGCAGTCCCGTGTGCGCCGAGGCGGCAAGGTGCTTGAGATCGAGGCAACGGCGCTGGTCCCTGGAGACATCGTGATCCTTGAGGCAGGAGATGTCGTCACGGCTGACCTTCGGCTCACGGCGGCTTCCGATCTTCATTGCGATGAGTCCTTACTGACCGGGGAAAGCGCTCCGGTTGAAAAGCAGACTTCCAAAATGGCCGAAGACACGGTGCTTGCCGAACGCTTCAACATGGCTTTCAGCGGAACAGCGGTCACTCAGGGGCTTGGCGAAGGCATCGTTGTTGCCACCGGCATGTCGACGGAACTCGGCCGGATCAGTGCTCTTGCGCAGCAGGCCGACGCCGAAATTTCTCCCCTCGAAAGGAGGCTGGACAGACTGGGGCAGAAGTTGGTCTGGCTGACGCTGGTGCTTGCGGCGCTCACGATCATGGCAGGCATTCTCTGGGGCCATCCTCTGTCAGAGATGCTGAAAACCGGTATTGCACTTGCGGTTGCCGCCATTCCGGAAGGTCTGCCGATCGTGGCGACGTTGTGCCTGGCCAGGGGCATGTGGCGCATGGCGGCCCGCAACGCGCTCGTCACCGAACTGTCGGCTGTAGAGACGCTAGGGGCGACGACACTGATCCTGACCGACAAGACCGGAACCTTGACGGAAAACCGGATGACGGCCGTCCGTTATCTTCTCGACAGCGCGGATATCGACATTCTGCATGAAGGCACCGGCATTCGCTTTTGTTCAGAAGGCCAGGACATCGAACCAGCTTCCACGGAGAGCCTTGCTGTCGCTCTCAGGATTGGTGCGCTGTGCAATTCGGCGGAATATTCAGATGGTCCAAATGAAGTGCGGATCGGTGATCCGATGGAGATATCGTTGCTGGCCACTGCATCTGCCGCAGGTCTTGCAAGATCTCGTCTGCTGCAGACAATGAAGCCGGCAGAACAGTACGCCTTCACTCCGCAGCGCAAGATGATGGCGACGGTCCATCATGGTGATGGCCACTTTCTCTATGCCGTCAAGGGCGCTCCGGAAGCCGTCCTGAACGCGGCATCAGAGGTTCTTGGAACCGAAGGCACCCGTGCCTTCACGGATGCGGACCGTGCCGCGTGGCGCGGCCGTCAGGAAGAGGCAGCCCGATGCGGACAGCGTCTCCTTGCCCTTGCCTTCAAAACGGCAGCAACACCTTCTGAAGATCCCTATGAAGGTCTGACGCTGGTCGCACTGGTCTGCTTTCTTGATCCGATAAGGGAAGACGTTCCAGGAGCAATCAGGGCCAGTCAGCAGGCGGGTGTCCGAGTTGTGATGATGACCGGTGACCTTGCCGAGACCGCGGCAAAGATCGCACAGGACGCAGGTATCGGAAGGTCCGGCCTGAAAGTGCTGTCCGGCCATGAGTTAAGCGGGATCGACATGGCACAGGCGACGGCGGAGCAGCGCGAACAGCTCATGGCGACCGATGTCTTTGCAAGGGTGGCACCCGACACCAAGCTGAACCTGGTTTCACTCTTTCAGGATGGCGGACATGTGGTCGCCATGACGGGCGACGGCGTCAACGACGCTCCGGCGCTCAAGAAAGCGGATATCGGAATTGCGATGGGCAAGCGCGGCACACAGGTTGCCCGTGAAGCGTCCGACATTGTCCTGAAGGACGACGACTTCGCGACAATCATCGCCGCAATGCGCCAGGGCAGGATCATTTTCGAGAATATCCGCAAATTCGTCGTTTATCTGATGTCCTGCAACGTAAGCGAGGTGTTGATTGTTGGCATTGCGGTTGGCGTCGGCCTGCCTGTCCCGCTCCTGCCACTTCAGATCCTGTTCCTCAACCTGGTGACCGATGTCTTCCCCGCCTTTGCCCTGGGGCTCGGAAAGGGTGAAGACGGGGTGATGCAGCGCCCGCCACGGGACCCCGGTGAGCCTATCGTCGACGGGTCCCGCTGGATGTTGATCGGTTATCTCGGTTGCGCGATTACGTTTTCGACGCTTGCTGCATTTGTCATCGCGTTGTTTCTGCTTGGCCTGGAAACGAAAAGGGCCATCACGGTTACCTTTCTGACGCTGGCACTGTCACAGCTCTGGAACGTCTTCAACATGCGTGCCGCAACAGGCCCGTTCTGGAAAAGCGATGTCCTTCGCAATGGTTATGTCTGGGGTGCTATCTCGATGTGCCTCTCACTTGTCGCAATGGCACTACTGAATACGGATCTGTCAGCGCTTCTGGCATTGCCATGGCCAGGACTGACGGGACTTCTGGTCGCTGGCGCGATGAGTTTTCTGCCATTGGTTCTCGGACAGACCTGGATAAGCTTCGCGGCACGCAACAGCGAGTTGAGGTAAGTTGAGCTTTCATGCGATGGAATAGCTCTTACTCTTACGATCGCTTTGCGATTTCGCGGTAGAGGGCTTCCGGGCTGACGGCAATCTGTCGGGCAATCTGATGCCATTCACCTTTCGGCGGCAATGTGCTGTGCCAGGCGAGCCAGGCATCCAGACGTTCCGCGACTGTTCTGAGGGCCAGAATTTCGCTCTTCAGGCGAGTTGTCTGTACTTCGCGGGCAAGCCGTGCCGCCCAGGCTTCTGCCAGTTTTGGGTCAGTGCGAAAAAGGTCAAGGAAGCGTTGCCTGGAGATCCCACGTACGGAGGCATCTGATCGGACGATCGCGTCGCAGTGATAAGTTTCGGCAAAAGCAGAGGCTTCAGCCACGACTGCACCTGGAAAAGCGCGTTGTAGAACGAGTGCGGCTCCCCCTGTCTGGTGGCGGACGAGCTGAATTTCACCAGCGGTCACCAGAAACAGGTTCTCCACCATGCTGTTCTGATGGAACAGATACGCTCCCGCCGGCACCCGGCGCTCAAAGGTTCCAGACGTTTCAAAGAAGGCGGGAATATCCATCGACATGATAGCTATCATGTTCTGATTTTAGTTCCTCAGGCAAGATGGGACGCAAAGCAAAGGAGAAACCATGAGCCGGTACATTCTTGCCCTGACCGCCGCCATTGTGTGCAGCGCTCCGGTCCTGGCCCAGACCGAGCCCCAGCCCCAGACAACCCAGCATCATGACCATTCTGCCGCGCAGCATGCGGCACATGGCACCAAACCATCATCCGCTAAAGCGGTTCCGCGTGAACCGGGGCAGTCCGCTTTCGCGGCAATTCAGGAAATCGTGGCGATCCTTGAAGCAGATCCTGAAACAGACTGGTCCAGGGTCGATATCGAAGCACTACGGAACCATCTTGCCGACATGGACAACGTCACCTTGCGGGCACATGTAAAAACCTTGCCGGTCGAGGATGGTTACCGGTTTACCGTGACGGGAGACGGCGATGTCACCAACTCGATCAGGCGGATGTTGACGGCCCATGCCGCCACCATGAACGGAACCCGTGGTTTCCGCTATGAAGTGGCGGAAGTGCCCGGCGGCGCAATTCTGTCGGTTTACGTCAGTAAGCCCTCAGACCTGCAGAAGCTCTCGGGGCTCGGGTTTATCGGCGTGATGACACTGGGAGCGCATCATCAGGAACACCATCTCGCACTGGCGTCCGGCCAATCGCCCCATCACTGACCCCGGTCGTGAATTGGGTTCAAGAGCCGAAACATATGCGGGAGACGCGGATGTATCGAGGACAAGGCCGCCGTTCCTTGAGGCCAGATAGATCCGGCAATCCGTTTTTTCGTTCAAGAGGTTGACCACCCGGCGACCTACGTCGCCGGTGCCGCCCAGCAGAACAATGGATGAAAACATCGCGCGATATCCTGAAAATGGGTGCCGGTGTTGGTATGAGAGGCATTCCGGTTAGTGCGAATGCTCTTCCTCGGCGTCCGGCGGGTTGAAATGCAGAAATGCCTTCACGAACAGGAAGACAACGATAATGCCGGCGATGGCATAGGCTACAATCGCCGGGTCGTGCTGCAACTTCAGCATCGCGAAAGCGGCGAGGACGACGGCATCCAGACCGATTGCGATCAGTAGAATCCAGCCTCGGGCAGCAACATCTGAACGCAAATGCCAGAACACTCCCCAATGGATGATGATGTCCATGACGAGATAGAAGAACGCACCAAGTGATGCGATCTGGCTGAGATCGAAGAAGACGGCCAGCAAGGCGGCGACAAACACGGTGTAGACCAGCGTATGATCCCGGATCACGCCCGGCATGCCGAAATGGCTATGGGGGATCAGTTTCATTTCGGTCAGCATGGCAAGCATCCGGGACACTGCAAACATGCTGGCGATCAGGCCGGAACTGGTTGCCACGAGTGCCAGGGCTACCGTCAGGTAGAAGCCGACCGATCCCAGGGTGGGCTTGGCAGCTTCTGCCAGCGCGTAGTCCTTTGCCTCGATGATTTTCTCCAGCGGCAGACTTGAACCGACCGCGAAGGCCACCAGCAGGTAGACAAGGATACAGATGCTGATTGCCGCCACGATTGCCCTGCCCACGTTGTGATGCGGATCCGTGATCTCTGCACCGCTGTTGGTAATCGTCGTGAAGCCCTTGAAGGCAAGAATTGCCAGCGCGGTCGAGGCAATGAACCCCGACAATCCTCCGAGATCTGTCCCCTCCCCGGTCGCTTCAAACGAAAATCCGCCAGCCCAAAGTGCGGCGAAGCCGAACAGCGCGATACCACCGACCTTCAACGCAGCCATGATGGTTGAAAAGAGCCCTATCGACCTGTTGCCAGAAATGTTGATGAGAAAGGCGAACAGGATGACGCTGACGCTGATGGCGGGAAGAAGCCAGCCGGAAGGCGGCAGGTCGAGGCCGCGCAGGAGGTAGCTTGCGAAGGTACGCGCGACCAGACTTTCATTGATGACCATGGAAAGAGCCATCAGAAGCGCAGCCCCTGCGGTTATTGCGGTCGGGCCATAGGCTTTCTGCAGGATCATGCCGATGCCACCCGCAGATGGATAGGCATTGGACATCTTGATGTAGGTGTAGGCGCTGAAGGCGGTAACGACGGCGCCGGATATGAAGACGAAAGGGAAAAGAGGACCGGCCAGTTCGGCAATCTGACCGGTGAGGGCGAGAATGCCCGCACCGATCATGACACCGGTCCCCATGGCGATCGCATCGAAGAGTGTCAGGCTGTTTTTCTTGTAGTCGGATGACATACCGATCTCCGTCAAAACAGGTTGCCGAACGCTCCGGTCAAGCGATCCGGAATGACGTTCACTCCCTCACGGGGTTTGCTGCAACAGTTCGGAACTGTAGCCGGCCTCCTTGAGAACGCCTGCGATTTCCTGTGCGGACCGGGCGCTCGTCACAGTCACGGTCCTGTTCGCCATGTCGAATTCGACCTGGGCAGAACCGTCCGCCTGCTCGATGGACTTGCCGATGGTTGCCTTGCAATGACCACAGCTCATATCTGGAACGCTAAACTTCATGATTGGCTCCGTAGTTGATCGATTTTCTGTTTTTCCCGGTTCCAGCGGCTGGAGGGTCAAGAAGAAAAAAGTTTGAAAAATATCTTGAACGATCCTTGACCTTCCAGTGACTGGAAGCCTCATTTGAGGAAAATCGAACAATTCATGCCGGAGTTGGACCCTTGTCTGGCCATCAGAAAATCTCCCTGTCGGTTCAGGGTATGTCATGCGCATCCTGTGTCGGACGCGTCGAGCGTGGGCTCGTGTCTGTTGAGGGTCTCGAAGATGTCGGTGTGAACCTGGCAACTGAAAGCGCGCAATTTACAGCCGCCCCCGACAGGATCGCGGCGGCTGTCGCCAAGCTTGACGATCTCGGCTATCCGGCGCGAACGCAGACGGTCACGCTGACTATTCAGTCCATGTCCTGTGCCTCTTGTGTCGGACG
>NZ_BAAGIB010000004.1:0-710635 GCF_054658235.1 Roseibium sp. LAB1 | reverse complement strand
GTGCTCTGCACCAGGTTTACCCGGATCGTGCAAACGCACACCAGACCGGCGCAACCAACAACGGTGCTGACGATTCCCTCGGTTGGGCAATCGGCGGTGGCGTAGCCGTCAACCTGCCGATGCTGAACTCTGGTTCGAACATCTTCTTCCAGGGCTTCTACGCAGACGGCGCTCTGTCCTACATCGGCGCAGGCAGCACCGTTGGCGGCGTAGCAGTCTCCGATTACGGCCCGACCAGCGGCACCTCCACCGGCTACTCCCTGTCGGCTGGTGCTTACATCCAGGCAACTTCCACGATCGGTCTGGCACTCGACGGTTCCTACATGGACATCGACCAGCCGAACGGCGCAACCGACCTGTCCCGTTGGGCAATCGACGGTTCCGTTCAGTGGGAGCCGGTCTCTGGCTTCGTAATGGGTGCTGACGTTGGTTACGCCAACACCAGCCCGGACAACGCATCTGACGTTGACGAACTCCTCTTCGGTGTTCGTATGCAGCGCACTTTCTAATCATCTGATTAGATTTCTGGCTGTGATCCTCTGAACTCCAGTCAGTCAAGCGGCCCGGCAGGCTTCAATCTGCCGGGCCGTCCCCATTTTGATTCCCCGAAAATCTGCGTGGGTTGAGGCTCGGAGCCTCCCGGTCAAGAGCCGGTCAAATCGGCGTTTTTGCCGAGAATCCTAACAGTTTCTAAATTTCCGATCTGTTTTTGTGACATTCGCGCAACACCGGTTTTTGAAAACAGCCGCTGCGGTAGGTGCAAACCGTATTCTGTGTTGAACCGGGAAATTGGATGCGTATGGTCATCCTTGCGAGCGGCTTCGGGCCGCACTGATTTGTCTGCCTCGGACGTCCAACCTCCGGTCGGTGGCAAACTCAGAAATAATTCGCGGGGACAATGGCGCTTTTCTTTGGTGCCAATTGAAATGACTGATTGGAGGTCAGATATGAAACTCAAGAGCTTGATGCTCGGCGCTGCAGCTGCTGCTGCTGCCACCACCGCACAGGCAGCCGATCTTCCGGTTGCTCCGGAGCCGGTTGATTACGTTCGCGTCTGCGACGCTTACGGCGCACGCTTCTACTACATCCCGGGCACCGAAACCTGCCTCCGCGTTGGCGGCCGTGTTCGTACCCAGGTTGTTGTCAACAACACTCTGGACGACGGTGCATGGGGCAACCGTGATTCTGACGGCTACTCCTGGCTGTCTCGCGGCTACCTGTACCTGGACGCTCGCACCGCAACCGAATTCGGTACCCTGCGTGCATACGTCTCCATGTACTCCACCGTTACGAACGCTGTCGGCTCCGCAACGCTCGACAACGCTTACATCCAGTGGGGCGGCCTGACAGCTGGTCTTCTGACGTCGAACTTCGACATCTTCACCGGTCAGACCTTCATGGGTGTTGTTAGCCGTAACTGGTCCGACCAGACGGTCAACCAGATCGCTTACACCGCAGCTTTCGGCAACGGCTTCTCCGCTACGATCGCTCTGGAAGATCGTTCGCATCGTGAAGTTGGCACCTACGGCGGCACTCGTGCACCGGACCTGGTCGCTGCTCTCGGCGTTTCCCAGGGTTGGGGTTCTGCACAGCTGTCCGGTGCTCTGCACCAGGTTTACCCGGATCGTGCAAACGCACACCAGACCGGCGCAACCAACAACGGTGCTGACGATTCCTTCGGTTGGGCAATCGGCGGTGGCGTAGCCATCAACATCCCGATGGCTTCCCCGGGCTCCAACATCTTCTTCCAGGGCTTCTACGCAGACGGCGCTCTGTCCTACATCGGCGCAAGCAGCACCGTTGGCGGCGTAGCAGTCTCCGATTACGGCCCGACCAGCGGCACCTCCACCGGCTACTCCCTGTCGGCTGGTGCTTACATCCAGGCAACTTCCACGATCGGTCTGGCACTCGACGGTTCCTACATGGACATCGACCAGCCGAACGGCGCAACCGATCTGACCCGTTGGGCAATCGACGGTTCCGTTCAGTGGGAGCCGGTCTCTGGCTTCGTAATGGGTGCTGACGTTGGTTACGCCAACACCGACCCGAGCTCTGCGTCTGACGTTGACGAACTCCTCTTCGGTGTTCGTATGCAGCGCACCTTCTAATCAACCCTCAATCGAGGTTTGATGGAAAACCCGGCGGAAACGCCGGGTTTTCTTTTGTCTTGTCGAGGCGCAAAAGCTTTCCAGGGCTGCACGCGCGATGTTGCTACAGCTCAAAGGCTCAAAGGCTCAAAGGCTCAAAGACTGAAGGCCAAGTGGCCAATTTCAGATGGTTTTTAGAAAATCCGCGATTGCTTCATGCGTCTCACTATCCCAAAGGACCGGAGCATGTCCTTGTCCGGGAATGGTTCTGACGGCAGCATTCGGGTGTTTATCGGTCATACATCGGCATGTCTGGGGGCTTAATAGGTCCGAATGTTCGCCGCGAAGTACCAGAACGGGCCGGTCAGTCAGTTTTTCATAAAGTGGCCACAGGTCAGGCGTGGGGGCGGCATCATCGAGACTTGCAAGTTGGCGGGCGAGGGCAGGATCGTAGTCCATGACCACCTGGCCGTCCTGTTCCGATGCAAGTTGGCGGGCCAGTCTGAGCCAGTCCTCTTTCCCGAAAGCCGGGAACTGATATCCGAGCGCATGTTCAAGATTGGCCGCGACTTCTTCATGAGAGGCGTTTTTCATATGGTGGCCAAGTGTGGCGGCGATCCGGTGAATTGCTCGCATCTCGATATGCGGACCAACATCGTTGAAAATCACGGCTGCCATCCGCGACGCAGGAAAGCGCAGGCCCATGGCCAGAGCGTGCAAACCGCCTCGTGAGGTTCCAAGGACGGCAAATCTCTCCAGGCCCAAGTGTTCGATAGCTGCGTCGATGTCCTTGTCTTCAACGGTCATCGCATAATTGCGCCAGTCCGGATCCCAGTCGCTTTTGCCGCGTCCCCTGTAGTCGAGGGCGATGACCCTGTGGCCGCGAGATTGGAGAAAAGCTGCGATCTCATTGAAATCGCGCGTATTTCTGGAAAGACCCGGCAGGCAAAGGACAGGAATCGGCGGTCTCGACTCATGGGCGGAAAGCTTTGCCGGAGACCACACGCGCCCGGCAAGGGTGAGACCATCCGGACTTTTCCAGGTAAACTCGTCCACTGAAGGAAGTGAGGCAGGGCTGGAGCTGACAAGCGCTTCTTTCGGCGCAGAAGCCATGAGTGTCTCCCGTAACGTTTCCATCCAAAAGTTGTTTTGGCGAAGGATAGAGTGGTTTGCAGACGGGTGCCAATAGGGAGACTTCGTATCCATGCATGAAATGAACGGGACGTGTGTCGCTCGAAGAGCGCAGTCGTGGCAAGAAAAGTCGAAAAGCAGCCGTTCTATAGCGTTGAAACCATTGCTCCTTGTTCGGCAGATGAGTATGTTGCGCCTCCATCTGAAACAGATACCCTTCCGCCCGTCGGAACCGCGACAGTCATCCAAGAGGAAACCGAGATGTTCAAAGGTTCAATTCCAGCGCTTATTACCCCGTTCAAGGACGGAGCGCTTGATGAGAAACGGTTTCAGGAGTTTGTCGACTGGCAGATCAGCGAAGGTTCCTCCGGCCTTGTGCCGGTGGGAACGACCGGCGAAAGCCCGACGCTGACCCATGACGAACACAAGCGGGTGATCGAGCTTTGCGTGGAAGCAGCAGCCGGCCGTGTTCCGGTCATGGCCGGCGCGGGTTCCAACAACACGATCGAGGCCATCGACTTCGCGCAACACGCCGAAAAGGCCGGCGCAGATGCCGTGCTGGTCGTGACGCCCTACTACAACAAGCCCAATCAGGCGGGCATGAAGGCTCATTTCAAGGCCATCAACGACGCGGTCGGCATTCCGATTTTCATCTACAACATTCCAGGCCGGTCGATCGTCGACATGTTGCCGGAAACGATGGCGGAACTGTTTGAAACCTGCGAGAACATCAAGGGTGTCAAGGATGCAACGGCAGACATGGCAAAGGCCAGCCGTCAGCGCCACTTGTGCGGACCGGACTTCATTCAGCTCTCCGGCGAGGATATCTCCGCGCTCGCCTTCAACGCTCATGGTGGTGTCGGCTGTATCTCGGTAACCGCGAATGTTGCCCCGCGCCTGTGTGCCGAATTCCAGGCAGCCACGCTTGCCGGCGACTACAAGAAGGCACTGGAATATCAGGATCGCCTGGCACCGCTGCACCGTGCCATGTTCCTGGAGCCAAGCCCGGGCGGCGCAAAATATGCGCTGTCCCTGCTTGGCAAGGTGGACGAAGAGCTTCGGCTGCCGCTCTTGCCGGTAACCGAGGCTGCACAGGTTGAGATCCGCGCCGCGATGGCGCATGCCGGGCTGATCAACTGACCGGAAAAGAAATAGCGCCAGCGCACTGGAACTGACGTTCGTTTCGACAGTTTGCATGTTCGAAACAAACTTGTCCCCGTGGCACTGGCGCCGGAAGGATAGAAATGGCTCCGAAAAAAGGGGGCGTTCCGGGACGGACCATCATTTCCGACAACCGGAAAGCCCGGTTCAATTACGAGATCGAAGACACCCTGGAAGCAGGGATTGAGCTGAAGGGCACCGAGGTCAAATCGCTGCGCAACGGCAAGGCGAATATTGCAGAATCCTACGCCGCCGAACATAAGGGCGAGATCTGGATCTACAACGTCTACATTCCGGAATACCTTCAGGCCAATCGGTTCAACCACGAGCCGCGCCGTCCGCGAAAATTGCTGTTGCACAAGCGCGAGATCGGCAAGTTGGCTGGTGCCGTCCAGAAGGACGGCAAGACGATTGTCCCGCTCAAGCTCTATTTCAACGAGCAAGGCCGGGCGAAGCTGGAATTGGCCCTTGCACGCGGGAAAAAGCTGCACGACAAGCGCGAGACCGAAAAGAAGCGCGACTGGCAGCGCGAAAAGTCCCGTCTGATGAAGAACCTCAGCTGACCAAGCTTTCCACTGCCGCTGTGCATGACGATTCCATGACTGTGCGTAAGTTGTTGAAGACTTGCGCATAACGTGTGGAGTAGTTGTGCAGTGGCTGTGGGTAGAGAAGATATCTCTCCCTGCCTTTTCCCGTGGATTGCCTGTGATTGACCGCTACAAAACGTCCCTGCAGCGATCTCTTCGGGATCTAGGCTGTCAAACTTTTCAGAAGGTTGCGTTTCCAGTCTGGAATGGCGCAAGGACGGCGCGTTTCACGGTCCACATGGACATGCACAAAACGACCGTGAGCAGCAGTGAGCTGGTTTTCGCCGGCAAACAAACCGACCCTGAAAACCACAGAACTTGAGCCGAGTTTATCGACTTTCAGCCCTGCGGAAACGACCGATGGAAAGGTGAGTTCGGCAAAGTAATGACAGCCGGTTTCCACCACCAGAAAGATCTCTTGGCTTCTCAATGGGTCGAGCAGTTCTTTTTCGACGTACCAGCTGTTAACTGCCGTATCGAAAAAGCTCAAATACTGCACGTTGTTGACGTGACCATAGATGTCCACATCCATCCACCTTGTGGGGATATGTTGAAAGGCTTTGAATTCGGACCGATTTAAAGGTTCCGGCCTGGAAGTTTGTGGATGAGCTGTGAAATTCATAGCGCCGCCTTGTAGATTTCAAGCGCATCGGCTTCGTCAAGATCCCGTGGATTATTGACGAGGAGGCGGGTCTGTTTCATGGCGTCGCTTGCCAGTTTGGGCAGGTCAGAGCCACTGATACCGACATCGCGCAAACGCGTCTGGAGGCCAAGTTTCACGGCAAGGTTCGCCAGCTGGCTTGCGAACAGATCGGAACGTTCTCTGGCATCCTCTACAGCGGCAAGCTCCGGAAACACGACCGGCGCAATCTCGGCATAAGTGGCTGCGGCGACAGTGTTGTTGAACTTCAGCACATGCGGCAGAACCAGCGCGTTGGACAGGCCGTGCGGCACGTGAAAAGTGCCGCCGATGGGATAGGCGAGGGCATGGACCGCAGCCACCGGCGAGTTGGCAAAGGCCATGCCGGCGAGCATGGACCCCAACAGCATTGCACCTCGTGCGTCTTCGTCGCGCGGGGTGAATACCACCTTTTCGATATTGGCTCCCAGCAGTCGCAGTGCTTCGAGGGCCAGAGTTCTGGACACCGGGTTGTTGTTAGCGGATTTCGATGCGTAGCCCTCGATGGCATGCACCATGGCATCAATGCCGGTTGCCGCGGTCACGGAGCCGGGAAGGCCAAGTGTCAGCAGTGGATCGAGGATCGCAAGATCGGGTAAGAGGAAGGGCGAGACCACGCCGCGCTTTTCCTCCTCCCCAACCGTGATTATCGAGATCGGAGTAACTTCCGATCCCGTTCCTGCGGTTGTGGGAACCAGGATCAGCGGCAGACGTGGCCCCTTGGCGTTACCTATGCCCCATGCTTCGTCCAGGTCTTCATTGCTGCCCAGCAGCAGCGCGACCAGCTTGGCGACATCCAGCGATGAGCCGCCGCCGAAACCGACGACGGACGTTGAGCCGTGCGCACGGGCAGCTTCCACGGCTGCGTCGACGAGTGACCGTGGAGGATCGGCGACGACGTCGCTGAACCGGGCCAACTGGTATCCGGCACCGGCAAGTGCCGCTTCGCAAGGGGCTTGCAGGCCCAGGGATACGATCCCGGGATCGGTTACGAGAAAGGGCCGGGGCCCCAGAAAGGAAGCGGCATGGCTGGGAAGTTTCTCCACCGCTCCGTTCTCAAAGACGATGTGCTGGCTGGTGTTGAACGTAAACGCCCCAATCATAGATCCCCCCGGGTTCGCTTTGCCTCAGAGTGCCCGGAAAATGTGTCCTCAGTCGAGAGGAGATTGATCAGACTTTGGCACGAGGCCTTCTTGCCACAGGGCTCTGAACTAAGACCGCTGAGCCTTATGGGTGCATCTTCGCCCCTTTCGAGATCTTGTCTGCCACTTTCCTGTCCGCATGAAACGCGAGGCCGACAACCTTTGCATCGTCGGGTGCAAAGCGAGAAAAGACGTCCCTGTTGGCGGCATCATGACCTGTGGTGAACATTTCTTCGATATAGAGGCTGGTTGGAACCAAACGGTCCAGCGACCGTCTGTGGATCTTGCCAATCGTTTCCTCGTTCGCGCTCAGGACGATAATCGGCTGAACGCTCATGGGGTGATAGACATTGGCGGCCGCATCGCTATAGGGTTCGCCGATTATGTCGGGCTTTGCTGCGGCAACGCCGGTTGCCAGGAAAGCTGTTACATTCAGCTTCTGCCAGACGGCAAGGTCTTCTCGGACGACAACGACGAATTTGGTTTCGAACATGAATTTCAACTCCACGCTTGGATTTCATCTTGAACGGAAAGATCAGGATCTAGCGGAGCCGAAGCCAGATGGTCTTGAACGTTTGTGCGAGGTTGAAATGGACAGGATCCGGGTTGCGCCGGCGGAAGAGGGGATCGAACGCATCGAAGCCCGGTTTCATGGCAACGGCTTTGCCCCGCACCGGCACGACACCTATGCCATCGGGTTGACGATCAGCGGCGTCCAGACCTTCAGCTATCGCGGTGAAAAGCGCGCGTCCTTGCCGGGTCAGGTGATTGTCATTCATCCGGACGAATTGCACGACGGCGGGGCGGGAACGGAGAGCGGGCTCCGCTATCGCATGATCTACATTCCGCCGGAGCTGATCTGCGAAACCCTTGCGGCTTCAGGCAATACGCACCTTCCGTTCATCCGCTCGCCAGTGATCTCCGATGCCGGGTTCCGGAAAGATCTGGCGGATGCCTTGTCCGACATCGATCACGAAATGGGAACCTTCCGGCGCGATTGCCTGGTCACGGATCTGGCGGCGTGTCTGTCCCGTCATGCCGATGCCCGCAAGGGAGGCGGAGCCTCACTGAACTGGCTTTCCCTGAAGGCTTGCGCCGAGTACCTGAAAGAATGCTGCACCGACCCGATACGCATGGAAGAGCTGGAAGATCTGGGGCAGATGGACAGGTTCACCCTGTCCCGGCAGTTCCGCATTGTTTTCGGAACGAGCCCGCACCGCTATCTCGTCATGCGGCGTCTCGAAAGGGCCAAGACTGAGCTTCACCTGGGTGCATCGCTTGCAGATGCGGCCTTCGCCAGTGGGTTTGCAGATCAGAGCCATCTGACCCGTCACTTCAAGCGGACGTTCGGTATGACGCCCGGTCACTGGCGGCGGCTCTGCGTCGCCAGCATGGCTCAAGTCGGTCGCCAACACGACCGATAACTTACCTTAAAGCTTGCTCGGTCCGAACTTGTTCGACCGCGGGAAACCCGTCGGAGGTAGGCGGCCTGCCTGACCTCGCTCGCCGCGCCAATCGGCGAGTTCTTCCAGCGAACGGGTGAAACTCCGGCCGGAACTGTCGGTCCAGGTCAGGCCGTCTTCACCCTTGAAGACGCGGATATCCGAGATGTTGCCATCGCGGTAGCGCTGCAGGCGAACGCCGCGGCCCCGGCCCATTTGCGGGATCTGTGCCATCGGGAACACCAGCAGCTTCCGGTTTTCGCCGATGATCGCCACTTGATCACCCGTTGCCTCTACGCAGATCGAGGCTTCTGCCGGAGCGCTGAGGTTGAGAACCTGTTTGCCCTTACGTGTGTTGGCAACGACGTCGTCCTCGCTGACGACAAATCCACGCGCCTCGGTGGTCGCCAGCAGCAGATTGCGCCCGGGTTTGTGAACAAAGGCGTTCACAACATCCTGCGACTCATCCATTTCCACCATCAGACGGATCGGCTCACCATGGCCTCGTCCACCTGGCAAGCGGTCCGCCCCCAGGGTGAAGAACTTGCCGCCAGTGGAGAACAGGAGAATCTTGTCTGTTGTCTCCGCATGCAGCGACAGCTTCAGCTTGTCGCCCTGCTTGAAGGCGACACCGGAAAGGTCCGTCTGGTGACCTTTCATCGCCCGGATCCAGCCTTTTTCGGAGATGATGACGGTGATGGGTTCCTTTTCGATCATCGCCTGCTGGATATCGATCAGATCCGTTTCCGGAGCTTCGGACTTGTCGGTCCGGCGCTTGCCGATTTCGGTTTCAGGGCCGTAGACCTTGGAGATTTCCGCAATCTCCTTGGAGATCTTGGTCCACTGACGCGCATCAGAACCGAGCAGCTTGGTCAGATCGTCTTTTTCCGCTGACAGCTTGTCGTGTTCCTTGCGGATTTCCATCTCTTCCAGCTTGCGCAAGGACCGCAGGCGCATGTTGAGGATGGCTTCCGCCTGGACGTCCGACAGTTCGAAAGTCCGCATCAGTTCGGCTTTGGGTTCGTCCTCTTCACGGATGATGCGGATGACCTCGTCCAGGTTCAGATAGGCGACGAGATAGCCTTCCAGAACTTCCAGACGGTGGTTGATCTGGCCGAGCCGGTATTCGGACCGGCGGATCAACACTTCCTTGCGGTGATCCAGCCACTCGCGCAGGACCTGCTTCAGGCCCATCACCATAGGCACCTTGCCCATGGACAGGACGTTCATGTTCAAGGAGAACCTGTTTTCCAGATCCGTCAGCTTGAACAGGGACTCCATCAGGATATTGGCGTCGACGTTGCGCGAACGCGGCACCAGAACGATGCGGATGTCTTCTGCCGATTCATCGCGGACATCGTCCAGAAGCGGCAGTTTGCGCGCTGTCAGCAGTTCGGCGATCTTCTCGATCAGCCGCGACTTCTGCACCTGATAGGGGATCTCGGTGACGACAATCGTCCACTGCCCACGGCCGAGGTCTTCCACTTCCCAGCGGGCACGAACGCGGAAACTGCCGCGTCCGGTTTCATAGGCTTCGCGGATGGACCCCTGATCCGACACCAGAAGACCGCCGGTCGGGAAATCCGGGCCCTTGATGTATTCCAGCAATTCGCCGGTTTCCGCATTCGGGTTCTTGATCAGGTGCTGGCACGCCTCGCAAAGCTCGAACGCATTATGCGGCGGAATGGAGGTCGCCATGCCAACGGCAATGCCCGACGAGCCGTTGCCGAGAAGGTTCGGGAAACCGCCCGGCAGAACGATGGGCTCCTTGTCCTCACCGTCATATGTCTCGCGAAAATCGACGGCATTTTCGTCCAAGCCATCCAGCAGCCGCTTGGCGGTGTCGGTCATGCGCGCTTCGGTGTAACGCATCGCCGCCGCGTTATCGCCGTCAACGTTGCCGAAGTTGCCCTGGCCGTCGATCAGCGGATAGCGCTGCGCAAAGTCCTGGGCAAGACGGACAAGAGCATCGTAAACCGCCTGGTCGCCATGCGGGTGGTACTTACCGATAACGTCACCAACAACGCGGGCACATTTCTTGAAACCGGACCCTGGGTCCAGTTTCAAAAGGCGCATCGCGTAAAGCAGGCGCCTGTGCACCGGTTTCAAACCGTCGCGCACATCCGGCAAGGCCCTGTGCATGATGGTCGACAAGGCATAGGCCAGATAGCGCTCTTCCAGCGCATTCTTGAGATTGATGCTCTCAATGCCGCTTGGCGGCGGTGTCGTCTCTTTTCCCATACTTGCTTGCTAGCTGTTTCAGGCCGCCGGTGCAATTCGCTAACTGCCCTGAATGGCCGTGGATGGCGGATTTTCAACGGATTTCACACGTCTGTGGGCGAATTCCCCCCGCCATGGGATGGCGGGGGAACCGGGTGACGGGAAGAAGCTAGGAAGTCGTCACGAAGACTATCGGGAAGTAAAATAACGAAAATTGCGAAGCTTCCTTAATGTCATGTCAAGGAGGCTGGCGTATTAGCTCATGGAGACTGCGGATTATAACGATGCCGCGTATAACGTTGGACCATACCCGAATGGGGACAAACCGGTTGAAGTCGGCCTGGACGACATTCAAGACATGGGTTGCCGGAGACAGTGGTGATCCGGATGTCGCGCGCGCTCAATATCAGTTCATTCAGCGTCAGACGCCGTTCCTCTATATAATGAGCCTTGCCGGCGGTTGGGGGCTGTCGGTGACACATTGGTCGGTCGCCCCGATTGCACAGACCCTTGTCGTTCCGATGCTGGTGACAGTCTTTGCCGTTCAACGGATCGTAACGGTTCGCCGACGCCAGAAGTTGACGCCGGACTACGCCGAAATCCTTGTCTGGCAGAAACAGGCGAAAGTTCTGGCGGTGGTTTCTCCGGCGATCTTCTCGATCTGGGTTCTCTCGCTTTTCCCCTATGGCGGTGCATATCTGCAGGTTCAGGTGGTCTTCACAATAGCCGTTGCCAACCTTGTGCTGCTTTTCTGTCTTATCCACTTTCGTGCAGTTGCACTCATCAATGCGTTTTGTGCCAACACCTTGTATTTTCTATACTTCGCCGTCGCGGGGGAGCGTATCTTCACGTATTTCGCGCTCTATGGAATTGCAGCCTCCATTGGCGCTTTCTTCATCCTGAACAACCACTATCGCGGTTTCATCAAGCTGATCCGCACCGGAAGGGACCTGAAACGTCATGCCGAAGAACTGGAACACAAGCAGGATGAAACCCAGAAGCTGAGTGACCTGAACTACTATATCGCCAACCACGACCACATGACCGGTCTGCCGAACCGCCGCTGTTTTCTTCTCGAACTGGACAAAAGGTTCAAGGTGGCTCGCCAGTCGGGTGAGCCGCTATCACTTTGCGTGTTCGACCTGGGCGGCCTTAGGGCCATCAACAACATCTACGGTCTTCACACCGGCGATCAGATCCTTCTTGAGGTTGTGCGAAGACTGAAATCGAAGCTCGCGCCGCAAATGTTTGTCGCCCGGATCGCCGGTGACGAATTCGCTCTTCTTGCCGAGGGAGACGAGGCGGCGTTTTCGGACGTCGACAGTTTCTTTGATGAACTATTTGCCGAAACGTGTCATTTGCCAGAAGGCAGCATGAAGCTGAACTATGCCGCCGGAATAGCCCATCTGGACAAGACCGTTCTGTCGCCAACGGATCTGCTGGAGCATGCCGTCTATGTTCTGCAGGAGGCGAAGCAGAACCGGAACAATCCGGTTGCCGACTTCGGCCCGCGGCACGGTGAACAGATGATGTTTCATGCCAGGGTTACCCAGGCGCTGCAGGCAGCGGACATCGAAACTGAAGTGTCGGTTGCCTTCCAGCCCATCGTCGACGTGGGGAACAACCGGATCACGGGTGTCGAGTGCCTGGCTCGCTGGAACAGTCCGCTGCTGGGCAACGTGCCGCCAGGCGAGTTCATCCCCATTGCCGAACGTTGCGGAGTGATCAACAAGCTGACGCTGGTCTTGTTGCGCAAGGCGCTTGAAGCAGCTCGTCACTGGCCGGCCGAACTGAAGCTGTCTTTCAACCTGTCGGCAAGCAACCTGTCGTCCCGTGGCTTTGTGCATGAGATACTTGACCTGTTAGCCAACTTCGGATTTGACCCCGGGCGACTGCATTGCGAGGTGACGGAAACCTCCGTGATGTGGGATTTCAAGGAAGCAAGCCTTGCGATCCTTGCCTTGAAGGAAACCGGCATCCGTCTGTCACTCGATGATTTCGGCACCGGATATTCGAGCCTTTCTCATGTTCACAAGCTACCTCTCGACTGCATCAAGGTCGATCGAAGCTTCGTACACGGTATTCGGCCGGACACAGCGGGATATGGCATCGTCAAGTCGCTTTTGGCCCTCAGCCGCGACATGGGCATCGCCTGCGTTGTCGAAGGCGTTGAAACCGAAGAGGAATTGGCGGTTCTCAAAAGCCTCGGCACAAGTGAAGTGCAGGGGTACCTGTTTTCCAGGCCGCTTTCAGAAGCCGATCTGGGCAATCTGTTCGCCAAAGGCATGACCCTTTCCAGTGGCACTATGCAACCGGATAATCCTCCGGTTGCTTTGGAAGCGGCCCAGGCTGGATGAAGGGCATCGTTTTAATACCCTTGGTTGCAGGAACTGATTGTAGGAATCAGCACCGTCCCTTAGACCGTTGAAAGGTTTATTCAGCCGCACTGCCAATCGTGTGGCTCCTTTCCGGGGGGGCATGGCTTCCAAACGCAAATCATGTCGTTGGTTTTTAGTTGGTTTGGCGGGTCTTGTTCTTGCCGCAGTACTGATTTCCTGGAACGATTTTTACCTGCTGCGCCTGAAGACTTATTCCATTCCTGCAAGCAGCATGCGTCCGACGTTGGAAGTCGGTGAAGTTGTGGTTGCAAGAAAAACCTTCCCGTCGATGGGGGAGCAATATCAGCCGGTTCGCGGAGACGTCATCGTTTTCAATATCCCTGCCAAAGGAGCAAACGATTATCTGAAAAGGGTCATCGGGCTTCCGGGAGAACATGTACGGCTTCAGGACGGCGTGGTGCTGATCAATGATGTGCCTGTTCCGCGTCAGGCCCTTGCAGACTACCGCTACGAGGATCCAGACGGCTCGGAGGTCTCTGCTCCGCGATACAGGGAAACTTTGCCGAACGGCAGAAGTTACGAAGTGCTGGATCTCGATCCGCGGGGAGAAATGGACACGACAAGAGAATATGTCGTGCCCGACGGTCATCTGTTCGTCCTGGGCGACAATCGGGACAACTCCCTCGACAGTCGTCTTACAGACTACATCGGGTATGTACCGCTGAGCGGGGTCACCGGTGTCGTTGAGATGATCCTTCTTCCGAAAGGCGAGGGCAGTTCGCTGTGGCAGCCGCTGCAGCGGGAGTCAAACTAGCATGTGCCCCTGAAGGGTCAGAAATTCCAGGGAAATTCGGTTCGGTAACGCTTTTCAAGGGCGGTCAGCACCTGGGCGCGCGTGCCTCCGTCCCTGGTGTCATGTTCCTGTAGGTATCTGTTCAGAAAAAAGCTCGTTAGGTCGAAGCCCTGGGTGACATCGGCCCAGGTCAGCTCACTGCCGGCCTGTCGTTGCCCTTCAAGAAGAAAGCCGGGCAGAGGGAGCAGGCGGTCATGATAGGGCATGCCGGCTTCCCGGCAGACGGCACGGGCGGACTTCGGCGAAACGTAAGCAAGGTCTTCATTGCTGCCGGTGGCAGCGCAGGATGAAAGGTCTAGACCGATACCGAGGTCGCGCAGCAGCTCAAGCTCGAAGCGGATTAAAAGTGCCGCGGCCGCGTCCGAAGCCTCCAGATGGTCCAGAACCACGGTCAGTGCATTGAACAATCTCGGGTAGGCATGGCGCTCGGGCAGGAGGCGGAGCAGAAAGGCAAGATGCTGAAGCGCTGCCAGACCGAGACTGCTGGTCATGAGGTCACCCGCCCGCAGCGTTTCCGGCTCTATCTGAAACTGGCCGAGATGGTCGGAAAGACGGGCCTTCCAGGTGAGGGTGAGCTCGTTGCCCGGCTGCAGGACAGGCCGGTTCCGCCGGGAACGGCCACCGCGGACAAGGCCGAGGTGGCGGCCATGATCCAGCGTCAGGGCCTCCAGAATGACATCGTTCTCACCGTGTTTGCGGGTGGTCAGCACCACGCCGCGTCCGCTCCATTCCAAGGGCCGTTTCCCGTTTCACGTCTGGCCGTGAGTTTGGCGGATTCGGAGATCCGCGCAAATTATTTCGGAAATTCCAGTCCCATTTCCCGGTAGCGTTCCGGATCGTCCGCCCAGTTTTCCCGAACCTTCACGAACAGGAACAGGTGGACAGGAGCTTCGATGATGTCCGAAAGCTCTTCGCGGGCCGCCTGCGAAATCGCCTTGATGGTCTGGCCTCGCTTGCCGAGTACGATGGATTTCTGGCTGTCCCGTTCCACGTAGATTGTCTGCTCGATCCGGGCCGACCCATCCTTGCGGGCCTGCCATTGTTCCGTCTCCACGGTGGAGATATAGGGCAGTTCCTCGTGCAGGCGCTCGAACAGCTTTTCGCGGGTGATCTCGGCGGCAAGAATACGAAGAGGCAGATCCGAAGGTTGATCCTCCGGAAAGAGCCAGGGACCGTCCGGAACCTTGGACGCGAAATAGTCCAGAATGGTCTGGGTCCCGTCGCCGGTCAGAGCGGAGACCATGAAGGTTTCTTCGAACCTGACGAATTCGTTGATCTTCTGCGCCAGCTGCAACAGTTTCTCGCGCTTGGCGACATCAGTCTTGTTCAGGATCAGAACCTTGGGCGCCTGTTGGCTGGACAGGCGCTTGAGGATGTTTTCCACCTCCTCGGTCAAACCCTTTCGGGCATCGACCAGAAGGGCGATCAGATCCGCATCGCGCGCCCCGCCCCAGGCGGTATCGACCATGGCCCGGTCAAGCCGGCGCTTGGGTTTGAAGATGCCGGGTGTATCGATGAAAACGAGCTGCGCCGTGCCATGCATGGCCACGCCACGCACGATCGTGCGTGTGGTCTGCACCTTGTGCGTGACAATGGAGACCTTGGTGCCGACAAGCTGATTGATCAGCGTCGACTTACCGGCATTTGGCGCGCCGATCAGCGCAATGAAACCCGCTTTGGTATCGGCTGGCATCGCCGGCAACGGTTCAGGCAGCGGCATGTCGAAACGGCCGGTCGGGGCCTGAAAGCCGTTGTCGTCGTCCTCATCCATGGGACCGTTATTGGTCGTGTCGTCGCTCAAGCTGTTCTATTCCTTCCAGACGCCTTCCCGGCGCAATACGACCTCTGCCGCATTCTGTTCTGCAATCCGTTTGGACCCACCCTTGCCTTCGCCCGGAGGGAGGCCCTGAACGGTAACCGATACGGTGAAGTTAGGTGCGTGGTCCGGTCCGTCCCGGCCTGTTACATCGTATCGTGGCGTTGGCAGGCTCTTGGACTGTGCCCATTCCTGCAGCGTTGTCTTGGCATCGCGCAGCGGTCCCGACCACGATAGCATACGCGGCTCCCAAAGGCGCGTAATGAAGCTTTCGGCTGCCTCGAACCCGCCATCCAGATAGATCGCGGCAATGACCGATTCGCAGATATCGGCGAGCAGGGCGGTTTTCTTGCGGCCCCCGGTCTGCGCTTCGGCAAGCCCGATGCGCATCGCATCGCCGACGCCAAGCTCCTGCGCGATTTCCGCGCAGGTTTCACGCTTGACCATATGATTGAAACGCCTGGCCAGCTCACCTTCGTCCGCTCTGGGAAAATGCTTGTGCAGCATGGATGCAATCACCAGGCCGAGGACACGGTCGCCAAGGAATTCCAGGCGCTGATAGCTTCCCGCGACCGTTTCGGAAGGGGCAAGGGCACTGGCATGGGTCAGCGCAACCCGCAGGAGTTCCAGGTCCTGAAACTCATACTGTAGAGCCAGTTTCAGGGCCGAAATCGGCCCTGGTTGATTGAGTTGTCTTTTCATGCAGCCTGCTTCGGCGACGATCCGCCAAAGCCCCGGTTAGAGTGTCCGGCCAATCCGTTCCCAGCGAACGCTCCATGGCCAGGACCAGATATGCCAGGCAGGAGTTCCGTCCTTGATGGAGAAGAAAAGGATTTCGGCGCGGCCCATGAAGTTTTCAAAGGGAACGTAGCCAACCTTTGTCAGAAAACGGCTGTCGACGGAGTTGTCGCGGTTGTCACCCATCATGAAGTAATGGCCTTCAGGCACCTTGTACTCGCGGGTGTTGTCCACTTCTCCGCGTGTCGTCAGGTCCAGCGTTTCATAGGAGACGCCGTTCGGCAGGGTTTCACGGTAGCGCGGAACCCGGCGCACGACGCCGGAAGGCGACTGTTCGATGTAGTCATCGATTTTCTCGCGCTTGACCGGTTCGCCGTTTATATGCACCACGCCGTCGATCACCTGGATGGTGTCGCCTGGAAGACCAATGACGCGCTTGATGTAGTCAATGGACGTATCGATCGGCAGCTTGAAGACGGCGACATCCCCCCGCTCCGGCTCGGAAGACCAGATTCGGCCGCTAAAGGGCCCCAGGCCGAAAGGGAAGGAAAAGCGCGAATATCCGTAGCTGTACTTGGAAACGAACAGATAGTCGCCGATCAGCAGCGTGTCCTTCATGGATCCGGACGGGATGTTGAACGGCTGGAACAGGAACGTTCGCACGATCAGGGCAAGCAACAACGCCTGGGCAATGACCTTGATTAATTCAACGAGGCCACCGTCCTTATCCTTCTTGTTTTCCGTCACGCTCATCTTATCCCTTGATACAAAGTTGTCCGGCGTTCAGTTCGGCTCCGCCGCGTACAGCGGGACTCTTATCCGCTAGCGCTTGCCGACGCAATGAGTGGAAGGCCCTGAGACTGGGCTTTCGGGGGGAATCCGCCTTCGGTGGCTCGGGCCACTCGGCCGGCCAAGCATAAATGGCGACTAAGGCCTGTGCCAGTGGATAATGGTCCGTACGGGGCAGCTTGAACGTTCCAGAAACTGGCGAGAACCATTGCCTGTGACCGCTCAGCTGAATCTCTGTTCATCGTACTGATGGGTTTGCCGGAGGGAAGGTTCACGGCCTCCATTTCCCGCCGGGCGTCGACAATGCGATAGTGGCTTCCAGGCGCCTTCGAACACAACTTCCAACCCGCGAAACGTTCGGCGTCGGAAGCAGCGCGTTCAGCGTGCTTGTCCGACCTGGGCCGTTCAATCTCGGTAAAGACCCGGTTGGTGATGTGATCTGCGAACCTTTCGAGTGTTTTCTCGAGCAGGCGGATGTCGATCAGATCGCTGCCAATTCCAAGGATCATTACCTTGCTTTCCGGATTGCGGCGGGATGGAGACTGGGTCCCGACCCTGGTTGGACCGGTGGACCACGAAAATCAAGCGCTGCCGTCTTCTTCAGCGGTGTTGCCCGGGGCGGGAAACAACCGGCCGTGTTTGGTGGCCCCTTTGTCCGCAAGCTTGTTTCTGCGGCGGCGTTGATAGACTTCAACACTCTTGTAAACGACCACGTAGGAAACCGTTCCTATGACGAGTCCGAGGGGAACCGCACCGATGAACATCGGTTTGAGCATCGGCCAGAGTGCGTCGAGCGACTTTTCGAACAGACCCTGCTGGAATTGCTGGTGGACCTGATGCGGGTCCGCTTTGGGCGCTCGGCCGTAGAGGATCCATTGGCCCAGCTTGAAGGTGAAGGCCCAGATGAACGGGAACGTCAAAGGGTTGCCGACTGACGTGCCAAGCGCGGCGGCAATCAGATTGCCACGCACCAGATAGGCTAGGCCGAACGCTGTCAGAAAATGAAAGCCGACCAGGGGTGTGCAAGAGGCGAAGGCGCCCGCCGCGAAGCCCAGGGCGATCGCGTGAGGTGTCGCCGTGAGGCGCAGGACGCGCTTGCCGAAATAGCGGGTCGAGCGCGACCAGCTGTTCCGGGGCCAGACGGCGACGCGCAGCCGCTCAATCCGTGTTGGCCTATTTCTCCGGCGAAACAGCATGGTCTAAGGTTCGATCCCGTCTTTTTTCGTTCAGCTCAAGCCGCGGCTGCCGGGCTTGACTGCAGGCAGGGCGGCCAGTTCTGGCGGCAGGTTGTCCGGTTCATAGGCCGGAACCTTGTATTCCGCCAGAGCAATTACCGGAACCGAGGCATCAGCCTCGCCACCGGAGCGGTCGATCAGGCAGGCAACACCCAGGACTTCAGCACCAAGAGCTTTCAACGAGGTTACCGTCTCCCGGCTGGATAGGCCGGTTGTGACGATATCCTCTACAACAATGACCCGGGCACCTTGCGGCAATTCGAAGCGGCGTAGGCGAAACTCTCCGTCCTCGCGTTCCACCCACATGGCCGGAACACCGAGATGGCGGGCGGTTTCGTACCCCGGAATGAGACCGCCGAGCGCCGGAGACACGATATAATCGATCTTGCCAAGGCCTGACGTGCGTATCTTTTCAGCAAGCGCCTTGCAGAGAATTTCCGTCTTGTCCGGATACATGAACACGCGTGCCTTCTGCAGGAACACCGGGCTGCGCAACCCGGAGGTCAGAATGAAGTGACCTTCCAGAAAGGCGCCGGCCTCGCGGAAAACGGCCAGAACTTCATCGCGTGTCATTGTCAGATCCCCTCAAGTTTTTGGCGGCGCCGTACCCATCGCCGGTCAATCGGCGTGGCCGTCCACCCGAAAGCCGCCTGTCCTTGCACAAGCGGCGCTCGCTAATACCTTAGCCATTCACACGGCTGACGCTGGAAACATTCGGCTTGGTTCGCAGCTGATTTATGATCCTGTTCAGGTGTTTGAGGTCCCAGACTTCCAGATCGATGATCATCTGGTGGAAGTCCGAGGCCCGCTGCATCATCTTGACGTTGTCGATGTTGCCGCTGTTCTCGCCGATCACCTGCGCGATGGTCGCCAGGGATCCGGGTTCGTTGGCAGCGGAAATGTCCAGGCGCGCAGGGAACCGTTCCGGATTGTTCACATCGATGTCCCAGCGAACGTCGACCCAGCGCTCTGTCTGGTCGTCGAATTCCTTCAGGGACGGCGATTGTATGGGATAGATGGTCAGTCCCTCGGACGGGGTCAAGATGCCGACGATGCGGTCGCCCGGAACAGCACCACCATCTGGAGCGAAGGTGACCGGGATGTCGCCGGACAAGCCACGGATTGGCAGGGCAGGCCCTTCTTCGGCGTCACCATTGCCGTTTGCGGCAGCCTTGTCTGCATCCAGCTCGCCCGGCGGAATGCGGAATTTCAGACCATGGCCTTGCTTCAGTCCGAACCAGCCTTCTTCCAGAGGCGGGCCGGAGATGGCCACGCGCTCGTCCTGATAGTCGGGATGAGCGGATTTCAGCACCAGCTGTGCGGACAGGTCGCCGCGCCCGACAGCCGCCAGCAGGTCGGCCACGCTGGCCTGGTGAAGAATATCGAGAACGGCTTCCAGAAGGTCTTCCGAATAGGCTTTTTCCGCCCTGGCGAATGCACGCTTGAGAATATGTTCGCCGAGGGCGCCATACTGCTTGCGCACGGATTCCCTTGTCGCGCGGCGTATTGCAGCACGGGCCTTGCCGGTAACGGCAATCGCTTCCCAGGCGGGAGGCGGCGTCTGTGCGGGAGAACGGATGATTTCGACCTCGTCGCCATTATGCAGTTCGGTCACGAGCGGCATGATCTTGCCGTTGATCTTGCAACCGACACAGGTGTTGCCGATGCCGGTGTGAACTGCATAGGCAAAATCGATCGGCGTCGCCCCGCGGGGCAGGGCGATCAGCCGTCCCTTGGGCGAGAAGCAGAAGACCTGGTCGTGGAAGAGTTCCAACTTGGTGTTTTCCAGGAATTCTTCCGGCGTGTCGCCCTGGGCCAGCAGCTCGGTCGTCCGGCGCAGCCATTCGAAGGCGCGGCAGTCTTCCGTATGCCGGGCAATATTGCGCCCACCGAATTCGCCATCCTTGTAAAGCGCATGTGCGGCGATGCCATATTCGGCAACCCGGTCCATGGAGATGGTACGGATCTGCAGTTCCACACGTTGGCGGGACGGCCCGACAATCGTGGTGTGGATCGACTTGTAATCGTTCTGCTTGGGCGTGGAGATATAGTCCTTGAACCGTCCGGGAACGGTCGGCCAGGTCGTATGAATGACGCCGAGCACGCGGTAGCAGGCTTCCACTGTGCCGACGGTAACGCGAAATCCGTAGATATCGGACAACTGTTCAAAGCCGATGGCCTTGCGCTGCATCTTGCGGAAGATCGAATAGGGGCGTTTCTCGCGCCCCTTCACCAGCGCCGCCATGCCCCGTTCGCTGAGGCGCTCGGTCAGCGTTGTCTCGATGTCCAGGATCAGGTCGCGATTGCGTTCACGCAGATCGACCAGACGGTCGGTGATGGTTTCATAAGCTTCGGGGTTGAGCGTGTGGAAGGCGATGTCTTCCAGCTCCTCGCGCATGTCGTGCATGCCCATGCGCCCGGCCAGCGGCGCATAGATCTCCATCGTTTCTTCGGCGATCCGCCCGCGCTTGTGCTCCGGCATATGGTGCAGCGTGCGCATGTTGTGCAGGCGGTCGGCCAGTTTGACCAGCAGCACGCGGACGTCATCGGCGATGGCGAGCAGGAGTTTGCGGAAGTTTTCGGCCTGCTTGGCTTTCTGGGAGACCAGGTCCAGGCGTTTGATCTTGGTCAGTCCCTCGACCAGCTTGCCGATTTCCTCGCCGAACAGGGAGTCGATTTCAGCACGCGTTGCATCGGTGTCCTCGATGGTGTCATGCAGCAGGGCGACGGCAATGGTGGCGTCGTCCAGGCGCAAGTCCGTGAGGATTGCAGCAACTTCAAGCGGATGGGAAAAATAGGGATCGCCAGACGCACGCGTTTGGGAGCCGTGCTTCTGCATGGCATAGACGTAAGCCTTGTTGAGCAAGGCTTCGTCTGCTTCCGGATTGTAACGCGTAACCCGTTCAACGAGTTCGTATTGACGCATCATGGCCGCAACCGACCCTGGCAAACGGCTGAGACATCAGCGGGACAGACAAAAATCGCCCGAAGCGCCGGGGCATCCCCGTCGCGCTTCAGACGAACTTGTGAACTCAAATCAGACGTCGTCGGTCCGCTCCGGCGGAACGAGGCCTTCGAGGCCACGCAGAAGGTCTTCTTCAGACATGCGGTCGAACTCGACAGCGCTGTCGTCGACATTGTTGACCTGCGTCATCTGATGCTGATTGGCGGACGGAACCATCGGCACGGCATCGGCCTCGGGCTCATCCACTTCCACATATTTCTGCAGAGAGTGGATCAGGTCCTCTTTCATGTCTTCCGGGCTGACGGTCTGCTCGGCAATCTCGCGCAGCGCAACAACGGGGTTCTTGTCGTTGTCACGGTCAATGGTCAGCGGCGAACCGCTCGAGATCATGCGAGCGCGATGCGCAGCAAGCAGCACCAGCTCAAACCGGTTTTCGACCTTGTCGATGCAGTCCTCGACGGTCACGCGCGCCATTCGACGTCTCCATAGGCTTAAGGAACTTGAAGAACCAGCGTATAGTGTTCACGTTTCCAAAAAGCAACCCCTTGTCAGTTTTCGGAGGAGCAGCTCATTTATCGGAACGCACAGGCAAAAAATCCGCGGTTTTTTTGCCTGATTTGGCGCAGGATACTCGCTTTTGCATTGCGGCGCTCCAATATAATGGTGTAGGCCACTAGTAACGGCCCTTTCCAGAATCAGAAGGCCGTTGACAAAACAAAACGATAAGCTGTCTGACGCCACGGAATACGCGGTAAACTTACGGCACAATATACGTCGCCTGATAAAGTGCGCTTGGAACTGGTCGCGGGAAGCCGGTTCCTTCTATGCAATATTGCAAGAGCGACGTGTATGACTCGGAAAGGTTTCAAATAAGATGTTTGACGCTAGAGAAAAAGTTGCTTTGTTCATTGATGGAGCCAACTTGTACTCAACGGCCAAGGCTATTGGTTTCGACATCGACTACAAACGCTTGCTGAAAGAGTTCCAGGGACAGGCATATCTCCTGCGCGCGTACTATTACACCGCGCTGATCGAAGATCAGGAGTATTCCTCCATCCGTCCGCTGATCGATTGGCTTGATTACAATGGCTACAAGGTCATCACCAAACCGGTGAAGGAATTCGTCGATAGCGCCGGCCGCCGCAAGGTGAAGGGCAACATGGACATCGAACTTGCCGTGGACGCCATGGAACTGGTCGAGTCCGTCGATCACGTGGTCCTGTTCTCCGGTGACGGCGACTTCCGCTCTCTCGTTGAAGCCTTGCAACGCAAGGGCCGCAAGGTGAGCGTTGTTTCCACGCTCAAGACTCAGCCGCCGATGATTGCCGACGACCTGCGCCGCCAGGCCGACCACTTCATCGATCTGGCCAGCCTTGCCAACAAGATCGGCCGGGATCCGTCCGAACGTCCCGCCCGCCCGCAGACACCTGCGCCCGTCGATGAAGACGACGAGGACGACGACTACTGAGGCCTATCCGGGCAATGTCCGAATTTACTACAGACCATGGACCGGTCGATCCTCCACTGGATTGCCCGGCCTGTCCCCGTCTTGTCGCCCTGCGGGAGGAACTGAAGGCCGTTCATCCCGAGTGGCACAACGCACCGGTTCCATCGTTCGGAGACACGTCTCCCCGCCTTCTGATCATCGGCCTTGCGCCGGGCATGAAGGGGGCGAATTGTACCGGCCGGCCCTTCACGGGCGACTACGCCGGCGACCTTCTATATCAGACCATGATCGAATTCGGCTTTGCCGAAGGAACCTACCTGGCGCGGCCGGACGACGGCCTGCGTCTGAAAGATGCGATCATCACCAATGCGGTGCGCTGTCTGCCGCCGCAGAACAAGCCGACTGGCGCGGAAATCAAGACCTGTCGCCCTTATCTGCTGTCGACGCTTGATGCCAATCCGTCGATCAAGGCCGTGCTCGCTCTCGGCCGGATTGCGCATGAAACCTTTCTGACTGCGCTGGAGCAACGCAGGGCGTCCTTCGCTTTTGCTCATGGCGCTCAGCATGAGTTGCCGGGCACGGGGCTGACGCTTTTCGACAGCTATCACTGCTCTCGCTACAACACCAACACCGGCCGCCTGACCGAGGAAATGTTCCACTCGGTCTTCAGGCAGATCCGCACCTTTATTCCCTGAGTGGGGCAGGGCCTTTGGTGACGTTCTGGCCGATTGGTTTTGCTGGCGGTCAACGTCTCGGCAAAGACACAACTGGTCGCGGGAAATCGCCGCATATTCTGCCTCGTCGTGAGAGACAGACCTTCAGGTTCTTCTCAGGATAAAGTCATTGGCTGTGGATCACCAGAACGCCCCCGTTAAGCAAACCATACCGTCCGCCGTCATTCTTCCGAATGCGGTTCCGTTTGATAGGCCTCGGCGTCGACAACGAGCCAGCCGTTGGGGCCAAGATGCTCCTGAGGTTTGAAGCGTGCCTTGTAGGCCATCTTCTGAGACCCGTTGACCCAATATCCCAGATAGACGTAGGGCAGGTTCATCTTCCGGGCCCGTTCGATGTGATCGAGGATCATGTAAGTGCCGAGAGCGGTCTTGGTATAGTCGGGATCGTAGAAGGAATACACCATCGACAATCCGTCCGAGAGCTGATCCGAAAGGGCGACGCCCAGCAACGGGCCTTCACCCGTGCCGGTGATAAAGCTGTTCGGACCGCGTTGCCGGTATTCCAGCACCAGCGTTTCGACATGAGTGTCTTCGACCATCATGGCGTAATCGAGAACACTCATTTCCGTCATGCCGCCGTTTTCGTGGCGCGCTTGCAGATAATCGCGGAAGAGATCGTATTGTTCGGCTGACGGGCTGGGTGGCAATCGAGCGCCGACGATGTCGGAACCGGATTTCCAGACCCGCTTGAAGGATTTGCTCCACTTGAAATCGTCGACCCGCACACGAACCGAGATGCAGGCCTGGCAACGCTCGCATGCCGGGCGATAGGCAATGTTCTGGCTGCGCCGGAAACCGCCCTGCGTCAGCACTTCGTTGAGAGCGGGAGCGCCATGGCCAACAAGATGGGTAAAGACCTTGCGCTCCTGTTTTCCCTCAAGATAAGGGCAAGGCGCTGGCGCCGTAAGGTAGAACTGCGGATGATCTGTGGGGTGCCGTGTCACCGTGTTGTCCCGCGAAACCTTTTGATTTGTTCTCTATTCCCGGTCCTATAGTCCGTAATACCATGGCGCGACGAGAGAGAAGGTCAACCATAAAATAAGCGCAAGCGGGGTGCCAGCCCGCACAAAGTCGTTGAACTTGTAGTGACCTGGGCCCATGACGATCAGGTTGGTTTGATAGCCGATCGGCGTCGCGAAGGACGAGTTGGCGGCAATGATCAGGCAGACGACAAAGGCTTCCGGGCTCGCTCCGATCTGATTTGCCAGATTGATCGCAATCGGTGTGAAGAGAACAGCTGCCGCGTTGTTCGACAGGAAATTCGTCAGGATCATCACGATAAAGAACAGGGCCGACAGCATCACGGTTGGCGAAGCCCCGGCCAGCATATGGACAAGCCCGGTGGCAATCGCATTTGCGCCGCCGGTTCCCTCCAGCGCAACGGCCGCAGCCAGCGAGGCCCCCACCAGCATGAAGATGCGGCTGTCGATGGCGCGCATGGCCTGGCGAATGTTGAGGCAGCCGGACACGATCATGGCGAAGGTGCCGGCCACGGCTGTGGTGACGATCGGTACCAGGCCGCTGGCCGCCAGGGCGACGACAAAGGCAAAGATGACGAGGGCTCGAGGCGCGTAGCGTTTGCGCGGCACTTCGGCCATCGACCAGTCCAGCAGCAGGACGTCGCGGTTGCCACGCAGGCGGGCGATTGCCTCTTCGCTGCCGGCCACAAGCAGCACGTCGCCCGCTTCCAGGCGAATGTCGTTCATTGCCATGCGTGGCATGCGGCTTCGGCGCTGGATGCCCATCACCAGGCAACCGGTGTCGGTGTAGAAGCCCGACTGGGGCAGGGTGCGTCCCATAAGACGGGAGGCAGGAGCAACAACCACTTCCGCCAGACTGATCGTTCCAGCGGGAGCCTGCGTCTCGCGGCCGGAGCCGTTGGTATCGGAATCGGCTTCCATCAGCGGCTGACGGCGGGCCAGTGCGTTGGCAAGGGCGGCGCGCGTTGCCGCCACGATCACCGTGTCACCTGGGGACAGCACCACGTTTTCGAACGGCGGCAGGATCGGCTTCTGGCCGCGCTGAACCAGTCTTACGGTCATGTCCTTCAACTGCGGGAACATGCCGGACACGGATTCCACCCCTACCAGCGGGTGGCCATAGGTGATTTCGATCTGCGCGATGAACTGCTTTCCGGATGAGCTCTGGAATTCTTCCGCCATGGTTTTACGCACCGGAAGCAGCTTCGGCATGATGAACAGCACGTAGATCGAGCCGACACCCGCCATGATCAGCCCGATTGGCGTGAAGCTGAAAAAGGTCAGACGGAGATCGGAGCTTTGCGCTGCGAAATTCGCCACCAGCAGGTTGGTGGATGACCCGATCAGCGTCGTCATGCCGCCTAGGATCGCAAGGAAGGACAGGGGCATCAGAACACGCGCCGGAGACTGGCCGACCGTCGCGGCAACGGCAGTCAGAATCGGCAGGAACATCACCACGACTGGTGTGTTGTTCAGGAATGCGCTGAGAGCGGCCACGGTCAACAGGACCGGTATCGCAGCCCGCAGCGACCGTCCGCGCGTCATCTTGACGATGGCTTTAGCCGGCGCCTCCAGCGCGTCGGTCTGGAACAGGCCCTGTCCGATGATCAAAAGACAAATGACAGTGATCAGCGCCGGATTGGCGAAGCCGGCCAGGAAGTCACCGGCGGCAATGAACGAGCCGTCCTGCTTTTCGACCGGAAAAACCGAAAAGATGACAATGAAAGCGGAAACGGACCCAAGTGCGATTGTTTCAATCGCGTACCGCTCAAGGGCGTACAGGACGACAGTGGACGCGATCACCACGAAGGTCAGCGCCATTGCAATATCAACTGAGTGCATTCACCTGCCCAAAGCCACCTTGGCCAATTTCACGGACCAACACTTTAAAGCAGGCGGTCCCGGCAATGGAAGAGCCTTAAGATAATATTGCCGTTGATATATTCTTTTGACGGAATGACACTTCACAAGTTCATCGGTCGTGACTGCAATTTGATCCGATTTATGGGAACCTGCGGTGGCAAACCGCGTTGAAGAAGTCATGAAATCAGAAAATCAAGGTTCGCCGTCTTTTCCAAAAAAACTTTTCCTGCTGGTCTTGTTTCTGGCGGTTGTTCTGGGTGTCGGCATAACTATTGGCATCTTGAACACACCCGGCAGTTGGTATGAGGCTTTGCTCAAGCCGCCATTCAATCCGCCCAATTGGATATTCGCGCCTGTATGGACCGTTCTCTACATCCTGATTGCCATCGCTGGCTGGAGAACATTTCTGCGGGCGCATGATGGCCGTGTGATGCAAATCTGGTACGGGCAGATGGTTCTGAACTGGATCTGGTCGCCGCTTTTCTTCACGCTGCACTTTATGTGGACAGCCTTTGCCGTGATTGCGGTGATGCTTTACCTGATCCTGAATTTTATTGGCGGGAGCTGGCGCGCGGACAGACTGTCCGCGCTGCTTTTCATTCCCTATGCGCTCTGGACAGGTTTTGCAGGGCTGCTGAACCTGTCGCTGGCTCTGTTGAACTGACGTTACATTTGACCGCGCACGTGAGCCTGATGATACGCAGAGTTTATCACCACGGTTCCCAGCACGAGGTCGTGCAACAGGCGTTTGCGATCGGAGAACAGCGACCGCTGGCTGGAGAACATTTCTGCGGGCGCATGATGGCCGTGTGATGCAAATCTGGTACGGGCAGATGGTTCTGAACTGGATCTGGTCGCCGCTTTTCTTCACGCTGCACTTTATGTGGACAGCCTTTGCCGTGATTGCGGTGATGCTTTACCTGATCCTGAATTTTATTGGCGGGAGCTGGCGCGCGGACAGACTGTCCGCGCTGCTTTTCATTCCCTATGCGCTCTGGACAGGTTTTGCAGGGCTGCTGAACCTGTCGCTGGCTCTGTTGAACTGACGTTACATTTGACCGCGCACGTGAGCCTGATGATACGCAGAGTTTATCACCACGGTTCCCAGCACGAGGTCGTGCAACAGGCGTTTGCGATCGGAGAACAGCGACACCAGCAGAACGAGTGGCGTCAGCAGAGAGACCGAAAACCAGAACAGAATGACATGGACGGCTGCCAGAAGAGGGTAGGGCTTGGCGCCGTACCAGAGCCGCATCTCCAGCCCCATGGCGCGCATGCCCAAAGTTGAGGCCTGAGGACCGCCAAGCGTGAAGGCGACATAGAGCAAGGCAACCGCGGTCGGCAGGATGCCATAGAGCAAAAAGCCGAGGCCCAGGGTGAACACGCCCAAAAAGAACACAACGACACCGGCGCCGAAGGTGAGCAGCGTGATCACGATCAGGTCGATGAAGAAGGCGAAGATACGCCGGCTGCGCACACCGGAAAACAGCTCCGGATTGCTCACAGGATCAAAGACATCCTGACGGGCATAGTCGGAGGTGGTTTCAGCGGACATGGTGCGGCTCCCTTGGTGTTCGATGATCAACATGTGGGGATTGTTGGCGGTTTTCGCAAACATATGCCAGGCAGTTCGGTCCTGTTTCGCAGGCAGCCACACCTCAACTTCATCCTTTCAGACGGTTCAATTGACCTCGTCAGGATGATGTCGGCGTGTGGTTGGCTTGAATTGGAGGGAAGTGTGCGGCGGCCGCTCAATCCATCCGCTCGCCGATTTCCAGGTAACGCACCACAAAGGCACGTTCACGCAAAGCGGCGACGATACGCTCGCCATGCGGGCGGTCGAAGGCTTCGAAAGTGACATCCAGCGTCGCACCCTTGGCGGGGACGTTCAGGAACAGGCGGTGGTGTTCGACATCGACCACGTTGCCCTGCATGTCGCCGATCACGGTCGCGATTTCACCGAGTACGCCCGGCCGATCCGGGGTATCGATCCGGATTGAAACGAGTTTGCCGTCACGAGCGAGTTCGCGAACCACGATCTTTGACAGCAGCCGCGGATCAATGTTGCCGCCGCACAGAACCAGACCAACCCTCTTGCCGGCAAAGCGCTCCGGATCTGTCAGCAATGCCGCAAGGCCGGCGGCACCGGCGCCTTCGGCAATGGTCCGCTGCAAGGTCAGGTAGGCGTTGATCGCACGCTCGATGCTGCTTTCCGGAACGAGCAGAATATCATCGACGGTCTTCTTGATGACTTCGGTTGTCAGAACGCCGATATCGCGCACCGCGATGCCTTCGGCAATGGTCGCGCCCTCGCAGCGCACGTCCTTGCCGTAGAAGGCTCCCCACATGCCGGGATAAAGCGTGGTCTCGACGCCGACCACTTCAACGGACGGCTTGATGGCCTTGGCTGCAGTGGCAATGCCTGCGATCAGCCCGCCGCCGCCCACAGGCACGACCAGGACATCGAGATCCGGCTGCTGGGCGAGCATTTCGATACCAATTGTTCCCTGGCCATGAATGACATGGGCATCGTCATAAGGGTGCACCCAGACGAGATTTTTCAGCTCAGCCAGCCTGTCGGCTTCTTCTTTTGCCTCGGCCAGCGTGTTGCCGGCCAGAACGACTTCTGCCCCGTGGTTACGGGTTGCCGAGATTTTCACGAATGGCGTCAGGACCGGCATGACGATGGTTGCCGGTATGCCGAGGCGTCCAGCGTGATAGGCAACACCCTGCGCATGGTTGCCTGCGGAGACCGCGATCACGCCGCGTTTCTTTTCATCCGCCGTCAGGCTCGAGAGCTTTACCAGCGCACCGCGTTCCTTGAAGGCGCCGGTAACCTGCATGTTTTCGTATTTCACGAAGACATCGGCTCCGGTGAGCTGCGAGAGCCGCGGCGCAGGCAGGCACGGGGTTTCTATCACTGCACCCTTCAAAAGGGCAGCAGCTTCCTCAACCTTCCCGAATGTGACGTCGTCTGCGGGATTGGTCCCGGCGGAGGTCATTTCCCGCCTGCCAGCATTTCGGCCACCTTGGGTGCGAAATAGGTGAGGATGCCGTCGGCGCCGGCGCGCTTGAAGGCAAGCAGGCTTTCCAGCATTGCCTTGTCGCCGTCCAGCCAGCCATTTGCAGCCGCGGCCTTTATCATCGCGTATTCACCGGACACCTGATAGGCGTAGGTCGGAACCTGGAACTCGTCCTTGAGCCGCCGGACGATGTCGAGATAGGGCATACCGGGCTTCACCATCACCATGTCGGCGCCTTCGGCGATGTCCAGTTCGGTTTCGCGCAGGGCTTCGTCCGTGTTGGCCGGGTCCATCTGGTAGGTGCGCTTGTCGCCTATCAAGGTGCCGGACGAGCCGACCGCATCGCGGAACGGGCCGTAGAAGGCAGAGGCGTATTTGGCCGAATAGGCCATGATCTGCGTTCCGCGAAAGCCTTGGGAATCGAGCGCCTGACGGATAGCGCCAATGCGGCCGTCCATCATGTCGGACGGGGCGATCACGTCCGAACCCGCTTCCGCCTGCACCAGGGCCTGACGGCAGAGCTGATCCACGGTTTCGTCGTTCAGAATCGTTTCTCCCTCCATCAGCCCGTCATGGCCGTGGCTGGTATAGGGATCCAGGGCGACGTCGGTCATCAGACCAAGGTTGAGCCCTTCCGCCTTGATGGCGCGCAAGGCGCGGCAGGTCAGGTTGTCCGGATTGAGTGCTTCGGAACCGGTTTCATCACGCAGACCAGGATCGGTGTAGGGAAACAGTGCAAGCGCCGGAATGTTCAGCTTCGCTGCTTTTTCAGCGTCGCGCACGGCCTCGTCCACCGACAGGCGGACGACATCAGGCATGGACGGTACGGACTGACGGACATTCTCGCCGTCCACGAGGAAGATCGGCCAGATCAGGTCATCGACCGTAAGATTATTTTCGCGCACCAGACGGCGCGACCAGTCGCTCTGGCGGTTGCGGCGCATGCGTGTGCCGGCCAGGAGCGTGTCCATGTGTTCGGAGGTGATCGGCGGGAGGGGAGATTTTGACGGCATCGGCCCTGTCTGTTCGCTAGTCGACTTTGGGAGGCTTATTCTGATCGAAGTGCGCCGCCAATCTATCACGCAGATTGACGCAATCCAACATTCTGTAAAATAACTGAATTTAATAAAGAAAAAGAGATTGTTTGACGTTCGCGTCAAATGTGCTTTAGTGCTGCCGCGAAGATAGGGCGCAGACCTTTCGGGAGGAGGGAGCGCGCCGCCACCGCTTGAGGGAGGATAACCCGTGGACTTTTCACTGAACGAAGATCAGCGCGCCTTTCAGGACATGGCGGCAAGTTTCTCGCGGGATGAACTGGCACCTTTTGCCAAGGAGTGGGACGAAGAAAGTCATTTCCCGATTCCCACCCTGCGCAAGGCGGCCGAACTCGGATTTGGTGGCATCTATGTGAGAGAGGATGTTGGCGGCTCGGCACTGACCCGTCTGGACGCGACACTTATCTTCGAAGAACTGTCCAGGGGCTGCACTTCGACGGCGGCCTATATCTCCATTCATAATATGGTGGCCTGGATCATCGACACCTACGGGTCGGAAGACCTGCGTCAGAAGTATCTGTCGCGGCTCTGCACCATGGAGCTGCTTACAAGTTACTGCCTGACCGAGCCGGGGTCCGGATCGGACGCAGCAAGCCTGCGCACCAGCGCCAGGGATGATGGCGATCACTATGTTCTCAACGGCTCCAAGGCGTTTATCTCCGGCGGCGGTGTCAGTGATCTGTATGCGGTGATGGTCCGCACGGGCGGCGAGGGCCCGTCTGGTGTTACCTGTCTTCTGGTCGAGAAAGGCACACCCGGTCTCAGCTTCGGCGCCAACGAGGTGAAACTCGGCTGGAAAAGCCAGCCGACGGCTCAGGTCAACTTTCAGGACTGCCGGGTACCGAAGTCTAACCTGATCGGTTCGGAAGGGCAGGGTTTCAAGATTGCCATGGCGGCGCTCGACGGCGGCCGGCTCAATATCGGCGCCTGCTCAATGGGCGCAGCGCAGGCCTGTCTCGACCATGCCTTGGCCTATGTTCAGGAACGCAAGCAGTTTGGCCGGCCGATTGCCGACTTCCAGGCACTTCAGTTCCGTCTCGCGGATATGGCAACCGAACTGGAAGCTGCCCGCCTGCTGTTGCACAAGGCGGCCTCTGCGGTGGATGCCAAATCCCATGATGCCACCAAACTCGCGGCCATGGCCAAGCGTCTGGCCACCGACACCGGTTTCAAGGTGGTCAATGAAGCGCTTCAGCTTCACGGTGGCTACGGCTATCTGCGCGACTATCCGATCGAACGCTATTTCCGCGATGTGCGGGTGCACCAGATTCTGGAAGGCACCAACGAGATCATGCGGCTTATCATTGCGCGGCAACTTCTGAAGGACTGATCGAGTTTTCCGATCCACTCCTTTGAAACGACTCTTCTTTTTGCGAGGCGCCCGTGAGCGACGAGATTCTTTTCCAAAAGCGCGGCAAGGCCGGGTTTGTCATATTGAACCGGCCGAAGGCGCTGAATGCGATCAACCATGCCATGGTTCTGGCGATGGCCGAGCAATTGTCGCGCTGGGCGAATGATCCGGAAGTCGCTCACATCGTCGTCACGGGGGCGGGCGACAAGGCCTTTTGCGCAGGTGGCGACATTCGCAGCATCTACGATGCCCGCATGAGTGGTCAGACGGACGGATTGAGTGCCTTCTTCCGCGACGAGTATGTTCTCAATGCACAGATCAAGGCTTATCCCAAGCCCTACGTTGCCCTGGTCAACGGGATCGTCATGGGTGGCGGGGTCGGGGTGTCGGTTCACGGGAGCTATCGTATCGGGACGGAAAAGACGCTGTTTGCCATGCCTGAGACCGGGATCGGGTTTTTCCCCGATGTCGGTGGAACATTCTTCCTTCCACGCATGCCCAAAAACAGCGGTGTTTACTGTGCACTCAGCTCCGGCCGCCTGAAGCAGGGCGATGCCCTGGCAACGGGTGTCCTGACCCACGCCGTTTCGGAGGCAAGCCTGGCGGATCTGGAGCAGGACCTGGAAACTGCGGACGACATTGGCGCTGCCCTTGCTCCGCACCTTGTCTCGCCGGACAAAGGTCCTGTTTCGGAAAATCTCAACCTGATCGCCGACGCCTTTTCGGCGTCTTCGGTGGAAGACATTCTGTCGCGCCTGGATGCCTCGGACAAGGAATTCGCCGCAAAGACGGCTGCCACCATCCGTCAAAAATCCCCCACGAGTGTTCTGATCGCGTTCGAGCAAATGAAGCGGGGCGGTCAGCTTTCCTTCAATGAATGCATGAAGCTTGAGTATCGTATCGTCTCGCGCATTCTGCAGGGCACGGAATTCTACGAGGGCATTCGCGCCGTGCTGGTCGACAAGGACCAGACACCAAAATGGTCGCCTTCCCAGTTTAGCCAAGTGGACAGAGCCGAGCTGGCGTCGTATTTCGAGGAACCCGCTGACGGAGACCTGCCGCTCAGCTGAGTTCAACCTGACCCGGACAGCACATGATTACCAGCTTTCAGGACCTGATCGAATCCCGCCCACCCTGGAGCACGTTGCTGATCTGGTATCTGCGCGGCATCGCGATCATCCTCATCGCTGGCGGCGTCATCTATTGGGCCCGCATCATTGGCATCGTGGAATGGCGCGGCCTGTGGTTCTGGGACATGCCCGTAGCCATGCAGGGTGCCATCGTCTTTTTCGCCGTTCTGGATCTTGTGGCTGCGACCGGCCTCTGGCTGACCGTGTCCTGGGGCACGGTCATGTGGATATTCCGCTGTTTCTGCCAGATCGTCATGCACACCGCCTTTTCCGATCTCTATGGCCGCCGTCCATACGAGATCGCATTCTATCTGCTGACAATTGCGATCTACGCCGGACTGGCCTTCCTGATGGACAGGGAAAACAAGGCCAATTCAAATTGATGCCAGTTGAATCAGTTTTTGAAGAGGCTGGGCCAGCGCTTCAAGACGGCCAGCCAACAGATTCAAAACCAACACGAAATCTTTTTGGGAGGAAACCATCATGAGCACTATCGGATTCATCGGCCTCGGCAACATGGGTGGCCCGATGGCGATCAATCTTGTGAAAGCCGGACACAAAGTCCTCGGCTTCGATCTGTCTGATACGGCCATGGCGGCGCACGAGAAAGAGGGCGGTGAAAAGGCTACCGGTGTCGCCGAACTGGCTGCTGCCGCCGATGTGATCGTGACCATGCTGCCCGCCGGCAAGCACGTCCGCCAGATCTATGAAGGCGAGGGCGGCATTCTGGACAATGCCAAACCTGGCACATTGATGATCGATTCCTCCACCATCGACGTCGACAGTGCCCGCGCGGTCAGCGCCGCTGCCGAGGCCAAGGGCATGAAGATGGTCGACGCTCCGGTCTCCGGCGGTGTTGCCGGTGCAGCCGGCGGCACGCTGACCTTCATGGTCGGCGGCGCAGATGAGGCGTTCGAGGCTGCCAAGCCGTATCTCGACATCATGGGCAAGACCATTGTTCATGCCGGTGATGCGGGAACCGGTCAGGCAGCGAAGATCTGCAACAACATGATCCTCGGCATTTCCATGATCGCCGTTTCGGAGGCATTCGTGCTCGCCGAGAAACTCGGCCTGGACAAGCAGAAGTTGTTCGACATCTCCTCGACGGCGTCGGGCCAGTGCTGGTCCCTGACATCCTACTGCCCGGTGCCGGGTCCGTTGCCGTCTTCGCCGGCGAACCGGGATTATCAACCTGGGTTTGCAGCCGCGATGATGCTCAAGGATCTAAAACTTGCTCAGGAAGCAGCAAATTCGGCCGGCGCGGCGACGCCTTTGGGCGCGGAGGCCGCGGCGCTCTACTCACTTTTCTGTAATGCGGGTGGCGAAACCCAGGATTTCTCTGGGATTGTGAAGTTCCTGCGCGGAACATCATGAACAACAGATTAAAGGGAAGTCTAAAACGGCCCTGAGAAGTTAACGGATGATTCAGCGTGTCTCTTAAGCGGATTTTAGAATCGCTCGGTTAGATTGCGAAACAAGGCGGGAAAATATCCGTCGAAAGACAGGTACTATAAGAGGCGCAATCACATGATCACCGCAAGTAGGGCAGTAGACGCTGTTGCACAGAGTGAAGGGGAAGAGCTTGAGATCAAGCCGCTTTACCTGGAGGCTCTGACACTCGTTGAGAGACTGCATCGGCGTCTGCTCGACGTCATCAAGGACGAATTCGACCGCATGGGCCGTTCCGACGTGAACAGTGTACAGGCTCTGTTGCTGTTCAACATCGGCGACAGTGAACTGACGGCCGGTGAGCTGCGCACACGCGGCTACTACCTGGGGTCGAATGTCTCCTACAACCTGAAGAAGCTGGTCGAGACCGGTTACATCCACCATCAGCGTTCGCGCATGGACCGTCGGTCCGTCCGCGTCAGCCTGACGGAAAAGGGACGGGAAGTCGCCAAGATCGTGAACGATCTCTACGAGCGTCACATGCTGTCCGTGGAACAGGTCGGCGAAATCGGTCCGCAGGACTTTGTGGCACTGAACAAGTCCCTGCGCCGCCTGGAGCGGTTCTGGACCGACCAGATCCTCTACCGTCTGTAAGACGTTCGCGGTACTTTCAGATGACAAGGCACCGCCCATCGGGCGGTGCTTTCTCTTTTTGAGCCCCCAGGCTGCGGAGTTCACGCAAATTTGCACGGTCAAAAGTCCGTGCGGCGAGAACCAAAGCTATGGTGTCGCCAGTTTCGTCTGTTCAGATGCCGTTGACATCTTGTGGTCACATTGGAATGGCTTTGTGCAGGTCTCCTGAATCCGAGATGGTTAAAAAATCAAGCGATTTGTTAACTCCCTTCCGCTAGGACTGGGAGCAGGAACCGCCGGGGTCGCCCTATTGCATTGGCTAAACCCCGCGTACATGAAAAAAAATTGCGCTTAATGGTGCAGCAACATGGGGTCGGCGATGAACCTTTTATCCGGACCGTTCGGGATAAAGTGTCACTGGAAGTGGACTGCTGGAAAAACGCTCAAGAGCTTGATCATGCTCGGGGTCGTGACGCCGGCCATGGTCGCGACTGGTGCTCAGGCACAGACGGTCCCGATGACATTCGCCCAGAACCAGCAGGTTGAATGGGCAGATAATTTCGACATCGCAACGGAGCACATCACCGAGGTGAAGTCTTCCGCGCCGACGTTGTCGCCGCAAACTGCCGATTACATTGCCGCGGCCATCGACCGCTATCAGCGCATCGTCCAGGCCGGTGGCTGGGGAACGGTGTCTTCCGGTGGCAAGGCCTTGCGCATCGGTGCCAAGGACCCGCGTGTTGTCGAATTGCGCCGCCGCCTGATCGTTTCAGGTGATCTTGAGCAGCAGGCCGGCCTGTCCGACACCTTCGATTCCTACGTGGACGCAGGTCTGCGGCGCTTCCAGCTTCGTCACGGCCTGATCCCGGACGGCGTGATGGGCGACAGCACCGTGACCGCGTTGAACATTCCGGCCGACGTGCGCCTGCGCCAGCTCGAAACCAACATGATCCGCATGCGGTCCATGTCCGGTTTCCTCGGTGATCGCTACGTGATGGTCAACATTCCGGCGGCGGAGATCGAGGCCGTTGAAAACGGCATGGTCCGTTCGCGCCATACGGCTGTCGTGGGCAAGATCGATCGCCAGACGCCGATCCTCAACAGCAAGATCTACGAGTTGAACTTCAACCCGTACTGGACGGTGCCGAAGTCGATCATCCGCAAGGACCTGATCCCGAAGATGAAAGAGGATCCGCAGTACCTTGCGAAGAACAACATCCGCATTTTCGACTGGAGCAACAACGAGCTGAACTGGCAACAGATCGACTGGAACACGGATGAAGCGACACAGTACCGCTTCACCCAGGATCCGGGCTCGGAAAACTCCCTCGGGTCGGTGCGTATCAACTTCCATAACAAGCACCAGGTCTATCTGCACGATACGCCGTCCAAGACCCTGTTCGGTGAAGCGAACAGGTTCCACTCTTCGGGCTGCGTGCGCGTACAGAACGTGCGTGAGCTGGTGACCTGGCTGCTGCAGTCGACAACCCCGGACTGGGATCGCGGCCGTGTCGATGGCGTCATCCGCACCGGTGAACGGGAAGACGTGAAGCTGAAATCGCAGATTCCGCTCTATCTCACCTACATCACCGCCTGGGCGAATGCCGACGGTGTGGTGCACTTCCGCGATGATATCTACGATCGTGACGATCTCTACGGGACGGGCGACCAGGCTCGCCTGTAAAACTATATCTTCGTCAAGTAATTGTTTCTTGTCTTGAAACGTCGGCCTTGATCGGGCCGGCGTTTCATGGATTCTAGCTCCATTCGCAGACCTGTTCGAAGACAGGGTGCTGAATCGGGAGAACGGCAATGAGTCGCGACGAGCGGCCTGGTGAAATCTATCTTGAATTCCGGCCCATCGGTCAGCAGGTCAAGGTCACTGCCATTGACGCGGCTACCGGCTTTGAAGTGTCCGTCTTCGGGCCGGCTTCAGCGGCTCAGGAAGATCTGAAGCGGATTGCAGTTCGAAAACTTCGCCGCCGCCTTGAGCAGGAAGCCTTGATCGCGCAGAACAGGCCTGACCCAACCCTTTATTGACGGTCTGCTTTAAGTCTCTGCCTCAGCAAGAGAATCCGACAAAACAACTATCCATTTAAATCGTTTTGAGAAAAACAGCGCGACAGAAATCTCTCCAAGAGAATTTCCAGATGGCTCCCGCGTATTATTTTGGTTCCGGACAAATGAACGGCGCTAAAGGCAGGCTCTGTTACAAGTGAAACTTGTTTGCTTGTAAGTGGAGTACCGGTTCCAGGTAGGGAGAACTTGATTTCTTCAAGATCTGGCAGCTGTGTCGTTTTCCAAACTGGACGCGTCGGTATGCCCCTTGGTTCTGACCGGGGGGTGTGTTAATTCCTCGCCTCACACAGGCATGACGGTCGAAAGCGTCCTTCTGGATATTGGCCGCCGATGCTCCTGATCTATCAAAAGAACACAAGGATGGCGCTATGTCTTTGATGGAAAGCTCCGATCAGTCCCTGCAGTCCGGTTTCTTCACCCGCAGCCTCGCCGAGGCCGATCCGGATATCTTCGACACGATCGGCAAGGAACTCGGCCGTCAGCAGCATGAAATCGAGCTGATCGCTTCGGAAAACATCGTTTCCCGCGCAGTGCTGGAAGCACAGGGCTCGATCTTCACCAACAAATACGCCGAAGGCTATCCGGGCAAGCGCTACTACGGCGGTTGCGAGTTCGCGGATATTGCAGAAACGCTGGCAATCGAGCGGGCGAAAGAACTGTTCGGCTGCCAGTTTGCCAACGTTCAGCCGAATTCCGGCAGCCAGATGAACCAGGCCGTGTTCCTGGCCCTGCTGCAGCCGGGCGACACCTTCATGGGCCTGGATCTGAACTCCGGCGGTCACCTGACCCACGGTTCTCCGGTCAACATGTCCGGAAAATGGTTCAACGTTATCTCCTACGGTGTGCGCGAAGACGACCACCTGCTGGACATGGATGAAGTCGAGCGTCTTGCCAACGAACACAAGCCCAAGCTGATCCTGGCTGGTGGCACCGCCTATTCCCGTATCTGGGACTGGAAGCGTTTCCGCGAAATCGCCGACAGCATCGGCGCCTATCTGATGGTCGACATGGCGCATATCGCCGGTCTCGTGGCTGGTGGTGTCCACCCGTCGCCGGTGCCGCACGCCCACGTCGTCACCACCACCACCCACAAATCCCTGCGCGGTCCGCGTGGCGGCATGATCCTCAGCAACGACGAAGCGATCGCCAAGAAGATCAATTCGGCTGTTTTCCCTGGCCTCCAGGGCGGCCCGCTGATGCATGTGATTGCCGCCAAGGCTGTGGCTTTCAAGGAAGCGCTGCAGCCGGAATTCAAGGCGTATGCCCGTGCGGTTACGGAAAATGCCAAGGTGCTGGCCGAAGTTCTCAAGGAACAGGGCCTCGACATCGTCTCAGGCGGTACCGACAACCACCTGATGCTGGTGGATCTGCGTCCGAAAAACGCCACCGGCAAGGTTGCCGAAAAGTCTCTCGGCCGCGCCAACATCACCTGCAACAAGAACGGCATTCCGTTTGATCCGGAAAAGCCGTTCGTCACCTCCGGCGTACGTCTCGGCACACCGGCTGCGACGACCCGTGGCTTCGGCGTTGCGGAATTCCGCGAAGTCGGCATGCTGATCACGGAAGTGTTGGACGGTTTGAAGGCCGCAAACAGTGAAGAGGGCAACGCGGCAGTTGAAGCGGCAGTCAAAGCCAAGGTAGAAGCACTGACGGCCCGGTTCCCGATCTACGGGGGCTAATCGCGGGCTCGGTCAGGAGCTTTAGAACATGAGATGTCCGTTTTGCGGCGGCGAGGAAACCCAGGTCAAGGATTCCCGCCCAACCGAGGACAATACCGCCATCCGTCGCCGCAGGATCTGCAACACCTGCGGCGGCCGGTTTACGACTTTTGAGCGCGTGCAGCTGCGCGAGCTCTTGGTTCTCAAACGCTCCGGGCGCCGTGTTCCTTTCGACAGGGAAAAGCTGATGCGGTCTGTGCAGATCGCGGTGCGCAAACGGCCCGTCGATCCGGACAAGATCGAACGAATGGTTTCCGGTATCGTCCGCCAGCTGGAAAGTTCCGGTGAGACGGAAATCACTGCGGAAACCATTGGCAATCACGTCATGGAAGGCCTCAAGGCCATCGATGATGTCGCCTACGTCCGTTTCGCCTCCGTTTACAAGAACTTCCGCGAGGCAAAGGATTTCGAAGCTCTTCTGGATGAGCTGAGCGATCCGGACGGACACCCGCTGAAAAACACCTGACCTGCAAATTCCGGTTCTTCATGTCCGAGCTTTCAAATCTTGATGCCCGTTTCATGGCGGCAGCCGAACGTCTTGCCCGTCGCGGGCTGGGCCGGGTGTGGCCAAATCCTTCCGTTGCCGCGCTGATCGTCCGTTTTGAAGATGGTGCCTCCGTTGTTGTGGGCAGGGGCGTAACGTCGCGTCCGGGCATGGCGCACGCGGAAGTCAATGCTCTGAACCAGGCGGCCGAAAAGGCGCAAGGGGCGACCTGCTACGTCACCCTGGAGCCATGTTCCCATTACGGTCGGACACCGCCCTGCGCAAAGGCGCTGATCGAAGCTGGCGTGAAACGCGTTGTCGTCGGAATGCTGGACCCGAACCCGCGCGTCGCCGGGCGTGGTGTCGCCATGCTGCGTGATGCTGGCATAGAGGTGGAAGTGGGTGTTCGCCAGAAGGCCATGCTTGCGCTCTATCGCGGCTTCACGTATCGGCAATTGAAGCAGCGCCCGGTGGTCTTCCTGAAGCTTGCGGTTTCCCGCGACGGATTCATCGGCAGGGCAGGCGAAGGGCAGATCAAGATTTCCGGCCCCCTGTCGATGCGCAAGGTTCACGGATTTCGCGCAGAATGCGATGCCATCCTGGTCGGCTCCGGTACGGCACTCGCCGATGATCCTCAACTGACCTGCAGACTGCCGGGATTGGCGGACCGCTCGCCCGTGCGCGTCATCATTGACCGGTGCGCCCGGCTGCCGCTGACGTCCAAACTGGTGCAGACCTGCGTGGACGTGCCTGTCTGGCTTGTCTGCAGCAATACGGCGGATGCCGACAAGGTCGCGGACCTGGCGGCGGCAGGCGTCAACGTGATCCGGGTACCGGCGGAAGAGACCGGCATCAAACCCTCGGTTATCCTCAGCGCACTGGCTACACGCGGCATAACGCGTGTGATGGTGGAAGGCGGCTCCCGCCTGGCGTCCTCTTTCCTGGCGGCAGAGCTGGTGGATGACCTGTGCGTCGTCACCGGCGATATCGTGATCGGCGATGGCGGCATACCGGCTCTGCACGGACTCGACCTTGCAGATGTTCTGAAAGACCCCAAATTCGAGCGGGTCGACGCCGGCCGCTTCGGTCCCGACAGTTTTGTTTACCTCAGACGGCGCGGAGCCTGACATGTTCACCGGAATTGTGACCGACCTGGGCGAGATTCTCGCTATCGACAAGATCCCTGCCGGAATGCGGACCAGAATCCGCACTGCCTATGACACGGAGAGTTTCGACATCGGCGCTTCGATATCCTGCGCCGGGGTCTGCCACACCGTGACGGCCAAGGACAATGGCTCCAACGGCAACTGGTTCGAGGTGGAATCGGCAGCCGAAACCCTTGCACTGACCAACGTTGCTTCCTGGAAGACCGGCCAGAAACTCAATCTGGAACGCTCCCTGACGATGGGCGCCGAACTGGGCGGCCATCTTGTCCTTGGCCATGTCGACGGACTGGCGACGGTGACCAGGCGTGAAGACCATCCGGATTCGGTCTATTTTCAGTTCGAGGCCCCCGAGGAGGCGGCTCCCTTCATTGCCAAGAAGGGATCGGTCGCGCTCGACGGCACATCCCTGACGGTCAATGAGGTTGACGGTCTGCTTTTTTCCGTCTTCCTGATCCCGCACACACTCGAAGTCACCACCTGGTCGGACCGGCACGTCGGCGACAAGATCAACCTGGAAGTGGATATGATGGCTCGCTACGCTGCCCGCCTTGCGGAATTCTCCAAGACCGGGTAGGGGACGGTCCCAACACCTTCGAAAAGAGCTAATATCGTTTGCCGCCTTAACCACGGGACGACATCGTCGCCGGGATATCGTGGTCCTTTACGAATGAGACTGGACAAACCGGGGCAGACGTGGTTCCTGTCGCGGCCTTACATAGGAACGAAAACCCATGAGCGCTGCACCGAAACTTCTGATCATCGAAGCCCGTTTCTACGCGGATCTGGCCGATGCTCTCGCCGAGGGAGCGATCAAGACCCTGGAAGCTGCCGGCGCAAGTTATGACAGGATTGCCGTTCCGGGCGTGCTGGAAATTCCGGCGGCTCTGTCCATGGCCCTGACGGCGATGGAAAACGACGGTGAGCTCTATGACGGCTTCGTTCTGCTGGGTGTTGTCATCCGCGGCGAGACCACGCATTACGACATTGTCGCCAATGAATCGAACCGCGTGATCATGGATCTGATCGTGGATGCGGATCTGGCTGTCGGAAATGGTATCCTGACCGTTGAAAACGATGAGCAGGCTTGGGCTCGCGCGAAGGTGGACGACAAGGACAAAGGCGGTGCGGCTGCCCGTGCTGCCCTCGACATGATCGCCCTGCGCGAGCGTCTTGGAGTATAAGAAGAATGACCGGAAAGGCCGACCCGGAAAAACCGGCTGGTAAAAGTGTGCGACCGGCCAACAAACGCGGCGTGGCTCGTCTTGCCGCCGTGCAGGCCCTTTATCAGATGGACGTGGGTGGTGCACCGCTGACCAGTGTGGTCAGCGAATTCACCGCCTTTCGTCTCGGCAAGGAAATCGACGGCGAGCAGTACCGCGAAGCCGACGAGCAATGGTTCAAGCAGATCCTTGCCGGTGTGGTGGAAGACCAGAAGTTTCTGGATCCCTACATCCACACCGCGCTGGTTGAAGACTGGCCTCTGAAGCGGATCGACAGCCTGCTGCGGGCGATCCTTCGGTCCGGTTCCTACGAGCTGCTGCGCCGCAAGGACGTCCCGGCCAAGGTGATCATTTCCGAATATATCGACGTCACCAAAGCCTTCTTCGAAGACGATGAGCCCGGTCTCGTCAACGGTGTCCTCGACCGTCTCGCACACGAACTGCGCAACGGTGAACTTGAGGAAAAGAAAACGGACGGCGCCTCCTGATCATGGGCGCTGACCGGCCAGGCGAGTTCGAGCTGATCCGGCGTTTCTTTGCCCCTTTGGCAAATGACCCGGGCAGCCTCGGTCTGACCGACGATGCCGCGGTACTGACACCGCAGCCGGGATATGATCTCGTTCTGACCAAGGACGTGCTGACAGCCGATATTCATTTCTTCGCTGAAGATGCACCGGAGGCGATCGCCGCCAAGGCCTTGAGGGTCAACCTCTCCGACCTTGCGGCGAAAGGCGCGCATCCGCGTGGCTATCTGATGGGATTGTCTCTGCCTTCCGACTGGACGGTCGATTGGCTGGAACGGTTCTGCAACGGACTGGCTGCCGATCAGGCTGCCTATGATTTTCAGTTGCTCGGCGGCGACACCGTCCGGTCCGGCAACGGGCTGCAGGTGTCCATCACCGCGATTGGCGAGGTCGAAACCGGACGGGCAGTTCGCCGTTCCGGCGCGCGGGCAGGGGATCTCCTGTTTGTCACCGGAACCATCGGTGATGCTGCAGCCGGTCTTCAGGCCCGCCTCAACCCTGCCTTCTGCCGCGAGCACGATCTGACCGAGAGCGAAGAAGCGCACATTCTGGACCGCTATCTGCTGCCGAGACCGCGCACACGACTTGCTGATGCCGTAGTTGGTTACGCGTCGGCATCCATGGATGTGTCTGACGGCTTGTTGGCCGATTGTGCGCATATGGCCAGGGCTTCGGGTCTGGATCTGATAATCGAACTGGACCTGGTTCCGCTTTCACAGGCACTCGCCCACCTCAAGGTCAAGACGCCCGAGGAATTTGTCCGTTGCCTGAATGGTGGCGACGATTACGAGATCCTGATGGCAGTGCCTGAAGAACTGGCCGGAACGTTGAGCCGCGTAGCTCAACTGGCCGGGTGTCCTGTCACGCAGATCGGCTACGCACGCTCCGGTGAGGGAACTCTTCAGCTCATGGAGGCCGGCCAGCCAGTGGACTACGGCCGTTTTGCGGGTTTCAGCCACTTCTGATCCTTTCCAGGTCAATCCTTGGAAGGTTACCAGGCCGCCGGTGTTCGATCCGGGATCCAGGTGATGGCCCTTCCCCCCACGTGTTCACCGTCCACGAATTCTCCGGCCTGAATACCCGCAATCCTGAGAAACCTGGAATGCGGGATCCTGGCTGGATCCATGACCTGGATGCCGGGCTCCGATCCGGTTACCCCCGCGCCCCACATCACCACGACATGTCCGACATGGCGGCGATCGCTAAACACGCCGAGAAGCAGCGGCCCATGCTCCTGCAGCCTGCTTGCGCAGAACTCGGCGTAGAAATTCTCAAAGGGTTCTTCTATCGGTGTCAGGCCAAGACGGTCTTGCCATTGGGTCTGGCCCAGGGGGATCCGAAGTCCGCCGCCGAATGGGTTGGGTAGGTTGAAGCCAAACTTCTGTGTTGTCGGAGGTGTCGCCCCTCCCAATGCGACGATCCGGTTCAGGATGTCGATCTGGTTCCGGTTCCTGAGAGTTGGTCTCGTTTCGAGCCAGCTTTCCGATGATGCAGCCCAGCACCTCATCGAAAGGTTTTGGCCGACATCGCGTGGCCGAGGTGTCAAGGTCGCGATTTCCCGTTTGAACAGGACCGCATTTGTAAACTCGCCGACGACACCATCGACATAAAGAAAGAAGTCCTTTTGAAGTTGAATCACGGCGTCTTTGGTGTTTTTTCCGAAATCGCCGTCTGGAACGAGTGGCTTCCTTCCTTCGTCTTTGAAAAATTTATTGAGCTCTTTTTGTATTCTTTCTACATGGCTGCCTTTGCTGCCGTACTGGGCAATAATACGTCCCATGATAAGTACTCCTTGGAGTGTAATCAGGAATAAGTGCTTGTATTCAAAATAAAATTCCTGACCCCAACGGGCCGAAAAATGGATGCCTGTGGTCGTCGCCAAAGTTCAGGCGATGCGATCAAGGGTTGTCTGAAGCCGTTTGGATTGTCATCGTCAACGTTCCAGGCGAGGGTTTTCCTCAAGAATGACTATCGCTAAAATTGAAGAGATTCGATGATGCACATCACGTTTTTGAGAATGGCAGGGCGCTGCGTGAGCCCTGAGAACACCGACGCGTTCCGGATGTTGGCAAGTTGCGAATGAAACCTTCGGTCTTTCGCGTCCAGTCGTCGGCATGCTATGTGGCATGCAAACTTTTGCCTTCCTGAAAGTATCCAAATGACCGTGACGACCCCCGATAGCTTTGTCGACGACAGTCTGGCAAAACGAAACGCGCTGCTTTTGGCTCTGGCACAGGCGATTGGCGGCGCTTCCGCGTCAATCGTGATCGCAACCGCCCCCCTGGTCGGCTATGCGATGCTTGAAACGGACAAGTCGCTGGCAACCTTGCCGGTGTCGGCCATGGTTTTGGGAACCGCTTTCGGAACCATTCCTGCCGGTATGATCATGCGCCGTTACGGCCGACGAACCGGTTTCATGGGGGCGGCTCTGCTTGGCACCATATCGGGACTTCTGGCGGCCTTCGCGGTTTTCCAGGACGAATTTCTGCTGTTTGCCCTTGGGTGCTGCATTAGCGGATTTGCCGGTGCATTCGTCCAGCAGTACCGCTTCGCGGCAGCCGATACGGCAAGTGATGCCTTCAAGCCAAAGGCTATCTCCTGGGTGCTTGCAGGGGGCGTTCTGGCAGGGGTGGTCGGTCCGCAAACGGTTATCGCCACCAAGGATCTGTTTTCGCCGATCCTGTTTGCCGGAACCTATCTGGCACAGGCAGGGTTGTCTCTGGTCGCCTTTTTCCTGGTGTCCTTCCTTCAAATCCCTAAGCCCCCTCGGCAGAGCCATGCCCAGGCAGGCGGACGCCCGTTGCTGCAGATCATGACGCAGCGCCGTTTTGTCGTCGCGGCTGCCTGCGGTATCTGCTCCTACGCGCTCATGAGTCTGGTGATGACAGCAACACCGCTGGCAATGATTGGCTGTGGCCTTTCGGAAAACGATGCCACGCTTGGCATCCAGTGGCATGTGCTTGCCATGTTCGGCCCGAGTTTCTTCACGGGCAATCTCATCGGCCGGTTCGGCAAGGAGCGGATCGTGTCCATTGGCCTCTTGCTGCTGGCCGGATGTTCGATCGTCGCACTCATGGGTGTCGACCTTGCCAATTTCTGGATCGCGCTGATCCTGCTCGGCCTCGGCTGGAATTTCGGCTTTATCGGCGCCACAGCCATGCTGACCGATACCTACCGGCCCGAAGAGAGGAACCTGGTACAGGCGGTGAACGATTTTCTCGTTTTCGGCTTCGTTGCTGCGGCCTCGTTCTCCTCCGGAGCGTTGTTGAACGTCTATGGCTGGAACACGGTCACAACGCTGGTATTTCCATTTGTGGTGCTGTGCATCGGCTTGCTTGTATGGCTCACAGTTGCGGAAAGAAGAGCGGATACAACCGTTTAAAGTACCTTCGAATTTCCATTTCGTCAGCGCAGCATAAATACTGCGCTGCACCAAACAATACCGTAACGGAAGTGGTAAATTAAACAATGTAAGAGCTTGACGAAGCGCTCCGCTTTGCTGCTATCGTGTTGGTCCCTCACGTCGAGGAATTGGTGTGAAGGGCCGTCAGGCGGCAAAAAACGACAAGAAAATCAGTCCGCCGCAGCTTTGGGAGGAAGTATGATCGAGCTTGTCGTCATCATTTGTGGCCTCTTGTCCATTGCCTATGGGGCGTGGGCCATCCAGTCCGTTATGGCAGCGGATGCCGGGAACGCGCGTATGCAGGAGATCGCCGAGGCGATCCAGGAAGGGGCTAGCGCTTATCTCAATCGTCAATATACGACTATTGCCATCGTGGGGGCCGTTGTTTTCGTGCTCGCCTGGCTTTTGCTGTCCGGCACCGCGGCAATCGGATTTGCCATCGGCGCCATCCTCTCGGGAGCTGCCGGATACATCGGCATGATGGTTTCCGTCCGGGCCAATGTCCGCACCGCTCAGGCGGCCAGCCAAAGCCTCGGGGCAGGGCTGGAAATTGCGTTCAAGGCCGGTGCAGTCACCGGCCTTTTGGTTGCCGGCCTCGCGCTTCTTGGTGTTGCCGTCTATTTTGCCATTCTGACCGGCATGATGGGCTACGACCCGACCGACCGTACCGTGATCGACGCACTTGTCGCGCTTGGCTTCGGTGCGTCTCTCATATCCATCTTTGCCCGTCTCGGCGGCGGTATCTTTACCAAGGGTGCCGATGTTGGGGGTGATCTGGTCGGCAAGGTCGAAGCCGGAATTCCGGAGGACGATCCACGTAACCCGGCCACGATTGCCGACAACGTCGGTGACAATGTCGGCGACTGTGCAGGCATGGCTGCCGACCTGTTCGAAACCTACGCGGTGACGGTTGTCGCCACTATGGTTCTGGCGTCGATATTCTTCACGAGCAGCCAGGCCATCGACCTTATGCATCTGCCGCTGTTGATCGGCGCAAGTTGCGTGGTGACGTCCATCATCGGCACGTTCTTCGTCAAGCTCGGCAGCAACAACTCGATCATGGGGGCACTCTACAAGGGTTTCATCGCCACGGCGGTCCTGTCCGCGGTTGCATTGGCGATCATCATCTTCGGCTGGATCGGGGCAGGTACCGAATTCACCACGTCAGGCGGAACGACCTTCACCGGGTTCGACCTGTTCGTCTGCGGTCTCGTGGGGCTGGTGGTGACGGGGCTGATCATCTGGGTGACCGAATATTATACGGGTACCGAGTACCGTCCGGTCAGGTCCATTGCCCAGGCGTCGGTCACCGGCCATGGCACCAACGTGATCCAGGGCCTTGCCGTCTCACTTGAGGCAACGGCCTTGCCGGCATTGATCATCATTGCCGGTATTCTGGTGACGCACGCCTTCGCTGGATTGTTCGGCATCGCGATCGCGGTGACGACGATGCTGGCGCTGGCAGGCATGGTCGTTGCTCTGGATGCGTTCGGGCCAGTGACGGACAACGCCGGTGGGATTGCCGAAATGGCAGACCTGCCCGCTGAAGTGCGCACGACAACGGACGCACTCGATGCGGTCGGCAACACCACCAAGGCGGTCACCAAGGGCTATGCCATCGGCTCCGCGGGCCTCGGGGCGCTGGTGCTCTTTGCGGCTTATACGGAGGATCTGAAATTCTTCTCCAGCAAAGCTGAAGAAGGCTCGATCTTCCACGGCATCGACGTGAGCACGCTTTTCACCTTGTCCAACCCGTATGTGGTGGCCGGTTTGCTGTTCGGCGGTTTGCTGCCCTATCTCTTCGGTGGCATCTCGATGACCGCCGTCGGCAGGGCCGCAGGCGCGGTGGTGGAGGAAGTCCGCCGCCAGTTCAAGGAAAAGCCCGGCATCATGCAGGGCACCGAGCGGCCGGATTACGGTCGGGCGGTCGACATGCTCACAAAGGCGGCGATCCGGGAAATGATCATTCCCTCGCTGCTGCCGGTGCTGTCGCCTATCGTGGTGTTCTTTCTGGTCAAGGCCGTTGCGACACCGGCGGACGCCTTCGCAGCGCTCGGGGCGATGCTTCTCGGTGTGATCGTGACCGGTCTCTTCGTGGCAATTTCCATGACCGCCGGTGGCGGTGCCTGGGACAACGCCAAGAAGTCCTTCGAAGACGGTTTTACCGACAAGGACGGCGTGACCCACCAGAAGGGCAGCGAAGCGCACAAGGCATCTGTGACAGGCGATACGGTCGGCGATCCCTACAAGGACACAGCCGGCCCGGCGGTGAACCCGATGATCAAGATCACCAACATCGTGGCCTTGCTGCTGCTGGCGATCCTGGCGCACTGACACTTGCGAAAAAAGAAAGCCCCGGCCGATGGCCGGGGCTTTTTCCATTAGACCGTCTCTCTGACCTCAGAGGCCGAGGCTCGGGTTGGCAGCCCCGCGCAGGATCTGCGTCAGGAAGCCGTAGTCGGCGCCGCCCGTGCGGGTCTTGCGGGTAACGATGTCGACAATCTTGCCGTCTTCAAGCGAGTAGTTGCCGAGATCCTGGACGTAACCGTCCTTGTCGAAGTAAACCGCGACCACGCGCTGCTCGACGATATCCGGAGCCATGAAGGCGGTCGTGGCCGTTTTTTGGGAGATGTAGTAATAGGCGTCGCCGTTGAGACTGGACGTCGTCGACGGGGTTCCCAGGACGAGCTCAACCTGTTCTCGGCTGGAGCCGACCTGGACCTGGTTGAGCATGTCGCTGGTGATGACGTGTCCATGCGTATAGGTGGAGGTGAAACAGCCGCCGAGCGGTAAGGTGACCAGAAGCGGAAGGATCAGGGCGCTTGCCTTGAAGTTCATCTAAGAATTCCCGTTTCGCCAGACCGGTCTGGCTGCTCTTGAATTTCGTTGCTTGGCAAATTCACTATCGTGGGATAGGGCACAAGGCAACACCTGACTTAAAAGGAGATGCCATGCTGTTTGGCCTGTTCCGCCGTCGAAACCGCGATGCCGAGCACAAGGTTTATTGTGAAATCGTGGCTCAAGCACGGCAGCCGGTCTTTTACACCGACTTTCATGTGCCCGATAGTGTCGACGGCCGGTTTGACATGATCGTGGCCCATGCGGTGCTGTATTTCCGCCGTATGCGCGGGGAGGGGAAGTCGGTAGCCGAGTTCACGCAGAACGTCTTCGACCTGTTCTTCCTGGACATGGATGCCTCCTTGCGTGAAATGGGCGTCAGCGACACGCGTGTGCCGAAGAAAGTGAAAGTCATGGGCGAGGCTTTCTATGGACGTGCCGATGCGTATATTCCTGCCATCGAAACCAAAAACGTCGATGAGCTGGCAGAAGCGCTCGGCCGCAACATCTATCCGGATACACCGGAGCCGGTCGCGCAAAAGCGTTTGGCGTACTATATGCTCGAGGCAGCCGAAAGCCTCGACGGACAAACGGTGGAAGAGCTGAAGAACGGGACGATCGTCTGGCCCGATCCTGATAAATTCAAGGCATTGCCGGTCTGAGAGCCAAGCCGGCGGTGACGTGGCCGCGATGAAGGTGCCAAGGTAAGAACAAGAATGACAAAAGAGACTTTTCCCTACTCCTACAAGGTCAACGCCGCCCGCGTTGTCGACAAGGACGAGCGAGTCACGGTCAGTCCGGATGAAGCTGCTCTGAAGGCCATCGCGAAGACCTATGAGCTCGACGGCATTCGCGACCTCAAGGCGGACTTCACCCTTAAGCCCTATCGCAAGGCGGGCCTGCGTGTTGTCGGGCCATTGACCGCAATGCTGGAACAGACCTGTGTCGCATCGCTCGAGCCCTTCGAAAGTCGGCTCAGAATTGACGTGGACCGCACCTTCGAACCCCAGTCCAGCCGCCCGCGCAAGGTAAGCGATCTCAATGATGACGGCGAGATTGAAATAGACCTGGAAACGCTCGACCCGCCGGACGTCATCCTCGACGGCGTTCTCGACCTTGGCGCCGTGATCTGCGAAGAACTTGCACTTACGCTTGACCCTTTTCCGCGCAAGCCTGGTGTCGAATTCCAGGGGAGAGACGGCGAAGACGAGAGCGTCGAGGACGAGCCCGAGGCAAAACCTTCTCCCTTTGCCGCGCTGCAGGCGCTCAAGGATCAGCCGGATAACTGATATCCATTGTATTCACGGTTGCCGGAACGGTAAGGACTGGGTCTTCATGCAGGTTTTCAACGTCAGAACACTTCGCGATCAGGAAAACGGTTGTCAGTCTTGCCAAAACCGTTATGTTCGCGCCCGTTCTAGGCCCTTGCCGGACCTACAGGACTTTGTCTGGAAGCACCGCTCGGTGCTGTTCTTGGTAGCGAAACGTCAAAAGACCTTCTAGATGGCGAAAACTATTCCGATTTCTCTGGATGCCATGGGTGGCGATCATGGGGCTGACGTCGTCATTCCCGGGGCGGAAATCGCGCTCGTCCGTCATCCCGATATCCGTTTCCTGCTGTTCGGCAATGAAAAGGTCGTGCTTCCCCTTCTGGAAAAATATCCAAGGGTGCGCGACGCTTCGACCTTTCATCATTGCGACGTCTCCATTGCGATGGACACCAAGCCAAGCCAGGCGCTGCGCCAGGGCCGCTGGCGGTCATCCATGTGGCGGTCCATCGAAGCCGTAAAGACCGGCGATGCCTCCGTTGCCGTTTCTGCCGGCAACACCGGCGCCCTCATGGCCATGTCGAAATTCTGCCTGCGCACGATGGCCAATATCGAGCGCCCGGCGATCGCTGCCATCTGGCCGACGATGCGCGGCGAATCCGTCGTGCTCGATGTTGGCGCAACGATTGGCGCCGATGCGCAGCAGCTCATCGACTTCGCCATTCTCGGCGGCGCCATGGCGCGTGCGCTTTTCGGCGTCCAGAAGCCGAGTGTCGGCCTGCTGAATATCGGCGTGGAAGAGGTCAAGGGCCTGGAAGAGGTCCGCACGGCCGGCCGGCTCCTGCGCGAAACGCCGCTGCGTTCGCTGCATTATGCCGGATTCGTCGAAGGCGACGATCTGGGCAAGGGCACGGTCGATGTGGTCGTGACAGAAGGCTTTGCCGGTAACATTGCGCTCAAAACTGCTGAAGGAACAGCCAAGCAAATCGGCAGTTACTTGCGTTCGGCCATGAATCGGACCTTTATGTCCAAAATCGGCTATCTCTTCGCCAAAGGCGCCTTTGATCTGCTGCGCGAGAAAATGGATCCGCGCAAGGTCAACGGCGGCGTATTCCTGGGATTGAATGGCATCGTGATCAAAAGTCACGGCGGGACGGATGCCGAGGGCTATGCCTCGGCCATCGACCTCGCCTATGACATGGTCAAAAACGAACTGACACACAAGATCGCCCAGGATCTTGTGCATTATCATCGAGGCCGCTTCGCTGAAGCCGCGCCGACATCGGAAGGTGATTTGTGAGCGTAATCCGTTCCACCGTAACCGGCTGCGGAAGCTACCTGCCGGAAAAAATCCTGACCAACGACGATCTCTCCAAGATGGTCGACACATCTGACGAATGGATCGTTCAGCGCACCGGCATCAAGCAGCGCCATGTTGCCGCCGAAGGCCAGATGACCTCGGACCTTGCCCTGGCAGCTGCCAGGCGGGCCCTGGAGAGCGCCGGCCGGGACGCCCAGGAAATCGACACCATCATTCTGGCGACCGCCACCCCGGACAATACCTTTCCGGCAACCGCTGTTACTGTACAGGCCAATCTGGGCATTTATCACGGAGCCGCATTCGATGTGCATGCGGTTTGCTCCGGTTTTGTCTACGCCCTGACAACAGCTGATGCCTACATTCGCGCCGGGCTGTCGAAGCGATGCCTGGTTATCGGTGCGGAAACCTTCTCTCGCATTCTCGACTGGACCGACCGGACGACCTGCGTTCTCTTTGGTGACGGCGCGGGTGCCGTTATCGTGGAGGCCGCGGAAGGTGAGGGCACGACGGCGGACCGGGGCGTTCTCACGTCGCACCTGCGCTCCGACGGACGCCATAAGGAAAAACTGTTCGTTGATGGCGGCCCGTCCTCGACCCAGACTGTTGGCCACCTTCGGATGGAAGGCCGCGAAGTCTACAAGCACGCGGTCGGCATGATCACCGACGTGATCGAAGACGCCTACAAGGCCACGGGCACGACATCGGAAGACCTTGACTGGTTCATTCCGCACCAGGCCAACAAGCGCATCATCGATGCCAGCGCCAAGAAGCTTGGTATTGCACCGGAGAAGGTCGTGACGACCGTCCAGCTTCACGGCAATACCTCGGCAGCGTCCATTCCGCTTGCACTGGACACCGCCGTCAGGGACGGACGTGTCAAAAAGAACGATCTTGTGATGCTCGAGGCGATGGGCGGCGGATTTACCTGGGGCTCTGTCCTGTTGCGCTGGTAAGCCCTGCCAAACTTCCTACGACAAATCTGATTTCGACCAAGAGTTCCGGTTGACCGGCTCGCCGCAAGGCCGTACCGTATGGCCCTGCAGCTGAGTTCTTGTGCAAAATCAGCCAGATGATGGCGACGTTGAGGAGGGGTTATGGGCAATCGGACTATTACCCGCGCTGATCTGTGTGAGGCCGTTTATCAGAAAGTGGGTCTGTCCCGGACCGAGTCTTCTGAATTGGTCGAACGCGTTCTTTCTGAAATTTCCGACTGTCTTGTGACCGGAGAATCAGTAAAATTATCAAGCTTCGGGTCGTTTGTGGTTCGCTCCAAAGGGGAGCGTATCGGCCGCAATCCGAAGACCGGCGAGGAAGTACCTATTTCACCACGCCGCGTGATGGTGTTCAAACCGTCCAACGTATTGAAACAGCGGATCAATGATGCGCTGACAGGACAGGCCAGCAAATAACCAGAAAACAATAAGACCGGATGAGCTCGCAGGAAAAAAGCCCCGACGCCTTTCGTACCATCAGCGAAGTCGCAGAAGACCTGGATCTGCCGCAGCACGTGCTGCGCTTCTGGGAAACACGGTTCTCGCAGATCAAGCCGCTGAAGCGGGGTGGCGGCCGGCGGTACTACCGTCCGGACGACGTCGAGCTTCTGAAGGGCATTCGTCATCTGCTCTACGGCGAGGGCTACACGATCAAGGGCGTGCAGCGTATCCTGAAGGAGCAAGGGCCGCGGTTTGTCATGCAGATCCGGCATGAGGACATGTCGGCCTTGCAGGCCGTAGCCGCCGCTGAACCGGCACCTGCGGAAGCATCACCTGCTCCTGCCGCGATCTCTCACAACGGTCAGCACGAAAGCCACAACGGACCATTGCCAAGTGGTGTTCTGGCCGACGATGCGCCGGATCCAGCTGCCGCTCATGGTCATGGTCATTTCAGCATCCTCGGCCGCTTGCGCGGTGAAAAACCGTCACAGGGCGCGGGGGCTCACTCGTCAGTGACCAAGGAAGACATTCGCCGTCTGCAGGCGACACTCTTCGAATTGCTGGAATGCAAGCGTACCCTGGATCAGGCTCGCTGACCGCGGCGTTCCGTCTTACTTGCCGGCCTTGCGTTTGAAAAGTTTTGCCAGGAAGCCACCCTTCTTGCCGGCTCCTTCCGCGGGGTCGGTCGAAACCTGGACCTGCTTGACGAAATCGCGCAACTCGGCAACCGACATCCGTTTCGAGGACGGCAAAACCGGTCTGGAACCTCCGGTTTCCGTCGATCTGGAGCTTGGCACCGCGTAGACCTTTTCAACTGGTGGGTCGACCGGGATCGGGGCGGTTTGAGGCTGTTCCGTGTAGACTTGCTTCGCGGACGTATCTGCTAGCTCAGGTAGCTCTCGCGGCTCTGGCATCTCTGGCAATTGCTGCGCTGAGGCCTCTTGCTCCAGCTCCTTCATGTCCCAGGCTTCGTCCGTTTCAGGCAGAAGGTTCTTTTCATTCAGTTTCTGCAGCCGCTCCAGGATAGCGGCATCCACCGGATCGTGCGGATCCAGATTGGCTTCACTGTCATCGTGTTGGCTGGTCTCAGCACCGCCGTTGTCTTTGCGTACGTACACCGTTGGCTCATCTTCACGAATGATGCCGTACTGGGGATTATGGACGACCTTGAGTTCGATCTTGCTCAGTCGGTCATCGCCTTGATCGTGGTAGATCACCTGGATCTTTTCGTTTTCGTCGCGGCCGAACAGGTCCCCGTCAGCAGTCAGGCGATCGTTTTTCCTGGTGAGCTTCGAAAAGGCGACGATGACTTCGGCAAGATAGTTGGGGGGCAACCTGCAGGGCAGGACTTCCACCTGATACCCGGTCAGCCACTGGGTGCCCATCCCCACGATGCCGATCAATTGCTCTCCGGTTTCCCGATCCTGTTGCCAGTAGGGATTGGGCAGCAGGTACAGATCGTCGAAGTTAGAAGCACGGGCGAGGGCTGAGAAGGCGTCCGGTTTCAGAAGGAAGCTGCTCGGCACCCAGAGCACGGCATCTGGCTGCGATCTTTCGACGATGACCGCCGTGATCAACCTAGCGATTTCCATCGCCTGCAAGGTTTCCTCGACGTCGCAGAAGGCAAGGGTCTCCGCTCCGGAAAATGCCTCCAGGTTATCGGGTAAGGCATCGGTTGGAAGCAGGCTTTTCTTTACCGAAACCTGGGTGCAGGCCGCGACTTCGTCCATCAGGGCCGCAGCTTCCGGAAAGGTTGATTGAGCATAGAACGTCTCAAGAGAGGCGTCGATGTGCAGGTTGTGTTCAAAGGGAGCGGACTGGGTGACAAGGATGTGGAACTTGCCGCACAGAAAGCGCTTGTCGAGGTCGTCGGAGGTGTTCAGAAGCTGGCAGGCACTCCGCGGCACACCGACCTTCTCCGCGACCGCCACAATCACCGCCGCCACCTCTTCACCGTCAAGTGGCCGGTAGTGCTTGTAGAGGATCTGGGAATCCACGCTTGGAAGCGGATGCGTTTTCAACGGATAGACCACACTGATTGGCACAAAACAAAAGAAGGTTAGGCAAGTTTGATGAAAAAGGCATTATCGCCGTGCATGTCGCTTGCTGTAACCAGGTCCTGCATTCAGTTCAGCCCGAGGCAGGACGCGTAAAAACTGGTGGTCGCAGGCCAATCGGAGAAGATGCCCTTCACCCCGACCTGACGCGCCAGAACGTCGACAACCTCGTAAAGCTTGCCGTCACCGTCGATGGCATCATTGACGGTCTGATAGTACCAGCCACCGCCGGACGACAGCGGACCGGACCGTTCCAGCGTCCAGGCAATCAGGTCGATGCCGGCGTCTTTTGCTGCCTTGGCATAGGCCGAGGGAACGATCTTGCCGTCTTCCAAAGTGAGAAGGACAAAGAGTGGCGGTGCGAGATAGTTGACGCCCATGGCCTTCAACTCGGCCATGGAGGGGGAAAAGGTGTCTGGGTCCGTCGGATCGATATCGCGTCGGCTTTCCAGAAAAACCGCCTGCTTTCCGTAGTCCGGTTCGTTTTCGATCCAGTAGAGAACATCCTCAAGGCTGAAGGACTGTGGGTAGACATCTTCCGGTGGGATGCCTGCCGCCTTGTATTCGTCGATCAGTTTCTGGGCGTAGTCAGCCTGGGTGAAACCTTCAAACGGCATCTCGACTTCAGGTGCCTTGAGTTCCGGTGTGAACTTCACGCCAAGATCCTTGAAGAGCCGGATCGAGGCCTCGTGGGTCAGCAGAGTGCCTGTTCCCGCATAAAGCTCCGTGCGCCAGGGAGCGGTGCCATTCTGATAAGCTTCGGGTGTCGTCGCTGTCTTGTCCGCGCTGTCCATCTTTCCCTGCAAGGACGAGAATTCGGCGAGGGTCAGATCGCTGGTCCGGCATTCTGCCGAAGCTGGCGTATCGCCTGACGCCGGGCTGAAGCCCTTGGTGCATTTGCCGGCAAGATCGGTCGTCAGGATATTAGTGGTCGTGTGCAGATCATTCTGAGAATGCCGGCAGACCAGTTCCTTGTCCTTGGTAAAGGTAACGTCGCATTCCAGGATGCCTGCGCCCATGAGCGCAGCGGCCCGATAGCCTTCTTCTGTGTGTTCCGGAAATTGAAGGGGCGCGCCACGGTGGCTGATGGAAAACCCTGTGCTTTTTGCCGGTTCGCCGATGCAGGCTTCCAGCGTGTCTTTCAGTGCGCCATCCTCCATCTGGGAAACAAGGTAGGCGGGGCGGGGGCCAAGCTCGACAGTGGCTGCTTGCGCAGGCAACACGGTACACAGCCCTGTCAGGCAAAGAACAACTGGTCTGAGACGCATAGGGTATCCAATGGCTTTTGTGGCAAGAAGGGAATTAACTAGAGGCACCCATGCCGGGTGCAAGGGTGGTGGTTGCAACTAGGCGGGATGCCAGGCAAGTCTGAGTGCTTCCGGGCCTCTCACGGACAGTCCGCGCTTGTAGGTGACGGTGTCATCGACCAGCTCAACAGACTTGAACCTTCTCAGCAGCGTCGAAAATATGATGTCCATATCCAGGCGTGCAAGGTGGTTGCCGAGGCAGAAATGCGCACCCCGGCCAAAGGCAATGTGCCAGTTGGGTGTCCTGCCGACATCGAAACGGTCGGCGTCGGGAAACTGACCCGGGTCGCGGTTGGCGGCCCCGTAGAGAACACCAAACTTTGTGCCGCGAGGGTATTCGTCACCGCAAACAGTCATGTCTTCGGTGGAGTAGCGGTGGAAGAATGGCAGGGGTGATTCATAGCGGAACATTTCCTGCACGGCGGTCTTCATCAGCGATGGATCATCACGCAAACGCTGCATTTCATGCGGAAACTTCAACAGTGCGTGCATGCCGCTGCCCAGAACGTCGATGGTCGAACCGTGACCGGCCATCAGGATCAGCATGGCGGTAGAAATGAATTCGTCCTCGTTCATCTGACCGGCCCGTTCGGCCTCGATCATCAGTGACAGGAGGTCGTCCTTCGGTGCACGTTCACGTTCTGCCTTCAACGTCAGCAGATAGTGATAGAACTCGGTCGTGTTGCGTTCGGCCAGTTGCTTGCGCTCGTCAGTCCGGTCGATATCGAAATACTGGACGATGTTTTCCGACCAGACGCGCAGTTGCGGGCAATCCTCGTCGGGAACGCCAAGAACGCGGCCGATGATGTGGCCGGGAACGTGAGCTGCCAGGTCTTCGATAAAGTCGATCTCGGTCCGTTCCGCCAGACTGTCGAACAGGCGGTCGACATAGGCCTGGATATCATCGCGCAGCTTGCCGACCATCACCGGTGTAAACAGCTTGAATACTTGCTTGCGCAGCCGGTCATGCACTTCGCCGTCGCTGTCCAGCAGCGAGAACTGCACGAAACGCGAATGATGAGGCATGTCGTGCCAGTTCTGGGCACGTTTCATGATCTCGATTTCTTCCGCGCTGGCGATGTGGTCCATGGACCGAACCATCTTGCCGCTCTGAACGATTTCCGAGACGTCGTCGAATTTCGCCGCCAGCCAGATATCGAAATCCTCAAAGTAAGTCAGACCCGTGCGATCCCGCAGCGCGGCGTAGAAGGGGTAGGGGTCTTGTGCAAAGGCATCGGACAAAGGCGCGAAGGAAAGGTCTGTGGACGGGCTCATGAAGGGCTCTTGAGGTCGGGTTGGATGGGGTAGAATTGTGATTCTTGGCAGGGTCGAAGATTTGGCTGGCCAAGTGCAAGCGAAAAGCGGGAGCTATGCGCCACTTTTGTCGTGTTTGGGTGAGTTATCCCAAGCCTGGCCTTCAGCTCTTGGGGATAGTGAGGAAATGATATTTCTGACGATATCTGCAGAGGTTCAGAAACCTTAACAATTCCTGAACGCGGGTCGGTAGGCCTGCTTGCACAAACCAGCAGAACAGTGAGTGCGTGAGGCCGAAATGCGTGTGCCAAAGGCTTTCAGTGACGAATACCAGACCTTCTTGCGGCAAACAGGGTTGGACAACCCCAATCCGCAGGCCCTTCTTATGGAACTTGCCTCGCTCTCCATGGAAGTCTACCTGAAGGAAATCGCCTGGCTGTCCGAATTTATCGGCAAAATCGAGCAGGCGAAGAAGGCAGCTGCCTGACGCTAAGTCACTGAATGAATTATGTCACTGCCGGCGAATGACCTGTTTCCGCAAAAAATCACCAACTGCCTATCGTCGATTGTAAGTTGTTCTGACGCAATTCAGATGACGAACGCAACGTCATGAAGCATACTCAAACGGTGTATCGTCCGGAGCAGCTGTTTCATGTCTATCAGTCAGTTCTCCACCACCAAGGAAATCCTCAAATTCGAGGGCGCCGACAAGGCGGCCTATTGGCGCAAGTTCGCGCTGCTCCTGGCGCTTGCCGTGATCATCGCAACGATGGGTCTGCTGCGAAACTCGGGCGCCGTCGTGATTGCGGCCATGCTGGTTGCCCCCCTCATGACACCTATCCTCGGCATCGCCTCGTCGATCGTCATGGGATGGGTCGGCAGGGCGCTTATCCTGATGCTGACAGTGTGGCTTGCGGCCGGATGCAGCATCCTGATTTCGTGGCTGATTGTCTGGATCGCGGACGCCCCGTCGACATTGCTGTTGCCCGATGAGGTGCTCAGCCGGAGCAACCCGGGTGCCGAGGACATGGTCGTTGCGCTCGCCGCAGGCATAGCCGGGGCTTACGTCCAGATAAAGAAATCCGAAATCAGCCTTTTGCCTGGGGCCGCCATCGGGGTCTCTCTGGTGCCGCCGCTCGCGGCAGCAGGCATTCTTCTTTACTTTGGAGAGCACGAAGCCGCCTATGAGGCTACGCTTCTGTTTGCCACCAATTTCGGTGCCATCATCTTTTCCGCATGCCTCGTCTATCTTTTCCTCGGGCCGAAAGTGCGCCTGTTCAAGAAAACCGGCAGGGGTGTGAAGTTCACTCTTGGCATGACCGTGACCCTGGCTTTCCTGACCGTCGTTCTGGTGCAGCTTCTGGCAGCGACGTACCTGCGCTACATCGAAACCGGGACGGAGGCCATTCTTGCGCAGCGCACGAAAGAATGGGCCGGTGACGTTCCGGTCGAGATCATCCGTGTCGATGTCCACGCACGCACAAAGATTGCGGAGATCTGGGTGCTGCTGGATCTGCCCTCGGATGCCCAATACAAGATTGCGTCCCTGCACGATTTTCTGCCCGCGGCAATGAAGGAGCATCCTTTCCGGGATGCTGCCCGCGAGGTTCTGGGAGATGACTATAAGGTCATCGTGCGATACCAGACGCGAATTGCCTGGCTATTGGATCTCGCTACCGAAACAATCGAAGTCGCACCGTCTGCTGACACGATCCAGGACGATTGATCGGGAAACCTGTTGCCAGGATCATTGCCTGGTGGCCGGCTGGAATGGAGGCGTCAGCGCAAGATGTTCAGGCCCCGCAGAACGGCAGGACCTGACTATCTTCAGGACTGGTTCTGGCCGTTATGGTCGGCCTGCGCGATGCGCTGGCTTGCGAGAAAGGCGGCCTTGGCAGGAACGGAAAGCCAGGCCTGTGCATGCGCGACGCGCTCGGGTGTATAGTGATGTTCTTCGTGAAGCATGTTGACCGTGCCCACGAGGGTATCGCCGAGGACCACGGGCAGATTGATCACCGAGCCGCAGCCGAGCCGGCCGATCAACTCGTAATCGGGAAAGACCGTTGCAATGTCGGCAAGTGTGTTTGCAACGAAGCTTTGCCTGTCCTTGTGAACGGTCTCGAACCAGCGGTCATAGGTGATCGGCTTGGTTCCGGAGACCGGGTAGTCTTCCGGGTGCGATGTATAGGAGCGCTGCGCCAGCTCGGTTTTCATGTCCGCAGTCATGAAGGTGAACAGCTTCACGCCGATGGTTTCCCGGGTCAGCCTCAAGAGCGCGTCAAACGGGGCGTCCGAAGTGCTGGCGATGGAAAGGGCATGGTCAAACGTGGCCAAGGGGCCGGTGAAATCGGTCATCTATCGAAATCTCGAGCAAATCTGGTTGAAGTTAGGCGGGGTGCAGGGTGCCGCCACTGGCGGCATAGAGTTCGCGGGAATATGGCTCGGAAAGCCGGCCTGACTTGAGAGCGTCGACACCGGCAATTTCCACCACGCGGCCATAGCGCATGACAGCCAGCCGGTCGCACAGGAACGAGACCACCGGAAGATTATGGGTGACCATCAGATAGGTCAGCCCCTGTTCTCGCCGCAGCTTTTTCAGAAGGTTCAGGATTTCCGCCTGTACGGAAACATCAAGCGCGGATGTTGGCTCGTCCAGCAGAAGGACGCGCGGTTCCAGCATCAGTGCGCGTGCAATGGCCACGCGCTGGCGCTGGCCGCCGGAAAGCTGGTGCGGAAAGCGAAAGCGGAACCGCTGGTCCAGGCCGACGGCCGCGAGCATGTCCTTGACCCTGCCGTCCCGCCCGCCGATGCCGTGGATGGCCAGCGGTTCGGCAAGACAGGTATCGACCGTCTTGCGTGGATGGAGAGAGCCATAGGGATCCTGAAACACCATCTGGCAGGTTTCTGCAAAGGCGCGGTCCGGAGCATGGCCTCGCGGTTTTCCTTCAACGGAGATTGCACCTGTCCAGTCCGGCGCCAAACCGGATATCGCTTTCAGGATCGTTGATTTGCCGGAGCCGGATTCTCCGACAAGTGCAAAGCTTTCACCTTCGGCCACATCAAAGGAGACGTCATGAACCACGGCTGTGTCGCCGTAGCTGATGGTCAGGTTTTCAAGGTGGATGGCGGCGGCGTCGGTCATGTTCCGGCTCCTGTGGTCCAGGTGCTGCGGTCGAGAACAGGCAGCTCATCGCGGTCTTCATTCATGCGCGGCATCGCGGCAATCAGGCCGCGTGTGTAGGGGTGCTGCGCGCTGTGCAGGTCGCTCGCCTTGCATTGCTCGACGACCTCGCCACTGTTCATCACCAGGATGCGGTCGCAATAACGTGAGACCAGATTGAGGTCGTGACTGATGAGGATCAACCCCATGCCCTTGCCGGTGACCAGATCGTCGATGATGTCCAGCACCTGGGCCTGGACGGAAACGTCGAGAGCGGAGGTCGGTTCGTCGGCGATCAGAAGATCCGGTTCGGGGATCAGCATCATGGCAATCATGATGCGCTGCCCCATGCCGCCGGACACTTCATGCGGATAAAGGCCTGCAACGCGTGCGGGATCGTTGATCCGCACGGCTTCCAGCATGGCCATGACACGCTCCTTGAGCTCCCGACGCGGCAGCTTCTTGTGCGTGACAAGAGCTTCGGCGATCTGCTCGCCGACAGTCATGACCGGGTTCAGCGAGAATTTCGGGTCCTGCATGACCATGGAAATACGGGCGCCGCGCAGATCGCGCATCTGCCTTTCGCTGCGTCCGAGCAGGTCGATACCGTCAAAGCGCATATGCCGGGCGGTGACCTTGCCCGGTTTGCGGATGAGACGGAGGATCGCCCTTCCGGTCATGGATTTACCGGAACCGGATTCACCGACGATCCCGAGCCGTTCACGGCCGAGCGTGAACGAGATGCCCTTGACGACATCGACCGGGCCACGAGCCGTTGGAAAGGTGACGGTCAGGCCGTCGACGTCAAGAAGAGGAGCGCTCATTGCTTGTCTCCCTGCTTGGGATCGAGCACGTCACGCAGGCCGTCACCGAGGAAACAGAACCCGAGGCTCACCAGAATGATGGCAAAGCCCGGCATGGTGGCGACCCACCATTGGTCGAGGATGAAATTGCGCCCGCGCGAGATCATCGCGCCCCATTCAGGCAGGGGCGGCTGTGCGCCAAGCCCGAGAAAGCCGAGACCGGCAGCCGTCAGGATGATACCCGCCATATCCAGCGTCACACGCACGATTGTGGAGGAGGCGCATAGCGGCAGGACATGACGGAGGATCACGCGCGCGGATGAAGCCCCTTGCAGGCGTACGGCGGCAATGAACTCCGCATCGCGGAACGTGATCGTCTCCGCACGGGCGATACGCGCATAGGCAGGCCAGGCGGTGATCGCAATGGCGATGATGGCATTCTCGATGCCCGGTCCGAGTGCTGCGACGAAGGCAAGTGCCAGGATCAGCTTCGGCATGGACAGGAAGATATCCGTCACCCCCATCAGGATCCGGTCGGTCCAGCCGCCGAAATATCCGGACACCGCACCAACGATGAGCCCGATGGGAGCTGCGATGACGGCCACCATGGTCACGATCATGAGCGTGATGCGCGCGCCGTAGACAACACGGGAATAGATATCCCGGCCAAGCTCGTCTGTGCCCATCCAGTGGGCTGCGGTCGGTGGCATCAAGCGGTTGGCGAGATCCTGACCGATGGGAGAGTAGGGCGCGATCAACGGTGCGAAGACCGCCATCACGATCAGCACCAGGATGATGAAACCACCCACCACGGCAAGTGGATTGCGCAGCAGCGCGGTCCAGACACGCCAGGCACGGCCAAGGTTGGCCTGCAGGCGCGAAGCGGGACTGTCATCGAGAAGCCAGTCGATCATTTGCGGGCCCTCGGATCAAGAATGCGGTAGAGCACGTCGGATATCTTGTTGATGAGGATGAAGACGGCACCGATGACGAGCGTCGCGCCCAGCACGGCGTTCATGTCGGCGTTGAGGAGTGCACTGGTCAGGTAATTGCCGATGCCGGGCCAGGAGAAAACGGTCTCGATCATAACCGAGCCTTCCAGAAGAGCGGCGTAGGACAGGCCGATGACGGTGATCAACTGGATGCGGATCGGGTAGAACGCGTGGCGCCAGATGACCCGGCGTTCGGGCACGCCTTTCACGCGCGCCGTGGTCACGTATTCATGGCCGAGCTGGTCGAGCATGAAGGACCGGGTCATGCGGGCGATATATGCGAGGCTGAAGAAACCCAGGATCGATGCCGGCAGCATCAGGTGATCGAGTGCGTTCCAGAAGATGTCCCATTCGCCGGCAACAAGGCTGTCGATCAGGTAGAGCCCGGTCACCGGATCAACGACACCGTCGTAGAAGATGTCGATGCGGCCTGGACCGGCCACCCAGCCGAGGCCTGCGTAAAACACCGCCAGACCGACCAGACCGAGCCAGAAGGCCGGGACAGAATAACCCAGAAGCCCGAGCACACGGATCACCTGGTCGACCCAGCTTCCCTGACGGGTGGCGGCGAGCACACCCATCGGCACACCAAGCAGGACGCCGATCAGGATGCCGATCGTCGCCATCTCCAGGGTTGCGGGGAAGAAGCGTCCGAGATCCTCCGCGACTGGCCGGCCGGTGGAAATCGACATGCCGAGATTGCCGGTAAAGACATCGCCCACATAGGAGAAAAACTGGACGATAAGCGGCCGATCGAGACCCATTGCCTGCCGGGCGGCTTCATAGACCTCGTTTGAAGCTCTGTCGCCGACAACCGCCAGCACCGGATCGATCGGCACGACGCGGCCGATGAAAAACGTGATCGCAAGCAGTCCAAGGAACGTTCCGGCGGTCACAAGACAGAAGCGCAACAGCGCTGCGGCACTTCCCAAAAGCTGGCTCGTCAACTGGCCCTCGCGCGCGTCTGTCACGCTCTCGGAAGGCTCAAAAGACATGCCGGTTACGGCTCATCGCCGTTCCCTGTTCAACCGGTTTCTTCAAGACGGCTCTCCACGCTCATGTGACTCAATTTCTGAAATTGAGTGTTCAGGTTGTTGTTTTTAAACAGCTTTCAGATAAGGCCGTAGACGAAATTTCTTCATGGCTGTCTAAAAAAGTTCTTGGAGCATACAAAAAAATCTGCTTACATCAAAAAAATTTTGATGGGAGTAAAAATCTTTGAGTAGTTCGTCGGCACGTGCCGCCTCCGACGCCGAGACAAAGGTTGGTGCGCTGATCCGGGCGCGGCGACGGCAATTGGGGTTCACCCTGCAACAGTTGGGCGATGCCTCGAACCTGTCGGTCGGATATCTCAGCCAGGTCGAACGCGACCACGCGACGCCGACGCTTGGATCTCTGGCGGGAATCGCCCGGGCACTCGGCGTTGGTCTGGACTATTTCGTGGCGCAGCCGCGTGCCCAGGACGCGTTGACCCGCGCGGCCACACGCCCGAAATTCTCCATCTCCGGTTCCACGGTCAGCTACGAGCGTCTGGCGGCCGAATTTCCGGGCAACCAGCTGTCGTCCTTCATCCTCACGGTGCCACCGGGATATTCCTCCGAAACGGTGAGCCATGAAGGCGAGGAGCTGATCTACATCCTGGAAGGGTCCATCACACAGTATCTCGACGGCGAGGCGATGGTGATGACCGCTGGCGACAGCCTGCACTACCGGGGAAACACCCTTCATGCCTGGTCGAACCCCAACGACGCGCCGGCAAAGATCCTGTGGACCGGCACTCTGACAATATTCAACGCCGGTGACGAGAAAACCAGCCGTATCGAGCTGGTGTCGCCGGACAAGAGTGCGGCGGTGGCAACAGCTGACCGCACCAAAAACAAGAACAAACCCTAACCCCTGACAGACGGAGACGAAGGAATGAAGCTTTTAAGGACCGCACTTCTGGCGGCCGCCCTGGCAATGCCGATTGCGCAGCCGGTCAGTGCCGCAACACCTGACAACATCCTGGTCGTGGCGCAGAACATCGACGACATTGTCGCGATTGATCCGGCGCAGGCTTACGAGTTTTCCTCCGGCGAGCTCGTGACCAATGTTTACGACCGCCTTGTGCAATATGACGCTGAAGACCCGACGGTGCTTGCACCCGGCCTTGCAGCCGAATGGCAGGCTGACGCGGACGCAAAGACCATCACCTTCACCCTGCGCGACGGTGCGACATTCCATTCCGGCAATCCGGTTCGGGCGGAAGACGTGGTGTTTTCCTTTGCGCGTGTCATCAAGTTGAACCTGACCCCGGCCTTCATCCTGGCCCAGCTCGGCTGGACGGCAGAGAATGTCGAGGACATGGTCACCGCTGACGGCAACAAGGTCATCGTCAAATACGAAGGTGATTTCTCGCCGGCCTTCGCCCTGAACGTTCTTGCTGCACGCCCGGCGTCCATCGTCGACGAAAAGACGGTGATGGAGCACGAAGAAGACGGCGACATGGGCAACAAGTGGCTCAACGCCAACTCTGCCGGTTCCGGTCCGTTCGAACTGCAGACCTACCGCGCCGGCGAACTGGTGCGTTACAAGTCCAACGCCGATTACTTCAAGGGCGCACCGAAGGTTGAAGGTGTCATCATTCGTCACGTCGCCGAAGCTGCCACCCAGCAGTTGCTTCTGCAGTCCGGTGATGTCGACATGGCCCGCAACCTGACGCCGGACCAGATTGCCGGCATGGAAGGTGACACCATCAAGGTGGAAACCTATCCGCAGGCCGCCGTGCACTTCCTGTCATTCAACCAGAAAAAGGACGTGCTGCAGCCTGAAGCGGTTTGGGACGCTGCTCGTTACCTCGTCAACTACAAGGGCATGACCGACAGCTTCCTGAAGGGGCAGATGGAAATCCACCAGGCGTTCTGGCCTAAGGGGTTTCCGGGGTCCTATGACGAAACGCCTTACACCTACGATCCGGAAAAAGCCAAGCAGATCCTGACTGATGCCGGCATCGAAACGCCGATCACCGTAACCCTCGACGTCATCAACTCGACGCCGTTCACGGACATGGCCCAGTCGCTGCAGGCAAGCTTTGCCGAAGCCGGGATCAACTTCGACATTATCCCGGGCACCGGGTCGCAGGTCATCACCAAGTACCGTGAACGCAGCCACGAGGCGATGTTGCTGTACTGGGGGCCGGACTTCATGGATCCGCATTCCAACGCCAAGGCCTTTGCCTACAACAGCGACAACTCCGACGACAATTATCAGGCAACCACCACGTGGCGGAATGCCTGGGCTGTACCGGCGGAAATGAACGACATGACCAAGGCCGCGCTGGCCGAGAGCGATCCGGAAAAACGCAACGAGATGTATGTCGAGCTGCAGAAGGAAGTTCAGGCCAAGTCGCCGATCGTCATCATGTTCCAGGCGGCCTATCAGGTCGCCATGGACCAGAAGGTCGAAGGCTACGTCAACGGCGCAACGTCGGACTTCGTCTACTACCGTCTTGTGACGAAGAACTGACACCAGAAACCAGGCCGTCCCGGTTCCCGGGGCGGCCTTTTTTAATTGCTGACAGCCGTTTTCTGATTGACCAATCCTTCCGGAGTTTCCTGAAATGTCTTCCCTTTCCGATCAGCGCATCGCCGCCCTCCGCGAGCGCATGTCCGCGACCGGGACCGACCTTGTGGCCATCGGTCCATCCAGTCACATGATGTATCTGACCGGTCTGGATCCCCATGGCGATGAACGGCCGGTTATGCTGCTGGTTTCAAGAAGCCACGCCGGTTTTCTGATGCCGGCGCTGAATGTCGACAGTTCCCGCCAGAAGACGCACCTGCCCTTTTTCCCCTGGCGCGACGACGATGGTCCGGATGCAGCACTTGCCACCTTGCTGGAAGCCTCCGGCCTTTCGGCTGCACCAAGTGTCGTCATCGACGAGACCATGCGCGCAGATTTCGCGTTGCTGTTGCTGGATGCGCTTCCGGGTGCAACGCGCCGGTTCACCGGCAACACGGTCGGTTTCCTGCGGTCTCGCAAGGATGACGATGAATATCGGCGCCTGAAGGCAAGCGCGGTTCTGAACGACAAGGCTGCCATGGCAGGTTTCGATGCCATGGCGACGGGGGTAACGGAACTCGAGATCGCGGCCGCGATCCGCGAGGTGTACAAACAGGCCGGCGCCGCACCTGAGTTCACGTCTGTCTGTTTCGGCGGCAATGGCGCATTTCCGCATCATCATACCGGCGAAACGAAACTGAAGGCAGGTGATGCCGTCCTGATCGACACCGGCGGCCGTCTGGGCGGTTACCCATCCGACATGACCCGTGTCGGTTTCTTCGGCGAGCCGACCGAAGAATTCGAGAAGGTGCACGCGATTGTCGATCAGGCCGTCGAAGCAGCCCTTGCAGCGGCAAAACCGGGCGTTGAGGCAAAGACAATCGACAAGGCCGCCCGTGATGTCATTTCAGCGGCGGGCTATGGCGAGTTTTTTACTCATCGGACCGGCCATGGCCTCGGAATAGACATACATGAGCCCCCATATCTGACGGCGACTTCGGAAACTGTGCTGGACGAGGGCATGGTGTTTTCAATCGAACCCGGCATCTATTTGTCTGGTCAATTTGGCCTGCGTCTTGAGGAAATCGTCATCCTTCGGGCCGATGGACCGGAAATCCTCTCCGATCTGCCGCGCACGGCGGTGGTGAGGTGAGGGCACGCCAGTAGACGAGAACAGAGCCGTTTCGGGAAACGGGGTCGTATTGGCGTTCCTTCGCACTTGAAGGAACGTCAAAATCTTATACAGATTCACGGGAAGAACTGTCTTGAAGTGGCACTTTCCGCGAACCGCGACCGCGAAACCCGAAACGGATTCATGATTGAAATTGTTGAACTGGACATTCCCGAGATCAAGATTCTTTGCCCGAAGAGGCACGGCGACAGTCGCGGTTTCTTTTCTGAAACCTATAACAAATCGTCGCTGCGTGACGCCGGAATAGATATCGATTTCGTCCAGGACAATCATGCTTATTCTGCGGAAAAGGGAACTGTCCGCGGGCTGCATTTCCAGTTGCCGCCCTTCGCCCAGGACAAGCTGGTGCGTGTGGTGCGAGGCGCGATACTGGATATCGCTGTCGACCTGAGACAGGGCTCTCCAACTTACGGCAAACACGTTTCATCCGTCATTTCCGCCGACATCGGCAACCAGATCCTGATCCCGGTCGGGTTTGCGCATGGATTGGTGACACTGGAGCCGCACACTGAGGTTCTCTACAAGGTTTCGCAATACTACGCTCCGGATCATGACCGGGGTATTGTATGGAACGATCCCGACCTTGCCATTGACTGGGGCCTTGCCGAAACCGATGCCATCCTCTCGGCAAAGGATCGGGAACTGCCGCGGTTTGGCCAAATCACAGCCTGTTTCTCTCATCTGGAGGCAGCGGAGGGATGAAGGTTCTGGTCACGGGGGGCGCCGGCTTCATCGGATCCGCGGTCGTACGAAAGCTGGTGTCTCAGGAGCTTGCGGACGTCGTTACGGTTGATGCCCTGACATATGCCGGTAACATGGCATCTCTCGCACCGATTATGGATGCGCCCCAGCACCGCTTCGTGCAGGCTGACATACGCGACGCTGAAGCAATGGCTGGTCTCCTGGAGACGGAAACGCCTGATGCGGTGATGCATCTGGCCGCCGAAAGCCATGTCGACCGGTCGATCGACGGCCCGGCTGACTTTATCGATACAAACATCGTGGGCACCTACACCTTGCTGGAAGCGGTGCGAAACCATTGGTCCGGCTTGCCACTGCCGCGCAAGGATGCTTTCCGGTTTCATCATGTCTCCACGGATGAGGTTTACGGCAGCCTGGGTTCAACAGGAGCCTTTCAGGAGACAACCGCATACGCGCCGAATTCACCTTATTCCGCCTCCAAGGCAGCGTCGGATCATCTGGTCAGGGCGTGGCACCACACATACGGTCTGCCTGTGATCACCACCAATTGTTCCAATAATTACGGGCCTTATCAATTTCCAGAAAAACTGATCCCGCTGATGATCCTGAACGGGTTGGAGGACAAACCCCTGCCGGTTTACGGCGCGGGCGCCAATATCCGTGACTGGTTGCATGTCGAAGATCATGCAGACGCTTTGTGGCAGGTCCTGACGCGCGGCAGGCCGGGGCAGGTCTACAACATTGGCGGTGACGCCGAACGGCGCAACATCGACGTTGTTCGCGTAATCTGCGATATGCTCGATGAGCTGGTACCATCTGAAGTGCCCCGACACGAATTGATCGAGTTTGTCACGGACCGGCCCGGTCATGATGCGCGTTATGCCATGGACATTTCCAAGATCTCCGCCGAACTCGGCTGGCGACCAAGGCACTCTTTTGAAAGCGGGTTGCGGCAGACGGTTGACTGGTACCTGACCAATCGAGGTTGGTGGGAAGCTGTTCGCACCGGCCGCTACGCAGGCGACAGGCTGGGGCTTGGCGGCAATCGTTTTTCAAATGCACCAGCGGCTGTGAAATGAAGCGCATCCTGCTTACCGGAGCGAACGGTCAACTCGGATCTGAAGTCGTCAGGCAAGCCAAAGCACTGGATCTCGATCTTGTTGCACTCGACAGGTCGCAATTGGATATCACCGATCGGACGGCCGTCACGGATATCGTCCAGTCGCTTGCGCCTGACCTGATAATCAATGCTGCCGCATACACTGCCGTGGATCGCGCGGAGACTGACCGGAACTCTGCCTTTGCGGTCAACCGGGACGGCCCGCGCAATCTTGCGGAAGCAGCGGGAAAGCGTGGAGCCGTGTTGATGCATTTTTCCACGGACTACGTTTTCGACGGTACCAAACCGCAGGCCTATGTTGAACAGGACGAAGTCCACCCTCTTGGTGCTTACGGTCAAAGCAAGGAGGCTGGTGAGGCTGTCATCCGCGCAATCACCGACCGCCACCTGATCATCCGCACCTCCTGGGTTTACGGCGTACATGGTGCCAATTTCGTCAGGACGATGCTGACGCTCGCACGGGAAAGGGACGAAATCCGCGTTGTCACCGATCAGTCTGGCTGTCCCACTTACGCAGCAGACCTGGCGGGTATCGCTTTACTGCTTGCCGGACGGTTCCTGAACGGCCGAATTCCAGCGGATGGATACGGAACATTTCACTGTGCCGGGCAAGGCCAGGTGACCTGGTATGATTTTGCCTGCAAGATATTCGAACTGGCTGGGGAGCGTTTCGGTCCTCGGCCCAAACTGATTGGCATTCCAGGATCAGAATTTCCGTCACTTGCCAAGCGGCCGGCGAACTCGGCGCTTGACTGCTCAAAACTGGCAGAAATCCATGGACTTTCTGCAAGAAACTGGCAGGACTCCTTGGCCGACATGCTGAACTGCCTGGATCTGAACGCCTGATTTTCTGCGGGCAAGCAAATGGAACTGGAGTTGGAACATGAAAGGCATCGTGCTGGCAGGCGGAAGTGGAACACGTCTGTTCCCGGTCACAAGATGCTTTTCCAAACAGTTGCTGCCTGTCTACGACAAACCGATGATCTATTATCCGTTGAGTGTCCTGATGCTTGCAGGGATCCGCGATCTGCTGGTCATCACGACGCCGCGTGACGCGGTCGCCTTTCAAAGCCTTCTGGAAGACGGTGCCCGCTGGGGCATCAACATCAGCTACGCTGTTCAACCAGAACCGGCCGGCATCGCGCAGGCCTTTCTGATCGGCGAAGAATTTCTTGCCGGACAGGAATGTGCTCTCATCCTGGGAGACAACCTCTATTACGGCCACGGCTTGACGGAAATGCTTAGGCGAGCGTCAGAACGAAAGGCCGGAGCAACTCTTTTTGGATATGAGGTTGCTGAACCCGAGCGGTATGGTGTCATTGCGTTCGACGCTTCCGGAAAACCGGCAACAGTGGAAGAAAAGCCGAAGTCTCCCCGGTCTTCCTGGGCTGTGACAGGGCTATACTTCTACGACAAGGACGTTGTCGCTATTGCTTCCGACATCCGGCCAAGTGCGCGTGGTGAACTCGAAATCACGGACGTGAACGCGCGGTATCTGGAACGTGGAGACCTTCATGTCGAACAGCTGGGGCGCGGATTTGCCTGGTTCGATATGGGAACGCACGACAGCCTCATAGAGTCCGCAACCTTCGTACAGGCCATCGAAAAAAGACAGGGGCACCGCATCGCCGTTCCGGAAGAAATTGCATTCAAGAACGGCTGGATTACTGTGAACGACCTGGAACGGCTGAGCGCGGACTATTCCAACAGCGGATATGGCAGTTATTTGCTGAAGATCGCGCAGGCAACATAGTGGCACCAGATCCGGTTTCTTCTTTTGCCTTCTCGGTGCACCAATTAGATTAGTTTTTTGCGGAATTTGAAGGATAAATATTTATGAAAGTCCTTCCCCGGGTTAGCCAGGTTTTCGTATCTCCTTATACTTTCGGGGCTGCTTGCTGGTGGTATCTTTTGGGCAAGAGGGTACGTGCACAGAACAGATTTCGTGCAGTCTTCAGCAGCAATTTCGTCCAGGCATACAATGATCGCATTGCGAATGCCGTCTGCGAGGCTCAGGCAAAGCTGACTGACGAAGAAATTGCGGGCTTTCGGAAGGAGATTGAGGGTTGGGACGAAAAGCCTCTGATTTCCATCGTCATGCCGGTCTATAATACTGACGGAGAGCAGCTTGGAGCAGCAATTCAATCCGTCAGACAGCAGATCTATCAGGATTGGGAACTCTGCATAGCGGACGACTGTTCGACCGTGCCTCATGTCCGCGCGATCCTTGAAGCTCTTGCGGCTGATGACAAGCGCATCAAACTCGTCTTCAGAGACAAAAACGGGCACATCTGCGCAGCATCGAACTCCGCTCTTGACCTTGCGACGGGCTCATTTGTTGCCTTCATGGATCATGACGACGTTCTGCCAATCCATGCTCTTTTTCACATCGCGAAAGAAATTATCCAGCATCCTGATGTGGATTTGATCTACACGGACGAGGACAAGATCAGAGAAGACGGGAGGCTCGACGGCCCTCATTTCAAACCGGATTGGAACGAGGAACTGTTTCTCGCCCAGAACTATCTCAACCATCTCAGTGTCTATAGAACGTCATTGCTGCGGCAAGTTGGCGGTTTACGTGAAGGTTTCGAAGGCAGTCAGGATCATGATCTTGCGCTGCGGATCGTCGCTAAAACGAGTGTTGACCGGATACGCCACATTCCCAGAGTATTGTACCACTGGCGTGCATTTCGAGGGTCGGGGACATTCTCGGATCGAGCGCTGGCGCAAGCAATCGATGCGCGCCAACGTGCTGTTCGTGACTATCTGGCGACGAATTATCCGGAAGACAGGACCTCAGTTGTCGAGGGGCCATACGGATGCAACAGGCTTCACCGTGAACTGCCTGATCCCGCTCCGCACGTCACGCTGATAATACCTACTCGTGATCGGCTTTCTTATCTGAAACGGTGTCTTGAAACCATTTTCGGCAAAACAGCCTATCCTTCCTTTGACGTGCTCATCGTCGACAACGAAAGTGCCGAAAAAGAAACGCTCACTTTCTTAGAAGACATATCTGAGCGGCATCCGGTTTCTGTCATTTCAGCGCCGGGAGAGTTCAATTATTCAGCTCTGAACAACATCGCGGTTGCTCAGGCACAAGGAGACATTGTTGCGCTGCTGAACAATGATGTTGAGGTGATTTCCTCAGAATGGCTTCGCGAGATGGTTTGCTATGCGGCGATGCCACGCATTGGTGCTGTTGGAGCGAAGCTGCTTTACGCAAACGGCTTGGTGCAGCATGCTGGTATCATTCTTGGCGCGGGCGGCATCGCCAATCATGCCTTTCACGGCTATCACGCAACAGATAGTGGCTACCAGGCCCGGCTTCAGCTTCCGCAATATGTTTCCGCGGTGACAGGGGCATGTCTGGTAGTCGCCAAGAAGAAATATCTGGCGGTCGGCGGTCTCGATGAACAGGACCTCAAGGTCGCCTATAATGACGTGGATCTTTGCCTGAAACTTTCAGCCTCAGGTCTGCACAATGTATACACGCCTTATGCAACTCTCATTCACCACGAGTCGATCTCACGGGGCAAGGATACCTCTGTTGAAAAAGCGGCGAGATTGGAACGTGAAGGCAATGTGATGCGAGAGCGTTGGGGTGTTCAGATTATGTTCGATAAATATTATAGCGTGAATTTCTCGAATGAAAATGGATGCTTTAGATTTAATAGAACTTAGGTGAAAATTTATTCTTGAGAATATTGGTAAATTTTAACATAAAGATGTGTAATTGAAAATAAAGCGGGTTTTAAATATTTAATAATGGTGCTTTAATTCGCATTCGCAAAGATATTCTACAATATTTTGCACGGCAACTTGGCGAAGAAAAATCGTGTTAATCTTGGTTGCCGTTAGCGCAGCAGTATTTAACATCAGTGTGATTGAAGTCAGCAGTTCGTAGTGTAAAATAATAGTGTTGTGAACGAATTCGTCATGCGTAAATAAGATTTAGAGTCGTGGTGCCGATTAAATTACTTGGTGAGGCAATATGAAAATATTTGAATTTGGAATTTCTATTAACAGTGAAAAAATTGATAGTATAAACTCAAAAGAAAAGAGATTGTACTTTGTTTCTGGTTCGAGCCGCGGGGGAACTTCAGCGCTGGCTTATGCGTTGAGGCGTGCATCCGTACACTTTGGTAATGTTGATGCTAACAATCACGAGTTGCCGGAGTTGATGTCTCCTGACTTGACTGAAGAGAAAATTCGATCGGCAATCGACAATTTGTTAAATGAACAAAACATTGCTGGAGCGAAACTTCCAAATTTTTCATTTCACCTAAAATGGCTCACAGATCAGTATCCAGATTCAATTTATCTATATATTCTACGAAATCCATTGGATGTATCAACTACTATTATGACGAGAAGTCCATCACATAGCCTCAATACATCAGATTTGCGTATTGGCATTCTGCATGCATTTCGTTTTTACTCCGCAATGGCCAACGTTGTCGGTGAGATTGAACAGCCGATCTACCTCATTTCTTTCGAAAAGATGAAAGCGCAATCAGACCGGTTTGTCAGTTGGCTTGAAGAAATTGGTGTCAACTTTTCAGATGACGTCAGGCTGCAACTGGCTAAAGAGTTGGCGACTCCAGGCTATAAGAAACTTCCGATGGATAGTGCTGGATAAGAAGCGATTGTTTGCTTTGTATTCAATAGCTGCTGGCAGCATCCAGGCACTCCGACCAAAAAGTCTGCTGGGCCTTCCCGGCAAGGGCGTTTCGCTCGTGGACGGGTTTGAGTGAACCGACGAGGTCCCGAAAGTTCCGTTCGATCGACAGTGACAGCAGGTTCTCCGTCCAGATTCGAATGTCGTTTTTCCAGACCAGGCCAACGCGATTGCTACGGACGAAATCAGCGTAAGTCCAGCTGTCGCTGTAAACACCGACACCTCCACAAACGGCATGTTCTGTCAGTTTGTTGGCGGATCGGGCGTCGTTGAAGCTGGAAGGCATAACCGGGTAGAGAAGGATGTCAAACCGGTGTTTGAAAAGCCGTCTACGGTAGAAGTGCCAGTTGAGATGCCTCAGAATGCTTAGTTGTGGATGCCCAATCAGCTGCGGCGGAACGTTTTCCTCTCCGACGATTGTCAGTTCAACATTGGCACCCGCCACCAGCAGCTTCTCAAATATCTCCAGAACGAATTTTCGATCCGAAGCGTGACTTGCTGTGCCCAGATAACCGATCCTGAGCGGGGCTTCGGTTGGCAGGCTCTTAAAACTCCAGTCCTCGGACAACGTTTCAGACCAATATGGATCGAGCATTTTGACACGAAAACCCAACTGCTCGTACATCTCGGACAGCGCAGGCGAGGGCACAACAATGGTGTCGGCTGCTCCTGCAAGCATGTTGTGCTGCCCGTTGCGAAGGTTGAGGAGCCTCTGCCGGTAGATTTCGGGAAGAGAAGGATCGTGGTCGGCAGCCCAAAGATTATCGTCGATCACATAGTAGAGCCGTTTGGTCTTGTCACCCAGAAGGCGCTGGACAACGTTCGGATGGTCCCGTCGGCAAACGACAACAGCTTCACGCGTCGAAAAGGAGTTGATCCCTTCACGGCTCAATCCGCGATCGCGATTGGCGTTTCGAAAATAGATGTCAGTAGTAGGAATGGTTTTAAAAGAACAGAACAGATTACGTGCAAAGACACTATAGTAATAATATAAATCGTCAGATGATTTTTTCGAAAGGCTGGTGGTTATTCTCATCCAAAAATGTTCTCGGAAATATTGGAATAAAAACTGGCAGCCTAAATTATTGAGCTGGTTGCAATCAGGTGCCAATTTCGCGCCGCTGAAACAAGATGCCACACTTCGTAACGATAGGTAAGTTTACGCATAGTGTGCATTCATCGGCAAGCAACCCGGAGAAGTGAAAGCAGCAGCCTGCAATACCATTGCGTGAGAGTTTGCAAGGGCAGCCAAAAAGCACGGTTTCCCGATGCAATCCAAAATTGCCGGGTACTCTGTGCAAAACAAAACAAAAGGTTTTTGGGGAAGTTGGTGTTGGTCGGGCAGGCCGGATTTGAACCGACGACCCCTTCACCCCCAGTGAAGTGCGCTACCAGGCTGCGCTACTGCCCGAACGGACCCTACCTAACTTGTTCGCATGACAAGCGCAAGCAGGTTGTTGCGGTTCGGCAGAGGCTTTTTCAGACTTCTCTCACTTACGGCGAAACAGGGCGGGAATCTGTCGTGCTGGTCGGCCGTGGCCGAGTTTTTCGGCTGCAATCAGTCCCCAGGCGAGGCCGTACAACATGTACATGTGCCGCCAGTGGTCGGTGTCGATGATCACCGACAGGATAAGATGCGCGGTAAACACCGCGAAGACGCATTGTGTGAAGGCGGTCCAGGGGCGCGATTTGAACAGAAGTGGCACAAGGGCGCAGAATGTCCAAAGCGCCATCAGAATATAGATCGACCCGCCGAGCCAGCCATAGGTGGTGTAGCCCTTCAGGTAAACGTTGTGCTCGTCTTCAGGGAAGTATTTGTTGAACTCCAGAGGGCCGAGCCCAAGCGGGTGTTCCATCACCAGCTGAAAGCCAAGCGAATAGCGGGCGAAACGGCCAAGGCGGGCACCGTCGTAGGATTGCACGAGCTTTGCGCGTTCGGCGAACATGTCGGCGACCGTGTCTACCGATAGGGCGGCGCCGATCAGCGCGAAGATGGCGAGAACGCCAAGTGCACCGAGCAGGACCAGACGAGCCCGGCGTGGCCCGGCCTTTTCCGTGACGAGCGCAAGGAAATAAACAAGCAGCACCGATGCGGACAGAACACCCCAGGCACCGCGCGAGAAGCTCAGGAACACGCCCAGCAGAAGGATGGCAAGAGGCACCAGCAGATGCAGGTTGCGCAGCACCGATTGCCGGAGCAGCGTCTGGATCAGGAGCACCGCAGGCAGAACCAGGAACGGGCCGAAGACGTTGGGATCCTGGAAGGTGCCGCGAGCCCGTTCATAGAGCGTGAAATAGGATGCGCCTGGGAAGAGTTGAAAGTAGCCGGCAACACCAATGGCTGCCACCAGAACCGCGCTGGCGATGTAGCCGCTCTGGATCACCCGGAACCGCGCCGGGTCTTCCGCGATAATGGCGGCATAAAAGATCGCGGTGACCGCCAGAAAGCCGGAAACGGCGATATACATGATTGCATCGCCCATCTCCTTGGCCATCGGAATGGAAGCGACGCCGCCGGCGATGTACAGCATCAGGCAGATGATCAGGGGACCGAATTCCCGGCGAAGTTTCAGGCCGCAGGCAAGCCAGACGACCGAAAGAAGCGCCATGTATAGTTCGTAAGGAGCCGGTTCCTCGATCACGAACCCGGACAGGAAGGCGGCAAGCCACAGGGCGCCGTTGCCCAGACTTCTGGCCTGAAGACCAATTGGCGCGCGCGCATGGGGCGTGCCGCCGAATGGTTCGGTCGCCAGGCTCAATAAGCGTTCTCCGTATTGAGCAGGCGGAATGGGGTCTGGAACAGGATCTTCAGGTCGAACAGGATCGACCAGTTCTCAATGTAGTAGACGTCACATTCCACGCGCTTCTGGATTTTCTCCGGCGTGTCGACTTCGCCCCGCCAACCATTGATCTGGGCGTAGCCGGTAACACCCGGCTTGACCTTGTGGCGGGCAAAATATCCGTCGACGACATCGTCCCAGGTCTTGTTGTTGGTATGGGCATTGACCGCATGCGGGCGAGGGCCGACAAGGGACAGGCTGCCGCCAAGAACGTTGAAGAGCTGCGGCAGTTCATCGATGGAGGTCTTGCGGATGAAGCGCCCGACCTTGGTGACGCGGGGATCGCCCTTGGTCACAACCTTCTTGGCGTCCGGATCCGCCATTTCCGAATACATCGACCGGAATTTCAGAATTTCGATGATCTCATTATTGAAGCCATAGCGTTTCTGCTTGAACAGGACCGGCCCCTTGCTGTCCAGCTTCACAGCGATGGCGGCCGCAATCATGACCGGCAGCAGTGTGATGATGGCAAGTGAGGCAAAGACCAGGTCGAAGATGCGCTTGGCGACCATGTCCCAGTCGGCGATCGGTTTTTCGACCACATCGACAAACGGAACCGTGCCGATGAAGCTCGCGCCGCGGTTGCGAAACCGGACTTTGTCCGTGTGGGCAGAAAGACGGATATCGACCGGCAGGACCCATAATTTTTTCAGGAGTTCGAGAACCCTTTGCTCCGCGCGCAGGGGAATGCAGACAATAAGCATGTCAATGCGAGCCAGACGGGCAAATTCCACAAGTGCGCTGATGTTGCCGAGCTTCGGATAACCGGCAACGACAGGCGGTGACCGGTCGTTGTTCCGGTCGTCGAAAATGCCGCAAATGCGGATGTCATTGTCCGGCTGAGCTTCCAGATCGTGGATCAGTTCCTGCGCAGCGGTGCCTCCGCCGACAATGATCGCGCGCCGTTCCAGGCGGCCGGATTTCATCCAGTGGCGCACCAGTCGATAAACGACGAACCGAGACAGGCAAAGACCGGTCAGGCTGATGGCAAACCAGGTACCAATCCATGCGTCCGATAGCTCCGTGCCGAGACCTGTCGTGGTCCGCAGAAGCGCAAACATGGCAAAAACCAGAGTCCAGCCGGCTGCGACGCGGCCGAGCTGCGACAGACCCTGGCGCATGACCGGAACCTGATAGACATCGGCGGCCTGGAAAAAGGCAAGCGCGAACAGCACGGCTGCGCCTGTGAAGAACAGATTGCCAAGTCCGAAACCCGCAGCCTCCGGGCTGGCAAAGCCTGCAAAAAGGGCGGTGCAGGCAATCAGCAGCACGTCCGTCAAGCGAACCATGCCAGTCAGAACGGTAATAGAAATGCCTTTGCCACCGAGAGCTTGTGCGATTTCAAAGGCTTCGGCTGAAAGGCTGGTATTGGCGGCGGACAGAACCTCGACGTTGCTCTGTCCATTTACGCTATGAACAGTATGCCTGAAATGTTTTTCCAATCTGTGCCCCAAACCAGTCGATCCGCTCGATATCGGCTTCGGGTCGACCGGATTTGTGGGTTTTAAAACAGGGGTATTCATTGCTGGTTGCTCGATCTGGCAAAAACAGTCTGCGCACGGGGTACGGCTGAGACAGTCTCGACCTGGACGGATGTCGGGTTATCGGTCGGGGCGATGCCCTGAATTTCCTGATAAAGCGTGGTTATTCTATCGTTCATCAGGTCCACCGAAAATGTTTCGGCAAGACAGCTACGCAGGCTTTTCGCCTGCTGTGCCATGCCAGCCGGATCTGCGAGTGCCTCTTCCATTGCCGTGGTCAGTTTGCCGATATGTCCCGGTTCGACCAGACGATTGGCATAGCGGCCGAAAATTTCCGGAATACCGCCAACCCGGGTCGCGATCAGTGGCCGTTCAGCCGCCACGGTTTCCAGAATGATATAGGGCATGGCTTCCGCACGCGAGGGCACCACAACATTTCTTGCAAGTTTGAATGCCTCGCGGGCGGGCAGAGCTCCCCGGAAAGTGATGGCACCATCCAGCCCCAGTTTCGTGACCATGTTGCGATAGCGCTCTTCATCCGGGCCTTCTCCGACGATGTGAGCCTTGGGGGCTGTGCCGGTTTTCAGGCGAATGTTGTAAAGCGCTTCGATAAAGAGGTCCGGGCCCTTCAGATCCCGCAGCATGCCGATGTAAAGAAAGTCGGCGGCATCTTCATTTGCCGGAACAGGTGTGAATTCTTCTGCCGTCAGCCCGTTGTAGACGATGCGCGATCGTGCTCTGGGTTGCCCCACCTTGCTTTCATATGCGGCAGCTTCATAGTCGGATACGAAGATCAGCCCGTCAGTCAGACGGCCCAGCAGACGTTCCAGCGTATGATAGACGCGGCCTTCGAAACGATTGGGGTCGTAATGAAGGCTGCCGCCGTGAGGGCAGTAGACCCGGGCAGGTTTCTGGCCGCGAAGCCGCAGAACGCTGCCGATCATGCGCACATAGGCGCCGCCCTTGGCTCCATGCCCGTGCAGGATGTCCGGTTTGAGATCCCGAATGTGCTTGTAAAGGGAAACGGTTGCCGTCAGATCCTGAACGGTCAGCTGACGTTGCATGGGAAAGCGTGCAAGGCCGAGAGCAAGCTTCGGTTTCAGCTTTTCAAGAAGCTGATTGTCAAAAGCACTGCCCGTGTTGCTGTCGCATACGAGGCCGACATCGTGTCCCGCTTCCGACTGGCAGATGGCCAGATCCCGGATGTGGCGGAAAATGCCGCCAATGGGCGAGCGCACACAATGCACGATCCGCATGGGGGTCGTTGTCATGATGCAGTATCCCTGTTTCCACCCCCAGGCTTCTTATTGAACCTGTGGGGCCCTGAAACTGCACCCTAACAAAGGGAGGTGAGTCCACGGTTAATTCGCCGGGACCCTAAAAATAACGCTCGCGAACATAAATTGTGTCACCGGGACGCACCGGATCCGAAATAGGCACACGGCCGTTTAGAATTTCACCGTTGAGCTGACGGGTGATATCCACATCCGACTGCAGGGCTCGAGAGCTGAAACCGCCCGCCGTTGCAATGGCGTTTTGGACGGTCATGCCGGCGACGTAATTATATTGGCCTGCATTTTGCACTTCGCCCATGACGAAGATCGGACGATAGGTATCGACTTCCACCGAAACGTCCGGATCGCGGATATATCCCTGGCGCAGCTTGGCTGAGATTTCCGCCGCCAGGCCTTGCTGGGTCTTCCCGCGCGCGGCGACGCTACCGACCAGTGGGAAGGAAATATATCCTGCCTGATCAACGACATAAGTATTGGACAGGTCATCCTGGCCAAACACGATAATGCGCAGCTTATCGCTCGAGTCCAAGCGATATGGCTGGGTCAGTGTTTCGTGAAACGCTGTCGGCGGCTGTCTGTACCCGCTGCATGCAGCAAGGCCCAGGCAAAGACCCAGGACAACAAGCGCTCTCGTTCGCATCAACGACTCTCCTACAATTCGGAGACAGGATCGCGCTTTATGGTTAATTGAGGGTGAAGAGAAAAAAAGACCCGTTTGGCACCCTGTCAAATTTGCGCATGCATTAATTAACAGGGCAGCCTGTGAGGTTGTGACCACCTTAACCTAACGCTTACCATAATTCGACATAGTTTGCCGGTATTTTGGAGTTTCAAACGATGAATGCTGAACGGCAGACACATTCCGAAGACGATATGGCGCTGGATCTGGGTGGTCTGTTGCGGACGATCGGCCGATCTCTGGGCTGGCTTTTGCCACTTACGCTTTTCGTCACCGTTGCCGTCTTTCTGGGGCTTCAGTTTGTGGCGCCCAAATACAAGGGCGAAGCGCGCATCATCATCGAGAGCACGGACAATCTGCCCGGTGCCTCGCGAGGACAGGAAGAGGAGCGCGCACTGCTCGACAGCGAAGGCGTTGTCAGTCAGGTGCAGCTTCTGAAGTCTGCGGACCTGGCGCGCCGTGTCGCCAACAAGCTCAACCTCGCGGCGATTCCCGAATTCGACGCCAATGACAATGGCAGTCTGGTGAACCTTATGCTGTCGCTGGTCGGGTTTGGCTCCGAGTCGGAAGGCAACAGCGAGGAGGAGCGGGTTCTCAAGCATTACTACAAGAACCTGGAGATCTACCGGCTGGAGGGATCCCGCGTTATCGCGGTCGATTATTCCGCTGAAAGCCCGGTCCTCGCGGCCAAGGTCGCCAATACGATTGTTGACGAGTATCTGGCTGTCCAATCCAGTGCGAAACGGCAGACCACCGAACAGGCCTCTGCTGCGCTCGAGCCTCAGATCGTCGAGTTGCGCCGGGAAGTTCAGGCTGCCCGGCAGGCGGTCTCGGATTTCCGCGCTCGTGCGGATCTTCTGATTGGTGCCGACAATATTCCGCTGAACCAGCAGCAGCTTGCCGAAACCAGCACCGCTTATTCCGATGCCCAGTCTGCCAAGGCCGAAGCCCGGGCAAAAGCCGACCTCATCCGCGAACTTCTGAATTCTGGCGGATCACTAGAGACAGCCAGCGATGTGTTGAATTCCGCACTGATCCAGCGTCTGCGCGAGCGTCAGGTCGAGATTCAATCCAACATTGCCGAACTCTCCATCACGCTGCTGCCCAACCATCCGCAGTTGAAAGCCCTGCAGTCGCAGCTTGGCGATTATGACCGTCAACTCCGATCCGAAGCGCGCAAGATCCTGCAGGGACTGGAAAACGACGCCAAGGTGGCAGACCAGCGCGCGAAGGCGCTCGGGGCCCGCCTTGACGAATTGAAAACCGCTGCAGCGAAATCCAACGCCGACCAGGCCAGGCTTACGGAGCTGGAGCGTGAAGCCAATGCCAAGGCGGCTCAACTGGACCAGCTTCTTCTGAGTTTTCAGGAAGCCGATTCCCGCTTGAGGGCTCAGGTGCTACCAGCCGATGCCAGGATCATTTCCCGTGCCAGTGTGCCGGTGGAACCGGATTCACCCAAGATCATCGCCAGCACAATCATTGCCGCACTCGTGACCTTTATTCTCGGCTGTGCCTTCGTCCTCATGCGCGAATTCCTCAATGGAAACGCGCTCTACCGGACACAGGAAGTCCGTCAGGATCCGGTGCGAGAGGGAAATCCCGCCTGGGGAGGCGGCTACGGTCAGACTGTCGCCAGTTACAGGATAGAGCCCGGCGAGTGGCGCGGGAATGACGCAACTGCACCGGCCGACCCGGATTTGCCCGAGCCTGATGACGGCGTTCAAGACGCTGCAGAAGAATCGGTTGCCGAGCAGACGCCGACAGAGCAAACGCAAACCGAGGAAAAGCCTGCCGAAGAAACACAGGCGCGTCCGAAGGGACGTACGGGGATCCTCGCCGGCAAGCTTCTCGGCCGCAAGACACAAACGCGGTACGACCACGATGTCAGTCCGGACAGGGGTGGGGAAATACGTGGCACGAAAGAGGCCGATACGGATATACAGGAGGAGGAATCCGCTGGTGCATCGGTCGCCTCCGTGGCCAAGCCTGCTGGCCGTCCGCAGCGTGAAGAACAGCTCAAGACGAGGCATGCGGCCGATGTCGAAGCAGCAGGACGTGTCGTTGTGCTCAGTGTCGATGACGAGAGCCTGTCTCACGAACTCGCCTTCGATCTGATCCGGAAGGCGGCCCAAAGCGGCAAGTCCGCACTCATCATGGAGGTCTTTCCGGACCAGTCCAATCTGAAGGGGGCTGAAGGATTTTCGGACATCGTCGCCGGCACAGCACCCTTTGCGAAAGTGGTCTATCGTGATGCGGGATCCAAGGCGCATATCATCGAGGCAGGCCGGGTCGAGATCACGGATGAGATGGTGAACTCGGAGCGCTTCAAGCTTGCCCTGGAAGCGATCAAGTCGACCTACGAAACTGTTGTTGTCGATCTTGGTGCCATCGATGGATCTCTGGCGAGTGCCCGCATGTTGAGTTTCGCGGACAGGGTTCTGATTGCGGCCTCCGCACCCGATCACGGCCATGAGCTGCAAAGCGCGGCAAATCTTCTGGCACATAACACCGGCGCCAAGGTGGAAGTCGTCATTTCTGGTGGAGCCGGCCCGGGGCCGCGCCGCAACGGCGATGGCCACGCCGCCTGAGGGCGGGGCTGATAACAGAGGGTAACGCAGGGTGTTCAGCCGTGTCGGCCGATGCCCGCCTTCCACTTTCGCAAGCGCCGGATCAGTGGCCAGAGGGTCGCCGAATTTCTGACATGGGTTTTGGCCTTCAGCCGTCCGGCTTCCAGACGCAGCCTGAGTGCGCCTTTCCAGGTAATCGCGACCAGATTGTCCATCAGCAGAACCGGTTCCGCCCAATCGGTCTTGTAGCGCTCTTCGCCAAGGCCGAGGTCCAGAACAGAGATATCAGGCGCTGCACATGCACGCTCGATAATTTCCTTGATCAGGACCAGGCCGGGGCTGTTGGGCAGCATGTCGTCATGCGCGACGCTGTTGCTGTAGGCATAAAGCGTCTTGCCATGTTCAGCACACAGATAGGTGGCGCGGATCTGGCCATCTGCTTCCAGGTACCAAAGCTCGAGCGGATGGAGGTCCCGAACCTGTGTATCTTCGCTCTCACCTAGGCCTAGCACGCCGGAGAGGAATTCCCGGGCAGGTGCTTGCGAAAAGACATTGGGGATGCCCGCAGCCTTCGCCCTCACGGCACGTTGCTGGAGAAACGCGTCGAAGGCCCGTTGCTTGTCGGCCTTGTCGACAGCTTTGGCGACACTGTAACCACCAGCACTCTGAAGATGCCGCTCCTTGCGCAAAAGGTTCTTGCGGGCCGATTTGCTGTGCGTCTCGTTGAACAGTTGCCCGAAATCAGCGGGAAGGGAGCGGGCGAATACAGGGCTTGGACTTGGCGCAGCTCCCTCGAATACAAGTGGATGGCAGCGTCCATGCCAGGTCTCCGGCACGTTTTCCAGTTTCAGAAGATCGGCACCGGTTTGTTTGCAGACCGAAAGGAGCTGGTCCTTCATCTCGGTAGCCGTGACATGCCGGTAGAAATCTGCATCCCACATCCCGGTGTTCTGGTTGCCGTTCTGGTGGCCGAGAAAGGTCAACGTGGATGTTCCGGCGGAACGTTCAAGTTGCAGGGGCAGAATGAAAACGGTCTGTCCATCACGCCGGCCAACGACGATTTCCGGGGTGCAATTCAGGTCCCGACCTATTGTTTCAAACCAGCTCCGGAGCCAGGAAAGCGATTGGTAAGGATTACTGTGTAGCACATCCGTTAGTTGTTGCCAGTCGGTCTGGGCTTCGCTAAGCCTCCTGAATATAGACAGTTCAAGGTCGGCGGTGGCCATGGTGCTCACATCGCACCTAGGTGCTTGACGGGCAGGCTGAGACGGCTTTTGAAAATTGGATAAACCATTTTGTATGAACATGAAGGACAGACTGGACGTCGCGCTGGCAGATCGAGCTAAGTCTCGATAGATTTAGCAATAATTGTTAAAGAAACCGTGCCTAACTGGCACATTCTAGCAAGGTGGGCATTTCGGCCACATGGGCATGCGGCACAAGACGGTAACACGCGCATTCAGTGTACTGAAGGGAACGGGGCTTGGCCGGATGCTGGCACCGTTTACCCAGGGCTGCGGCGCCGTGTTTATGATGCACCACGTGCGTCCAGCCCGTTCCGACACCTTCCAGCCAAATCGGCACCTGGAAATCACGCCCGAGTTCCTGAAACTTGCGATCGAGCGTATCCGGGCCAACGGCTATGAAATCATTTCGATGGACGAAGCCGTAGACCTGCTCAAATCAGGTTATGGCCATCGTCGGTATGCGGTTCTAACCTTCGATGACGGCTACCGGGATAACCTGACTGTAGCCTATCCGATCCTGAAGGAACTGGAGGCACCGTTCACGGTGTTCGTCACCTCCGGACTGGTCGATCGGACCAGTGAACTTTGGTGGCTCGCACTGGAACGCATCATCGCGGAAAACGATGAAGTCGTCTTCACCGAGACGGGCAACACGGCTGGCATCGCGTGCCGGACCCTTGCAGAAAAGAACGCCTGTTTCGAGAAGATCGTGGACCACCTGACACTGGAGGTAGGTGAACAGGATCAACGCACGATCGTCCGAGCCCTTTCCGACAGATACGGTGTTGATCTGAAGAGCCTTGCGGACGAACAGGTGATGACCTGGGACGAGACCCGCAAGCTGGCGGACGACACGCTGGTTACCATCGGCGCCCATACCCATGATCACTTCGCCATGGCGCGACTGGATGCAAATGCCGCTCGTGAAGACGTGACCAGGGGGCTGAAACGGCTGGAGCAAGAGCTTGGCCGCCGTCCGAAGCATTTTGCCTATCCGTATGGAAAGTCACACGCGGTCACTCAGCGAGACGCGGATATCCTGAAGGAGATCGGCTTTGCCTCGTCGGTGACGACGCTTCCAGGCGTGCTTCAATCGGTAAATGCGCGCGACCCCATGATGCTGCCGCGCGTCTCGCTCAACGGCCGTTTCCAGGATCCGGCAGTCGTGGATCAATATCTGACAGGTGCACCGTTCGCGCTGTACCGGGTTGCCCGTTGGGCTGCCAATGGATTTGGCGTCAGGTCCGGTTTTTCCCGCCTCTTTCCATCCACCAGATAATCGCGCCAGCCGGGATCACCCAGACCAAGCCGGCTATGCCGAAATAGATGAAGCGGACCGTGTTCGAGGCCTGCTGCATTGTCAGGTCACCGATCACCATCGCGGTGAGGGCGTAGACCACCACGAAGATAACCAGCAGCACCATGCCGATGAATTTGCGAAACGAGGGAACCATTGTCAGGCGTGTCCGTTGACCGTGTGTGAAGTCGCGCGATGAGGGACCTTTTGCCGCAAAACGTCCCGGACCGCTTGCCGTCTTGCTCCTGCACCTATATCTCCGCAAGCCAAAGGTCAAACTCACGATAAACATTTCCGGAAGCGGCTCATGATTGCAATTGCAGAAGGTGTGAAGAACGAACAGATGCTTCCGGCCAAATTGCAAAAGTTGCGACAGAACCGGACCCTTATCCGGTGGTGGCTTTACTGCGTATGCGCGCTGATCCTGGCCATGGTCGTGGTCGGTGGAGCAACGCGGTTGACCGAATCCGGCCTGTCGATCACCGAATGGAAACCCATCCACGGCGTCATTCCCCCGCTCAGCGAAGCCGAGTGGGAAGAGGAACTGGAAAAATACCGGCAGATTCCGGAATACCAGCTGATCAACAAGGGCATGAGCCTGGAGGAATTCAAGTTCATCTTCTGGTGGGAATGGGCGCATCGCCTGCTTGGCCGTTTCATCGGGGTTGTTTTCTTCATTCCCATGGTGGCCTTCTGGGCAACAGGGCGGATCGAACCGTGGCTGAAGCCCAGATTGCTTGTCGGTCTGGGGCTCGGCGGTCTGCAAGGATTTGTTGGCTGGTGGATGGTGGCGTCCGGGCTCGTCGATCGGGTGGATGTCAGCCAGTATCGGCTGGCGACCCATCTCACGCTCGCACTATTCATTTTCGCCTATCTGTTCTGGATCGCGCGGCGGCTGATGCCCCTGCCTGCACCCGAGGCCCTGGAGCAAGAGCGCCTCGGAGGGCTTGGAAAGCTGGTCCTCGGCCTGGTCTTTGTCCAGATATTCCTGGGAGGTCTCGTTGCCGGGCTGAACGCGGGGCTGACCTTCAATACCTGGCCGCTCATGGACGGTCAGTTCATCCCGCGTGGCATGCTTGCCGTGCAGCCCATCTGGCTGAACTTTTTTGAAAACGTGATGACGGTTCAGTTCCAGCACCGAATGACGGCGTATGTGCTGGTGTTCACTGGTGTGGCACTGGCCTGGAGTACGTTCCGTGTGAGCCGGCGCAAGGAATTGCGCAGGGCGGGGGCGCACGTCGGCGGGTTTGTACTGCTGCAGGCGATCTTCGGCATCCTGACGCTGCTGTGGCACGTCCCGTTGTCTATCGCCCTGGTGCATCAGGGCTTCGCGGTGGTCGTCCTGGCTGCTGCGGTCGATTACGTGGCCGTTCTGAAAGGGCCTTTCGCCATCCGTGGCTAAGACGTTAAAAGCCCGCCGGTTGGCGGGCTTTTCGCCTGTGTGATTTTTGATCTTAGCCGGAAAGCGCCTGATCCAGATCGGCAATGATGTCGTCGACATCTTCCAGGCCGACCGAAATGCGCACCACATCCGGTCCGGCGCCGGCGGCGGTCTTCTGTTCGTCCGACAGCTGTCTGTGCGTGGTGGAGGCCGGATGGATGATCAGGCTGCGCGTGTCGCCGATATTGGCCAGGTGGGAGAACAGTTCCACCTTGCTCACCAGGGCAACACCTGTGTCGTAACCGCCTTCCACGCCGAATGTGAATACCGCACCGGCTCCCTTGGGCATGTATTTCTGCTGCAGGGCATGGTGCTTGTCTTCCGGCAGTGCCGCATAGGACACCCACTTGACCTTGTCATGCGCCGCAAGATGCAGCGCGACTTTCTTGGCGTTGTCGGAATGACGCTGCATGCGCAGTGGCAGGGTTTCGATCCCGGTCAGAATCATGAACGCGTTGAAGGGTGAGATAGCCGGTCCCAGATCGCGCAGGCCAAGCACACGGCAGGCGATGGCGAAAGCGAAGTTTCCGAAGGTTTCGTGCAGAACGATGCCCTGATACTCCGGACGGGGCTGGGTCAGCAGCGGGTAGTTGCCACTGGCCGACCAGTCAAAGCTGCCGCCATCGACAATGATGCCACCCATGGAATTGCCGTGACCGCCCATGAATTTGGTCAGCGAGTGCAGGACGATATCGGCACCATGTTCGATCGGACGGCACAGGTAAGGCGTTGCCATGGTGTTGTCGACCACCAGCGGCACACCCTTGGCCTTTGCGATTTTTGCGATCGCCTCGATGTCGACAACGATGCCGCCCGGATTGGCAAGGCTCTCGATGAAAATGGCCCGAGTGCGATCGTCAATTGCAGCTTCGAAGGATGACATGTCCGCGGGATCCGCCCACTTGACACCCCAACCGAAGCTCTTGAACGAGTGGTTCAACTGGTTGATGGAGCCGCCATAGAGTTTGTTGGCCGCCACGATGTTGTCGCCCGGCTGCATCAGTGTGTGGAAACACAGGAGCTGTGCCGAATGGCCGGAAGCTGTCGCAAGCGCGGCGGTGCCGCCTTCAAGCGCTGCAACGCGCTCTTCCAGAACAGCCGTAGTCGGGTTGGTAATCCGGGTGTAGATGTTGCCGAATGCCTGCAGACCAAAAAGGGAGGCGGCGTGATCGACATCGTCAAAGACGAACGACGTCGTTTGGTAAATTGGTGTCGCCCGCGCGCCTGTTGATGGATCCGGCGCAGCGCCAGCGTGAATCGCAAGAGTGGAAAAACCCGGAATATTGTCGCTCATGAATGACCTCCCTGTTGGATTGGCGGCCAGTTTGACCGAAGGACAAGGGTAGGTCAAAGAACGATTTTGCGGTTTTGTGATCTAAAGGAAATTATGTATGTCAAAGCGTTAGGCTGGATCGACGGCTTTTTCCATCTGCCAGGAGCGGGAGGAGAACCCTAGTGGTCGGACGGGTCCTTGCGGCTCTCCAGCTTTACTCCGAAATAGACACCGAACAGCAGTGTGGCAGCCAGAAGCGGCAGGCTCCAGGCCAGAAAGGCCGTGTCTCCGATGATTGCAAACAAAACGGCCTCCCTTCCGATTTGAAAATGCGGACGCGAAGCAAAAGGTTAACGAACCCTTGTGGAGAAAGTGGAAAGAAATTCGGCGGCATTCGGAGCAAATTGAGTGAAAGCTCTCATAAAAAGAACTTAAAATTGTCAGCTTTCGCCGGTTGTATCATCGTTCTTGCGTTTGACCGGGCGGGAGCTATTCGCAACCGGTTTCTGGTAGTGGATGAGTATCGCGATACAGAAGACGAACGCGACGGTCGCGATCCCGAAAATCATTTGCCATGCCCCCATGCGCCTGAGGTCAAAGGCGCGATTTCGCCTTGCCGCAGACCAAAACCCTATCCCTTAGCAACCGAAGTATAGCAGAAACACGCAGGGGCAGAAGTGGGAGTGTATACATTGATTGCAGCTCAGCCGCCGTTCTGCTCCCGCTCGCCGGACCGAACTTGCTCGCGGGCCCAGGTCTCGTCGCGACTGGCAAATGGAGAGCCGTGTTCAGCCTTGTGCACGAATGCAAACAGCAGCAGGGCAACGAGGCCAGCCATGGCCATGAGTACCCACTCAAATGCGGTAAACAGGGTCGGGTCCTGGGTCATGCTGCCTCACGCTACTTGGAACATCCGGGTGGCCAACCGGTCGCTGGGGTCTCGATAAACGAGCTATCCGGCGAGCATTGTGCGAAGCTGATGCCTTGAGGAAAATTAGCTGTCTTTTTCCCTAGAAAGCCCGCGATGCTGAAACCCCGCTTTCAGAGCAGGGCGCTTTGAGGAAAGGGTACGGGAATTCACCCCGGCCCAGCCGATTTCACCGGACAGCCGGCCATATTCGATCTTCGGGCAGCGGTTCATCACCATTTTGATACCGGCGGCTTCCGCTCGGGCCGCAGCTTCGTCATGGCGAACGGTCAACTGCATCCAGATAACCTTGGGCAGCTTGCCGCTGGCAATGACATCGTCGACGATCGCGCCGGCAGCTTCGGAGTTGCGGAAGATATCGATCATGTCAGGGACCGCTGGCAATTCGTCCAGGGATGAATAGACCTTTTGTCCCAGGATCTCCTTGCCGGCCTGACCGGGATTGATCGGCCACACCTCGTATCCCTTGGACAAAAGGTATTTCAGCACAAAATAGGACGGCCGGACGTTGTTGGCACTCGCGCCGATCATGGCGACGGTTTTCACCTCGTCGAGAATACCCTTGATATAGGGGTCCGGATAAGTGTCGTGGTTCATGAAATGGAGGTCCTCAGATTTGAAGCGCTATCCAATGCGAATTGCCGCTGGGCCGCAAGGGGCCTTCTGCCGCATCCCGGCCTTCCTCGAACAATTGTGAAACTGCGCAGGCACGGTCAGGCGGTGTTTCCGGCGCACCGTTAAACGGAAGAGGTCAGACAGGCCAAACGAAAGGCGCATGAATGGACGGACTGGAAAAGCGGTTTCAGAATGTGTTGGCGTATATCGACCAGACCCTTGAGACCCCTTTGAACATCGATGCACTTGCAGATGTAGCAGCCTTTTCGAAGTTCCACTTTCAGCGTCAGTTCTCGGCGTTTTTCGGTTTGAGTGTCGCCGATTACCGGCGTCTGTTGAAGCTGAAACGCGCTGGACAGCAACTTGCTTTCCGGAGCGAACAGCCGGTGACGGCGATCGCATATGACGCAGGATACGAGAATCTCGAAAGCTTTTCGCGAGCTTTCAAGCGCGTCTTCGGGCAAAGCCCGTCGTCTTTCCGGTCCACGCCCGATTGGGCTCTCTGGCACAGAACATATGACCCGATTTTGGACTTGAAAGGACAGTTCATGCCAGACCAGAAACTTGATTTCGCAGCGGTTCGGATCGTCGAGTTTCCTGAAACTCCTGTCGCCCTTCTTGAACATCGCGGTCCGCCTCAGGATGTTTCGGCTTCAGTCTGCCGCTTTATCGCATGGCGGAAAGCGCATGGAACGCCTCCATCCAGAAGCGCGACGTTCAACATCCTCTATGACGATCCGAAAACGACCCCGCCTCGGGAATACCGCTTTGGCATCTGCTGCGCCGTGCCAGGGCCGGTTGAAAACAATGCCGAGGGAGTGGTTCAGGCAACGCTGCCGGCTGGCCGCTGCGCGGTCTTCCGGCACATGGGCCCGCTCGACTTTGCAGAAGATGCCATCCGGTCACTTTATCGCGACTGGTTACCGCAGAGTGGCGAGGAACTGCGCGACTTTCCGCTTTTCGTTCAAAGGCTGAGCTTCTTTCCCGATGTCGCCGAGCATGAAGCGGTGACCGAGATTTATCTGCCTCTTGAATGACACGTCGAATGGAGGGTGGTTCTGGTGGACGGTGAGGGAGGGGCGTCTGGCGGGAGAGCCAATTCTTTCACATGCAAGGTGCCCCTGTCCGCGACAGGTCCTCAACTGTGATCGCTAGCTTCCGCCAGCCTTGCCGCCTGATCTTTCCTGAGCTCTTTTCGGATCACCAGTTTCAGGCCGGACCAGACCTCATCAACCGCGCAAACCTTCACGTCAACCAGCCCCATGGGCAGGCAGACCTCACGGATCACGTCTTCGGTGATGGTCGTTGGAACCTTGCTGGCTTTTTTCGGCCAGGACACCCAGATCATGCCGTCAGGTGCAAGGAGGTTGCGAAGGGGGACCAGTTGAAGGCCAAGGTCCCCCTTTTCGACAAGGAAGACATGGGCAAAGAAGAGGCCGGGTTCAGGTGTGCCGATGACATGCGTGTCCGGCACCTGTGCCTGCAACAACGCTGCGATGGCCTCCGGCATCTCGTGACGCCACCAGGCCATGCCGGGTTTCAGCCCGAGCTTTGCGGCAAGCGGTCGTCCGGAATATCCGGCCTGCGGCATGATGCAACCTCAGACGGTTGTGATGGCGGGCAGCTTCAGCTGTCTGTCCATTCGGGTTTGCGTTTTTGCAGAAAGGCATTGATGCCTTCTTCCGCGTCCCGGGCCATCATGTTCTCGACCATGGTTTGCGCCGCGAAATCATAGGCATCCGAAAGCGGCATCTCCAGTTGACGGTAGAATGCTTCCTTGCCGATCTTCAGTGTCTTGGCGGACTTGGAGGCGATCGATTCCGCGTATTTCTGAACGACCTGCTCCAGGTAGTCGCGCGGGACGATGCGGTTGATCAGGCCGAAATCCTTTGCGGTTGAGGCGTCGATGCTTTCGCCGGTCAAAAGCATTTCCATGGCCTGTTTCGGAGCGACGTTGCGCGACAGTGCAACCATGGGCGTTGAGCAGAACAGGCCGATATTGACGCCCGGCGTGCAGAACGTGGCTGTGTCGGTGGCAATGGCAAGGTCGCAGGAGGCAACAAGTTGGCATCCGGCTGCCGTCGCAACGCCGGTCACCACAGCGATTACCGGCTTCGGCAGGCGCACGATCTGCTGCATCAGATCCGAACACTGGCGCATGATCCGCTCATAGGTGGCCTTGCCACCGTCTGTATCGCCGCGGGCGGCGGTCAATTCCTTCAGGTCGTGCCCTGCGCAGAACACCTTGCCTTCCGCACCGAGCAAGACAACACGCACGGCAGGGTCTTCGCCGGCTTTCCTCAATTCGCCTGCAAGGGCGGTCATCATCTCGCTCGACAGCGCATTCATCCGCTCCGGCCGCTGCATGACGATCCGGTAGACACCTTCATGAAGAAGCGTTGCGAGCATCGGTTTCTGGAACTCGTCATTGGCTGCGGATTCGGACATGGAACGCTCCCTGAAGATTTGCTTTGTTGATGTTATAGCCGACCGGGGCAGGGCGGCGAAAGTGTCCGAACGGCTGGTGGTGGCCGCCGATCACAGATGGTTTATCTGACGACGCGTCAAGTTGCTGGCGGTTCCTCCGGTTTCGGCTATCCTTTCGGCATGTGGAGGCTTTCTCTAGTCCGCTCGCTTGCAGGCGCAGTCTCTCTCCTGCTGACGTCTCTCGGTCCCGCGCTTGCGCAGGAACAGGTTGACGTTGCTCTGGTGCTGGCGGTCGACGTATCACGCTCCATGTCCCCGGAAGAACTTCAGATCCAGCGGCGCGGCTATGCCGCCGCAATTGCCAGCCCGGAGGTGGTCCGGGCAATCGGCTATGGTGCCCATGGCCGGATCGCTCTCATGATGTTCGAATGGGCCAATGAAAGTCATGCGCGCGAGATCGTCGGATGGTCGGTGATCGAAGGTGTCGAGGACGCTCAGGCATTTGCAGACAAGGTACTGGCCGACAGTACCTATGGACAACGGCGAACCTCGATTTCCGGTGCGATCTGGCATGCCTCTGCCTTGCTTGCCGAAGCGCCCTACAAGGCAGACCGGCGGGTGATCGACATTTCCGGGGATGGTCCCAACAATCAGGGGGCCCCGGTGATGCAGGCCCGCGATGCCGCGGTAGAGGCCGGGCTGGTGATCAACGGATTGCCGCTGATGACCACGGGAGGCATGGGCTTCCAGTTCAATATCCCGGATCTGGACGTCTATTATCAGCGTTGCGTCATCGGCGGACCTGCCAGTTTCGTCATTCCGGTCAATGACTGGGAACAGTTTCCCGAAGCTGTCCGCCGCAAGCTCATTCTTGAGATCGGAGGTGTCAAACCGCCCGAGCCGAAGGTCATTCCGGCGCAACTCACCTTCGAGGAACCGTATGATTGTCTCGTCGGCGAAAAGATCTGGCGTCGCATGCGAGAGCAATATTTCTGGGATCAATAGCGGCACATGCGGCCTGCCGCGCCGTCATGCCTATAAATCGGCAGAATAAGGGCAGTCAGCCCCGACGCCTTCGCCGCCTGCGTTCACCGCCGGCCGCATCCGAACCGGCGTCGGTGTCCTTTCGCGCCGGCATTTCGATGGCAGCCCGGAGATTGGGGAACGGATCAACCTTGTTGGGCAATGCCATGGCATTGACGAAATGCTCCTGGAACTTCGGCTCCAGGGCAGTTTCAATCTTTTCGATATCCCGCACTGTCTGTTCGATTTCGCGCCTGTAGCCCCGGTTGAGCAACGCCATGCGGGCGCCGGTGCCTGCCGCGTTGCCGACACCGGAGACACCCTCCAGCGGGCAATCGGGAATGAGCCCAAGGATCATCGCATATTTGGGGTCGATATAGCTGCCGAAGGCTCCGGCCAGACGAATGCGGTCCAGATCGTAGGTGCCGAGCTTGTCCTGCAGCAATTTGACACCGGCATACAGCGCACCCTTGGCAAGCTGGATTGCGCGGATGTCCGTTTGCAGGATCGAGATTTCGACCCCGTCGTCGGCGATCAGATAGGAGAAGGTCCGGCCGGTGGACTTGATGCGCGCAGTACGCTGCGCCATCGCACCGTCGATCACGCCGTCCTCGGTGATGAGACCGGCCAGATACATTTCGGCAACTGCCTCGATGATGCCCGACCCACAGATTCCGGTGACGCCGACAGTGTCGACCTTTTCGGCAAAGCCTTCTTCGTCCGACCATTCGTCGACGCCGATCACCTTGAAGCGTGGCTCAAGCGTATCCTTGTCGATGCGGATGCGCTCGATGGCTCCGGGCGCGGCGCGCTGGCCGGAGGAGATTTCCGCGCCCTCGAACGCCGGGCCGGTGGGCGAGGAAGCTGCCAGCAGCCTGTTCCTGTTGCCGAGCACGATTTCCGCATTGGTGCCGACATCCACGAGAAGCGTTATTTCGTCGAGCTTGTAGGGGCTTTCTGCGAGCGTGGCAGCCGCGGCATCGGCGCCGACATGTCCGGCGATGCAGGGCAGCATGTAGACACGGGCTCCCGGGTTCAGCTCCAGGTCCAGATCGCGTGCGTTCAGCACCATGGCGTCGGAGGCCGCAAGTGCGAAGGGAGCGCCGCCAAGTTCGACCGGATCGATACCGAGGAACAGGTGATGCATGACCGGGTTGCCGACGAAGGTCGCGTCAAGCACATCGGAACGCTCGGCGCCGACATCGCCAACCAGTTTGCCGATCAGTGCATTGATGGCATCGCGCACGGCCTTCGTCAGATCCGGCAGTTTGGCCGGGTCCATCTGTACATAGGACACGCGTGACATAAGGTCTTCGCCGAAGCGGATCTGTGGGTTGGATGTACCGGCGGAGGAAACCGTGCGGCCGTTCTGCAGGTTGCACAGATGGGCTGCGATGGTGGTGGAGCCAATGTCCACGGCAAGACCGTAGACCGCAGGTTTTTCGCCTGGCCAGAGTGCAACCAGCGTCGGCAACACACCTCTGTCTTCGTGGATTGCCGCTGTCACCTGCCAATTGCCCTTGCGCAGGGTTGTCTGGACCGTAGGCAGCAGAACCGGGTCAATGGTGAGATCGGCTGTGCCGGTTGCGGCAATCAGAGCCTCACGCAGCCGATCGATGTCGCCACGCGGCGTTTCCATGTCCGGTTCGGCTATCGTGACGGACACCAGAGAAATCGGGCTGTCGGCTTCGATATTCCGGGCTTCTGCGCGTTTGCGCACGACCTGGCGGTTGGTCTGGGCGTCGGTTGGGACATCCACGACGAGGTCGCCCAGGATCTTCGCCTGACACGAAAGGCGCCGGTCGACGGGCAGTTTGCGCAAGGTGGCGTATCGGGTTTCGGCTTCGGTGGCACCTTCCAGGTGCTGCGCTAAGCTGGTCAGGTTTTCCTTGGCGAAAGTGCCTTCGGAAACCGAAATCTGGCAGCGCCCGCAAATGCCGCGTCCGCCGCATACCGATTCCACATAGACCCCGAGCGAGCGGGCTGCGTCGAGCAGGGGGGTTCCGACGGGAAAGGTTCCCCGGCGACCGCTGGGTTGGAAAACGACTTTTGCGTGTTTGACTGTTTCGGTCATGGCTGCGGTTCTTGCGCTATCAGTTTTGTAAACTCTGCGGGGATATCCCCCGACCCGTAACCCCTCTCGGTAAAAGGGAGGAGGATTTGGGCTGTACCTGCCGTAACGAAGTCATCCTAACGACGACTTCGGGTCTCGCGGTTTGAGACGTGCCCCTGGACACGCAAAACCCCTCCCCTTTGTGGGGAGGGGATTGGGGTGGGGGTCCCATCCTGAATTTGGTGAAAAGCCACCCCGTTTGCGGAGGGGAGAGAACCGCAAACTTTTATGTCTGGGAGCTCAGCCTGCCGAGAGGCGGGCTGCGCGGCCTCCGCGACGCCGACCGCCAGCGGACGCTCCGCCTTCGGACGGTGACGACACTGCACCGGGGGCTGCCGGCTGATAGTCACGGTAGGTCATGATCCACTCCTGGCAGTTCGGGTCGTTGCCATTGAGAACATTGGCAGCACGCACGGCTTCCATTTCCTGCGGACGGCACGGGTTCATGATCGCGGATGTCATGCCGGCGCCGATCACCATCGGAATGAAGCCGGCATTGATGCCGTGGCGATGCGGCAGGCCAAAGGAAATGTTGGAAAGACCACAGGTGGTGTTCACCTTCAGCTCTTCACGCAGACGGCGCAGCAGGCGGAACACCTGCTGTCCGGCCGTGCCCATGGCACCGATCGGCATGACCAGCGGGTCCACGACGATGTCGTGCGCGGGAATGCCGTAGTCGGCTGCGTGCTGGACAATCTTCCTGGCTACTTCAAAGCGTACGTCCGGATCTTCCGAGATACCGGTCTCGTCATTCGAGATTGCCACCACCGGAACGTTGTATTTCTTGATGAGCGGCAGGATTGCTTCCAGCTTCTCTTCCTCACCGGTCACGGAGTTGACCAGCGGACGGCCCTTGGCAACCGCGAGACCGGCCTCGATGGCGGCGGTCACGGATGAATCGATGGACAAGGGAACGTCGACAAGCTCTTGAACAATCTGAATAGTTTTGACGAGGAGTGGCGGCTCTGTCTCGTTCGGATTGACTGCGGTCACGCCGGCGTTGACATCGAGCATGGTCGCACCCGCGGCCACCTGCGCCAGGGCATCGGCCTTGACGGTTTCGAAGTTGCCTTCGGCCATTTCGGCTGCCAGCTTCTTGCGGCCGGTCGGGTTGATCCGCTCACCGATCACGCAGAAAGGCTGGTCGAAGCCGATGATGATTTCCTTGGTGGCGGACGCCACAACAGTGCGGGTCATTTATGCGCTCTCATTGGCAGTCAGGATTGAAGACGAGGCTTGAAAAGACCAGCTCCCACGGCTGTGCAGCCATTCAGCGGTCTTCTGGATGCCACCGAAGGGGTAGGCGTGAATCTGGGCCAATTGGGTGTTGGGCTGGCTGGTGACACGGGTCTCCAGCGGGTCGACCATCGTGTCGGGATCATAGCCCGACAGCATGGAAACGACGGCGCCGCCGCGCTTCTTCAGGAAGTTGAAGGAGTTTTCCACGCCGGCAAAGGCGGCATATTTCAGCAGCGTCGTCATCTTGGCCGGGCCGGCAACACCGACATGAACCGGGAATTCGTTGCCCCATTCGCGCAACTCGTCCAGCCACAGGCTGACCCGGTGCGGATCGAAACCGAACTGTGTGACGATGCGGAATTCGGCATCGCTTTCGCGGGCAAGCTCATGCTTGCGCTGCAGGAACGACCTTATGACGTCCGGCTTGATATCCGGTGCGCCTTCGGGATGTCCGGCAACGGCGATCTTCTTGATGCCAAACTTGTCGAACAGACCGGTCTCCAGAAGAGCGACGGAAGAGGTGAGGGGGCCGGCTTTTTCGGCTTCACCGGCAATGGCCAGAACTTCGGTGGCGCCCGCTTCCTGGGTGAGGCGCGTGATGCGGCGCTCGAAATCATCGCGGCTGGCATAGCGGCGGGCCGCCATGTGCGGAACGGCGGTCAGCTTGTTGTCGCGCAGGATGCGCGCGGCGTCGACGATCATGTCTTCCGAGCAGTTGCCCAGATCCGTGACGTAGACCTGCGTGCCCGCAGGGATGAATTCCAGAAGCTCGGTCTTTTCGACCACCTGCTTCGGAGACATTTCGGTAGAGGCGGGAAGCCGCCCATTGGCCAACAGGCGCTGATCAGTCATGTTCCGAGCCTCCATTTGCGAGCAGGGTTTTCAGTCTCTCTTTCGGATAGGCCGAGACCAGGTCGGTCAGGGCCGTGTCCGCTTCCGTTTCCAGGTCGTCCGAGACGGACACGGGGTCGGTCCGGCGCCACTCCGCCATGTAGGCGTCGCTGTCCTTCGCGCCGATCCGCATCGCGCAGGCATCGATGGCTTCCATGAACATCGCCGGCAGCTCCCGTCGGGCGGATTTACGCCCCTGTTTCACCAGGATCTGTGCCGGGATGTCCCGCCAATAAACGATGATTTTCTGCGCCATTCTCGGAACTTCCTCCTGAGAAACATGTTTGCCGGAAGCTTGCTGATCCGGGACGCCTGATAGCGGCATCATCACGTGAAAAACCGACTTGTCCGGATGCTATTTTGCGACGCTCAGTCCGCCGGGTCCTTGCCCAGGAACGGCTGAAGCAATCCATACCCTGTCCGGCGCATTTCAAATGGCAGACCCAGCCGGTCCGCAGCACGTCGCGCCGCATCCTCAAGGGCCGGGTCGTCGGTCTGCGCAAGGTAGAGAACGCGGGTGTAGTGAGCGAAATACATGTCCCGCAAATGCGGGTGCCAGTCGAGGCCGAGAGGTTCGATGACCATTGTCTGGAAGTGCCGGGCGAGGAAGTCGGTCAGATAGAATGTGCCGAGCTGGTCGTCTTCCATCTGGTCGAATTCGTCGATCCCCGTAAAGAAGGCATAGCAGTGCGCACCTTCAATGCGCCGGGCGCCGGTTTCTTCCAGCACTCTGTCGAGCAGGCCGCCTGTGCCACAATCGCCATAAGCGACCAGAATGTCGGAGTAGGTGTCCGCGTTCTTCAGGATGGTTCGGCGGACTTCATCAGGGATCTTTTCCGGCGAGTTGTGCAACTTCGCCGGAAGACAGGTGATGTCGACATGGTCGAGGTGGTTCTTCTCGCGAATGGCGACGATTTCTCGCGCGAGAGCGCCGCAGGCAATAACAAGAACGCGGCCGGCCTTGTCGTCCGCGCTCCCATCGGTTTCGACCGGAAAGAGAGGCTCGCCCACCAGCATTTCGGCAGCCTCCTTGAACATTACCTTTAGCCCTTGTTTGCCAGCATGTTGTGCCGGCGTGCGATCAGATCTTTCGCCATTTCCACAGCGACTGCCGCATCGCGGCAATAACCATCGGCACCAACGGCCTCACCGAATTCCTCGTTCAGCGGTGCGCCGCCGACGAGCACGATATAATCGTCCCGGATGCCCTTGGCCTTCATCTCGTCGATCACGACCTTCATGTAAGGCATGGTGGTGGTCAGAAGAGCCGACATGCCGAGAATGTCCGGCTGATGCTCTTCGATGGCCGCCAGATAGTTTTCGACAGGGTTGTTGATGCCGATGTCGATGACTTCAAAGCCGGCGCCTTCCATCATCATGGAAACAAGGTTCTTGCCGATGTCGTGGATGTCGCCCTTCACGGTGCCGATCACCATCTTGCCGACCTTCGGTGCCCCGGTTTCCGCAAGCAGCGGACGCAGGATGCCCATGCCGGCTTTCATGGCGTTGGCGGACAGCAGCACTTCGGGAACGAACAGGATGCCATCGCGGAAGTCGACACCGACGATGCGCATGCCTTCCACAAGGGCCTTGGTGAGGATGTCGTAGGGCACCCAGCCGCGTTCCAGAAGGATATTCACGGCATCTACGATTTCTTCCTGAAGACCATCGTAAAGGTCGTCATGCATCTGTTCGACAAGTTCGTCGTCAGACAGGGAGGCGAGATCGATATCGTCTTCGTCAGACATGGGCAGCTCCAACCAGGCGCAACAGGCCATCAACTTAGTGTAAAACCTTATGCCTCAAGCCGGATTCGCCGATATCTCCAAAGCGACACGGCTAGTCGTTTACGCGACAGGGAAATCAACCCGGGCCGTTCAACGTCAATTTTGTGCGCTGACGGGAAATGTTTGTAGCTGTCTAAACTTACGAGAGGGCAGTGGCGCTGCCTGCCGAAAGAAGCTTCACGCCCTGCCAGGCGGTTTCCGCACGGGCGTCGATGTCGTTTTCCGACCATTCAGTCACGGCGCGTGTCACCAGCCGGATTTGAAGATCGCCGATCAGCAGGGACAGATAGATTTCCGCCGCGGTTTCCGTCTCAAGGCCTGTCAGCAGTCCGTCGCCCTGAACCTTCGCGACAAGGTCGGTTACGAGCGGCCTGATCGCGTCGCGACCGCTTTGCGCGAGGGCAGTTCCAAGCGTGCCGGTCGTGTCGGCGGCAGCTGCACGGTTGAGAGCGATTGCGGCCGGGTTCGAAAGAACGCCCAGGAGACGTCGGCCGAAGTTCCGCAGTGCCTGGGTGGGAGACGGTGTGTTTTCGATACACTCTCGAAGTGACTGGCGAATGTTTTCTGCATTGCGATCCACCAGGGCGCTGAACAACCCGGTCTTGTCTCCATACCAACGATAGAGCGTTTCGTTGGAGGCCTTTGCTTTTTTTGCGACTGCCAGCATCGACAGGTTGTCATAGCCCTGATCCAGCAGCAATTCGATCGCCGCCGCTTCTATGGCTGCTTTCCGTCGTTCCCTGGCTTCCGCCCGCATGTCGTTCTCTCCGTCACTTGCTCAAAACCGTAATCGATGTTACGGAAATTACAATCCGTACACTTAATTACGGTTTTGGGGTTTGGGATGTATCGACTTGCACTTGGAACCGGTCTCCTGGCGCTTGTTTTTGCCGGGGCCATCTTCGGTTTCTTCTATGCCTGGGTCTGCTCAACCATGTGGGGCCTGGATGCCACTGACCCTCGCATTGCGATAGCAGCCATGCAGGCCATGAACGCGTCTGTCCGCAACGCCGTTTTTGCCCCCGCTTTCTTCGGCACGCCTTTCGTTCATGCTCTTGCCGGGGTCTTCAGCCTGCTGTCTGGCCGGCGCGCAGCTGGGGTCGCCTTTGTAGGTGGAGCAATCGTCTATGCGCTGGGCGGCATCATGCTGACGTTCCTGGTCAACGTGCCGATGAACGTCGAGCTTGCTGAGGCAGCGATCCCGGAAAACCTGAATGAAGCGGCGATGCTCTGGCGGTCCTATTCCGAGCTTTGGCAGGTGTGGAACCAGACACGGACCGTCTTCTCGGGCCTTTCCCTGTTGTTGGCTGCAATCGGTCTCGTTCTGCTCGGCCGACATCCACACCGCGCTGCCTAGCCAAAATCTCAACTTTCTTCATGCGTGGCTCAACCATGGCATCCACGCTGTTCGACTTACGCAAGCGCGGCCTTCGTTCGAGGCGATGTTTCGGTATGGATTGCAGGGTCGAGCCCTACAGTGACGGAGGAAGTTACGGATTGGTACTTTCTTTGATGGTGTATGCAATTTGTTGGCAGGCAAACCGCTCCATCTTTGCCTTATCTTCGTCATGGCATGGCTTGACCATGGCATCCATGCCGTTTCAGTTCCGCTTGTGCAGCGTTCGTTCGAGGCGATGTCACTCCGCCGCAGGCTGAGAAACCGTGGCCCGCGCGACACACAAAAAAAGGCAGGTCCTGAGACCCGCCTTTTTCTGGTATTCGGCATTAATCGCGAATGATCAGAACAGACCTTCGATCTGACCTTTTTCATCCAGCTTGATGTGGTTGGCTGACGGCACACGCGGCAGACCCGGCATCGTCATGATTTCTCCGCAGATCACCACGATGAAACCGGCACCTGCCGAGAGGCGTACTTCGCGCACCGGCAGGCTGTGTCCGGTCGGTGCACCGCGAAGCTGTGGGTCTGTGGTGAAGGAATACTGGGTTTTGGCCATGCAGACCGGAAGGTGACCGAAGCCGTCCGCTTCCCAGCGCTTGAGCTGGTCGCGCACCGACTTGTCGGCCAGCACTTCGTCTGCCCGGTAGATCCGCTTTGCGATGGTTTCGATCTTTTCAAACAGGGACAGGCTGTCGTCGTAGAGCGGTGCGAACTGCGCACCGCCGCTTTCCGCTAGGGCCGCCACGCGGGTGGCAAGTTCCTCTGTGCCGGCAGAGCCGTTCGCCCAATGGGTTGCCAGGATCGCGTCCACGCCGAATTCGGCGCAGTAATCCTTCACGGCCTGGATCTCGGCTTCAGTATCCGCAGTGAAGTGGTTGATCGCAACGACTGCCGGAACGCCGAACTGCTTGACGTTCTCGATGTGCCGGCCAAGGTTCGCGCAGCCCTTTTTGACAGCCTGAACGTTTTCCGTGCCCAGGTCTTCCTTGGCAATGCCGCCGTTCATCTTCAAAGCCTTGATCGTTGCGACGACCACCACGGCGTCAGGATGCAGACCTGCCTTGCGACATTTGATGTCGAAGAACTTCTCGGCACCCAGATCGGCGCCAAAGCCTGCTTCCGTTACAACAAAGTCCACCAGCTTCAAGGCCGTCTGGGTCGCGACCACGGAGTTGCAGCCGTGAGCGATGTTGGCGAACGGGCCGCCATGGATGAAGGCCGGATTGTTTTCCAGTGTCTGAACCAGGTTCGGCTGCATTGCTTCTTTCAGCAGCACGGTCATGGCACCGTCGGCTTCCAGTTCCCGGGCGGTGATCGCCGTACGGTCACGCCGGTAGGCAACGATGATGTCTCCGAGCCGCTTCTGAAGATCGTCGAGATCCGTCGCAAGGCAGAGGATCGCCATGATCTCGGAAGCGACGGTAATATCGAACCCGGACTCGCGCGGGAAGCCGTTTGCGATGCCGCCAAGCGAGCAGACGACAGAACGCAGGGCCCGGTCGTTCATGTCGATGACACGGCGCCAGGCGACCCGGCGAATGTCGATGCCCAGTTCGTTGCCCCAGTAGATGTGGTTCTCGATCAAGGCGGCGAGCAGGTTGTGCGCGGAGGTGATCGCGTGGAAGTCGCCAGTGAAATGCAGGTTGATGTCTTCCATCGGCACGACCTGCGCATAGCCGCCACCGGCAGCGCCGCCCTTCATGCCGAAGCAGGGGCCAAGTGAGGGCTCACGCAGGCAGATCATCGCGTTCTTGCCGATCCGGTTGAGACCGTCACCGAGGCCGACCGTCGTGGTTGTCTTGCCTTCGCCTGCTGGGGTCGGGTTGATCGCCGTCACCAGAATCAGTTTGCCGTTCTTGCGTCCATTCAGATTGGCGATGTACTCGGCAGCGATCTTGGCCTTGGTGCGGCCATAGGGCAGGAGAGAATCTTCCGGAATGTTCAGCCGAGTGCCGATTTCCTGAATGGGTTTCATCTTGGCTGCACGGGCAATTTCAATATCGCTGGCCATGGGGTTCTCTCTCCGAAGCGTTTCCGATTTCTTGTTTTCCGGATGCGGTTATGCACCGCCCCGACTTGTGCCGGAACGCTAGGGGAGAGGGCGGTGCAGCAAATGTTCCGAAAGCGACAGGATGCGCCCCGGAAGCGACGGCGGTTCAATCGGCGCGGTTGCGCAGCACTGTCACGAGAAACACGAGCATGGTCAGCACCGCCAGAACAGAGCCTGTCTTGGCCATGATTTCTCCCTCCGCGTTGATCGCAAACACGATCCCCGGCACCAGGACGATCACGGTGAGAACAGACAATCCGTAATGAATGAGCGCAAGGCGCGCGGCCGCTGCCTTGGGAACAAGAGCGTAATACGTACCGAACACCGACATCATCACGAAACCGATCAGGTTGAGATGTCCATGGGCGGGAGCAAGGGTGTGGTCAGTGGAGGCTGACATGTGGATGCCCCAACCCATGCCGATCAGGACGAAGAGCGCGGCAGTTGCAAAGTAAAGACGTGGTATCGCTTTCATGTGTTTCCCCCCGGAATACTTAGACCATTTATCGTTTTCATGATTGGTCCGCAGACACGCTAGCATGGTTTGTGACAGCCGGATCACAGGAAAAGAAAATTGCAATTTCTGGCGAAACGGATTTTAGTTCCGCAATGACAGAAACAGATATTCTTTCCCGTTTGCCGGCCCGCCTCAAAAAGGCGCGCCGCGCCCAGGGGCTCTCGCTTGAGGCAGTTGAAAAGCTTTCGGGCGTTTCCCGTTCCATGGTCAGTCAGATCGAGCGTGGTGAATCCAACCCGACTGTCGCGACCCTTCTCAATCTGACGAGAGCTCTGAATGTCGACTTTGCCGGTCTGCTGGGTGAGGAAACTGCCGAGGACCGAGTGGAAATCGTGCATGAACATCAGACCCCGGCACTGGACAGGGCAGGGGACGGTTGCAAGATCCGCATCCTGTCGCCACCACAGGACACTGGCCGTTTCGAAGTTTATGAGCTGATTTTCGCGGAAGGCGGCATGCTCGACAGCAAGCCGCATGAGCGCGGTACCCGCGAACAGCTGATTGCCGAGGACGGTCAGCTGGAAGTCACGTCTGGCGTTGCCAAAGGCATTATCGGCAAGGGGGATACGGCCAGATACGCTGCCGATGTGCCTCACCGGATCTCGGCGGTCGGCGGTCCGGCGCGGGCAATCCTGTTGGTGGTGAAGTTCTGAAGACGGTGGTTATCTTCTTCTCCTTAATCGGCTGCACCACCTGACAAAGGCGGAGTGTCAGATTGTCGGCAATGGGACTTCCGGCCAGGATTCCGTGATTTCGGCCTGAACTGGACGGTCCAGATAGGTCGTCAGGACGACATAGCTACGTGTCGCCCGAACCCCAGGCAGCGCATAGACCTGGGAGAGGAACCGTTCCATGGCATCGGCGTTGGCGGTCCGCACTTTCAGGATGACACAGCAGTCGCCTGTAACCGAATGAAGCTCCTCCACTTCCGGAAAATCGCGCAGCTTCATCATGCGCTCACTCTTGCCCCAACCGCTGGCGTCCACATGCACGAATGCCAGAAACGGCTTGCCGACGGCCGTCGGATCGATAGCGGCATTCGTGGATGAAATGGTGCCGGAGGCGATCATCCGTTTTACCCGGTCATGCACTGCCGGAGCGGACAGCCCGACCTTGCTTCCGATATCTGCATAGGTCTGCCGGGCATTGCGCACCAGCTCGCCTAATATTCTTCGGTCGAACGTATCCACGGGACGGCCGGGAGAGCTGTTTTTCTGAATGGTCTCTTTATTTGATTTCATTCGGTCAGATCCTCATTGCGATGAACAGCGTTCATCTGAACTGTCGTTCCCGAAACGGAATTCGGCAAAAGGATCTTCATCTTGATAGTGCGAACAATCAACCCGAACGAGGGCGTTTATCCAGCCACTGCGGACTATGTGCATGCTCTTGAAGTGTCCAGTGCAAAGCGGCAGCTCTTCGTCAGCGGCACCATGGGACTGCAGGTTTCCGGCAAGGCTCCGGACACCTTGGACGAGCAACTTGATCTGGTCTGGGCAAACCTGCGCCGGATCCTGAACGAGGCGGATATGACAAGCGACAATATCGTCCGCGTCACAAGTTATCTGACTGATCCGGATTTTGCCGAAAAGAACCAGACCGCACGCCTGAAAGCGCTGGGCAAACGGCGTGTGCCAACCACGGCCATCGTGGTTCAGACACTGACACCCGACTGGCTGATCGAAATCGAAATCATCGCGGCGGCTTAGGACCGGCAATGTCCATCCGCCGGGTCCGATGACGACAGGAGAATGTCATGCAGTTCGATACCTATCTGGTCTTCCTTGTCACGACCACCGTCGTGGTCTTTTCGCCGGGAGCCGCCGCTGTCGCCGTAGCGTCCCAGGGCGCTGTGAACGGAGGTCGCCGCGCTCTTGCAGGCGTCTTTGGCATAGCGTCTGCCAATGCTGTCTATTTCGCGCTTTCGGCAACCGGCATTGCCTCCTTGATCATCGCGTCCAATCTGGTGTTTTCGGCAATCAAGTGGGCGGGTGTCGGGTATCTGGTCTGGCTGGGGCTCACCGCGCTGTTCACCCCAGCAGGCGCAATCAGGGTCAAGCATGCAGGGCGTCGATCCAGCCTGAAGGCATTGTTCGCCCAGGGGTTTGTCATCGAATTCGCCAATCCGAAGGCGCTGCTCTATTTCGCGGCGATCCTGCCCCAATTCCTGAACATCGACGACGCCATCTTGTCGCAAATCCTGATCATGGGTGTAACGACCTTCCTGATCGATCTGACCTCCTACTCCGCTTACGCCTTTCTCGGCGATCGTTTGACCAGGGGCGAAGTGAAGAACTGGGTTGTAAGTCTCGTCAACAAATGTGCTGGGGCCGCCTTGCTCTATGCCGGTTTCCGGATGGCGAGCGTCACCGTTGTGCGTTAGTATTTATGGATGTTTCCTGCCCGGATAGGCTGATGCGATCAACACGGGTCCTGAAGGACATTTGGTTGCAAATATCCGTCATACTGGAAATCGTATCTTTTATTGCGAACGAAAATCCGGCATAGTGGAGGAAATATCCATCTTGCCGGAGGAAGCCCCGTGTCCGATGCATTTCTGTCGCATATTTCCGAGACGCTCAAAGAAATCGAGGCCGAAGGGCTCTACAAGCGCGAGCGGTTGATCACCTCGCCGCAGGGTGGCCTGATCACGGTTGGCGGGCGCGAAGTCATCAATCTGTGTGCCAATAATTACCTGGGACTGGCCGATCATCCGGCTCTTGAGGAAGCCGCCCGCAAGGCCTTGGAACCCAAGGGCTACGGCATGGCTTCGGTGCGCTTTATCTGCGGGACGCAGGACATTCACCGCCAGCTTGAGCAACGTCTGGCGAAATTTCTCGGCAAGGATGACTCCATTCTGTTCGCGGCCTGTTTCGACGCCAACGGCGGCCTGTTCGAGCCGTTGCTCGGACCGGAGGACGCGATCATATCGGACGCGCTCAATCATGCGTCCATCATCGACGGCATTCGCCTGTGCAAGGCCCAGCGCTATCGCTACGCCAATTCCGATATGGCGGATCTGGAGGCGAAACTGAAAGAAGCCCGGGCTGCCGGGGCTCGTCACATCATGATTGCCACCGACGGCGTTTTCTCGATGGACGGTTACCTCGCTAACCTGCCCGGTGTGACCGAACTGGCAAGGCAGTATGATGCCGTTGTGATGGTCGACGATTGCCATGCGACCGGCTTCATGGGGCCGAAGGGTAGAGGCACACCGGCGCATTTTGGCGTCGATGTCGATATCCTGACAGGAACGCTCGGCAAGGCGCTGGGCGGCGGCATAGGCGGCTATATTGCCGGACCTCAGCCGGTCATAGACCTGCTGCGCCAGCGGGCGCGGCCCTATCTCTTTTCCAACTCTCTCCCGCCGGCTGTGGTCATGAGCGGACTTGAAGCCATCCGTCTGGTGGAGGAGGGCGACGATCTGCGCAAGAACCTCTTCGAAAACGCCAGCTATTGGCGCGCCGGTCTGGAAGCGCTCGGCTTCACGCTTCTGCCGGGCGAACATCCCATCATTCCGGTGATGCTGGGGGAAGCCCAGCTGGCGCAGGACATGGCGGCAAAGCTGTTCGAAGAAGGTGTCTATGTCTCCGGTTTCTTCTTTCCTGTCGTGCCGCGCGGTCAGGCCCGCATCCGCACACAGATGAATGCGGCATTGACCCGGTCCGATCTGGATCGTGCGCTGGAGGCCTTTGAAAGGGCCGGCAAGGCGACGGGAGTGCTGTCATGAGCAGCAACGAAATGAAGGCGCTGTGCAAGTCCGAGCCGAAGGAAGGCCTCTGGATGACCCGCGCGCCGGTGCCGGAAATCGGCCCGGACGACGTTTTGATCAAGATCCACAAGACAGGCATCTGCGGCACGGACATTCATATCTGGAACTGGGACGACTGGGCGGCGAAGACCGTGCCCGTGCCGATGATCACCGGTCACGAATTCGCGGGCGAAATCGTCGAGATCGGCAAGAACGTCACCGATCTGGAAATTGGCCAGCGCTGCTCTGGCGAAGGCCACCTGATCGGACGGCACTCCCGGCAGTCTCGCGCGGGCAAGTTTCATCTGGATCCGGAAACCCGCGGCATAGGCGTCAACGAGCGGGGGGCATTTGCCGAATATCTGCGCCTGCCGGCTTTCAATGTCGTGTTGCTGCCGGACGAGATTGACGACGAGATTGGGGCCATTCTGGACCCTCTGGGGAATGCGGTTCATACCGCTCTCAGTTTCGACCTGGTGGGGGAGGACGTGCTCATTACCGGTGCCGGTCCGATCGGCATCATGGCGGCTGCCGTCGCTCGTCATGTCGGGGCGCGCAATGTCGTCATTACCGACATCAATCAGGCCCGTCTCGACCTGGCGACGAGGGTGGCCGACGTCGTGCCGGTCAATGTCGCGAGGGAAGACCTGAAAGGTATCGAAAAGAAGCTCGGCATGAAGGAAGGCTTTGATGTCGGCCTGGAAATGTCGGGCAGTCAGGTGGCGCTTGATCAGATGGTCGAAAACCTGGTGATGGGTGGGCGGATCGCGCTGCTCGGCATTCCACCGGGCAAGTCTCCGGTGGACTGGTCGCGAATTGTCTTCAAGGCAATCACGATCAAGGGTGTCTACGGCCGCGAGATCTTCGAGACCTGGTACAAGATGATCGCCATGCTGCAGAACGGCCTGGATGTCCGCAATGTCATCACGCACCGCTTTGGGGTGGACGACTTCGAACAGGGTTTCGCCGCCATGAAGTCCGGTGAAGCCGGCAAGGTTGTGCTCAGCTGGACCTGAGCTGGCAGGCCGGATCAGTAGGGGGCTGGCGTTCTCAAGTGCTGCAGTTGAAGGTCGCCCTCGATCAGGTCGGAGGCGATCTTTTTGCGTGCGATGCAATTGGCCTCACGCGTTGCGAACGTCAGGCAAACCCGGATTTTTGCGGCAAGCCGAGCTTTTTCAGCATCATCACCACCGGGCAAAGACCGGTAAAGGACGCCTGGATGAGGTGGGCACCGAGAATTCCGGTGAGCCAGAGCCAGTTGAGGTTGACGTAGACAGCCAGAAGAACGGACGCGACGATAAGCAGTCCGACGACGAGAAGAATGGCACGTTCGACGGTCATGGGTCTCTCCTATGTTTCTTCATTCGAAACTGCGAAATTATGCGCTCTTTTCCCACACTTGAACAGTTCTTCGTTCCGGCTTTGCGGAAGATCCGCCGGTTCGGAAGCAACTTCGGCTGGGTCTTGAAATCGCATAATACTCATTTTGAGCATTATACCTCTTGCTAATGCTCAAAATGAGTATTAGATAGATGTCAGCCGAGGAGTTTGGCTGCATTCCAGAAAATTCGAGGGAGTCTCGAATGTCCAAATATCACTACGGCGTTTTTGTCGGTCGGTTTCAGCCGCTGCATACCGGTCATGAGGCCGTTATCAGATCCGCGCTGGAGAAAGTCGATACGCTGATCGTGCTGATCGGGTCTTCCGGTCAGGCGCGTACCCCGCGAAACCCTTTCACCTACACCGAGCGCGAAGAAATGTTCGCCAAGGTGTTCAGGCACGAGCTGACCACCGGTCGCCTGATCCTGAAACCTGTTTCGGATCATCCCTATTCGGATGCGGCCTGGTGCGCTGAAGTCCAGAGGGCGGTGAATGAAACCGTGCTTGCCCATTACAACAAGGGCGGTGTCGTTCTGCACGGCCTGCAGGACATCAGGATTGCACTTGCAGGCTACGGCAAGGATCGCTCGAGCTACTATCTGAAGCTGTTTCCCGAATGGGGCAATGTGCAGCTTGCAAGCCAGCATGGCACCTTCTCGTCGACAGACGTACGCAGGCAGTTGTTCCAGCGTATTCCGGTCATCTCCCGGTCGGTTCTGTCCGCAGGGGTGGCGGACTGGCTGGAAGCCTTCGCCCTGACGGAAACCTTTCGCGCGCTTCTGGAAGAGGCCGAGTATCTGGAGTCCTATCCCAGGCAATGGGGCAAGGGCCCGTTCGTGACGGTGGATGCCGTTGTCATCCAGTCCGGCAACATTCTTCTGGTCGAGCGCGGCCAGGCACCCGGCAAGGGATTGTTGGCGCTGCCTGGCGGGTTTCTGGATCCCAGTGAAAGCATCAAGGATGCGGCAATCCGTGAGTTGAAGGAAGAAACCGCCATCAGCGATCACAAGGGTGAAATCCCACCGGCGATGCTGGCGTCATTCATCGACGGCACCAAGACACGGGTTTTCGACCATCCTGACCGGTCCTTGCGCGGCCGCATCGTCACTCACGCGTTTCTGTTCCGCCTGCCTGAAAGGCGGGAACTGTTTTCAGTTACCGGCGGTGACGATGCAAGGGCGGCCAATTGGCACCGGTTGGGCGACCTGAGGCCCGAGCAGTTCTTCGAGGATCACTGGTCCATTATCGAAATGATGGCCGATCTGTAACAGCGCCCGCGGGGGAGGCCCGCAGGCAATCACACCTGTCACGTGAGGAGTTCACAATGACAAACCCACTTCTGGCGACCGACAGCTACAAGCAGTCGCATTTCAAGCAATACCCGCCCGAGGCCCGCAGGATTTCCGCCTATCTGGAAGCACGGCCCAATCCGTTTTCGGACAGCGTTCTGTTCTTCGGGCTGCAGACCTACCTGAAGGACGTCCTTCTGAAGCCGATCACGGCATCGGACATCGAAGCAGCTGCGCGCATCTGCGCCGCCCATGGTGTTCCTTTCAACCGGGACGGCTGGAACCAGATCCTGACGGACCACAGTGGCCTGTTTCCGCTGGAAATAAAGGCTCTGCCGGAGGGGACGCTGGCGCCGAGTGGTGTGCCGCTTGTACAGGTGGAAAACACCGATGAGCGCATGCCCTGGCTGACGACCTGGGTGGAAACCGCTTTGCTGCGGTCGGTCTGGTATCCGTCGACGGTCGCGACACTTTCATTCAAGTGCAAGGAGATCCTGTATCGCGGGCTTCTGGAAACCTCCGACGATCCTGACGGTCAGGTCCCGTTCAAGCTGCACGATTTCGGTGCACGTGGCGTTTCGTCTGCCGAAAGCGCCGCACTTGGCGGCATGGCCCATCTGGTCAATTTTGCAGGCACCGACACCATGGAAGCGCTGGAAGCGGCCATGACCTGGTACGGCGCAGATGTTGCGGGTTTTTCGATCCCCGCAGCGGAGCACTCGACAATGACCAGTTGGGGGCAGGAGCGGGAAGTCGACGCGTACCGGAACATGCTGGTGCAATTCGCCCGGCCGGACGCGCTGGTGGCTGTGGTTTCCGACAGCTATGATCTCGGCAACGCTGTCGAGAACCTGTGGTGCGGCCGGTTGAAGGACGAGGTGCTTGCCTCGGGAGCAACGGTCGTCATCCGCCCGGATTCCGGAGATCCCGTCGAAATGCCGCTGAAGGTCATGGAGACCCTTTGGCAGCACTATGGCGGCTCGAAAAACAGCAAGGGCTCACGTGTATTGCATCCGTCGGTTCGTGTCATTCAGGGGGATGGCATGAAGCTCGATACCATCAGGCAACTGGTGGAAGAGCTGGTGCGTCGCAAATGGTCTGTCGACAACATTGCCGTCGGCATGGGCGGTGGTCTGTTGCAACAGGTCAACCGGGACACGATGCGCTTTGCCATGAAGGCAAATGCCATGAAAACCGCGGACGGCACCTGGCGCGATGTCTCCAAGAACCCGGTCACCGATCCCGGCAAGGCGTCCAAGGCCGGACGGCAGGCTGCAATCCTTCAGGGCGGAAAGCTGACTGCAGCTCGGCTGGAGGCGGTTGGCGACGGGGCCGATCAACTGCAGACTGTCTACCGCAATGGTGCGTTGCTGAAAGACTGGACCTTTGAGGAGGTTCGCGGGCGGGCTCGTCAGCATCTGCTGGAAAGGGTCGCCGGTTGACCACGTGACGGCCCAAGGGCAATGGCCGGGTGCACTTCGGCCACCCCGTCAAGCAAAGCGGCGGACGGTCCTAGAGGGCCGTCCGTTGCCAATCCGGCTCGTAGGTGATGTTGGAAACACCAGCAAACCGCGCCATGCGCTCGAGTTCCGCCTGAAGTTTTGCTAGCCGGCCTTTCGATGCTCTGACGTCCTGTTCAGGCCAATAGGCCCGCACATGAAGCCTGTTTTCGCTTCTGAGTGCCTTCATGTCGATCCGGCCGATCAACCTGTCGCCTTCCATGACAGGAAAGACATAATAGCCGTATTGACGCTTTGGTTCCGGCACGAAGATCTCGATCCGGTAGAAGAAGCCGAACAGGCGTTCTGCCCGTTTGCGGTCACGAAGTGCCGGGTCGAACGGCGACAGGATACGCACGCGCGACGGGGGCTCGGGAACATCGGCAAGGGTGTTCAGCGTATCCGGATAGGCGAAGACCTTTCGCCAGGACCCGTCGACACATTCCACTTCAATTTCGGCAATCGTACCGGCGGCCTTTGCCGCTGCGCACCAGTCCTTGGCTTCCTGGGGCGTGATCAGGTCCCAGAAGGCAGCTATCTCGCCGGAGGTCGCAAAGCCTAGCCGGTCGAGGGCAGACCGTGCCGCCCAATCAATCGTTTCATCGAGATCATGCGCCGCATTGCGGTGTTCCGCCGGAATGACCCGCTCCGTCAGGTCGTAGACTTTCTGAAATCCGGTCCGGCCGGATACCGACAGCTCACCGGTGCGCCACAGGAACTCAAGCGCAGCCTTCGACGGATGCCATTCCCACCAGCCGCCGTTGCTGCGTTTTTCGTCCTCGCCGACAGTAGCCGATGTGACCGGACCATGGTCGCTGATCCGTTTGAGTATCTCGTCGAATTTCCCTTCGAACTCATTCTGATGCCAATTACGCCACCTGTTTATGAGGGTTTCCCTGTCCCGGCTGAAACGCAAGCGCCAATGCCGGAAGAACTCGGTCGGTATGACGGCTGCATCGTGAGTCCAATGCTCGAACAGGTGCCTGTCGCGCTCTGCGAGAAGCTTGAGGTTCTTCTCCTTATAGGCGGGCCGTCGGGCAGCCAGGATCATGTGGTGCGCACGGGCGACGGTGTTGATGCTGTCGATCTGGACGAAGCCGAGCTGGTCTATGACGGCGGCCAAATCTTCACCTTTTCCGCTTCCCTTGGGGGCGGAGGCTAGGCCGTGTCTTTGAAGAAAAAGGTGCCGAGCAGTACGATTCGGCAACCGGGGCAGGGAAGGGGCACTCATGAAGCGACGCTAGCATTTTCCTCACTCTAAAAAAATGCTTGCCGGATGGCATATTGTAATTTTTTGCGAGGCAGAAGATGACGGTTTTTACGAGGAATCCGTAAATACAACGCATATACACGCAGAACGTGTTTTTTGATTGACCGATTTGTCAAAAGAAGTTTCACTTGAATGTCTGGCATCAGCCAAGCGTTGTTTGAGCGGTATTAAATGAGTGTTTTCAATCGTTTCAGAAAGAGAATGCTGATAACAGGGCTGGTATTCGCAGCTCTTTCGCTCACGCCGGCAAGCCATGCGGACACGGACGGGTGCTCCAGGGTCAACTTGAACGGATCAAGTGTCTGGTACCCGGTTTCCATGCGGCAGAAAGCCGACGGCGGTCTCAGCGGTGTGTTTCCCGACCTCGCCAAGGATGTTTTTTCCACCTTGAATGTGCCGTTGATCACCGGACCGGATCTGCCGTGGAAGCGCCTTTTGACCTTGCTTGAACATGGGCAGATCGACGTTCTGGCGGGGGCATATCTGACAGATGAGAGACAGGCAAAATTCGGCGTCAGTCATCCGGTCATGAAGGAGGATGTCGGTGTCTTTATCCGTTCCAGCTTGGAATTCCGTCCAACGTCGCTTGAAGATCTTGCCGGTTTGCGGGGCGTTGCTCCGTTCGGGTCGTCATTCGGCGAGGAGTTGGAAAGCTATGCGGCCGCCGCGCTGTCCATTGACAGACAACCGTTCGATGACGTCAAGACGTACATGTATCTGCTCGTGGAGGAAAAAGCGGACTATCTGATAATTGCCCGCCAGGAAGGTGAAATGATGATCAGGGAGGCCGGGGTCGAAGGAAAGGTGGAAGTCTTGCCGTGGCCTGCTGCGGTCAATACGCTACATTTCCTGTTCTCCAGGGCGACACCGTGTATAAAGTTGCTGAAGACGTTTGACGAAGAACTGCAGCGCCGCCGCGAGTCCGGCCAGCTGAATGGGCTGATAGCAGACTACAGCCTGCCCGTTGGCGACGGATAGAAGAACCAAGAGACCCCCATGCAGACTCAGGTGAACGCGTGACGGATATTGGCGCAGCCGGTCCGGGACTGGTGCTCGTGGCTGTCCTGGCATTCTTGTGCGCGGGGTTCATCAAGGGTCTTGTCGGGTTCGGTCTGCCGACGATCGGGCTCGGTCTGATGACCGTGTTTGTCGGCGTTGAAAAGGCAATGGTCCTGATTCTCTGGCCGGCGTTTCTGACCAACCTCTGGCAAAGCCTGTACGGTGGTCACCTGCGGGTTCTCTTGCCCCGTCTCTGGCCGTTTCTGGTTTCCGCTGTCGTGACGCTCGCCGCAGGCACTTTCATTCTGACCCAATTGCCGGAAGGTGCAGCAGATCTTCTGCTGGGGATACTCATGGTGTCTTATGCCGTGCCGATGCTTGCGGGCATGGTGCTTCACATCCCGGAAAAACGGGTCGTTCCGGTGGGAGTGGCCGTAGGCCTGGTCAATGGTGTCCTGTCGGGGCTCACGGGGTCCTACACGGTTCCAGGCGTCATGTATCTGCAGGCACTGGGGCTCAAGCGGGACGAACTGATCCAGGCCATGGGGCTCTTGTTCCTGCTGTCGACGACTGCACTTGGAATATCGCTTGGTGGTTTCGGGTTGATGGGTGGTCAGGAGGCCCTGGCCTCGGCAGCGCTGATCATCCCGGCCTTGTCCGGTGTGTGGGCTGGACAACGCGCGCGCCGGAAGGTGTCGGAAGCTGGCTTCCGGCGGCTCGTGCTGGCCGCAATCCTGGCGCTCGGGCTTTACCTCATCCCGCTGGGGCTCTGGCGCTTGCTTTAACTTTTCGAACGGAAAACGCTTCGGAAATCTTCGCTTCCTGTCGGGATCCCGGATCTTCGCGACGCTACGTTCGGGACCACCAGCAATGGAACAAATAAAAACGCCGCGGAGACCGCGACGTTTGAAAACAGAGATTTCTAGGAGGTCGCCTTACTTTGCGATCAGCCGCATCGGCGTAGCAGTGCCGACACCGGACGTCGTCTTGGTGTTGGCCCACTGGTATGACTGCCGCTCTTCCGTCGGCGTGCACAGGAAACGCTCGCGATAGCATTTGGTGAAATGCGATGTGGACGCGAAACCGCAGGCGAGGGCAACATCCAACACCGGCCGGCTTGTCCGGCGTAACAGATCACGCGCGGTTTCCAGGCGAAGACGCAGATAATACTGGCCGGGTGTGCAGTTGAAATGACGGCGGAACAGGCGCTCCAACTGTCGCGGCGACAGGTTGACTGTCATCGCAAGCTGCTGGCAGCTCAGCGGGTCCTCGATATGCAGATCCATGATCCGGATCGCATCAAGGATCTTGGCATTCGAAATCCCGGTCCGCGCTTCGATGTCGTGACGCTGAGCGGATTCGCCTGAGCGCATGTTCTGGTAGAGCGCCACTTCGGCGACTTCATGGGCAAGATAGGCACCATGCTGGATCGCGATCAGTCGCAGCATCATGTCGAGTGATGCCATGCCGCCGGCACAGGTGATGCAGTTGCGGTCGATCGCAAAGATGTCGGACGTCACTTCCACATCCGGAAATTCTTCCCGCAAGGACCTCAGGTTTTCCCAATGGATGGTGCAACGGCGTCCGTCCAGAAGATGATATCTGGCAAGCAGATAGGCGCCTGTGCAGATGGCACCAAAGGTGCGGCCCATGGCATTCAGGCGGCGCAGCTTGTTGCCGAGTTCGGTGTCCAACGGCAGGCGCTCAACATCAATGCCGGTGCACAGAAGTGTAATGTCGGCATCATGCAGATCGCGAATAGATTTTTTGACCGCGACTTCGCAGCCATTGCTCGCCGTGACGGGATTCCCGTCAACTGAATAAGTTGTCCATTGGTAGTACTCTCTTCCCAAAAGGCGGTTTGCTATTCTCACAGGTTCGATAACGCTCGCGAAAGCGTTCATGGAAAATCGCTCCATGAGCACGAATGCTATCTTCTGGCCTGAATCATCGTGCGCGCGTCCGGACATTTACTGTGCCTCTGTGGAAGGTATTATTGCCACTTGTCTTTGGCTTTCAATAAGTTTTGCAGTTTGTATTTATCTGTCAAATAAAAAACGCTTACAGTCCTGATATTATCGTAATTGTCACAAACGAATTGGCGGCGTTGCCCAGCCTGTCATCCAGGTGCGGAACATTTCATCGGCAAATGCGGTCTTTTTCATCGCGACCCCGACACTGCGCCGTTCCAGGCCTTCATGGTCGAGCGGAATGCCGCACAAAGTGTCTTTCATTTTCAGATGACCGGCAGGCAGAATGGCAGCCCCGAAGCCCAATGCGGTCAGTTCAAGCACCTGCTGATCGTTTACCGCTTCTGCGCAAATGCTCAGTGGCAATCCGGCGAGGGTGAACTCTCTCAGCATCGCATCGTAGTTGGGGCAATATCTGCGGGAGATCAGGGGGACCGAGCGGAGATCTTCCAGTGAAATCCTGTTTTTTCCGGCCAGCGGATGGGACTGTGCAACGGCGAGGACATAAGGCTCGGTATAAAGTTCGCGGTACCTGTGGCTCATGGGGGCGCAGTTCCTGTCGACCAGCGCCAGTTCCGCATCCTCTGCAGACTTTTCAAACTGCATTTCCAGCGTGGGATAGGTTGTACGCAGGGCATGGAAGGCACTTTGAAATGCAGAAAGCAAAACATCGGGAGCGGTAAAGAGGCTCAGCCGCACGGGCGCTTCATTCAGAAAGCGGCGCTCGGCGTTCGCGACTGCCCGAAGAATGGATTGGGCATGGTGATAAAGCTCCCGACCGGCCGGTGTCGGGCGTAACCCCACGCGGGAGCGTACAAACAGCGATGTTCCGAGCGTGTCCTCGAGTTTCTGCAGAGCCTGAGACAGAGATGGTTGGGAAATGCCGTTTCCGGTGGCAGCCGCGCTGATTGTTCCCAGTTCAAAGGCGCTGACGAAATAGCGGAGCGGGGTCACTTCAAGCATAGGGTAAGCCTATATAAAAAATAGAATGCATAGGAGTATACTGTTCAAGTGAGGCGATGCACAACTCGGCAGGTCAATCACGACGTCCTGTACCGAAGGAGCCTCAGCATGAATTCCGCGCTGCCATTGTCTCAGTCAGATACATTTCCTTTGCTACGCTCCGAACGGATCGCCATTCATCGTGTGCTTGATCTGTTTGAAAAGGGCTCTCCCGAATTGTTCGGTGAGCTTTCGGACCAGCTTGATTTCCGTATCGACCACTACCGTGACGAAACCGACATTTCCTGGCAGACGGCTTCGGGACTTGAAGAAATGGCCGTTGTCCTGCAGCGCCTGGCACAGGAAGTGTTTCCAAAGGGGACACATGTCCTCGGCTTGGCTTCCCAGGCACTGGGCCAGGGCTGGTTTTTCACCCGGTTCGAGCAAAGGTTCTTCTATCCGGTGAAGGACTGCGAGTGCGAAAGCATCACCTATATCCTCAGCCACGAAAGCGACGGCAAGCTCGACTTTTTCCGGGAAACCGTGACGACAATCGAGGAAAGTTCCTGATCTTTCACCTGGATGGATGGCCATCCGGCACGCTGGTTGGATGGCCCACGGCGGCTTCACGGCGGAATCTTGAGCATTTTTAGAATGATTTTTTTGAACTAAGTGCGTTTAGTGGATCGGAGTTGCTTCAAGTCAAGGCTGGACTAGTGCTACATGAGGCACAATCTAATTCGAGCGCTGACTTACGGACCCCGATTGACATGAACGTACTTGCCAAACCCGCCGATCTCGAAGCTGCCGCCCCGGCTGGCGCTTTCGTCGAGGAAGTGAAATCCGTCCAGCATTACACGGACCGCCTGTTCCGCTTTCGCATGACCCGTCCGGCGAGCTTCCGCTTCCGGTCCGGCGAGTTCGTGATGATCGGCCTGATGATCGATGGCAAGCCGCTTTACCGCGCCTATTCGATCGCCAGCCCGGCCTGGGACGAAGAGCTCGAGTTCTTCTCGATCAAGGTTCCGGACGGTCCGTTGACCTCGCATCTTCAGAAGATCCAGCCCGGCGATGCCGTTCTGATGAAGAAGAAGCCGACCGGCACGCTGGTGAATGATGCGCTCATTCCCGGCAAGCGCGTCTACATGTTCTCCACCGGCACCGGTATCGCGCCCTTCGCCAGCCTGATCCGTGACCCGGACACTTATGAAAAGTTCGACCAGGTCATCCTGACCCATACATGCCGCGAAGTTTCCGAGCTGAAGTACGGTGAAGACCTGGTGCAGGAAACCATCAACGATCCGCTGATCGGTGAGTTCGCCAAGGACAAGCTGGTGCATTACACCTCGGTGACCCGCGAAGACTTTCCGCGCCAGGGCCGCATCACCGATCTGATCAAATCCGGCAAATTGTTCGAAGATCTCGGCGTACCGCCGCTCGACCCGGCTGTCGACCGCGGCATGATCTGCGGTTCCATGGACATGCTGAAGGACACCAAGGCGCTACTTGAAGAAGCAGGCTTGACCGAAGGGGCCAACAACAAGCCGGCAGAGTTCGTTGTCGAACGTGCGTTTGTCGGCTGAGTCGGCAGTACCTTAATCTGTTATTAATGCTTAGATTCTTGCCCGGGGGTGCGTGTTTAACACGTGCCCCCGTCGCTTTATTAATGATCTATTTTGGGTTTTCCAAAGAAAGCAGGGTCGATAGCCCCTAATATCGGGTTCGCGGGTGGACAGACCTAGCCCGTGGTGGCAAGAATCTGTCTTAAAAATGGCAAGTCAGCAGGGCCACTTGAACGCTGCAGGCCAAACATCAAGGTACTGAGCCATGATCTCCGACAGTCGAACCTACGTGATTGCCGAAATCGGTATCAACCATAATGGCGATATCGACCAGGCCCTCGAAATGATCCGCAAGTCGAAGGAGGCAGGGTGCGACGCAGTCAAGTTTCAAAAGCGCACGATCGATGTCGTCTATTCGGCTGAAGAGCTGGCACGTCCGCGCGAAAATGTCTTCGGTGCGACGAACGGCGATCTGAAGCGCGGGCTGGAATTCGGCAAGGCTGACTACGACCGTATCGATAAACTGTCGAAGGAACTGGGCATCGACTGGTTCGCGTCCCCCTGGGACGAAGCCTCTGTCGACTTCCTGCTCGAGTACGATACGCCTTATATCAAGGTCGCTTCCGCCATGGTGACGGATCGCGACTTCCTGGAATACTGCGCCCGCAGTGGCCGCCCCTTGCTGGTCTCCACCGGCATGAGCGACATGGCGATGGTCAAGAGCTTTGTCGATGTGATCGAACGCTCCGGCGGCGAGATTGCATGCCTTTACCACTGCACTTCCACCTATCCGACACGCGATGACGAGATCAATCTGCTCGGCATTTCGACCCTGAAGGACGCTTTTCCTCATCTGAAGATCGGGTTCTCCGGTCATGAGGAGGGCATTCTGCCGAGTGTCTGCGCGGCGGCGCTCGGTGCCTGCTCTATCGAGCGGCATGTCACGCTGGACCGTGCCGATTGGGGGTCCGACCAGAAAGCATCGCTCGAAATGGCTGAAGTTGCCGACATGGTTGCGCAGGTTCGCCGGGTTGAGATCGTGCGTGGCGACGGCGTTCTGCGCTTCTATGAAGATGAAAAGCCGATTGCGGAAAAGCTGCGCCGGAAGGTCACGCTGCAGGCGGCGTGAGACGATTGAGGTATTGGTGGGCTGACCGGAAGCGGTTGGCCCTTTTTTGTTCAAGAGCTTTATATGTCCATCATTGACAGCTGCCTGGATCTGTATCGGGGGGAAAGTTATTACGTGGCCTATCCGGCCCGGCCGCTGCCACAGGACTATTGGGAAGCGAAGAAGGATCCGGACGGCAAGGTCAGGGACATCGAAGCCGAGCGCGACCAGCGCAAGGAAGACGTCCGCTACATCGCGGACTACGTCAATGCGAGAGCACCCGGCCGTGTGCTCGATATCGGCTTCGGCCTGGGCGAATTGCTCGAACAACTGACTGGCAAGAACGAGTGTTTCGGCCTGGACCCTTCCGAAAAGGCGGTCGAAGTTGCCCGGCAGTGGTGTTCCGCCAACCTTCGCCACGGGGTTCTGGAAAAAGGCACCTTTCCAGCCGGCATGTTCGATGTCGTCACCGCCAATCATGTGATCGAGCATGTCGACGAGCCGATCCCTTTTGTCGAAACCATTTTCGAGATCCTCAAACCGGGTGGGGACTTCATCTGCGGCACGCCGAACTTCGCCTGCGCCGCCGCACGCGTCTATGGTGACCGTTTCAGGTTGCTGCACGATCCAACTCATGTGAGCCTGTTCTCGGACGATTCTCTTGTCAGGCTGCTGCGGGACAAGGGATTCCGCATCGAAATGGTCGAGTACCCCTATTTCGGAACACGGTTTGCCACGCGCGAAACGTTCGACAGCATGGTCCGGGCCGACGCGGACGTGTCGCCGGCATTTTGGGGATCCTTCGTGACCGTGTTCGCGCGCAAACCCGAAAGACCAAAGCTTTCCCAAGGTGGTTCAGCATAAGATGAAAATTGTAGCGGCCATTCCTGCCAGAGGCGGTTCTGTCGGTCTTCCGGGTAAAAACATCCGTCCCTTGAACGGTATTCCGCTTGTCGGCCGGACCGTGCGTGCCGCGCGAGGATCGCGTTTCGTGTCCGAAGTGTTCGTCTCGAGCGATTCAGCGGAAATTCTCACGGTCGGCGAAAAGTATGGTGCGAAATCCGTTTTGCGCCCGGCAGAGCTTTCCGGGCCGACCGCGAGTTCGGAATCCGCGCTGATCCATCTGCTGCAGAACGAGCCGAGCCTGGTCAGTGAACCGCCGGATATTCTGGTCTTCCTACAGTGCACCGCGCCTTTTACGCAGGCACACCACGTTGATCATGTGGTGGAGGCCCTGCTGGCAAAGGAAGCAACCAGTGCCATCTCGGTTGTCGACGACCATGGGTTTTATTGGGAAGTCGGTCCTGATGGCGAAGGTGTCGGCCTGAACCATGACCCCAGCAAGCAACGTGTGCGGCGGCAGGATATCTCCGCAAGATACCGGGAAAACGGCGCGGTTTATGCCATGCGTGTACCGGAGTTTCTGGACGCGGGAAACCGCTATTGCGGCAAAACGATCCTGGTGCCATTGGATTCGACCTGGATCGAAATCGATACCTCGCAGGACTGGGACATGGCGGAGGCCTTTATCCGTTCAGAACCTTTCACGGGGTTCATGACGGACACCGAAACCCAGCCCTTGCGGGCCGTGGTGACGGCCTTCGCCGGCGTTCACACCGACAATACCGTGTTCGTCAGCCGGGATGGTACCGAGTCCATCGTCTGTAACCGGTACGACGAGATCGGTCTCGACCGCCTGCTTGGCCGGGGCATGATGCTGCTGATGCTGGACCGCGAGGAAGATAGCCTGGCCGTCCAGCGAGCGCGAAAGCTGGCGATGGACTACAAGCATCATCTGTTCGACAAGATGGAAGTATTGTCCGAGTGGCGCCAGAAGAAGGGGCTGGACTGGACGGAGATCGCCTATATCGGCGCGGACATTGCGGATCTGGATTGCATGAAGGCCTGTGGCCTCAGTATCGCGCCACGCAATGCTCCGGCTGAGGTGAAGGCGACGGCCACCGTTGTGCTGGAAAGTGCCGGCGGTGCCGGAGTGTTGAACGAAGTCGCGGAATTGCTGATCGCACGCGGCATGATCGCCAGCTGACGTCCGTTGTCGTCGTGCTTATGAACGAAACAAGGCCGGGTAGTCGCGCTATATGCAAATTCGCAGACGCGACAGCTTCCGGGGCCGCTCGTGACTGAAAGAAAACAGGTGACCTATGGCCGTTGAAACCCTGTACCAGAACGTTTCTGTGTTCGATACATTGCAGCGGCTCGGCCTTGCTTCCGTTGAAACCCAAAGCATCTTTGCACCGCAGACCCGCGACAAAGAGGGGCTGACCGTCTATCGCGATACGGTTTCCGGCGTCGTCTACATCGATGACTATTATGTCGGCGACCAGACCTACGAAGGTGCCGAACATCGCAAGGACGATTTCTACAGGCGGATCGACTGGGACTATGAATATCAGGAAGACCAGTATCGCAGGCTTGATGCTTATGCGCAGTTTTACACCGGCAAGAAGATTACCGAATTCGGATGCTGGAAAGGTCTGTTCCTGAGAGAGGCCGCCAACAAGGGGGCTGACGTTACCGGCATCGAATTGCACAGAGGCTATATTGAGGCCCTCGTCGCAGATGGCTATCGCTGCGTGGACAATGCAAACCTGATCCCATCCGGAACACAGGATGCCGTCTTTGCCTTTCATGTTCTGGAGCATCTGCCCGATCCGCTATCGACCTTGCGGGACTTGCGGGAACTTCTGACAGACACCGGAACAATTGTCGTCGAGGTTCCGCATGCCTCCGATTTCCTGTTGTCCAGTCTTCAGAACCAAGCGTTCAAGAATTTCACGCTGTGGAGCCAGCATCTCATTCTTCACACGCGCGAAAGCCTGAAGCGCATGCTGGCGGCGGCCGGTTTTGGGGACATAGTGATTGAAGGTGTGCAGCGGTACCCGCTTTCCAATCATCTTGGCTGGCTTGCCAACGGCAAACCCGGCGGACACAAGTCGACCCTCTCTGCGCTGGACACACCGGAACTCAGATCGGCTTACGAGGCTGCGCTCCGCAAGATCGACGCGACCGATACGCTTGTTGCTATTGCCACAAAGGCCCGGTAACGGGCCGCGTCAAAAGTCGTTGGAATCACCCTGCGCGGACAGCGCGTTGCTCGGCTTGCTTAGACAGACAAGCGTTTGACCACTTGAACGGTTACAGCCCCAGCCGCTCCTTGCGCTTATCAGGATAGCCGGCCGCCAGTTCCTCGCGCATGACCTGGATGATTTGCGGCACCATGTCAGCCGTTGGCTTCGTTTCATCGATGTGGAGGTACTTCATGCTTGGATACCAGGGTGGATTGGCCTGGCCGAGCAGCAGGGCGGGCTCAACCGGACCGAACCGGACACACGGAACGCCAAGAACACCTGCCATGTCCGCAACGCTGGTATTGGCCGAGACGACGACATCGCAAATGGCGGTCAGGTCTGCTGCCGCTATCAGGTCGTTGAACAGATCGATATCCCGGAAAAAGGTGAACCGTCCCTCGGAACGGGCCACCAGAAAATCGAGTTCCTTTTGCAGGGCCAAATACTGAAGATTGATGTAAATCGCGTCTTCAGCATCAAGGATCGGCGCAAAATCCGGCGCGGACAGGTAATAGCGCGCCCGGTATTTCTCCAGATTGCGCGAGCGCCAGGAGACGCCGATCACCGGTTTCTTGTCGGCATCCGGCAACAGGCTGAGATACTCCCGGGCCCTTTTCTGGCTGAATTTATAAACGGGGTAGGGGGCCTTTTCAAAGCTTTCCAGGTCCCGCCTGAAATAGCGCGCAAGGTCGACCATGTTGGCCGTGATGTCGTAGTCAGCATCTTCAGGAGCCTGGCCTTCCTTCGGCGTGCCGGGCCTGACAAGAATCTCCGGAAACGAATTCTGGAAGAAGGGAACGGACTTCGCTGACACCTCGAGTATGAGCTTCTTCGCCTTTGCCTGGATGTCGAGGAACATCGTGCCGCATTTGAGTGCGTCGCCAAGGCCCTGGTCGCCCCAAAGAAGGACGGTCTTGTCCGAGATATCTTCACCTTGCCATTCGGGCTTGGGAAACTCCCGTCGTTGGGAAGTGGCTTTCTTGTCTTCAAAGCGCGCGGCGTGAATGTCCCAGCCTGTTTCCAGATCTCCCTTCGACAGATAGGCAAGCGAGAGGTTCCAGTCGAGGCCGGAAATCACACCGCCGGGCGCTTCCTCCTTGGCCTTGTTCAGGATGTCGATACTGTCCTGGCTACGGCCGAGCATGAGATAGTGTACCCCGAGCGTGACCTTGCAATGATAGTTGCCCGGTGTGCCTTTCACTGCCTCTTCGGCGTATTTCAAGCCTTCGTGCGCTTTGGAGATAGAAAACAGGACACGGGCTTTTTCATGGACCAGTAGCGGATTGTCCTTGAAGCGTTCCAGGGCCTTGTCGATCGCCTCGAGCGAGTCGTCGAATTGTTTCAGTTCCAGGCGGCAGCGTGCCTGTTCAATGCAATTCTCTACGTTGTCCGGTGCCAGCGCTTCGGCCCGTCGGAAGAAGGTGAGCGCTTCTTCATACCGGTTGTTCTTGCGCAGCAACAGGCCGTAATTGGTGTAGACTTCACTGTGGTTTGGATTGGAAACGAGCAGGCTTTTGAAGATAGCCTCCGCTTCGTCGACCTGCTGCAGTCCGGTCAGGGCGATTGCCTTGATGTTCAGCGCCTCGCGCTCCATTGGATTGAGCGACAAGGCCTTCTCCGAAACGGCGAGCATGCTTTCCGAATCCGTGCCGATGTCCATCATCGCCCGGGCGAGGTTGGCATAGAACGACGCCTGGTTCGGGTTCTGGGCAATCGCCTTCTGGATGTATTCGACAGCTTTCGCGGGTGACCCCAGTTGCCGGTAGGTCACGCCGAGCAGATTGAGCGCATCAGGATTGGTCGGTGCTTTTTTCAGTACCAGCTTGTAGCACCGCTGCGCCTTTTCGATTTCTCCGGACTGATGATAGGACAGCCCCTTGACGAGCTTCTCACGTAAAGGATTTTGAGCTGTTTGCGTGGCCATCTTCTATCTGCTCTTTGTGAATCACTTGAGAACAATAGCAGGAAGGGTTCAGAAAGGCAGGCTGGCGGGCCAAACAGTCCGGATTACCTTGGGGATTGAGGTCTGAGGTCTTGCACGAATGCATCTACTGCCGTCGGAACTGTTGCGACTGGAATTGCTGACGCCGGTATTGTTGCGGCTGTCCCCGCTGAGGTCTGTAGTCCTCACGCCGGTATTGCTGACGCTGGTAGTAAGACCGGTTTTGGGGCAGGCCCAGGCGGCGCTGTCTTTCAATTTGCAGCAGACGAACTCTTTCCTCTCGCAGCTGCTGGATACGCTGAGCTTCTTCCAGCTCCTGTCTTTCCTGAGCAAGACGCTGACGCTCGAGTTCCAGTATGAGCATCTGCTGCTGCAACAGCGACTGGTTGAGCTGTTGCTGCTCGTCGGTCAGCAAGGGAACTGATGGCAGTTGGCTGTCCTGCAAAGTCTGGGCGCGTACGGCCGTTGCTGGCGCGAAAGCCGCATACAGAAGCAAAAGTGCCGCAGCTTTTTTGGTCGCGGAGCGAAACATGTCATCCATGCCCATGTGCCGGAGCAGGGGCTTCGTTGGTGGGCAGTACGAAACCGGCCGACATCCGGTGCACCCGATCATCACAATCCGCTCAATGGAACGGACCGGAGCAGTATACACGCTCACCTTTTGCAGGGCTTGTTTTCAGTGAAATTTGCCCAGATTTCTGGCAGGAGTTGTAACTTTGGTAAATCGGATCACGGCAAAATAGTGAAAATTGCCAAAGCCGGATTTGAATGTACGCGATGGAAAATGGTGGGCGATACTGGGATTGAACCAGTGACCCCTCCCGTGTGAAGGGAGTGCTCTCCCGCTGAGCTAATCGCCCATGCCTTGGTGGCTGGTGGCGCGTATCTAGGGCAAATCAGCGGCTTGCGCAACACCCTTTTTTCGACCCGACTTCTGTCTCCAACGCCTCCCGGTGTCACAAGCCGGTCAATGGCCGGGTGCATTTCACACCTGCGCCACTGATAAAGACGAGGCGTGGTTCGCAGGAGGGGCGCTGGTGCGTGGACGGGAGCTGTCTGGAAGAATGGCGTGCCATGAAAATGGATGGCGAAGTGGTCTGTGGTCCGGTGACGTTTTGAATATACGAAGGAAACCGGAAATAGTGGATCCCGATGACTGTGCCCGGCATGAAAGACTTTGTCAGGAGCAATTTTCTGCCTTCCCGAAAAGGCCGCAATTAAAGCGGACGATTGCTTCTGCTGAGTGTTTTTTGGAGTGTTTTTAAATGATTACACGCGTTTCTTCCCTCGCGCTTGTGTGCCTCTTTCTACCCGCACAGGCCTTTGCTGCGGACAATGGCCCCATTACCAGCATCACGCTTTCCTCCGGCGGGCTCGCCGAAGTGGTGCGCAAGGCGGATATCGACAGCAGCGGCCTCATCAACATGACCGTACCGCTCGACCAGGTGAACGACGTTCTGAAGAGCATTGTCGTGTTCGATGAGGCAGGTGTTGTCGAGGGGATTACACTGCCTGGCCCCAATCCGCTGGCGGAAACCTTCAAGAACCTGCCGTTTACTGTGGAGGATCTGCAGTCGCCTGCAATGCTGCTGTCGAAGCTGCAAGGCACGCGCGTGCGGCTGGAAAAGGCCGGCACGACAGTCGAGGGGCTCGTTTTGGGCGTCTCGGTGCAGGATGATGGCAACAAGGGACAGTCGCACGTCATTTCGGTTCTCAGCGATGGCCGCATCACCGGTGTCGGTCTGTCAGCCGATACGGAAATAACATTTCTCGATGAAGACATTCAGTTGAAGGTGGCCAAGGCCCTGTCGGCGGTTGGCAACGGAAAGTCGGATGGCGCGCGAACGGTCGCATTGAAGGTGGCGGGCGAAGGCGCGCGCGAAGTGGCGGTGTCCTACGTGGTGCCGGCTCCCATCTGGAAGACGGCCTATCGTGTCGTGACGATGGCGGACGACAAGGCCCGGCTTCAGGCCTGGGCGGTGCTTGAAAACGCCAGCGGCGAAGACTGGGATGATGTCAGGATCACATTGTCGTCCGGCGCACCGGTGACATTGAAACAACGTCTGCACGACCTTTACTGGAAGCAGCGGAAAGAAGTGCCGGTGGATGTGTCCAGCGGTTATGTTCCGCCTGTCGACATGGGTGCAGAACCGCAATTCGATGTTGCCGAGAGCGAGGCCCGTATGCCAGGTGCGCCAAGGTCCAGTTTCATCGCGTCTGCGGCAGCACCCGAAATGGTTATCAACATGGCGGCCGCGAATGTCGGAGAGGTGAGCGAGGGCGCGGTGACGGCTTCTTTCACCATTCCATGGCCTGTCGACCTCGAAAGTGGTGAAACCCTGTCGGCGCCGATCGTCGACAAGGTTGTGTCCGCCGAAACGGTATCAGTCTTTCAGCCGGCAAGCGGCCTGCAGCATCCGGTCGCTGCGATCCTGATCAAGAACGAGACGGAAACCAGCCTGCCCCAGGGCATTCTGACCGTCTATGACGAGAAGGAAGGATACGTCGGCGATGCGCAGATCAGCGGCATGCCCTCGGGCGAGAGCCGCATGGCAAGCTTCGCAACCGACAAGAAGGTCAGGATCGCGCAGTCCACGTCAGCCGATAGCCAGATCGTTTCGATCAAGGTCACCGATGGCGTTCTGACCGCCTCGGTGCGTGAGCGATCCTCGACGCAATACGCGATCAAGGGCGCTCCGGATGGCGACCGCACGATCGTGATCGAGCACGCCAAACGTTCCGGCTGGGCATTTTCCTCTCCTCAGGAAATGGACAGTACGGCAACCCATCACCGTTTGAAGGTCGAAGTGCCTGCCGGCACGACGGAAACGGTCGCGGCGCTGCAGGAACGGACCTTGTCGGAAACCTATTCGCTGATTGCCACGGATGCGAACCAACTGCTTTACCTCGCCGGGCGGTCGCCGGACAAGAAAACCGCCGAGAAGTTGCAGGAACTGTCAGAGCTGCAGAACGAGATTTCGCAGATCGAGCGTCAGATCCAGCGACTGCGGCTGGAAAAGGACGAGGAAAGCCGGGATCAGGAGCGTCATCGGGCCAACCTTGCAGCCCTGCAGGCGGGGGCCGATCTCTACAAGCGTGCCGCACGCAAGCTGGAGGAAAGCGAAACCCGGATCGAGGATGTCGACACGGAAATCGCGGAATTGTCTGTGCGCCGGGAAGAGATCCGCGAAACCCTGGGCGACGCCATCAGGACGTTCTGAGCCCGTGCATTCAGCGGCTCAGGACTTCAGCGATGCCACGGCCTCTGCCAGGTCGTCGAAATGCGAAATCACCCGGTCCGGAGAAAGATCCCGGACCGGTACGACCGTGTAGCCGAAATCGACCGCGATTACCGGAATTCCAGCATTGCGGGCAGCATCAATATCGGTTCCGCTGTCACCGATCATGATGGACCCGCCGATTTCTCCACCTGCGCGATGAATGGCACCATGTACGGGTTCGGCATGCGGTTTGGCAACGGAGAACGTATCGCCGCCGACAACCGCGTCGAAATGCCTGGCGAGATCGAGAGTTGCCAGGAGCGGATGCGTCAGGCGTTCTGCCTTGTTGGTGCAGACCGCCAGTTTCCAACCGTCATTCCGGAAAGTTTCAAGCGCCGTGACAACGCCGTCGAACGGCCGTGTGTGAACCGCGATGTTGGCGGCATAGTGTTCCAGAAAATGTGCGTAGAGCGGAGCGACAATTTCATCCGTCCAGGGGATGCCGTTGAACTCGAGGCCGCGCTGGATCAGCACCTTTGCCCCCAGGCCAACCATGTTGGCGACGTTCTCCTGCGGGATGGCGGTATGTCCGGCAGACGTCATGACAACGTTCAATGTCGCGACGAGATCTTCCATGGACGACACCAGCGTGCCATCCAGATCGAATACCAGAACGGACATGTGACCCTCTAAGCAGAAAGAGCCGGAGATCATGCGGACAGTCATGCGCACAGGCACGACTGCGGACAGGAAAACCGGCCGCGGAATGTGGGGACGGCCTGCATTCGCCCGAATGCAGGCCGCCTTCAATGCCTAGCCGGATCACCGATCCGCTGCAAGGGGGCAGGTCGCTACACCTGCCTGTCCTACAGTTTGTAGGCTGTCCGGAATCCGCCCCAATGACGGCCCTGAACGATAATCGGGGCGTCGATCTCCTTCATCCAGACGATATTGCCGCCGCCCATGTCTCTGGCATAGGACTGGATCAGGAAGGGGCGGGTGTTGCGCGCTGCGCTGAGGCCGGCGCGGTCGTCAAAGATCCGCTTGTTGCGGCAGTTGGCGGTGTTCCAGGCAACGTCGTCCGGTTTCTGAGGCTTCGAGTAGATCAGATTGTGCACGGGCAGATAGCCGTTGCGGTCGACCGAAGCGCAAAAGGCCATGCCCTGGGATTTGCCCAGGATCTCTTCCTGGATCGTGGGAAGGATCTTTTCAAGATGGCCGAGTGCGCGAGTGGATACCTGCGGCGGGTTGGTCCCGGCAATGTGCTGGTAGTTGGTGTCGAACAGGTCGTCCATGCTCAACTGGTTCCGGGCGATCAGATCTTCCATGGCCGCGGCAATCCGCGAAGCGCCTGTTTGCACACGTTCCACTTCCACGGCGTGGCTGGCATGAATGTCGGCAATCTTGCGCTCCAGAGCAGCCTGGAAGCCAGCGTCCTTGTTGAGGAAGCAACCATGGCAGCCATGTTCTGAAACAGCGACGATGCGCACGTCCACCTGTCCTATGCCTGTGATGTCCAGGCGTGCATTCATGCCCTGTTTCAGGTTCGTGCCGCCTTCAGGCCGGAACAGCGTGCCGCCTTCCGAGATGTCGTGGGTTTCGACCCGTGCTGATGTCCCGCCCGCCGTCACTGTTCCCGAAAGCTTGATCGGCAGCCTGTCGTGCTGGCGCCGGTCGCCGATTTCGGTCTGCCGGATCATCATGGTGAAGCGGGACTGCAGCGCTTTGGAAGCGGTGCTCATTTCGGCGCCGGTTTCGCGCGCCAGCATGCCGCCTTCCTCCGCCGCAGCAGCAGACTCGTTGATGGTGCGCGCGGTGCGAAGCACCTCCTGAACAAAATCTGCCGTCTGCTGTGCCTGATCACCGATCCGGTTTGTGGTCTCGACCTGTGTCTGAACCGCATCCTCGACGGCAGCAAAGCTGGGACGGATCTTGCCGATAACCTCGATGATCTGGTTGACCGATCCGAGGCTCAGTTCGGCTGATTGGTTCAGGCGGTCGATATTGGAGACGATCTGTTCGGTCGCCGATTGGGTTTCCACCGACAGCGCCTTCACTTCGCTGGCAACAACGGAAAACCCGCGGCCGGCCTCGCCTGCGCGGGCTGCCTCGATGGTTGCGTTCAGGGCCAGAAGGTTTGTTTGCTTGGCGATATCCGAAATCAGACTGACAACGTTGGCGATGTCGTCGATGGCTTGCTTGAGTTCCAGGACGCCGTCGTTGACCTGGGCGGCGACATCGCGTGCCTCTTGTGCCAACTGGTTGGACACACCGACCTGCGAACCGATCTCGCTGCTGGAGCTGGTCAGCTCCTGGATGGAAGCCGCGAGACCCGACGCGTTTTCGTTTGCAACGGCCGACTGGTCCGCAAGCGACTGGCTGTCACCGCGGATGGTTTCCAGCTTGTCCATCTGACTGACAAGCCGGTCCTGCACTTTCTCCGCCGCGGCATTGATTGTCTTGGCCGCAACCTGCAGATCATCTTCCAGACTGTCGAGAACGAAACTCATCTGGCTGGCCGCCAACTGAGCCTCGGGCACCGTTTCGGAAGTATTGTCAATTTCCTCAGGGGCAGGTATCTTGTTGTTTAAATTATTCTTTTCTTCTGTCTGCCTTGGTTTAAGTCGAAGGATGTTCATTTGATTCTGTGCTTTCCAGACCCTAGACAATTGAAAGAATTATCTATTGTTCGTCTAAAATGATGGTTAATAAATCGAGGATAGGGGCGTTATGACGGTGTTTCCCCGTTGAAGAGGGGGAATGTCACTGGACCGGCGGTTACGGGCCATGTTAAGCACCCGGCGGCCGGATGGAGATGATTGGATAGTCTTCTCTGCCTTCTGTATGGCCCAGGGAACGGTATATGAGCGACCAGTACAAGAAACTGGCGGCGGAACGCGCTGCCGACGACGTTACATCCGGAATGCGCCTTGGGATTGGAACCGGCTCTACTGCCGAGTTTTTCGTCCATGCGCTCGCACGCCGGGTGAACGACGGACTGGACGTAATCGGGGTGCCGACTTCGGAACGTACGAGGGAACTGGCGTCGAGCCTCGGCATTCGCCTGACCACGCTCGATGAACTGCCGGAACTGGATCTGACCGTCGACGGTGCAGATGAGCTGGACCCCCATCTGTCGCTCATCAAGGGCGGTGGGGGAGCGTTGCTGCGCGAGAAGATCGTCGCGTCGGCTTCGGCCAGCATGATTGTCATTGCTGACGGCAGTAAGGAAGTTGCGACGCTTGGCCGCTTCCCCTTGCCGATAGAGGTCGTGCCCTTTGGTCTGGAAGCAACGCGGCGTGCGATTCTGAAAGTGTTTGAGGATCTCGGCCTGCCGTTGAACCTGGCTTTGCGCGGCGGATCGGCCCAGCCTTTCGTTACGGATGGAGGACACTTCATCCTGGATGCGCAACTGGAAAGAATACCTGAGGTCCAGCGCCTGGGCGACCGGCTGGTTGCCATTCCGGGGGTTGTCGAACACGGCCTCTTCATTGAACTTGCAACAAAAGCTTACGTGGCTGGCACAGATGGGGTAAAGACCGTCTTGCCCATCTAAGTGGTGTGGATTTGGCTTTCCAGACTTAAGATGAAAGCCGCCTAGGAGTAGAAAAATGAAGCTTATCAAATCTTTCCCGCGGGCAGCTGTATTGGGCGCAGCCATGATGGCCGCAGGTTTTGTCGCCTCCGGCGCTGCCGCACAGGATGCCGTTTCGGAAAGCCACCTTGCCGCAGCCAAGCAGGTTGCCGTCGTTACCAAGGTTCTGGAACCGTTCGACGATATCCTTCCGATCCTTGCCGAGCAGACCCGGACCGCTTTCATTCAGTCCGACCCGACCCGTGCGGAAGAAATTGCCGAAGTCGTGCAGAATGTTGCGCTGACGCTGGCTCCGAAGCGGACCGAGCTCAACAATCTGGTCTACAAGGCCTGGGCCGACAACTTCACTGAAGAAGAGCTGAACCAGCTTGCTGAATTCTACAGCACGGCCCTTGGCCAGAAGCTGACCGAAAAGATCCCGACCATCACGCAGTATTCCGTTGGTGCTGCTCGCGAGTGGCAGGACAAGATTTCCACCGAGATGGTGACCTTGGTTCAGGAACAACTGGCCAAGCTTAACGAAGCTCAGTGAGGGCAGGGTTTCCGCTCCGGCGACGCCGATGGCAGGAAACACGCTTTTCACACGAATAAGTGAGGCCGGTGTCATGTCCGGCTTTCGGGCCGCGCAAGCGGCCCAATTCTTTTGCAGGGCCCGCACCTGGCGGGCCTGACCTCCTGTCCCAACGCCCCTTCCAACGGGGCATGTGGGCTTGTACCGCAGCTTCCGTTGCCTATCTGCGAGGCTGGCAAGGCCCTGCCGGAGGGCAGCAGGCGGGTTTCTGATCACGATGAGGCATTGATGACCGACTACGACTACGATCTTTTTGTAATTGGCGGTGGCTCCGGCGGCGTTCGCGCTGCCAGGATCGCTGCGACACACGGTGCCCGGGTCGGTATCGCCGAGGAATACCGCTACGGCGGCACCTGTGTCATTCGCGGCTGCGTACCCAAGAAGCTGTTTGTCTACGCCTCGAAGTTCTCCGAGGAGTTCGAAGACGCGGAAGGCTTCGGCTGGACGATCGGCGAACGCGCCTTTTCCTGGGAAAAGCTTGTTGCCGCGAAAGATCAGGAAATCACCCGTCTCGAAGGCATCTACCGGCGCAATCTGGAACGGACCGACGTGGAAGTCCACGACAGCCGCGCGGTGATCGAAGATCCTCACACCGTTCGACTCCTGTCCACCGGACAGACCTTGACCGCGAAATACATTCTTGTGGCCGTTGGTGCGTCTCCCAATGTGGACGATGGTCTGCCGGGTGGTGAGCACGTGATCACGTCCAACGAAGCTTTTCACCTTGCAGAACTGCCGAGCAAGATCGTTGTAGCCGGTGGTGGTTATATCGCTGTCGAGTTTGCCGGCATCTTCAACGGCCTCGGTGTCGACACGACGCTGATCTATCGCGGCGAGGAAATTCTGCGCGGGTTCGACGGAGAGCTTCGCACTGCAGTCCGGCAGGAAATGGAGAAAAAGGGCATCAAGGTGGTGCTCAATGATACGTTCTCGAAGATCGAGAAGGGGGCCGACGGCTCCCTGACAGGCCACACCAAGGGTGGGCTTTCGCTCGAGGTGGGCCAGATCATGTTCGCCATCGGCCGCAATCCGCATACCCGTGATTTGGGGCTCGAAAAGGCGGGTGTCGAAATGGATGCTTCGGGTGCCATCAAGGTGGGAGCGGATTCCAGCACGAATGTGGCCTCCATCTATGCCGTCGGCGATGTGACCAACCGTGCCAACCTGACGCCGGTTGCGATCCGCGAAGGTCATGCCTTTGCCGACACCGTCTTTGGCAACAAACCCTGGACCGTCGATCACAGCCTGATTGCCACCGCCGTGTTTTCACAGCCGGAACTGGGCACAGTTGGCCTGACCCAGGAAGAGGCCCTGCAGCGGACGCCGAACCTCGACATTTACAAGTCCAGCTTCCGTCCGATGAAGCACACCTTGTCCGGCCGGGATGAAAAGATGCTCATGAAGATGATTGTCGATGCCGATACGCAGAAAGTGCTCGGCGTGCACGTCATGGGCCCCGATGCCGGCGAACTTGCACAGATCCTCGGTGTTACACTGCAAATGGGCGCGACCAAGGCCGACTTCGACCGGACGATCGCCGTTCACCCGACAGCGGCGGAAGAACTTGTCACCATGCGTGAGCCTACAGAGCAACTGCGCGGTTAGTCCGGCTGGCTCCCGAAAATGTCGGAGTCGCCGCGGGGTATCGTTTCCCGTGGCGGCTTCACTCAGCCGGGCCAGTTGCCGCACGCGGTTGCCGGTCTTCGTCGGGATGGGACAGAACGCCGTCCGGTCCGACTTCCGTTCCGAATGTATCTGCGTAGTACGAGTATTGGCCGCGGCCCAGTTTCTTCGCCTGGTAGAGCGCAGCATCCGAACGTGTCACCAGCATTTCGGACGTTGAACCGTCGTGCGGTGCGATAGCCACGCCGACACTTAATCCGATCTGGGCAATTTCGCCGCTGGAAATCGGAACGGGCAGTTCACCCGCTGCGACCAGGGCTCTGCACAGATCGCTCAAGGTTTCCCGGGCGACGCTGCCGCGATAGATCACCATGAACTCGTCGCCACCAATACGGCAGACGAGGCCCGGTTTGCCGATGGCTTTGGTGAGGCGCTCGGCCATTGTCTTGATAACGATATCACCAGCGGCATGACCAAAGGTGTCGTTGACCGCCTTGAACTTGTCGAGATCGCAGTGGATGACGGCAAAGGGTTTGTCGCGCATGGTCTTTACCGACGATTCCAGTACCCTGTTGAACTGCAGCCTGTTCGCCAGCCCCGTCAGCGTGTCGTGCAGGGCCAGATACCTGTTCTGGTGTTCGCTTGCCTGAAGTGACGTGGTGAGCTGGCCGATACGCCAGGCAATCCCGAAGGCAAGGGTGCCCAGAGCGATACTCAAGACCACGATGACAGGAACGATGGTTGGCCAAATGGATTCACCGACAGTCTGGCTGTCCCACCGGAATGTTCCAACCGGATCCCCGTTTTGATCCGTCACACGATGATGTGGGCCTTTGCCGGGGGCGCCGGTTGCTGCTTCGAACCCGAAATTCGAGAAGTTGAGTTGGGCATTGAGCTGACCGAGCAGGAAAGCGTCGACGTAATGAGCCGACAGCAGCACGGTGGGCGGCCCATCGGGCAATGTCGTTTCATAATCGTCCGGAATGATCGGCATAGCACCAAAAATGGCTGGTTTGCCGTCAATATGGACAAAGCCCATGATGGCGTACTCGCCGGGATCGACCCCTTGCAGGGATCTGTGACCGAAACCGCCAGGCACCCGCACGCGGTTTTGCAGGTAAAGTCCCTTCAGCTTTTCATGAATGACCTCAAGCTCCGGCGTCTCGGAAATCGGCCGCCGGATGATGTGTGTGTAGTCGGCAAAGGATTCTGCCAGTACGTTGCCATCTCCGGAGATCAGCATCACCTTGCTGTGGCGATAGGTCGACCACAGCGTATCGAAGCTGTTGCGGACATAGTCGGGATCGAAGTTGCGGACCAGCTTCAGGACGGACTCGTCGGATGACGCGATGCCGATCTGCTCGCGGACGATTGTCCGCAGATGGTCGGCAAGAGTACCGCGGAACAGACGTTCCTCGTTGGCGATAGCCTGTTGCCTGGATGCTTGAGAGGCGACGAAACCGACAAAGAGCAGCGAAACGGAAGTGACGGCAATCAGCAAGCCGGCAAGCAGAAATGCCAGCCGGGAAATTTGCTGCCGGGGAATTTTCGCGGTCTGGTCGCTATATCTACGCCGAAACTCGGTCAAGTTGCGATCCCGGTTGGGTCTTTGGGTATTATTCTGAATTCTTGCCACCAAGGAGTAAAGTGATTGTAGTGGCGAATACCTTAATAAGAGGTGGGAGTATTAAAAAACTTGAGCGTGAGCGTAATGTAAATTCTCAATTGGCGCCAATTTTACAGTATTAATGACAATGTAAATTGAGTCTTGTACCGATGCCGGTCAACGCGACACCGGAGACGCCTGCAGGTCCATCTGCTTGCGGGACTTCGCTGCCTCGAGACTGTACGGCCCCGCGAATTCATAGGCGTTACGGCCTTTTTCCTTGGCACGGTAGAGCGCCATGTCGGCCATGCGGATCAGATCCTTCTCGGTCGTTCCCGATTCCGGTGCGCTGGCTATGCCGATGCTGATACCGATGGCGACCTGCTGGCCGCTGCCGATATCGATCGGATCGGCAATCGAACTGCGAATGTCCTCGGCCAGCGCGGCAAGTCTGTCCCTGTCTGCATGCTGGGTGAGGAGAACGATGAATTCGTCCCCACCGATCCGGCTGACGACTCCTTCCTTGTCGACTAGCAGCCGAAGCCGCTCGGCGACGGCGCAGATGACCCTGTCACCGGCTTCATGCCCATAGGTGTCGTTCACCGGTTTGAAGCGGTCGAGATCGCAGGCGAAAATCGCAAAGCCGCGATCGGGCAGTCCGTCCAGAGAAAAGGACAGGCAGTCTGAAAAATGGTGTCGGTTCGGCAGACCCGTTAGTGCATCGTGTCGCGCAAAGTGCCGGTTTTTCCGCTCGCTTTCCTCCAACGATGCGGAAAGACGGCTGATTTTCGTGGCGAGCGCAAAGGCGACGATCGCAATCATGGACGCCAGCAGAACGATCAACGGCATGGCCATGATCCAGATCTCGCGTCCGGGTTTGGAATGATCCCATCTGAAATATCCGAAAATGGAACCGTCCGCCGCCTCAACCAGATAGTTGGTCGGGTGCCTGCGTTCAGGCTCGCCTGGATAAAACCTGAAATCCCTGTACCCGAGTTGTGCGTTCAGCGCTGTCAGCCAGTCTTGATCCAGGTAGACGGCGTTGACCAGGATAACCGGATAGTCGCCGTCAAGCCGGACATGACCTTCGTCGGGAAGAACCGGGATAGCGCTGATGAAAGCCCGGGAACCGTCGAGCACCGCGAAGGCGGATTGAGACGTCTCCAGCAGCGCAGACTGCGACATGTACCATTCGGCAAAAACAGAGTTTGAACTGTCCTGCCGCTGCCGGAAGACCGCGGTGGTCTGTTCGGCAAGTTGCCGGACCAGATTGTTTTCCGGCAATTGCCTGTTTTCGAACAGGACCTCGTCCTTGATCGCCTGGGCGATCAGCGTCCCGTCCGGGTTGACGATGAAGGTTCTGTCGAGATTGAAATCTTCCCACAGGTCTCCGATCAGCTCGTCTTCAATGTAGGTGCGATTGAGCGGGGCTTGCAGCGCATTGAAGGTTTTGTCCCATTGCGCCATCGTCACCTGGTCGCGCGCCATCTGCCGGTGGATGTCCTTCAAGGTGTTGGTCAGGCGCAGTTGTTCGGCTTCAAGGGCGCGCCTGTCAGCCTCGCGCCAGGCCATGTGTGCGATGAAGGTGAGAGACGCTGTCGACAGGACAATCAGGAGAGCGGCAAGGCTGTAGATCCACACGGTAATCCGCCGGCCGGCCGCAGGAGCGTCCAGCCCGGGATGTGTCGCGTCTGATGTTTTTTTCTTCGAACGGAACAAAAACGGCCATCCCCTCTTTCCCGGATGCGATAGCTGTTTAGCCGAAGAAATTTAACACCGGGTGGGAGAATGGCTTTTCAGGGCTCCAGCCTAGCGAAAATTACGGAGACACTTAACAAAGCGTTCAATTTCATCTTCGCAATTGAATGCATGGACGGACGCGCGCACCACGCCCTCAAGCCCTCGCAGCGGCAAATCGATCCGCGCTGAACTGGCTTGGCTCACGGAAACGTTGATGCCCGCCTGCGCCAGTCTCAGCTTGGTCTGCTCCGGTCTTTCGCCGGCAAACGTGAACGTGACGATGCCTCCCTTGCGCTGGCCCTTGTCGTGCAGGGTCACCTCGGAAAGCGCGGAAAGCTCGGACCTCAGTTGCGCACCGAGCCCGCAAATCCGGTTGCCCATCCGCGCCATGCCGAAGCCGATAGCGTAGCTCACTGCGACGCCCAGGCCGATCTGGCCGGCAACGTAGCGCTCCCAGGTCTCAAACCGTCGGGCGTGAGGGACGAGTTGATAATGGTCCTCGTCGATCCATTCCGCAGCCTGAAGATCAACGAATGGCGGCTCCACCTGGTCGAGCACCATGTCGCTGACATAGAGAAAGCCGGTACCGCGCGGACCACGCAGATATTTGCGCCCGGTTCCCGATAGCATATGGCAACCGATGTCGGTCACGTTCAGCGGAATCTGGCCCGCGGACTGGCAGGCGTCGAGCAGATAGAGCACACCCGCCTCGCGGGCGATCTCTCCGACATCTTCAGCGGGATTGATCAGCCCGGAAAATGTAGGGATGTGGGTGAGCGCGATCAGCCGCGTCTTCGGACCGATTGCGTTCTTGAGCGCTTTCAGGTCGATTTGCCCGCAAGCATCATCCTCCACAATATCGATCTCGATACCCTTGTGGCGTTTCATCTGCAGCAGGGCGACATAGTTGGAAACATATTCGGCGCGGCCGGTAACGACGCGGTCGCCCTCGCGGAAGTCGATGCCGTAAAAAGCCATGTCCCAGGCGCGGGTGGCATTTTCGACATAGGCGATTTCGTGCGGTTTGCTGCCGATCAAAGCCGCAAGAGACGTATAAAACGTATCCATGGCGGTCTTGGCGGCCGCAGCTGCCTCATATCCGCCAAGGGTGGCTTCATCGTCGAGATGCTGCTTGACTGCTTCCAGAACCGGAGTAGGAGCCAGTCCTGTTCCCGCATTGTTAAAGTGAATGAGCTGCCGTACACCCGGAGTATCGGCCCTCAAGAGGTCGACATCCTGCTGGGAAAGAGACGGAACGATCATGGCACCCCCGGGAAACGCGTAAGAACAAACATACAAGCACTAGACAAGCATCAGATGACGATCACTTATTTTGGTTATGGATCCCTAGTCAATATTGACACCATCCCGGCTGGCGTTGAAGTCACCCCCGGCATCCTGCATGGGTGGGTGCGGGAATGGAGAGTGTGCGGGGAGGGGCCGGACGGCCAGGGACGCTGCGCGCTGACAGTCCGGGAGAAGGACGGATCGCATATCAGGGGCGTGATGGCGCGTGAGCCCAAGTCGCGCCTTGCTGAGCTTGAGCTTCGGGAAAAACGGTATCTGAAAGTCGAAGCGGTCGGCGGTGCGTTTCGCTGTGAAGCGGAAATGCGGCCGGGTCCCAGCGAACTGTTCCTTTTTCGCGCTGCACCGGAACACTGCAGATGGGGTGCGGACACGCATCCGATCCTTCAAAGTTATCTCGACTGCGTCCTTGCCGGGTTTTTCCGTTTCTGGGGTGAGGAGGGGATTGATCATTTCCTGGAGACGACCGACGGCTGGCATGTGCCTGTTCTGCCGGACCGGGCAGAGCCCAGATATCCGCGCAAGATCGTGCTCGAACCGGAGCTGGCGGATCTGATCGACGCCAAGCTGAAGGCCTTTGGAGCAAGCTTTCTCCCGCCCATCGTCTAGAGGTCCTGAAGCCGTCAGCCGATCAAAGCCTGGAGACCATATCCGACCGCAAAGGCAATGCCCGCGGCAAGTGTGCCAATGGCAGTCGTTTCCAGTCCGCAGGAAATCCAATGCCGCTGCGACCAGCGCGCCCTCAGCGAACCGATGGTAAAGAAGGCGAGAACTGTCAGAGCCGTGGCTGTTTCGGCACTGGCGGACACCGGAAAGACGAATGGTAGCAGCGGGATCGAGCCGAAGAGAATAAACGCCGCGAAGGTGTAGAGAGCTGCCTTGAGCGGAGACCGGGCTGTGTCCGACAAGCCGTATTCGGCCTGCATCATGGTTTCGATCCAGATGGATTTGTTGGACGAAACCAGGTCGACCAGGCTTTCCAGATCAGCCCCCTGATACCCTTTGGCACGGAATATCTGCCGGATTTCCTCCCGTTCGCCATCGGGTGTCACCGCAATGTGCTTTTCTTCCACTGCCCTGAGGCGTGCGTAATCCTCGATTTCGGATTTGGAGCCGGTGTAGTTGGCAGCCGCCATGGAAAAGCCGTCTGCGAACAGGTTGGCGGCTCCCAGGATCAGAATAACCGTCGAGGAAAGGTTCGCACCGACGGAGCCTGCGACAATGGCAAATGTGGTCACGGCGCCGTCGATACCGCCATAGACCCAGTCTCTGAGGTAACTTGCATCCGGACCCGATGCGAGCCGGTTCGCGATGTCATCGGGCCTGTGGCTGTGCTCCAGACGAGGTGTTGGCATGAGGCTGTCCTGTGTGGTTTTGCTGACGATGGAGCCCAATTTCCGTACCGGCAATGATCCGCCTCAAAGGTGCGGTTTTCTCATCCCGGCACATGCGGCGAAAATGATCCTGCAAACAGGGTATAATTTGGAGGATTGACCTGTGGCCTTGAGGGCGCATGAAGTGTATAAGGCCGCACGTTTGCCTTGATAAGGCGGGCGCAAACGAACGAAAATGTCGCGGACCGCGCGATGTAGGTTCGAAACGAACTTGCGGGTCCAGTGAGGAGTAGGAAGTATGGCGGAGAAGTGGAGCCCGGACAGCTGGAGATCGAAGCCGATCTTGCAGGTGCCGGAATACCCGGATCAAGAGGCTTTGGCGGATGTTGAACAGCGCCTGTCGACTTATCCGCCGCTGGTTTTTGCAGGTGAAGCACGTGCGCTGAAGAGCCAGCTGGCAAATGTCGCGCAGGGCAACGGTTTTCTGCTTCAGGGCGGTGACTGTGCGGAAAGCTTTGCCGAGCACCATCCCGATCATATCCGTGACTTCTTCCGTGTCTTCCTGCAGATGGCGGTCGTGCTGACCTACGCCGCCAGCCAGCCGGTTGTGAAAGTCGGCCGGATCGCCGGTCAGTTCGCCAAGCCTCGTTCTTCCAATTTCGAGAAGAAGGGCGATGTCGAACTGCCGAGCTACCGCGGCGACATCATCAACGACATCAATTTCACCCCGGAAAGCCGTATCCCGGATCCGGGCCGTATGGCGATGTCCTACCGTCAGTCCGCTGCAACGCTGAACCTTCTTCGGGCTTTTGCACAGGGTGGTTTTGCGAACCTTGACCAGGTTCACCGCTGGATGCTCGGGTTCATTTCCGACAGCCCCCAGGGTCACCGATACAAAGAACTGGCTGACCGGATTTCAGAATCCCTGAATTTCATGAAGGCCTGCGGCATCAACGCCGAAAGCGTGCCGCAACTTCGCTCGACCGATTTCTTCACGAGTCACGAAGCTCTGCTTCTCGGCTATGAAGAAGCCCTGACGCGCGTCGATTCCACATCGGGTGACTGGTACGCGACCTCCGGCCACATGATCTGGATCGGCGACCGGACCCGTCAGCCGGACCACGCGCATGTGGAGTTTTTCCGCGGCATCAAGAACCCGATTGGCCTCAAGTGCGGTCCGTCGCTCTCGCCGGATGGCCTGCTGGAACTGATCGACATCCTGAACCCGGAAAACGAACCGGGCAGGTTGACGCTGATCGCCCGTTTCGGTGCCGACAAGGTATTCGACCATCTGCCGCAGCTCGTTCGCGCTGTCGAACGGGAAGGCAAGACGGTTGTCTGGTCCTGCGACCCGATGCACGGCAACACGATTTCCGCAGGCGGCTACAAGACCCGTCCATTCGACAGGATCCTGAAAGAAGTGGAAGCCTTCTTCGCCGTTCATAGGGCCGAAGGTACACACGCCGGCGGTGTTCATATCGAAATGACCGGCCGGAATGTGACCGAGTGCACGGGGGGTGCCCGCGCACTGACCGAAGATCAGCTCGGCGACCGGTATCATACCCATTGCGATCCGCGCCTCAATGCGGATCAGGCGCTGGAACTGGCGTTCCTGATCGCGGAAAATCTGAAGAAGGAACGCGACGGCCGGCAGGTTGAGCCGCTGGCAGCGAGCGCGTAAGGGAGCAATCTCTTACGCTGCGTTATCTGAAAGGGCGGCATTTGCCGCCCTTTTGCATTTTTCCGGAAATTTTCCAAGCGAACATGCCTTCAGGTAAGCCTCGCTTAACGCTCGGCGCGCATACCTTCTAGTCAGGGAAACAACTGAAAAGGGGAGATCGAGTTTTGCGTGAGAAGTGGGATCTGACGAAGATTTCCTGCCTTATTGCGGAAGACAATCCCCATATGCGCACCATTATCCGGTCAGTCCTGGCCGGTTTCGGTATCCGTTCGGTCTATGAGGCCAGCGACGGAGCAGAAGCCCTGGAACTGGTTGTGGACCGCAAGCCAGACATCGTCTTGTGCGATTGGGTTATGAACCCGTTTGGTGGCAACGAATTTCTTCGCATCTTGCGCAGCGACAGGGATCTGGTGATCAACACCACGCCGGTTCTGGTCGTGACCGCCCACGCCAAGCGCGCAACGATCCTGGAAGGCATCGAGATCGGCATCCACGGCTTTGTTGCGAAACCTATTGCTCCCGCCATTTTGTATCGCCACATCGGTGAAATCCTTGAACGGCAGGACATGTATGGCCGCTCGAAGGGCATTCTCGGCCCCGGGCACCAGCAGCCATCGCGCAAACTTGCGGTCACCGATATTTCGCCCATGGGAACGTCTGAACCTTCGGCCGAGCTAGCCGGTCTTGCCTTGCTCTGAAGCTGCTGCCGGGCGCAGCCTGATCCGGCTGGACGTTTGGGTAGCGGTTGGCAAAGCAACTTTTGGACGCGCGTAAATTCCGATTGGACGTTCACCGATCTAGCGGCTACACCAGAAAGCAATGTCACTTCCTGGTAATTCTCCGATGATTTCAGACCGTTTCAGACTGGCTGTTGCGCAGCTAAACCCGACCGTTGGCGATGTGGCCGGTAATGCCGAGCTGGTTCGCAAGGCCCGTCAGGAAGCCGCTTCTCAAGGCGCCGACCTTGTGTTGACCTCCGAATTGATGCTCGCAGGGTATCTGCCGGAAGATCTCGTGTTGAAGCCGGCCTTCGTCAGGCGCTGCATGGAAGCAGCCGAGGCGCTGGCCAGGGAAACTGCCGACGGTGGCCCAGGTCTCATCCTCGGGTCTCCGTGGCGGAGCGAAGAGGGCAAGGTCTATAACGCTGCCTTGCTGCTGGACCAGGGCGAGATCAAAGCTGTCCGCTACAAATACGACCTGCCCAACTATAGCGTTTTCGATGAAAAGCGGGTTTTTGCGGCAGGGCCCTTGCCCGGCCCCGTCGACTTCCGCGGTGTTCGCATAGGCCTGCCTATCTGCGAGGATATCTGGAACGACGAAGTCTGCGAGTGTCTGGAGGAAACCGGTGCGGAGCTGCTTCTGGTTCCAAACGGTTCTCCCTACTGGGAACACAGGGCCGAACATCGCCTGCAGGTGGTCGTCTCGCGGGTGGTCCAGACCGGCTTGCCGCTGGTCTACTGCAACCAGCTGGGTGGGCAGGACGAGCTTGTCTTTGATGGCGGATCATTCGCGCTCCACGCGGACCGCTCGCTTGCCTTCCAGATGCCCCAGTTCGAAACGGCGCTCGGCATCAGCGACTGGAAGCGCGAGGACGAGACCTGGGTCTGCGAGAACGGCACTGTGGCGAAGCTTCCGGATATCGACGAGGCCAATTGGCGGGCCTGCGTTCTGGGGCTGGGTGATTACGTCACTAAGAACGGTTTTCCGGGGGTGGTGCTTGGGTTGTCCGGTGGCATTGATTCCGCCATTTGCGCGGCCATGGCCGTTGATGCGCTGGGGGCCGACAAGGTTCATGCGATCATGCTGCCGTATCGCTATACCTCGGAAGAAAGCATCGCCGATGCGGCCGCCTGCGCCAAGGCGCTCGGTATTCGCTACGACACCGTTCCCATATCCGAACCGGTCGAAGGGTTCCGCTCTGCGCTCAGCGAGCTTTTTGCCGGCACGAACGAAGATACGACGGAAGAAAACCTTCAGTCGCGCGCCCGCGGCGTAATCCTGATGGCGGTGTCCAACAAGTTCGGCCGCATGGTGATGACCACGGGCAACAAGTCGGAAATGTCGGTCGGCTATGCCACGCTTTATGGCGATATGAACGGCGGTTACAATCCGATCAAGGATCTCTACAAGACCCAGGTCTACCATCTGGCTGCGTGGCGCAACGCCAACCAGCCGGAAGGTCTGCTGGGTCCGGGCGGCGAGGTGATCCCGACCAATATCATCACAAAGGTGCCGACCGCCGAACTGCGCGAAAATCAGACCGATCAGGATTCCCTGCCGCCCTACGATGTTCTCGACGACATTCTGGAGTGTCTGGTGGAAGACGAGATGTCGGTGGGCGACATTGAAAAACGCGGCCATGACAGGGCGCTTATTCACCGGATCGAACATCTTCTCTATATCGCCGAATACAAACGACGGCAGGCACCTCCGGGGGTGAAGATCACCGAGCGCAATTTCGGCAAGGATCGGCGGTATCCCATCACCAACAGGTTCCGTGACCGTTCCTGAGGTGGCCTTGATAGGCGTTTCCCCCAACGGACGGTTCGCAGAAACTGAACGCTTACGTTGAATGGGCGTCGCAAGAACAATGGCCCTAATCCAGAGGAAGCGCGCAAGCGCTGTCTCGAGGGATGGGCTGCTTGCTCAAGCGACTGCCGCCCATCCCACGAGACGGACCTGACGGTCCTCCTCAGGGTGAGGACGAACTCCGCTGCCGCTCATCGCTTTATTAACTGCCTGCCTCTGAAAGGCTTTTGCCTCAATGCCCTATTTTTCCTTCCTGCGTGAAAACGCCCGCTGGCTCGCGGCCAGTTATCTGCTGGCGGTTTTTTCCGGCTTCGGGCAGACGTTTTTCATCTCGCTGTCGGCAGGCGATCTCAGGGCCGAGTTCGGCCTCAGTCATGGCGATATCGGCCTTCTTTACATGGTCGCGACGCTCGGCAGCGCGTTGACCTTGCCCTATGTCGGCCGCAGTCTCGATCACTTCCCGGTGCAGAAGATCGCAGCCGTTGTCATGACAGGGCTGGCCCTGTTCTGCCTTGCTATGGCCAACACGTTTTCCGTCTGGATGGTCGGACTTGCCTTTTACGGCCTGCGACTGTGCGGCCAGGGGATGATGACCCACACGTCGGTGACGGCAGCCGGCCGCTGGTTCACGGCGCAACGCGGGCGAGCGGTGTCGATCGCTGTTCTCGGCTTTCCAACGGCTGAAGCCTTGTTTCCGCTTTGCTTCGTTGTCCTGGCCAACGCCTTCGGCTGGCGGGGAGCCTGGACGGTTTCGGCAATCGTTCTGGCTGTTCTGGCCATGCCGGTCCTGTTGACCCTGCTGGCGAAAGACCGCATTCCCTCTGCGCTGGAAACGGCCTCGGCCAAGCCGGAAGGCCGTCAGTGGACCCGCGGAGAAGCTCTGCGCGACGTCCGCTTCTGGCTGGTCAATTTCGGTGTCAACGCACCGGCCTTCATCGGCACGGCGATCTTTTTCCACCAGGTTTATCTGGTCGAACTCAGAGGCTGGACGCTGGAGCTCTTTGCGAGTGCGTTTCTGCTGATGGCCTCCGGCGTGGTCTGTGCCTCGCTGGTGATAGGTCCGCTGATCGACCGGTTTTCCGCCCGACAATTGCTGCCCTTTGCGCTCGTTCCACTGACGCTTGCCTGTTTCGTACTTGCCAATTTTCACGCACCGGCAGCCGCTTTCGTCTTCATGCTGCTTGTCGGCATCTCGAACGGCTTCAACAGCACGCTGGTCGGTGCGCTCTGGCCGGAGGTCTACGGAACCCGGCATATGGGCGCCATTCGGTCCGTCGCCTTTTCCGTGATGGTGTTTGCCTCGGCCGCCGGGCCAGGTATCGTCGGCTGGCTGATCGACAAGGGCGTCTCCTTCGATCTGCAAGTCATGGTGATGGGGCTCTACTGTCTCGTTTATTGCGGTGTTCTCGGCTTCGTGTCACGGACATACCGATCTGGCGAACATTCTTCGTAACCGCCGATAGTTTGGGGTTGCCGTCCGGTTCAACCCCGGCTAACTCATCGCCATGACTGTCACTGTACGCTTCGCGCCGTCGCCGACCGGCCACATCCACATCGGCAACATCCGTCCCGCACTCTACAACTGGCTTTTTGCCAAAAAGATGGGCGGCCGGTTCATCCTGCGATTCGATGATACGGACCTCGTCCGGTCGAAGCAGGAATATGTCGATTCCATCGAGGCCGACCTGCGCTGGCTCGGGATAGATCCTGATCAGACGGAGCGGCAGTCGGACCGGATCGCCAACTACGATGCGGCGGCCCAGAAGCTGAAAGACGCGGGCCTGCTTTATCCGTGTTACGAAACCCCGGACGAACTGGAGCGGCGCCGGTCGCGCCAGCGCGCACTCGGCAGACCGCCGGTGTATGACCGGGCGGGCCTGAAACAGACAGCGGAAGAGCGTGCCGCCTTTGAAGCAGATGGGCGCAAGCCGCACTGGCGGTTCGTTCTGCCCAACCATGACGGCAACCCCTTTGAAACCAGACGCACCGATGTCGCCTGGTCGGATCTGTGCCGGGGGGACCAGACAATCGACCTGGCTTCCATGTCGGATCCGGTCCTGATCCGCGCGGATGGGTCGTACCTCTATACCTTCACTTCCATTGTTGACGATATCGACATGGATGTGACCCATATCATCCGAGGCGAAGACCACGTCTCAAACACCGGTGTTCAGATTGCCATCTTCGAGGCGATGGGCGCGAAACCGCCAGTATTCGGCCATCACAACCTGCTGACGACAATCGATGGCGAGGGCCTGTCCAAGCGCAAGGGAGCATTGTCCATCGGCTCGCTGCGCGAGGCCGGGCTGGAGCCGATGGCGGTCGCTTCCCTGGCCGTTCTGACCGGAACCAGCCAGGCGGTGGAGCCGGTGCCGACCATGGAGGCGCTGATCGAGAAATTCGACCTCACCAGCGTCTCGCGATCTTCCGCGAAGTTCGATCCGGAGGAACTGAAGTCCCTCAATGCCCGTCTTGTGCACGAGCTGCCTTTCGAGGCTGTCGAGGCACGCCTCGCGGAGCTTGGTATTCAGCCAAGCGCCGGTTTCTGGGAGACCGTAAGGGGTAATTGCGAGACTGTCGGCGATGCAGCCACCTATTGGCAGGTCGTCACTGGGCCGGTCGAAAGCCGGATCGAGGACGAAGACCGGGACTTCGTTTCAGAAGCCAGGGCTTTTCTGCCTGACGGCGAGGTTACCGAAGAAACGTGGGGGCAGTGGACGTCCGCTCTGAAGGCAGAAACCGGCCGCAAGGGCCGCGGTCTGTTCATGCCTCTGCGCCGGGTGCTCACAGGCATGGATCACGGTCCGGACATGAAAGCCTTGCTGCCGCTTATTGGGCGACAAAATATTCTGGACCGACTACCCTGACAGGGAGCTTCCGGTCCGGAGCTTCCTCGTAACCGTCGTCATCGGCCTTGAACACCGGTGAAAAGGCCGCAAGTTCCTCGTCATCCGTTTCTTGGCGGGAATGGATCGACAGGACCGGAAAGCCGTCCTTGAATCCGGAACTCGAGGCAACCTTGTCCTCGCCGTGCTCAAGACGTGCTGTGGCGAGATCAAGCCGCGCCGCCACGTCGAAACCCTTTTCCATGTTCATCAACGTGTCGGGATCCTCGAACCGCGGCAGCTGCGTTCTGGTAAGAGGTGTTCTTGCGAGCGGCGAGGGAATGTCCTCTTCGTGCTCGTAGGTTCCACCACGGCTCGGTTGAAGTGTCCGCCTGGGCAGCCCGGCACTGATGTCGGTGAAGAACACCCTGTTTCCAGAACCGGCACTGAGATCCGTCCACGCCGACCGTGCCTTCGATTGCCGGGTCGCGCGGCAGCTGCAACCTTCAACGAACTCACTCTTGTAACGGTAGGCAAAGGGTTGTTCGGAGTAGAGATTGCCGGCAAGGGACATCATCTGGGCCTGGTCGCCACCCGGATTGCGATAGACGTATAATTCGGTTTCCGCAGCAGGACAGATTTCCGAACACCTTGCCTCGTCGTTGGCAAACTGGCTCTTGCCTGTCGAAAAACTCACGGGGAAGAAATAGCCGTCGCATGTTCGGACGCAAACGGTCCGGAAAGCGCCGCCGGAGGGCAGCGAATAACGCTTGGTTTCGCTACGGGCCTGTCGGCGCACGGAAGCGATTTCCCGGTCTCCCGTTTTTACGGAAGCAAGTTCGACACGTGGTTGCGGATTGAACAGGCGGGCCAGAAGGGACTTCGGCTTGTCCTGGCCGTCGGCATTCTGGTGCCGGGCTTCGCGGGGCGGCGCGTCGCATTTCTGTCTGGCGAGCGTCGCCCTGACCTGCCGCACGCGTTTTGCGTTCTTCGATGACCCGCCACCGGATTTCGCCAGTTGACGTTCAATGGCGGCGAGATTGGCCTTCATGCGTTTGATCTTGTCGTTGAGACCGTTGCATTTGGGCGATGCGTTTGAGGAACAGCCGAAATAGCCGGCGTCCCGTTCTGCCGCGTTGATGGCTTTTTGTTGTTGGGATTTCGCGGTGCTCCATTTCTGGGCCGCGGGAGACTGTGCACCGGAACGCGATTCCAGCCGTTGCAGCTCGGCTTTCAGGCTGGAACAGGAGGCCGCGCCAGCCGTGTGCGCGCCCAACACCAGTCCCGCGCTGAAAACGACAGCGCGTGCCAAAACCTTCGACCTGGCAGACCAGCAACGTCTCATTTCCCAACCCCTACAGCGCTTTTTCCACGCCGTATCGGCTTCCGACCGATCCCGGCACTATCGCTGCTGGTCCTATCAATAGCAACGAAAGCTCTCACGTTAGGTTAATGACGAAATGGCGATCTCTCTTGGGTTTCAGCCGTTTTCCCGGGACAGGGCGGCCTGGTGAAGACGTTCGAAAACATCGTTCAACACAGTCTTCTGTTCTTCTGTCAGCGCGTCCTCAAGGCTTTTGGAATAGGCAAGGGCCTTGGGAACGATCTCTTCGTACATGGCGTTGCCTTGTGCGGACAGCCTCAGGGTCTGTTCCCGCTGATCGTCCCTGTTCTTGTCGCGCTCGAGAAGATCGCGCTTTTCCAGTGCCGCGACCGCCCGGCTGACCTTGGTCTTGTGCATGGACGTTGCCTGGCTGATGTCCCGGGCTGTCATGGCCTTGAATTCGCCAAGGGTCGCAAGCACCCGCCATTCGGGAATGCCGATGCCATATGTGTCCGCATAGATCCGGGAAAAGGATCTGCTGACCGTCTCTGCCAGATGGTTGAGCCTGTACGGCAGGAACGAGCTCAGCTTCAGGACAGGTTTGGAAGCTACGCTCTTCGGAGAGACAGCGGATTTGGACACTTGCTGATCGGACATGAATAAGTCGACGCCTTGGAGAATCGTTAAGCCTGATCGCACAGGCAGATGAACATTGCCGTTATCCGGCCATTTTCTGTGACTAGCAAGTATATCCGATTGAAGATCCCGGGAAACACACTTCGGCCAGCTACGAAAAAGTAACAGGATTTAAAGCAAGCGTGGCGGAGAGCTTTGTCAGGTCCAGTCGAAATAGGGCGAAAGAGCTGACCTATCTGTTGATAAAGAAGGAATAGTTAAGGAATTGGCACGTGAAAAATTGCGAATCAGACACCGAAACTGAGACGCTTCAGTCAACAGGAAAAAGCGCGGAAAAGTTTGCGCAGGCCGAAACAGGCAGTCAGGCAGCTGGCAGGAAAGCGAGACCGTTATGGTAGAGATGACAAACAGGTCCGAAGCCGTTCCGGGTGAAAACGAACGGTTCGAGGAGCTTGGACGCGGCTGTTATGCCTATAGCGCGGATGGCTGCTCCAACACGGGCGTGGTGATCGGTGAAAAAGGTGTTTTGATTGTCGATGGCCAGGCAACTCCCGCCCTTGCGGAGAAGGTTCTCCAGAAAGTCCGAGAGCTTACGGACAAGCCGATCAAACAAGTCGTTCTGACACACTTCCATGCAGACAACACACTTGGCGCCCAGGCGTTCGAGCCGGGTGAGATGATTGCTTCCGATCTGACCAAGCGCATGATGGAAATGCGCGGTGTTGAAGAAATCCGGGTGGCGCGGGAGCGCGATACGGCTTTGTTCGCCGGTCTGCCGGGAAACGCAGGCGTGAGCACGCCGTCCATGACGATTGCGTCTTCGATGTCCATCGATCTCGGTGGGCTCGACGTCCGGCTGATGCATCTGGGCCGGGCGCACACGATGGGCGACCTTGTGGTCTGGGTTCCGCAAAGCGGTGTGATTTTCGCAGGCGACCTCGTTCAGAAAGCGGCCGTTCCCTATTGCGGTGACGCCCATCTGGCCGACTGGCCGCGCGCGCTCGATCGCATCACGGCCTTTCGTCCCACCGCGCTGATGCCGGGGCGCGGGAAGTCCGCAGTCGGCGCTCAGGCCGTTGCGACCGCTGTCGAAACCACCCGCGATTTTGTCGTCACCCTTCGGGATGCGGCGGCAGCGTGTGTTGAGCAGAGCCTTGGCCTCAAGGATACTTTCCAGGCTGTTCGTGAGGCATTGGCAGGCCGCTTCGGGTCAAAGGCCGACTTTGAGTTCCATCTGCCCATTGGCGTCGCCCGGGCCTATGACGAGGCGCTTGGCCTTGACCAGCCCCAGGTGTGGACCCGGGAACGGATCTCCGATCTTTACGATGCGCTGGGGGCAACCGTCGCGGCTGCAGAAGCTGCTCAGGAGCAATCTGAGGACGTCGTGGCAACCACTGAAACGTCGCCAAAAGAGGCGCCGGCAGCGAGTGGCGAAGCAGAGGCAGCCGATCTTGTGTCGGACAGCGATTTCGCAGCCTCGCTTGCGCTCGGCCCTGAAGACGAGCTTCTGGAAGGCGGTGAAGAAGTGGATCTGTCTGCTGAAGACATCATCGATGACGATGAGCAGTCGGACACACCTGACACGCCGGAAAAAGCAGCCGCAGACAAGGTTCTCGAAGACGCCCGCTAGGGCTTCAGGATATTCGATGACACCAGGACATCATGCGCGCGCCATATCGGCGCGCGCTTTGTTTTGAGCCTGCCGCTTGATCGCGTATCTGTGAACCCCACATGTTGGTCGATTGAAAATCTGGAGGATTTCTAATGCGTTTTCTGGTCGCCGCTGCCCTTGGCGCATCGTTGCTGCTGCAAGGGTTGGGCACTGCTCTTGCAGCGGACGAGCCCGATCTGATCTTCAAGAAATCGACTGTCTGGAAGCTTCTGACACCGGACCACAAACTGGCGACCTACGCGATCGACGACCCTATCGTCGACGGTGTCGCCTGCCACTTTACTGTTCCGGAGAAGGGTGGTGTTTCCGGCTGGCTTGGTGTTGCGGAAGAAGTCTCCGATGTCTCGTTGGCCTGCCGCCAGGTTGGCCCGGTCACGATCAAGGAGAACTTTGAGCAGGGCGAGGAAATGTTTCGCCAACGCAGATCGTTCATGTTCAAGAAAATGCGTATCGTGCGCGGATGCGACGCGAAGCGGAACGTTCTTGTCTATCTGGTCTATTCCGACAAGCTGATCGAGGGCAGCCCGAAAAACTCGACCTCAACCGTGCCGTTGATGCCCTGGGGCGACCAGGTACCGCCGCGCTGCGGGGATTTCGTCAAGGATTGAGCAGAGCGGCGGAAAGCAGGGTAGCCGCGCGAATGAATGGCAGGATTTCGCTGTTTGGGCGTCATGCGGCTATTGGAGAAGCATGCAATTCCAACACCTTTCTGTAGGCCGGTCTGTCCAGCACGGCCCTGCAAAGGTCACCTATGTGCGGGTTGGCCTCAAACAGGGCCTGACGGTCCGCAGACCATTCGGTCAACATGGTCAGATAGATGTCCAGCGCGGTGAAACCACGCGGCAGGAAAAACGGACTGCCCGCAATAGCACCATCCAGAACAGCGAAAAACTCTGCCAGATGGCTTTCCGCGCGCCGCCGGACACTTTCGTTGGCCTGCTCGTCTGTCGTGAATTGTTCCGGATGCCAGGCGCGCGAAAAAATCGGGTAACCGTTCGTGGCCATGGACGTCAGCCAGAACAGAAAGTCCGGCCGGTCGGGATCGCCCGGTGCTGGCACCAGAGAGGAACCGGCATGGGCTTCGCCGAGAACAAGGATGATTGCGGAGCTTTCGCCAATGACCTGGCCATTCGGCAACCGGAGTGCAGGAACGCGCATGACGGGGTTTATCGACCGGTAGGCCTCCAGCCTGTGATTGCCGGCTGCCATGTCCACGTGGACAAGGCGATGGCTGACACCCAGTTCTTCAAGCATGACTTGCGGTGCGATGGCACCGGACAGGCGTTCCCAGAAAAGGGTGTAGAGAGCGGGCATGGTCACGCCCCCTTGTTGTTTGCAGTGGTCGGATCGATTTCGCATGCCACTTCGGTGATGCAGTTGGCCGGAAATCCGCTGCGACGGGCATGTTCGAGGATCATGGTTTCGTCCTCTGCCAGATAGATGCAGAAGGTCTTGTCCCCGGCAACATAGGAATGCTGCCACTGAATGGACGGCGCCATTGCTGCAAGCGCTTCATTGGATTTCCGGGAGGCTGCCGCGAGTTCCTGTGTGCTCATGCTGCCGGCACCTGGAATGTCGCGCTCTATGACGTATTTCTTCATCGTGCTTGTCCTTCCGTGGAACGTTGGGAAAAACTTTTTCTTCCCTCATCACAAAGCCAAAAAGTCTGCGGAGGACAGGATCGCCGGGTTTTTCGGTAAGGTCAGCTCATTTTGTCTCGCGACATGAAAAGAAAATCTTTAATGGTGGCGCATGAGGGTATCGCATCTGAACGCACTTCGTGCCTTCGAGGCTGTCCTGAGGACAGGATCTTTCCGGTCAGCCGCGGAGGAACTTGGCGTCACAACTGCTGCCGTCGGGCAGCAGATCAGGGGGCTTGAGGCCTATCTTGACAGGGCCCTGTTCCTGCGAAGTTCGACAGGGGCCAGGCCGACGGACGAAGCTTTGCGCGTCAAGGACCGACTGACAGGCGGCTTTGCCGTAATTGACGACGTTCTGATGGAACTGAGGCGCGAGCGTACAGCCAACCAGGTCTCTGTAACACTTCCGGAATCCTTTGCGGAAAACTGGTTTACACGGCGCATTTCGGATTTCTATCGTCTCTATCCGACGGTTGATCTCAGGCTCAACGCTTCGAACAAGCGGATCGATCTTGCTGCCGAGGGCTTCGATTTCGCCATTCGCTACAGTCCGCCTCCGGAGTCCGGCCTGGATGCGATTGATCTGTTCGGCGATTATGTGGTTCCGGTCTGTACCCCGGACTTCTCGGACCGGTTCGGCGTTTCGGAAGAATTGAGGAGCCTTGCCGGTGTGCCCCTTGTGCATCTGGAAAACAGGACCCCTGATCCCAAGTGGGCAAGCTGGCAGGACTGGTCTGTTGCCTACGGGGTCACAACGGAGAAGAAGGTCTCGGGGGTGCGCTTTTCAAGGATCAGTTCAGGAATGCAAGCGGCTCTGTCCGGGCAGGGGCTGGTTTTGTGCGGTGTCACGGAAGCGTTTGATGCACTGGTGGGAGGGCAACTGATTATGCCCTTTGGTCCCGCCAAACATGTTCAGACGGGTTATCGTTACCGGCTACTGTCGCTAAGCGGCCGCGTGATGCGCCCTCAACAAAGGCGGTTCTGCGACTGGACGATCGAACAGGCTGCCAGTTTTCGGGAAAGTGTTCGTGAGTTGCTTGAGCTGAAGGAAATTTGAACTGGCAGGTCAGTCCGCGTCCAGCGCTTCCAGCTGCTTGGGGCCGGGCAGTTCGGCATCCGCGCAAAAGTTCTTGTAAAGCACGGACATGATGTCCCGCACCGGTTCACTCGCGAGCCGGTAATAGATGGTCGTGCCCTCGCGGCGGGTCATGACGAGGCCTTGTGCACGCAGAAGCGCGAGCTGCTGCGAAACGGTCGGCATGCGCATGCCGGTCTTTTCCGCAAGTTCGCCGACACTGCGTTCGTTGTCGAGGACCAGGCACATCAACAGCAATCGCGGCGCGGACGCCATCATCTTCAAGAATTCCGCCGCAGATTCTGCTTTATCTTCAAGTGCTTTGTAGTCCATGGGACAACCTTGCCAAACATCGGAGTAAACTGCAAGCAAAGAGGCTGGAACTTCCTGTGTGTGACGTTCTCAGACAAGAAACCCACTCTTTTCAAGGGGGATCAACTTTGAGCGGTCACTTGTTTCCCGTGGATGGTTCACCGATCCCCGCAATGCTCGCCAGCGCGCTTTTATATCCGACCGGCCACCGTGACAATGATATTCCCGTTGCCGCAGCCGGTGCCGGTGGTCAGGCACATGCCTTTTTGCTGTGCTTCCTGGCCGAAAGCCTTGGTGCCGTCGGTGATCGCGATGATGGCTGCGAACGGGCCGCCCAGAATGAGGGCCAGGAAGAAGAGAACGAAGAGGCGGTTCAACATGGGTAACTCCAGATGGCAATCCGTTTCGATTGACTGGAGATTAGAAGGGCCGGCTTGAACCCATGCTGAGTGCCGCATTCAGCTACCGTTCAGATATCTAAACGGAAGTAAAGAGCAATGAAAACAGTGTTTTAATCCTTCAAAGGTTCTGCGTCATCGCCGTGCGAAGTGCTTCCAGAAGCACCTTGTCCCGGCCGTATATGTCTTTTCTGAAATGTGTCGACCCGTCCTTGTTCATCCAGGCGGTCAGATAGGTGAGGTGTACGTCGATCTCGACCTTGGGTTTGACGACTGTGCGCTCGCCACTGTCACGGATGGCTTCCCAGCGGCCGGGTGTTGCATCGGAATCGACCAGAAGAATGTCCGCCAGGGCGAAAGGATCGGAAACGCGGATACAGCCGTGACTGAAAGCGCGTTCTGCCCGGGAGAAGAGGGACTTCGACGGGGTGTCGTGAATGTAGATGTTAAACTGGTTGGGGAACATGAACTTGATGCGCCCGAGTGCATTATCCTTACCCGGGTCCTGTCGCAGGCGGAACGGGAAGTTGCCGCCGGAATAGCTGTTCCAGGCGACCTGTGTCGGCGCCACCTCATTGCCTTCCTGGAAGATCCGGATGCTTTTGCTGCTGAGCGCCGTTGGGTTCTGCTTGAGTTTCGGCAGATATTCCTTGGTGGCAATGGAGTAGGGCACGTTCCAGTAGGGATTGATTTCCACATATTCCAGCCGGTCGGAAAAGACCGGTGTCGCATGGTAGGGCTTGCCAACGACAACCCGTGTCGTGTGAATGGTCTTGCCGTCCCGCACCACCTTCAGGTTCTGGTCGGCCAGATTGACGAAGATGTAGAACTGCCCCGGATCGTCCGGCATCCAGCGCCGCCGCTCCATGTTCAGTTCCATCTGGATGAGTTTTTCCTGGATGGGAATGTTGAGCTGGGCAATCGTCGCCTTGCCGATGACACCATCGGTTTCAAGGCCGTGATACTCCTGAAACACCTTGACGGCTTCCACCAGGTCTCCGTCATAGACGTCGCCTGTATGGTCCGCTGCTACGGTAATATCTTCTTCCATCAGCCTGGTTCGCAGGACGTCCAGGCGTGGGTCGCTCATGCCCGGTTTCAGGACCTCACCGTCCGGAACCGGGGTGAAGCCGCCGGCTGCGGCCTTTTCCCGATATTGGGCAAGGCGCCGCTTCAGGCGGGCGTAGTTATCGGTCTGAGGTGCAAGGCTCTCCAGGAAGGCGCCGAAATCCACCGCCTGTTGCGCGTTTTCAAACAGGGTTTTCGGATCAGGCTTGTCCGGAAACACGTTGAGGGCCTTGTTGACCTTGTTCGGCTGGACGCGACCGGAGGAGAGGTGGGTCGCATAGCGCAGGAACTGAACGGAAAGATCCAGATCGAACCGGGCCCATTCCTGCTCGCTCTGAGAGGTTTCCGAGCGCTTGATGAAGCCCAGTGGATCGTAGTTGTTGGGATTGAGGGCGTGGTCGTTCGCCGCTGCCATAGCGGCAATCACAAGATGTGCATTTTCCGTCAGGCCGTTTTCGTTGAACCAGACTGGGGCGAATGCGCGTTCGCCATAGTAAAGTGCCAGACCGTCGGGCAGATCCGACGATATTTGCGCCTGGAGGGCCTTCGCGACCGGCGTCTGCGGTTCCTTGAAGACAGGCGGCGGGACGACCTGGGTCTCGCTGGTCGCCGGTGCTGCGGTTTGCGCCTGGGCAAACGGTGCCGCAAGTGGTCCGGACAAAAACGCCGCCAGGGCGAAAACAAGACCAAGATGTTTATTACGGCACGTGCAAATCATTCCCATCGGAAATACCCCCTCTGATTCCCAACGGGCAAAGTCTAGTGCATCTTGCCGGCAATTGAACTCCGTTTAGTTTCTTCGCCAATTCAAAGTCGATTACATTCGTGGGCACCGGGGGAAAGGGTGCGAGGTTCCGCAAATTGTCCGTCCGGGTGACGCACCTGGGCCACGAGGCAAGGGAATTGGCGTTTTGGCGGCAACTGCAGCCTTGACCGGCTTCTGTTTTCCGGTCCATAAAGCGCTCCATGATGACGGCCACACGGAACATCATTTCGATCACCATTATTTGCAGCTAGCGACACCGCTGGCTGTGGCCGTTCCCTCTTGGCAAAATTTCCTTTGAGACGGACCGCCCGGCCAGCCGGCCAGGAGACCGTTTGACATGAGCGCCGCTGAGACAGAGACATCCGGCAGTTTCAAGGGCTTGAAGCTCACCAACACATTGACCCGCCAGAAGGAGGACTTCCGGGCGATCGATGACGGAAATGTGCGTCTCTATGTCTGCGGACCGACCGTCTATGATTTTGCCCATATCGGCAACGCGCGTCCGGTCATTGTCTTCGACGTGCTCTTCCGGCTTCTGCGTCATCTCTATGGTGCCGAGCACGTTACCTATGCGCGCAACATCACTGACGTCGACGACAAGATCAACGCGCGCGCCCTGCGCGACTTTCCCGATTTGCCGCTCAACGAAGCCATTGCCCGGGTGACGCAAAAGACGGCGGACCAGTTCCACAAGGACATCACGTCTCTCGGGGTGCTGGAGCCGAGCATCGAACCGCGGGCGACGCAGCATATCGGCGGGATGGTCGAGATGATTGCGGCGCTGATCGAGAAGGGTCATGCCTATCAGGCCGGCGGGGAGGTGCTGTTCGACACGCAGTCCATGCCCGATTATGGCGGCCTTTCAAAACGCAAACTGGACGAACAACTGGCCGGGGCGCGCATCGCGGTTGACGCACACAAGAAAAACCCCGGTGACTTCGTGCTCTGGAAACTGTCTTCCGACGAAGAACCCGGTTGGGACAGCCCGTGGGGCAGGGGGCGCCCGGGCTGGCATATCGAATGCTCTGTCATGAGTGCGCACCATCTGGGTGAAGTGTTCGACATTCACGGCGGCGGGTTGGACCTTATCTTCCCGCACCACGAAAACGAAATCGCCCAGTCCCGCTGCGCTCATGGCACCAAGGTCATGGCCAACTACTGGATGCACAACGGCTTCCTGCAGGTGGAAGGCCGGAAGATGTCCAAGTCCGAGGGCAACTTCTTCACCATTCAGGAGCTTCTGGAAACGGACAGTTTCGGCGGCCGCATGTGGCCGGGCGAAGTGCTGCGCCTTGCCATGTTGATGACCAACTATCGAGAGCCAATCGATTTCTCCAAACGCAAGCTTGAAGAAGCGGAAAACCTTCTCGCCCGTTGGCCGGATCCGGTCGAAACGGATGCAGCTCCTGCCGCCGAGGTGCTTGATGCCCTTTTGGACGACCTGAACACCGCAGGCGCCATTCAGGCGCTCCACGCGCTCGCCGTCGAGGCCTCCAAGGACCCTGCCAAGCTGGATGTTTACTCGGCATCTGCCGCGCTCCTCGGCGTTCATCCGGTCAAGGCGGATTTGTCTGGCGTTGATGAGGCCGGCATTTTGGCAGCCATCGAAAAACGCCTGGAGGCCCTCAATGCCAAGAACTGGGCCGAAGCTGACGCGATCCGCGATGAACTGACGTCTCAGGGAATTCTTCTAAAGGATTCAAAAGACTCAGAAACCGGCGCCCGCGTGACAACCTGGGAAGTCAAGCGGTGAGACCGAGCCGGGCGGAAAAACGGGATACCCTCCTCTGTCTGCTAGCGCGGACATCTTCCTCGCAAAAGGAGAGTAAGGCGCAAGTTACCAGGCTTTTTTCCGCGGCTCGGCGCGGCGGTGCTGAAGCAGCTTTCTCCGATCACACGGCAGGGAGAATTTCTGATGGGTGATAATGTTCAAAAGCTGAGCGGCGGTTGCCAGTGCGGCGCGGTGCGTTACCGGGTGACTGGAGAGGTCGGTTATCCGCATCTGTGTCATTGCCGCATGTGTCAGAAGGCATCCGGAAATTTCTTTCTGCCATTGATCGGCGCCGCGAAGGCGGATTTCGAATGGACGCGCGGTGAACCGTCCTGGTTTCACTCTTCCAAACCTGTCCGGCGGGGTTTTTGCGGGACTTGCGGCACGCCGCTGGCCTTCGAGACGATTGGCGACGAACACATTGCCTTTACCCATGGCAGCCTGGACGATGTTGCAGCGGTCACACCGGTCGAACAGTCCGGTGTTGAGGGACGGGTGCCGTTTTACGGGCATCTGTTCGAACTGAACGAAACGCAGTCAAACCGGGATGATCTGCCAGGCGGGATCGATGATGTCACGGCCACCAACAATCAGCATCCGGACCATGACACGGATCAATGGGAGGTGAGGAGCTCATGACGGAGATCCATTCCGGCGGCTGCCAATGCGGTGCCGTGCGGTTCAAGGTCGAAGGGCCTCTGGGCGAGGCATCCATCTGTCATTGCCGCATGTGCCAGAAAGCTTTTGGCGGGTTTTACGCGCCACTGGTCAGTGTGCCGGAGGCTTCCAGACTTGTCTGGACACGCGGATCGCTGAAGCACTTTCAAAGTTCCAATCATGCGTCCCGGGGCTTTTGCGCCGAGTGCGGAACGCCTCTCACCTACGAAGCGCCGGACGGCATCGCCCTGGCTATCGGGACGTTCGATGATCCTTCGCAAATTTCGCCAAGTATCCAGTTCGGTGTCGAGGCGAAACTGCCTTACACCGACCGCTTGGCGCAAATTCCCGAACGGGTGACCGAAGACGACATGGAGGCGGCGCCCTTTCTGGCATCGCTCGTTTCGTTCCAACACCCGGATCACGACACGGACACCTGGCCGCCGGTTCGCACCGGGGCAAACGACAACGAATAAAAACAGCCTCGACGCTGCTCAGGATACGCATATGACCAAGGAACGGCTTTTTCTCTTCGATACGACGCTACGCGACGGCGCTCAGACCAGCGGGGTCGACTTCTCCGTCAACGAGAAGGTTGTGGTCGCCGAACTGCTGGAGCGTCTTGGCGTCGATTACATTGAGGGCGGCTATCCGGGAGCCAACCCAACAGACAGCGAGTTTTTCAGTCAAAAGCGCACGCGCAAGGCTACCTTCACCGCCTTCGGAATGACCAAACGCGCCGGGCGGTCAGCCGCCAACGATCCGGGACTTCAGGAAGTGCTGTCCGCCAGCGCCGATGCCTGTTGTTTCGTGGCCAAGGCGTGGGACTATCATGTCCGGGTCGCGCTAGGCTGCAGTAACGAGGAAAATCTCGATTCGATCTATGAAACCGTGACCACAGCGGTCGCGGCCGGCAAGGAAGCGATGATCGATTGCGAGCATTTCTTCGACGGTTTCAAGGCCAATCCGGAATATGCACTCGATTGCGCCCGTACCGCCTATCATGCCGGTGCCCGCTGGATCGTGCTGTGCGACACCAACGGCGGCACGTTGCCTGACGAGATCTTCGACATCGTCACCAAGGTGCAGGAAGTCGTTCCCGGAACGCATCTGGGCATCCACACGCATGACGACACCGGACACGCGGTGGCCAACTCACTGGCTGCGGTGGATGCGGGTGTGCGGCAGATCCAGGGGACATTGAATGGCCTGGGCGAGCGCTGCGGAAACGCCAACCTGATCACCCTGATCCCGACACTCAAGCTCAAGCCGGCCTTTACAGACCGGTTCGAGATCGGCGTCAGTGATGCGCAGCTCAGGGAGATCACCGCGATTTCCCATGCATTCGACGAAATCCTCAATCGGTCGCCGGACCGGCAGGCGCCCTATGTCGGCGAGACTGCCTTTGCCACCAAGGCAGGCATTCATGCGTCGGCGATCTTGAAGGATCCGCAGACCTATGAACATGTCACGCCGGAAAGCGTCGGCAACCAGCGCCGGGTGCTGGTGTCCGACCAGGCCGGCAAGAGCAATCTTCTCGGCGAGCTCGCCCGGGTGGGCATCGACGTCGACAAGGCCGATCCACGGCTCGACCTCCTGCTGGCGAAGGTCAAGGAGCGCGAAGCCGAGGGCTATGCCTATGAAGCTGCCGACGCCTCTTTCGAGCTGCTGGCCCGCCGGGAACTCGGCGAGGTGCCTCGTTACTTCGCGGTCGACTCCTTCCGCGTGATGGTGGAGCGGCGGTTCAACGCGATCGGGGATCTGGTCACCGTGTCGGAAGCCGTGGTCAAGGTTGATGTTGATGGCGAGACCCGGATGTCGGTGGCCGAGGGCAACGGACCAGTCAACGCCCTCGACATGGCGCTGCGAAAGGATCTGGGCAAATATCAGTCGGCGATCGACGGCCTGGAACTCATTGACTATAAGGTCCGCATCCTCAATGGTGGCACCGGCGCTGTCACGCGCGTACTGATCGAGAGCCAGGACACTGCCACGCACCGGCGCTGGTTTACGATCGGGGTTTCCTCCAACATCGTCGACGCGTCTTTCCAGGCCCTGGTCGACTCCATCACATTTGCGCTGATGAAAGCAAACGTGGCCTGATACGGTTCACGCGCCTTTCCAGCGCCAGAAAGGCAATGCCATGTCGCAGACGGTGACGAGCACCGAAGCGAACGCCGAACTCCGCCAGGGCCTCCTGTTTGGCCTGGCGGCTTACGGCATGTGGGGCTTCCTTCCGGCCTATTACAAATTGACGGAAACCGTGCCTGCGGACCTGGTGGTGGCGCACCGGATTCTCTGGTCGGTGCTGTTTGTCGGCCTGTATCTCTATCTGCGTGGTCGCTGGCAGGAAGTGCGCGACGTTTTGCGCCAGCCAAAGGTGCTGCTGGGGCTGACGGCCTCAGCCAGCTTCATTGCCGTCAACTGGCTGACCTTCGTCTGGGCCATTGCCAACAATCATGTGCTCGATATTTCGCTCGGCTATTTCATCAATCCGCTGGTCAGCATTCTGGTTGGCCTGTTCGTGCTGAGGGAAAAACTGACAACCTGGCAGGGGATCGCCGTTTGTGTTGCCGCTATTGCCGTGGTGCTGCAGGCAATCCTGGCCGGCGGGCTGCCATGGGTCTCGCTGGTGCTGGCGTTTTCCTTTGCCGGGTATGGCTATGTGCGCAAGGTTACGCCCGTGAAGGCAACGCCGGGGTTGTTTGTCGAAACGCTCGTACTGTTTCCGCTGGCCGCCGGCTACATGTTGCTGAGCCTGAGTTGGGGCGTCGACGCACTGGAGCTGAACGATCCGCCGGTTCTGCTCGCGCTCGTTGGGACGGGCATTGTCACGGCCTTGCCCCTGATCTGCTTTTCTTCCGCAGCCCGGCGCCTGCCACTCTTCATGCTGGGATTGATGCAGTACATGGCACCGTCCATGCACTTCCTGATGGCTATCTACATCTGGGGTGAACCGCTCGATCAGACCAGGCTGATGACCTTCTGCATGATCTGGGCAGCGCTGGTGGTGTTTTCCTACGATAGTTGGCGTCGCTACCGGCGCTGAGACAGCGCCCTGCCGCCGGCAGGGCGCGCTGCGGTTTTCTCGCTGACGTGGGAGGTGAGGTCAGTCTGAGGCGATCAGCTGGCCGCGACCGCTGCGCTTGGCGGCATACAGCCTATGGTCGGCGGTCTTCAGGGCATCGCCGAACCGTCCGCTCTCGAGTGGGGCAACACCGACGCTGGTTTTCATCAGATGCTCTTCACCGTCATGCCGGACGGGCGATGCCAGAATATTGTCCAGCAGGTTTTGAAGGCCCTCGACAACCTCATTCTCTACCTTGTCGCGGAAGACAATGCAGAATTCGTCACCGCCGAGCCGGGAGACAATGTCGTCGTCCTTGGCGAGCTTCATCATGTGGCGTGCGAAGCTGATCAGTACGGCATCGCCGAAATCATGCCCGAGTGAATCGTTGATTGCCTTGAAGGAATCGAGGTCGAGCAGTGCGAGCCAGTGCTTGCGGCCTTCGGAAACCGGCCAGGTCGCGATTGCCTTGGTGGCCTGTTCCAGCAGATAGCGGCGGTTGTAGAGCCCGGTGAGGGAGTCCCGCATCGCCATGTTGTTGAGTTCCTCGATCCTGTAGATGTAATCGAGGTTCTGCGACACCCGCAGCAGCAGTTCTTCCGGGGGGCAATTCTTGTCGACGAAATCCGCCGCACCGTATTTCAGGAAACGGACCCGGTTGTCCGGATTGGCATAGGACGACATGCCGATGACGCCGACCTTTTCCGGGTCGTGCACCCTGCGCACCGCCTTCAGAAAGGCAAAGCCATCCTTGTCCGGCATGAAGTAGTCCGCCAGGACAAGCTTGATGTCCTTGTGATCCTTCAAGGTCTGAAGAGCCTCGTCGGTGGAGCCTGCCTGATAGATCTTGTAAAGATGCTTGCCGACGATCTTCGAGATCACATCCCGCTCCACCGCGGAATCGTCCAGGACCAGAACGCCGATCTTGGGGTTCTGGGCCAGCTTTCTGATCAGGTCCGCGACATAGTTCAAGCTGCCGGGAGAATCCTTCAGGACGTAGTCGATGACGCCCTTTTCCAGAAACTTGCTTCGGGTTTTGGGGTCGAAGCGGCTGGTGAAAACGATGGTGGGAATATTCCACTTCTCGCACAGATCGACGATTTCGCCGTCCGGCGCGTCCGGCAGGGTCAGATCGACAAGAGCAAGGTCGGGTTCACCGATCGGCAGGTTGAGGCAGTTTTCGGCTTCCTCGTAACTCCGCGCGACCATGATCTGGTGGCGGCCGACCTCATGCAGTTTCTTGACGATTGCCTTCTCGAAAAACGCCGCATCTTCAACAAGAAGGGTGGTTTGCATCTAGTGGCCTGTTCTTCCGGTGCTTTCGCGACGGTACTCTTCAACTCCAATGACTGCAATTTGATTTGGTTCCAATAGTCACAGTCATGGGAACGTATTCCCACTCTCTATACACAGTAGAGTTTTAGAGATCTGTTACCGCGGTGCATGCTTCTTGTGCGGGCAGGGGATCACCGTTGATCGCGCGACGCAGCAAGGGCAGGATATCGTCCACGGACCGTGCAACGAGATACGGAACTTCTGTGTCGGGACGGATGTATCCCTGGGCCCGCATGTGGTCCAGAAGCTCCAGCAGGGGTGACCAGAAACCATTGATATTGGCCAGAACCACCGGTTTGCGGTGCTGGCCGAGCTGGGCCCAGGTCATCATTTCGACAGCTTCCTCCAGCGTGCCGATGCCACCGGGCAACGCGATGAAGGCGTCGGCTTTCTCGAACATCAGGTGCTTGCGCTCATGCATGTCCTGCGTGACGATCAGGTCTTCCAGCGTGTCCAGCATCACCTCACGTTTTTCCAGAAAACGCGGAATGATTCCCGTCACCTTGCCTCCGGCCTCAAGAGCCGCGTTCGCGACCGTGCCCATCAGCCCGACCGAGCCACCGCCATAGACAAGGCGAAGGCCGGCCTCGGCGATGAGTTGGCCAAGACGGGTGGCGGATGCCTCGTGCGTGGAGTCCGAACCGAAGCTGGACCCGCAGTAAACACAGACGCTGGAAAGCTGATTTTGTGAAACCGTATTCATGACGCAAAGATGTGGCATTCACTTTGGTATAAGGTCAAGCATTCTGTTTGAAAGGCCTTGGTTCTGAACCACGTTTTCTTGCCGCGCCCGGAAAAGACGGCTATGCATGAAACAGGATCTGAGGAAGGGCCGACGGCAAAGCAAACATGGCCAGAAAGGCCAGGAGATCGGCTGAGACAGGCAGCACCCGCAGCAGGGTGTAAACAGGGGAACGGATTTGGAGAGCGCCGCATCGCCTGGCTGCTTTCCCGGCAGGACAAACAATGAATAACAAGACACTCATCTGGACTTTGATCATAGCCGTGCCCGTTGGCCTGGCTGCCCTGGTGACGGGCTATATCTATCGCGACACTGGGCGCCTGCCTTTCCAGAGCGACACCGACATCGCAGCAACACCGTCCGTGTCCGGTGATAGCGGCTCTTCGCAACAGGCCGACGGCACGCAAACGAGCGCCGAAAACCAGTCATCCCAAACCGCGGATGCGGTGAACGGGGAACCTGCGGCAAATGTGGCGAAATCCGGTCCGAGCTTCGACGTGGTCGGAGTGGAACCGACCGGTGAAACGGTTGTGGCAGGCCGCTCGGACGCCGGCGCGATTGTCGCCCTGACCGCAAATGGCAAGGTAGTCGGCAAGAGCATTGCCAACGAAGCCGGCGAATGGACCATCATTCTGGATGAGCCGCTGAAACCGGGCGATTATGACGTCGGTCTCGAAGTGCATGACGACACCGGTAAAGCGATCTCCACATCCGAGGAACGGCTTGCAGTGTCGCTGCCGGAAGGCGGCAAGGAACAGCCTCTCGTCGTGCTGAATACGCCGGACGGCCCGTCCGACGTGCTGCAGAAACCTGAGACCGAACAACAAGTGGCCTCGCTAACGACAGCAGAGCCTGCCGTAGAAAGTTCGCAGGCAACCGCCGCAGCCAATTCGGAAGACAGCACCGGGGCGCAGGCTACACAACAAGCCACCGAGACTGATACGTCGGCTGCGCAAGCACCGGCAGAAACCGCCGCGAACGCGTCCGATGGCCAGGAGACCGCTTCAGCGTCCGTAAAGGCACCTTCGTCTGGAACAGACACAGCGCAGCCGGATGCGACCGGCAGTGCTGCTTCCGTTTCCACGGCCGAAGCACCGGCACAACCTGGCGCAGATGCGCCTGCCAGCGAAACAGACGTCGCCTCCACTTCAACTGATGCTGCTCCGGCAGACGAAGCGACACAGCAGACGGCTTCAAACACGTCTGAAGCCGATGCGTCACAGGGCAGTGGTACAAAGGTTGCACAGGCCGGTGAGACCGAACCGGCAGCGGTTCCCCAGGCCGCTTCTGATGCACCGACGGTGACCGTGGAAGCGGTGGAATCCGAAAAGGACAAGGTGTTTGTTGCCGGAACCGGTGAACCCGGCTCATCGGTCCGCGTTTATGTCGGCGATGAGTTTCAGGGCGAGGCAAAGGTCGGATCGGGTGGCAAATGGCTTGTCGAAGGCGGCAAGAATATTTCCGAGGGCAATGTCGAGGTTCGTGCCGATCTGATTGGCGAGGATGGAAGTTCTGTCGATGCTCGTGCTGCAGTGACCTTCGAGAAGGAGCAGGACAAGCAGATTGTGCTGACCAAGGTCGTTGCCAGCGGAGAAGGTTCCGGGGCCGAAGGCCAGGGCGCGGATGTGAAAAAGTCTCTTCCGGTGGTGATCATCCGCAAGGGAGACAACCTGTGGCGCATCTCACGCCGCCTTTACGGACATGGCGTTCGCTATACGACGATCTACAAGGCCAACCAGGAACAGATCCGCAATCCTGACCTGATCTATCCCGGGCAGGTGTTCCTGACGCCGGAAGGCGATCTGAATTGGCCGAAGCCGCAGGAAAACAACGGCTGAGCTGACACCATCGTTTGTGGAGAGGCCTGCGGGACCGACACGGCAGGAAACAGTCATAGATTTCTGCCGCTGACGTCGGCTCCCCGTGCGTGTTCACCGTCCTTCCGGTCTGGCCGAGTGTCCGGAAATTCTCGTAACGGATTGCGTTCCCTCGTCTTTTTTGAAATGAGACGTTTGGGCGCGCCGATACGGGTATTCTTTGCGCGGGTTCCGGAGCGAATCTCGAAAATCCATCGTCTCCAAGGGCTGGGGGATGGACAGGTTCCTCTGCCTTTTTGCCTCTACCCCTTGTTTTTTGACCATTTCATCGCATATCAACGATGAAACAAACATTCGTGAATGAGGAAACCGCCCCATGAGCGGGACGGATCTGCCGGACGCTGGAAACTGCAAGGCATCAAAGGACTGTCTGGCAAGCTGCGAGGAACTCGCGGCGATTTTCCGCGCACTTGGGCATCCGGCCCGGCTGGCAATCATCAAGCAGCTTGCGAGCCGGGAGGGAGCTTGCTGCGGTGAGATCGTCAACCATCTGCCGTTGGCTCAGTCGACAGTCTCCCAGCACCTGCAGGTGTTGAAGGACGCAGGGCTGTTGTGCTGCGACACACGGGGCAGAAATTGCCACTACGCGCTCAATTGGCAAAAGCTCAGCATGGCCGAGTGCCGTACCAGGGATTTCTGGGAGCGCCTAAACGCGGTGCAGTCAACCCCGGCAGAGCAACCATCCGGCACACGCCCGGTTTCCAATTCAGACTAAACTCAAGCGGTCGCTTTCTGTGGCCTGGAGATTTTGTGTGACCGATCAGACAGCGACCTCGCCGCAAAAGCCTTCGGCTGCGGCTTCCGGCAGCCATTCCGCTCAAGCTCACATCCGCAAGCCCGTCAACGCAGACGAAGGCAGCACGTTCACGACGCTGGCCAATCTGTGGCCCTACATCTGGCCGTCCAACCGTCCGGATCTCAAGCAGCGCGTTCTGCTGGCCATCTTTGCTCTGATCATCGCCAAGATCGTTACGGTCCTGTCGCCATATTTCTTCGCCTGGGCAACGGACGCGCTGACGGGTGAAGGGGCGAACCTGCCTGCTTTCCTGGTGGCGCCGGTCATGCTGGTGCTTGCCTATAATGCGGCTCGCGTCATGGCAGTGGCATTCAACCAGTTGCGCGATGCGCTGTTTGCGCGGGTCGGCCAACATGCCGTGCGCCAGCTTGCCATCCTGACATTCCGACATCTGCACCAGCTTTCCCTGCGTTTCCACCTTGCCCGGCGGACAGGTGGTCTCAGCCGGGTGATCGAGCGCGGCGTCAAGGGGATTGAGTCGATCGTCCGCTTCACCATCTTGAACGGTATTCCGACAGTTCTGGAATTTGCCATCATGGCGGCGGTGATCTGGTACCAGTTCGGCTTTTTCTATGTGGTTATCGTTGCTGTGATGATCGTTGCCTATGTCTGGTTCACCATCAAAACCTCGAACTGGCGCATCGGCATTCGCCGTGAAATGAACGACAGCGACACGGATGCCAACTCCAAGGCCATCGACAGTCTGCTCAACTTCGAAACGGTCAAGTATTTTGGCAATGAGAACATGGAGGCCGCCCGCTTCGACGTCTCCATGGCAAAATACGAAAGCGCAGCCACGAAGACCTGGACATCGCTGTCCTGGCTCAACTTCGGCCAGGCGGTCATCCTGGGTATTGGCATGGCCGCCTGCATGGGGCTGTCGGCGCAGGCCGTGCTGGCAGGCGAGCAGAACATCGGCGATTTTGTCCTGATCAACGCGCTCCTGATGCAGATTTCCATTCCGCTGAACTTCATCGGCTTCCTCTACCGCGAAATCCGTCAGGGCCTTGCGGACATCGAATCCATGTTCGACCTGTTGATGGTGCCGGCCGAAATCGAGGACAAGCCCGACGCCGGCCCGCTGAAAGCGGTTGAAGGCAAGATTGCTTTCAAGGACGTTCGTTTTCACTACGACCCCGACCGGCCGATCCTCAAGGGGATCGATTTCGAGGTTCCCGCCGGCAAGACAGTCGCGATCGTCGGACCGTCCGGAGCTGGCAAGTCGACCATCTCCCGTCTCCTGTTCCGGTTTTATGACGTTACCGACGGTGCGGTCGAGATCGATGAACAGGATGTGCGCAATGTGACGCAGGAGAGCGTGCGTCAGGCCATTGGCATGGTTCCGCAGGACACGGTGCTCTTCAACGACACCATCGCCTACAACATCCGCTATGGTCGCCCGGAAGCCAGCGATGAGGAAGTTCGGGAGGCTGCGCGCATGGCGCAGATCCACGACTTCATCGAGAATTTGCCCCAGGGCTATGACGCGGAAGTCGGCGAGCGCGGTTTGAAATTGTCAGGGGGCGAAAAACAGCGTGTCGCGATTGCCCGGACCATCCTGAAATCGCCGCCGATCCTCATCCTCGACGAGGCAACGTCTGCCCTTGATACGCATACGGAACGCGAGATCCAGTCTGCACTGGACCAGGTTTCCAAGGATCGAACGACACTTGTGATCGCCCACCGCCTGTCGACAGTGGTCAACGCGGACCAGATCATCGTTCTGGAAGGCGGCGAGATTGCCGAGCGCGGCACCCATCAGGAACTGTTGTCCAAAGACGGTCTTTATGCGTCTATGTGGGCCCGTCAGCGTGAAGCCGATGAAGCTGAAGAACGGCTGCGGGCAGCGCGGGAAAACGACGAGCTTGGTATCGTCACGCGTGGCCAGAGGGCAGATTACGTTCCGGCAAAGTAGGTCAGTTCAATGACACAGTGCTGCAGCGTGCTACGTCCAGCAGACTGGTGAGTATGGTCCGCATTCAAGGCGTGCCTTACGTCGCATTGTCACGTCCGCCGCAACGAAACTGTGACCGGACGGAGACCCAGCAAAGTTGGTCTTCGGCGGCGGAAAGCTAAGGGCTGATATGAGGTTCCCTGTGTCTCTCGTTTCGCGCAGATGGCAGGGATGGATACATTCAGCCAAAAATCGGTGCGTTCGCAATCCGGTTGATCGGGATACTCAAGAGATCAGAGAAAATGCGCGGCTCTCAGGCCGCGCAATTCTTTCCCCGGTGACAGGCGTTGAGACCACTGTCGTTGGCAAAGAGAATGCCGGTGGCCGGTTGTCTGCCTGAAGATGATCGGGCAGTCCTGTCAGGGAAAAGCAACCTCGAGATTGCTCTGGTCAGGCGACGCAGCTCGGCGTGCCGGGCAGCGCGGGCGCGGGTTTCATAGATATCTCCTGTATGTGTCATGGTGCTCTCCATCGCTTGGGATGAGCTTTTGTCTCATATTGCGTACTTTCGAAGAATGAGGCTAGTGTAGAAGTAATTATTCGAAAGAATGGAATAATGAGATTCGAAGATCTGCAATTTTTCATCCGAATAGCGGAGCTGGGCAGCATGGCTGCGGCGGGTCGGGAAATTGGCTTGTCGCCGTCAGCTGCCAGCACCCGCTTGACCGGTCTGGAGAAAGCTTTCGGATCCCAGCTCTTTGCCCGCACCACCAGGCGCACGATGCTTACTGAAGCGGGCCGTGTGTTGTTGCAGCACGCCCGTACGGCGGTGAGCGAGATCGAGCAGGCCCGCTCTGTACTGGAAGCTTCCACAGAAGCGCCGCGCGGCTCGCTCCGCTTCTCCTGCAACACATTCTTCGGGCGCAAACACATTCTGCCCTACCTGGTGGAGTTTCGAGACCTTTATCCGGACATTCGTCTGGAGATGGATTTTTCCGACCGGATCGTGGATGTCATCGAGGAAGGCTATGACATGGCGGTGAGGGGAGCGCCGTTGACGGATTCCTCGCTGCTGGCCCGCAAGCTCGGTGGTAACCCACGCGCCTTGTGCGCCTCTCCGGCATATCTTGCCCGCAAGGGTGTGCCGCACACACCGGAAGACCTCGCCAACCACGACTGCATCGCCATGGCTTCCATGCCGTTCTGGTATTTCAACGGACCGGAAGGGGAGATCGCCTTCGAGATCCAGAAACCGGTCATCAAGGGGGACAGCGGCGACCTGACCTATGATGCCGCGCTGCACGGCCTGGGCCTCAGCCTGAAGTCACTGGCTCATGTCTGGGAGGATCTGCGGGACGGCCGGCTTGTCGCCGTCATGGAAGACTATACGATAGCCCGCACAGGGGCGATCTGGGCCGTTTATCCGCCAAGCCAGTTCGTCCCGCCCAAGGTGACGGCCTTTGTCGATTTCCTGATTTCAAAATATGGCCGGCCGCCCTATTGGGAGAGTGACTACAGGACGGCTTCGGCCCGTCAGAGCGGGCTTCAAACCGTGTGATTTTCATGAAAAGCAGGTTCTCTTTACCTTGAAAAGCCACTAGAAGCGGGGCAGAAGCTAAAGCGCAAAGGGTGCGTTCGGTCTTGGACCGCGAACACGCTCCGCCGGCAGGCAGAAATTGAAAGCGAAGATTAAAAGATGTCGATAGTCGATTCCGTCTCCAAGGCCATGGTTCCTATTCATCGCGAAGGCTGGCCCTTTATCGCGATTGCCCTGGTGGCGACTTTCGTTATCGGCTGGTTCATAGATCCGCTGTTCTGGATCGGCCTCTTCCTCACCGGATGGGTCTGCTACTTCTTCCGCGATCCCAAACGGGTGACGCCGGTGGGCGACGGGCTGGTGATTTCTCCGGCCGATGGTGTTGTCAGCCTTGTTGGCCTGGCGCGTCCGCCAGCAGAACTGGAGCTGGGCTCGGAACCTCTGATGCGCGTCTCCATCTTCATGAATGTCTTCAATTGCCATGTGAACCGGGCCCCTGTGGGGGGACGGATCGAACGGGTGGCCTATCGCGCCGGCAAGTTCCTGAACGCGGAACTGGACAAGGCCAGCGAAGACAACGAACGGAACGGTGTGGTTATCGACACCGGTAACGGCCGCATCGGCGTCGTGCAGATTGCCGGTCTGGTCGCCCGCCGCATCGTCTGTTTCGTCCGCGAAGGTGAAAACCTGTCGGCGGGTGAGCGGTTCGGTCTGATCCGCTTCGGTTCGCGTCTCGATGTCTACTTCCCGGTTGGAACCCAGCCGAAGGTCGCCCTTGGCCAAACCATGATTGCCGGCGAGACCGTACTGGCTGATCTGTCGGCACCGCAAAGCCCGGCACAGACCTTGACCCGCGTAAGCTGAGGCCGCTGTGAACGAAACGCCTGACCAAGGACCGGCCGACGCCCGCAGGACACCGCGTTTCCGGCGTGTGCCTCTGCGCCTGATCATTCCGAACATGGTGACACTGCTGGCGCTGTGTTCCGGCTTGACCGCGGTCCGCATGGCCTTCGAGGGCCGGTGGGAATTTGCGGTTGGTGCCATTCTCGTGGCCGCTGTTCTGGACGGTCTCGACGGACGTGTTGCCCGCATGATGAAAGGGACGTCGCGCTTTGGGGCGGAACTGGATTCCCTGTCGGATTTTGTCAACTTCGGCGTCACTCCGGCCTTGATGCTCTATCTCTGGATTCTCAAGGATGCCGGCAACATGGGGTGGATCGCGGGCCTGATCTTTGCGATTTCCGCAGCACTCCGCCTGGCTCGTTTCAACGTGGCGCTGGATGATCCGAACAAGCCTGCCTGGGCGTCCCGTTTCTTTACGGGTGTCCCTGCACCTGCAGGCGCACTCACGGTTCTTCTGCCACTCTATCTGGACTTCCTCGGCCTGTTTCCGCACTGGTTCGCAGATGAAGCGTTTGTCGCTGCCTACACGATCGGCATCGCCTTCCTGCTGATCAGCCGCCTGCCGACCTACTCCGGCAAGACACTGGGAACCAGGGTCCGGCGCGACTTTGTGCTGCCGTTGTTCCTGGTTGCCGTGCTGGTTGTCGCGCTGACCGTGTCTTACCCCTTCCGGATGTTGGCCGGGGGCGCTGTTCTCTACCTGCTGACCATACCGTTCTCCTGGCGTGCACACAGGAAACTTGTCCTGGCCGATGCCACCCTCGGCCTTGATGACGACGGCGATGAATGCGACACCGATCTCGACAATATTGCCGACAGGGACAAGGACCACGGCGGCTGACGCCCGGCGGACCGCAAATCGGGTTTCTGCTGCCTGACGCGAGCCCCTTCGTAACAGTCGCCGCCATGCTGCGTGACGGTGGGAAGTCGATTTCCAGGGCCTGACACAGTGCCGCAAACGGTTCGGGCACGTACCCGAACCGGTCTTTCCTGATTGAAGGGCCCACAGCGCCGGTCTGAAGTCAGAATATCCAGGATATTGCCCGTACAGGCCTGCGGCAGGAAGCTTGAGAGTGCTGTCGGTACGAACCTCTGGGGGCGAAGAATTCAGACAGGGCGCTTTCTGATGAACTTCTGCTCCGTGACAGCCTTGCCCCACTGGTCGCCGACATACTCTTCCGCAAGGGTGAAGCCGTTTCTTTCGTAGAGCACGCGTGCTGCGTCCAGACCTTTGAGCGTCCAAAGGTGGATTTCGTCGAACCCGAGACTGTCCGAGTGGTCCAGGGCTTTTTGGAGCAATGCTTTGCCCAGGCCCTTGCCGCGCAAACGCTCGGACAGAATGAACCAGCGCAGATGTGCGATGTTGTTGCCGAGATCTTCGCCGTCGATTGTGATCGACCCAATAACGGCTCCGTTTTCGAGCACGCTCCAGCTGTTGTTCATCGGTTTGCCGATGCGCGGCATGAATTCCGCCATGGCGGTAGCAACGACACTTTCAAAGGTTGGCCCCATGCCGATGATGTGGCCATGCGTGCGCGCATGCATGCCGGCAATGTCACCGATCATGCCAGTTTGATAGCCCTCGGCGATGGTGAACTGCGGCTGGTAACTCGCCGGTGTTTCCTGCGGGACGGCGAGTGCGTCCGCGTAGGCTGACATGGCGTCGCAAATCGATTGGGCCTTGTTCCCGTCGATCCGGTCGAGAGCCCTGCGGGCAAGCGCATCGCCATAGCTGTCGATCTTTGCAAAGGTTGCCTTGCCGGATTCCGTCAGGGTCAGCCCAAACGACCGGCCATCACTCTGCGACCGAGTCTGGGTGATTTCACCGCGTGCCTCCAGCGACTTGATCAAGCGGCTGATGGTCGATTTTTCCAGCTTCAGTTTCGTCGAGATCTCTTTTGCTGTGATACCCGGGTTCAAACCGATCTCCATCATCGCATGGACGCCTGAGCCGGACAGGTCCGTGCCGGCAATGGTCTTGTCCAGAAAACCGAATTCCCGAACCAACTGTCGGGACGCGGCGCGGATATCGTTGACGAGGGTGGGGGAGGGCAAAGACATGCAAAAAACCTATATAGTTGTACATTGCAACTATATTGATTGGCGGCACGGATTACAAGCCGATTGTTGTGCCCTGGAGGCGCTGGCGACCGGATCTTCCGTCAACAAAAAAGGCCGCCGGAAACCGGCGGCCTTTTTTGTTGGAGGTCTTTGGATCATTCTGCCGCGTGCGGCAGTTCCTCCTGCGGCGGGGCTTTCGGCTGCGACGGTTTCGGCATGGAAACCACCTTTGCCGCCGGGCGTAGCTCGGGCTGGTCGCCAAGAGCCACCGGTTCCGGAGTTTCTTCCGCCGTGCCGCGTCCGGACCTGCGCTGGAAGTAGGAGACACTCTTCCAGAAGCTGCTTGCCCACACACTCGGCAACGCGATCATGACCGGGATCATCAGCAGCGTCAGCAGGGTGGAGAAGGCAAGGCCTGAAATCACCGCCGTTGCCAGCTGCACCCACCAGACCGCCGTGATCCCGCCATAGGTGATCACCTGATTGAAGAAATCGAAGTTGATCATCGTGGCCATCGGCACCAGGCCGGCAATCGTCGTGATGGTGGTCAGCAGGATCGGCCGGATGCGCTGGGCGGAGGTTTTCAGGATCGCGTCCAGCGGGGCGAGGCCATCATGAAGGAACCTGTTGTAGGTATCGATCAGGACGATGGCGTTGTTCACCACGATCCCGGCAAGCGCCACCACCCCAGTCCCGGTCATGATGATCGAGAACGGCTGATTGGTTATCAGCATGCCGAGCAGAACACCGAACACCGACAGAACCACCGTCGAGAGTGTCAGGAACGTCTGGTAGAACGAGTTGAACTGGGTCAGCAGGATCAGGAACATCAGGAACAGGGACGCCACCATCGCCTTCATCAGGAATTCGCCTGACTCCTGCTGGTCCTCATCCGCACCGCGGAACTTCAGGAAGACGTTGGCAGGCCAATCCTGCGTATCCAGCCATTTCTGGAGTGCTGCAACCTGTTCGGTTGGATTGGATCCGCTTTCCGGATTGACCGCCGCCTTCACGAACATGGAATAGAGCCCGTCTCGGCGCACGATCTCCGACACTTTCTGTGCCGGTTCGCGGCTGACGAAGTTCGCCAGTGGAACCAGTCCCAGCGAGGTCTGCAGGCGCAACTGGTCGAAGCGGTCGATGGTCCGCTCGTTTTCCGGAAGGCGCACGCGAATGTCCACCTCGTCCTCGCTGTCGCCGGGACGATAGGTTCCGATCAGAACGCCGTTGGTGACCAGCTGGACCATGTTGCCGACAGAGGCGATACTGGCCTGGTAACGGCCGGCCTGCTCACGATCGATGGAAATCTGCCATTCGATGCCGGGCAGGGGACGGTCGTCCTCCTGGTTCATCAGCGTGTCCATGCCGTTGATGTGGTCGCGAACGCGGGCTACCGCAGCAACCATGTCATCATATTCGGTCGACTTGATTTCCAGCTGGACGTCCTTGCCCGTTGGCGGACCGCCTTCGATCTTGCGAGTTTCCACCTTGATGCCCGGGATGTCCTTGGTCGCAGAGCGGATGTCGGCGAAGATTTCCTTCGCCACCCGGCGGCAGCAGAAATTGGCAAGCTCGATGTTGATCTCGCCCATCACGTCGGCAGGCTTGTCCTGAACGTCGCCCACGGAAGGGCCGCCGGACGAACCGCCGGGTGTGAATGCGTTGGTGATGACGTTGTCTACGCCCGGAATGGACATGATCCTGTCTTCCACCTGCACGACCAGATCGCGGGCTTCCGACGCCGACATATTGCCACGACCGGAAACCAGCACCACTGCCTGCTCAGGTTCCTCGTCGATGAAGAACTGAACGCCGGTAGGGTTGGCCATGAACGCGCCGACAATCGCCGCGCAGCTGCCGATCAGCAGCACGATGGCAGCGATATTGCCGATCGGGTTGCCCGCAAACAGCTTCAGGATGCGTACATAGATGCCGGTAAAGCCGCGTACTTTCTTGACGTCAAAAGCTTCGGAGCCGGAAAGGGTTGCAGCTTCCGCACGGTCCATTTCTGCCCGCTTTTCAGCCCTTGCCTGCGACCAGCTGACAAACGGGCGCAGCAGCTTGTAGGAGACGAAGCCGACAAGGGCGAGGACCGCCAGACCGCACAGGATGGCAATGCCGGTGGCAGCAGCGGCTGGCACCACACCTTCCAGGGCCATGGGAACGAACGGACCGAACGCGACGATGACACCAGCCAGCACGGCAAACGTAAGCGCCAGAAGCAAGGCGGCATACCGGTTCAGGAAGTGCGAGACCTGCGCCAGGATGCCACCCGTTACCGGCAGGAACACCATGGCGGTGAACAGCGAGGCGGTCAGGACGATGATCACCATGATCGGCAAGTAGCTCATGAACTCCCCGGCCACGCCCGGCCACAGAAGCATGGGCAGGAACGCCACGAGAGTGGTTGCCGTGGACGAGACAATCGGCCAGAACATCAGCTTTGCGGCACGGATATAAGCCTCGCGGTCTTCCATGCCTTCATGGATTTTCCGGTCGGCATATTCGGTCATCACAATGGCACCGTCGACCAGCAGACCCACGGTCAGAACAAGGCCGAACATCACCATGTTGTTGACGGTATAGCCAACGCCGCCAAGGATCAGGAAGCCGACCATGAATGAGGTCGGGATTGCCAGACCCACCAGCAGGGCGGAACGTATGCCGAGCGCTGCCAGAACCAGAATCATCACCAGGAAGATCGCGGTCAGGATCGACGACTGCAGCGAGCCGAGCACTTCGAAGATGTTGTTGGACTGGTCGAGCATCATGTCGACGCGAATGGTTTCGGGCCAATCCTTGGAAGCAGCCTCGACAACTTCACGGACCGCCGTGTTGTTCTCGATAATGTTGGTTCCGATGCGTTTGACGACCTGCAGCGCGATAGCCCGGTTGCCGTTGACGCGCGTATAGGCGTTGGGGTCCTTGAAAGTGCGCCGGATCTCGGCGACATCTGCAAGGGTCACTACACCTTCGCCGCTTTGTTTGAGCGGCAGCGTGTAGACGTCTTCGGCGGTCTCGACAAGACCAGGGACTTTTACGTTGAAGCGGCCCTTGCCACCGTCGATAAAGCCTGCGGGAACGAGCTGGTTGTTGAGCCGCAGCGAATTGAGCAGCTCTTGCTGGGTAATCGAATAGGATTCCAGTTTCTGCGTGTCGATCAGAACTTCAAGCAGCTCTTCGCGGTGCCCGGTCAGATCGGCTGACCGCACGCTGTCGATGGCCTCGATCTGGTCCTTGAGCCGACGAGCATGTTTGTAGAGCGTGCGCTCGGGAACATTGCCTGACAGGGCAATGATCATGGTCGGCGCAAGAGCAAAGTTCATCTCCGTGATCGTCGGCTCTTCAGCCTCGTCCGGCAGCTTGCTTTTGGCCTGGTCAACCTTGTCGCGAACATCCGCCAGCGCTTCGTCCTTGTTGAACGAGATGTCGAACTCCAGCACGATCCCCGCGTGGCTTTCCGAGGCGATCGCGGTGATTTCCTTCAGCCCGTCCAGACCGCGCAATTCCGTTTCCATTGGACGCACGAGCAGGCGTTCGGAATCTTCCGGTGAAATGCCTTGCTGGGTGATCGAAATGTAGAAGATCGGCAGATCGATATCCGGACTGGCTTCCTTCGGGATCGCGATATAGGTGGCGACACCGGCAACGATCAGCGCCAGCATCATCACGAATACCGTCTTGGGGCGCCGAAGGACGCCTTCAAGCATGTCTATCATTTGCTCACCTCTGCCGTCTCAAAGACCGGTTGCACGAGTTCTCCATCCGAGACGTATTCCTGCCCCACGGTGATGGCGACGACCTCGTCGGGCAGACCGCCGATCCACATTCCATCCTGCTCTCCACCCAGCACATTGACCGGATAGAAGATGGTCTTGTTGTTTTCATCCACTGCGCGAATGCCGACCTGGCCCGCATCGTTCAGCGTCAGGATTGCCGGCGAGATCTTGTGTGCCTTCTCCGCCGCCAGCTCCAGTTTGGTGACCGCTGTCACGCCGTCCCTGGCAATGCCATCCGGATTGGGCAGCTCAACTTCGATACGGAAGGTTTTCGTGTCGGGATTTGCCGTCGGCGAGATGTAGCGCACCTTGCCGTTAAGTGTTTCTCCGGTCACAAGAGTGACTGTCGCCGGCATGCCCAGGGAAATTTCGGAGATATTCAGTTCCGAAACCTGGCCTATGGCAATCATCGGGTCCGCGTCGACCACGGTCGCGCAGATGCCGCCCTGTTCGAGCTGTGCACCAATCTCGGCCATCGGGCTCTGGATGACGCCGGATACCGGCGAGCGGATAACCGTGTGTTCCAGTTCCTGTTCGGCTTCAATCAGACGAGCCTTGGCGGCATCAAGCTGGGCCTGGAGCGCAGCCACACGGGTTTGCGCGGTGAAGCCCTTGCTGTTGAGTTGCGTTGCGGCCGCATGATCCAGTTCCGCCTGCGCCAGGGCCGCCTTGGATTCCAGAATGCGCGATTGCCGTGATCCCTTGTCGAGAACACAGAGAACATCACCAGCGGCAACCTGAGCGCCTTCCTGTGCCGGACGTTCCACAACGTCGTCCGTGGTCTTGGACCTAACCGCGACCGTTGCTTCGGCCTCGGTACGTCCTCGAACTTCCAGAACAGCCCGGCGGTCCTGCGCCACCAGACGCTGGACCTGAACCCGGAAGGTTTCGGTGGAGGCCTGGCTGGCCCTCAGGGCCGGGGGCGGCGTTGCGTGTTCGCTGTCGCCGACACCGCCGATCACCATCGTACCGCTGTACATCCAGAAACCGATACCGGCCGCTATGCCGGCCGCCAGGAAGTAGGAAAATTTCACTCGCATTGTCTAAAGCTCCGAAACGTCTTGCTTACTCTGCGGCCGCCGCAACCGGCTGTACCGCTTCTTCGGCAATCTTGATCAGTGCCTCGCCATGTTCTTCCAGGTAGGCGAGGGTGAAATTCATGCAGGCAATGCCGTAGTCCCGTGTCCAGTTGGATCCGGGATGCGAACATTCCTGGTCTTTTTCGCTGTCAGTCAGCAGGCGCAACTCGGCCTGCACCTGTGCCTTTCGCCGTTCGACCGCGCGGCGGATCACCTCGGGAGGCAGTTGCGCGGCGTTGAGGGCAATCAGCAGAAAAGGGGATTTGAACGTGTCCGGCGCCTGGGGATCACACAGGGACTGTATGAAGTCTTCCCGGCCGGCATCCGTGATGGAATAGACCTTGCGGGCAGGCTTGCCTGCCTGTGGTTCCTCGCGCACGGTCACAAGCCCTTCCGATTCCAGACGCGCGAGAGCCGGATAGATCGAGCCAAAGCTCGCATCATCGAAATAACTGAACCGGCCTTCGGTCGATTCCTTCCGGATTTCATATCCGGTGGCATCCCCGAAAGACAGGATCGCGAGACAAAGGCTGCGTACACTCATTGACAACTCCGTGCCTGGGAGCGTCCTCCCGGCGTGACGGTCTTCTTACGTGGCCGGTTACGATATGGATGACGCGCAAGGCATCGTAAGAAGTGTCATATGTTGGTTCGATATATCGAACAAATATATGCTCACGCGTTTGTAATCAAGGGTGCGCTGCACAATTCCTGCTCTGAAGATAAACAAACTATGAGCTGACCTCCAAAATCATCTTAATCGGTCTATTTGACAGGTTGTTGGCAGGCAGCAATCGGCGCTAGGCTGATTGTGCTTTGCATCGCAATCGCAGCACGGGGAGTGTTCCGTATGCCAAAGTCCATTAAGGGTCTGCTTCATCCGAAGCTTCCGCGAGACCCGCTGTTCCGTCTGCTTGCGGTCAACGGCCTTGCGGGTACGGCAATTGCCGGCCTCGTGCTTGGCGGCATTTTTCTTGGAAACATCGGCAATCTGAGGGTTCTTGTAATGTCGGCTGAAGACCCGGTGCTGCCGGTGATCATGCTGGCATTCGGCCTGTTCATCACACTCGGGTCAGTGGTCATGGGCTCCGCCATCATGCTGTTGGGCGACAATGGTCGCGGCGGCAATGGTGGGGGCAGGGTCTCGAAGCACAGACAGCCGGTTTTCTTCGGTGAGCAATTGAAGCCGGTGCCAGTGCCCGTCAGGGCCAATCGCAGAGATGATCTGCATCGCTGAACCCGTACGGGCGGTTTGGCACCAGGCTTTAAGCGGTCAATAAGCGAGTTGCTGGTAAACAGACTTGGCCTTGGCGGCAGTCGAGGGCTGTGGTCCCAGATCAGCAAACAAGGTCATGGCCGCAGCTGCGAGAAGAAGCAGCAATCCCAGGGATGAGAGCCTCATCTCACCGGTCCTTTCGATCATGACATCCTCCAATTTGATGCAGCGCTTATACAGCCACAGGATCTAAAGTCCCGGTAATACGTCTTGTAAAATTTTACGTACCTGCAAATACCTACTCTCAGATTTGACAGGTGTCTTTTGACCGCAGCTCAGGCACCGTCCGGCGGCACGGATTCCGGCCCCGCAGCGGCATGATTTCCACCCTGAAAGCACAAATGGCAGAGGCCGGGCCAGAGTCATGGCCAAAGTGCCACCGTTAACTATGGTACGCGAAAAACGCGTGACACATGCAAGGCCAGGTTGCGGCGCTTTCTCCTATCTTATACGACCTGTGATGGTTTAATGATTTGTTAATCAATTGCTGGGGTTGTAATGCGGTTTCTATTCCGAAATTTGCACGTATTTGTTTTTGCGAGCCTTTCAGCTTCCGCCGCCTTTTGGGTTGCAAGCAATGCGGATCAGGCGGAGGACCTTGCACGGCCACTGGTTGAAGACGCAATCGAACTTCAGGTCATGGCCAAAAATGCTTACCGGGAAGTCCGTCAATTGGACCTGCAAAAAGCAGCTGATGAGGCGATTCGGCATTACGTCGCCGCGCTTCGCATGCCCAGCCTTCTGTTCGATCGACTGGCCGATGAGATCGGCGAGGTCAACGACAAGATGGAGCAGAGTGTACGGGTAGTCCCCGCAGCACAATCAGACGCCTCGGTTGCTCATGGACGTCCGGCTTCGGTCAGGGTTGGTGTGCGCCGCAGCAGGCGCTTTGGCGCAGGCCGCTACGCTCCCCTGTCAATCTGAATTGGAAGGGGCGACGGCTCAGGCCGACGCCAGTGCCAGTGCGATGCCTTGGCCAACGCCTATGCACATGGTCGCAAGCGCGAGTTTTCCACCCCGCTTCTTCAGTTCCAGTGCCGCTGTACCGGTGATCCGGGCCCCTGACATTCCAAGGGGATGGCCGAGTGCAATTGCACCGCCGTTAGGATTGAGAATTTCGCTGTCTTCCGGCAGGCCAAGGTCGCGCATGACGGCAATGCCCTGAGCCGCGAAGGCTTCGTTGAGCTCGATCACGTCGAACTCGGGCAGCGCGATGCCCAGCCGTGCGCAAAGCTTGCGCGTCGCCGGAGCCGGGCCTATGCCCATGATCCGCGGTGGTACGCCTGAAGTGGCGCCGCCAACGACCCGCGCTATCGGCGTGAGATTGTACTTTTCCACCGCAGCTTCCGAAGCGATCAGCAATGCGGCCGCGCCGTCGTTGACGCCCGACGCGTTGCCCGCTGTCACGGAACCGTTTTCCCGGAACGGTGTCTTCAGTGCGGCGAGGGCATCGAGGGTCGTGTTTCTCGGGTGTTCGTCCCTGTCCACCAGGATCGGATCGCCCTTGCGCTGGGGGATCATCACCGGCACGATTTCTTCCGCGAACCGGCCGGACTGCTGAGCATCGGCAGCCCGCTGTTGGCTGCGCAGCGCAAAGGCATCCTGGTCCTGCCGCGAAATCTGAAACTGTTCGGCCACGTTCTCTGCCGTTTCCGGCATGGAGTCGATGCCGTACTGGCGTTTGAGCAGCGGGTTGACGAAGCGCCAGCCGATTGTCGTGTCGAAGATTTCTGCCGTACGGGAATACGCGGCGTCCGCCTTGGGCATGACGAACGGTGCGCGGGACATGCTTTCAACGCCACCGGCAATGGCCAGATCGATCTCGCCGGCCTTGATTGCCCGGGCGGCGGTCATCACGGCATCCATGCCGGAACCGCAAAGCCGGTTGAGCGTCAGGCCGGGGACTGTTTCAGGCAGGCCCGCCAACAGCGCCGACATGCGCGCGACGTTCCGGTTGTCTTCACCGGCCTGGTTGGCACAGCCAAAGAAGACGTCGTCAACCTCGGCCCAGTCCGTGTCCGGATTGCGCTCCATGAGCGCACTGATCGGAATCGCGCCCAGATCGTCGGCGCGCACCGAGGAAAGCATGCCGCCATAGCGCCCGATGGGAGTGCGGACATAATCACAGATAAAGACATGATGCATGGAGGTGTTCCCGTCCGTCGCGCTGGAAAAGGCAATTTCGATATGAGCCTGAATTGTGGTCAAGTCTTGCCGGAATTCACCTGCCAAGGCAAGAATGCGTCACGGAAAAATCTATCAGATCAAGAATTTTGTGATGTTTCCGAATGGCGCCGGATATCGTCTTCCTGCAGATAGGTTCCGGACTGCACCTCGATCATCCGCACGGGGATCTTGCCTGGATTATGCAGTGTGTGTTGCGCTCCAAGAGGGACATAGGCGGATTGATTTTCGCTCAGAAGCCGCGTTTCGCCGTTGATCGTGATCTCGAGAGTTCCGGACACCACCACCCAATGCTCCGTCCGGTGAAGGTGGCTTTGCAGGCTGAGCCTCTTGCCCGGCTTGATCATCATGGACTGAACTGAAAAACGCTCGCCTGAATTGATGCGTTCCGTGTAGCCCCAGGGCCGGTAGGAGCGCGGGTGCCGATCAACCTCGTGCCTGCCTTCCGCTTTCAACTGCTCCACCACGGTCTTGACGTCCTGCGCCTTGTCCTTGTGGGCGACCAGAACGCTGTCGGTCGTGGCGATCACCATGACGTCCTCCAGGCCAATGACGGACACAAGCCCGCGTTCGGCGTAGGCGAGGCAATTGTCGCTGTCGAGAAAACGGGCATCACCCAGTCCGGAGTTGCCGTTTGCGTCCTTGTCCAGAACCGTCCAAATGGCCGACCATGACCCCAGGTCGTCCCATTCCGGCGAAACCGGGGCGCAAACAACATTGTTGGCCTTTTCCATGATCGCATAGTCGATGGAAATATTATCCAGTGCTTCGAAGGCTTCCTGGTCAAGGCGTGTGAAATCGAGATCGCCGTGCTGTGTCTTCATGACCGCGACGATGCTCTCGTAAAGACCCGGCTGGTGCTGCTTGAAGGCGTCGATCATGGTGCTGGCAGCGTAAAGGAAGATACCGGCGTTCCAGACGTAACTGCCGTCCTTCAGGAAGGCATCGGCACGGTCCTGGTCAGGCTTTTCGACAAAGGCTTCCACCGGCCGCACCGGCTCGCTGCCACCCGCCACCTTGATGTAGCCGTATCCGGTATTTGCCTCGCTGGGCTGAATGCCGAAGGTCACGATCTTGCCTTCGCGAGCGGCGATCTCGGCCTGATGGACGGCATCAAGGAACACATCTTCCTTGCGGATCAGATGATCTGACGGCAACAGCAGGATCAGGGCGTTCGGGTCGGTTTCGGCGGCAATCAGTGCCGCCATCAGGGCAGGGGGGGCGGTGTTGCGGCCCACTGGCTCCAGCAGGATCGACCGGGCCTCCAACCCAAGTTCGTTGAGTTGCTCGCCGATCAGGAACCGATGGGCATTGCTGCCGATCACGATAGGAGCGGTAAAGTCGGGACGATTGACGCGCTTGCAGGTTTTCTGGAACAGGCTTTCCCCGCCAAAGAGTGGCAAAAACTGTTTTGGCCGGTCGGTGCGTGACAGCGGCCACAACCGCGAACCGACACCACCGGACAAAATACAAGGGAAAATCATGCTTTGGTTCCTGTTCTTCTGGCACATTTCGCAAGGCTGCCGGCACACCGGGGGTGCATCGAGTGTTAATCAGCCCCGGGACAAGTTGCAAGCAAGCGGCTTGAACGCTACATACGTAATAACGTAACGCCGGGGTGTTGGTTCCCCAAGAGCGCAACAGGCTTTCAAGATTATGACAAATTCGGATACCAGGCTTGTAAAGCTGGACCGGGCAGGCATCCGCAAGGGGGGCGATTGGCTGGTCCGGGGCGTCGATCTGTCGGTATCACCCGGTGAAATCGTGACGCTGATCGGGCCAAACGGATCTGGCAAATCGACGACGGCCAAGATGGCCCTCGGTATCCTGACGCCAAGCGAAGGCCGTGCCGACCGCAAACTCGGTCTGAAGATTGGCTACGTGCCGCAAAAACTTGCCATTGACTGGACCCTGCCGTTGACCGTCGCCCGGTTCATGCGGCTGACTAATCCGCTATCCGACGCCGAGTGCCGCACCGCACTGGCCCGCACAGGCGCCGAAAGGCTCATGACTTCGCAAATGCGCACACTCTCCGGCGGGGAAATGCAGCGTGTCATGCTGGCGCGCGCCATCGCCCGCAACCCGGGTCTGCTGGTGCTGGACGAACCTGTGCAGGGCGTTGACTATGCCGGCGAGATCGCGATCTACGACCTCATTTCCGAAATCCGCAATACGCTTGGCTGCGGCATTCTGATGATCTCCCACGATCTGCACGTGGTGATGGCCGCTGCGGACCAGGTCATCTGCCTGAACGGCCATGTCTGCTGCCGGGGAACGCCCTCGGACGTCAGCCGCGACGACCGGTATCACGCCTTGTTCGGGAACCGGGGCAATGCGGCGATCGCCGTTTACGAACATCACCATGATCATGTGCACCTGCCGGACGGAAAGGTGCGCCACGCCGACGGGTCCGTGTGTTCGTCTTGCGCAGGCGAACATCATCATTCAGATGACGGGCTTTCGCACGACGGGCATCCACATGAGGGAGCGGCTTCCGGAAAAGAGGACGGCGTTCGAAATGCTGGATGATTTTTTCACCCGCGCCCTGATTGCCGGTATCGGGGTCGCGCTTGTCGCCGGGCCGCTCGGCTGTTTCATCATCTGGCGGCGCATGGCCTATTTCGGTGATACGCTGTCGCATGCGGCCTTGCTGGGCGTTGCCTTGTCGCTGCTTCTCAATGTCAATACGACGCTGGCAGTTGGAGCTGTCTCGATCCTCCTGGCGATCGTGCTCATGGCTCTGAGGCGGAGTGACACGCTTTCATCCGATGCGTTGCTCGGTCTGTTGTCCCATTCCGCACTCGCCCTGGGTCTGGTGTGTCTTGCCTTCATGACCTGGGTACGGGTCGATCTGTTGGGCCTGCTTTTCGGCGACATCCTGGCCGTGACGCCGCTGGACATTGCCATGATCTACGGCGGCGGTGCACTGGTACTCGGTGTTCTGGTGCTTATCTGGCGCCAACTGTTCGCAGCTACCGTCAGTCCTGATCTTGCCGCGGGTGAGGGCCTGAAGCCGGAGCGGACCGAACTGATCTTCATGCTGCTGACAGCCATCGTCATTGCGATTTCGCTCAAGATCATCGGAGCATTGCTGATCACCGCGCTTCTGATCATTCCGGCCGCCGCTGCACGGCGTCTGTCGGCGTCACCGGAACAGATGGCGGTGATCTCGGCATTGATCGGTGCCGCTGCGGTTGTCGGTGGGCTCTACAGTTCGCTTTCCTATGACACACCGTCGGGGCCCTCCATTGTTGTCGCGGCCATGGCCCTGTTTGTCGTCAGCCTTGTCCCCGGTGTGCAAATCGTGAGAAGGGTGAGGTCGAGCACGAAAGGAGATCGTCCGTGAGCGTTGAGACACATCCCGAACTGACCAAGAACCAGGCCCTGGTGTTCGGCTCGTTGTCGGACGCGGGCGGCCCGTTGACGGCATATGCGATCCTCGATCTTTTGCGTGACAGCGGGTTCCGTGCGCCGCTCCAGGTCTACCGGGCGCTCGACAAGCTGGTGGAATACGGAATGGTCCACCGCCTGGAAAGCCTGAATGCCTTCGTCGCCTGTTCCCACAAGGGCTGTTCAGGCCATGGTACGGCAGCCTTTGCGATCTGTGAAAAATGCGGTGTCGTCAGCGAGTTCACGCCGGACAAGGCGATGGAGCTGTTGAAGGAATGGACGCAGGGCGAAGGCTTTCAACTGTCCCGGACGACCATCGAACTGCGCGGCACCTGCCGGCAGTGTACTTTGCCGATGTGATCTGACAGGGCGTCGGCCATCCATTTGATTTCCGATACACTGTCTTTGTTCTAGGATGTCTGCATCGAATCCCGGGAGATGTTCATGGCAGACAGGTTGGGCATCGGCATCATCGGATGCGGCACTATCTCGAAAACCTATTTTGATCTGGCGCCGAAGTTTAACGGCCTTGAAATCAGGGCCTGCGCCGACCTCAACCGGCACGCGGCCGAAGCACGAGGATCAGAGTACGGCGTGCGTGCGCTCACCGTGCACGATCTGCTTCTGGCGGAAGATGTCGATCTGATCGTCAATCTCACCGTGCCCGATGCGCATTATCTGGTGTCACACGAAATCCTGGCCCACGGCAAACATGTCTATTCGGAAAAGCCGCTGGCCTTGTCGATCCGGGACGGACAGGCACTTGCCGATTTCGCCCACAAGAAACACCTGAAGGTCGGCTGCGCACCGGATACGTTTTTAGGCGGCGCGCATCAGATTGCCCGCAAGGCAGTCGATGAGGGATTGATCGGTGAGATCCTCGGTGGAACCTGTCATGTCATGAGCCATGGCATGGAGCACTGGCATCCCAATCCGGATTTCTTCTACAAGCCGGGAGGTGGCCCCATTCTCGACCTCGGGCCATACTACATCGCCGCGCTTCTCAATCTAATCGGGCCGGTCAGGCGCGTTTGCGCCATGTCCGGCATGCCCTTCAGGACCAGGACAATCGGAAACGGTGCACGTAAAGGGGAAAGGATCGATGTTACCACCCCGACCACAATCCATGCGATCCTGGAATTCGAAACCGGCGCCAAGGTGACGCTGACGGCGAGCTGGGACGTCTGGGCACACCGGCACGAACCGATGGAGCTTTACGGAACCAGGGGGGCTCTCTTTCTCGCAGACCCCAATTTCTTCGGTGGGGACGTGAGTGTCGCATCTGAAGATGGAACGATAAAACCTCTCGACAGTGCCACACACCCCTTCAGTCTGGCGAATGTCGATGACGACGGCGTACAGCGCGCCAACTACCGTGCAGCCGGGCTTGCCGACATGGCTCAGTCGATCCTGGCGGAAGACGATGGCGAGTTCCGCTGTTCGCTCGAGCGGTCTCTGCATGCTGTAGACGTCATGGTGTCGATTCTGAAATCGGCCGAAACAGCAACGTTCGTCGATATCGAGCACCAGGCCAGCCGTCCACAAGCTCTTGCTGCCGCAGAGGCAGTCAAATTGCTCGTCTGAAGCCGGTTGCGGCAGCCTCTCCAGCCACCTATGTTCGCCCGAAGGGACGCCCGGTTTCGGGAGACCCCGACCGCTTGCGGGCAAAAGAGGGAGAGCGGGAATGGCCTTGTTGATAGCCGGCCTTGTGCTGTTTTTGGGAATTCACACGCTGCCGATGTTTCCGGCAACACGTAACGGGCTGGTCTCGAAGCTCGGCGACACCGGATACAAGGGCCTTTACACGCTCCTGTCCTTCGTCGGATTAGGCCTGATCGTTTATGGCTACGGCGTTGCCCGGTTCGAAGGACCGCCGCTGCTGTATGATCCGCCGTTCTGGCTGCGCCATGTCACCATGCTGCTGATGGTGCCGGTGTTTATATTTCTGGTGGCTGCCTATGTGCCATCCCGCATCAAGACGACCATGAAACACCCGATGCTGGTTGCCGTGAAGCTGTGGGCACTGGCTCACCTGCTGGCAAATGGCGATCTGGCATCGGTGCTTCTGTTCGGCGGTTTTCTTGCCTGGGCGGTGGCGGACCGGATTTCAGTCAAACGCCGTGGTCCGGGAGCAGGGCAGATTGGCGCCTTGGACGCCAAGCCCGGAAAATACTCCGATATTGTCGTGATTCTGCTGGGCCTTGTTCTCTACGGACTGTTCGTCTGGAAGCTGCACGCCTTGTTGATCGGGGTTACGGTCACCTGATCGCGGCATGAAGGTGTCAATTTACGTTATAAATCCGGCATTTCGTGCCGGATTGCCCCACTTGCGCCACGAAGGGCCGTTTTAAGCCCCATCAGGGAATTGCCCGAGCCGGATCAAATGGATAATGTGCGCCACTCATGAAGGGGCCGCGCCCGGGCAGACGTGCCGGGCCGAAGAAGTGAATGCAGGAAAAAGACACGCATGTCTGACATTTTTCGTGAAGTCGATGAAGATATCCGCCAGGAAAAATACCGTCGGCTTTGGGACCGGTTCGGTCCGTGGGTGCTTGGCGTTGCGGTCTTGATCGTTGTCGGAACCGGCGGCTATCGCGGCTGGATCTACTGGCAGGAGCAGCAGTCGCAGAGCGCTGGTGACAAGTTTTTCGAAGCCGTGAAGCTGTCCGAGGCCCAGAACTACGAAGAAGCGGCCGCTCTCTACGGAGAACTGGACAATGCACTGGGTGGATATCCCGCCCTCGCGAAACTGCGCCAGGCAACCGATCTTTCCAATTCCGGCAAGACCGACGAAGCCATTGCAGAATTCGACGCCCTGTCGCGCGACAGCAGCATCATGGAAGCCCTGCGCGATGTCGCGGCGTTGCGCGCCGCTTACCTTGCCGTCGATACACAAGGCTACGGCGACATCGCCGACCGGATCGAGAAACTGACTGGCGACACTAGTCCGTTTCGTGCAGCAGCGCGTGAGCTTCTTGCTCTAAGCGCTTGGAAGGCTGGCGATATCGAAACGGCGCGTCAGTGGATTTCCGCTCTTGAAGAAGATGCGGAAACGCCGGCAGACGTTAGCCGTCGTGTGTCGATCCTCGGTGATGTGATCCGGTCCAGCAACGGCGACGCCAAGGCGGACAGTGAAGGAAACAACCAGTGAGTTTTGTAACCGTTTCTTTCCGCAGACGCGGTGTTTATGGCGCAATCGCACTGTCGCTCGTCCTGACAGGATGCGGGTCGGTCAGTGAATTTACAGAAAACATCAATCCCTTTTCCAGTGAGAAGATCCTCCCGGGGGAACGCCAGCCTGTGTTTGACGGTGCCGATCCGGCAGCCGAAGCGCTTGGACAGGCGGCCAAGATCGGTTCGGCAACAGGCGGCCAATCCTGGACAACGGCCGGTGGTGGTCTGGCCAACGACCCGGGCAACGTTGCCATTTCCGTCTCCGGAAACCGCGCGTGGCGCGCTCAGGTCGGATCGTCCGGCCGCGGGCTGACCTCCTCAGCGCTTCGGGTCTCATCCCGACCGGTTAGCGACGGCAGCCGGATTTACGTTTACAAGCCCAATGGTGAAGTCGTCGCATTGTCGACGGGCGGCGGACGCCAGTGGACGCAGAACCTGCGTCCTGAAGGTGAAAGAGACGTCGGTCCCGGCGGCGGTGTCGCGGTCGACGGCGGCGTAGTCTATGCCGCCACAAGCTATCGTCAGGTTGCCGCACTCGAAGCGGGCTCGGGCCGGGAGATCTGGAAGGTCGACATCGACACTCCGGCTCGCGGCGCCCCCGTTGCAGGCGCCGGGCATGTTTTTGTCGTGTCCCAGTCCAACGAAGTCTATGCGCTGAAGCAGTCTGACGGCAGCGTTGCCTGGACCTATGCCGGTATCGAGGAAACCGCAGGCCTGCTGTCCGCAGCCAATCCTGCCATTTCCGGCAACCGTGTCATTGTGCCTTTCTCCTCCGGTGAGATCATGGCCATCGACATCAAGTCCGGCGAACCTGCGTGGATCGATGGTGTTTCGCGCGGCTTCAGGACGCTTGCATTGTCCGGCCTGGCAGATGTATCGGCGAGCCCGGTCGTCTCCGGCAGCACAGTCTATGCCACCGGCGTCGCCGGCCGCACGGTTGCGGTCGACGCCCGCACAGGCCAGCGCCGCTGGGAACAGAATCTCGGCAGCGTGCATACGCCGGTTGTCTCCGGCAGCGCGTTGTTCATGGTTGACCTCGACGACCGTATGGTCGCCCTCAATCTGAAAAACGGGGAAACCCTCTGGTCAACGCCTCTGCCGCGTCCGGAGAAAAAGAAGAAGCGCCGCAACTGGGCGGGTCCGATCCTGGCAAACGGGGCACTGGTTGCCTTTTCCAGCGACGGCCAGATCGCAATCGTGGATGCCGCTTCAGGAAAAACCATGTTGACGCAGCGGACCAATACGGATGTCTATGTGACACCGATCGTCGCCGGCGGCCGGATTATCGTGCTGACGGGCAATGACGGCGTCGCTGCCTTCAACTAGCATTTGAGGCAGGGCCCGAAGAGGCCCGCCTATCAGGAGAAATTGCTGTGGGCGCAACTGTCGCCATTATCGGACGGCCGAATGTCGGCAAGTCCACCCTGTTCAATCGCCTGGTCGGCAAACGCCTGGCGCTGGTAGACGACACACCTGGTGTGACGCGTGACCGGCGGCCGGGCGATGCCCGTCTGGGCGACTTGCGCTTTACGATCATCGACACCGCCGGTCTCGAAGATGCGGACAAGGCGTCCCTTGAAGGCCGCATGCGCCGGCAGACCGAAGAAGCGATTGAAACCGCCGACGCAGTTCTGTTCGTGATTGACGCCCGCGCCGGGGTCACGCCACTCGATGCCCATTTCGCGGAAGTTGCCCGCAAGACCACCCGTCCGGTGATCCTGCTTGCCAACAAGGCAGAAGGCCGGGCCGGGGAGAGCGGACTTTATGAATCCTATTCGCTCGGCCTGGGTGATCCGATTGCCATCTCCGCCGAGCACGGCGAAGGTCTTGCCGATCTCTATGACGCTCTCAAACCTCATGTCGACCGGGTCACGGAAGAAGAAGAGGCCAAGCGCGAAGAAGCGATCACCAATGTGGACGTCGACGAAGACGGTGAATTCGTCGAGGAAGAAGTGCCGGTCGGCACGGTTGAACGGCCACTGCGCGTTGCCATCGTTGGCCGACCGAATGCAGGCAAGTCCACGCTGATCAACCGCATGCTGGGTGAAGACCGCATGCTGACCGGGCCCGAAGCGGGCATCACGCGTGATTCCATTTCCGTCGACTGGGTCTGGCGTGACAGGCATATCAAGCTGTTCGACACGGCCGGTATCCGAAAGAAGGCACGCGTGCAGGAGAAGCTCGAAAAGCTTTCTGTTGCCGACGCCCTGCGCGCGATCAAGTTTGCCGAAGTGGTCGTCATCACGCTTGATGCAACCATGTCTTTCGAAAAGCAGGACCTGCAGATCATCGATCTTGTGGCACGTGAAGGCCGCGCCCTTGTGGTCGCGATCAACAAGTGGGACCTGATCGAAGACCGGGAAGAAGCCTGGAAAAAGATCAAGGACGCCAACGAGCGGTATTTCAACCAGATCCGCGGTGTTCAGATCGCAACACTGTCCGGCCAGCAGGGCCAGGGTATCGATCGACTGATCGAAAGTGTCTTTACCGCCTACGAGGCCTGGAATTCGCGTGTCTCGACGGCCAAGCTGAATCGTTGGCTGGACAAGGTCACCGCAAACCATCCACCCCCCGCCGTCGCCGGGCGCCGGGTTCGCCTGCGCTACATGACGCAGCCCAAGACGCGGCCGCCGCATTTCGTGGTCTTTTGTTCGCGTCCGGAGCAATTGCCGGAAAGCTACACCCGCTATCTGGTCAATTCGCTGCGCCAGACCTTCAACATTCACGGTACCCCCATTCGCCTGTCCTATCGCAAAGGTGAAAATCCTTACGCCCCCAAGAGAAAACGGGGCTGAGCGGGGAGGGCACCCGGCGTTTGCCGGGGTACCGGCCAGTATTCTTCTTTCCTGGCGGGTCGGCTGCTTCCCGCCACTATCGACACTTAAAGGGAGTTTGAACCATGTCCATCGACCGGCTGGAATTCGCAGTTGCCCTTGCCGAAAAGGCTGGCGAGCTCGGTCTCGATTATTTCCGCAAGCTGGACACGCTCACCGTCACGCAAAAAGGTCACCAGGACCTCGTGTCGGAAGCCGACCGCAACGTGGAAACGCTCATCCGTCAGGAGTTGGCGAAAAGCTATCCGGAAGACGGTATTCTGGGCGAAGAACATGGCATGGAAGAAGGCTCCTCGGGCTATACATGGGTCACCGACCCGATTGATGGAACGGCAAATTTCGTTGCTGGCATTCCGCAGTGGTGCGTCATCATTTCCTGCGTCCATCAGGGACAGGTGATCGTTGGCGTGATCCACGATCCTGTCTCCAGGGAAACGTTCAAGGCAGCCGCCGGGCATGGTGCTTTCCTGAACGGCAAACCCATCCGCGCTTCCGACAGCGAAAGCCTCTCCCACGGCTCCGTTGGAGTTGGTTTCAACGGCCGTACAGCCGTCACCGATGCGGTCAATGTTGTCGGTGCTCTGGTCTCCAAAGGCGGCGTGTTCTTCCGCAATGCCTCGGGTGGTCTGATGCTCGCCTATGCTGCCTCCGGTCGCCTTATCGGTTATGTGGAATCCCACATGAACGCCTGGGATTGCCTCGCAGGCATGCTGATCACCAAGGAAGCAGGCGGCGAAGTTCTGGAACAGGACATCAACCAGTCCCTTTATGACGGCGCACGCGTCGTTGTTGGCGCACCGGGCGTCTTTGCCGACCTGAAGGAAATCGCCGAAAGTTCCTTTGCGCCCTTCGAAGCTGCCTAAACAGCCTCAGACATGCTGGTCGACAAGAACCGGGTTCCCATCCGGGTCGATCAGCATGAAGCTGGCGCGGCCACTGCCTGCCTCGTCAGCTTCGGATTCGAAAGCGTATCCCTTCGCTTTCAATGCCTTTTGTATGTCCCGCACATCCTGGAAATCTTCAAGCGTCCTGGCATCCTGGTCCCAGCCGGGATTGAAGGTGAGGATGTTCTTGTCGAACATGCCCTGAAACAGCCCGATGATCGTGTCTCCGTTCTTCAGGACGGTCCAGTTGTCCGCGTTTGAAACGCCGACATCCACGAAACCGAGGCCTTCGTAGAACGCCTTTGATTTTTTAAGATCCTTGACGGCCAGACTGACCGAGAACGCACCGAGTTTCATTTTCCTGGCTCCTATGCGCTGACAGCTGCTGCGCGCCCTGCATGCTGTCAGAGGCCGAGAAAAGAGACAAGCTCCGGGCGGGTTTCCTCGGTAAAATGAAATCCCTTCCAGCCAGGCGCCTTGGCAGCACGAACGTTCGTTGCGCTGTCGTCGATCAACAGTATCTGCGCCGGTGCAATGTCGAGAGCGGTGCTGACATGGGTAAAGAATTCGGTGTCCGGCTTGGCTGACTTGATGCGGCCGGAGGAGAAAACCCGGCTGACAAGAGAACCGAAGCCGGCCTGTTGTTCGATGTATCGGGCTCGCCGCGCCTCATTGTTTGTCGCGATCACCTGAACGACATCGTGCCCGGCCAGCTGCTCAAGCAAGCCGCAGGTGAACGGATCCTTCAGATCGTCCTTGGCGAACCAGTACTCGAGAAGATCTCCTGCATCCAGCTTGTGCCCGGACCGATCCAGCCACTCCTGCAGGTGACACTTGATGTCCCGTTTACCGGAGATGACTTGCGAGAAAGTGGCATCAAAAACACCGGCCTCGAACGATTCAAGCGCAATACCAAGATCGCTTTCCAGCGTGTCTGCCCAGATGAAGCGTCCGTCGACGATATTGCGGTTGAGAACACCATCGAAATCCCAGGCGATGACGCTGATATCGGTGCGCATGGCAAAGCTTCCCTCCGGCAGTCAACCGGAAGGCGTAAAGTCAAACGATGGGGTTTGCAACCGTTGCCAGGAGCCCTTCCAGCAGCAGATCCACCTCAAGTGGATTGGGCCCTTAGGCTTGGTGGACCCATTCTCCGCTGACACGGTCGTAAAGGCTGCCGGTTTCCAGAACGTCAGGCATAAGCAGGGGCAGAAGATCGGCCGCAACGTCGTCCGGGGAGGGCAGGTTATCGGCAAGCTCACCCGGCATTGCCTTGGCCCGCAAACCTGTGCGGGTCGGGCCGGGGTCGGCAAGATTGATCTTCATCTTCGTCTGCAGGCTTTCGTTTGCCCAGGTCCGCGCCATGGCTTCCACAGAAGCCTTGCTGATGGACTGAAGGCCCCAGAAGGGCGTGCAGGTGCTTGCATGAACGGAAGAGAGGAACAGTGCACGGCCGGCATCAGACTGGCGCAGCAGCGGGTCCAGCGACCGGATCAGCCGCCAGTTGGCGACGACATTGACCGCCGTCACTTTCTCGAAGTCCTTCGGGCCGATATGGCCGATGGGAGACAGAACACCCAGAATTCCCGCATTGGCAACGAAGATGTCGAGCTTCTTCCAGCGTTCGTAGATCGCGGCGCCGAGCCGGTCGAGCGCGTCGAAGTCGGTCAGATCCAGCGGTACGAGTGTCGTTTCCCCACCGGCGGAGCGGATCTCGTCGTCAAGGTCTTCCAGGCCACCGACAGTTCGGGCAAGCGCGATGACATGCGCACCACGTTCGCCGAGCTGCTTTGCAATCTGATAGCCAATACCGCGGGAGGCGCCGGTGACGAGGGCAATCCGGCCTTCAAAGTCTTTGTTCATGCGTGATCTCTTAGATCAATTTGCCTTCCGGCGGTACCGCCGAAAGGCATAAATTTGAGCAGTCAAAAGGGTTTCGGGCTCTTTATCCGACCTCGACCAGGCGAGGGGCGCTGACGAAGTCCTGATCTTCGGAAAGATCGGTCAGCGGTGTCGGATAATCGCCGGTGAAACAATGGTCCGTGAACTGCGGATTTGCGTCGTCACGTCCCTCGTAGCCCATGGCCTTGTAGATGCCGTCCACGGACAGGAAAGCCAGGCTGTCGGCTCCGATATAGGCGCGCATTTCCTCCAGGCCGTATTTCGCGGCCAGCAGTTTCTCGCGCACCGGCGTATCGATGCCGTAATAGTCGGAATACTTGATCGGCGGGCTGGCAAGGCGGAAGTGAACTTCCTTGGCACCTGCCTCACGGATCATCTGCACGATCTTGACCGAGGTCGTACCGCGCACCAGGCTGTCGTCGACGAGCACAACACGCTTGCCTTCGATCTGGGCCCGGTTCGCGGAGTGTTTCATCTTTACGCCAAGCGCACGGATCTGCTGCGTTGGTTCGATGAAGGTCCGGCCGACATAGTGGTTGCGGATGATGCCGAGTTCGAACGGCACGCCGCTTTCCTGACTGAAGCCGATCGCCGCGGGCACACCGCTGTCGGGCACCGGAACGATCACGTCAGCCTCGACATTGGATTCCCGTGCAAGCTGGCGGCCCATTTCCCGGCGAACGTCATAGACGCTGCGGCCGCCGACGACGCTGTCGGGGCGGGAGAAGTAGATGTATTCGAAAATACAGGGACGGGCAGGGCGTTTGCCGAAGGGGAAGAAGGAATCGATCCCCGTGGCAGTACAGACGATTACCTCGCCGTTTTCTACTTCACGAATGAACTTTGCGCCGATGATGTCGAGCGCGCAGGTCTCGGACGCCAGGATCGGCGCGCCGTTCAGGTCGCCCAGAACCAGCGGGCGGATACCAAGCGGGTCGCGTGCGCCGATCAGTTTCTTCGAGGTCAGCGCGACCAGCGAGTAGGCGCCTTCCATCTGGGTGATCGCGTCGATGAAACGATCGACGATCTTGCCCTTGCGTGAGCGGGCAACGAGCTGCAGGACCACTTCGGAATCGGAGGTCGACTGGCAGATCGCGCCATCGCGGATCAACTGGCGGCGGAGCGTGAGGGCATTGGTGAAGTTGCCGTTGTGGCACACGGCGATGCCGCCGCCGTCCAGCTCGGCGAACAGCGGCTGCACGTTCCTCAGGATGGTCTCGCCGGTCGTTGAATACCGAACGTGGCCAACTGCGGCCATGCCGCTCAGCCGTTCGATCGTGTCGGCATCGGAGAAATGATCACCGACGAGGCCGAGATGACGTTCCGCACGGAACTGCTCGTTGTCGACAGTGACGATCCCCGCTGCTTCCTGCCCGCGGTGCTGGAGCGCATGAAGCCCGAGCGCGGTCAGCGCGCTGGCATCCTCATGACCCAGAATGCCGAAAACACCGCATTCTTCGCGCAAGGTATCTGCATTGATGTCGAACGGTTCGTGCACGTCGGTTCCGCCAGCCATGGCGAACACTCCTTCGTTCTGGCCGGTAGGAGGCCCGGCCGGGTCTTGCGGTCAAATGCCTGTCATCGTCACAGGGACGGACCAGAGGTTGACCGCTTTGCAAATGGTACATCGTCCCGCACATATTCTCGCGCGGGATGCCTCATTCAACGCTGCACCGTCATCCGGTGCCCGTGTCTGCCCTGTCTCGGTTCGTAACCCCGGTTTTTGCCCAAGGCCTGTTAGTTACTGTCCGTCGTGAGCTGTTCAAGTCCCTGACGTTCTGAATCGCTATAGGCCGGTTCTTCGGTCGGGGTCGCTCCCCCTCCGGCCTGGTTGTTCTGCCGGATCTTGTCCAGGATCGCCTTCTCCGGATCTTCAGGCAGCACGGCCACCAGCCGCTCGCCGATGGACAGCAGGATCGGACGCGACTTGGCGGTCTTGACCCAATTCGGCTGCTGTTCCGGCTGGACAAACCAGTTGAAGAACATCATCGCAACCACCACCAGCAGCAGACCGCGCACGGCGCCGAAGACGAACCCGAGGGTCCGGTCGAGCGCGCCGATCCGGCTGTCGAGCACGAAATCGGATATCCGCATGGTGATATAGCTGACAACCAGCAGCGTGACCAGAAAGACTGCCGCGGCAGATACGCCCATGGCAACCAGATCATGGTTGATATACTGCTTGGTGTAAGGAAGGACCCGTTCGTAAAGCAGGAATGCCGCAGCTGCCGCAGCCACCCAGGAAACGATGGAAAGCACTTCCCTGACAAATCCGCGGATCATCGCAAGGACCGCCGAAATGAACATGATGACCAAGAGCAGTCCGTCCAGCAGCGTTATCGGCATGTTCCTGAAAAATCCTCTGTCTGGCGCTCTTTCAAGAGCTTAAACCTTTCGTCCAAACCCGTCACCATCATGCGTCAGGTCCGCCCCGTAGCACTAGCCTCAGCCGAAAGTTTGGCAACAAAGTCCCCAAGTTCCGGCACTCCGGTCGTCTTGAACGAAGACACGGTGCCATCCTTGAGATTGCCCTCCGGACAGTAAGCCTGGTCGAAGCCGAGTTTCTCAGCTTCTTTCAGCCTGGAAGGGGCCTGGGCGACCGGCCGGATGGCCCCTGACAGGCTGACTTCGCCGAAATAGACGCAATTGGCCGGAAGGGCAAGTCCGCTGAGTGAGGAGATTAATGCCGCAGCCACGGCAAGATCGGCTCCAGGCTCGTTGATCTTGAGCCCGCCGGCAACATTCAGATAGACATCGTGCTGCGAAAAGCGGACGCCGCAACGCGCTTCCAGCACCGCCAGGATCATCGAGAGACGTGCGCTGTCCCAGCCGATCACGGCCCTGCGCGGCGTTCCGAGCGACGACTGCGCAACCAGCGCCTGGATCTCGATCAGGAGCGGTCTGGAGCCCTCCAGGCCGGCAAAGACGGCAGCGCCGGGCGCGGACGTGTTGCGGTCTCCCAGAAACAGCGCAGACGGGTTGGGCACTTCCTGAAGGCCCTTTCCGGTCATCTCGAAGACGCCGATTTCGTCGGTTGCACCGAAGCGGTTCTTGACCGAGCGCAGGATGCGGTACTGGTGGGCCCCATCGCCCTCGAAATAGAGCACGGCGTCGACCATATGTTCAACGACGCGCGGACCGGCAATCTGACCGTCCTTGGTCACATGCCCGACCAGAACGAGGGTGGTGCCGTTTTTCTTGGCATAGCGCACCATCGCCTGAGCTGACGCCCGCACCTGCGTCACCGTACCGGGAGGAGATTCCACCTGGTCTGTCCACAGGGTCTGCACGGAATCGAGGATCAAGAGGGCGGGAGCCGTGTCCGATTCCAGCGTTGCCAGAATGTCTTCCACACTCGTTTCAGCCGCCAGCGCGACAGGAGCCTGGGCGAGATCCAGCCTTTCGGCGCGAAGCCGCACCTGGCCGATGGCTTCTTCGCCGGAAATATAGACGGTCTTGTGTCCGAGATTGGCAAGTTGCGCCGCTGCCTGGATCAGCAGGGTGGATTTGCCGATACCGGGATCACCGCCGACGAGCAGCGCCGAGCCACGCACGAACCCACCACCGGTTACCCGGTCGAGTTCAGGTACTTTCGTCTGAATGCGCGGGGCTTCCTTGGCATCGCCCGAAAGACCGACCAGTGGAATGACGCGACCCTTGGTGCGGGCAGCGCGGCCAGGACCGCCGCCGATGCCACCACCGGTCTGCTCCTCCACGATGGTGTTCCATTCACCGCAGCTTTCGCAGCGGCCAACCCATTTGGCGGTAACGGCGCCGCAGGACTGGCAGACGAAGGAGGTGGAGCGTCGTGCCATGAAATTTCGCCTTTCGCTCTCGGCTCCGATCAGGTGAGTGGCGCGTAGATGCGCTCAAACCGCCGCCCGAGGCTTGTCAGATATTCGTAATCGATGGTTTCCGCATAAGCGGCAAGGTCGGATGCTGCAACACCCGGTCCCAGCATTTCCACAAACGCGCCGCGCTGTAGCAGATGTTCCGGCACATCCGTCACGTCAAGCGTGATCATGTCCATGGAAATCCGGCCAAGGATTGGCGCCTTGTGCCCGCCGATCAGCCCGAATCCCCCCGGGCGTTCATCCGTCGATCCAGCCCGCCGGATCATGCCGTCGGCATATCCGGCAGCGACAACGGCATTGCGCAAGGGGCGCTTGGCTGTTTGTTTGGCGCCATAGCCGATTGTGTCGCCCTCTGGCACGTCGCGCACGATCATGATGCGTGCTTCCACCTTGGCAACCGGCTTCATCGGATTGGGCATCGTTTCAACGGCAAGGCCGCCGTAAAGCGCAATTCCCGGACGGACAAGATCGAAATGGTAGTCCGGTCCGAGCAGAACACCGGCCGAATTCGCCAGGGACCGCGGAATGTGGGGGAAGGGAGCGGTCACCTCGCGAAACAGCATGAGCTGCCGCCGGTTCATATCGTGATCGGGCGTCGAACCACAGGCAAGATGGCTCATCACCAGTGATGGCTGGAACGGCCCCAGTATGTTGGTGTCCCCAAGAGCTCGGGTAAATTCTGCCGGTGACAGACCAAGACGGTGGATGCCGGTATCGAGATGGACCGCAGCCGCAAAACTCTTGCCTGACGCCTTGCAGACCCCCGACCATTCCTCAAGCTCCTCAAAGCTGCCGAGGACCGGGCGGATGTCATGGGTCAGGAAATGCTCGGCCGTGTCTGGGAACAATCCGTCGAGCACATAGATGACCGCGTCGGGAAGACAGGCGCGCAGCATGAGCGCTTCGGTTGGCACCGCGACGAAAAACGTCCTGCATCCAGCCTGGTAGAGCGCGGCAGCTGTCTTGTCCTGCCCGGTACCATAAGCATCGGCCTTCAGCACGGCAGCACAGTCGGTGCGGCTGGCTACCTTGCCTTTCAGCAAGGACCAGTTCGAAACGATCGCATCGAGATCGATCGTCAGGCGGCCACCGTAAAGGTCGGAAGGGAAGGCGTTTTCAGAAGTCGCAGGCACGGTTCGGATATCTCTCCGGTCAGAATCAAAGTCTGAAATTCGAGAGGGAGCTTAGCGCATCACGTGGTTTTTGCACCAATGGCCAGACAGCAGGATGCGTGACCAAATGAAGCGCAGCACCGGGACCTGTCCGCAAAACATGCAAACGGCGTTCGTCCGGAAGGAATTTCAGTCCATGTAGAGAAATTCGACGCCTGCTTCGCCGGACCGCACCCAGCGCAATTCGCCATAAAAGCGCAACTTCCGGCTTTCGATTTCGATGGTGATCCGCTGGTTCCGTTCCAGACCCTTGGTGTTGGTTGCAACACGGCAACCACCGACGCTGATATCTTCCACCACACAGGGGCGATGGGTTGTTTCCTGTTTCAATAGGCCGGGCCACTTGCATCTTTTACGCGGAAAGATGCGTGCTTCCTCGAGGAGTTTTTGTGCCGATGAAAACAAGATCCGGTCACCTGAAAAAGATTTAAGGGCAATTCTTTCTACTTAAAGTAAGTGAGGAGATTTAACAGTGGCTTAATCGTGAGAAGGTGCGGACCGCTTGTAAATTGCCGCAGGGAAATGGCTGGCGCAGTGAAAATAAGCAATGCGGGCCGTCCGCGGGAGACGGCCCTTCTGGGAAAAGAATAGCAAGGTCTATTCGTAGCGCTCGGGCAGGTGGTCTTCTTCCGCAAGATCGGAAAAGCGGGTGTACTGGCCTTCGAAGTGCAGGTTGGCAGTGCCTGTCGGGCCGTGACGCTGCTTGGCGATGATGACTTCCGCCTTGCCTTTGAGCCGCTCCATGTCCCGTTGCCAGTTTTCATGTTCGACGGTGCCGAACTCCGGCTCTGTCTTGGACAGATAATATTCTTCGCGGAACACGAACAGGATCACGTCGGCGTCCTGCTCGATGGAACCTGATTCACGCAGATCCGACATCATTGGCCGTTTGTCGTCTCGCGATTCCACCTGACGGGAAAGCTGTGAAAGCGCGATGATCGGGACATGCAGCTCTTTTGCGAGCGCCTTCAGGCCCGTGGTGATTTCGGTAATTTCCTGGACACGGTTGCCGGAGTTCTTGTTGGATCCCGACAGGAGCTGGATATAGTCGACCACGAGCAGGTCGAGCCCGCGCTGGCGTTTCAGTCGCCGCGCCTTTGCCACCAGCGACGCAATGGAAATGCCACCTGTCTGGTCGACGTGCAGCGGAACGGCCTGCATGGTCTGCGCGCAGGCGGCGAGCTTTTCGAATTCCGCTTCGGTAATATCACCGCGGCGGATTTTCGAGGACGAGATTTCCGCCTGTTCGGAAATGATACGTGTGGCGAGCTGTTCAGCGGACATTTCCAGCGAGAAGAAGCCGACCACTCCGCCATTCACCGTCTTGATCGAGCCGTCCGGCTGTTCCTCGGCCTTGTAGGACTGAGCAATGTTATAGGCAATGTTGGTTGCCAGAGAGGTCTTGCCCATGGCGGGACGGCCGGCAAGAACGATCAGATCCGAGTGCTGCAGACCACCCATAAGCCGGTCGAGTTCGCGAAGCCCAGTGGAAATACCGGAGAGGGCTCCTTCGCGGTTATAGGCCGCATGCGCCATTTCAATGGTTTCTGTCAGGGCGTCGCCAAAGGCGACGAAACCGCCTTCGCTGCGGCCGGTTTCGGCCAGCTCGAAAAGGCGTCGCTCCGCATCATCGATCTGCTGGGTGGGCGGCACGTCAATCGGGGCATCAAAGGCGATGTTGACCATGTCCTCGCCGATGCGGATCAGATTCCGCCGGATGGCCAGGTCGTAGATGGTCCGGCCATAGTCCTCGGCGTTGATGATCGAGGCGGCATCGCCGGCCAGACGCAGAAGAAACTGGGTCGCGGACAGATCCGCAATCTTCGCGTTGGCGGGATAGAAGGTCTTGAGCGTGATCGGCGACGCGGTTTTGCCCGCGCGGATCAGATGGCTGATCTTCTCGTAGATGTCCTGATGGGCCGGTACGAAAAAGTGATGTGGTTCTAGAAAGTCGGAGACCCGGTAAAACGTCTCGTTGTTGACGAGAATCGCACCCAGGAGCTGACGCTCCGCTTCGGCATTGTGTGGTGCCAGGCGCTGGACGTCTTCTTCCGTCTCGACCTTCTGCAGCGTGCCCTTCATATCGTCCCCCGTTGACCCAAGTTCATTGGGAATACTCTGTGACGAAGGAGGGCTCAAGGTTCAAAAACCGCTGTTTCGGATTCCCACCGGCTTGGGCAAATCAGCGGGGAAAGAATCGAATCCAGCTTGACTCTGAAGTCGATTGAAGACTCAAGGACCTACCTCTTAGTCTTTGAATTTAATGATATTTTTGAGAAGATTAATAGCTGGTTAATGAATATTCGAGCAGTTTCAAGGCCTTGCAACCGAAACTGAAAAGCCAGGTTTAGGGATCGTGCGCCTGCATCTGGAACAATTGCCGGCAAACAAAAAACGGCGCTGAAGCCAGCGCCGTTTTTCAAGCCGAAAAGGAAGGAAAGCGCTTAGGCTTCTTCTTCTTCCGTTACTTCGTCGGAAGCTTCTGCACCTTCTTCGGTGCCTTCTGCTTCTTCATCTTCTTCGAATTCGAAGACGTCCAGTTCCGGAGTGGAGAGATCTTCACCGGCTGCCTGACGGACTGCTTCGTCTTCAGAACGGGCGACATTGACGCTGATGGCGACTTCGACTTCCGGGTGCAGCTGGATGAGAACGCTGTGCAGACCGATCGTCTTGATCGGGTTGCGCAGTTCAACCTGGCTACGGGAAACGGAGAAGCCTGCGCTGGTCAGGCCGTCAGCGATATCGCGCGTGGAAACGGAACCGTAGAGCTGGCCGGTTTCGCCAGCGGAACGGATCATCACCAGGGATTCGCCGTCGAGCTTGGAAGCGACGCCTTCGGCTTCGTTCTTGCGCTCCAGGTTACGAGCTTCGAGCTGAACGCGCTCGAGTTCGAAACGCTCAAGGTTTGCCTTGTTGGCGCGCAGCGCCTTGCCCTGCGGCAGCAGGAAGTTACGGGCATAGCCGTCGCGAACGCGAACGGTGTCGCCCATCTGGCCGAGCTTGGCAATACGCTCAAGAAGGATAACTTGCATGTCATTTCTCCTACTGTCCCACCCGGTGAGGGTGGTTAGAGGCCGTTTGCCCGCGGCCCCAATTCGGGTCTTCCGGGGAGCCCCCGAAAGAAACGTCTCAAGATTTTTGAGAAACGCTTAGCTGATCACGAACGGCAGCAGGCCGAGCAGGCGGGCGCGCTTGATCGCACGGGCCAGTTCACGCTGCTTCTTCGCGGAAACCGCGGTGATGCGGCTCGGGACAATCTTGCCGCGCTCGGAAATGTAGCGCTGCAGCAGACGGATGTCCTTGTAATCGATCTTCGGCGCGTTGGTGCCTGAGAACGGGCAGGTCTTCCGGCGACGGAAGAACGGACGGCGGCTCGGGAGTTGTGCAATATCAACCATCAATCTTACTCCCCTTCTGCGCGGCGCGGAGCGCGCTCACCGCGGTCGCCACCGCGTCCACCGCGGTCACCGCCGCGATCGCCACCACCAAAGCGTCCACCACGATCGCCACCACGGCGGTCGTCGCGGTCACGCTTCTGCATCATTGCGGACGGCTCTTCGTCCAGTTCATCGACCTTGAAGGTCATGAAACGCAGGACGTCTTCGCTCAGACCCATCTGACGCTCCATCTCGGCAACCGCGGCGTGCGGTGCGTTGATGTTCATGAGAGTGTAGTGAGCCTTGCGGTTCTTCTTGATGCGGTATGCGAGGGAACGCAGACCCCAGTTTTCCACCTTGCCGATAGTTCCGCCGGCGCCTTCGATGAGGCCCTTGTACTGTTCGACGAGTTGTTCGACCTGCTGGGCCGAAACGTCCTGGCGAGCCAGGAATATGTGCTCGTAAAGAGGCATGGAAATAGCCTTTCTTCGTGTTGACAACGCGGGGTCGGCGCAGAGCCTCCTCGTAGCCCCGGAAAGGCACGAGAATTCTAACGAGAGCGGGAACACGGGAAGTCGGATCCGATCAAAGATCCTGGCGTCATGCCCTTCCGTTCAGCCCCCGGCCAAACCCCGGATGAAGCGCGCTCTATACTCTGTTTTGAGGAAATTGCAAGCAGCATCCGCCCAAAAGCGAGGGAATACATGCAAAGCCACGACAGCCCGTGATTTGGACAATCGTTGGGACCATATATACTGCATAGCCCGGGAGGGGATCAGGTGGAAGGCCGGTGTCGAGATTGTGAAGGCGCAATAGGGTTCGGCTTCATTCCAGAGGAAATCAGGCAAAACCGCCCGAAAACGGGAAATGATTGACCTCTGGGCCTTGACAGTTTGGTCAAGACCGTATCATAGCCTCGCGCCAAGTTCGATTTCAGCCTGCATGAGGCTGTCTTCTCCGCTTTCTAAAAAGCCGTCGACCTGTCGCTATAAAAAGAACAAGGTCCGCTCACGAGTCACGGAGGCGTTTCCAGATGACCATTGCATTTACATTCCCCGGCCAGGGCAGTCAGGGCGTTGGAATGGGCAAAGCCCTTGCCGATGCATTTCCCGAGGCGAAAGCCGTGTTCGATGAAGTCGATGAGGCACTTGGCCAGAAACTGTCCGATGTCATGTGGACCGGTCCGGAAGAAACGTTGACGCTGACCGCAAATGCTCAGCCGGCACTAATGGCGGTGAGCCTTGCAACCATGCGCGTGCTGGAAGCCCGCGGTCTGGATCTGGCCAACAGTGTTTCCTATGTCGCAGGTCACTCCCTCGGTGAATATTCCGCGCTGGCGGCTGCCGGAAGCCTGGACATTGCGACCGCGGCAAAACTGCTGCGCGTGCGCGGCGATGCCATGCAAAATGCGGTTCCGGTCGGGCAGGGTGCGATGGCCGCACTGCTGGGTCTGGATTTCGATGTCGTTGCTGAAGTGGCGGAAGCCGCCGCCCAGGGGGAAGTCTGTCAGGCCGCTAACGACAACGCACCGGGCCAGGTCGTGGTCTCCGGGCATCTGGCCGCCGTTGAACGTGCCGTCGAGATTGCCAAGGCCAAGGGCGCGCGCCGTGCGGTGATGCTGCCGGTCAGCGCACCGTTCCATTGTTCTTTGATGGCGCCAGCTGCCGACAAGATGGCCGAAGCGCTGGCAAATGCGGACGTCCGGTCTCCGGCCGTGCCGCTGGTCGCAAACGTTCTGGCGCGCCCGATCACTGACGCCGGCGAAATTCGCGATCGTCTCGTGCAGCAGGTCACAGGTACCGTGCGCTGGCGCGAGAGCATCACCTGGCTGGCCGAGAACGGCGTCGACACCTTTGTCGAGATCGGCACCGGCAAGGTTCTGACCGGCATGGTCAAGCGGATCGCCAAGGACGCCGCCGGCATGGCGGTCAATTCTCCGGAAGATATCGACGCCCTTATGGAAAAGATCTCCGGATAAGGCTTATATCGCCCGGGACGTCGATTTGGCCCGCCGCGGGCCGAAACAGGAACAATGGAAGGATCCCAAATGTTCAGCTTGGAAGGGAAAAACGCGCTTGTCACCGGTGCTACCGGTGGGATCGGCGAGGCAATCGCCCGGTCGCTCCACGCACAGGGCGCAACCGTCTCCTTGTCCGGCACGCGGGCTGAAAAACTGGAAGCGCTTGCCGCTGATCTGGGTGAGCGCGCTTTCGTGACACCGGCGAATCTGTCTGACCGCGCGGCTGTGGACGCCTTGCTGCCCGCCGCCGAAGAAAAGATGGGCTCGGTCGATATTCTCGTCAATAATGCCGGGATCACGCGCGACAACATCTTCATGCGAATGAAAGACGAAGAGTGGGATCAGGTTCTGGAAGTGAACCTGTCGTCCGGCTTTCGTCTGTGCCGCGCCGCGATCAAGGGCATGATGAAGCGCCGCTCCGGCCGCATCGTCGGCATCACCTCCGTGGTTGGCGTCACCGGAAATCCGGGGCAGGTCAACTACGCTGCTGCCAAGGCCGGCATGATCGGCATGTACAAATCGCTTGCGCGGGAAGTCGCCAGCCGCAACATCACGGTCAACACGATTGCCCCCGGTTTTATCGAAACGGCAATGACCGATGCGCTGAACGACAAGCAAAAAGAATCGATTTTAACGAGCGTGCCTGCTGGGCGTTTGGGCACTTCCGCCGAGATTGCCGCAGCCGCCGTTTACCTGGCCAGCGATGAAGCCGCTTACGTGACCGGGCAGACCCTGCACGTCAATGGTGGCATGGCTATGATTTAAAAGGAATTTTTGCCGAGCAGGCAAAAAGAATCCGGGCCGCTCACAAGCGGTCTGGATCGGCTGGTAAAGGTCAACAAAGTGTGTTACCAACCCGCCGATTGTTTCGAATTGCACAGTCGGGCCAAATAAACCGGCCTGAGTGTGCGGCGACATCTTAAAGACCGCGAGTTCGCGCCACCGCTTGTTTGCAAACCGGATGGGGGCAGTTTCGCGAGTGACGATTAGATGAAAACTAAGGAAGTGAAAGATGAGCGATATCGCGGATCGGGTAAAGAAAATCGTCGTTGAGCACCTCGGTGTTGATGCGGACAAAGTTGTTGAAGGTGCAAGCTTCATCGACGACCTGGGCGCAGACAGCCTCGACACGGTCGAGCTGGTCATGGCCTTCGAAGAAGAATTCGGCGTAGAAATCCCGGACACCGCAGCAGAAACCATCCTGACCGTTGGCGACGCTGTCAAATTCCTGGAAGCCAACAAGTAAGGGCGCAGCCCTTCTTGTGAATGTTTGAAGATCGGGCCGGCGGGGCAGACCCCCGCCTGACCCTTCCAACGTAAGTGCGGGTGTATGAGGCGAGTTGTCGTAACTGGGTTGGGCATGGTGACGCCGCTTGGCTGTGGTGTCGATGTCACTTGGAAAAAGATCCTCGAAGGTAAGAGCGGGGCCAACAAGGTCACGAACTTCAAAGTTGACGATCTGGCGTGCCAGATCGCATGCCAGATCCCGCGTGACCCCTCCGTAGAAGGCGCGTTCAATCCGGATGACTGGATGGACGTCAAGGAACAGCGGAAGGTCGATGATTTCATCGTCTATGCGATGGCTGCTGCCGACCAGGCAATGGCTGATTCCGGTTACAAGGCCGAGACCTACGACCAGCAGGCCCGTTCAGGCGTTCTGATCGGCTCGGGCATCGGCGGCCTTCAGGGCATCGAGCAGGGCGCTCATCTGCTGGCCGAAAAAGGCCCGCGCCGCATTTCTCCGTTTTTCATTCCCGGCCGCCTGATCAACCTGGCCGGCGGGTATGTTTCGATCCGTCACAGCCTGAAGGGCCCGAACCACGCAGTCGTGACAGCGTGTTCCACCGGTGCGCACGCCATCGGCGATGCTTCCCGGCTGATCGCCTTCGGCGACGCGGACGTGATGGTTGCCGGTGGTACGGAATCCCCGGTCTGCCGTCTTGCGCTTGCCGGCTTCGCTGCCTGCCGCGCGCTTTCCACGGCTTTCAATGACACCCCGGAAAAAGGGTCTCGTCCCTATGACGTCGCACGCGACGGCTTTGTGATGGGCGAGGGCGCCGGTGTCGTTGTGCTGGAGGAATACGAGCACGCGGTTCGTCGTGGCGCAAAGATTTACGGTGAAATCATCGGTTACGGTCTGTCGGGCGATGCCTATCACATCACGGCTCCGTCCTCTGATGGTGATGGCGCCTACCGCTGCATGGAAGCCGCGCTGAAGCGCGCCCAGGTCACGCCGGCCGACATCGATTATGTGAATGCTCACGGAACCTCGACGCCGCTCGGCGACGAGATCGAACTTGGCGCGGTCACCCGTCTAGCGGGCGAATACGCCGGTGATCTGACAATGTCGTCGACCAAGTCTTCCATAGGCCACCTTCTGGGTGCCGCTGGTGCGGTCGAGGCCATTTTCTCGGTCCTGGCCATTCGGGATGGCATGGCGCCGCCGACAATCAACCTCGATAACCCGTCGGTCGAGACGGTCATCGATTTGGTGCCGCACAAGCCGAAGAAGCTGGACATTAATATCGCCCTTTCGAATTCGTTCGGCTTCGGCGGCACAAATGCCTCGCTTGTCTTCCGCAAAGTTGCCGCATAACCCATTCAAGTTCTTCAGGCCGGTCCGAATCTCACGGGCCGGCCTGAAACTTTGATTGTGACAACTGGTCCGTTTGAGCCTTGGTCAGGGATTTGGGGGCTCAATCTTGGAGGTGCGACCCAATATGCGCATTAAGCCCAAAAGCCCGCGTGAAGCCTTGCAGCCGGAACCGGCGCCTGCGCCTCCGCAACGCTCCCGGCACGTACGCAACCCCTTCGTCATTCTGATCAACATGGTCATCACCCTGACCGTGTTCGGACTGGCCGCGTTCGGGGGCGCGCTTTATTTCGGAAAACAGAAATTCGAAGAAAAGGGCCCTCTGCAAAAGGACGCCACCGTGGTGATTTCCTCTGGTGCAGGGCTTTCCGGAATTACCGACAGGCTTTCAGGGCAGGGCGTCATCAGTGACAATCTGCTGGACGAGTGGATCTTCAATCTGGGTATCCGCTTCTACAAGAACGCCACCAAGCTGAAAGCCGGCGAATACGCTTTTGCGCCCGGCGTCTCCATGCAGGAGATCATGACCGATCTGGTGGAAGGCAATGCCGTCACCCATTCGGTAACGATCCCGGAAGGCTGGACCACAGCCCAGATAATCGAGCGCGTGCGTGAGCATCCCGTTCTTGTCGGCGAGATTAAAGAGGTTCCGGTCGAAGGCGCTCTGCTTCCTGAAACCTATACGTTTGCACGCGGTGCGTCGCGCCAGGAAGTTCTGAACCAGATGAAGGCAGCGCAGACCAAGCTGCTGAACGAAATCTGGGAACGTCGCACCGAGGGCCTTCCGGTGAAGTCGCCGGAGGAACTGGTCATCCTTGCGTCCATCGTGGAAAAGGAAACGGCCCTGGCCGACGAGCGTCCACGTGTCGCCGGTGTGTTCGTCAACCGCCTCAACAAGAACATGCGCCTGCAATCCGACCCGACCATTCTCTACGGTCTTTACGGCGGCGAAGCCTGGCTCAAGGATCGCTCGGCGATCAAGCAATCCGAGCTCAAGGCGGAAAACAAGTACAACACCTACCAGATCGACGGATTGCCGCCGGGACCGATCGGCAACCCGGGCCGGGCTGCCATGGAAGCGGTTGCCAATCCATCGCGCACGAAGGATCTCTATTTCGTGGCCGACGGGACTGGTGGACACATCTTTGCCGAAACCTACGAGCAGCACCAGGCAAACGTGCGCAAGTGGCGTCAGGTGGAAAGAGAACGCCGGCAGACGGAACAGAACCAGGAAACGCAGCCGGCCACATCCAATTGACCGGAGCCCGCCTTTGCGGCGGGCCGGCGGCGGCGCTTTCGCGAAGGGGGGCACATGGCACTTGCCAGCATGACAGGCTTTGCACGAGCCTTGGGAGAATCCGGACCGGTGCGCTGGACCTGGGAACTGAGGTCTGTCAACGGCAAGTCGCTTGACCTTCGTATCCGTATTCCGACTGGCCTGGAAACGCTGGAGCCGAAGATCCGCGAGCGCTGCGGCAAACTTCTTCGGCGCGGGAACGTTTCCATTGGACTTTCGATGCAGCGAGACCAGTCGGAACAGCAACTGCAGGTCAATGAATTGGCCCTGGATGCTGTTCTGGCGACTATCGAACTCCTCAAGAACCGTGTGCCTGATCTTGCTCCACCCTCACTCGACGCCATTCTGGCACAGAAGGGGGTGTTCGAGCTCAAGGAGCCCGAAGAAGACGAGGATGTTCAGGCGGCGCTTCACAACACATTGCTGACGACCCTGGATGCGGCCCTGATCGATCTCGTCGACATGCGTCATAGCGAAGGCCTGGCGATCGGCAAGGTGGTCCGTGACCAGATCGACATGATCGCCGAATTGACCCAGGCTGCCGAAGAGCTGCCTGCGCGCAAGCCCGAAGCCATAAAGGCACGGCTGAAGCGTCAGGTTGCCGAACTGATGGATGCTTCAGACGGTCAGCTGGAGCCGCAGCGTCTGCATCAGGAAGCAGTCTTTCTGGCAACCAAGGCCGACATCCGCGAAGAGCTGGACCGACTGCATGCCCACGTGGCTGCCGTGCGCGAGTTGATGGACACTGGCGGGGCCATCGGCCGGCGCCTGGATTTTCTGGCTCAGGAATTTAACCGGGAAGCCAACACTTTGTGTTCAAAGTCCAACGACGTGGACCTGACGGCCATTGGGCTGGACTTGAAGTCCGTTATCGATCAAATGCGTGAGCAGATACAGAATCTGGAGTGAGCCACATGTCCGACGCACCTGCCGGGACCTCAACGGGAACCACTGTCAGTGCGGAGCAGGCCGAGCAGCAGCGCCGTGGCCTGATGCTGGTGCTGTCGTCGCCGTCCGGTGCCGGGAAGTCGACCATCGCGCGTCTGTTGCTGCAGAACGAAGACAATCTGGCCCTGTCTATTTCTGTGACCACGCGGCCGCGCCGGTCCAGCGAAGTTGACGGTGTGCATTACCATTTCATCGATGCCGGCAGGTTCGAGCAGATGCGCGAGCATGACGAGCTGCTGGAATGGGCCGAGGTACACGGAAACTACTACGCCACGCCACGCGGACCGGTCGAAAACGCCATCGAGAACGGCAAGGACATTCTGTTCGACATCGATATCCAGGGCACCTTCCAGCTCTACGAGAAGATGCGCGATGATGTCGTCTCCATCTTCATCCTGCCGCCCTCCATCGCGGAAATGAAATCCCGTCTGAAGCGGCGCGCCGAAGACGAAGATACCGTTATCCTGAAGCGCATGAAGACCGCGGTCGGAGAAATGCGGCACTGGTCGAAATACGACTATGTGGTCGTCAACGACGATCTGGAACGTGCATATGAGAATGTCCGCGCGATCCTGAAGGCAGAGCGACTGAAGCAGTTTCGCTCACCGAAGATCGGGCCCCTTATTCAAGGAATGGTCGACGATCTCGAAACCGAACTTGCCGAGAAGTCCTGACCGCTCACAGACCGCCTCGAGAGTATCCGGTCACAGCCGCCCCTGTCGTTAAACGGAAGACCCACGAGGATCCGAGAGCGGCGTCAGCCCCTTATGGCAGTGATGCTGTTTCAAAAATCCTCTGGCGGTACAGCTTGGCCACGCGATCCTTGACTTCCGACAGCGTGGGATGGAAGCGCAGTCTCTCGTGAAAACTCATCCAGGATTCTCCGTGGGCGAGAGGGGCCGTCGACAGGCGCGTGAGGCCTTCTGTTTCGGCAATCCAGTCCGGCAGGATCCCCATGGCATGACCTTCCGTCAGGATATTGCAGAGTGAAACGGAATTGTTGACCGCGTAGCGGCATGACTTGCCCAGAAGAATGGCGTTCAGCAGTTGCGAGGATTTCAGTCGAGCCCGACTGCCACAATAACCTGCCCAGATCTGGTCCTGCCATGTCGACGGGTCAACAGCATCCGGCCGTTTCAGGCAATAGGCCTGCGAAGCATAGACGTGAAACTTGATCTCACCCAGTTTCTGGACAATCAGGTGCGGATGCTTTGGCGGGCGGTTGCCTATGGCAATGTCTGCGGAATTCCGGCTGAGGTCCCAAAAGGCGTCATCTGCAAAAAACTCGACACGGACACCTTCCAGCCCGTCGGTGATCTGATCGACGTGTCGTGTCAGATAATGCTGTCCCCATTCGCCAAGGGTAATCCTGCAGACCTGTTCGGTTGAGTCTGCTTTTTCCAGGTCGACAGCGCGCCTGAAGTCGGCCGCTCCACGAGCCATCGATCTGGCAATCTTGATCAGCCTGCGGCCGCCGCCTGTCAGCTCATAGCCGGTCTGGCGTCTATCGAACAGTTGCACGTCCAACTGTTCTTCCAGTCGCGCGATATGGCGGCCGACAGTCGGTTGGGACAGGCGAAGGACCTGGGCTGCCTTGCTGAGGCTTTGATGCTCGGCGACGGCAAGGAAAACGCGCACAGCATCCCAGTCAAAATCGTTGTTATTCATTATTGAATGATATCATGCATTATCATTCAATTACATTGCGAATGAAGTCTGACATCTTCACCCCGTTATCAACGGGACAACAGACGATGGTCAGCTTGCTGAAATTCATCTTTTCGAGAAAACGGAACCTATGGTCCATCGGTCCGGATTCGCAAAACGGGTCATGCACCATGCCGGACTGGCTGGTACGGGATCTTGGCTTGGATGATCCGGAAAACCTGAAAGCCGTCCAGGTTGGCAAATGCCGCGAGCTGGAGGCCCTTGCCGTGAGGCATGGTGCTAAATTGCCCGGGCCGTCCTGAATGTATTTGCAAGTTCGACAAACCCGGCAATATCGATTTCCTCGGCGCGGGCCGTCGGCTTCAGGCCGGCCTTTGTAATCAGCTCTTCCGCGTCGGGTGTGAGCGCCTTGAGGCTGGCACGCAGCATCTTGCGTCTCTGGCCGAAGGCAGCAGCAGTTATCTTTTCAAGGGCTTTCAGACCACACGGCAGGGGCGTGGCGTTGGGTTCCAGGTGGACAACTGCCGACGTCACCTTTGGTGGCGGGGTGAAAGCCTTCGGGCTGATGTCGAACAGGATGCCGCCCTTGCAGCGCCAGCCAGCCAGAACCGCGAGTCTGCCGTAAGCCTTCGATCCAGGTTGCGCGCTGATCCGCTCGCCAACTTCCTTCTGGAACATCAGTGTCAGCGACGACCAGAAGGGGGGCCATTGCGGCGTCGTGATCCAGTTTATAAGCAATTGGGTGCCGACGTTGTAGGGCAGGTTTGCAGCAATTCGGACTTTATCGCCCCCGGTCAGAGCCACAGGGTCGATTTCAAGGGCATCGCCTTCGATAACGTCAAGGCGTCCAGGGTAATGATCTGCGATCTCGGCGAGCGCCGGCAGACAACGGCTGTCCTTCTCGATGGCAATCACCCGCTTCGCTCCGGCAGCCAGCAGAGCGCGCGTCAACCCGCCCGGTCCCGGACCGACTTCCAGCACGGTGCAATCTTCGAGGTCGCCGGCCGATCGTGCGATGCGGGAGGTGAGGTTGAGATCAAGAAGGAAGTTCTGCCCAAGCGACTTCTTGGCATTGAGACCGTGTGCGGCGATGACGTCGCGCAGCGGGGGCAGGTCATCTATCTGGGCCATTGTCGTTGCCGCCCTAGAACCGATCGGGGTTCGCAAGAACATCCGCCATGCGCAATGAGGCAGCAAAACTGTCAACCCGGGCGGTGCCTGTTCCCGCAAGGCCATAGGCGGTACCATGGTCGGGAGATGTGCGGACAAAGGGCAGGCCAAGCGTGACATTGACGCTTTCATCAAAGCCGATGGTCTTTGCCGGTATCAACACCTGATCGTGATACATGCCAAGCACGCAGTCGTAGTTCTCGCGTGCAGCCGGGTGAAACAATGTGTCGGCGGGATGAGGGCCACTGGCGTCGATACCCATCGCACGCAAGCGCGCTACAGCCGGCTCGACGATATCCCGGTCTTCCGTGCCCATCGAACCGTTCTCGCCCGCGTGAGGGTTGAGCCCGCAAAGCGCCAGCCGGGGGGAGGTGTAGCCAAACCTGGTCTTGAGGTCATTCGCAGTGATCTCTGCGGTCTCTACAATGAGCTCTGTCGTCAGCGCGGCGGGAACATCCCGAAGGGGAATATGAATGGTGACCGGCACGACCATCAGCTCGGGACCGGCGATCATCATTACGGGCTTTGCCGGTTCTTCTGACCAATGCGTCACGGCAAGCGAGCCCAGATATTCGGTATGGCCGGGAAAGGCAAAGCCGGTTCTGTACAGCGCAGCCTTGTTGATCGGATTTGTCACAAGCGCGCAGGCAAGACCCGATCTTATGTCCTCGACGCAACCCTCGATCGAGGCTACGACCGAGGCTGCCGTCTCAGGCGTTTCCACACCCGGCTGGTCGGAAAGCGCGGGCCCGGTCTGCACGATGGGGAGCGCCTTGGCGAAGGTCGCGGTGGCCTCGTCCTGTGTCACGGACTTTAGCCGGGCATTCAGGCCTATTTTTCGAGCCCGTTCCTGCAGCAGGGTTTCATCACCGCGGATGTAGAAAGGAGGCAGTCCGAGGGCCTTGCGATTGGCCCAGGCAATCAGGGTCAAATCCGGGCCGATCCCGGCGGGCTCCCCCATACTCACGGCAATCGGCTTCTGGTTGGAGCGCATGCAGGATCAGCGATAGATGATGGTGGAGCGGCGACGGATTTCCAAGAGGTAGCGGCGGGACTGGCTTTCGCCTTCCTTCTGCCGCAGCTCGTTTTCAAGTTCCGTACGCACCGCGATGTCAGATGCGATTTCACGCTTTCCACATACGGCGATCATTTCATAGCCGACTGGTGTAGCGGACGGTTTCGTCAATTTGCCCGGGGTCATCTTTTCGATTTCGGCGCGCATGTTTTCCGGCAACTCGGTTTCAAGCCTGCGGCCGATGGGCTGAACAACCACTTCGCTGTATTTGCCGAGAACGGCGCCGGATTCATCGCAGCCGTTGAAGGCTGCCCGGATCTGGTTGCTCTCGTTCTTGCGCTTCGACTTGAAGCCGCCGGAAGAGTTCTTCGGAACGACGACAATGACCCTCTTGAGATCATATTCGATGGATTTCTGACGATCCTCTTCGTCGGTCTTCTTCAAGGCGGCGATCACGTCGGATTCATTCACCTCGATCCGGCCGCTGAAGCGGGAGCGCAGGACCTGGTTCCAGGCAAGCTGGGCCTTGAGCCGGTCCTTCAAGGTGTCCGGCTGTACGCCGCCGCTGCGAAGTGCCTTGGACAGTTGCGCCGGTGACATCTTCACATTGCGGGCGATGTTGTTGAACGCGTTGTCGACTTCCGATTTGCTGACGTCGATACCGACCCGTTCGGCTTCTGCGAGCTTGACCTGATCGTCGACCAGTTCCTCTTGCGCCTGCTTCTTCGCGATGGACGCGGATTTGCGCTGGGTCATCGTTATCAGCCGGGCACGTTGGCTGATATCGTAATCGGTAATCGGCACGTCATTGACGATGATCTTGATCGCAGCATGCGCAGGCGCTGCCAGCGGGGCTGCCAGGATCAAAGCTAGTCCAAAGAAAACCGGAACGATACGAAGTCGCATTGAGTAACCATCCGTGCTGGCTTGAGGCCAAACCGCAGTTCGTTGTTTTGTGACATGATGTTTCGCATATCATGCCCGAAATTTCAAAGATTCCACGCATCATGCCTTTTTTCGTGGCGGCATGATGACCCGCGGTCAGTCAGATAGTCTAGTTGAGAGCGCCGCTTGAAACCTGTGTCGTGCCGATGGTCCTCAAACCGATGCGGAAATAGAGCGTCCGGTTGACTTCATCGCCGTCGTTGCGGCTGCGGTCTTCGGCGTAGGTGACAGACAGCGAGAAGCCTTCGTCATCATAGCCGATACCAAGACCGTCCTGCACAATGTTGCTGTTCTGCAGATCATACCGCATGGACCCGAAGATCCGCCAGTTTTCTTCAAGACGCAGGCTGGCGGAGCCAAGCAGCTCCTCACGCGGATCATCAATACCGACATCCGGCTGCGCGTTCAGGAATGCATAGGCAAGGGACGAAACCACTGGGCCGTAGATACCGCTGGCCTGCGCCTGGATCCGGTTCACAGAGAAATCTTCCTTGTCGAGCCGGGCCTGAGCACCGACCTTCACGCCGTATTGCGTGTCCAGATAGAGGCTGCCGACGTAATCGGACAAGGTTGTCTCCAGACCGGAATCCTGTGTCGCACCGAGAATGTCAGGAATGGCATAGGAATTGTCGCCGGCAAGTTGATAGGACCGGCCGAACAGACCGCTGACATAGTAACCGCTGTCCAACTGCAGCTTGTAGTTCAGACCGACGTTAAGACGCGTGCCGCCTTCTGCACGGTCGAAACCGGAAAACTTGTCATAGTCGAACAGGGTCGTCGTATCGAAGACAATGCTTTGTGCGTCGTCATTCGGCAACTCGCCGATCCGTTGTTCGTTCGGACGGGCGACAATCTGTGCCACCGGCTCCAGGATCTGGTTGCCGCCATCAAACGTCGCGATGAACGGATAGCGATATTCCAGGCCGATTGCCGGCATCGCGCGTCCAACGAAGCTTTCACCGGTGAGGGCCGTTACGTCGGAGTCGGGCGAGGCCAGAAAGAACAGGTCGCCGCGCATATAGGCAAATGGCGTGAAGGACTGCCCGAGCGGATCGATGAAGGTCCGGCGCCAGTTGCCCTTGAGAGACACGCGCGAGAAAGTTCCGTCGACACCCCGGAACTTCGGCGTTGTACCGCCATCGATGGAAAACGCGTCGGTTTCGTCGCGCGTCAGCGAGGTGAAGTTGGCCGTCAGCGCAAGTTCACCTGCAAGGATCGGGTCCGCGAACACGTAATCATAGTCGATTACCGGCAGGACGAGTGGCTGTTTGTCCTGCAAGGAGCTTCCGACCGGAGAGAACCCGTTGGCGTTGAACTGGCTGTCCGTATAGTCCTCCTGGGAGATCTGATAGGCATAGGCCTTCACCGACAGTGCGTTGCGGTCGGTCTTGCCTTGCAGGTAGATCGTGGAGGTTTCGCCATTGTCGCCGAAACTTGTGAATGAGTAGTCCTTGAAGAACTGGCGGTCGCTCTTGTACGTCAGGTTCCAGCCAAGGGTCCAGTCGCGTGCAATACTGAACGAGCCCGTGGAATTGACCGCGCCGCGCAAGCGATCGTCAGCGCGATCTGTCGTGAAGTTGCTGGGCTGTGCCTGGAAAAGACCCGCGGCAGAAACGCTTACTTCGCCTGCTGCAAACCGGTGACGATATTCCACATCACCAAACACGCCCTGCTTTGTGAGCGGTGTCAGGATCGTGGTGACGTCGTAATAGGGGCTGAGTGCCCAATAATAGGGAACACTTACGCCGTAACCGAGTTTATCGGATATGATGCCACTCGGCATCAGGAAGCCGGATTTTCGGGTAACAGACGGATCCGGCATCGAAAGATAGGGCAGGTAGGCGATCGGCTGACCGTAAACCTCGAAGGCTGCGTTTTCGAACCGGATGATCTTTTCCTGCTGATTGTGGATGATCTTCTCGGCCCGCACGCGCCAGAGCGGCGGTTTGTCCGGCGGGTTGGTCGGTTTGGTATAGACCGTATAGACCCCGTTATCGATGGTCGTGATGTTGTTGCCTTCGCGCCGGGCCTGCTCGGCCAGGAAGCGAGTGCGACGCGTCGTGTCGATCTGGAGCGCACGCGCGAACCCTTCCGAGAAGTCCTCGGACAGCACCATCTCCTCGGTGCGAACGACATTGCCGTTGGATTCGATGAAGATCACATTGCCGGACGCTTTGAGCTGCTGGCTCTTGCGGTCGAATATGACCTGATGCGCCTGCACCGTGCTTCCGTCGTAATAGACCTGAACATCCCCGGTCGCGAGGATCAGGTCGCGGTCGAAGTCATAGGTGATTTCGCTGGATTCAAGCAGCAGCTCGGCATCGGGGTCGAGTTCACCGGCCAGACTGCTTGTCAGGTCCTGCGCGGTGGCTGTTGTTCCGTACCCATGGCAAAGGGTTGCTGCAATGGCGCATACGCTCGCCGCAGCCAACAATCTGCCTTTTTTGGCCCAAGTCTCTGTGGTCAGAAAAACCGGAAAAGTCATCGCTTTACCCGTCTTCCTGATTCAAGAGAATTGTCAAACCCATGAGTACTCCAAATATTCCTGGCGCCCAGGCCGCCACCAAGGGAGGGACAATACCCGCGCCCCCGAAGTCCTTGGCAAGTTCGGTTAGAACGTAAAGCACGAACCCGGACAGGATTCCACCCAGAATCATACTCCCCAATCCTCCAAACCGCGAAACTTTAAGGGAAACCGCCGCTGCGATCAAAATCATAGCGACCAAAAGAAGCGGTCGGGCAAGGAGAGTCTGATACTGCAAATTGTACCGATACGCAGGTAACCCTGCGTTTCTGGCCAATTCGATAAATCGCGGCAAATTCCAGAAAGAAATCGATTCGGGGGAGCCGATGCTCTCGCGAACTTCAGTTGCTGTCAGGAATGTGCTGACCTGATACTGGCCGTAAGGCTGTGGATCCTGTTCGGTCGTGTAGACGATGGCATCGTCCAGATACCAGATCTGGTCCCCGAGCCGCGCTTCGTCCGCCTCGATCCGTTCACGGAAGGTGCCGTCCTTGTCGAAGGTGAAAACGGTGACGCCACGCAGCAGCGTTCCGCCTTCCAGCAATTGCTTGGCAAGCAGTACCGATTCCCCGTCAAGACCGTCCTGGCGCACCCAGACGTCGTTTGAAGACTGCAGCAGGAAGCTCTGTTCCGAACCGAACAATCCGGCAGCTGCCTCGTCCGATTTTTGCTGAAACCAGACGGCAGCGGGATTGTAGACCGTAATGGACAGGATACCGAGGACGATCCCGACAAGGATCGCGGGAAGAGAAAACTGCCAAACCGAGATGCCCGATGCCCGCGCCACGACCAGTTCAAGCGCGCGGCTCAAGGTCACGAAGGCAGCGATTGCTCCGAACAGAACAGTGAAGGGAATGACCTGTTCCAGAAGCAGCGGCACCCGCAGGGCAGAGATCAAAGCAACGCGCATGACCGAAAATCCCTCGCGGTCGCCACCGCGCCGAACCAGCTCCAGTACGTCGAACAGATAGATCAGGACTGCGGCGAACAGGAAGAGGCCAAGGATTGCCTTCAGGAAACGTCCGGAGAAATACAGCGACAGTGTCCGTCCGAGGATCATGCGACGCCCCCCGGTTTGCGTCCGTTCAATCGGTCGCTGAGAGCGTCAATTCGATCCTGTACGGAATGCTGCAGATCGGTCAGCCAGCGGGGCTGCGTTCCACCTTGTTCCCGGAAAATCGAAATGAGCGCAAGCACCGCACCGGTCACCGGAACGATGTAGAGAAGGCTGAGCAACGCCGTGGCCCCTCCCGAGATCGCGGTGACACCGAAGCCGGTTGTCCTCAGAAGAACACAGGAGCAGATTGCGCCGAGTACGGCAAAGCCACGGCCCTGACGGGTCGTTCTGGCCTTGCCGAGAAATGCGAACACGATCAGCCCGAAAGCCAGGCAATAAAGCGGCTGACTGAAGCGTTCATGCAGTTCCTGATCCAGCTTGTCCGGGTTCTTCAGTGCATATTCGTCGTGTCGGCCCGGCGACATCAAGTTCAGCGTGGTGCGTTCGCTCGCCTTGAACACCGGTTCGCCGGCTTCCGGAATGAGGTTGGACAGGTCGAAGGCATAGGACTGGAACCGGACGATCGAAATATCGCCCTGCTGTTTCGGTCGCCGTTGAATGGTCCCGTTCTGCATCACCAGAAGGGTGCGGTCGGCGGCTTCGACGATCAGGCCGGTATCTGCCTGATAGGTGAAGGCTGTTTCCGGGTCGCGGGTATCATGCATCAAAAGGCCGTCAAGCGTGCCCTTGCCGGAGCGGTTGCGGATATGGAACGTCAGTCCGTCCTCAACCGAAATGAAGCGGCCCGGCTTGACGATATTGGCCACCAGGTCGGCGCGCACACGGGTGATCTCTGTTCGCAGCTGCGCCAGGCCTGTCGGGGCGACGTAAAGTGACATGCTCGCGGTCAGCAACATCACCACGAAGGCAAACAGCATGACCGGTTTCAGAACCAGAAACCTGGAACCGCCGCTGGCGTCGATGACGATAAGCTCACTGTCGCCGGACAAGGAGTTGAGCACGAGTATGAGGGCGATCATTAAAGCGAACGGCGCAACGATCACGATCAGGAACGGCAGGGCAAGCATGGTGATGCCGATGAACTGGACAATGGTCTGACCTTTTGAGGTCACCAGGTCCAGCTGGCGCAAGGCTTGGGTTGCCCAGACCACACCCGTCATCGCAGCAATCGTGAGGGTGAAAGCGTAGACAGTCCGGCGGATGATGTAACGTTCAAGCGTTTTCATAACAGTGCCGGTACATGTCCCTGCAAAAATGACGATAATCGGCCTGAGACCGAATAACACGGAATGTGGTGAATGGCCCATGAATAAGAATGGTAAATATACATTAATTTTTGCCGCCCTTGCCGAAAAGCTGTTGAAACCCCATGATTTGACAGGAAAACCACAATCCACGGGATAGGGCGCTTTTTCTTTCCACCGCCCAATCGTTCCAACCAGAAAAACCAACGGGACCGAAGCATGACCAAGCTTGCAAAACTGAACTTCTCCAAGGCTGAGACGCCGAAAGGCGGGGTGGCCGTAATTCTGGCTGCAAACGACCTGGGTCTCGGGAAGGTCGCGGGGGAGGTTGTCTCGGGTCTTGAGGGCGGCTTGCAACGTCCGGCCGGTATTGCAGGCTTTTCCGGGAAAAAAAAGACGAGTCTTGATCTGGTCGCTCCAGCCGGATCCGGTCTCGACCGGCTGATCGTGTTCGGGATTGGCGATGCTGCCGAATTGAGCGGCGACGACTGGCGGGCGTTCGGTGGGGCGGTGTTTGCCGAGCTGCAGAAGACCAAAGCCGAGGCGGCGACAGTGATTCTGGACGTCCCGGGCGACGCAGATCCGTCAGGCGCGTCGGCAGCCGAATTTGCCATGGGCATAAAGCTCCGGGCCTACGCCTTCGACGCTTACAAAACCGCCAAGAAAGATGATGACAAGCCAAAGAATGTGAAGGTCACGCTGGGTGTTGCCGATCCGAAGGCGTCAAAGAAGGCATGGTCAACTGCCGAGGCCATCGCAGACGGTGTGATTCTGGCCCGTGATCTTGTGAACGAGCCCGCAAACGTGCTTGGGCCGGTGGAATTCGCTGCCAAGGCAAGGGAACTGGAAGCCCTAGGCGTTGAAGTCGAGGTTCTCGGCGAAAAGGAAATGAAGAAGCTGAAGATGGCTGCCTTGCTCGGGGTTGCCCAGGGCTCGACCCGCCCGCCGCATTTGGCCGTGATGCGCTGGAACGGTGGCAAGAAAGGCGATGCCCCGGTTGCTTTCGTCGGCAAAGGCGTGGTGTTCGACACCGGTGGTATCTCCATTAAGCCGGCAGCGGGCATGGAAGAAATGAAAGGCGATATGGGTGGTGCTGCGGCTGTCGTCGGTGCCATGCATGCGATCGCGGGCCGCAAGGCGAAGGCCAACGTGATCGGTGTTATCGGCCTTGTCGAAAACATGCCGGACGGCAACGCTCAACGGCCCGGCGACATTGTCACGGCCATGTCCGGAACGACCATCGAGATCCTGAATACGGACGCAGAAGGCCGCCTTGTTCTTGCTGATGCTCTCTGGTACACGCAGGAAAAATACAAACCCGCGATCATGATCGATCTGGCGACGCTCACCGGCGCGGTTCTCGTTGCTCTCGGCAATCTCAACGCCGGGCTATTCTCCAACAACGACACTCTTGCGGACAAGCTGCTGGCGTCTGCCAAGGCAAGTGGCGAGCCGCTTTGGCGCCTGCCATTGTCGAAGGAATACGACAAGATCATCGATACGCCCAATGCGGACGTCAAGAATACCGGTGGCCGATGGGCCGGGTCCATTACGGCGGCCCAGTTCCTGCAGCGCTTCACGAATGACGTGCCCTGGGCGCATCTGGATATCGCCGGTACGGCATTCGGTGCCCCGAAGGACGATATCTGCCAGAGCTGGGCATCCGGCTACGGGGTTCGTCTGCTGAACCAGCTTGTCGCGGACCACTACGAAGGCTGAACCAAAGCTTGCCGGCCTCGGCCAGCTTCAGGTCGGCCCCGTCCGATGCTTGTTGGCCTTCCAGCCAAAGAAAAACCCGCCGGATGGCGGGTTTTTCGTAATAGACTGTCGACCCGGGATCAGCAGGTCTTGTAGGTCTGGCAGGCCGTTGCCGGTTCAACCAGAAGACCCATGCCCAGTGTCGCGCCTGCAACGACAGCAACCAATGCAAAAAACACAACTACACGCGCAAGCATTCACCAATTCCCCTTTTGTGCTGGCTCGGGAAAACCGGTCACCAGCCAAATTTTATGATCCATGGTCAAATCGATTGATCATTGGATCGTCCCCGGAGACGAACCTAGCCAATCGACATTTTCGAAGGGTTAATGATACGAGTCTTATGGCCTGTCCATGTCCTGTTTGCCCTTTGGGGGAATTTGGACACACGGGTGTTGCAGGCCTGCACCACATTCCGGTAGGCCAGTGGATAACGGGAAGCGGGGTGCAAATGAAGCGGCGAAACAGGGTCAAGCATGAGCGTTGAAGTTGTATTCTATCATCTTTTGCACAAGCCGCTGGAAATGGCGCTGCCGCAGCTTTTGCAAAAGTGCCTGGAACGGGATTGGAAAGTGGTCGTTCAGACGGGAACCGAGGAGCGATGCAGCGCCCTCGATGCACATCTGTGGACTTTCACCGATGACGGATTTTTGCCGCACGGCACCAAGGCAGACGGTTTTCCCGAACATCAGCCGATCTATCTTACGGCCGAGCAGGACAATCCGAACGAGGCCGATGTGCGCTTCATGGTCGACAGGGCCGCGCCGCCTCCGCTGACTGCCTACAAACGGGCGATCTACATGTTTGACGGAAACGACACGGACGCCGTCCAGGAGGCACGCCATCGCTGGAAGGAAGCCAAGGCGGACGGTTTTGAGATCGCCTACTGGCAACAGACCGAAGCAGGTGGCTGGGAACGCAAGGCCTAGTTTGCGCCGAAAGCGTCTGCGACACTGTACTCAGCCAAGATCTGACGAGCATCGGTGCACGTTGCCGAAAGGGAGGAACGCCTCATGAAGAAACTGAATATTTCCGCGGCGGACATGGTTGCCAAAGCCAGGGCCCGGATCGAGGAGGTCGACACAGATGCCGCCATTGCGATGGTGGGTGATCCAGACGTCGTTTTCGTTGATCTGAGAGATGTGCGCGAACGTCAAAAGCTCGGTTTCATTCCTGGCAGCGTTCACTGTCCACGCGGCATGATCGAATTCTGGGTGGATCCGGAAAGCCCATATCACAAGGATGTCTTCGCTCAGGACAAGCGCTTCATTTTTCATTGCGCCTCAGGGTGGCGCTCAGCGCTGACGGTCGCAACGCTTCAGGACATGGGCTTTGAGGCAGCCCATCTCACGGACGGGTTTTCAGATTGGGTAAAGCAGGGCGGTCCTGTCGAACAGAAGGACTGAAGTAGACCGCCCGGCTTGATTGCCCCTAGTTGGACGTGGAAATCAGGCGCAAATCGTCCGGATTTCCGTCTGAACCGTCGGAGCCTTCACCGGCGTCAGCGGTTTCATCCGGATCGAGCGGGTCCGTGCCGTCGTCCGGGACTTCGGTCGCTTCGCGGATTTCATCGATCTTGCCGTCATAGTCGCCGACGCCGAGAACCTGTTTGGCCCAGTCGAGCATTTCCTCGTCCACGTAGTCGTCGCCATATTCCCTGACACGGTTTTCATTGGCCATTGCCAGCAGCGCTTCTTCCAGCGCCTCGTCCGAGACATCGCCTGCCAGACCGTCCAGCGACAACTTTTCCGTTTCGTAGCTGGTTTCAGCTGTCTTGAACTCCGAATAGGCGTCGCTCTGCAGAGCGTTTTCAAGTGCCAGTCTTTCGGTTTCGAGAGCAGTCAGCTCGTCTTGCGTCAGTTCGGTTGTATCAAGGCCTTCAAGCTCGGCAAGCCGGTCTTCAAGCTGTTGAGACGTCAGGCCTTCATAGGCAAAGCCGTCATAGCTATCCACATCCTGCAGCAGACCGTCGAACAGGGTACGCGCCGCCAACAAGTCCTCTTCAAGGCCTTGCAGGTCTGCGGATAGCCGCTCAAAGGCAAGGCTGTCGTTAATGTAGGCCTGGATGGCGGCCAGATGCGGATCGTTCGAATTGATATAGGCGTGATAATTCCGGTTCAGGGAATTAAGCCGGCCGAGCTTGGCGTTGAAATTCTTCGGTTTGCCGGCTGGGCTTGACTGCGGGGTCACTGCAATACTTGCCAGCGTTGCACGCTCGGCTTTGGGAAGGCGGTGGCTCGCGGTACCGCTTTTGCCTCTCGAGGCCGTATTCCGCTTGCCGGAGCTTCTTGCATTGTCGGTACCGAAAACGGAATTCAGAAAGCCTCCAAGGCCTTTTCCGTTTCCATTGCCGTTGTTCGATTTGGCCTGCTTCGAACCGTTGCCACGATTGAAGATCCCAAAGCCCTTGTTGCCGTTTCCGTTGGACGCGGAGTTGCCACCCCTGTTGGAGTTGCCCTTGTTGCCGGAATTGCCCTTGTTCCCGCCACCATTGCCATTGCCGCCGGAGTTTCCGCCGCCGCCACCACCATTACCGTTGCCATTGCCATTCTTGGCAAAGGCCTTGTCGACATGGAATGAAAGTGAAGGCACATCCGGGGACAGGGAAGGGGCAATCACGAGCGCTGTTGCGCCGAGGAAGAGAGTGACGGTTCTGGAGAGGGGCATTACGAATCCTGATCTGAAGCGTGCGAATAATCGAGCCTTCGAACGACGTCTGCGGTAACGCCGCAAACTTGCCCGAAGGGCCTGAATGTTCACTTACGACAACCCGTCAGACTTTAATTGGTTTCACTTCCGGCAGGAATTTTTCGACCAAAGTGCTGCCATTCAGCTCAGGCGAGCGAGCAGCTGCGGAACCTTGCCAATGTGGTCCAATCGGTAAAACCGGTCATGGCCACATGGTTCGTCCGCCTCTTCCAGGGCCCAGGTAAGATCATAGGGAACATGGGCGCCGAAAGCGCCTGCCTCCAGCGCCGGCAGGATGTCCGACTTGAGCGAATTACCGATCATCAGAGCTTCGCCCGGTCCGCTGCCGTGTCTGGAAAACAGTGAACGATATGTCTCGTCCGTTTTTTCCGACACGATCTCGATCGCGTCAAAATAGACGTCCAGACCGGAGGCCGTCACCTTGCGCTCCTGGTCGAAAAGATCCCCCTTGGTGATCAGGACCAGCTTGAAAGAGGATTTTACCGTCTTCAGCGTTTCTTCCACATAAGGCAGCGGTTCGACGGGGTGTGTCATCATTTCACGACCGGCTTCGAGTATTTCGGCGATCACATCCGCAGGTACCTGCCGGTCGGTAACTTCAATTGCCGTCTCGATCATGGAAAGCGTGAAGCCTTTCACACCGTAGCCGTAATGCAGGACATTTCGCCGTTCCGCGGCCAGCAGCCGTTCGGCGAGATGGGCCTTGTCGGTATAATCGGCGAGCAACGAGGCGAACCGTTCTTCCGTCAGCCTGAACACCCGTTCGTTGTGCCAGAGCGTATCGTCGGCATCGAAACCGAGTGTTGTAATCTTGGCCATTAGATAGAGTTCCGTCCAACCGGTGAGGTTGTTGAAAATGCGCCTAAGAGACAGGCCTATTTTACATCAGTTATTTAAATGCTTACCCGGAAGATTTTTTTACTTCCATTGTGAAAATCATGAACCTCACTTTTTTACGTCAAGAATAAGGGAGGTTGGCTGATTTGGTGCATATGGTTCGATATCTAAAACAAATTCCCCAGCAGTTTCGCAGCTTTCAAAACTAGGAACAGATGTTTTCATATTTTCAAATTCTATTGGCTTAAGATTTTCTGCCATCAACAATTCGGCGATCGCATCCTTGTTGCCAATCAAAGCGGTTTTTCCAGAACCAGCCAGACGAGCGGCCTCCAACAACGACCACGGTGTTTCAGAGCAGGGGACGTAGAAAGGTTCTGCCATCGGATCTTCTTCATCGATGACATAGAAGGCAGAATTGGCTTGTTCAAATTTCCATTTTGTGGAGTAAGAAACAGTGATAGACCTTGGAGGCTCTCCAGGGATTGATTTGCAGGTTTCCTGAGTGTCTTCAACCCTGTCCTTCGAAATTTTTTCTCTTTGATTGTCGGAGCAATAGGTAAAAAGCACTTCAGCACTATTTGGAATAATTCTATAAGTACCAAGTGGATTATCCCCATCCTTTAAAAAACCATAATTCTTGGCGGATCCGCTCCAAACAATAGCCATGGATGGCGGGGTATTATTTTTTGTAGGCGCTATAACATCATTTTTCAGAATGCTCTCAATCGCATCGGCTGCACTATCGCTATTCCAATAGAATTCAGTAGCCTTTTCGTTTTGGGGCGAAGGCAGTTTTTCTTGAGAGTTCGCTTCCGTATTTAACAAAACAAGAAGTGATGCGATTTTGGCAATATTTGCGATTTTCATGGTTCACTCCTTTATTCGTTAATTTTGATAATATATTGGGCGTTTACATATTTTCTATTTACTGTGTCGAGTGTGAAAACAAATCCTTCATTGCCATTAATGCAGGCCGAATACACGCGTTCTTTGGTTGAAAATAAACTTATAATATTTCTTTGTTGAATGCAGGATTGCAGCCTTAATTTTTGTCTCTTTCCTAAATTGAATAGATCAGCAGAGAATTCTTTTAACAAAAAACTTTTGGTTGTGTCGCCATTCCAAAGTTTTTCCGTTTTTTTAGAGGCCGCGTCTTCTGCGGCTACTCGAATGGCGAAAATTAATAATAAAAATATTAGAAATGAAAAAGTTGTTGTGACGGTTCTGTTTTGATTTTTGTGATTTTTACCATTTAGCGAGAGCAGTATTGATATTAAAAGAATAGAAAAGAAAATGCAAAGTAACGGAATAATAAAAAAATAGTTTGTTATAATGTTAAATGAATGTGCTGCTATGTTCGCAATGCTAACGTCAAATTCATAGATAGAAAGGCCAAAGTTGGAGAGTAGTGAATCGAGGTAGGAAATACCTGAAAAATATCCAAGTGCTATTGGTGCTAATGCAATAGCGGTTTCAAGTACGTAGTCACTTGCATTTTTTGTTGAATTTTCCATACATATTTGGATGCTTAGGCAAAAATAGAATTAGCATTCTTGCAACATACTCCAATTTACAACCTTAAGTAAAATCAATTTCGTTTAGCTTGCCTCCTCGAATTCGGCGGAAAGTTCGAGCCAGTCCTCTTCGGTCTTGATCAGCTTTTTCTCGCAGAAGGCCCGTTCCTTGGCGAACTTGGCGGCCCGCTCTGGGTCTTTGGTAAAGAACTCAGGATCGGCAAGCGCATCGTCCAGCTTGCCGATCTTGTCCTGCAGGCGCTTCATTTCCTTTTCGGCGGCATCAATCTTCTGTTTCAACGGTTTCAGAAGTCCGCGTTTGACGGCAGCATCGCGGCGTTTTTCCTGCGCATTTGCCTTGTCGGCTTCCGCAGCGGCCTTGTCACGGGCTTTCTGAACCGCTTCGGGGCCCTGCAGGATCAGCCGGCGATAGTCTTCCATGTCGCCGTCATAAGGCTCCACCTTGCCGTCGGCCACCAGCCAAAGCCGGTCTGCGCAGGCTTCGACGAGATGCCTGTCGTGGCTGATCAGGACAACGGCTCCCTGAAAGTCGTTCAGGGCCATCACCAGCGCCTCACGGCTGTCGATATCGAGGTGGTTTGTCGGTTCGTCGAGGATCAGCAGGTGCGGACCGTCGAAGGTTGCCAGTCCTAAAAGCAGACGCGCCTTTTCTCCGCCGGACAGGTCTTTCGCAGGCGTGTCCATCCGGTCGGTCGGAAGGCCCATGCGTGCAACGCGGGCGCGCACCTTTGCCTCCGGCGCATCTTGCATCAAGGTGCGTACATGGGCGACGGCATTTTCCGCCGGTTTCAGCTCATCGAGCTGATGCTGGGCGAAAAAGGCGATCTTCAGTTTCGACGCCTTGGTGATCTCGCCATCCATGGCGCCCAGGCGACCGGAAATCAGCTTGGCGAATGTCGATTTGCCGTTGCCATTGGCCCCCAGCAGCGCAATCCGGTCATCGGTGTCGATGTTCAGCGTCAACCGAGACAGGATCTTGGTATCGCCATAGCCTGTCGACACGTCTTCCAGTTTCAGGATGGGCGGGGCAAGCTGATTTTCCGGATCGGGGAAATGGATCGGTTTGCTGCTCTCGTCGGTGAGGGCGGCTATGGGCTGCATCTTTTCCAGCATTTTCAGCCGGGACTGAGCCTGCCGGGCCTTGCTGGCCTTGTAGCGGAACCGGTCGACAAATGCCTGCATGTGCTTGCGCTGGGCGTCCTGCTTTTCCTTGGCCTTTTCGGCCAGGATCATCGCCTCGCGCCGTTGTCGGTCGAAACTGTCATACCCGCCGGAATAGTAGGTCATCTTGCCCCGGTCCAGATGGACGATGCTGTCGACGGCCTTGTTCAGAAGGTCTCTGTCGTGGGAGATCAGAAGCACCTGATGCGGGTAGCGGGCAACATAGTTCTCCAGCCACATCGTGCCTTCCAGATCGAGATAGTTGGTCGGCTCGTCGAGTAGCAGAAGGTCAGGTTCGGAAAACAGGACAGCTGCCAGGGCGACACGCATGCGCCATCCGCCGGAAAAGGATGAACAGGGCCGCTGCTGTGCGGCAGCGTCAAATCCGAGACCGGACAGGATCGCACCGGCCCTGGCTTCGGCCGTGTGGGCTCCAATGTCGGCAAGCCGGGTGTGGATCTCGGCAATCCGCGCCGGGTCTGTCTGTGTTTCTGCTTCCGCGAGCAACTGGCTGCGTTCCTTGTCCGCGGCCAGCACGACTTCCATCAGGGTTTCTTCCGTGCCGGGTGCTTCCTGGGCGACCTGACCGATGCGCGCGCGCTTCGGGATCTGCACAAAGCCGGTCTCGGTGGAAAGATCTCCGGTGATGATCTTGAACAGCGTTGATTTGCCGGCGCCATTTCGCCCGACAAGACCGGTCTTGGCCTTGCCGGGAAGTGTAACGCTGGCTCTGTCGATCAGGAGGCGATCTCCGATCCGATATGTAAGGTCCGTAATCTGCAACATAAGGCGGATGTTTGGCGGAGCGCCCTTAAGGATGCAAGTGGAAACCGGAGCAAAAACTCGTTCGGGCGGCGGGCTGTGGCATTGCTGCACTTTTGAGCCCGCCGCGCCCTGTCTCAAGGTTCCAGGAAGCCAAGAATTTCCGTCAGGATACGTTGATGTTGCTCTTCGCGTTCCTTGCTGCCTTTGATGCACACGATTTCGTCGCCCGGCTCATATTCTTCCAGGATGGCAAACCCCTCCGGCTTGCACACGCCCATGAAATCGAAATGTCCGGCATCAGCCATTTCCACATGGTGGACCTTGTCTGCAGGCAGGGCAGCGGCCAGCGCACGCGACTCGACCTCCTGGTTCAGCATGTCGGCGCGCTGCGACCCCAGAACGAGAACCGGGATGTCGATGGCGCTCAGGCTGTCGCGGGAAAGGACCGGCGTTCCGCCAAGATCCAGGCTGATGACCTTGGTCAGCCGCGGGTCCTTTCGGGATTTTGCCATCTCGCTTCGGTCAGCCTCCGTTTTCGCGATGGACCAACCGGTCAGCACCTGGCAGGCAACCGGCCGTTCCTCACCCGAACACTCACGCTCATACCGGTCAGGTTCGAATTCGGCGCCAGCTAGAAGCAGGACTGTGAAACCGCCGAGGGAATGGCCGGCCGCATAGATCCGTTCCGGGTCGATCCTGTCCTTGTAGGGGCTGTCCTCGGTCAGGAAGCTGATAAGGCGAGACAGGTCGACGGGCCTGTCCCAGAGCTTGCGGGTCTGCTCGGGATCGCGCAGAAACGAACTGGTGCCCGGATGATTGACCATGGCAACGAAATAGCCGCGTCGGGCAAGTTCGGAGCCGAGCCAGGCCTGGTTGAACGTGTTGCCGTACATGCCGTGCGATACGACCACGAGCGGAAAAATGCCTTCGGCGGCTTTGCCGTCAGGATCGGCCAGCGCCATTTGCCAGACTTTGCTCGTGTCTGCCCGGGGCAGAATGTCTGGCGTTGCGGTTGGATACCAGATGTCACCTTCAAGGGGCCGGTCCTTGCGCGCATCTTCGACGGTGATCTTGGTGACACCCGGCCCGTAGCGAAGTGTATCCTCGGCATGCGCGCCTGTCGCGAGACCTACGGCACCGGCAAGTGACACAGCATACCTGAGCAGCCGGATGGGCCGAACAAGGCGGTTGGGTGACGGATACATGGAACCTCCAGGGGTGTTAGCAGGAAGTCCTTGAGATGCGCTGCGCCAGACCTGTTGACAATTGCCTCGGAGGCGATGTCCTGTCCTCAAACGTGATAAAGGACAAGACCTTCCACCACAGCCGAGCGCGTTGGACCAAAGATGATCAGCATTCCGGTGTCTTTCCTGCTTGCCGCACTGTTCGGAGGGCTCGCCCTGGCGACCCTGGCCTGGCGGTCTCTACCTGGACAGGCACGCGGAATGTTTGCCGGCGTGTTCTGCCTGATGGCGGTCGAGGCGTCCTTGGTCGGAATGCGTTTTGCCTATGGGCATTTCGAATTTCTTGCGGTTCAACGGGTTCTGCCCGTGTGGATAGCGCCGGTCATTTATCTCGCCTTCACATCCCTCACGGTTACCGTCGAAAGAACCCGGCGACTGATTGTATGGAACCTGGGGGCGGCGGCCATTGTGACGATAGCGTTGTATTTGCCGGTGCCGGTGACCGGTTATGTCGATGGGGTGATCGGAATGAGCTATGCGGTCTACACGCTGGCTCTCGCACGGGTCTGGATCAACGGGCAGGACGTCTTTGCCGAAGCGCCAACCAACATGGGCGGTCTGCTGCACAAGCTGCTTCTCTTCTCCATATTGGTCATGGTGGCCACTCTCCTGATCGATGCTCTCGTCGCGTATCTGTTTGCGCAAGAAAGACAGGGGGCAGCAGCTCTGGCAATTTCCGGAGCAAGCCTGTTTTTCCTGGTGATCGCAGTTGGAGCCGCCATCGGGTTTCTGGGCACTCGGTTCGGACAGTCCAGGGATACCGGGAAAGGGGTTGCCTCAAGCGATGCGCAGCAGGTGGAACTGGTTGAAGCTGCCAGAAGGGTTCTGATCGCTCAGGAGTTTTTCAGAGATCCTTCGCTGACACTCACGCGCTTGGCCCGCCGGGTCGGTGTTCCGGACCGAGATCTTTCCAGGGCTGTCAACGCGGTGGAAGGTGTCAATGTCAGCCAGTTCGTCAATCTGGTGCGCCTCGAGGAAGCCGCCCGGCTGCTTGCCTCGACCGATGACCCGGTCGGCCGGGTCCAGGAACGGGCGGGGTTTCTCACACGGTCGAACTTTTACCGGGAATTCCAGAAGGCATATGGCGAAGCGCCCGGCGTTTACCGCAAGAACGCTCAATCGTCTCTTTGAGCCTTCTCATCCTCATCCGGAACGCTCAAGAATATCTCCGCCAGGCCGGCGAGCAACTCGTGGCACAGGATGACTTCACGCTGGTCCGGATCCCAGAAGGCATTTTCCACACCGCAGGCGGTGGAGCGGAAAGTAACGGTCTCCGGCAAATCGTAGAACGTATCGAATTCTTCGGCGACCAGTTCCATCAGGCCGCTTTCCTTCAGGAACACGGCCATGGCCTCCAGGTCCTTGGAAGCGGGGTCATGGACGACCTTGATCTTGCCGCCGGGCGTGTCGGCGTCCCTGAGGTGCGGATCCGTGACGGCCTCCCAGGAGACAGATGCCTGGTCATAGTCGAAAGCACAGCTTTCTATCCGCTCCTCTGACAGCTCCAGATCCCTGGCGAGATCCAGAAAGGCATCTTCATCGGCGCCTACCATCAGGCACAGCATCTTGTAGCCGCGTTGCTGATCCAGATCGTGCTCGTCGTAGAACACGAGATCGTCGTAATCTTCTTCGGCAATCAGGAACCAGCCGATCATCGCCTGTGTGAGATAAAGATCCATGTCGTCGGTATCTGCACCGAGCATCGATACGGTGGCCAGATTGTCGACCGCGTCTTCTTCCTGTGCCAGTACAGGAAGTTCCAGCTCCGAAATCAGCATATGTCCGCTCTCGTGGTAGAGCGTGAATAGCGTATTGCCTGCCACGAAGACGAAAAGTTCTTCCAGTTCTTCGGGCGTAAGGAAAGAAAGTTGCCTCTCCAATGAAGGGAAAGCCTGCGGGCTTTCAACTGCCTTTGCATTGGCCAGGGCTGACGGGGCAGCAAGGCTGAGCCATAGCGATGCGACTGCCGCGTAGAGCAGCGTCGGCAGGAGCGCGAAGAGTTCGACCATCGTGTCATTCCCGAAAAGGAGCGCCGTAAACCGTCCGCTCGACCTTTGCCTTTGAAAGCAGACTAGGTAGCCGCTGGAATGTTTGCCAGTACCATATTCAGACACAAACCGGTTACTGACATCAAAATGTCATGACCACGCCCCCTTGCGGGCATGACGGTGCCCCGGTATTAAGGCCGCGAAATTTTAGAAATCCGGAACCGGCACTCCGCCGGTCCGCTGCTGAAACGAGAAAGATGAAACCATGGCGATTGAACGCACGTTTTCCATGATCAAGCCGGACGCCACCAAGCGTAACCTGACCGGTGCCATCACCGCCAAGCTTGAAGAAGCCGGTCTGCGCGTTGTTGCATCCAAGCGCGTGTGGATGTCCCTGCGCGAAGCTGAAGCTTTCTATGCGGTTCACAAGGAACGTCCGTTCTTCGGCGAACTGACCGAATTCATGTCTTCCGGCCCGACCGTTGTTCAGGTTCTGGAAGGCGAAAACGCCATTGCCAAGAACCGCGAAGTCATGGGTGCGACCAACCCGGCCGACGCAGCAGAAGGTACGATCCGCAAGGCATATGCCCTGTCCATCGGCGAAAACTCCGTTCATGGTTCCGATGCAGCCGAAACCGCTGCTGAAGAAATCGCGTTCTGGTTCTCCGGCGTCGAACTCGTCGGTTAATCTGCGGACAATCCGCTGACTTTAAAGCCGGTCCCCAGGGGCCGGCTTTTCTTATTCTGTCTCGGTTCTGTCCCAGACGCTCCCCCGGTTACATCGCGTTACACTTTGATGCGTTTGTTTGACAGCGTTCTGCGCCGTCAAAGCCCATACTCAAGGTGTGGGCGAACAGATCGGGAGAAAATGATGCGCATATCCGTAGCGCTTGCCGGCGTGCTAATGGCAACACCGGTTGCCGCTCATGACAGCACGGCACCGCTGGAAGGCGAAGCCGCAGTCGAAGAGACGCATATCGGCGAGGAAATCTGGAACCTCATTTTACCGGAAGCGGAAGCCTCGGCCGATTTTTCCGTTGAAGGCAAGTATCGCCATATCCACGCCAACGGCTATCCGGTGAAACCGCCCGGACAATTTCCCAACCGCGGCAACCCGCATTCCATCTCAAAAAAGAATTACAGTCTGAAAGTCCCGCTGGTTCCACTTAAGAACGCCAGTGCAACAAAGGCACAGGGTGCTGTATTCGGCATCGCGGTCAACGGCGTCGTCATGGACCCCGGCACGGCGGAGTTCTGGCAAAACGATCGGCGTTCCGGATGGAACTATGAGGCGCTGGGCGGTGCTTGCAAACTGGGCCTCGATCGTTACAACGCCCATGTCCAGCCGGACGGCACCTACCACTATCACGGCATCCCGACCGGGGTCCTGGCCTCGGAAGACGGCAGGTCTGTTCCCGCCCTGCTGGGCTTTGCTGCCGACGGCTTTCCCATCTATGGTCCATATGGCTATTCCGATCCGAAGCAGAAATCGGGCCTGAAAAAGCTGAAAAGCAGCTACCGGGTGAAGTCGGGCAACCGGCCGGGCGGACCTGGCGGGCGCTATAACGGCAAGTTCACGCAGGACTGGGCCTATGTTGCCGGTGCCGGCGATCTCGACCAGTGCAACGGCCGCTTCGCGGTTACGCCGGAATATCCCAAAGGCACGTATCACTATGTGCTGACCGATGTTTTTCCGTTCATTCCCCGCTGCTGGATGGGCGATCCGGACAACAGCTTCCTGCGCCTGAAACGCGGTGGCATGCGCGGAGACCTGCAGAACGAAAGCGCCCAACCCGCGGTCGATTTTGCCGCGCTTTCAGACAATAGCGAGGCTGCTGTCACGCTTGTGCAGGCACAGGGTGGACATCCGCCGCGGTTTCTGCCTGGTGGCCGCCCGCCACCCCCGGGGCAGGGTCCTGGTCTCGGTCCCCGGAAAGGTGGCCCATCACCCGACGGACGGCCGGGAGCCGGTCGAATGGGACGATCCCCCTGCAGCGGCAGCTGACCGGACACAAAAAGTGCGTGACAGCCACGCACTTTTTTTGGGAGAAAAATGTTCAATAATTCGAAAGTTAGAAAGAAGGAGAATCAAATGAAATCGATCACTCTTGGAGCCGTCCTGTTTCTGGCAGCTGCTGGCGCAGGTTTGGCGGGTGAGGGCCCGGGCGCTCATTTTATCGAAAACTGGGACCTGAACGGCGATGGCGCGGTGACGACGGACGAGGCGCGTGAGCGGCGTGGCAACGTCTTCGCCAGTTTTGATGCCAATGACGATGGTTTTCTGGATGCCGGGGAATATGTCCTGTTCGATGAGGCAAGAGCGCAGGATCAGGCCGAGAATGAGCCCAAGGGATTGGGGAAAGGGGTGAGAAACCCGGCAAACGGCATGCGCCTGGAGGTCAATGATACCGATGGCGACGGCAAGGTTTCCGAAGCCGAATTCCTCGATAACGCACCGGCCTGGGTTGAAATGATCGACCGCAATGGCGACGGTGTGGTCACTTTGGCGGATTTCGGTCCACGTAATTGATGGTCATCTTCTGAAAGAGGGATAAAAGCGGTCACCTGACTTGACAGGTGGCCGCGCTGGGGGAACCTTGCCGGGCGCAAGTCCCAGCATATTCAGTAGGCATCATGACCCAGCAGCCGCCCAAGAGCACCTTTTCCGCCTGTCCGCACGATTGCCCGTCGACCTGTGCGCTTGAGGTGCATTTCTATCCGCATGGCGACGTGCGACGGCTGAATGGAGCCAAGGACAACGACTATACTGCAGGCGTGATCTGCGCCAAGGTTGCCCGCTATCCCGAACGCCTCTACCATCCGGACCGGCTTATGAAGCCGTTGCGGCGCACCGGCAGGAAAGGTGAGGGCCGTTTCGAGGAAGTCTCCTGGGAGGCGGCGCTCGACCTGATTGCCGAAAAGTTCCTGGCTGCCGAAGCTGAATTCGGAGCAGAAAGCGTCTGGCCTTATCACTATGCCGGGACGATGGGCATGGTGCAGCGGGACAGCATCCACCGGCTGCGTCACAGCAAGGGCTATTCACGCCAGTTCGACAGTTTCTGCACCAACATGGCCTGGACGGGCTATGTTGCCGGTACCGGCAAGCTGGCGGGTCCCGATCCGCGTGAGATGGCGGTTTCCGACCAGATTGTCATCTGGGGCACCAATCCGGTTGCGACACAGGTCAACGTCATGACCCACGCAATTGCCGCCCGCAAGAAGCGTGGAGCACGCATCATTGTCGTGGACGTCTACGAGACCGAGACAATGAAGCAGGCGGATTTGGGTATTATCCTGAAACCGGGCACGGATGCAGCGCTTGCCTGCGCGGTCATGCATGTGCTCTTCCGCGATGGATATGCCGACCGGGATTACCTGGAAACCTACACCGACTGCCCGGCCGAACTGGAAGCGCATCTGAAGCCGAAGACGCCGGAATGGGCTGCAGCGATCACCGGTCTCGACGCCTCCCGGATCGAGGAACTGGCGCGCCTGATAGGCACGGTGAAGAAGACATATTTCCGGCTTGGTTATGGCTTTACCCGATCCCGCAACGGGGCCGTCGGCATGCATGCGGCCAGTTCCATCGCCGCAGTCACCGGTTGCTGGAAGGAAGAGGGCGGCGGTGCTTTCCACAACAACGGTGCCATCTATCAGCTCAACAAGGAGATGATCGAGGCCGGTTCGCTGAAGGATCCGGCGGTTCGCGCCCTAGATCAGAGCCTGGTTGGCCGCATTCTCACCGGGGAAGAGGCGGCCCTGCTCGGTGGCCCTCCCGTGAAAGCGATGCTGATCCAGAATACCAACCCCGCCTCCGTGGCACCGGAACAGGACCTGATAAAGCAAGGCTTCGCCCGCGAGGACCTCTTCACCGTTGTCCACGAACACTTCCTGACCGAAACCGCGCAGATGGCCGACATCGTACTGCCGGCAACCCAGTTCCTGGAGCATGACGACCTTTATAAAGGCGGCGGGCACCAGTATCTGATGCTGGGGCCGAAAGCTGTTGAGCCTCCGGAGGGGCCGCGCGAGAACATATTTGTTATCAATGAGATCGCTCGGCGCGTTGACTCAAAATCTCACCCCGGTTTCGATATGAGCGCGCGCGACCATATCGACTGGCTGCTGCGCAACTCCAACTATGGAACGCTTGCGGACCTTGAAGCAGGAAAATGGATCGATCTGCAACCCGACTTCGAGACGGCGCATTATCTCAACGGCTTCGGTCATGCCGACGGCAAGTTCCACTTCAAGGCCGCGTGGGGCAGATCCTTCGCTCCCAACAAGCCGGAAGATGGCACGATTTTCGGTCCCTGGCAGACGATGCCCGAGTTGCCGGACCAGTGGGACAGCATCGAACTTGCGGACGAGGTGCATCCCTTCCGTCTGGTGACATCGCCGGCCCGTTCGTTCCTGAATTCCACGTTCAACGAGACCGACAGTTCGAAGAAGAAAGAAGGTCGCCCGGAAGTCTGGCTGCGTCCGGATGAGGCGGAGCGCTTTGGCATTGAAGACGGTGCCAAGGTGAAGATGGGCAACAGGCGCGGCGTCGTCACGCTGCATGCGCGGCATGTCTCGACCGTCGCACCGGGAACAGTGATCTCGGAGGGCATCTGGCCGAACGACGCATTCGAGGACGGTCGCGGTATCAACACGCTTACCGGCGCCGATCCGGTGGCCCCTTATGGCGGCGCGGCGTTTCACGATACGGCTGTGTGGGTGAGGGCGGTCTGAGGTTGCCGACCTGCGTAGGATTGTCCCCGGGGACAGTGCGACTTGCATCCGAATGTGCAGCCCATTCTTCGAGGCGGCCTGACGGCCTCCTCAGGATGAGGTCGTGTTCGAATTTCTCCCTGGCCCACAAATTCAACCTCATCGTGAGGAAGCGCGAAGCGCTGCCGTGAAGGATGGGCCACTTGTTGCTCGGGACCTGGCCGCTCATCCGGGTGGACCTTGTAACCCCTCGGGGTACACGATCCCGGAACATAAAAAGGCGGTGCATCGCCCGTCCGATGACACCGCCTGCCTCTGGAAAGTCAGATCCTGATCCGGCTTGGGGCGTCCGGACGTCAGACCTGGCTTTCCGAGGATTTGGGAACGGGGGTGGCCAGCCGGCCTTCTTCCGCCTTGTAGAAGTACTGGCTGGACACCAGCCAGCCCTTGAGCGGTCGCAGCATCGGGATGCAGGTCACGAGGATCAGGGGAAGCGTCGTTACGAGATGCACCCAGTAGGGAGCAGTGAAGGCGATTTCGAGCCAGATCGCAAAGGCGACTGCGGGAATGCAGCCAAAGCAGATAACGAAGAACGCTGGACCATCTGCAGGATCGGCGAAGCTGTAGTCCAGTCCGCAATGATCGCATTTCGGCTTCAACTTCAGGAAGCCGTCGAAGATGGAGCCTTCGCCGCAGCGCGGGCAGCGGCCTTTGATGCCGGTGCGGATCGGCGGAATTTGCGGCCAGCTTTGTGGAGTGGTCATGAGGCACCTTTTCCTGCGAGAGGTCTGCCGGTCTGTGCCGGAGACATATATCCAGTCAATTGAATGGAATTTTCTGCAGTCAAAGATAAACCAAATTGCAGGCGTGGCAACCCGTTCACCTGCGGCAGATTGGCCGGGGTGCGCTTGGGCTTTGTGCTGGTGATCAGAAATAGGTGGAGGTCTTGTCCGGCGTTGATGCCAGAGCCTCGGAGATAACCCTGAGAGCGCTGTCGATCTGTGCGCGGTTATGCGGCCCGCCCAGGCAAAGCCGCACTGCTTCCTGTGCCTTGCCTGTGATCGTGAAGGCATCGCTTTCCACAACGCCGATCGGCTGGTTCCGCATCTGGCTGACGAAAGCGGGACGGGACCATCCGTCCGGCAAGGCTAGCCAGAGATGAAATCCGTCCGGATCGGCTTGGAACTGAAGGTGCTTCAGATACCGGGCTGCCAGTTCCTGCCGGGCGGCGCTTTCACCGCGAATGTGCCGAAGCAACGCCTTGGCGGTGCCGTCCTCGATCCAGCGCGTGGCAAGGGCAGTCGTGAGCGGTGAAATCATGATGCTGGACGTGCGCTGTGAGCGGGCGAACTGCCAGGCAGCACTTCGGTCCGGCGCTAGAACATGGGCAAGCCGGAGGCCGGCCCCGACGCTTTTTGACAGAGAGCCGATATACCAGGTCATGTCAGGAGCCAGAGCGGCTATCGGCTGGATCGGGTTTCGGCAGAGCTGTCCATATGCGTCATCTTCCAGGATAGGTACACCATGGCGCTGCGCGATAGTGGCAAGCTCGCGCCGTCGCTGGTCGGAAAGGGTCTGGGTGGTTGGATTGTGAAGGGTCGGATTGACATAAAGCGCCTTCAGTCGTCCGTCGAGACAGGCTTCCTCGAAGGCAGGCGGATCAATGCCTTCTTCGTCAATCGGCAAACCGCGCAATTCCAGGCGAAGCTGTCCGCAGATGGAGCGGATCCCCGGGTAGGTCACGGCTTCGCAGGCGATCCTGTCTCCAGGTTCACCGAGCGTTGCCAGAATGCTGGCAAGTGCGGCCTGGGCACCGGGTGCAAACAGAATGTCTTCCGGTTCAGGCTTGAGGCCAACCCCGGCGAGCCAGCGCGCAGCGGCCTGGCGGTCGGGATCCTTGTCGGCGAAGGTCTGGTACCGCAGCAGAGGAATGAGGTCAGCCGAAAGCGTGGAGACACCGTCGCGCATGCGGGCGATCAGGCCGGGATCGCTGACGTCCGGTGGCAGGTTCATGGAAAAGTCCGGCGGTGACAGGCGTTTGGCGTCGCGGGCCGCAATACCGCCGCCCAGCATACCGTCCGCACTGGTGACGAAAGTGCCGCTGCCCACCATGGAGGAAATCACGCCGCGCCGTCGTGCCTCGGTGTAACCTCGTGCGACGGTCGTGAAATCGAGTTCGAGTCTGGCAGCCAACTGGCGCTGCGCCGGCAATCTGTCTCCCGGCGCAAGGCGTCCGGTGCGGATATCCGCCTCGATGGCGTCAGCGATCGCGGTGTAACGCGGTGCATTGCTGGCGGAAAGGTCCGGACACCATTCGGTCATGAGGAATTGCTTTCAAATTGACTGGATAATGACTGTATACATATGGCAAGTCAGATTGTCATCAGTCATTCGCGCCGAGGTGTGTCGCTCGCGCGTTCCCGCGCTGAAAGAAAGCCGCTGAAGAGCACGCCGCCTGAAACGCCCATTTCCCGAAAGAGAGGCGGTGGCGGTCTCGCGGCAGGTGGCTGCGAGCAAGGCTTTCTGAGCGCCGGGAATTCTCACCCCCGGTCCAGCACCTCCACTGCAAGCACGGTCGGAAGATGGCGTGCGATTTCCTGCCAGCTTTCTCCTTCGTCGAGGCTCGCAAAAACCGAGCCGGAATTTGTGCCGAAGTAAAGTCCGGCGGGGTCCCGTCTGTCGCCGCCCATCGCCTGGCGAAGGACCGTGAAGAAGCAGGCTTCCTGGGGAAGCCCGCTGCGTTTGTCACGCCAGGTTCTGCCGCCGTCTTCGGATTTCCAGACCGCGGCCGCCGCACCAGGTGGAAACCGCCCCTCGGTGTCGCCGTTCAGCGGCAGTGTCCAGAGGGTGTCGGGATCACGCGGGTGCACCCGGATCGGAAAGCCGAAAGTCGAAGGCAGCCCGTCGGTGATATTATCCCAGTTGAGCCCACCGTCGGTGGAACGCCAGACGCCGTGGTGGTTCTGCTGGTAGAGCAGGTCACCGTCGCCAGGGGCGCGCATCATGTTGTGTACGCAATGACCCGTCTCGCCATCGCGTGGGGCCGCAGGGTGATCGTGTCCTTCACAGGCGGCGGCGTTGGACAGCCGGTTGCGCCGCTCCCAGGTGACGCCGCCATCCTCGCTGGCAAAGACGCCGGCGGCAGAAATGCCGATCCAGAGCTTATTCGATTTGTCCGGGTCGGAAACGATCGTGTGCAGCACCAGGCCTGCCGCGCCGGGGTTCCAGCTGTCCGCGGAGGGGTGGTTGGCAAGGCCTTCCAGATGCGTGAAGCTTTTTCCGCCATCCCGGCTGGCAAGGAGCCTGGCAGGCTTGGTACCGGCGTAGAGCGTTCCGTGGGCATATCCGAGGGACCAGACCTGGGAGAAGTCGTCGCCGAAAGGCAATTCCTGCGGTGTCCAGTTCAGAAACTTGGCCGTCTCTGGATCGTTGGCGGCCCAGTCGTCGATTGTCCCCTTGGTCAACCGGGTAACCTCCCAGGTCTCGCCGCCGTCTTCCGAACGCCATATGCCCGCGCCGGACCATTCGCCGCCTCCACCAGCCCATATTGTGCCGTTGTCAGCGTCGCCGACCATATGATTGATCGGCCATCCATCGCAGAACGGGCCTTTCACCTTCCAGCCGTCCCGGTCGGTTCCGCCGTCCAGCAGAAATGCGCCCTTGGTGGTCCCGACAAGTATCGTCACGCCCGAAGTCATGGTTTGTCTCCTCCAGAAACCGGCCGAAGTTTAGCATGAGTTCTGTCGGTTGCAGATGGGGTGATTTGCTCCTTTATCGGGCGGTGCGAGCGGCTTCGGGGAAGGGCTGGCGGATCCTTTCAACTGGTCCTGCCTCTCTCACGCAACTGGATCTTCTCGCAGCACCAGTGAGGCGCTAGACAGAAGCAAATTGCCGGTGGAGACTGCCGAAGCCTGCACCCCATGCCCTTCCGGAGAAGACCATGCCTGAAGACCTTCGTCATTGGACCGTTCGTCCGCGGCCTGAGCACAAGCCGATGCAGGGCCGTTATGTCTCGCTGGAGCCGCTTGAACCGGACCGTCACACGAACGGCCTTTTTGAAGCCTCCGATGTGCCTGACGGTGATCAGAAGTTCCGCTGGCTGCCCGAGTACCCACCCGAATCGGCAAAAGCCTTTCGCGGTTGGGTGGAAAAGGTTGCTGACAGCAAGGATCCGCTTTTCTTTGCCATCATCGACAACGAAACCGGCAAGGTGGCCGGGCGGCAGACGCTTATGCGGATCGATGAGGCCAACGGCGTCATCGAAATCGGCAACATCTATTGGGGCCCGCTGATCTCACGCAGGCGCGGGGCGACGGAAGCCCTCTATCTTTTCATGAAATATGTCTTCGACGATCTCGGCTATCGCCGTTTCGAATGGAAGTGCAACAACGAAAATCTGCCCTCCAGGAAAGCCGCTTTGCGCTTCGGTTTCAGTGAGGAGGGCGCGTTCCGTCAGCATCTGATAGTCAAGGGGCTCAACCGCGATACCACATGGTTTTCGATCATCGACAAGGAATGGCCGACGCTGAAAAAAGGCTACGAAGCCTGGCTGGCGCCGGAAAATTTCCAACCGTCCGGAGAGCAGAAGCGCAAGCTTGGTGAGTGTCTTGCGGAAGCGGTGGCAAGCAGTCAAATGTGACTGGACGGCGTTGGCCGCATTCGTCAGACGAGACCTTTCGATGAATTGCAGACATATCGGCATCCTCCAGCCCGGGCATGCCCCAGATGAGCTGGCGGCAGACCTGGGCGACTATGACGCCTGCTTCCGGACGTTGCTTGCGGGCCCGGGCTTTTCCTTCACGACCTATGATGTCGAGGCAGGCCGGTTTCCCGAGGGACCGGAAGCGGCTGATGCCTGGCTCATTACCGGGTCCCGTCACGGGGTGTACGAAGACCATCTCTGGCTTCCGGTGCTTGAAGATCTCATTCGGGCCATCCACCAGAGCAAGCGCCGGCTGATCGGTGTATGTTTCGGTCACCAGGTCATCGCTCAGGCACTTGGTGGCCGGGTGGAGCGCACGCCAAAGGGCTTCACCGCCGGTCCGCAAACCTATCGCGGGTTCGGTCACGAAAAGCTGGTTCTCAACGCCTGGCATCAGGACCAGGTCACCACAGCCCCGAAAGGGCTGGAGGTCGTGGCGCGCAGTGCGGGGTGTCCCGTTGCCGGGCTTTATTTGCCCGGCCGGGTTCTGACCTGCCAGCCACATCCGGAAATCGATCCGGACTATCTTGCCGGCATCGTGAAGCTGCGTGGACACGTTTTGAGCGAGGCGCAACTTGCAGACCTGCCGGAGCGGATCGAGACGATGCCGCTCGATGCGGACAAGATGGCAGGCCTTTTCTCCAGGTTCCTGATGGGCGAGGATCTCGGCATGTTGAGGTCAGCTGTCTTTAACACCTGAGTTTTGGCGCAGGAGGCGCGCGTCCGGTTATGGTACCGGATGACGCATAAGTAGAAATGGCGCGGAAATTAATCAATAAATTGAATTGGCCCGGGGCGCGGGTGTTAAATGGTGTTGCGGATTTATGTTCGCACATCATTTAACACAGACATTTTCGAGGGCTTCATGCGCAAGACAATTTCCACCGTCGACCGGACCGCCATCAGCGGATATCCGACCTATTGCGACGGCTATGCCCGTCCGGGCAATCTCGGCAACGGCTATGTTTCAGTGGTCAAGGTGGCCACTGGAACCGTTGAAAAGACGGACGATTTTCTTCTGGACGGTATTGTCGCTTACGACAGGGCGGAGGCGAACGATGCCTATATCGGTCAGATCAACATGGAAACCGCGTCTTCCTTCTGCGGGATTGCCGGCAATGTCTGGGGGTACGACCTTGCCTACAACAGCGCGCTCAACACGCTGAAACCCATGTTCTCCGCCAAGCAGTATGATGGGTCGGACCTGCCGGTCTATGATGCCGGTCCGCTGATCGATGCCGGTATCGCGTTGTTCGGTACCGAGCCGCATCGCCGCTTTCCACCGGCACCCGGCGCGCATGTGATTTGCGCCAACAAGAGCACCACGAACCTGCGTCCGCGAGATCGTGCACCGGATCCGGACAAAGGCGAAGCCTTCGGTGTGTGGTGCTACATCGCCCTGTCGATCACCCGCGACCGGTACAACTCGGCGGATCTCTTCATCGAGGATGCAGGCGCCTGGACAAGGAACGACAGTGAGGCCGACCTGAAGGCGTTTCTGGAAGAGCATCAGAAATCCGTCGCCTGGAGCATCGTTGCCTGCGGCAAGGACCAGTCCGTTCTCTACGACCGCACGTTCATGGCCCATGCCTTTGTCATCATGAAACCGGGGTTCGTCGGCACTGCACTCACCGTCGCCCCCTATATCACGCTCGCCCAACGGGCAGTTCCGGCCTCGGGCTTCAACACGTTATACGACCTGACCTTGGTCGACTGGGAACAGGCGGTCGGCTTGACCTGATCCTGCAAGCCGATTGGCAGACAAAGTTTTGTCCACCTTGGAAAAAGGCAATAGACGGTCTCTGGCCAATTGCCTTTCTTGTGTTTGTACCAAACCGCTTGCGGGTGTCAGTGGCCTTTGGCCGCCGACTGGCCTCTGACAAGCCGCCACAGTGGCAGGATCACCTTTTCGGTGACCGGGATCAGAAGAATGCCGAGCGCGAGACCAAAGAGACCGTCCAGCGTCGCGGTGACTGCCCAGGTGACAAACCCTTGAGCGACATGGGTGGCGTGAGCGACGTTATGGGCAATGTCATGGATGATACCGTAAACCAGCCCGAACCCCAGAACGTCGAAGCCGTGAAGTACGATGGAGCCACCAACCCAGAGCATGGCAGCGGTGCCAACGGTCATCAGAAGCTTCATGAAACCTGGCATGGCCTTCACGATGCCATGGCCGAGGGCTCTGGTTACCGACAGACGGCCTCTGCGCGTCAGCATCAATCCGAAGTCGTCCGCCTTCACCAGCAAGGCAACTGAGCCGTAGACGAGCACGGTGATGCCGATGGCGACTAGCGCCAGCGTCGCGGCTTCCAGCCAGATCGTGCTGTCCGGGATTTCGGCGAGTGCGATCGTCATGATTTCGGCTGACAGGATGAAATCGGTCTTGATGGCGCCGGAGACCTTCTGCTCCTCCAGATGCGTCGGATCGGCCACGAAGCCTTCAGGTTCGTCCGCATCATGATGTTGCGGCCTGAAGATGTGGTAGACCTTTTCTGCCCCCTCAAAACACAGGTAGGCCCCGCCGAGCATCAATAGTGGTGTGATGATGCCAGGCAGGAATTCGTTGAGGAAGAGGCCGGCTGGAAGCAGGAAGATCAGCTTGTTCTTGAGCGATCCTTTTGCGATGCGCCAGACAATCGGAATTTCACGCGCAGGCGAAAAGCCGGAGACATACTTGGGGGTCACGGCAGCGTCGTCGATCACGGCTCCTGCTGCCTTTGCCCCTGCCTTGGCCGCCTGGCCGATCACGTCATCTGCGGAAGCCGCTGCAATCTTTGCAATTGCGGCAACGTCATCGAGAAGGGCAAGCAATCCGCTCATGGCAACTCCAGGTCTCTGTCAGTCCGGGCAAACCTTATAGGGTTTTGCGGCCAGCGCTGCCAGCTTTCATCCTGTCCAAAACACTGGTCTGAAGTGGGTGTTGAGATAGTGGAGCTGACATCGATGGGATGGTGAGGCGGGAGAACGGTCTCGCCGCCTTTGTTTTCGACTTGAGTCCGGTTCCTTCAGGCGTGTTTTCCATGGATACGCCGCTGCTGAATTCAGTCCTCAACGCATTTCTGTGGTATGACAAATAGAAAGAAAATTTTCATTCTTTGAGTGGATGCACCGGAGGTGGTGCTAAAATTAGTAATATTATCATCAACTAAATATATGAAATAAATTGCCAAAAAATCTATATTAGCGAAAATCACGCTACAGCGTTGACTTCGCGTTATTCTCTCAGTACGTATTTTCTGGTCCAACAAATAAGAAAGCTTGTCGGACGTGTCACACATTCAGGAAAACATGATGGAAGAGGAAACAGGTGGATCCTTGATGCGTGCGGGCCAGCTGGGGGAATCCGCAGTGGATTCCGTTGTGCAGCAGATCCGGGACCTGATTGCGAGTGCCAGGTTGAAGGTGGGGGACAGCCTGCCGACCGAGCGCGAGCTGTGCGCCCAGTTCAATGCCAGCCGGAACACTGTGCGCGAGGCCATGCGTATCCTGAAGGCCTATGGGCTGGTGGAAGTGCGCCCGAAAATCGGCGCCACCATCATCGACAACCGCATGTCACGCGCCTTCGAGCTGTTTTCCTTCAACACCATGGAGCTGTCCCGCAAGACCTTTAGCGACGTGCAGGCGCTGCGCGGTCTGCTGGAAGTCGGGTCGGCCGAAATTCTGGTCGACAAAGTCAATCGGAACGATCTGAACGAACTCAACGACATCAATGCGGAGCTGGCGGCCAATCACGATCTCAATGAGGCTTCCGAGATCGACTATGCCTTTCACGTTCGTCTGGTCTCAATTCTGGACAACGCTGCCATGCTGGACGTCTACGCGGTCATGAAGCCGGTGATTCTGCGGATCATGCAGATGGGTAAAACACGCAGAACCTTCATGACCGAAACCTTCAGTGAGCATCAGGGCGTCATCGATGCTCTCGCTGCCCGCGACAGACTGGCCTTTCAGTATCGCTTGCGCACGCATCTGATGCTGGGCTTTCGCCACTTCAACGAGGAGATGGAAGCAACCGCTTGAGATGCGGGGCGGCAAGGCAAACGACAACAAGCGGTGGCAGGGCGCGTCGACCTGCCAAGAGGAGCCGCGACTTGACGCAAGCAAGGGAGGAAGTGCGATGAATAAGAAATTGAAATTGACGACTGCGCTGACGATGGCACTGCCGGCGCTGGTTCTGTCCACGGCAATGGCATTTGCCGGACCGGCGGAGGTTTCTGGTCCCGGTGTGGATCCGGAATGTTTCGCCCCCTGGTCCGCGGACACCAAATTCTTCAAATGGGATGCAAAACCGGGGCCGTACCGGGTTGCGGTTGTCAACGGCTTCGTCGGCAACACCTGGCGCATCCAGATGATCAAGACGGCAAAGGCCTTTGCCGAGGATCCGTCCATGAAGGAGAAGATCTCTGAGTTCAAGGTTGTCTCGACAGGTACGGACGCACCGGCCCAGCTCGGCGCCATCGAGGATTTCATCAACCAGGGCTATGACGCCATCGTGACCATTGCGGTGTCTCCCGATGGCTTCGACAGGGTTATCCGCCTTGCAGACAAGAACAACGTCGTCATCGTTCCGTTCGACAATGTTCTCGATACCGACAAGGTCATGCAGGTCAACGAAGACCAGCTCAAGATGGGTCGCATGTGGGCGGAATTTGCGGTCAACGAACTGAAGAAAAAGGGGATCACTTCCGGCAAGATCCTCGAGGTGCGCGGACTGCCCGGCAACTCGGTCGATCGTGACCGGTCCATCGGCATCAACGAAGTACTGGATGCTTCGGGTGGTGATTGGGAAGTGGTTCAGGTCGTCGGCAACTGGGATGATGGCACCACACAGAAAGTCGTTGCCGATGCGATTGCGGTTCATGGCGAATTTGTCGCTGTTGTCGGTCAGGGCGGGTCCAACGGCGTCGTCCAGGCTTTGATGGATGCCAAGCACCCCTGGGTTCCTGTTGCCGGTGAATCGGAGAATGGTTTCCGCAAGGCGATTGCGGAACATTCCAGCGAAGGACTGAAGGGCATTTCCATCGGCCAGTCGCCTGGTCTCGTGGCCATTGCAATGAAGGCGGCGGTCTCCGCGCTGGAAGGTAATGTCATGCCGCAGCTGATTTCCGTTCCCTTGCCGGTCGCAACATACGATCAGCTGGAAGACGGGAAGAACTACTGGTCGGACCTTCCTGACAATTTCTTCACGGTCAACGAGTTCCCGCCCTGCGGCGTGAACATCTCCGGTCCGGCGATCATGTCGCAAACCGAAGCAGACGTGAAGTAATCCTCAAGAGCCAACTGAAACGGTCCCGGGCTTTCGTCCGGGACCGAATTCACACACCATGGACCGGCCCCCAAGTCCGGTGAGCGCACACGTATGACTGAAGCCATTGTTGAATATAGAGGTATTTCCAAATACTTCGCCGGCATTCGCGCATTGGAAGGCGTTGATTTCAAGTGTCGGTCCGGTTCCGTACACGCCATCCTGGGCGAAAACGGTGCCGGCAAATCCACACTCATCAAGATCATGGCCGGCGTGTTGCAGCCGGATGCCGGTACCCTCCTGATGGAAGGCAAGCAGGTTGCCTTCGCCACCCCGCAGACCGCGGTCGAAGCCGGGATCGTGTGCATGTTCCAGGAGCTGTCGCTTATTCCCGATCTCTCGGTCGCGGACAATATTTCCATTTCCAGCCCACCGCGCCGCTTCGGGCTGATCGACCGACGGGCGCAGATCCGCCGTGCAGAGGAGTTGCTTGCCCGGGTGCGCTGCGAGGATGTCGATCCGAACGCGCTGGTACGCGAATTGTCCCTGTCCCGCCGGCAGATGGTCGAGATTGCCAAAGCCCTCGGCCGGGACCCCAAGGTGCTTATTCTCGACGAGGCGACGTCAGCCCTGACCGCGCGCGACGTGCGTACGGTCTACGATCTTCTGGGCGAGTTGAAGGACGCCGGAGTTGCGAGCCTCTTCATTTCTCACCGGATGCATGAAGTTGAGGCGCTGTGCGACACGCTCTCGGTATTCCGCAACGGCCGGCATATCGAAACCTTCGAAAAGGGAGCGAAGTCAGAACGGGAGATCGTGCACTTGATGATCGGCAGGGAGGTCGACGCTCAATTTCCGCCAAAACCAGCCCAGGCGGTCGGCGGGACGTCACCGGAGCCCATCCTGGAGGTGAAGGGACTGAAGTGGGGCAACCGGTTGAGCGGAATAGATCTCTCCTTGAGGCGCGGAGAAATTGTTGGCCTCGGCGGACTGGACGGACAGGGGCAGAAGGAACTGCTGCTCGCCCTTTTCGGTGTTCTGAAGGATGTCGAGGGCGACGTGTCTATTGGCGGGCGAAAGGGACTGCCGTCATCGCCAGCCACGGCAAAAAACGCTGCGACGCGTATGGCGCTGGTTCCGGAAGACCGCAAGACGGAGGGGCTGATGCTCGATATGTCGATTGCCGACAATCTGCTTGCCTCCAGCTTCACAAAGATTTCCAGGGGGCCATTCATAGACCCGGGCAGGGCGGAGACCGAGATCGGCAAGGGCATCGCGAAACTGCAGATCAAGATCGGCTCAGTCAATGATCCGGTCATGACATTGTCTGGCGGCAACCAGCAGAAGGTGGTGCTTGCCAAGTGGCTGATGATCGATCCGGACATCATTCTGCTGAATGATCCGACACGGGGTATCGATGTTGGCACCAAGCAGGAGATCTACCGGCTCATGCGGGAGCTTGCGAATGAGGGCAAGGCCATCTTGTTCTATTCTTCCGACTACGCGGAGTTGATCGGCTGCTGCGACAGGGTATCCGTTCTTTATGGTGGCAAGGTTGTCAGCGAGCAGTCAGGTGATGCGATCACCGAGGAAAGCCTCGTTGCGGCCTCTTTGAACATTGGTGTCGAGGCAGCATGAAACAGAGTTCGATATGGTCCTCGGACCTGAAGCGCTGGTTGTCTCAGAATACAGGGTTTGCCGCCGCAGTGCTGCTGCTGGCGATCCTTTTCCTGACCTACAACACGCTGCATCCCCGGGGTTTCTCTTCGGCGGTAGCGATTCAGAACGCCAATGAAACTGTCGCAATCGCATTCGTTGCCATGGCGCAGACCCTGCCTGTGCTCATTGGTGGCCTCGATCTTTCCGTCGGCGCTGTCATGACGCTCACCAATTGCGTTGCTTCGGAGCTTCTGACAGGCTCGCCGCTGCAAATTCTGCTGGGGGTCGTCCTGACGTTGCTCACCGGAACCCTGTTCGGTTTCATGAATGGCTGCATCGTTGTCTATGGCCGCATTCAACCGATCATTGCGACCCTGGCAACAGGGGCGATCGCCATCGGGCTGGCCCTTCTGATCCGGCCGAAACCGGGTGGTAACGTAGATGATGACCTGAGTTGGGCGCTCACCAACTCGGTGTGGGATCTCGCCGATACCTATGGCTTTGCCGATGGGGGCAATGCCTGGTGGCTGCGACCCTTTGCCGATATCCCGGTGCCTTTCCTGCTGGTCGTTCTTGTCGCGGTTATCGTCTGGGTGCCATTCCGCCGCACTGTCACAGGACGAACCGTCTACGCCATAGGCTCGGCGGAGGGGGCGGCATACATGTCCGGACTGCCTATCCAGCGGGCCAAGATCACGGCCTTCACACTTGGCGGATTTCTGGCGGCGTGCGGCGGTCTCTACCTTGCCATCCAGACCTCTTCGGGTAACGCGGACGTCCAGCAGGCTGGCGCCTATACGCTGAATTCCATTGCAGCGGTGGTTCTGGGGGGCACGTCGTTGCTTGGGGGAACGGGTGGGGCCATCGCCAGCCTCGTTGGCGCGATGATCCTCAGGGTGATCTCCTTCTACTTCCGCATCCTCGATATCGACCCGCTGCTGCAGCCGCTGATCGAGGGCCTTGTGTTGCTGACGGCCGTTTCCTTCGGTGCGTTCCGCACGCTTCGGGTCAAAAACCAGCTCGACTTGTTCAGGTAACCAGGCATGCAGATTTCCCTTTCCAAAGAAAACCGGCCGATTGTCGTTGCCTCTCTGTTTGTGGGCGTGATCCTGATTGCAGGGACTGCCTACACGTTGGCGACAACCGGGACAGCACCCCTCCTATCGGTCAACTACCTCTTGCAGCAATTGCAGACGGGATCGTTTTTAGGAATTTGCGCCGCCGGAATGATGATGGTCATACTGCTGGGCCATATCGACCTGTCCATCCCCTGGACCTTGACAGCGGCGGCCATGACGGCAACAGCAGTTGGCGGGGACCTTGCCATTCCAACGGCACTTGCTGTCGGCGTTTGCGTCGGCCTTCTCAACGGCATCGGAGTCGCCTGGCTCCGGATTCCCTCAATGATCTTCACCCTGGGTGTCGATACTGTTCTGCGCGGGTTGATGGTCGCCCAGACAGGAGGATTTGCGCCGCAAGACAAGGCAACGCCGGTTATGCTGTTTCTCGCCAAGGACAGGATCTTCGGCATTCCAGCCGCCATTCTGGTCTGGGGCGCCGTGTCGATCGTCATCGCAACGCTGTTGACCCGGACGGCCTTCGGCAAATCCATTTATGCGACAGGCTCACGTGAGGGGGCGGCCTATCTCTCGGGTATCCGGACACGTTTGGTCATCATCGGTGCCTTTGTCATATCCGGTGTGTGCGCCGCGACAGCCGGGGTGCTGCTGACCGGATACTCTGCCAAGGCCTACCAGGGCATGGGCAACGCCTTCCTGCTGCCGGCAATTGCGGCGGTCGTGCTCGGCGGTACACACATTCTCGGAGGCAAAGGCAGATATGTCGGTACACTTGTCGGGGTCATCCTGATCGTGCTTCTCAATTCCGTCCTGTCAATCATGCAGATGCCGGAAGCGGGCCGGCAGATCATATACGGCGCGGTGATCATCGGCATGCTTCTGGTCTATGGGCGCAATCAGCGCGTCACCTCCTGAACAGTAATAGTTGGCTGTTCCGTCCATCTTCGGGAAAAGAGGAGGGCCACATCGGGGCAGGGCCGCTTCAGGCCAGAGCCGCCAGAGCAGTGGTGTCCTGCGGGAACGGTGCTGGATCCTGTAAGGATATGCCCCGTCGTTTCAGCGTCGGACATTCAAAGCCAATACGAGGAAGTGGTGTTTTCACCCGGTGACGAGCGCAGCAAGCTGTTCGACGTTTTCTTTTCCGCTGTCGAAAGCTTCGGGTCAGAGGCTGAGGTCATTCTTGACCATCAGGAGGCAAGTGGTCCATCTAGCCGGTAATTGCCTCGGCAAGCCGCACCGCGGACGCGACACCATCGATGACAGGCACCTTGAAATGCGCTGTGAGGTCCGCGGCCAGATCCGCCATGCCTGCACAGCCGAGCGCGATTGCGCCGACCCCGTCCTGCCTGAGCGCCATTTCGATTTCCGCCTCGATTTTATGCCGGGCGTCGCTTTCGGGGTTTTCCAGTTCCAGAACCGGCACGTCCGAGGCGCGCACCCTGGCACAGCGGGCCGCAAGGCCTGTGCGTTGCAGGTTGTCTTCCAGCACCGGTACGGAAACGGACAAGGTGGTGACGACGGTGAACCTTTCGGCCGCCACGGAGGCAACGTGATAGGCGGCCTCTCCGATGCCCACCACGGGAACGCGCGACTTCGCCTTCAGCTCCCACAAGCCGGTATCGTCGAAACAGGCGATGATGACGGCGCTGATGCTTGGATCGTTCTTGAGGGATCGATCGAAGAGATCAAACAGCCCGGGCAACGCAGCCTGGCCGTCTGCCGGCCCCTGAATGGCTGCCGGTCCCTCCAGTGGATTGATGGCCGTAATCCGACTGAATGGACCGGCTGCGGCGCGAGCAGCCGCCGCAATCTTCTGCGTCATTGAAGCCGTGGAATTCGGATTGATGACGAGTATATGTGTGTCGCGCATGTAAGGCCCTAGACCATGCCCTTTCCGGCATCCGAGCCGTGCCGTGACCTGCGTTTGTTCAAGATCACCACGATGGCCAGGAACAGACCGATGATGCCGAAGGAAAAGGCGGTTGTCAGAGTGCCGAGGGCGAAGATCACCGGGGTCGTGACGTTTGTTGTCATGCCGTAGATTTCCAGCGGCAGCGTGTTGTAGCTGCCGGCTGTCAGCAGCGTGCGGGCGAACTCGTCGTACGACAGCGTAAAGCCGAAAAGGGCGACACCGATCAGCATGGGCGCGATTATCGGCAGCACGACATGACGGATCGTCTGCCATGGGCTGGCGCCCTGGTCGCGTGCAGCTTCCTCGTAGGATTTGTCGAAGCGGTTGAAGACCGCGAACATGATCAGCAAGCCGAAGGGCAGGGTCCAGGTCAATTGCGCGCCGAAGCCCGAGGTCGACCAGTGCACGGGAAGGCCGGATTGCGAGAAGATCAGACCGACGCCGAGCGAAACCAGGATCGACGGGATCACCAGCGAGGTGATGATCAGATAGAAGATCGCTCCGGAACCCGGAAACCGCTTGCGGAAGGCGAGGCCACCCATCACGGAAACGACGACTGTCGTCACCATGACCATCAGGCCGAGTGTGAGCGAACGGGAGAAACTGCCCCAGATATCGCCGACAGCCTGTTGTTCGAACAGGTCACGGAACCAGTGCAGCGACACACCGCGCATCGGAAAGGTCAACCCGCCTTGCGGCCCCTGAAAACTCAGGATCGAGATGGTGATGGTCGGACCATAGAGAAACACCAGGAACAAAGCGAAGAAGGCGGCGAGCACATAGAAGGACCGGGAACGTTTTTCCATGGTCAAAGCTCCTTCCGAATGTCGACGAAGCGCAGCAGGATCGAGATCACCAGAAGCACCGTGATGAGCAGGATGACCGCCGTCGCGGCGGCAGAGGGATATTGCAGGAGCGCGATGTCGTTGGAGATCAGCCTGCCGACATTGGCTTTCTGGCTGCCGGACATGAAGCGCACGGTGATGAAGTCGCCCATCACCAGCGTAACGACAAAGATCGAACCGATCATGATGCCCGGTTTGGTCAGCGGGATGATGACGTTTGTGAGCGTCTGCAGGCCGGTGGCGCCATTGTCATAGGCAGCCTCGATCAGGGAGCGGTCGATGCGCATCATGGTGTTGAAGATCGGCACCACCATGAACAGCGTGTAGAGATGGACGAAGGCCAGGATCACCGAGAAATCGGAAAAGAGCAGCCATTCCAGCGGCTCGTCGATGACACCCATCGAGATCAGGGTCGAATTGGCAATGCCGTTGCGGCCCAGGAACGGGATCCAGGAAATCATGCGGATGATGTTGGATGTCCAGAACGGGATCGTGCACAGCAGGAACAGGACGATCTGCCACGTCAGCGTCCGCACGTGAAAGGCAAGGAAATAGGCAACGGTGAAACCGATCACCAGCGTGATCGCCCAGGTGATGAGCGCGTATTTCACGGTGTTGAAGAATACCTGATAGGTCACCGGCGACGTCAACAGGAATTCGTAATTGTCGAACAGGAACGCCGGGTAGATCGAAAACTCCGTCGCGCCCCAGAAGCTCACCACGACGATCATTGCGATCGGCAGGACCAGGAAGAAGAACAGCACCAGGGCCAATGGCAACGACAGCAACCAGCCGGTGACCGAACCAGGCAGTCGGCTGAGGCTGAACGGGGCCTTTGCGCGGGCTTTGGCAGGCGGAACAACGTTGGAAATGGACTGTGTCTGATCCGTCATGAAGGTCGGGTCCGGTTAATGGTGAAGGCGGGCGAAAGCGCGACCGGGTTTTGTAAGCGCCCGGGAGAGGTCTCCCGGGCACCAGTGTGTCGGCTCAGCCTCAGGCGGCGATGAACTCGTTCCACTTGCGAACCATGTACTGGTTCTCGTCCATGACAGCGTTCCAGCAGGCAACTGCGCCCATGCGCTCGTAGAAAGAGCCGCCGTCGCGGGTTTCACCGGCTTTCGCCAGAACGTCACCGAACGGGTTGGTGATGTCACCGGTAGCTTCCTTACCTTCGAACCAGTAACCCCACTCGTTCTCGTCCATGTGGTTCTTGGAGGTTTCCGGCACGGCCGAGTAATAGCCCTGCCGCATCAGGAAGCCGCCGACCCAGCCGTCGAGATACCAGTTGATGTATTCGTAGGCTGCTTCCAGCTCGAGGCCTGTCAGGCTCTTGGAGAGGCCGATGCCACCGCCCCATGACCGGTAACCTTCCTTCAGCGGCTGGTAGACGCACTCGATGCCGCGCGACTTCACGGCGGTGATCGCCGGCGACCACATGGACTGGATCACCACTTCACCGGAGGCCATCAGGTTGACGCTTTCATCGAAGGTCTTCCAGAAGGCACGGAACTGGCCGTTTTTCTTGGCTTCGGTGAAGATCGCCATGGTCTTGTCGATCTCTTCGCGGGTCATGTTGCCCTTGTCGCCATACTGGATCTCGCCCATGGCTTCGCAAACCATGGCCGCATCCATGATGCCGATGGAGGAGATGTCGAGGATGGAGGCCTTGCCCTTGAATTCCGGGTTCAACAGCTCGGTCCAGCTTTCGATCGGGCGACCGATCAGGTCCGGGCGGATGCCGAGCGTGTCGGCGTTGTAGATCGTCGGGATGAGTGTCATCCAGCCGGTTTCTTCGGTGGCGAATGCCTTGCCGTCCGGACCGTCGACGAAGCCGACCGTATGCGGCGCGGTACCCTGGGCAATAACGGATTCAGGTGTCAGCTTGCCGCTTTTGAAGATGCCGACGATCTTGTCGTAGTTCTTGATCTTGGAGGTGTCCATTGCCTGCAGGTTGCCGGTCGGCCAGACCTTCTTGCAGATCCAGTATTCGATGTCTGCAATGTCGAAGCTGTCCGGCTGGGTCGCTGCACGCTGGGTGACGGCATCACTGTCGAGTGCGGTCATTTCCAGGGTGAAGCCGAGGTCTTCCTTCACCTTTTGCGCCACCTCGTTGAGGTTAGACACACCGGTGCCGAACTGGCGCAGGGTCACGTCCTTGATGTTCTGTGCCCAGATGGTCGGGAAGCCGGTGATGGCTCCGGAACCCAGGGCCGCACCTGCAGCAGCAGCGCCGCCTTTCAGGATGCTGCGGCGGCTGACGCCTTTCTTGGTCATCTGTTCAGTTTTTCCCACTGTATCTGTCATGTTCTTACTCCTGTTCCCCTCTGGAGTTTGTTCGGCCTCGGGAGAAGGCCTTCGATCGGCAGCCTTCAGGCAGCCAGTTGGTGTGCGTCTTCCGGCTTCCATGTCAGGAAGACGGTTGCGCCGATCTCGATCGGGTCTTGAAAGAAAACGTCGTCGGTGAGCGCGGCGGTCAGATCGCCGGCACCACCTGCATCAAGCGCGAGATTTACGGTGGAGCCGAGATATTCGACATCCTTGACGAAGGCGGTCAGCACGGCCCCGTCATCGCCGGCTGCTTTCTTCACTTTCAGCCGGTCTGCCCTCAGCGCGACGGATGCGCCTTTCTGCTGCAGAACGTTGTGACCGCCGATGAAGCGCGCGACAAATTCTGTGGTGGGCGCGTTGAACACGTCGCGGGGGCTACCTGCCTGCTCGATCCTGCCGCCGTTCATGACAATGATATCGTCGGCAAGCGCGAGGGCTTCGTCCTGGCTGTGGGTGACGTGAATGAAGGAAATGCCGAGTTCGCGTTGCAGCTTCTTCAACTCGAGCCGCATCTTGATGCGCAGGAACGGATCGAGCGCCGACAGAGGTTCATCAAGCAGCAGAACAGAAGGTTCGGTGATCAGTGCACGGGCAAGGGCGACACGTTGCTGCTGACCGCCGGAAAGTTGCGACGGCAGTCGTTCGGCATAGGCCGCCATGTCGACCAGTTCCAGCAACTGGCGAGCCTTGTTGAGCCGGACCGATCTTTCGACGCCCTTCATCTTCTGGGAGAAGGCGACGTTATCGACCACGGAAAGATGCGGAAACAGCGCATAGTTCTGGAACATCATCGCCGTGCCGCGCCGGGCGGGCGGAAGATCGGTGATGTTGGTGCCGCCCAGAACGATGTCGCCGATCGAGACGCTTTCATGGCCGGCAATCATCCGCAGGGTAGAGGACTTGCCGCAGCCGGACGGGCCGAGCAGGCAGGAGTAGGTGCCGGCGGCAAACTTGTGATTGATCGCATCGACCGCGATGGTCTCGCCGTAGATCTTGGTGGTGGCTGCCAGTTCAAGGTCCAGGGACTTCGCCATGACCGGACGTCTCCTTCAGAAAACCGTTTTCGGGTCCTGAAGCAGCAAGTGCCGTGCCAATGTTGAAAACTGGCAGAAATCCGGGAAACATAAGGCCGTGTAACGACGGTGCATAAATTCACATCGGAAAAAGTGCACAATATTTTGGCAAATTAAATACGATATGACCAAAAATTGTATACGATCCTAGATTGCCGGTTTGAATGGCGGGAGGTAGGATCAAGGCATCGCTCAACCCCCATTGGGCACTTCAAGAAAAATGACCAAACCCGTGACCACCGCCGACCTCGATCAACGCAGCAAGCTGCATGAAGTCTTCGCCCTTCCGCAGGGCCGGGCACTCGATATCTGCCTGAAGCTTCAGGCAGCCATTCTTGAGCACAAGCTGACACCGGGGTTGAAACTGTCCGAGGATGAAGTGGGGGAGATCTATGGTGTCAGTCGTACCGTTGTGCGCGCCGCATTGCAGGCTCTCGCGCATTCCGGACTGGTCGCCATGGAAAAGAACCGTGGCGCCTTCGTTGCAAAGCCTTCGATCCGCGAGGCACACGAGGTGTTTCAGGCGCGCGCATTGGTAGAACCAGCCGTTGCGCGCCTTGCGGCCGATGTCATCACCGACAGGCAGTTGGCACTGCTGCATGCACATCTGGACGCCGAACATGCGGCGCTTCATGCCGGCGATATGGGCAAGGCCCTTTTCCTGTCCGGAAGCTTTCATACCGAGATAGCGGATATCGCCGACCACAGGGTCTTCGCCGGAATGATCCGTTCGCTGATCTCACGCTCGTCGCTGATCATCGCCCTTTACTGGAAACGTTCAGACACAGCTTGCGAGAGCCACTCTCACCATGCGCTGATGAATGCGTTCGAAAAACGCGATGGGGCAGCGGCGGAAGAAATCCAGAAAAGTCATATCGTTGATCTGCATTCCGGGCTGGATCTGCGCGAAAAGTCGGCACTCGGTCGGACTCTGGGTGAGGCATTAGGCAGCTCCTGAGAGCCTGAGGCAGATTTCGGGTGAAGTGTCAGCGTCCCACGGAGACGCCGACACCGCCAACATTTGCATTTACCCCGTTGCCATTGACTGAAGCATTTGCATTCGCACCACCAGCCGAGACATTTGCGTTTGCGCCACCGCTTCCGGCAGATGTGTTGGCACTCGCGCCGCCTGCCGAAGCGCCGGCGCTTGCGCCCCCGCTATTGGAAGAGTTTCCGGAACCTGCATTTCCGGATCCCGAGTTGCGATTAGCACCCGAGTTGCTGCCGGAAGTCCCGTTGGTATTTCCTGATGAGCCGCGGTCTCCGGAGTTTGCGGACGAACTGTTGCCGAAGATGCCGCCGGAGCTGTTCTGCTGAACATTTGTGCCGGTCGATGAGGGACCAGTCGGCACTTTGCCGAACGTCGGTTTTGCCGGTTTGCCTTGCTGAATGGCTGCGCGGGTGTTGCCGACGGATTTCAGACCGCTGAACTTGTCCGGAGCGCTTTGTACGCTTTGTCCGGACCGCAGGTCGCTTCGCTGGCCAGAGGCAAGATCCTGAACACCGACGACGCCACGTTGAACGGTGACCTGGCTTTCTTTGCCGTGCACACTCACCGAAAAGCGGGTGCCTTTGACGACTGCTGCCAGATAAGGCGTTTCGACCCTGAAAAACGGCATGCCGCGGGTTTCGACATCAACATCGATCGTGCCCTTGCGCTGTAGCAGAGTTGTCTTGCTGTCATTGCTCCGATATTGCGACAGCGCAAACTCCGTGTTTGGTCCGACGATGATGGAGTCCTTGCCCCGTTGCAGCACGGCGCGGGCGCCCCTGCGCGTCGCGATCGTGTGGCCCTTGTGAAGCGCCATACCTTTGCGGGCGCGATGGGCCTTGATACCTGGCGCGACAAGATAAACCGTTCCTGAAAGACGGGTGATCACCCATTCGGCCGCAACGGCTTTTGAGAGCCCACCGAAAAGAGGGGTCATCAGCAGTGCAAGGACCAGCAGAGGCGCCAAGGTGTTCAGCGATTTGCGTCCGGCCGCAAGGCTCTTGGAGAGGAACTGGTAAACATCGCGGCCAGCATGCATCTGCAATACTCGATAATTGTGTTGAAATGCACTCTTATCGAAGGTGGCTTAACGTAGCGTGAAGAATAAACGTCGAATTAACTCTTGCAATCGTTGATTATACTGCGGCAATCTTAGGTGTTTCGGGTTGATTTTATTGTTTTGACGAGCTGTAAACAAGGGAAGATTCACCATCTCAACTGGCCGGTTGCCAGTCCTCGAACCGGCTGCCTCATCTCGGGGAATGTCATTTGCGCGCGCAGATCGCGTAGCGGTGCTGGGTGGCTCTTTCCAGCCCCTTGAAGAAGGGCAGGTGGCGTCGCTGTGCCCGGTGAACCGCTTTCAGGTTCGTGTCGACTGCAATTTGTGTGAAACCGGCCTGACGCAACAGCTCAACTACCGCGTCTGCCCTTGCGCCGTTCGAAAAATGGACGCGGGACAAGATGCTGCGATGGGTTTCCATCATGTCTGCCGGCTTTGTGTCTGCTTGCGGGCGAAGCCCGAAACGCGCCACAGTCCCGGACAGTGCGGCAAGCATTCTTGCGAACCAGCCGGGATTGACGAAATCACCGTCGACGACAAGCAGCCGCCCCTCCGGTTTCAGCACCCGGTGCCATTCGGCAAACGCCGCGGCCGGGTCGACCAGTGTCCACACCAGATGCCGGCAGGTGATGGCATCATAGCTGCCGGAAGGCTCCATGGTCCGCTCGGCGTCGCCCATGAGGAAGCGGATTGAGCGACCGCGTTTTTGAGCCTTTTCGCGCGCCTTGGCCAGCATGGGTTCTGCCCAGTCCATCCCGGTGACCTCGAAGTCTAGATCGTCAAGCAGGTGTGAGATAACGCCAGTGCCTGAGGCGAGATCAAGAACACGCCGCGCCTTGCCGGTGCCGAGATGCTTTTCGAACAGGTTTTTCCAGGCAGTGTGCTCTTCGTCTGAAAAAATTTCGTGACCAGGCTGAGTGTCGAATGTCTCGGCCCGCTTGCCCCAGTATTCCTTGATTTCCTCACGCAGATCGAAATTCGAAAGTGTGTCCGCGTCGCTCATCAGGGGTGTCGCTCCCATTGGTTGGAACCATTCCAAAAGATAATTCTTGACTCATATACTCAGGAAAAATACGAAAAACAAGAATATAAAACTCAACTTATAACCTTTGGAAAATTCGAGGCGGATGTGAGCAAAATCAAAAGCTTGGCAGTCTCTTGGCTTGTGACGGCTACTCTTCTTCCCACGGTGGTTCTTGCTGGAGACGTCGTAACCGTAACCGATATAACCGGCCGGGAGGTCGAGGTCGAAGTGCCGGTGGAGAAGGTCATTCTGGGCGAGGGACGCCAGATCTATTTTACCGCGGCGCTTGATGGTGACGACCCATTCAAGCGTGTCGTGGGCTGGCGGGACGATTTCGAAAAGGCCGATAACGACGGCTATCACCAGTATCTCGAGAAATATCCGCAAATGGCGGACCTGCCGACATTCGGCGGCATGAAGAATGGCACGTTCGATGTCGAGCAGGCCATCGCGCTTCAGCCGGACGTGATCATCCTCAACCTGGATGCCAAGGTCGCCACCGAGGAAGGCGGATATATCGAGAAACTCGGCAAGGTCGGCATTCCGGTCGTTTATGTCGACTTCCGCGAAAAGCCGATGGAAAACACCGAGCCCTCCATGCGCCTGATCGGCGAGCTCTACGGCAAGGAAGACAAGGCGGAGGAATTCATCGAGTTCCGTGCAGCGGAAATAGCCAGGGTAACAGACAAGCTGGCAGCGCAGACGGATCTCGTGAAACCGGTGGTGTTCATGGAGCGTGCCGGCGGTTACTCGGACGATTGCTGCATGTCATTCGGCAACGAGAATTTCGGAAAGATGGTCGAAATGGCTGGCGGCATCAACATGGCTGCCGACATCATTCCGGGCACCTTCGGCACGGTCAACCCGGAGCAGATCATCGCCTCCGACCCGGACCAGATCATCGTGACTGGCGCAAACTGGGAAATGTATGTTCCTGGCGGCAAGTGGGTTGGCGTTGGAGCAGGCGCTGATCCGGAGGTCACCGCAGACAAGCTCGCAGGTCTGATGGAGCGTCCGGGATTTACCGGCGTCAAGGCGGTCCGGAACAACAATGTCCATGCCATCTGGCACCAGTTCTACAACAGCCCGTACCAGTTCGTCGCGGTTCAGCAGATCGCCAAATGGCTGCATCCGGATCTCTTCGCGGATCTTGATCCCGATGCCACCTTCAAGGAACTGCACGATCGCTTCCTGCCGGTGGAGTACCGGCCGGGCTACTTCGTGTCGCTGGATTCGAGTAAGTAACATGGCGGTTTCGGAACTCATTCCGGCTGAAGAGGGGCGCGGTCTTTACCGCGCCCTTGCGTTCAGGCGCGTTCTGGTCATTTGCGGTCTGATAACCGCACTTGCATTCAGCTTTTCATTGGATCTGGCGCTTGGTCCGGCCCGCTATCCCTTGTCGGAAGTGTTTGCCGCCTTGGTCAATCCGTCCGGCGCGGATCTGCAAACCCGGGTCGTCCTGTGGGACATCCGCATGCCGATCGCGCTGATGGCGATCACCGTTGGCGCATGTCTGTCGCTGGCGGGTGCCCAGATGCAGACGATCCTGGCCAACCCGCTGGCCAGCCCGTTCACGCTCGGCATTTCCGCCGCGGCCAGCTTTGGCGCGGCCCTGGGCCTAGTTGCCGGCGTCGCGATTTTTCCGGCTGCGGTTCACTACATGGTTCCGATCAATGCCTTTCTGATGGCAATGGCGGCTTCGCTGTTCATTTATCTGATGTCGACCGTCCGGGGCGTGACGGTTCAGACCATCGTGCTTCTGGGGATCGCGTTGGTCTTTACGTTCAACGCACTGCTGTCCCTTTTGGAATACCTTGCTTCCGAACAGGCGCTCGCTGCCGTCGTGTTCTGGACCATGGGATCGCTGACCAAGGCGACGTGGGGCAAGGTTCTGGCAACCTTCACAATTCTTGTCGTTTGCGTTCCGTTTTTCGCGCGCCATTCCTGGGCGTTGACCGCCCTCCGGCTTGGTGATGTCAAGGCAGCCAGTTTCGGCGTGAACATTAAGGCGCTCCGACTGAAGACGCTGCTTGGCGTCAGTCTCCTGGCCGCCATACCGGTTTCCTTTGTCGGTACCATCGGGTTTGTAGGACTGGTCGGACCACATATCGCCCGCATGCTGGTGGGTGAGGACCAGAGGTTTTTCCTGCCGGCGGCCATCCTGTGCGGTGCGCTGATGCTGTCGGCAACATCCGTCGTTTCCAAGATCATTCTGCCGGGGGCGATCCTGCCCATCGGCGTCATCACCGCGCTTGTCGGGGTGCCGTTCTTCTTCGTGCTCATTTTCGCGGACCGGAGGCAGTCATGGTAACGTTGCAGCTCAAGGGCGTGGGCGCACGCTACGGCTCCAGTCTTGCGGTTGAAGGGGTCACGACACCGGTCTTTTCCGGTGGTGAACTCACCGCGCTGATCGGCCCCAACGCCGCAGGCAAGTCAACCTTGTTCAAGCGGATCTCCGGTCTGTTGAAGGGACCTGGCGATGTCGTGCTGGCAGGCAACCGCACGTCGCCCCGGGACGCAATTCGATACATGCCGCAAGACACCCACGCCAACGCCGTGCTCACGGTCTATGAATCCGTTCTTCTGGCAGCCAAGCAAGGTGAAGGCTGGCGCGTGAAAGATGCTGAACTCATCGAAATTGACCGCATATTGAAAGCGCTGCAAATCGATGGCCTGGCGTTCCGGAACCTGGGCGAACTTTCCGGTGGGCAGCGCCAACTGGTTTCGATCGCGCAGGCATTGGTGCGCCGTCCCGAAGTGCTGATGATGGATGAACCGACATCCGCGCTGGACCTATACCGTCAGGTCGAGGTTCTGAACTTCATGCGCGACCTTGCGCGCAGGCAGGGGACCCTGGTGCTGATTGCCCTTCACGATCTCAATCATGCCCTGCGGTTCTGCCGAAACACGATGGTGATCGCCAATGGACGCCTGGTGGCGGCCGGACCGTCCGAGGACGTCATCACCTCGTCGATGCTGCGTGACATCTACCGGGTGGAAGCGCGCGTGGAAGCCTGTTCGCGCGGTGAAAATCACATCATCATCGACCGGTCCGCTGCCTGACGGTTGTGCCCGGCCGATGTTGATCAATCCTGGTCTACGTCTGTCCGGGCTTCTTCAACGGTCGACGCCAGATCCCGGTTTGCGTCCAGAAGAACATTTTGGTGCAACCGGATCCGCCACAGGTGATAGGCAACCCTGTGCAGCCAGCGCAGGGCGTCCAGTTTCAGCCAGACGGTTTCCGCAGGCACCGCATCGGCCGCTGCCATGGCGATCAATCGGTCGCGGTTGAGCCGGCGTTGCCGGCGCATCAACAATCGCAACCGGTCGAGCGTCTTTTCTTGCGTCTTGGCGTCTTGCTGCCTGGCAGATGGGCTCGTGACGCCGAGAAGCAGGCCCGCCAGGCGCCTGAGCCGGTGATCCAGCGCCAGCTCATCGATCCGCTGCCTCTGGTCGCAGCGATAGAGCAGGCGGCTCAGGTGGTCGAGGATGTGAAACTGGCCCTTGAGCTCTTCCTGCAGCACCATGTCGTCGGGTGGAACGATGATCCTGTCCAAATAGGTCCGCGTTCCCGCGATGGCTTTGGCAAGGTCCTCCCGGTCCAGTTCCGCGTCAGAGACCTGCCTTGCGCCCAGGCGGTTACGCAACCGGTCGATGATCGCAGCGTCAAGCTCCGCAACAGTTTGTCCTGCCAGCGAAGCGGCAGCATGCGGCTCCCGCAGCACGAGCGGATCCATCCGGCTGGTCAGATCGGGGCCTTTTTCGGGAACCATTGTTTCGACCATCCTGGCGAAGGGCCGCGCAAAGGGCAGCACCAGAATGACACCAAGCGCATTGAAAAAACTGTGAAACGCGACAAGTGCGACCTGTCCATCGCCATTGCCCGTCAGCGCCCCAGCCACAATCTGAAACGGACCCAGAAGAAAAAACGCCATGATGCCCGTCAGGACATTGTAGATCATATGCGCGTAGCCCGTACGCCGGGCCATGGTTCCGCCGCCGATGGTCGCCAGAACCGCGGTAAACGTGGTGCCGACATCCATGCCGATCACCATTGCGGCTGCCTGCGGAAAGTTGACGGCACCCGCGCCAAGTGCCGCAAGTGCGGTTGCAACACCTGCGCTCGAGGATTGGGTCACGACAGTGATCAGCATGCCAATCAGCACCAGTTGCAGCCGGCCGAAGAGCGTGTCGGGTGGAAAGTCGGTGGGTGTAACCACGCCGCTGAAGGCGTCAAGCCCGTCTTTCATGTGTTCGATGCCGACAAAGATCAGGCAAAAACCGGCGAGTGCCTGGCCGATCAGCGCGATCCGTCCGTGAAAGGCCAGCCTGGCGATTGCGCCAAAAAACACGAAAGGCAGGGCGATCTGGCCGAGATCCAGCTTGAAGCCGAGGACCGCGACCAGCCAGCCGGTCAGAGTCGTGCCGACATTGGCGCCAAATATGACCCCGAGCGCCTGGGGAAAGGTGAGAAGGCCAGAGGCAACGAAACCGACGGCTGCGACAGTTGTCGCGCTGGAAGACTGGATGACGGCTGTTGTGAGCGCGCCCGTCGCGGCGCCGGACAAAGGGGTGGAAGTGAACCTGGACAACACCTCGCGCATGCGCTGCGCCGCGAGGGCTTTCAGCCCGTCGGTCAGAAGCAGCATGCCGATCAGAAACAACCCGACGCCGCCAAGCGCGGACATGACACCTAAAAACATGGAGGCACGTTATCCGACCGGATAACCGCCCACAATCAGTCAAGATACTATCCGCACCGTCTGTATTCAGCTTAAGCCGGGGGCAAACAAAAAGGTGCTTCCAGCAGGACATGCAACTTCAGGCAGAAAATTCTTTGTTCGCCGGTGTGACTGTGGGAGCTTGTGACGACCGGTGGCAACAAGGCCCATCGGATGCTGCGCCACGAGGAAGAGTGCGATGAAGAAGTATGATGCCCCAGGCGTTTACATCAACGAGTTGGATCCCTTTCCAGTCCCGGTCGTACAAGTCCCGACAGGTGTTCCGGTCTTTATCGGCTACACGGAAACAGCGGTGGAGGAAGGCAAGAATGTCACCGGCGTACCGGTCCGGATTTCGTCACTGGCTCAGTTCGAAGCCCACTTCGGTGGGGAGCCGGTGTTTCGTTTCGACTTCAGCTTGAGGGACGGTGAAGCGCTCCTGGAACTGGACGAAGCGAGCCGGTTCAACATGCACTCGGCCTTGAAACTTTTCTTCGACAACGGCGGAAGCACGTGCTGGATCATGTCGGTTGGATGCTACGGCAAGGAAGCGTCCGCCTTCATCAAGTCCGCGGATCATTTCGGGGAGGCTGTCTGGCAGGAACTTGCCAAGTTGGAGGAACCATCGATAGTCGTCATGCCCGATGCTGTGTTTCTGCCGTCGGCAGCGGACTACAAGGCCGTCTGGGACCGCGGCCTTGCCCATTGTGCCGAGATGCAAAATCGCGTCGCCATTGTCGACGTGTTCAAAGGGGACAGGCATAGGACATACGACGAAGTCGATGTGATTTCGGGGCAAACCGGTCTGCGGAACCTGCTTTCAGCGCAGGACATGAGCTTCGCCGCTGCCTATTATCCCTGGGTGAACACGTCCCTTCATGACGCGGTCACGATAACCTTCGACAACGTCTCGGCTGGAACACGTCAGGCCTTCTTTGATCATGTTGGCCAGGAACCTTCCATTCAGGCAGATGAGTCCAGGAAAACCATAGTCGACAAACTGTTGAATTCGCTGATGGATGAAGACAAGTCTGATGCGGAGAAAGCCAGCGATCACAAGATCTTGCTAGGTTGTTCGAGGCGCTATAATGCGCTCGGCGCGCAGGCCGTTACCGCGGTGAGTGTCATGCCGCCGTCGAGTGCGTTGGCGGGCGCCTATGCGATGACAGACAACCAGGTTGGTGTCTGGAAGGCTCCGGCAAATATCAGTCTGGCTGCTGTCCTGTCGCCGTGCGTAGCTATCTCGGATGCGGAGCAGGAAGATCTGAATGCCCCGCTGGACGGCAAGGCCGTCAACGCGATCCGGTCGTTTGCCGGGCGCGGGACACTGGTGTGGGGCGCGCGCACGCTGGACGGCAACAGCGCGGAGTGGCGTTATGTGAATATTCGCCGAACGTCGATCATGGTTGAACAGTCGATCAGGGCAGGTCTCGAACCTTTCGTCTTCTCCCCCAACACCGCAACGACTTGGCTCACGGTGAAATCCTCGATCGAGATGTTCTTGAATTCTCTTTGGAAGGATGGCGCACTGATGGGGGCAACACCTGCGGATGCCTACAGTGTCGACGTGGGACTTGGTACCACAATGACCAGCGCGGATGTTGAGGCCGGCTACATGATTGTTGTGGTCAAGGTCGCGCTCACGCGTCCGGCGGAATTCGTGGTCCTGTCGTTAAGGCAGCTTGTCCAGCAAAACTAGTCCAGTGGCCGCGCATCCGCAGTTCGGGCACATTGGCCCGTGAAACCTGAAACCGGCCTATGGCCAGATGAGAGCATCTGTCTGCGCACCATCGCCGCTGCCGGTCACCCGGGCTCCGGACACCTTGGCCTTGCCACTGGCAACCAGGGAAAGTGCCTTGGGATAGATCTCGTGTTCGACGTTCAGAACCCGCGCCGCCAGACTGTCCGGGGTATCGCCGTCCAGAACCGGAACAGCCCCCTGGATGATAATGGGGCCATCGTCCATTTCGGCCGAAACATAGTGCACGGTCGCGCCATGCAACTTGACACCTTCCTGCAGGGCTCGCTCGTGTGTTGCAAGCCCCCTGAAGGATGGCAGCAGAGCAGGGTGAATGTTGATCATCCGGCCTGCCCAGGCGTTGACCAGATACGGGGTCAGGATACGCATGAAACCGGCAAGGGCCACCAAGTCTATCCGATGTTCCTTCAGGACGGCATCGACGGATTTTTCGAACGCTTCGCGGTTACCCGCATAGTTCGTGTGATCGACAACCGCCGTTGGGATACCCAGCTCGGCGGCTCGCTCCAGACCCTTTGCATCCGGCCGATTGGACAGAACAAGCGAGATTTCGGCAGGGTAGTCGGGAGACATCGCTGCGGAAATCAGAGCGCCCATGTTGGAGCCGCGTCCGGAAATCAGGATGGCTGTCTTCTTGCGGCTCATGCGCCGAGGTCCAAGCTGCCGTCAAACTGCACCGGTGCGGCGCCTTCAGCCTCGATGGTGCCGATCCGGGACACTGTTTCGCCGGCCTTGCGCAGGACATCGGCAACCGCGTCGGCTTCTTCCGCGGAAACGACAATCACCATGCCGGTTCCGCAGTTGAAGGTCCGCAGCATTTCCTTCTCGGCAACGCCGCCACTTTTCGCAAGCCAGCCAAAGACTGCCGGAACCTTGATCTGCGAAAGATCGATGCGCGCGGAACAGTTCTTCGGCAGGACACGCGGCAGATTTTCCGGCAGACCGCCCCCGGTGATATGCGCGAGAGCCTTGATGCCGGAGGTTTCCTTCAGAGCTGCAAGCAGCGATTTGACATAAATCCGGGTCGGCTCCATCAACGCTTCGCCGAGCGTCTTGCCGGCTGCAAACGGTGCCGCATCCGACCAGTTGAGGCCAGACATCTCGACGATCTTGCGCACCATTGAATAGCCGTTGGAATGGACGCCGGAAGAGGCCAGGCCAAGCAGTACGTCACCCGCGGCAACATCCGGGCGCGGCAGGATGGCACCGCGTTCTACGGCACCGACGGAGAAGCCGGCGAGATCGTAGTCACCTTCCACATACATGCCTGGCATTTCGGCTGTTTCTCCGCCGATCAGGGCTGCGCCTGCCATCTTGCAGCCGTCGGCAATGCCTGCGACCACATCGGTTGCGGTTGTCACATCCAGTGCACCGGTTGCAAAATAGTCGAGGAAGAACAGTGGTTCGGCGCCCTGGACCACCAGATCGTTGACGCACATGGCGACAAGGTCAATGCCGACCGTACGGTGCTGGCCGGTTTCAATGGCAATCTTCAGCTTGGTGCCAACGCCGTCATTGGCCGCAACAAGTATCGGATCCTGGAACCCTGCGCCCTTGAGGTCGAACAATCCGCCGAAACCGCCGATGTCGCTGTCGGCCCCGGGTCGGGACGTCGCCTTGACCAGTGGCTTGATGCGGTTCACCAGTTCGTTTCCGGCGTCGATGTCGACACCTGCATCGGCATAGGTCAGGCCGTTGGGACCAGAGGATTCACTCATGGGGGCACTCCGAGACTGCGTGCGGTTGGCTGTGCCAGTGCGGATTACAGTCTGCCGCCAAGGAACACAAGAGGCGAGCCGTTCTGCGGAGCGCTTAAGAACAGATGCCGGTGCAACTTCTGTATTTTCGAGCGTGTTCTGGCTGACGTGCGCCCCGAAATTTGGATTGCCGGCGAAAAGAATGACCGAGACAGGCAAGATGGACGGATTTGCCCGCAATGTACCTCAGGACTATCAGCTGCCGGCAGGTGGATAAACCGGGACCTGAGATAGGACCGAGGCAAAGGTCACGGCGATTGCCGCCATGCCGATTGCCCAACTAACAGAGCGAACGGTGCTGATGCCGAGCCAATAGGCAAGGGAAAAGCCAAAGCGGGCCAGAAGATAAACGCCGCTGGCGGCCTGTGTCGTCAAATTGCCGGTACCCGTGACAAGCAGGACGACGACAAGCGGCAGCATCATTGCGGCCGACTCCAGATTGTTCTGCAAAGTGCGCCGCGCTCGTCCGGAAAACCCGGTTTCAGGCATGGGATCAGAGCGGTCGGACATGACGAAGCCGACACCCCGCATAATGACTGTGCCGGCGTGCTGGACGGCGGCTGACAAAAAGATCAGGCAGGCAACGCCGATCAGAACAATGATTTCCATGGTGGAAGGACCTCTGATTTGAAAAATGCGAATTTGGGCGTCCACAGGCGTAGTTGTGCGAAAAAGTTCAGACAATAAATGAAATTGTGCTAGCGCTGATCAAAAATGTTCAAGATGGGGAGGTGGTAGACCGTGAATGCCAGTGATCTGAAATTTCTGGGTGCTTTGGCGGAGGCAAAAACCTTCACGGCTGCGGCCCGCCAGCTCAACACGTCGCATACCACCGTCGCCCGCAAGCTGCGTCTGCTCGAAACCTATTTCGGAGCACGCCTTGCCGAGCGGGTCGGGGACGGCATCCTGCTGACAGCAGCAGGTGAAGAGGCTTTGCGCAGTGCTGGCCGCATTGAGGAAGAGATCGCTGATCTGGAGCGGCGGATTACGAACCGCGACACGCAGCTTTCCGGGCAGATTTCTCTGACGAGCGTCGACATATTGATCTGGCATTACATGCCGGTGCTGACCGCCTTTCGAAGCCGGTATCCGGAAATCGAACTGACGATCTCGACCCAGACCGGCGTTGTCAGCCTGTCACGGCGGGAGGCCGAAGTGGCTCTGCGGTTGACCAATGCTCCGGAAGGATATCTTTTCGGTCACGAAATCGGCCGGTTCAATTTTGCGCTTTTCGGCAGCAGGGATCTTGTCTCCGGCCGTGGTTCGCTGAACGACCTGCCTTGGCTTGAGTACAGTTCGCGGGACTGCCGGGAGCGTTCGGCGGACTGGAAAAACCGGAATATGCCGGATGCCGCCTGCAAGGCATTTGTGCCGACGCCGCTCATGATGATGTCTGCAGTGCGAGCCGGTATGGGGATTGGTGCACTTCCGCTGGAAATCGTTCAAGGGGAGCCGGATCTTGTTCAGCTCAGGGAAGAACCCTGTTTTTCGCTTGGGATCTGGCTGTTGACACCGGAGGAACTTCGCGGGGCTGCCCGTGTCCGGGCCTTGTTCGACTGCTTCATGAGAACGAGACCGGTGCGTTAACTGTGCTGGACTTGACCCGAAGCGGGGTTTAATCCCATGTCCGGAAGAAAGCCATTTGCACGCGCCGACACAAACGAGGAGCGCCATTCATGACCCTTCGCCGTCAGGTTCAGTTCTGGCTGATCTCCCTCATTGTCGTATGTCTGTTTCTGTATGTCTTCTCCAGTGTGCTTCTTCCCTTTGTCGCCGGCATGGCGGTTGCCTATCTGCTCGATCCCGTTTGCGACCGGCTGGAAAAGCTGGGTATGGGCAGGATGTGGGCGACGCTGACCATCCTGTTTGGCTTTGTTCTCATTCTGGTGATGTTCTTCATTCTGCTTTTGCCTCTGCTGGGAAATCAGCTGGCGTTGTTCCTGGAAAAGTTCCCGGAGCTGATCCACAAACTTCAATCACTGCTTTCAGAAAACTTTCCGGCAGATCTTGCCTCCGTCGCAGGCATCAATGCGGATGATCTTCAGTCCTCCATGTCCAATCTCATCGGGCAGGGGGCGTCCTTCATAGGCAAGTTGGCGCAATCGCTGTGGAGCGGTGGGCAGGCCCTGCTGTCGATCCTGTCGCTCTTTGTCATTACGCCTGTCGTTGCCTTCTATCTGCTGCTTGACTGGGACCGCATGGTTGCGCGCATAGACAGCTGGTTGCCGCGTGATCATCTGGCGGAGATCCGCGGGCTTGCCAAGGAAATGGACCAGGCCGTGGCCGGTTTCGTGCGCGGTCAGGTGTCGGTCTGCCTCATCCTCGGCTCGTTCTACGCCGTCTCACTTGCGCTGGTCGGGCTGAATTTCGGCCTTCTGATCGGCATGGTGGCCGGACTCGTCAGCTTCATTCCCTTTGTGGGGGCCGGGCTGGGCCTTGTCCTGTCCATCGGCGTGGCACTTGTCCAATTCTGGCCCGAATGGCCATGGATCATCGCTGTCGCCGCGGTCTTCGGCGTCGGCCAGTTTCTGGAAGGCAATATCCTCCAGCCCAAGCTCGTGGGGGAAAGCACCGGCCTTCATCCGGTCTCGCTGATGTTTGCCCTGTTTGCCTTTGGATATCTCTTTGGATTTGTGGGGATGTTGATCGCGGTTCCGGCTGCCGCGATGATCGGCGTGCTTGCACGCTTTGCCCTGAAGCAGTATCTGGCAAGCCCGGTCTATCGGGGAACCGGCTCTCCCGCATCGGGGCAAGACGAACAGGTATCAGAGTAGAAAATGGCCGAAACACCGCGCCAGTTGCCATTGGAATTGCCGCATGAAGCGGCCTTGAGCCGTGATGATTATCTGGTTGGCAGTTCCAATCGTGCCGCATTCGAACTTCTGGAACGCTGGCCGGACTGGCCATCGCCCGTTGTCGTGCTCGCTGGCCCTGTCGGGGCGGGCAAGACGCATCTGGTTCAGGCTTTTCAGGATGAAACCGGCGCAGCCGTTCTGCCGGCCTCCAAGCTTCATACGCAATCCTTGGAAGCGCTTGTCGCCGCGCCGGCTGCCGTGATCGAGGACGCCCATTTGGGGATCGACGACACGGCCCTGTTTCACCTTCTCAATGCTGCACGCCAGGCCGGCAAGACCGTGCTGATCACCAGTCGCACCTGGCCGGCAAGCTGGAAAATCTCCCTGCCGGATCTGCAGTCCCGTCTGCGGGCGGCAACCCCTGTGGAAATCCTGGAGCCTGACGACGACCTTTTGCGCAGGGTTCTGGTGAAACTGTTCGCCGACCGGCAGATTGCGGTCGATCAAGGCGTGGTCGACTATCTTGTGGTGCGAATGGAACGTTCGCTCGAAGTTGCCATGCGTGCCGTCGAGGCCATCGATCAGGAAGCTCTGGCAGGACGGGTCAAGATCACAAAACCACTTGCCGGTCGGGTCTTGGAAAATGTGCATAAAGGCCAATAATCACCGGTACCGCCACAGGGCTGTCATTTGCCCGCTCAGAAGTTCATGTTAGTCACGTCGGCGATAAGGCAGAATGGGCAGGCCCGCTTTTGCCGGGTGGAAGCGGAAGCTGCACAGAACAAGGGATGATGACATGAACGAAGCCCCTGATCTTTCAGACATTCTGCCTGCTTCCACAGTCTCTTCCGAAGTAAAGGGTGTTGTTCCGGACCTGGCGCCGGAAGGTGAGCTGGCTACATCTCCGGCCCGGTTCATGAACCGCGAACTTTCCTGGCTGCAGTTCAATCTCAGGGTTCTGGAAGAAGCCATGAACCCGAACCACCCGCTGCTCGAGCGCGTCCGGTTCCTCTCGATCTCGGCCAACAACCTCGACGAATTTTTCATGGTGCGCGTTGCCGGTTTGCGCGGCCAGCAACGGGCTGATGTCACCAATCTTTCCGACGACGGCCTGACGCCGACCGAACAGCTCCAAAAGATCAGCGATGCCGTGCGGGACCTGCAGGCTTCCCAGCAGAAGATCTGGGTGGAGCTGCGCCGCGAAATTGCCGACAAGGGCATCGAGATCCCGGAAGGCGATACGCTTGACCAGGCAGACAAGGCTTGGCTGCAGGATTACTTCCTTGCATATGTTTTCCCGGTTCTGACCCCGCTGGCCATCGATCCTGCACATCCGTTCCCCTTCATTCCGAACCTCGGCTTTTCCATCGTCTTCGAACTCGCACCGACGTCCGGTGGACGCGGCATGATTGCCCTGCTCAGAATTCCGAGCCAGGTCGACCGGTTTGTGCAATTGCCCAACGGCGAGGATGGTGCTGCCCGCTTCATCGCCATCGAGAAAGTCGTCAGCCTCTTCATCGGACGCCTGTTTCCCGGATATGAAATTCGTGGCAAGGGGGCATTCCGCGTCATCCGCGACAGCGACCTGGAAATTGAAGAAGAAGCCGAAGACCTCGTTCGCCTGTTTGAAAGCGCGCTGCGCCGCCGCCGCCGGGGCTCGGTGATACGGCTGGAAATTCAGGAAACCACGCCACCGGCCCTTCGTGAATTCGTGGGCGAGGCGCTCCAGGTGGGGCAAAGCGAAATCTTCCTGGCAAACGGCCTGCTTGCGCTCAACAACCTGTCACAGATTGTCGATCTGGAGCGGCCGGACCTGAAGTTTCAGCCTTACACGGCCCGCTTTCCAGAGCGCATTCGCGAACATGGTGGTGATTGCCTGGCGGCGATCCACCAGAAGGACATCATTGTTCACCACCCGTATGAATCCTTCGACGTGGTGGTTCAGTATCTGCGGCAGGCGGCACGCGACCCGGATGTGGTGGCAATCAAGCAAACGCTGTATCGCACGTCCAATGACAGCCCCATCGTGAAGGCGTTGGCCGAGGCCGCCGAAGCGGGAAAATCCGTCACGGCGCTGGTGGAACTGAAAGCCCGCTTCGACGAGGAAGCCAATATCAAGTGGGCGCGTGACCTGGAACGGGCAGGGGTGCAGGTCGTGTTCGGCTTCATCGAGCTGAAGACCCACTCCAAGCTGTCCATGGTGATCAAGCGCGAGCACGGCCAGCTCAAGACCTACTGCCATATCGGGACGGGGAACTACCACCCGATTACGGCCCGGATCTATGAGGATCTCTCCTTCTTCACCGACGACCCCGGTATTGCCGAAGATGCCGCGCGCGTCTTCAACTTCATCACCGGCTACGCGCAGCCGGCTGAGCTGAACTATTTGATGGTTTCTCCCGTCAACCTGCGCCAGCGCATGCTGGAAATGACCGAGGGCGAGATCGAGCATGCCCGTGCCGGCCGTCCCGCGCAGATCTGGTGGAAGATGAACTCGCTGGTGGATCCGGAGATCATCGACGCGCTTTACCGTGCGAGCCAGGCTGGCGTACAGATCGACCTGATCATTCGCGGCATTTGCTGCCTGCGTCCAGGCATTGCCGGCCTGTCCGACAACATCCGGGTGAAGTCCATTGTCGGACGGTTTCTGGAGCACTCACGCATCTACTGCTTTGGCAACGGCCAGGGGCTGCCGTCGCCCGAGGCGCATGTCTATATCGGCTCCGCGGACCTCATGCCACGCAACATCGACCGGCGCGTCGAGGTTCTGGCACCACTGAAGACGCCAACCGTGCACGAGCAGGTTCTGGATCAGATCATGGTTGCCAACCTGAAGGACAACCAGCAAAGCTGGCGCATTCTGTCCGACGGCAGCCACGAGCGTATTGTTCCGAACGCAAACGAGGAACCCTTCAATGCGCATCAGTATTTCATGACGAACCCCTCACTTTCAGGCCGGGGCAAGTCGTTGAAGAGTGACCGGCCGAGGCCGTTCCTGGAACGGCAAAAACGAGGTTAGCATGACTGCTGAGTTTCACCCGGCGCGTGGCCGGCTCAACGGGTCCGGACCGGTCGCTGTCGTGGATATCGGGTCCAACTCCGTGCGTCTCGTGATTTACGAACGCAAGGCCCGCACGCCTACGATGCTGTTCAACGAGAAACTGCTGGCCGGCCTCGGCAAGGGCATCGCCGCCACCGGGCGCCTGGCCGACGATTCCGTCAATCTGGCTCTCGGTGAGCTGACCCGTTTCAAGACGTTGATCAAGCATACCGGCTGTCAGGAGATTTATATCGTGGCGACGGCTGCTGCGCGGGACGCGGAAAACGGTCCGGAATTCGTGCACCAGGTCGAACGGTTTCTGGAAGCGCCGGTGCGCATTCTCGACGGCAACGAGGAAGCCTATTATTCGGCCCTTGGGGTGATCGCGGGTTTCTGGCAGCCTCGCGGCATTGTCGGCGACATGGGCGGCGGCAGCCTGGAACTGGTGGAAATTGCCGACAACAAGCCCGGTACCGGGGCGACGTTCCCTCTCGGCGGGCTTCGCCTTTCGGAAGAGGCCGACGGCAAGATCGCCAAGGCGCAGAAAATCACAGAAGCTGCGCTCAAGGATTTCCAATGGCCTGATCTCGTGCCGGGCGAACGGACGTTTTATGCTGTAGGCGGCACCTGGCGGTCACTGGGCCGTTTGCATCTGATGCAGAACAAATACCCGCTGCATGTCATGCACAACTACGAAATCAGTGCGGAAGAAGCGATCGCCTTTTGCAGACGGATCGCCGTTCCCAATCTCGAAGGGGTCGAACTGGCCGAGATCGTCTCCAAGCAGCGCCGTCCGCTGGTGCCGATCGGTGCCGTCGTGCTGGAGCAGGTGCTGATGTCGATGAAGGCGGAACGCCTGGTCTTTTCCGCAACGGGTGTGCGCGAGGGCCTGCTGCACGAAAAGCTGCCTCTGGAAATGCAGGCTCATGACCCGGTAATCGAAGCTGCCCGTGAACTGTGCACGCTGCGAGCCCGTTCACCCGCCCATGCGGAAGAGCTGATCATCTGGACGGACAAGTTGTTCAGGGAGCTCGGTATCGAGGAAACCGCCAACGAGACGCGGCTTCGCCATGCGGCATGTCTCCTCTCCGATATCGGCTGGCGCGCCCATCCGGACTATCGCGGCGAACAGAGCCTCAACATCATTTCGAACGCGTCTTTCGTAGGGCTGGATCATGCCAGCCGTGCATATCTTGCCGCGGCTGTCTTCTATCGCCACCAGGGCCTGCGCGAAGGCGATCTTTCGCCTGTTATCCGGGCGCTGTTTACTGACCGCCTGCGCATTCGCGCCAAGGTTCTGGGTGCGACCATGCGGGTTGCGTCCCTGCTGAGCGCTTCCATCGCAGGCATGTTGCCGAAGGTAGGCATTACCAGATCAGGCAAGGGACTTTCGCTTGATCTCGGCAAGGAGCTTGCCGATCTCGACGGTGAACGTCTGCGCAAGCGCGCAAACCAGCTCAGCAAGGTCATCGAGGTCGATGTGGCGGTAAACGCCAACTGAGTTCAGGACTGACTGAAAGCGAGGGCTGGAGTGAAAGGCGGCAGATTACTCTGCCGCTTCCGATTCAACATTTGCCTGTTGCGGTTGGTCAATCGCGACGATCTGCCGGTCCTGGAAGGCGAGGGCGACTTCGCCACGCTTCAGCTTGAGGGCGGTTTCTCCGAAAAGCTCGCGCCGCCAGCCCTTCATGGCCGCAACATCTGCAGCGTCGTCCGCGGCAATCTTTTCAAGATCATCCACGGTGGCAATCACCTTGGCGGCGACGCCATGGGCTTCACTGACCAGTTTCAGAAGAACCTTCAGGAGATCGACGGCTGCCGCCGAACCATCCGGAGCCTGTCGGCCCTTCGGGAGTTTCGGCATTTCGTTCTTGGGAAGCGAAACGGCACGCCTGACGGCTTTCAGGATTTCGTCAGCGGACTTGGATCGTTCGAAGCCGCGCGGAATGGTTCTGAGGCGTGCAAGTGATTCTGCGTCCTGGGGCTGCTGGGCTGCGAGCTCGTATATGGCATCGTCCTTGACGACGCGGCTGCGCGGTACATCGCGCGCTTGCGCTTCCCGTTCGCGCCATGCGGCCACTTCCATCATGACGGCCAGTTCGACCGGCTTGCGAACACGGAGCTTCAGCCGCTTCCAGGCCTGTTCGGGATCGGTGCGATAGGTGTTGACGGATGTCAGAACCTGCATTTCGTCCTGGACCCAATGGCTGCGATCCTGCTCGGCGAGGTTCGCTTTCAGGAACTGGTAGGCGTCGCGCAGATGCGTGACATCCGCCAGAGCATAATCCAGCTGCTTTGCGGTCAACGGTCTGCGGGCCCAGTCGGTAAACCGGGACGACTTGTCGATCCGGGCACCGGTCACCTTGTAGACCAGCTGGTCGTATGAAATGGAATCACCAAAGCCGCACACCATGGCCGCCACCTGGGTGTCGAACAGGGGGGCAGGAATCAGCTCGCCCAGGTGATAGATGATTTCGATGTCCTGGCGGGCAGCGTGAAATACCTTTGTCACACTACCGTCGCGCATAAGCTCGAAAAAGGGCTCAAGGTCGAGCCCTTCTGACAAGGCATCGACAATAAAGGCCATGTCCGGCCCTGCCATCTGGATGACGCAGAGCTTGGGCCAAAAGGTTGTCTCACGGAGAAATTCCGTGTCGACGGTCACGTAATCATGGTCGGCAAGACGCTGGCACGCAGCGGCGAGATCTTTTGTTTTTGTAATCACATGCATGGTGACGGACAGCTATACCTGAGTTCTGCCGCTTTGTCGCCACGAAATGGTAATTTTCGCGCCCGAGGCTCTTGTAAAGGCGCATTCTGTGCGCCTATGTTGAAGCTTAGGCGAGCGTCCGTAAAAGAACACAAAGGGGAGTGGAAATGCGCAAGATACTGGTGGTGAATTCCAAGGGTGGTTGCGGCAAGACGACCCTCGCCACGAATCTTGCCGTCGCACTTGCCGCCCGCGGTGACGATGTTGCGCTTGCCGACGCGGACCGGCAAAAGTCGAGCCTCTCCTGGGTCAAACGCCGGCCAAAGAACCTCGCGCAGATAGAAGGTCTCAACTGGACCAAGGAAGATTCCATCGGTGACAAGGCCAAGAATCTGGACGCCATCGTCATTGACGGACCCGGCGGCCTTCGCTCCGAACTGGCCAAGAACCTGATCGCCGAAGCGTCCGATATCATTGTTCCGGTTCTTGCCTCGGCCTTCGACTGGGACGCCACCTTGAAATTTCTCGACGGCATTTCGGACGTCAAGCGCGTGCGCAAGGGAAAGGCCGATATTCATGTGGTGGCAAACCGCATCGATCGCCGGTCCAACCAGGTTGGCGATCTGGAGCAGTTGCTCTCCAAAAAGGGCTATCCGCTGCTTGCCCGGATATCCGACCGGGTGATCTATGCCCGCCATGCGGCGGCCGGATCGGGTGTGTTCGACTACTCCGATGCCAGTTCTCACGAGATCCGCGGCCAGTGGCATCCGCTGTTGCAAGCAGTCGACGCCTGAGAGAATTTTCTGAACCGTTTCGCTTCAAAGAGGGGAGAGGCAAGCATCGCACAAGCCTTTCCCTTGACTTTCGTCCCGCAACATGGATTGTGCAGCCGGACTCGGCCTGCCTCCGGCGGGCCGTAACGATTTTCTATGCCAAGAAAAATGTCGAGGAATTAGAATGCACCCCTACCGTAGTCACACATGCGGTGACCTCCGTCTGTCCGACGAAGGCCAGACTATCCGTCTTTCCGGCTGGGTCCACAGGGTCCGCGATCATGGCGGGGTGCTGTTCATCGATCTGCGCGATCATTACGGTGTCACCCAGTGCGTTGTCGATCCGGACTCCGCCGCCTTCAAACTGGCCGAATCCGTTCGGTCGGAATGGTGTATCCGTATCGACGGCAACGTGAAGAAGCGGACAGAAGAAACCATCAACTCGGAACTTCCGACCGGTGACATCGAAGTGTTCATCCGCGAAATGGAAATTCTGGGTGCGGCGAAGGAATTGCCGTTGCCGGTTTTCGGCGACCTAGATTATCCGGAAGAGGTTCGCCTGAAATACCGCTTCCTGGATCTGCGCCGCGAGAAGCTGCATCAGAACATGATCCTGCGCTCGAACGTCGTGCGCGATCTGCGTGACCGCATGTGGAACATCGGCTTCAACGAATTCCAGACCCCGATCATTACGGCATCTTCTCCGGAAGGCGCGCGTGATTTCCTGGTGCCGTCTCGTCTGCATCCGGGCAAGTTCTACGCGTTGCCGCAGGCGCCGCAGCAGTTCAAGCAGTTGCTGATGGTGTCCGGCTTCGACAAGTACTTCCAGATCGCACCGTGTTTCCGCGATGAAGACCCGCGCGCAGACCGTTCGCCGACCGACTTTTACCAGCTCGACATGGAGATGTCCTTCGTCACCCAGCAGGACGTTTTCGACACCATCGAGCCGGTGATTGCCGGCTGTTTTGAGCGTTTCGGCAACGGCCGCCCGGTCAACCGAGACTGGCCGCAGATTTCCTACAAGGATTCTGCGCTCTGGTACGGCACGGACAAGCCGGACCTCAGAAACCCGATCAAGATGCAGATCGTCTCCGAGCATTTCGCCGGGTCCGGTTTCGCGATCTTTGCCAAGCTGCTGGAACAGCCCGGCACCGAGATCCGCGCCATTCCGGCACCGAAGGGTGGCAGCCGCAAGTTCTGCGACCGGATGAACAAGTTTGCTCAGGAGCAAGGCCTGCCGGGTATGGGCTATATCTTCTGGCGCAAGGCCGAAGACGGTTCTACGGAAGCGGCTGGTCCGCTGGCCAAGAACATCGGTCCGGAGCGCACCGAAGCGATCCGCATACAGCTCGGTCTGGATGTCGGCGACACTGCATTCTTCCTCGGCGGCAAGCCGAAGCAGTTCGAGCCGGTTGCGGCCAAGGCCCGCGTCATCATCGGCGAAGAGCTCGGCCACACCGACAAGAACCGGTTCGAATTTGCCTGGATCGTGGACTTCCCGATCTATGAGCGCGACGAGGAAACCGGTGAGATCGATTTCTCGCACAACCCGTTCTCCATGCCTCAGGGCGGCATGGCAGCACTGGATGGTGATCCGCTGGAAGTTCTCGGTTACCAGTACGACCTGGCCTGCAACGGCCACGAACTGATTTCTGGTGCTATCCGGAACCACAAGCCGGAAATCATGTACAAGGCCTTCGAGATCGCGGGTTATCCGGCAGAGGAAGTCGACAAGCGCTTTGGCGGCATGGTCAACGCGTTCCAGTATGGCGCTCCTCCGCACGGCGGTTGTGCAGCCGGTATCGACCGTATGGTCATGCTGATGGCCGACGAAGCCAACATCCGGGAAGTCATGCTCTTCCCGATGAACCAGAAGGCGGAAGACCTGATGATGGGGGCTCCGAGTGAATCGACACCGGCCCAGTTGCGCGAACTGCATCTCCGGCTGAACTTGCCGGAAGCTTGATAACTTCCTACTTGCGGGTGACCGTTAAATAGGGATACCCCTCTGCAAAAGAGGCGAGAGGCCGGCCATGCCGGCCTCTGTCGTGCTAAGCTTAGCGAGTTTTTGGAAAGGCGGCTTAAAGTGCTTAACCCCGCAAAATGGGAGATCTGGCAAGATCCGGATGGCACGGTCCAAGTCATAAAACGCCTGTTGAGCGAAAATCTCCGGGCCTATATTCCGCGCTACATGGTGGCCTTCGTTTTCATGGGAATGGTGGCAGCCACGACTGCCGCAAGTGCCTGGATCATGAAGGACGTCATCAACGAGGTCTTCATCAACCGCGACAAGGCGATGATTTATGTCATCGCCGGGGCGGTCATCTGTATCTTCACCTTGAAGGGGGCTTCGACCTACGGTCAGATGGTTGTCCTATCCCGGGTCGGAAACGCGATCGTCGCCGACCTGCAGAACCGCCTGTTCAAACGTCTGACCAAACAGGACCAGGCCTATTTCGACCGGATGTCCCTGCCGGAACTCGGCATTCGCGTGAACACCGGTGCCGGCAGCGCGCGATCGGTGATCGACATGATCGTACTCAGCCTCGGGCGGGACATTCTGACCCTTATCGGGCTGGTCGGCGTGATGATTGTCCAGGATCCCCTGATGAGCCTGCTCGCATTGGTGATCATGCCGCCGATCGTTGTCGGCGTCAGCTTTCTGGTCAAGCGGGTGAAGACCTACGCCAAGCGGCAGGTGGTCTCAAACGCCAAGATCGGGTCGACTTTGCAGGAAACCGTTCTGGGCATACGCATCGTCAAGGCTTTCAGGATGGAGCCGACGATGCAGCAGCGGATGGCGACCTCCGTTGCCGAAGTGGAGCGCCAATCCAACAAGATTGCCTCGCTGACGGCCCGCACGTCGCCTCTGATGGAGTCCCTGGGCGGCTTTGCCATCGCGCTGGTTATCTTCTACGGGGGATATTCGGTGGTGGAGCTGGGCAAGGATCCGGGTGGTTTCTTTGCGTTTATTACCGCACTGCTGCTTGCCTACGATCCGGCACGGCGCCTCGCACGGCTGAACGTCAATCTCAGCAAATCGCTTGTCGGCGTGCGCCTGATGTACGAGCTGATCGATGAGCAACCGGATCTGGAGCAGATCGAAAATGCACCGGACCTCAAGGTCAGCGACGGCCAGGTCGAGGTGAAGGACGTCAGGTTCTCCTACGGCGAAGGGGCTGCGCTCAATGGGCTGACGCTGACGGCGGCAGGAGGCCAGACAACAGCGCTGGTCGGGGCGTCGGGGGCAGGCAAGTCCACGGTCTTTGCGTTGATCGAGCGTTTTTATGATCCGCAGGAAGGAACGATCTGCATCGACGGCCAGTCGACCAAGTCGGTCTCCATGGTGTCCCTGCGCCGGAAAATTGCCTACGTCAGCCAGGATTCCTACCTCTTCAACATTAGCATCCGCAACAACATCGCCATCGGCAGACCGGATGCCACGCAGGAAGAAATCGAGGCGGTGGCACGGGCGGCGAATGCCCATGACTTCATTCTTGAAATGCCAGAAGGCTACAACTCGCTGGCAGGTGATGGCGGGGGCAGACTGTCAGGTGGCCAGCGCCAGCGGATCGCCATAGCGCGAGCAATGCTGCTGGATGCGCCGATCCTGTTGCTGGACGAGGCAACGTCGGCACTTGATGCAGAATCAGAAGCCAAGATTCAGTCGGCGCTCGAAAAATTGATGGAAGGCCGCACCACTCTGGTGATTGCCCACCGGTTGAGCACGGTTCGCCATGCCCACCAGATTCACGTTCTCGACAGGGGACGTGTCGTGGAAAGCGGTACGCACGACGAACTGTTTGAGCATGACGGCATCTACCGCCGTCTGTGCGAGTTGCAATTCCAGAACCGGACCGAAGCTGCCGAATAAGCCTGACCCGGTAGCGTGGAAACGAAAAAAAGCCCGGACCTGGTCCGGGCTTTTTGCTGTTTGTGGCAGGCTTACTGGTTGGCGGTAATGCCAACCGACAGGATTTGCGGGATCATTTGGGGGGCGAACATCGCCGTACCCATGATCTGCGACAGGGGCACCGGTGCGCCGGGAGCTGCCGTCAGCTCCAGCGAGCCGGGTGTATTCAGGAACTGGGTGACGGCCTGGGCAACCTGGCCTTCCAGTTCCTTGTTCTGCAGCATGCCGAGCATCATCGGCAGTGTGCCGGTGAGGCCGGCTACATAGGTTGGCGTGTCGACGCCTGCCTTTTGCGACTCCTGATCCAGAACCCGGCCCGTCAGCGAAGCATCGTCCAGACGGATATTGGCTTTTTCGATAGTCACATTCTGCAGGAGCGCCATCGCTTCTTCCGGCTTCTCTGACTTTTCGTTGAGCTGGGTGACCACCTCACGGGTAACCCCGCCAAGCGAGAAGGAGACCGACAGGCTTGCCGCTTCCTTGGCGTCGATCTTCAGTTCCGGAATCACGAGAGTGGCGGCTTCCGGGTCCCATGTGCCCGATCCGGCAACATCGACCGTCAGTGTCTCGTAGCCGAGGTCCGTGAGGGACTTCGTTTCTTCCGTTTCCAGTTCCTTGACGTCAATGGTCGCACCGGTCACGGAAAACTGGCCAGCTGTCGGAAGGTCGCCGTCCATGGCGTCGATCGAGGAGGAGATTTTGGCAATGTCCGCGATCTGGTTGTCTTCGTCGCGGATCTGAATGCTGTTGGCCTCGAATGTCTTGTAACCCGGGCCGACCGGCGGCGTATCGGAGGCAGCTTCTTCCGGAGTGGGCAAAAGAAGTTCGGTGACCTTGAGATCTGCCAGCGACATGCCGCCATCCTTGGCCGTCAGCTGAAGGTTGCTCATGTCGAGGCTTGAAAGCTTGAGCCGCCCGTCGGACTGGATTTCTCCGCCTGTCAGAACGGTGGAGGCAATGGTAACGCTGGCGCCTTCTTCGTCTTCCTTGCTGATGACGATGTCGCTGAGCGTGACAGCACCGCCTGCTTCATCAACCGAGCCATAGCTCTCGACGGTGCCTTTTTCAGCGTCCAGCAATGTCAGGAACGCGTCGGCAATCTCGTTCCCGGACGGATCGAAGGCAAGCGCCGGAGAGGCTTGAAGGGCGAGCAGGCTGACAGCGGCCGTCAGACCGGCAGCGATCCGGGGCGAACGGGAAAACATCATTGAAAATCTCCACGAAATAGAGGTGATCCCACTCTGAGGTAAGTTCCACAGTGTGGCAAGGCGAAAGCCGGTTGAAGCAATAGCCGGGCTTATTCGATCAAAATATGTCCTGCATCACATTTTACCCGGTTGAATCGCAACGCACGGCCCAGACGGGGCTACGGCGGGATTGAGCGGGTCAGGCGGCGGTCTTTTCCGGAAAGGTGTTGTTGGCGCGCTCAATGTCTTCCAGCGTCGGCAGGCTGGCCTCGTTGCCCAGATGCTGGATCGCGTGGGTCGAGGCTCCGCGTGCAAACCGGAAATGCTGATCCCAGCTCCTTTCCGGCCATTGCAGATAAGACGCGATATAGGCACCGTGGAAGACATCGCCGGCACCGTTGGAATCGACCACCTTCGACAGTGGCACCGCCAGGGCTGGCATCACCTTGTCCGGTCCGCCGGCTTCGTACCAGACCATGCCTTCATCGCCGAGCGTGACGGCTCCAACCGGGCAGTTCTTGCTGCGCAAATACGTCAGGGTTTCGCCGGTCGACATGCCCAGTTGCTGGCAGAAGCGTTCGGAAACGACGGCGATATCGATCTGGTCGAGGAGTTCGTCGGTGTTTTCGCGCACCGCACCGCCATCAAGCGAGGTCAGGATGCCGAGGTTCTTGCAGGTGGTCGCATAGTGAAGCGCGGCATCCGGCATATGCCCGTCAAGATGCAGCGCCTTCATGCCGGTCAGGGTAAGGGGCGGGAAAGGATGCAGGAAGTCGTTGTCACGGCAACGCACGATGGCCCGCTTGCCGCCTTTGGGCATGATGAAGGAGAGGGAACTCTCGTGCACCTTGCGCCCGTGAATGGAAATGCCGTAGGCCGCGGCCATGTCCAGAAACATGCGCGCCAGCCAATCGTCCGCCTGCGAACACAGAAGCTCCGGCTTGCCGCCCAGCTTGGCGCAGCAGAACGCCGCGGTGACCGCGTTGCCGCCGAAACTGATCGCGTAATCCTCGGCAATCGTCTTTTCGTCGCCCGTAGGCAGCTGCTCGGTCAAAAAAGTAACGTCGATATAGGCTTGTCCAATAAACAATGCCTGCATGTAACCCTCCCGAAGTTCGGCTTTTCTGGTCTGTCTTGCAGCTAACACGGCAATGAGATGCGTGACTTTGATCTGAGTGAAACAGCTGAATCTTCAGTCCTTGTTTACCCAGATCAGCCATGGTCAGAAAGAGTATATTCACGAACAGGCCTGTGACTTGTCTTTCCGCTATGTTGGTTTCGTAAAAACGGTGCTGATCGCCCTTGCGCTGGCGACTGCTCCGCTTTTTGCGATCAATGTCATCCTCAACCAATATGCGGAGCGCCGCGCTGTCGTCGAAATGGAAGCCATGGGAAATGTGGCTATCCATCGCGCCGAAGAGGCTATTTCCACGACCGTTTCACTGCTTCAGCGTCTCGATCGGGACGACGTACAGACCTGTAACGCCGAAGACCGGGTCGTTTACGAAAAACTGATCGTCGAACACGGCATGATCGATGCAATTGGCCTTGCCGACGCCGCAGGCCAGCGCATGTGTATCATCCCCGATCGGGATCTGGCCGGAAAGGTTGTTCTGCCGCCAATGCGCGAAGACGGCCCGCTGGTTGGCATCGGCATGCTTGACCGCAACTATCTGGGCGCGCGCGCTGCGGTGATCAGCTGGGATCTGAAGGATCAGACCCGTTTGTTCGCGGAAGTGACCCCCGCGGTGATCGCGATTGATCCAGGGCCGGAATACCTGCGCTCCTACCGCAGGGCCGAATTGCGGCTTGGCAACAATCTGCTCTGGTATAGCGTCGGGGGCTATAATTCAGAAGCCACCAATCCGTCGGATATCCTCTCAGTCGAGGTCTCCTCCGAGCTCTATCCGCTCGTTGCGACGATCACCGCACCGATCTCCGCCGCCGGCAAGGTTGTGCAGGACCTGAAAGTCGTCGCCGCTGCCGCTTGTGCCGGCATCGCACTACTGTTCGTCGCCATCGGCGTCTGGTTGTCCTGGCGGCCGGAGCGGGAGGCCGACGACGAATTCATCGCCGCGATCCGCAATGGCGAATTCATCCCCTATTACCAGCCGGTCATGGACATTGAGAGCGGGCGTCTGCGCGGCTGCGAGATCCTCATGCGCTGGCGCCGCCCGAACGGCATGATCGTCTCGCCGGGTCAGTTCATGGCCTATGCGGAAAACAATGGACATATCTTCGACATGACCCGCCATATGATGCGCGTGTCGTCGGAGGAAATCGGCGATCTTTACGGCGACAACCCGGATCTGAAACTGTCGATCAACCTTTTCGCCGGGCACTTCCTGGATCGCGAAATCATTTCCGATATCCGTTCGATCTTCGAAAAGTCGCGGATTTCCTTCCAGCAGATCGTCGTGGAAGTGACCGAGCGCCATCCGCTGGAAGACATGGAACTCGCCCGCAAGATCATCGCGGAATTGCAGGCCCTTGGCGTGCGTGTGGCGCTGGACGATGTTGGTACGGGCCATGGCGGCATGGCCTATCTGCAGAAGCTGGGCGTCGACATCATCAAGATCGACAAGATGTTCATTGACACCATCGGGTCGGACGACAACTCCACGACCATCGTCGATTCCATGGTCGAACTGGCCGACAATCTCGGCATGGGTATCATTGCCGAAGGCGTGGAGATGGAAGAGCAGATCGACCGGTTGCTCGAACTTGGCGTGACCGCGGCCCAGGGATATTACTTCGCTGCTCCAATGCCGGCCGATGAATTCATCGCCTTTGCGGAACGTACCGAGGAAGAAGCCCGTGAACGCGCGCGGCTTGCAGCGGAAGCGGCTGCCGCGGAGCAGGCGGCCAACGAAGCCGCGATGCGGAAGAACGCAGCAGCCTGATCCCCTTGTTCCGGACTGCGCCAGAAGTTCTTCCCGATTTGATCTCCCACCTGTTTCGATTGTTGGCCGAAAGGTCCGTCTGTACGGGCCTTGCCTGCTAGAGGCCTGACTGCGCTCCTCAGAGTGAATGCGGCAGGATGAAAACGCCGCAGGACTTATGCCTGGCTTGCCACTTGTCTGTACCGGCTGGACGGTATAAAAGCGCTCAACTGTACTGACCGGACGGTTTAGAAATGGCAGCGCGTTCGACACGCAACTCCCAGGAATCCAAATCGGAAATCTTGAAAGCCGCACTCGATGTCGTCAGGCGCTCGGGTGCGCAAAGCCTGACCATTGACGCCGTGGCCGAGGAAAGCGGGTTTTCCAAGGGCGGGGTGCTTTATAACTTTCCTTCCAAGGACGCGTTGATCACGGGCATGGTTCAGTTCCTCGCCGGTCAGTTCGAAGCCGAGGTGGCTGCCGCGAGGCAAGGGAACCTTTCTTCTGAAAGTCCGACATTGAGTGCGATGATCGATGTCACGGAAGGCTGGTTGAGCGAGCAGCGCGATATTGCGCAGGCCATGCTTGCCACGAAAGCAGACCGGCCAGACCTGAGCGAGCCATTCATGGGGGTGAAATCGCGTCTCAAGGCGGCAATCGAAGCCGAACTTCCCGACCGCGGCAAAGCCTGGGCTATCTGGGCCAGTCTGGAAGGTCTGCATTTCTCCGAGGCGCATTGCGTCACGATTTTTTCAGATGATGAACGAGCGGCGGTTTTCAAGGATCTCCGCAAGCGTTTGACCCAATTCAAAGACTAGAACGGAAGACCAAATGCTGGCACTTCACAAAGCCCCAATCAGACGTTGGGTCGCCCTTCTGTTGACTGCGGGAATGCTTGCGTCCTGCCAGGACGACGCAGTCGATCCCGTGGCGGACGCGGAAGCCAAGCTGCATGCAGCTCCAAGGCCTGCGAAAATCTTCACGGTGACTGACCAGATCGGTCTGCTGGAACGCCGGTTCGCAGGCCGGGTGGCTGCCGTGAAAACCGTCGACCTGTCCTTCCAGGTGCCGGGTAAACTCGTTGCGCTGCCGGTTCTGGAGAGCCAGCACGTCAAGGAGGGGGACCTGATCGCCAAGCTGGATACGACCGACTACGACCGGGCCGTGCGCGAGGCGACGATCAATGCCGAGCAGGCGAAAAGAGAACTCGACCGACTGGAAACTCTGCGCGAACGTTCGGTGATCTCACAGTCCACCTATGACGAGCAGAAGAACAAGCACGACCTGGCGCTCGAGACGTTGAAGGAAGCCACGCAGAACCTTGAATACACCACGTTGAAAGCGCCCTTTGACGGGATCGTCTCCGTGCGTCTGGTTGACAATTTTACAACGGTCAGCGTCGGTACACCTGTCGTGAGCCTTCACGATGTGTCCGAAGTGCAGGTGGACATCAATGTTGCCGAGGCCCTGTTCGGGCGGGTGTCCGAATCCGAAGTGGCCTCCATCGAGGCAAGATTTCCTGCCTATGGCGACAAGCTGTTTCCGCTGACCTACCGCGAACATTCCAGTCAGGTTGATGAGGTGACCCAGACCTATCGAATCACCCTTGCGATGCCCCGTGATGGTGCCGAGCAGCTCTCGCCGGGCATGACAGCGTCGGTCACCGTCAAGTTTCTGCCTGAAGGCCTGGAACTCGGCGAACAGTTCCTGGTGCCCTCCAGCGCAATTGCCGTCGATGGTGACGGCAATGCCTATGTCTGGAAGTTCGATAAGGACACCGGTGCGGTGTCCAAGAACGCGGTCGAAATCGGCACGGTCATGGGCGACTTCATTCCCGTGCGGTCCGGTCTTGAAAAAGGCGATGACATTGTTTCCGCCGGCGTTGCCTATCTCAGCGACGGCCAGGTCGTACGGCGTTTGAACTGATCCGGTTCCGGACAGGCAAGAGGATCAGAAACCTTGGATATTGCACGCTATTCCATTCAAAAGCCGGTCAACACCTGGATGATCGTGATCATGTCGCTGCTGGGCGGGCTCTGGGGCCTGTCCACCGTGGGGCGGCTGGAAGATCCCGCTTTCACCATCAAGCAGGCCCAGGTGATCACCAGTTATCCGGGCGCGACAGCGGCTGAAGTCGAAAACGAAATCACCGAGAACCTGGAAACGTCCATCCAGCAGATGCCGCAACTGGATCTGATCACGTCCGTGTCGGAACCTGGCCTGTCGCGCATCAGCGTGGAGATCAAGCCGACCTACGACGGCGAGGAATTGCCTCAGGTCTGGGACGAGTTACGGCGAAAGGTCAACGACGAGGTCCGGAACCTGCCGGCAGGCGCGGGCACGCCGCTGGTCTACGACGATTTCGGCGACGTCTACGGCCTGTTCTATGCCTTCACCGCCGACGGCTATACCAACCGGGACATCCGCGAAACGGTCAAGCGCATTCGCCGAGAACTCCTGACCGTGCCCGGCGTCGGCAAGGTTGAAGTTGCCGGCGAACCGCAGGACGTCATCTATCTGAATGTCAATCAGGACAAGATGGCCGGCCTCGGGATCACCTTCACCGACGTGATCAGTGTTCTGGATGCCGAAAACCGCATCCAGACCAACGGGTCGGGCATTTCGGGGGACAAACGCATTCGTCTCATGACGGCGTCCGCCTTCGACGATTTCCGCGGGATTCAGGATCTCGTCATCGGCCGCGCGGGCTCGACTGCAATGATCCGCCTCTCAGACATCGCGACGCTGGAACTTGGTGAGCCGGAGCGTCCGGACAGGCTGATCCGCCACGACGGCCACGCGGCAGTGACGATCGGCGTGTCCCAGGTCGATGGAACCAATATTGTCGAAGTCGGCGATCGCGTGATCGCAAAGCTGGCTGATGTCGAAGCGCAATTGCCGGTCGGCATGCAGATCCATCCCATTTACGAGCAGAATGTCGTGGTCGATGAATCCGTGAACGGCTTCATCATGAACCTCGCGGCCTCCGTGGTAATCGTGATCGCAGTGTTGGCCCTGTTCATGGGGTGGCGCGCTGCGATCGTCGTCGGCACGGTGCTTCTGTTGACCGTAATGGCAACCGTGCTGTTCATGCGGATCTTCGCCATCGAGATGGAACGCATTTCGCTTGGGGCACTGATCATTGCCATGGGCATGCTGGTCGACAACGCCATCGTCGTTGCCGAAGGCATGATGATCAACATGCAGCGGGGCCAGAAGGCCATCGAGGCGGCCAGCCGTGTGGTTGGCCAGACCATGTGGCCGCTGCTCGGGGCGACGGTCATCGGCATCATGGCGTTTTCCGGCATTGGCCTGTCACCGGATGCGACCGGCGAGTTCCTGTTCTCGCTGTTTGCCGTGATCGGCATTTCACTGTTGCTGTCCTGGGTGTTCGCAATCACGGTCACGCCGCTCTTCGGAAAATATTTCTTCAGAACCGCAACCGGCAATCTGGACGATCACGATCCTTACAAGGGCTTTCTCTACAAGGCCTATCGCGGGTTCCTGATCGGCTCCTTGCACGTGCGCCTGTTGACCGTTGCCGCTCTGGTAGGGATCACGGTTGTCTGTGTCATGGCCTTCGGCAATGTGAAGCAAGCCTTCTTTCCGGACAGCAACACACCGATTTTCTATATCCATTACTGGTCTCCGCAGGGAACCGACATCCGGTCGACGGAAGCGGACCTGAAGGAAATGGAGAAAATCGTTCTTGCCGACGAACGCGTGGCGACGGTCACCAGTTTCGCGGGTGGCGGTGCCACGCGCTTCATGCTGACCTATGCCCCTGAAGACGCCAATCCGGCCTATGGCCACATGATCATCCGAACGCATGATCGCGACGAAATCGACATGCTGGCCCTGGAACTGAGGGAGAAATTCGTCGAGCGCTTCCCGTCCGCGCAGATCATCACCAAGCGGCTGGTATTTGGTCCCGGTGGCGGCGCCAAGATTGAGGCACGGTTCTCCGGTCCGGATGCAAACGTGCTCAAGCGGCTTGGAAACGAGGCACAGGCGATCTTCGACAAGCCGGACAACAAGCTTGCCGACGTCAATACCAACTGGCGTCAGCGGGAACTCGTGGTGCGGCCGATCTTCGATGAGGATCGGGCCCGGATATCCGGCGTGACGCGCGAGGAATTGTCAGTGGCCCTGCAGTTCGCGACCGAGGGCATTCGTGTCGGGTCCTACCGTGATGTCGACGAGAGCATCCCGATTGTCGCCCGCAAGGCCGACCAGAATGGGATCTCCGTGAATGAGAGCGTGTCGGATACGCTGGTCTTGAGCAGCACGGCTCGCCGGTATGTTCCCATCGAGCAGGTGGTGCGGGAATTCGTGATGGAGCCGCAGGATACGCTGATCCATCGCCGTGACCGTGTCCGCACGCTTACGGTGAAGGCTGAAACAACGGCAGGCGAAACTGCGTCCGCGGCTCTCGCCAGGGTTCGTCCGCAAATCGAGGCCATCGAGTTGCCTCCCGGGTATGCGCTGGAGTGGGGTGGCGAATATGAAAGCACCAATGATGCACAGGCATCTCTGGGGGCACAGTTGCCGCTTGGCTTCCTGGTCATGCTGATCATCTCGATCCTGCTGTTCGGCTCCGTTCGCCAGCCGCTGATCATCTGGCTGATGGTGCCCATGTCGATCAACGGTGTTGCGATCGCGCTGCTCACGACAGACACGGCCTTCGGCTTCATGTCCCTGCTAGGCTTCCTGTCGCTGTCCGGCATGCTGATCAAGAATGCCATTGTGCTGCTGGAGGAGATCGACCTTCTGATTGGCGAGGGCAGGGACAAATACGAGGCAATTGTCGATGCGAGTGTCTCGCGTATGCGCCCGGTGATGCTGGCGGCGATTACCACGATCCTCGGCATGGCACCGCTTCTGTCGGATGCATTCTTCCGGGGCATGGCAGTGACGATCATGGGAGGCCTGGCTTTTGCCACCGTGCTGACCCTGATCGCAGCACCCGTGCTCTACGCCTTGTTCTTCCGGGTACGCCCGCCAAAGAAAGACAAGGCGAAGGCGGAGCCGTCTGTTCCGGCCGATGCTGTACCGGCCAAGTAACCCCGGACGCAGTCACTCACGAACATGAAAGGCGGCCTTCGGGCCGCCTTTTGTCGTTCTCTCCAGCGACTTCCAAACTCCAAGCGCCATTGTCAACCCATGGCTTGACCATGGGACCCAAGCCATTGCGCCAAGGAGTGCAGGAAACGCGGAAATGCCGTTCCCGTTCTTGCCAAGGTCTGTAGAACCCTCAGCGCCATCTAGTCTCGCGATTTCAATGTCTTGGCGACGTATCCGGACTCATTTTCTGAGTCTGTCTTTCAGCCGCGACTGAGTTTCATGTGCCGGTTCACATCCTTGTAGAGCAGATACCGGAACTTGCCTGGCCCACCAGCGTAGCAGGCTTGTGGGCAGAAGGCGCGCAGCCACATGTAATCACCTGCCTCAACCTCGACCCAGTCCTGATTGAGCCGGTACACGGCCTTTCCTTCCAGCACATATAGCCCGTGTTCCATCACATGGGTCTCAGCAAACGGGATCACGGCACCCGGTTCGAAAGTAACGATAGTCACGTGCATGTCATGGCGCAGGTCTTCCGGGTCGACAAAGCGGGTGGTCGCCCATTTGCCGTTTGTCCCTGGCATTTCGGTTGGCTTGATCAGTTTTTCATTGGTGACAAATGCGTCCGGGGTGTCGAGGCCGTCCACCGCATCATAGGCCTTGCGGATCCAGTGGAACCGCACCGGAGTATGCCCTGCATTCTTTACCATCCATGCGCAACCGGCAGGAAGATAGGCATATCCGCCGTTTTCCAGCTCATGCAAAGTCCCTTCGATCGTCAAGGTCAGGCTTCCCTCCACCACGAAGAGAACAGCCTCGGCGCCTTTGTCCGGTTCGGGGTTCTGGCTGCCGCCACCGGGTTGAACCTCCATGATGTATTGCGAGAACGTTTCGGCAAAACCGGACAGGGGGCGCGACAGAACCCAGAGGCGGGTCTTGTCCCAGAACGGCAAATAGCTGGTGACAATGTCGCGCATCGTCCCTTTCGGGATCACCGCATAGGCGTCTGTAAAGACGGCCCGGTCGGTCAGCAGCTGTGTCTGCGGCGGGTGGCCGCCGCTGGGAGCATAATAGGGTGATGAGGTCATGCGGGGTTTCCCTGAGGCGTTGCCGATGCGCGTGTCTTGAGGCTGAGTTTAAAAACGCGGCTTATGGCAAGGCAACGAAAAAGAAAACCCGCCCGCGAGGCCTGCGGGCGGGGTGTCCAGCTTGATGGGCTGCGCGGTCCGGATGGCGGAAATCCGGGTGGGGCCAAGAACCCGTCTTCTTTGCGAGACGGAGTCCTAACGTGCTGTGGCCATCTCGTGCTGGACGGTGCTCCTTGCGGTTTTGACGTTGTCGAGCACCTTGGGGCAGGTGGTGTCCGACGTCTGTTTTTCGCGCAGGAACGAGGCCATGCGGGCATCGATATCCTTCAGGCGAGACTGTCTTGAAGGGACGCGATGCAAGGCTGCAAAAGGTGAAAAGAACGGCAGAAACAGGTTCATTCGGGACCTCCCGATTGGTTTGGAGAATCCGGTCAGTAGACCAGGTGCGGGGCGCTCAGGTTGGTTTCGATCCGGGCTATTTCATCCCGCAGACGAAGTTTGAATTTTTTCAGCGACCGGATGTGCTGCGTGTCCGGATAAGGATGCATTTCTTCCCTGCGGATCAGGGCATCCAGGGTGTTGTGCTGGCTGCGCAGCGACTTCAGTCTGTTGTACATCGCCTGCCTCCTCTTTCGTGGGCGTGTCTGTGACACCCTTGATATGGTCATCAGGGAAGGATAGATGAAATACATTGTTTCGATTAATTTGATAGATTTTGCCTATCATGCAGGGAGGCGGGATGCGATTTCGGCCATCGTCACGGCAGCTGGACTATTTTGTTGCGCTCGCGGAAACCTTGCATTTCGGCAAGGCTGCCGCTCGGTGCCATGTGTCTCAACCAACGCTTTCAGCGCAGTTCAAGCTGCTTGAAGACCAGCTCGGCTGCACATTGCTGGAGCGCGGCAGCGGAGGTATCAGCCTGACGGCATCAGGTGAACGACTGCTGCCGCTTGCGCGGCGCACACTCGAAAATCTCGACGAGATCGTGACAGTGGCTCAGGTTGGCCAATCCAATCTCGGCGGTTTGATCCGCCTTGGGGTCTCGCCCACGTTCGGGCCTTATTTCATGCCCTACCTCTTGCCGATCCTGAAGCGAGAGTTTCCGCTGCTTGAACTCTACATTCGAGAAGACAGGCCTAATCTGTTGGAAGAGGGGCTGATGTCCGGCGCGCTCGATTGCATTCTGACGCCGGATTTCGCCGCTTCGGATCAGTGGACGGCGCAGGTGCTGTGCCGGGAAAGCGTTTCCCTTGCCGTGCCGAAATCACACCCTCTGGCTGGTGTGGACGTGATCCCGGTAGAGATGTTGCGTGGTGAAAAGCTGCTTGCGCTCGGTCAGGGCTTTCGTCTTCACAATGATGTTCAGGCGCTGGCCCATGCCGCGGGGGCTGATTTCCGGCAGGACTATGAAGGCACAAGCCTCGACGCCTTGCGCCAGATGGCCTCGATCGGCATGGGCCTGGCGCTCTTTCCTGCCGCCTACATCGCCTCCGAATTCGGCAAGGAGCCGGATCTCCTGTTGAAAAAGGTCGAAGGCTTGCCGATGCGCCGGACGATGTATCTCGTCTGGCGGTGCGGTTCGTCCAGAACAATGCATTTCGAGAACCTGTTGTCCCTCGCACTTCAGGCCGTTGACGCCATGAAGGTGGAGGGGATCGAACCGGCTTGCACGGTCGCTTAAAGGTCATTCAGGGTGACCGATGGCCGTGTGTTGGAAGGCCGAGACACCTTTCACACGTAATCCTCCCCATATTGCCGGTGTGCCAAAAACGTGCCAGCCTCGTCACAAACCGCGGAGGAGAAGAGCCATGCCCGATATTTCAAGTGACCGCGACTGCCAGACCGTCATCACCACATTCGAGATGACACCGGGCACTTGCTACGATCTTCTGGACGAGCTGAAGGACGCCTACGAAAATTTCATTCGCCATCAGCCGGGATTCATCGCGGCGGGACTGCATGTCAACGACGCTCAGACCCGCATTGCCAATTATTCGCAGTGGCGCCGGCGTGAAGATTTCCTGGCGATGTTGCGGGCTCCCGAAATGCGTGAACGCAACCGGCGTATCAGTTCGCTGTGCAAGAGTTTCGAGCCCGTGATGTATGACGTCGTGGAGGCGTTTGACTAACCGGACAAGCATTGTCGAAGCCGAGACGGCACCGGCCTTTTCCGGGCTGGTGCCGCAAGTTGCCCGGGTATAACGTTGCCGGGCTGTTCCCCTTTGTCAGGACGTCCTGTTTTTCCGGATAAATTTCATGTCTTACCAGATTGCCGATTGCCGCTCCTTTGATAGCGCGCGGCTTCGCGACGCCCTGAACCTGGCGTTTTCGGATTACGTTACGCCGATGCATTTGACCGAGAGGGACTTTCGGGACTTCCAGCGCCAACGCGGATTTTCTGCAGTGCACTCCTTCGTGGCTCTTGCGGGGGACGAGATTGCCTCCTTCTGGTTTTCCAGCGAGCCAAACCCGCACTATGGCAAGAGAGCCTATGCCTTGTCGGTCGGAACAAGCCCGGCCCATCGCCGCAACGGCTTGTCGCGACAGCTTCTGGCGAAGGTCATCGAGAGACAGGTGGAGGCCGGATCGAAAGGCCTGCAGCTTGAAGTCATCACGACCAACGAAAAGGCGGTTGCTGCCTATGAGGCTTTCGGATTTCGTCGGGAGAGAACGCTTGGCGTGCTCCGTCTCGTCGAGACAGACGCTCTTTCAGCAAAGGTCGGGAACTGGACTGTCGAGCGGATCGGTTTGGGGGAACTGCCGGACGATACAAGCGCCTATTTCGACACCTTGCCGACGCCGCAGAACAGCTTCGATGCCCTCCAGGGCTTAAGCCCGGACATTCACCTGCTGGCCATCCGCCGGAACGATGAGCTTCTGGGTTGGGGGGCGAGTTTCGCCGATGGTGCAGTTGCACAGATTGCAGTTCACAAGAGCCATCGCCGTCAGGGCATCGGCCGTGCGCTGCTTCAGGCGGTGATGGAAGCAGTGAGCGAAGCCGAACTGCGGTTTGTCAACGTCGACACCGCCAATGAAAGCGCAAATGCGTTCCTGAGTCGGGCAGGTTCTGAAGAACTGCTGCAGCAATATGAAATGCGGCTCGATCTGTAGCAACGAGGATGCGCGGCGTTGGTGTCAATCGCTCTTGCGGAACGGCGCATGTTCGGCAAGCGCTTCGTTCTCGCGTTCGACAGCGAGGCGCTCGTGCTCCAGAAAGTCGGCGACAGCCTGATGCAGTCCTTCGTGGGCAATCCAGTGCGCTGAATAGGTGGTGGTCGGCAGGTAGCCGCGGGCCAGCTTGTGGGCTCCCTGTGCGCCGGCTTCTACACGCTTCAGTTTGTGGGCAATGGCAAAGTCGATCGCCTGATAATAGCAGAGCTCGAAATGCAGGAACGGATGGTGCTCGGTGCAGCCCCAGTGCCGTCCGAACAGCGTCTGGGAGCCGATGAAATTGAGCGCACCGGCAATGTATTGCCCGTGTCGCTTGGCCATCACCAGCAAGGTGCGGTCGGCCAGTCTTTCATTGATTAGCGAATAGAATTTGCGGTTCAGATAGGGGCGGCCCCATTTTCGTGAACCGGTGTCCATGTAGAACGTGTAGAACGCGTCCCAGTGGGCCTCTGTCAGATCGGATCCGGTGACCCATTCGACCTCGATGCCATCTCCACTCAGGGCCTCGCGCCGCTCTTTCTTGACGGCCTTGCGCTTGCGGGACGCGAGATCTGCCAGAAAGCCGTCAAAGCTGTCGTAACCGGGGTTTTCCCAGTGGAACTGCTGGTCGGTTCGTTGCAGGTATCCAAGCTCACCCAGGCTTTCCCATTCGGCTTTGGTCAAGAATGTCGAATGAACAGAAGAAGCGCCAGAGCGCTGACATACCTGCACCAGACCCGCCGCAAGTGCCTGCAGGCCCGCCTCGCGGTTTACACCGGCACCGGTCAGGAACCGGCGGCCGGTTGCCGGTGTGAAGGGGACACTGATCTGGAGCTTCGGGTAATAGTCGCCACCGGCACGGTAGAAGGCATCCGCCCAGCCGTGGTCGAACACATATTCACCTTGCGAATGGCTTTTGAGATAGGCCGGCACGGCACCTAGAATTTGGCCGCTGCCATCCTCCAGCAGCATGTGCCGGGGTAACCAGCCGGTCGCTTCCGTTGCGCATCCCGAGGCTTCCAGAGCCTCCAGAAACGCGTGCGACAGGAAAGGGTTGAACTCGATATCTTCCGTAACGGGGGCCGCATCACCGCCGAGTGCCCCTGACAGCTCGTTCAGGGCTTCGCATCTCGGGTCTTTCTGCAAGGTCCCTCGTCCTGACACCTGCCAGCCAGGATTGGCCACCTGGTCCCACCTGGATGCGGAGACATCCTTGAGAGAAGACAGAATGCGCAGGGTGGCTGTCTGTCCACCGTCATCTGCCGGCGGGGAGGAGTTGTCCGTGGACCGGGAAGAGGTCATGCGTCAGAAGAAACCAAAGTTTGAAACCATCCCCTTGATGTAGCGCTGGCATTTTGCAGTGCAAGAGGCGGAGACCGTGCGACGGTTATTTCTGCACGGTGCCGGCTGCCCCCTTGTCGGGATCAAAGCCTTCAAAAACGATCTGGTCCGCGAAGCGACGGGCCTTTTCCCGCTGTTCGGTGGTCCGCACTGTCCAGGACATCAACGGCACCTTGAACAGGGACCGCAGCAGGCTGGGGCCGGCTTTGGGAAGGTCCTTGACGCCATAGGAAATGAAATGCGGACGTGTGCGTGGTGCATGCAGAATATGGCGCAGGATGAACCGGTCGACGCGGCTGTAGCGGGCATAGTCTGGGCCGGGTTCAGCGCCGTCGGCGACGATACCGCGCAGCACCGAGGCGTTGCGTGCCTTTGCGATCGACAACATGTCCGGATCGAAGGACTTGATGCAGGCGGGTCCCTTGTAGGCCGCCACCTGGTCGGTCACATGGCGGACGAAGTCCATTTGCGCGTCGCGGCGCATCAGCGACTTGATCTCGACCACCAGCGGCACGCGGCCGTCCACAAGGTCGAACAGGTCGCTCAACAGCCAGAGATTGTCCGTTCCGGTCTTCATGTGAATGTTTGTCAGCTCGGAGGCCGCAAGATCGATGACCCTGCCGGTTCCTTCTGCCAGCCGCTCGAGCGTGTAGTCATGAAAGACAAGGGCTTCGCCGTCTGCCGTTTCCTGAACATCCACCTCGATCGCGAAATTCTTGTCGATCGCATGCTGGATTGCGGTCGGCGTGTTTTCGATTACGCCGTTGTCGGCATCGTGATAGCCCCGGTGGGCAATCGGGCGGGCGAAGATGGCTTCGAGTTCCGGTGTCATGGCGGCGGGCTCGGTTGGAAAGGGTAGGCCTCACCGGCCGGAATGGCATCGGGAGGAGAGTGGGGCCCATGAGGCCCCGCAAGCGATCAGTCTTTGATCTCGAATATCGCTTCGATCTCGACTGCTGCACCGAAGGGCAGGGACGCGGCGCTGACTGCGGAACGCGCGTGGCGGCCCTTTTCGCCCATGGCTTCAACCAGGAAGTCGGACGCGCCGTTGATGACCTGCGGCTGGTCGACAAACTCCGCGGTCGAATTCACGAAACCCACGATTTTCACCAGGCGGGTAACCTTGTCGAGATTGCCGGTGGCGGCTTTTGCCTGGGCCAGCAGGTTGATGGCACAAAGCTTGGCCGCTGCCTTGCCTTCGTCGACACCAAGACCGTCACCCAGCTTGCCGGAAATCTGAAGCTTGCCGCCCGCCATGGGCAGTTGCCCGGAAACAAACAGCTGATTGCCCGTCTTCAGGAAGGGCACGTAGTTGGCGGCCGGTGCCGCTGCTTCCGGAAGGGTGATGCCAAGGTCGTTCAGCCGGGCTTCGATAGCGCTGCTCATGGGTGTCTCCAAGTTTGAGAACTTTTGCCGTGTCTTGGCGTAATTCGGCAAAGGTGACAAGGCCAAAATGGGACGTGTAGGGTAAAAGGAAATTGTGGAGGAGCTTGGTTTCGGGTGCTGTGGCACCCACCTTAGGCGGACGATTTGTGAAATAACAGGCCAACGAGGCCTTGGGTGGGACTACGCATTCGCGGTGGCGGTTTGTGCAGTTTGCCGCATAATGGGTGGAACCGGTCCTGGTGACGTTTCTACCGGGACAAGAATGAGGTTTTTTTGATGCAATGCGTTCCGAAGTCAGTGTCCTCGACCGTGGGTGCGATCGTTCTTGCCGTGTCCGCCTACGCGGTGCCGGGCGCGGTCGACGCAAATGCGGGCGGCGCTGCCGGCTTTAAACTCGTGCCTCATCGTGCCGTCTACGACATGAACCTGGGTGACAGCGAGGAGCAGGCCGGAATCGCCAGCCTCAACGGGAGAATGGTCTATGACTTCTCAGGCAGTGCCTGTGAAGGCTACAGCGTCAATTTCCGTTTTGTTACCAAGTTCCAGGATACTGAAGGCGGATCCCAGATCACCGATCTTCAGACCACGTCCTTTGAAGAGCCAAGCGCCGAAAGCTACCAGTTCCTGTCCAAGACCTTTGTCGACCAGAAGCTGGTCGAGGCGACCCGCGGAACCGCGCGCAACGGCAAGGAAGTGCGCACCGTGGAATTGAAGGAACCTTCCGAAAAGTCGCTTGAGATCGGCAGGGAAGTCCTGTTTCCGACAGAGCATCTTCTGACGATCCTGAAGGCGGCCGAAGCCGGAGTGCATTTCGTTGCAGCCGATATCTACGACGGTGCGGAGACCGGAGAAAAGGTTTACGCGACAACAACCGTAATCGGAGCCAAGGCGGTCAACGACGCAAAGACCGATGCCGACCATGTGGATGCCCCGCTGTCAGGCATGAACTACTGGCCCGTCACCGTTGCCTATTTCGACCCGAGCGCGGAAGACGCAAGTGGGGAGTTGCTGCCGGTCTACCAGCTGTCTTTCTGGCTGTATGAAAACGGCATCAGCGGTCACCTGAAACTCGACTACGGCGATTTCACCATCCATGGCAAGATGGCTTCCCTGGAGCTTTACGACGAGACCGATTGCCCACGTCAATAAACGGGCCCGGCTGTTTCCTTCACAATGTCGGCGGCAGATCGTTTATTTGTCGCCCGTCTTCTTGGCTTCCCTTGCAGCTCGCGCTGCATGAGTGAGGCCAAGTTCCACCGCTGACTTGCCGAATTTGTCGCGCAGGCGATCCACGGCCAGTTCCGCATTTTTTCGCCGTTCCGCAGATTGATCGAGCAGATCCCGCGGATCGGCACGGTCGGCATTTTCCAGATCACTGACGCCGATGCCGATAAGCCGGAAACGCCGGCCGTCTGTTTCGATTTGAAGCAAGCTTTCACCAGCCGCAAAGATCTTGTCGGCCAATTGGGTCGGGTCGGTAAAATGCCGGGCGCGGGTGATTGTCTTGAAGTCCGCGGTTTTCAGTTTCAAGGTCACTCCGCGTCCGGAGAGTTCCGCCTTCTTGAGCCGTGTCGAAACCTTCTCCGCCAGGTCTCGGAGGATGGGGCGCAGCGCGTCGAAACTTGAAATGTCCGTGAAAAAGGTGGTTTCCGCGGATATGCTTTTCGCCCCGCGTTCGGGTGTGACCTCTCGGCTGTCGTCGCCGTGGGACAGGTGGGCAAGGCGCAGTCCGATCGTGCCGTAGCGGCGGGCAAGATCGGTCGCATCCATTTCCTGAAGCTGTCCGATTGTCCGGATGCCGTCCCTTTCCAGTTTCTGCTGGAACACCTTGCCGACACCCCAAATGCGGCCCACGGGCATGGATGCCAGAACGTCTTCGGCTTCCGCCGCGCCGATGACGGAAAACCCGCGCGGTTTTTCGAGTTCGGAAGCCAGTTTTGCCAGGAACTTGTTAGGCGCAAGGCCAACCGACGCCGATATGCCCATGTCGGCTTCGATATCGCGTATGAAGCCGGCGAGGGTCTCGGCGGGAGACTTCCTGTGCAGACGTTCGGTGCCGGTCAGGTCGAGAAAGGCTTCATCGATGGACAGCGGCTCCACCAGGGGCGTGAGCGCCCGCATGCGTTCGCGGATCTCTTTACCTACGCTTGCATATTTGGCCATGTCTGGCTTGATCACTATCGCCTGCGGGCAGGCCTCGAGCGCCTTGAACATGGGCATTGCGGAACGCACCCCATAGATGCGCGCAATGTAGCAGCAGGTGGAAACCACGCCGCGCTGGCCGCCCCCGACGATTACCGGCTGGTCCTGTAGCTCCGGATTGTCACGCTTTTCAATCGAGGCGTAAAAGGCATCGCAATCGATATGGGCAATGGCCAGTGTGTCCAGTTCGGGATGCTTGACCAGCCTTGGGCTGCCGCAGCGCGTACACCGGGCGGCAGTCGGGGAGGGACGGGCACCGCAGTCTCGGCAAAGGGCACGTAATGGCGGAACGGGTTGGGACACGGCGGTGGCAATCGGCTGCGGTGCGGGACGGGGTGTCAGCCGCTCTGCTGGTTTCGGCTGGAGCTTTGCAGGATAGCTCCGATGAAGGCAGCCGTCTCCTGCCAATCGCCACTCAGCAGGTCGATATGGCCGGCCCTTTCAGCGGCTTTGAGAAACCTGGCGTCGGCAATGAACTGGATCTGGACCGCGGACGGCAGCGTCGCGTGCACGGAAGCGTGGTTGGTGGGGCTGTCATCAATGAAAACGACCGGCGCGGGACGCCCCGAGGACAAAGCCGCGACAGCACCACCCTTGGGTCCGGAATTGGTCAGCAAGGGAAAGGAAATTCCGAGCGTGTTCAGCAATTTTTCCCGCACCGGTTTGTTATGACCTCCGGGCAGGTTTGTGAGAAGGACTACGTCCCAGTCCAGTGAGAGCGCATTGAGAGCGTCGCCCGCCCCAGGCACCATTTCCTGATGGTGGCTGACCTCGTCGAAGAAGTCGAGGAGCAGCCTGCGAACATCATCTGAAGACAGCGGTTGCCGGTTATCCTGACGAGCGATATTGCCGGTCAGCCTGTAGTCGTACTTCAGGAAAGCCAGGTCACGCGCATGGAGATAGTCTTCCAGATGCGCAATGAGATGCAGGACGACCTCATCGACATCGCAGACGATCAACGGTCGGCTTGAAACCGGCAGTGCCTGGATCTGAGCCAGAACCTCTGGCAGAACCTGCGTCGGTTCAGGCATGATCTTCGTCTCCACCGGCTATTGCGTAGCGTGCAGCCGCCATCATGGTCGGCCGGATTCCGGCATTTTCACAAAAGGCGAGCAGCAGAGCTTCGTCCATCATGTAGAACTCAAGCACTCCGGCCAGAAAGCCGGGTTCGCCCGCAGCTTCTCGAATCATTTCAGGTCCAATTCCGGAAAAAGCGAGAAATCTGCCGATCTGTTCCGGGTCTTTGCTCAGTTGCAGAAGAGCTTCAGTAGCAATTCCTTGTGCTTCTTCAACGGACAATGACTTGCTCTGTATATTTTTCATTGTGTTTTTTTGCCTTTCTGAAACGATTCCGGGTTAGAAGAAATTTAATGCGGACCGGGGAAGGGTTCTACCGCGGACTAAAAAGTGCTGCGAAGATAAAATGGGACCGGCAACAGGCCGGGTAAAGGGCCGGACATATGGCAAAATCCGTGTTGATCGTCGAAGACAACGAGCTGAACATGAAGCTGTTTCATGATCTGCTCGAAGCGCACGGCTATAATACATTGCAGACCCGGACCGGCATCGAAGCCTTGCAGTTGGCCCGTGAGCATCATCCCGACCTGATCCTGATGGATATTCAGCTTCCGGAGGTTTCCGGACTCGAAGTCACCAAATGGATCAAGGAAGACGAGGACATCGCTTCCATACCCGTGATCGCGGTGACCGCCTTTGCAATGAAGGGCGACGAGGAGCGTATCCGTCAGGGCGGCTGCGAAGCCTACATTTCCAAGCCGATCTCCGTCGCGAAGTTCTTGGAAACTGTTCGCGCTTATCTCGGCGAGGCGTAACGGACCTCCCGTTGAAGTACTGCGGCGGGTAAAGTTTTTCGCAAGGTTTCACGGTCGATTGGCGTTGCTACTTGCGGTTATGTTCTGCGAATCATAAGGACCCGTGATCACGCGCTCTTCATATTAAGGTTACGGATTTACTAAAACGGCATTGTTTCTGTGCATATTTTGCGGAAAATATTGCAATCAGGCAACATTCAGGTAGTGTGACCGCAGATTAGGGTTTTCCCTGATCGCCTCAATGACGTGGTTAAGAGTGCCGTAGCGTCAAAACAGGCTATAAAGTTTCCCCTCGGAGTGCTCAGGTCCGCCGCATCTCCTGGGTCCGTGGGGTAGGTCGGCAGGGAACCGGCCGAAGAGTGGCCTCCTCGAATGCCGTGTTCCCGCCGACCACTAATATTTCAGCCGAAAAACGTGAAACAGCGTCAGCAGCAATGCTGAAGCTGTGTTCCCGTGTCTGCCGTCAGCCTGTTTACTGCTTTGGGCAGAGGGGGGACGGGAGAAGCATCCCGCGTTTCCCACCGTTCAGGCAACAAATTCAGGCAACAAAAAACCCGCCGGTTCCGGCGGGTTCTTTAAAAGTCATCTGGAAGCAGATCTTACTTGATCTTGGCTTCCTTGAACTCGACGTGCTTTTTCGCAACCGGGTCGTATTTCTTTTTGACCATCTTCTCGGTCATCGTACGGGAATTCTTCTTGGTGACATAGAAGAAGCCGGTGTCAGCCGTGGAGAGGAGCTTGATCTTGATTGTTGTCGCCTTGGCCATGGCCTTGGATCCTGTTCTCTGTTGTCGGGCAAAGAGTTCTTGCGGCCAGATGGCTGGCGATGAATCTGCCCCAATGTCTGAAATCAGCGCGCAACCTACTCATCGCAGCGCGAAAGTCAAGCACTTGCTACGGTCCAGCCGCCTTTTCGAGGCTCGTCAGCCATTCTGCCGCAGTGCGATCACAGCCTCAGTTATCGTATCGACCGATTGGTCCACAGTCTGAACTGCGCTGTCCAGCAGAAGACGCGGTTCCGTCCAGGGTAGGAAGTCGCAATTCTTGACCTTTTGCCAGTCTGGCAGGGTCAATCCGTCCACGTCACAGGCCCTCATTTCAACACGCCTGCGATGTTCACGCACATCCGAACAGACGATTTCAACAGTCAAGTGCGTTGCGGCGGCCGATCGTGCCGTGTCCATCCACAATTTCCTGGATGCCGCGACCGGATTGACCGTATCGGCAACGACGTCGTGGCCAAGGCTCAGGTTGCCGGCGGCTATTGCGGCAATGACAAGATAGCCGGCGTCTTCGGCATATTGAATGTTCAAGGCGCTGCGTTTCAGCGCTGCTTCAACAGAATCGACGCGCAGGAGGAACGCTGGAAGGCGTTGGCAAAGCGTCTTTGCAACTGTCGACTTGCCGACACCGGGCAGACCGGAAAGGGAAGTCAGGCAGGGCATTTCCCCACATAACCTTGTCGTGCTGAGCTTTCACGCGATCAGCAGACTGCAGGATGTACTAGAGCTCCTGTTTGACGAAACCGCCTTTGCGAAAGAAATAATACGGCACCGGTGTCGCAGGCGAAAGTTCAGGATCCCTGGCCAGTCTGTCTTCCAGGTCCGTCAGGATCTTGTTGGTGATCATCGGCAGATCTTTCTGCCGTGCTTCTTCGAAGGTCAGCCAGGCGCAGTCTTCCAGTTCACCGGACGGGCCTGTGCGGTCCGGCAACCTGTCGGCAATGGCATCCGCCCAGACGGCCAGAAAACGGGTGTCGAAGCGCCGCGGGCGCTGCGGTGGGGTGATGGCCCTTGCGATCATGCGAAGGCCGCTCAGGTCCGGCTGTATGCCGCGCTGTGCGAAGGCCTCGAAGCCGGCGCCGAGGTGAAGGCTGTTTCCGTCCGCCTGCCGGCCAATGAACAGTCCGGCTTCTTCATAGGTTTCCCGAATGGCCGCCAGAGCCAGCGCACGGACGCGCGCAGCCGACTTGGCGTTTTTCAGGTCCCGGCTCAGCTTCGCTTCGACGGCAGGATGATACGGCAGGACATCGGTAATGCGGGAATCGGACACATCCACCCGGCCACCCGGGAACACGAACTTGCCCGGCATGAAGGCATGGCGCATGTGGCGGCGGCCCATCAGAAGCTTGACGGAACCGCGGTCGTCGCGGTCCAGAATGAGTAGCGTCGCAGCGTCCTTGGGACGGATGTAGGGGTAATTTCCGGCTTTTTCGTCTTTCGCCAGCTGCTTTTCGAACGACCCGGTCATGAGATCCTTTCGGAAGGCACCGGAATGGGGGGAGTGTCGTCTTCCGCGTCCGGGTCAAAGCCATGCATGTACAGCGCCCATTGCAGGCCGATCAGCGCGCCTTTGATCGGTCGCAGAAGCGACAGCGACAGGATCAGTGTCAGCGGCACCCAGAGAGACATATGGATCCACAGCGCGGGATGCCACAACACTTCCACGGCCAGAAGACCGGGTACGATGATGTGGCCGACAATGGTAATCGTGAAATAGGGCGGCGCGTCGTCCGCCCGATGGTGATGAAATTCCTCACCGCACGCAGGGCAGGCATGGTGAGGCTGCAGGAAACCGTCAAACAGCTTGCCTTCACCGCAGTTCATGCAGCGATTGCCTGCTCCTCGCAGCATGGCCTGCAGAACCTTGCGCCGTGGCTTTTCGGATGTTGTTTCCGGCGTTTCAAGCTTGTCGTGCAGTTCATAACGGACCGTCACGAAGATCTCCTTCGACCCTGTTTCTTCGGTGAGGTCCTGCTGCGTCCGCCTTTCGGCGGGCCGCGCCGCACCTTGGGAGCGGCTTTCCGGATTTGTTTGCCGGCAATGCTGCCATGGCTCTGCAGCTCGAATGTCAATGCGCCGGCAAAGGGGGCGGCTTCCACAAGCCGGACCTCCACTTGATCTCCAAGTTGGTAGGTCTCGCCGGTTTTGTCACCTATCAGGGCGTGCGACCCTTCGTCATAGCGGTAATAGTCAAGGCCGATCGTGGAGGCCGGCACAAAGCCGTCGGCACCTGTATCTGACAGGCGAACGAACATGCCGGACTTGACCACACCGGCAATTCTGCCCTGGAAGGTCGCGCCGATCTGGTCGCTCATCCACAGTGCAATTAGTCGGTCGATGGTGTCACGCTCGGCAAGCATGGCCCGCCGTTCCGCTGCCGAGATCTCGGCACCGATGGCTTCCAGTTTCGTTTCGATGCCTTCCGGCAAGCCGTCCTTGCCGAGCCCGAGCGCGGATATCAGCCCACGGTGAACGACAAGATCGGCATACCGGCGGATCGGTGACGTGAAATGCGCGTAACGCCTCAGGTTGAGGCCGAAATGGCCGATATTCTGCGGGGCGTATTCCGCCTGGGCCTGGCTGCGCAACACCACTTCGTTGACGAGGTTTGCCTGTGGCGTGTCCTTGACCTTTGCCAGAATGCCATTGAACGCGGATGGCCGAAGGCCACCGGAAGAAGGCAGCTTGATATTGAGCGTCGACAGGAAGTCCTTGAGGTTTTCCAGTTTTTCCGGCGTCGAGGCATCGTGGATCCGGTAGAGCAGGGGCGTTTTCTTCTGCTCCAGCGTTTCCGCGGCAGCGACGTTCGCCTGGATCATGAATTCTTCGATCAGCTTGTGCGCATCGAGACGCTCCGGCACATAGACATGATCGACCGTTCCATCCGGCTTCAGCTTGATCTTGCGTTCCGGCAGGTCCAGTTCCAGCGGTTCTCGCGCCTCGCGTCCCTTTTTCAGCACCGCATAGGCCGCCCAGAGCGGCTTCAGGACGCCATCGAGCAAGGTTTCTGTCTTCTCGTCCGTCGTGCCGTCTATCGCCTTCTGGGCCTGCACATAGGAGAGCTTCGCGGCGGACCGCATCAGGACACGGTGAAAGCTGTGACCGGTCTTCCGGCCATTCTTGTCGAAGATCATCCGCACGCCGAGCGCAGGTTTGTCTTCCTTTTCCCGTAGCGAGCAGAGTTGGTTGGAGATCCGCTCCGGCAGCATCGGGATCACCCGGTCGGGGAAATAGACCGAATTGCCCCGAAGGTTCGCTTCCTTGTCCATCGGTGAACCGGGCGTAACGTAATGGGCGACGTCGGCGATCGCCACATAGCAAATGTAGCCGCCCTCATTGGCGGGGTCTCCGTCCGCTTCGGCGAAGACGGCATCATCGTGGTCCTTCGCATCGGGCGGGTCGATGGTGATCAAGGGGATCTGCCGCCAGTCCTCGCGCTTGCCAAGTTTTTCAACCGGTACCGCGCTTTCCGCCTGCGCTTCGACGGCCGCCGGGAACACATGCGGAATGCCATGCGACTGCAGTGCAATTTCCGATACGGCCTTTTCCGAATGCATCGTGCCGAAACGTTCGACAACCGACGCACGCGGATGGCCGTAGCGGCCGGACCGGGTGACCTGCACACTGACAAGATCGCCGTCCTCGGCTTCCTTCAGGTCGGACGGGTCGACGTCCAGTTCCCGCTGCTTGCGGTCGATCGGTTCAAGATAAGGCAGCCGGTCGCCGTCGCGTTTGCGCAAAATGCCAAGGATCGCGCCCTGGCGTTTTTCCAGAACCTTGATGACACGGGCGACATGATCGGCCTCCGGGCCGCTCTCCGCCTCTGTCAGTCGAACCAGGGCCCGGTCACCGAGACCAGGCTGTGTGGCCTTGGTCTTGCCGGTCAGCACCAGGATTTTCGGTGGCACGCCTACGTCCTCGTCCCAGTCGACGGGGGCGGCGATGAGCTCTCCGTCCCTGTCCCGTGCGACAAGGTTCACCACGAAGACCGGCGGCAAGTCGCCCGGACGGATCATGCGCTTGTTGCGCTTTTCCATCAGGCCGTCCTCGGCCAGGTCCTTCAGCATCTTTTTCAGATGAATGCGGGCACCGCCGATTATGCCGAAATGGCGCGCGATCTCGCGTTTGCCCGCACGTCCCGGGTTGTCGGCAACAAACGCGAGGATGTCCTCGCGCGAGGGCATTTCACCGGGAACCTTGGCGTGCTTACGCTTGGTGTGCTTGCGCGTGTTAACCCGTTTTGCGCTCAACTCGCATCATCCCACGGAACGTCTTCAGACGACGCATCGACCTTGGTCTTGGCGGATGATTTTGCCGCTGCCTTCTTGGTGGCTGTCTTTTTGGCCGCCGGTTTCTTGGCGGCGGGTTTTTTGGCTGCGGCTTTCTTCTTGGCGCCACCCTTGGGTGCCTTCGCCGCGATCAGCTCAAGTGCCTGTTCCAGTGTGACGGCCTTCGGGTCGGTGTCCTTCGGCAGTGTGGCGTTGATCTTGCCGTGCTTGACGTAGGGACCATAGCGACCGTCAAAGACATTCACCGGTCCGCCCTCCGACGGGTGCTCACCCAGTTCCTTCAACGGCGTTGCGGCTGCACCACCACGGCCTCCACCCTTGGCGCGCTTCTGCGCCAGCGCATCGACCGCACGGTTGATGCCGACAGAGAAGACTTCATCGGGTGAAGACAGGTTCGCATAGGTGCCTTCATGCAAAACAAATGGACCATAGCGACCGATCCCGGCAGAGATCATCTTGCCGTCTTCCGGATGCGGGCCAACCTCACGCGGCAGCGACAGAAGCTGCAGGGCCTTGTCCAGGTCCATGTCCGGTGCGGACCAGCCACGGGGCAGGGACGCCCGCTTCGGCTTGGCTTCCTCGCCCAGTTGCACATAGGGGCCGAAGCGGCCGTTGCGCAGGGACACGTCGAGGCCGGTTGCCGGGTCGGTGCCGAGAACCTTCGGCCCGTCGTCGCCTTCTCCATCCTCGCCGCTCGGCTTGCCGAGCTGACGTGTGAAGCCACATTCGGGATAGTTGGAGCAGCCGATGAATGCGCCCCAGCGGCTGACTTTCAGAGACAACTGGCCGCTGTCACAGGACGGGCATTTGCGCGGATCGGAGCCGTCTTCCTTCGGCGGGAAGATATGGGGACCCAGCAACTCGTTCAGCGAGTCGATCACATGCGAGACACGCAGGTCCTTGATATCGTCGACAGCGCCGGAAAATCCGGTCCAGAAATCACGCAGCACATCGAGCCAGGAAAGCTCGCCGGCGGAAATCTTGTCGAGTTGTTCTTCCAGGCTCGCGGTGAAATCGAATTCGACGTACCGATGGAAGAAGCTTTCCAGAAATGCCGTAACGATGCGGCCCTTGTCCATCGGGACAAGCTGCTTCTTGTCGAGTTCGACATAGTCGCGATCACGCAGGGTCTGGAGCGTCGATGCATAGGTGGACGGCCGGCCGATGCCGAGCTCTTCCATCTTCTTCACAAGGCTCGCTTCGGTATAGCGCGGCGGCGGTGTGGTAAAATGCTGCGAGGCTTCGATAGCTTGCGCGGTTCCATCGACCGAAGCAGCCGTCAGGGGCGCCCCTTCATCGACCGCCGGCAAGCGCTTGGAATTTTCGTCTTCCTCGTCGTCGCGGCCTTCCTGATAAAGTGCCAGGAAACCGTCGAAGCGGACGACAGAGCCCGTCGCGCGCAGATTGGCGCGTTTGCCGGAGCCGTCGGCAAGGATCTCGATCGTGGTCCGTTCCAGGACGGCAGATTCCATCTGCGAGGCCATGGTCCGCTTCCAGATCAGCTCATAGAGCTTGGCCTGGTCCGGATCGAGGAAACGGGCAACATCTTTCGGACGGCGCGCAAGATCTGTCGGGCGGATGGCCTCGTGTGCTTCCTGGGCGTTCTTTGCCTTGGAGGTATAGACGCGCGGGCTTTCGGGAACGTAGTTGTCGCCGAAATCCTTGGCGATGACAGAGCGAGCAGCAGCTATCGCTTCGCCGGCAATCTGGACCCCGTCGGTACGCATATAGGTGATGAGACCGGAAGTCTCACCACCGATTGAGATGCCCTCATATAGCTTCTGCGCCACCTGCATGGTGCGCGATGCGGAGAACCCGAGCTTGCGCGAAGCTTCCTGTTGCAGGGTTGAGGTGGTGAACGGAGCTGCCGGATTTCGCTTTGCTGGCTTGGAAGCCACGCTGTCGACCTTGAAGCTGGCACTTTCCAGCATGGTCTTGATCGTAGTGGCGTCCGCTTCGTTGTTGATGTCGAGACGGCCGATCTTCTTGCCGTCGAAACCGGTCACACCCGCCTGGAACATGTCCCCGTTCGGGGTCTTCATGTTGGCGAAGATCGACCAGTATTCCTGCGGTTTGAAGGTTTCGATCTCCATTTCCCGGTCGCAGATCAGGCGCAGTGCGACCGACTGAACACGGCCGGCGGAGCGAGCGCCGGGCAGTTTGCGCCACAGGACGGGAGACAGGGTGAAGCCGACCAGGTAATCCAGTGCACGGCGCGCGAGATAGGCATCGACCAGCGGTGTATCCAGTTGGCGCGGATTGTCCATCGCCTCGAGGATTGCCTTCTTGGTGATCGCGTTGAACACCACGCGCTCAACGTGCTTGTCCTTCAGCACCTTCTTCTTTTGCAGCACTTCCAGAACGTGCCACGAAATCGCTTCCCCTTCGCGGTCGGGGTCAGTCGCGAGAATGAGGCGGTCGGCATCCTTGACCGCATTGGCGATTTCGGTGAGCCGCTTCTGCGCTTTCGCATCCACTTGCCAGCTCATGGCGAAATTGTCGTCCGGCAGCACCGAGCCATCCTTGGCCGGCAGATCTCGCACATGGCCATAGGAAGCCAGGACCGTATAATCGGAACCGAGATATTTGTTGATCGTCTTGGCTTTCGCCGGCGATTCCACAATGACGACGTTCATTCTTACCCAAAATATTTTTGCCGGAAACGGAGCCCCCGTCCGGTGGAGAAGGTGATCTGAGTGCTAATTCAGTGGCGCAGACGATCAAGGATCATGCGCCGCCTGTCAAATGGACCTTTGATCCTTCCGGGTCAAGCGCTTCGGTCCAGATACGGGTTATCCACTGAGATTCAAGGAAAAACGGACCCTTACATCAAAGCAGAGATTTTGTTGCCGCGGTGTCTTTCAAGACGTCCGGCAAGTTCCAGTTCCAGAAGCACGACATGAACCGACCTGGCATCACCGTCGGCGAAGCGGATCAATTCGTCCATGTCGACCGGGGTTGGACCGAGGGCGGACAACACGCGATCGCGTAACTTCCCGTCCGGTTCGGAGCGCGGGAGAGGGGCTTTTTCGCCGTCTTCACGGAACTGCTTGCCGAAGGGAAGGGTTGGTGCCAACCGACCATCGAGCCCTTCCAGAACATCATCGACGGTTGCGACAAGCGCTGCTCCCTGACGGATCAGCCCGTTGGCACCTTCGGAGCGCGGATCGAGCGGAGACCCGGGCACTGCGAAAATGTCTCTGTTTTGTTCAAGAGCATAACGAGCAGTATGAAGCGAGCCGGAGGCTTTGGCAGCTTCAATGACGATGACACCGAGGGACAGGCCGGAAATCAGACGGTTGCGCCGGGGAAAGTCCCGGCTGCGTGGCTTCCAGCCAAGAGGCATCTCGCTGATGACTGCACCACCTGTTTCGAGAACGGCTGCAAGCAGCCGGTCGTGTTCCGGCGGGTAGAGCACATTGATACCTCCTGCAAAGACCGCGACGGTGCCGGATTGCAGGGAGGCTTCGTGGGCGGCCGCATCGATCCCGCGGGCTAGGCCGGAGACAACCGTGAACCCTTCGTTTCCAAGTCCCTGCGCAAAGCGTGTAGCCAGTTTGCGGCCCGAGAGCGACGCGTTCCGGGCCCCGACGATCGCAATCATGCGCTCGCGGGTCAGTGCGGACGTGCCGCCCCTGACAGACAGGAGTGGCGGTGGTCCATCGATGTGCCGAAGATGCTGAGGATAGTCGGGTTCATGAAGGCCAATCAGCCGGGCACCGAGCCGTGCGTGGGCGTCCAGCTCGGCCTCGGCGTCTTCGATCGGACAAATCCGGCTGGCCTTGCCGCCGCGCCGGGCAAGATCCGGAAGCAGCTCAAGCGCTCTTTGAGCAGTGCCTGCGTGTTTCAGAAGTTCCGCAAACGTGACAGGGCCGACGTTTTCCGACCGTATTAGGCGCAGCCACGCAAGACGCTCCGCCTCGGAGAGGTCGGCGGAAATATCTTCGGCAGCGCGGTTCACGCGTTTCCGTCACCGGGCGCGGAGGAAGCCTCCGCCACCGGTTTGGATTTTGAGCCGATCCTGCTTTCCTCACCGCGCAAAAGCCGCCCGATGTTCTCATGATGCTTTGCCCACAGCAGAACCGAGAGCAGCACGAACATCTGCGCGATCTGGGCCTGATGGAAGACGAAATACAAAATGATCGGGGTAAGCAAGGTTGCCATCAGCGCGGACAGGGAGGAATATCGGAACAGAAAGGCCATGGCGATCCAGATGCCCGCTGCCAGCAGGAACATCGGCCAGAAGAGGCCAAGGAGAATGCCAAGGTAGGTCGCAACCCCCTTGCCACCCTTGAACTTCAGCCAGACCGGGAAGAGGTGCCCGAGAAATGCCCCGAGGCCGGCGATCAATGCCATTTCCTGGCCGTAGAAATGATTGACGATCAGAACGGCAACAGTGCCCTTCAATCCGTCCCCCAGCAGGGTGGCGGCGGCCAGCGACTTGCGGCCGGTGCGCAGCACGTTGGTGGTGCCGATATTGCCCGAGCCAATATTGCGGATGTCGCCAAGCCCGGCCATGCGCGTGAACAACAGGCCGAAGGGGATCGAACCGAGTAGGTAGCCGAAGGCGAGGGCGCCGAGATAGTAGGGCCAGGCAAAGGCCCAGCTGATCGGTTCAGGCACGCGATACTCCCATGACGTGCATAATAAATAGCCACCGCAATGTAGCGGCATGGCGGCCCGGATCAAGTCCGCTGGCAGGGAAAAGAGTGTCTTTGCAGGGAAATAGACCGGGTCCTATTCCGACAGCTTGTATTTTTCCGCTTCCACCAGCAGCGATCCGAAAGGAAGCGAGATACTGGCCCTGAGCGGGACAAGGTAGGGCTTGTTGCCAACCGGTGCGAGCCAGACTTCCATGGACTTGTTCGACGCCAGCTGCTGGATCGACTTGCGTTTCGGCCGGTGACCCGAAATCGGCTCATAGCGGACACTGCAGACGATGACATCGCCCTTGAAGCGGCCGTCAGATGTTCTGGTGGCCTTGCGGGACTTGTAACGCAAGTGCACGTCATAGCGTTCCTTGCCGTCGAAAATGCGCAAGGTCCTGTTGCAGCTCTCCTCGGCAAGCCCCCGGGGCGCCGGCAGAACGGCAGCAGTCAGCGGGTCGAGAACACTCTTCATGTGTTCTGCCGTTACCTTCACCCGTTCCTTCATCCGATCCTGTGGCGGTTGAACATCGACCTTGTCGACATTGCCTTTCCGCATCTGCATGGAAACGGTTCCGGTTTCGTCTTCGCTCTGCAGGTCAAGTTCGTAGCGGGCAGGCTGAAGGTCGAGGTCGCGCGCGGCTCCGGCCGCTTCAACGCTCCCCTTGCCGTCGGACACCAGTCGTCCGAACGCGGCGGTCTGTCCATTGGCGCTGAGCGAATAGGACTTGTTGTCGACATCCAGCGACAAAACGCCGGAGCCGATGGGCAGACCCAGGGCATAGAGCTTGTATTTCAGATAGAGATCTGACGCCGAAGCGCTGCCAATGAAGAGCGCCTGTATCAGAAACACGAGGGGAATCAGACGCATACAATTCATCCGTTCGACATTCCGTTCGCGCCAGATTCAGGGAGAATTGTGGCGCGAACAGGATCATCTTGCGAACGGGGCGAGGAATTTGTTCAGGAGTAACTGAAAACCGTCTTGCCGCCGACCACCGTCCGCAGCACCCGTCCGGAAAAACGAGCGTCTTCGAAGGGAGAATTCTTCGAGCGTGATTTGATCGCGCTTTTCTCCAGAACCCATGGGCGCTCGGGATCGAACACGGTCACATCGGCCGGGGCCCCTTTGGAAAGGCGGCCGGTCTCCAGCCCCAAACGGTCTGCCGGTCGGCAGGTCATGGCGCCAAGCAGGGTGACAAGATCGACCTGTTCGGAATGATAGAGCCGCAGGGCGGCCGCCAGCAGGGTTTCCAGGCCGATGGCGCCATCTTCCGCTTCGGCCCAGGGGTGACGCTTGGTTTCCACGTCCTGCGGATCATGGTTGGAACAGATGATGTCGATGGTGCCATCGGCAACAGCGGCGATCATCGCCTGCCGGTCGTCTTCGTCGCGCAGCGGCGGCGCCATCTTGAAGAAGGTCCGGTAGGCACCGATGTCGTTTTCATTGTGGGTCAGGTGGTTGATCGACACCCCGGCTGTGATGTCCAGACCTCTTGCCTTGCCGGCCCGGACGACGTCGGCGCTGTCGGAGGTGGAAATCAGGTTTGCGTGATACTTGCCCTTCGACATGGCAACCAGGCGCAAATCCCGCTCCAGCATGATGATTTCCGCTTCGCGTGGCACCCCGGAAAGACCTTTCCAGCTTGCATTGAGGCCAGCATTCATGACCCCGCCGGCAAGATCCGGATCTTCAGTATGGTGGATCACCAGCGCGTCGAAATCGCGGGCATAGGTCATCATCCGCCGCATGACCTGGGCGTTCTTGACCGATTTGTGGCCGTTGGTGAAAGCAACCGCACCGGCTTCCTGCAACAGGCCGATCTCCGCCATTTCCTCACCCTTCAAACCCTTGGTCAGGGCGGCCAGGGGCAGCACGTTGACGATGGCGGTGTCGCGTGCACGGCGCAGTATGAAGTCGACCAGCGCGGGATCGTCGATGATCGGGTCCGTGTCCGGCATGGTACAGATGGTCGTCACGCCGCCACTTGCGGCAGCCTGCGACGCACTTGCCAGCGTTTCTCGGTGTTCGGCGCCCGGTTCCCCGACAGAGACACAGAAATCGATCAGGCCCGGGCAGGCGATTGCACCCTTGCAGTCGATGATCTCGGCCCCGTAGGGCGAGCCCTGGTTGGCAGCTTCCGGCCCGGCCGCGAGAATGGTGCCGTCCGCAATGATGACCGAGCCGGGCGCGTCCAGGCCGCGTGCCGGGTCGATCACTCTGGCGTTGGAGAGAACCAGAGGTTTGGGTGTGTCGTATGCCACGTTTCTATTCCCCTGGATCAGTTGTTCGGCAGATTGGCGGCAAGCGCCTCAAGGACGGCCATGCGCACGGCAACGCCCATTTCCACCTGTTCGCGAATAAGGCTTTGCGGGCCGTCGGCAATCGAAGCGTCGATCTCGACACCGCGGTTCATCGGCCCCGGGTGCATGACGAGTGCATCTTCCTTTGCAAAGGCGAGCTTTTCCGCATCAAGGCCGTAGTAGCGATAATATTCGCGCACCGAAGGGATGAAAGCGCCGTTCATGCGTTCACGCTGCAGACGCAGCATCATGACGATGTCGGCCCCTGCCAGGCCTTCCTTCATGCTGGTGAAGACCTCAACTCCCATCTTGGCGATGCCGGACGGCAGAAGGGTGGTGGGGGCAACCACACGCACGCGGGCACCGAGCGCGTTCAGCAGAATGATGTTGGACCGGGCCACGCGCGAATGGGCGATGTCGCCGCAGATCGCCACGGTCAATCGTGCAATCTTGCCCTTGTGCCGCCGGATGGTCAGTGCGTCGAGCAGAGCCTGCGTCGGATGCTCGTGCGGACCGTCACCGGCATTGACCACCGAACAGCCGACCTTGCGCGCCAGCAGATGCACCGCGCCGGCGGCGTGGTGTCGGACCACCAGCAGATCGGGATGCATTGCATTCAGCGTTGCCGCGGTGTCGATCAGGGTCTCGCCCTTTTTCACCGACGACTGGGACACGGCCATGTTCATCACATCCGCCCCGAGCCGTTTGCCGGCCAGTTCGAAAGAACTTTGGGTGCGGGTGGAATTTTCGAAAAAGAGATTGATCTGGGTTCGACCCTGCAGGACCAGCCGTCGTTTGCTGATCTGGCGGGAAACCTCGACGGCTTCTTCCGCCCGGTCCAGAAGGCCCAGAATTTCGTGGGGGTGAAGTCCCTCTATGCCCAGCAAATGACGATGGGGGAAAGGGCTGTCTCGATGGGTGTTGCTCGCGGTCATCGAGACCATCCCTATAAGGGTGAACGCCGACTTCGACAAGACAGGAAATCACATCGTGCCCGCTGTCCACATACCAGCTAAATATTTGATCGGCTGGACAAAATTTGCTCGTTCGGAGGGCAGGTGGCAGCAGGGCCGACAAAAATGGCTTCCGAAAGCGCTTCAAGGAGGTTGAAACAAGCGTATTCGGCGCGAGGTTGCTAGCGGAACCCTCCAGGAATTATGGCGTATTCGTCGCACGGCGCGGGCACGTCGTCGCCAGTTTTTAGCGTGTTGACACCATGCATCGCCCTTTGCTGCCGGGGCACTCCGCTCAGGTGACCATCAGCAGGGACAGAGGAATCGTCAAGGTCGCAGCCAGGGTCTGGAGCGTAATGATTTCGGCCATCAGCTTGGCATCGCCGCCCATCTGGCGGGCCAGAAGATACGAGTTGCTTGCACAGGGGACCGAGCTTGCGATGATGACCACGACCAGTGCCGGGCCGGTGACGCCGAAGAGACTGGCAAAGCCAAGGGCAATCAGAGGCATAAACACAGGCCTCAAAAACGTGCCGAGCGCGAGGGCTGGTCCAGGTCTGCGCAGCGAGCCGAGGTCGAGCCCGGCACCAACGCAGATAATGCCGATAGGAAGAGCAGCTCTGGAAAAAATTTCCAGTGTATCGTTGATCACGAAGGGCAGGCCAAGCCCGCTTACATTCATGATACCGCCTGCGCCAATCGACAGGATGAAAGGATTTGTGAAAAGGTCTTTCAGGATCTTAGTAGCGTTTGGGGTTGTCCCGCTGGCGTAATGGGACAGCACCAGAATGCTGGCCACATTGAGCACGGGGATCATGAACACCATCGCGACCGCCAGCATGGCCAGCCCGGTTTCGCCGACGACATTATCGGCGATTGCAAGTGCGATCATGGCATTCCAGCGCAAGGTGCCCTGAAAGATGGAGGTAAAACGTGGTGCGGCAATTCCCCAGAATCGCTCCAGCGTGGTACGCGCCAGCAGCAGAATCAGCGCCATGGTCAGGATGCAAGCCAGCAGAGCACCGCCCATGTTGAGCGTCGGAAAGCTGGCGAAATCCGCCTGCGATATGGTGCGGAACAGCACCGCGGGGAACAGAACATAATAGGCAAGTCGTTCGACGCCACGCCATTGCTCGCCGGTGATCAGTCCGGTTCGGGCGATCAGGTAGCCGGAGGCAATCACAAGGATGACCGGCATCAGGGCGGCAAGCGTGGTGAGCATGTTTTCGGCTTTCGCGTTCGACGGGCCTGGAGGAAATGGCCCATATCCGGCAGCGGTGGGATTAGCCGTTATCTAATCCCATAAAGCCGAGTCGGTCCAGAAAGCCCTGCAGGATAAAGGCAGCGGCCATCTTGTCGACCACGTCGGCCCGTTTCGCCCGGCTGGTATCGGCCTCCAGCAAGGTTCGCGTCACCGCGGCAGTCGACAGGCGCTCGTCCCAGTAGGTGATCGGCAGGTCCGTTTTCTGCGAAAGATTGCGGACAAAGGCGCGGGTCGCCTGGACACGCGGCCCCTCGCTGCCATCCATGTTCAGCGGCAGACCGAGCACGATGCCACCGACGCCCTGCTTGGCGCAGATGGCAAGGAGCTGTTCGGCATCCAGCGTGAACTTCTTGCGCCGGATCGTTTCCATGGGAGAGGCGATGCCGCGACCGAGATCGGAAAGAGCCAGACCAATGGTCTTGGTGCCGAGATCAAGACCGATCAGGCGCGTGCGGTCGGGCACAGCAGCCATGAAGTCTTCCAAAGAAAGCGCGGGATCGTTTGCCATGGTGCGGCTTTAGCAGGGCTTTCAAAAATTCGCCAGAAAAACCGTAACCACCTTTAATGACGCTCGCCTGCATGACCGTGTTCGGCAATCTCCAACGCGCTGGTCGGGTCGTCGCGTAGATCCGCCGACAGGAACTGCGCCGTTTCCGGCACGGCGATGTGGAAATCGGTTTCCAGATGCAGCTGCGCGGTGAGACACCGCGCAGCCACATCGATCAGGTGGCCACCCTTCGTCCGGTCTTTCGAGATGAAATGAAGATGATACCCGGAAATTGCCATTGTCCTTGCATGTCCGGGTGACCAGAAGCCGACCAGGGTACCGTCGATATCGTCAAAGGCGAATTCGCTCTGGCGGCTTGTCGCGGCGACAAGATTTTCGCCGGGCGCAGCCTTGCAGGCAGCGCGCAATTCGATCCTGTCGAAACGACCGTCAATGCGGATGCCGACGAAGAAATTCTCGGACGGGCGCAACCTGTCCAACCGCTCTTCCAGATCAGCCTGGCTGCGGACATTGTCCAGCTCGACCTGGTGTTCCGGCGTAAACTTGGTGACTGTCGCAAATGGCGTCAGCGCCGTGTCGGGCGCTTCCACCACCACGCCGCCAGCGCGCGCCTGATAGGCATGGCCTTCGAACAGGATCATCTCACCGTCGAGATCCTCGAAGGTGCCGAGCCCGAAATCTCCGTGCCGCTTCATCTCCGCAATGGTTGCACATCCCTTGAAAAGACCCTTGGTGATTGCGGTACTGGTAGACACCTGAAACACCGTATGGTGGTCGACGTCGAAAGCGCTTGCGAGTTTTTCCTGGACGACATGCGAGAGACTGTGTCCGGTCCGCTGTCTTTCGGCCTGCAATTCAAGCCAAAGGCTGTTGGAAATTCGGCAATTGAGATCTCGGTACATGGGGCCCCCGGGCTCGTTGGCGTCGGACACGACAAGTTGCTGCCACTATACCCGCAAAGCCCGGTTTCAGAACCCGATGGCAACACGAAGTTGCCCTTCCCAAACGTCCAGTCCGTTCTGGCCGAGGCTGAGATATCCCCCTTTAGCGTCGAGGGTGACGTTTTCCGCAAGGAGAGCGGTCGCACCGCCACGCAATGTGAAGCTCCAGGCAGATGGAGTGACGAGATTCAACTCGTCATCAAGGATCTTGCCGTCATTGGGCCGCAAGTATTCGTAGACGGCCCCGGCCTCCACATAGGGTTGGATAAGAAGGCCGTTCTGCAGCGTGAACTGCCGGCTGAATTCGGTGGAAAGCTCGACCGTGCCGAGAGAGGCGGCATTGCCGGAGATTGGAACGCTGACAGGCCGGTTGAGGATTGTCCCGTTCAGATCGTACCCGTTCGAAAACACCCGGTTGAAGGTGACGGTTGCCTTGGGGCGCACCTGGATATCGCTCAAGGCGTATTGTCCGTGGACACTGAATGTCGCGCCCAGTTCGTGGGTATTGTATTCGCCACTCAACACCGAAATGTCAGACTGGCTGTTTGAAAACCCGTAGCTGAGCGACCCGTCCACCGCCCAATGCTGCGAAAGGCGTGCAGCAACATAGGGACCTATTTCAAATCCCTGGGTGTCGATAGTCAGGTTGGAATTGAATCCGTCGGTGTCGATGGTTTCAAAGGTCACCGATACGCCGCCGACGATGTCTTCGGTCAGCTTGCGATCGGCGCCGAACGCTGCCGTTCCGCTGAGCGTTTGAAAGTCCCGGCCGAAACGCCGGTCGTCGCTGTAGACACCGGTCACCGTGCTCCAGGCATTCCAGGGTGTCGGCTCGATCAGGTCCCGGCCGGGCGTGATCGGAACCTCATCCTGCTGTTGCAGGCGTCCGGCTGCCAGAAGCTGGTCTCGGGTACAGAATGCCTGTTCGTTGACGGACTGAGTCTCGTCCGCTGATCTGGGATCGATGCAATAGCTGACTACCAGACCGTCGGCCCGTCTGACTGGCACGAAGCCGGCTGGCAGTCCCGGTTGATTGGGGGAGCGGCTTCCCGGGGGCAAGGTTCCGATTGGAGGCGTGATTGTGCCCGGCCCGCCTGATGGAGGAAGTGTTCCAATTGGGGGCGTCACGGTGCCAGGCCCTCCAGGCAACACACCGGATGGCGGTAACGTTACCGCTGGCAGTGTGTCCGTGCCGGGACGGCCGGGGGACAAGCCTGCCGGTGGCAGTGTGCCGATCGGTGGAGTGACGCCCGATGGCGGCAAGGTGCCTATCGGCGGCGTGATCCCGCTTGCAGGCGGCCCGATTGGGCCGGGCAGGCCGGGCAACACCCCGCCCGGTGGCAGGACCGCTATCGGCGGAACCGGACGTCCGAAGTTTGGAAACAGCCTGCCGATTGGTGGCGTCACCAGGCTGGGTGGCTTGATATTGTCGGGAAGCTGGAAGTCGCGTTTCTGGTTTTGCGTGTCGATCAGGCAGTCAGACCCGCCGTCCACGCCATAGAGCTTGTGGGTACCGCCGTTTCCGTTCGAAACAACCGGAGACGTGGACAAATGCAGACCGGTGCTGCTGCGGGACCATGTGTCGACAGTCTGATTACCCTGGGCTGCGTCCAGACGATAATCTCCGGCGACAGTTCCTGAAATCCAGATTGAACGGTCGTCGGACCTGTTCGTCCCCAGAAAACGCAACCCGCCATCGTTCTTGCAATCGGCGGAAAATGCCGATGTCGAGAAGCAGGCCAGTACCAGGACGGCCGGGCAGATGACTTCCAGACGAGCGCGTCTTAATTGAATCCGCACAGGCAGTGCTCCAGCGTCCCCAGAATCTTCAAAGTTATCTTGCAGGGAGGGAAAAGCGCGCGCTAGCTCCGGTTGTTAAAATTGTGTGGGCGTTGCAAAAATTGCACAATGCTCTTGGTAAAATACACAATATCGGTTCTAGGCCCTGCAACGCGTCGTGAGTGCAATCAGCTTGTTGCAGGCAGCATGGGACTGATAGGGTCAGCCCAACTTGATCTGCGATAGGGAGACATCGATGAAACTGACCTGGTATGGCCATTCCGCTTTCAAGATCGAGATTGCCGGTGCGTCGATCCTGTTTGATCCGTTTTTTACCGGAAATCCGGCATTTCCAGAGAACCTGTCTGTTGATCGGGTTTCTGAAGGCGTGACGCACGTCATCCTGACCCACGGCCACAACGATCACATCGGCGACGCCGTCGATATCCTGAAAAAGACCGGCGCGCAGCTGACTTCCAATTTCGAAATCTGCATGTGGGCGAACCGGCAGGGCGTGGAGAACATCAGTCCCATGAATTCCGGCGGCAAGGTGGATGTGGGGCCCTTCAGCGTCGCACTGACACGCGCCGATCATTCGTCGTCCTTCCAGGCCGGAGGCGAAGCGATCTATCTCGGCAATCCTCACGGGGTCATTGTCGAAGCACCGGGAGAAAAGGTCCTGTATCATTTGGGCGATACCGATATTTTCTCCGACATGGCCCTCATCGACGAGATCTACAAGCCGAAGATCGGCCTCGTTCCCATCGGCGACCGTTTCACCATGGGCGGTAAATCGGCAGCGCTTGCCTGTACCCGCTTCTTCAACTTCGATACAATCGTCCCCTGCCACTACGGCTCGTTCCCGATCATCGATCAGACAGCGGACACGTTTGTCGAAGCAATGGGAAGCAGTGCTGACAAGGTGCAGCAGATAAAGCCGGGCACCGTGCTTGAACTCTGATCGCAACTATTCGAACCAGAAGCTGAAAATGACACGCATGTCCCTTTCCAAAATTTCCGTCGGCATATTCATGATGGCGCTTCTTGCAGGTGCGCCAGCGTTGTCGGCCGACAAGTCCATTACACCGGATGGCAAGCCGGCACCTTCCAAGCCGCATGCCAAGCCCGGGTCCAAGGCGGCGCAAGAAGAAGAAGCTGCCTCCAAAACGCCCTATGCCACAGTTCGAGAGGTTTTTTCAGGTGACATGACGGTAGCGGGGGAAAAGGTTGCCTTTCCGCAAACCAATCCCTCGGTAAAGGCCGTCGAGATTACCATGAAGCCGGGCGAGGAAACCAAATGGCATCAACATCACGCACCGCTCTTTGCCTACATTCTCGAGGGTGAGATCACAGTCACCTACGAGGAACTGGGCAAGAAGGTTTACCGTACCGGCGACGGTCTTCTGGAAGCAATGGACATCACCCACAGGGGGGAAAATACAGGTGATGGACCAGCCAGGATCCTGGCCGTGTTTCTACTGGGTGACGACGGCGTGGCAACAGTTGCCGAAGACAATCCGGGCGCGAACATGAACAAGGTGGAATAGGCGCGCAACTTCGCGCCTATTTTCCGTTTCTTGTTACATTACAATCGTTAATTGCTAAAATTGATTTTGATTTTCAACGACGCCAGAGTGCGAACTTTCTGAAAAATATCGAAAATTCCTTGCCTGTCTGAAAAACTTACCTAGGGTAATGTTTGGCTGTCGGTCTGGTGCCAAAAATGAGGTCGCAATCAGAGAGAGCAGCCGAAACAACCATTCAGGTGGGAGTTTTCATGACCTACTTTCGCATTTTACCGCGGATGAGCGCGGTTGTTTTGGGTCTCGCAACAGCGTTCGCAGTTGCGCCTCAAACAAGTTTTGCGCAAGACCTGCAAAAGCCGAACATCCTCGCGATCTGGGGCGACGATATCGGAACCTGGAATATCAGCCATAACAACCGTGGCATGATGGGGTACCGTACTCCGAACATCGACCGGATTGCACGAGAGGGCGTCGCATTTACCGACTATTACGCCCAGCAAAGCTGTACGGCCGGACGCGCCGCCTTCATTGGCGGCAATGTGCCTGTTCGGACTGGCATGACAAAGGTGGGGCTGCCGGGTGCCGAACAGGGCTGGCAGGAAACCGACGTCACCATGGCAACTATCCTGAAGTCGCAAGGTTACAAAACCGGCCAGTTCGGCAAGAATCACCAGGGGGACCTGGATGAACATTTGCCGACAAACCACGGTTTCGATGAGTTCTTCGGCAATCTCTATCATCTGAACGCCGAAGAAGAGCCGGAAAACCGGGACTACCCGGGTGACATGGTTCTGGCGAACGGCAAGACCTTCCGTGAACAGTTCGGTCCGCGCGGTGTGCTCCATACCTGGGCCAATTCAGACGGAACGCAGAAGATCGAGGACACCGGTCCTCTTACAAAGAAGCGCATGGAAACCGTCGATGATGAGTCGCTTGCGGAAGCCAAGCGTTTTATCCGCGAAGCGGTGGAAGAGGGCGTTCCCTTCTTTGTCTGGTGGAACGGAACCCGCATGCATTTCCGCACACATGTGAAGGAGGAGCACACAGGGATTGCCGGTCCGAGCGGAGATACCTATCACGACGGCATGGTCGAGCATGACATGCACGTTGGCGAACTTCTGGATCTCCTGGACGAGCTTGGCATAGCTGACAACACAGTGGTGATGTACTCAACCGACAACGGACCGCACTTCAATACCTGGCCGGATGCAGGCACGACGCCGTTCCGCAGCGAAAAAAATTCCAACTGGGAAGGGGCCTACCGTGTGCCGACCTTCGTTCGCTGGCCTGGTGTCTTTCAGGAAAACGTGACCTTGAACGGTATTGTCGCCCATGAAGACTGGCTGCCGACATTCGCGGCCATTGCAGGGGCGCCTGACATCAAGGAACAGCTTCTGGAAGGGGTTGAAATCGGTGGCCGGACATACCGGAACTACATCGATGGCTATGACCTGAACGCCTATCTGAAGGGGGAGACCGATACTTCGCCGCGTCACGAGTTCTGGTACGTCAACGATGACGGGCAGGTGGTTGCAGCCCGGTATGACGACTGGAAAGTGGTGTTCCTGGAAAACCGGGGACAGGCGTTTGGTGTCTGGCAGGAACCGTTCACCGAACTCCGTGTTCCTGCGATCTTCAACCTGCGCCGGGATCCATTCGAGAAGGCGCAGCACAATGCCAACATCTATTTCGACTGGTTGCTCGACCGTGCTTTTGTGATCGTGCCGATCCAGAGCCTGGCGGCTCAATTCCTGCAGACGATGCAGGAGTATCCACCGAGCCAGACCCCAGGGTCCTTCAATCTGTCGGCGATCGAGGAAAAATTGAAAGCCGGCATGAGCGGCAGCAACTGAGTTAAGGTCGTCTCAATCAAAAAAAGCCCGGGGCTTTTCGAGGCCCCGGGCTTTTTGCTCATTTGTCAATGTGTCGTCCAGAACCGCAGCAATTTGAGGTCTTCTGACTTTGGACCTCAGAGACGGCTCAGCAGTTCAGGCGTCGGCCAGGCGTCGGCCGGCATGCCAAGTTTCTGCTGCACCTGTTGCACGGCATCGCGGGTTCCTGAGCCGAGGATGCCGTCGATCTTGCCGACATCATATCCCATGCTGGAAAGCTTGGTCTGGAGTTGCTTCATCTGGGCATCGTTCAGTCCAGGGTCCGGGTTGCCCTGGGTATAGACGGGCGCTCCGGCAAGCCTGGTCGCGAAATAGGCGGCGGTCGTCGTGTAAACGAACGACTGGTTCCATTCCAGATAGATGTTGTAGTTCGGATAGGCCAGGAATGCCGGCCCCTTGCGTCCCTGAGGCAGCAACAGGGACGCCGGCAGGTTGCCGGAAATCTGGCCCCAGCGCGGCTGAACGCCAAGAGCAGCCCACTGGGCACCTGTCTTGGTTTTGCCTAGGCCGCTCTCTGCCCAGTTGAGATTTTGCGGAACCTTGACTTCCTGCAGCCAGGGTTCGCCGCGGCGCCAGCCCAGATGCTGGATGAAGGCGCCAGCTGTCAGAATGGCATCCGCTGCACTTTCCTTCAGCTTCACATGCCCGTCGCCGTTGCCGTCACGGCCGAACTTGATGATGTCTTCCGGCAGCATCTGAACCATACCGATCTCGCCCGCCCAGGCGCCGGTGGTGTTGCGCGGGTCAAGATCGCCGTGCTGGACCATCTCGATCGCGGCGATCAACTGCGGCCGGAACAATTCGGGACGGCGGCAATCATGAGCAAGAGTGGCCAGTGCATTGACTGTGTTGAAATCTCCCTGAACCGCACCGAAATCCGTTTCAAGCGCCCAAAAGGCCGTAATTACAGGTGCCGGAACGCCATATTCGGATTCGGTGCGCTGGAATATGCTCGCGTATTTCTTCATGTTGGCGGCGCCGTTTTTCATCCGGTAGCCGGAGATCACCCGCTTGGAAAAATCCAGAAAGGTCATCTTGAAGACGCCTTGCGCACGGTCTCTCGACAGCACCTTGCTGTCCACCTGCGCACCGGCCAGCGTCTGGTCTGCCGCGTTCGCAGAAAGGCCCTTTGCAACTGCTTCCTGCTTCACTCCGGCCAGAAACTGGCGGAAGTCACCGCCGCATTGCTGCGCCTGAGCGGGTGCGGCGGCGAGCCATAAACCGGCAAGAGCGGTCGCGGCGATTTTCGGAGCGAAGCGAAGGCGGCGTGTCATGAAAAATCCTGTTGTTGAGCGCAAAGGCAGGCCGGAGCCTTGAAAAATCGGCCACAGTTGACTGTGCTTCGCCCGTAACGTCAACCCGTTGCCAGGGCGGGGTGACGGCTCTTCCACGAAGTCTTTGGCGGAAAGCGTAGGTCTCAGCGGCAGTTGCCGAAATCCGAGCCGACCATGATGCCGCCGTTCGGCGATCTTTTCAGCGGCGCGTTGACACTGGCTGACGAGCGGCAGTCGGATGACGAGGTTCCGACGGACGGTGACTGGTAATAGGGGGCGTTGACGCCCGAGGTCTGCTGCTGGCACATCTGGTAGGCCATGTCGTAAAGCGCCTGCCAACCGCCCGGCATCGAGCCCATGTTGTCAAGCACGCCAAGCGCGGCGCCGGCGCGGGCACCGCGATAGGCGCCTGACGGGCCACGCCAGGCACCACCTGCCACCGCCCCGGCCATGCCGCCGGAAACCGCATCACCGACTAGATCGCCGCTGCCCATGCGGGCATTTGCATAGTCGGTCGCATAGATCGTGCAGTTGGTGCCATCCGCGTACGCCGGTGAAAGTACCGCCCCAAAACCGATGAGAATGGAAATGCTGAGGCTCGTGGCTGCATGGTTGGCCATGGTCCGTCTCCTGTCGGCAGCGCGACGTATGCACTGCGAAACCGGAGCATTCCGCATGCCGGCATTTACCGGTTGAATGCTCCAACGTGTCGAGAGCGGTCGAAACAGGTGTCATTAACGGCGCCCGCCGACCTGGTCACACCTGCTCACGGCAGGTTCAATTTCCAAATCGACGGGATGTTACGCCTCGAGGCTTAACAAGGCTCTACCTTGCAAGTGCAGGTTTTAGTCATGGCTGCGGCAGCGGTTCCAGGTAACTTTGACCCACATAACCGGTCTTGCCGTCATATTCGACGCCACACCACCAATTGCCACACTCATTGAAACGGACTTTGGCACCTGCCGGAATGACGGCAAGGACCGTGGCATCCGTGGTCTGCGCTTCACGCAGATTGACGGACGACCTTATCGTACCAGCAAGCGGAAAGGCCGTTCCGGCAGCACTGTCTTCTGCGGGTGCCAGAGCTGGTGTCGGAGCTGGTGCCGCAGCAGAGGCCGGTGCTGACGTCGTCGCGGCGGCTGTGTCGGCTTCCAACGGTGCCAGGTCCGGAACCGGACTTGCGTCCGTTGCCGTCAATCCGTCAGCTGCGCTGGCAACCATCGTGTCGGCACCGCGCGTCCCTTGAACGTCAATCTTGTCGGGAGCAGGCTGAACCGGAGCAAGCCTTGACTGGATCTTGTCGTCGGCGACCCGGTTGGTGTCATGTCCCAGCGGATTGGAGTGATCTTCCGGCGTTGGCGAAGCTACCGACCTCGACGCAAACACCTCACGGATACGGTCCTTGGCCGATTTCATCTGTTCTGCGCTTGCAGTCGGTGTTGCTGTCAGGTCGGTTCTGCCCTGGAATTCGGGTTCAGCACCCGCAATGAGGCTCTCAATCGTCGGTTCGGTATCGATTTGCTGGGTCTGAACCGAACGGCTGTCCGGGGTCTTCCCTGCCAGCAGATCGGACAGGCTCAACAGGACCGCGCCTGTGCCGATGCCTACAATCAGCAAGGTACTGAGCAGAAGCGTTGTGAAACTCGGACCCTGCCGGAAATTGTCTGCGGCCTTCAAAACCGCGGCGGGAGCAGGAACCTCTTTGGGCGGGAGACCGTTTGTCCGCGAACCTCGTACCGGTGCGCGCAACACGCCCGGCATGTCGAAGGCGGTTTCCTCCGGCGCATCTGTCAGGGTGGGGCGGCGGGAAGCTGTCGGTTTCAGGTCGTTGGCCGTTGCGTGCATCTGCAGGATCTTGGCTGCAAGTGTGCTTGGGTTGGAACTTTTGTCGGGGTCGGAACTGTTTCCAGGGGAGGAGCTGTCGCCTGAGTCAGAACTGTCGTCTGAGGCCTTTGCGGTTGCTTCCGGACTGGCGAGGATAACTTCATCATCCTGGGAAGGGGTGTCTGGAACGACGAGCTTCAGCTCGTTCTTTTGGGATGCATTGTCCGGATCGTTGCCTTTTGGGAAGTCGCAAGCGGTGGCAGGCGCGGTGACAGAATACATGTGGCCCTCCTGGTTTTGCGGTTCGGGCACGCTCGGAGCGGTTGCCTGATCAGGGTACTCAAGCATTAATCTTTGTTAATGCGTCTTCACGCGGGCCGGATTGCGGCGGCTCTGGGGAATTTTGCGTGAAATGTGACGGGTCTGTGGTCTTGCGGTTCGGATTGATCGCTCCGTTTGCAAAAGCCTAACCTGTCTCTGAGACACTTCCCGCAAACAGCCTGCCAAAGGCAAGAAACGCAGGCTTTTCGCCCGGGCAGGGCGGCAGGCAAGGCCAGAAACAACGGGCAATGATCATGACGCGCTGTATCTCACACCTCATCTCCCGCACGGCCAGGCTGGCGACAGGCTTGGCCGCCGGATTGGCACTTGCCTGCCAGGCAGTTGCAGCGCAGGACGTGCAGGAACTGAAGATCGGCCTGATGGCGACGCTTTCAGGTCCGGCCGCCATATACGGCGAACATATGCGTGACGGTTTCATGCTGGCAGTCAAGCAATCCAATGGTGCCCTGGGCGGTTTGCCCACCAACGTGATTGTGGTCGATGACAAACTGGACCCGGAATACGCGGTAGAACAGGCGACAAAGCTGATCGAGGAAAACGGCGTCGATCTTATTGTTGGTGTCAACTTCTCCAAGATAATGCTTGCCGTGCACGATCCGATCGTCCGGTCCAAGACCCTGTTTATCGGCACCCATTCCGGTCCGGCACCTATCGCCGGTCGCAACTGCAGCCGCTATTTCTTCTCCACCGCATCGCAGGACGACCAGGTGCACGAGACAATGGGGCGTTATGCCAGTCTGAAGGGGTACCAGAACGTCGTCACGATCGCGCCCGACTATGAAGCTGCCCGCGATGCCGTTGCAGCGTTCCGTCGCCACTTCAAGGGTCAGATCGCCCGCGAGTTGTTTCCGAAACTGGGGCAGACGAATTTTTCGGACGAATTCAAGCAGATCGAGGAAATTGAGCCGGACGCGATCTTCGCCTTCATGCCGGGGGGCATGGGGGTGGAACTGGTGAAACAGTTTCACACCTCCGGGCTGAAGGGGATCGTTCCGTTCCTGTCGTCCGACACGGTGAATGCAATCACGCTTCCCTACACGGCAGAAATGGCCGAAGGGCTTTATTCCGCATCCCATTGGGCGCCCAACCTCGACAACCCGTCGAACAAGCGGTTCGTGCGGGAATTCGGCCGTGCCTTCAACTACGAGCCATCCGTCTATGCGGCCCAGGGATACGATGCAGCCAAGCTGATCCATTTTGCCCTGGAGCTGACCGGCGGCATCAAGGACCAGGAAGCGTTGATCTCGGCCATCAGCGCGGCGCCCTTCGAAAGCGTTCGGGGGGATTTCCGGTTCAATTCCAATCAGTTCCCCATTCAGGATTTCTACCTCGTGGAAGGGGTCCGGCGGACCAGCAAGCTCTATGAGATGGAAGCTGTTGCCCGGGTTTTCGACGATGTCGGCGATGCCTATGCAGGCTCTTGCCGAATGTAGCCAGGACCTTCGCTTGCCTGATGTCCGGATGATCTGAAACGATCGGTCCAGAAATCATTCTGGCCCCTCTTGCATTCTGGACTGTGTAGTCCATATCAGGGGCATGAGAAACGCAGAGGTCCATAATTCCGGCTCGGAAAAACGTACGGCAGGTCCCGGACGACCGCGCAGCTTCGATGAAGCGGCGGCGCTGGAAGCGGCTATGTATGTCTTCTGGCAGAAGGGCTTCGAAGCAACCTCTCTCGATGATCTTACCAAGGCGATGGGTCTCAGCCGGTCCAGCTTCTATGCGACATTCGACTGCAAGCAGACGCTGTTCCTGCGGGCACTGGAGCATTATTCCAGAAATGGAATCCGCGGCCTGAAGGAAGTTGCCGAAACCGCTGAAGGCGATGCGGTGGACGCCATGATGCAGGCTCTGTCCGATCCGAAAGGCGGCCCAAGAGGCTGTCTGCTGGTCAACTGCATCACCGAACTTGCACCACACGACGAAAAGGTTGCCGAGATCGGCCGCCGCCATCTGGAAAACATAGAAGATCTTTTCGCCAAGGCGATCGACCCGGTCAATCCGGACGCGGTCCGGGACAGGGCGAGCGCCTATTCATCGCTTGCCATTGGCACCCTGGCATTGCGCAAGGCCGGTGTGCCGGCCGAGCGGATTGCCAGAACTCTCAACCAGGCACGGTCCGTCCTGATACCCAAGTGACGGACAACTCCGGCAGATCCATGAAGAAACATGGATTTGCGCATAATATTGGACTGCTCAGTCCAGAAATAGTGAAGCAACAAACTTCGGAAGGAACATTCAACATGTCGGATGCAAAACTGTTTTCGCCAGCCAAGGCAGGGGCAATCGAACTCAAGAACCGTATCGTGATGGCACCGTTGACCCGGAACCGGGCCCGGGCGGAAGACGACGCTCCGCATGACCTGACGGTGAAATATTACGAACAGCGCGCTGGAGCGGGCCTGATCGTCACCGAAGCTTCCCAGATCTCCCCACAGGGCAAGGGCTATGCCTGGACACCGGGCATCTATTCCGATGCCCAGGTTGCTGGCTGGAAGAAAGTCACTGACGCTGTCCACGCCAAGGGTGGCAAGATTGTCATCCAGCTCTGGCATGTCGGCCGGATTTCGCATCCGGTTCTTCAGCCGGGCGGAGCCGATCCCGTCGCGCCTTCCGCAATTGCAGCCAAATCCAAGACCTTCGACGGCACCCAGTTCGTCGATACGCCGACACCGCGTGCGCTGGATGCAAGCGAGATTCCGGGCATTATCGAGGATTACCGAAAGGCCGCCGAAAACGCGAAAAAAGCCGGCTTCGATGGTGTCGAGGTTCACGCGGCCAACGGTTACCTGATCGACCAGTTCCTGCGCGATGGCGCCAACAAGCGTGACGATGCCTATGGCGGATCCATCGAGAACCGGACCCGGTTCCTGAAGGAAGTGATGGACGCAGTTGTTGGTGTGTTGGGTGGTGACCGGGTCGGCGTAAGGCTCAGCCCGTTCTCCAACGCCAACGACATTGCCGACAGCAATCCGCAGGCGACCTTCTCGCACGCGATCAAATTGCTCAACGGTTACGGCCTTGCCTATCTGCATCTGGTGGAAGGTCAGACCGGCGGTCCGCGCGATATCCCGAATGGCGGCGACCTGGCAGCTCTCTATGCACTCTTCGATGGGGCGCATATGGGCAACAACGGTTACGACCGGGCCTCCGCGATCGAGGCTGTGGAAACCGGCGCGGTCGATCTTGTCGCGTTTGGGCGTCCGTTCATTTCCAATCCGGATCTGGTCGAACGGCTGGAGAAGAATGCTCCGCTGAACGCTCTGGACACCGATACGCTCTATGGCGGCTCCGAAAAAGGCTACACGGACTATCCGACACTGGCTGAAGCGTCTGTCGCGGCGGAGTAGTCCGCAGAATTTCAGGCCGCCCGACATCCACCCCCTCCGGGGCGGTCTGAAGGATAGCCGGTGCAGGGTTTCGGCCCGCACCGGCTTTCTTTTTTTCTCACGCTTGCAAGACGGCTTTTCTCTTGCCTGCAAGCAGGTGGACAGCACACCAGCAACCGAGACCCAGCTCGACCGCGGCCGCTGCCACGAGCGGGGCAGGCGGCAGACCATCAAGGGTCAGGCTGACAAGCCGGCCTGCGCCATAGCCAAGCAGCAGCGCGGCCGACACAAGCAGACCGAACGCCTCCCAGGAACGGTAGAACAGGCCCATCGAAGCGGCGAAACACGCCATCAGGATCAGCACGCCGGGAGAGCGTACCTCGCTCATCATCGCAGCTGAGGGGCTGAGTGTGATGCCGCTTGAAGAAAACAAAACGGCGGGTGCAAAGACGATCAGTGTCCCGATCACCAGAAAGGTCAGTGCGGACAGGGCAAGAGCGGTTTTTCTGCTCAGGTTGGTCATCGGTTATCTCCGGTGCGTTTGAACTTGAGGTCAAAATCAATCAAACGGGTTGGATGGTCTATGATATGATGAATAAAAAATATTGCAGATCGTCCAAAAATCTGGATCTGTGATTATGTTTTCAAGATCGGGATACGGATGACCTTGCCTGTCCAGACCATGCCATTTGATCAAGCCGCTCCTTCAAGGGGGTTTGAGCCGCTTGGTGATGTGCTGCACCTATTGCGTCTCACCGGAACGTTCTACTGCAATCCGGAGCTCTCCGCGCCCTGGGCCATTGATGTGCCGGACATGGGCGGACAAATGGTCCTGCTGGTCGTGACCGAGGGAAGTTGTATCCTGCAGATGGAAGATGGTGCGGAATTTTCCCTGTCCGCCGGGCAGCTTGCGCTTTTGCCGCATGGCAAACCGGTTGTCCTGAAAAGCGATGCCGACGCCGTGGTAACGCCGCTCTTCGACATTCCTGCCATCCGGCACAGTCCGTCCTATGAAACCATGATTTTTGGCGGGGGTGGGGCCATCACGCGGATGACCTGCGGCGTGTTGAAGCTCGATCATGCGGCGGCCGAACGTCTTCAGGCTCTGCTGCCACCTGTCATTCGGCTGGACTCCTTCGGTCAACATGCAGGCCCATGGATCTACAGCACGCTGCATTACCTGGCAGAGGAGGCACGCAATCCGAAGCCGGGCGGCGAAACGGTGCTGACACGGCTGACGGACATTCTCGTGGTACAGGCAATCCGCGCCTGGCTACAGACCGACGAAGCGCTTGAAACCGGTTGGCTGGCAGCCTTGCGGGATCCCAGGATCGGCCGCGCGCTGCAAGCCTTTCACCGGGCACCGCAAGAAAGCTGGACCATTGCTGCTCTTGCGGTGAAGGCCGGTATGTCGCGGTCCGCCTTTGCCGCGCGCTTCAAGCAACTGACCGGGGAAGGCGTCATGCAATATGCCCTGCGCTGGCGCATGCAACTGGCCAGAATGGATTTGCAGGAAGGCGAGCGTACATTGGCGGAGATCGCCATTGGGCTCGGATACGAATCCGAGGCGGCTTTTGCGCGCGCCTTCAAGCGGATTGTGGGAACGCCTCCGGGGGCCTATCGCAGGCGCTAATACGGGGTCGATTGAGGGTGGGCCCGGGTCATGACCCGTAACCGTACCGGAGCGTACACTTTTTTCCCAATCCGGCCTTTCGTTTGGCAAAAAAACCTGTCAAACCCATGTCAGAACCAAATCGGGCGCGGAACCTGATCCGCTCCGGCTGCCGTCGCGCCGGAGGGACAACGGCCTGCAAATGTAGGGAGAGACGAAAATGCCCCCGTATCGTTCCAGAACATCCACCCACGGCCGCAACATGGCCGGTGCACGCGGCCTTTGGCGCGCGACTGGCATGAAAGACGATGACTTCGGAAAGCCGATCATTGCCATTGCCAACTCCTTCACCCAGTTCGTGCCGGGGCACGTGCATCTGAAGGACCTCGGTCAGCTGGTCGCTCGCGAAGTGGAAAAGGCGGGTGGTGTCGCGAAGGAATTCAACACCATCGCCGTGGATGACGGCATCGCCATGGGCCATGATGGCATGCTGTATTCGCTGCCGTCGCGCGAAGTGATTTCCGACGCGGTCGAATACATGGTCAACGGCCATTGCGCTGATGCGCTTGTCTGCATTTCCAACTGCGACAAGATCACCCCGGGCATGCTGAACGCTGCCATGCGGCTCAACATTCCGGTCGTGTTCGTGTCCGGCGGGCCGATGGAAGCCGGCAAGGTGGTTCTGGAAAATGGCGTTGCCAAGTCGGTTGATCTGATCGACGCGATGATTGCCGCTGCCGACGACCGGATGTCGGATGCCGACGTTCTGACGATGGAACAGAACGCCTGTCCGACATGCGGGTCCTGCTCGGGCATGTTCACTGCCAACTCCATGAACTGTCTGACGGAAGCCCTTGGACTGGCTCTGCCGGGCAACGGCTCGACCCTGGCAACCCATGCAGATCGCGAACGGCTGTTCGTTGAAGCCGGACACCTGATCGTCGATCTTGCCAAACGCTACTACGAACAGGACGACGAAAGTGTCCTGCCGCGCAACATCGCAAACTTCAAGGCGTTCGAGAACGCCATGAGCCTCGATATCTCGATGGGCGGATCCACCAACACGATCCTGCACCTTCTGGCGGCTTCTCACGAAGGCGAAATCGGCTTCACCATCGATGACATCGACCGTCTGTCGAAACAGGTGCCGGTGCTCTGCAAGGTTGCGCCTGCGGTCGAGAACATCCACATGGAAGATGTTCACCGGGCAGGCGGCATCATGGGCATCCTCGGCGAACTCGACCGGGCAGGGCTGCTCCATACCGACCTTCCGACAGTTCATTCGGCCACGATGAAGGAAGCACTCTCGCGTTGGGATATCCGCCAGACGAACTCGGAGAGCGTGCACAAGTTCTTCAGTGCAGCACCGGGCGGTGTGCCGACACAGGTTGCCTTCAGCCAGGAGCGCCGCTGGGACGATCTGGACCTTGACCGCAAGACCGGTGTCATCCGCGAGGCGGAGCATGCCTACAGCAAGGACGGCGGTCTCGCCGTGCTGTACGGCAACATTGCCGAGGACGGCTGCGTGGTGAAAACCGCCGGTGTTGACGAAAGCATCCTGAAGTTCTCCGGTCCGGCCCGCATTTTCGAAAGCCAGGACAGCGCCGTCTCCGCGATCCTGACCAACAAGGTCAAGGAAGGCGATGTGGTGCTGATCCGGTACGAAGGTCCGCGTGGCGGTCCGGGCATGCAGGAAATGCTCTATCCGACCAGCTATCTGAAATCCAAGGGCCTCGGCAAGGCCTGTGCGCTGATCACCGACGGCCGTTTCTCGGGTGGGTCGTCTGGCCTTTCCATCGGCCACATCTCGCCGGAAGCTGCCGAAGGCGGCGCCATCGGGCTGGTTGAGGAAGGCGATCCTATTGTGATCGATATTCCGAACCGCGTTCTGAAGGTGGATCTGCCGGATTCAGTCTTTGCCGAGCGCCGAGCCGCGATGGAAGCAAAAGGCGACAAGGCCTGGAAGCCGGTTGAAGTCCGCAAGCGCAAGGTGTCCACCGCATTGCGCGCCTACGCCAAGCTGACCACCAGCGCCTCCAAGGGAGCCTTCCGCGTAGTTGACTGACAAAGGGGCGGCTTGACGCTTCAGACACAAACACAACTGCGACGCCCTGCGGCCGAAAGGCCGCAGGGCGTTCGTCATTTCACAATGGCAGCGGGCTGTCCGGGCTGTCGCGAGTGAAGGACCAATTGTGGCCCGAAGAAAGTCAATTGGTTCATTGCCCTTGCCAATCCGGCTCCGCCGCCGCACATAACCGGCTTACTTGTCTATTCCAGTCCAAGGCAGTCCATGGATTCTCTCACCCAGTTCGTTCTCGGCGCTGCCGTCTCCACTGCACTCCTTGGCAAAAAGCTTGGTCCCAGAAAGGCCGCCCTTATCGGCGGTGCGCTCGGGACGTTGCCGGACCTTGATGTCCTGATCCCCTATGACGATCCGATCGACAGTTTCGTCTACCACCGCGGCTGGACGCATTCGGTCTTTGTGCATGCATTGGCAGCTCCCTTGCTGGGTGAAGGATTGGTAAGGCTGTTCAAGGGCTTGAAAGACCATCGCTGGCTAGCCTGGCTTACTGTCTTTCTGTGCCTGTCCACCCACGCGGGCATCGACGCGATGACGGTCTACGGCACGCGGCTGTTCTGGCCGTTTTATCCGGACCCTGTCGGTGTCGGGTCGGTGTTCATCATTGATCCGCTCTATACCCTGCCTCTTCTGGCCGTCGTGATCTGGGCTCTGTTCAGAAAAAACTGGACACGGCGCCTCCAGGCCTGGATGACGGCTGCCCTGGTTGTTTCGACCGGATATCTTGGTCTGAGTGTCGTCCTTCAGCGTCATGTCGAGCAGCAGGCTCAAGGCATCTTCAGGCAGGAAGGCATTCTTCCGGACAAGGTTTTTGCGATCGCCGCCCCCTTCAACATTCTCGTCTGGAAGGTTATCGGCCTGCAGGAAAACCGGTACGCCAATCTCTATGTCTCCCTGCTGGACCGCAAAGGGACGCACGAGATTTATCGCCATCGTCGCAACCCGGAACTGCTTTCCTGTCTTGAAGGTGCAGCCGCCTTTCAGAAACTTGCCTGGTTCAGCCGGGGCTACTATCGGGCAGATCTTGAAGACGGCAGGATCGTTCTGTCCGATTTGCGCATGGGGATGACCCCGAATTATGCTTTCCGTTTCGCAATCGCCGACACGCAGCAAGGACTGGTCAGGACGATCTCGCCGGAACGGTCGATCGGTCTTGTCCGGATCGACCCGGATGACTGGTCTTGGCTGGCCGCACGGGTTAAGGGGCTGCCGATGGCACGCGCACGGGAAACCCGGATCTCAGGCCTCGTTCAGGACTTTGAACCTCAGGCCTGCGCAGCCCTGGAGAGCGCGACCGGCTAGGTAGAGTCGGAAAGGTCATTTCCCGCGTTGCCAGCGCTTGAGCCGAACTGTTCTGAATTGGAACCGGCAGACAGGCCTGAGGGCGGAATTTCTGTTTTTTTACAATTCTTTAGCTGCTCTAATTTTGAGCATGTTTCCTATCGGAAACGAGATGGATTTTAAGGCTGTTTCGAAAATTTTTCAGAAAATACCTGCGTTAATTCAATGGGTTGGTGTGAAGATGATTTTTCATGCGTATTTGATTTAAGTGATGAAGAAATGGGCACTTATTTTTCAGTAAAAGACCTGACAAAATTAGCAATACAGAATTAACTTCTCGGCGAAATCATGCCTCTCTTTTCAAGAGATGGGGCAATTACATCATGAGCCGGGCGGCATACACCAGATCCGTTTTCTGCGGCGCCGGTATTCTGATGACTGGGCCGGCAATGGCGGCACAGGCACTGGATCTGGCGTCATTCCAGAAGAGTCTCGACATGGTCTGGGTGCTGTTTGCAGCCGGACTTGTGCTTCTGATGCAGGTTGGCTTCATGTTGCTCGAGGCCGGCCTTGTCCGGTCCAAGAACTCGATCAATGTCGCCCAGAAAAACCTCCTCGATCTGGCCGTTTCCGTTCTGATTTTTGCAGTGTTCGGTTTCTCGTTGGCCTTCGGTGCAGACGGCAACTGGTTTGCGGGGTTCGATCTGCGGTTGTTCGGTCTGTCGGATCTCGAGCCCTGGGGGCTGACCATCTTCGCATTCCAGGTGATGTTCTGCGGCACGGCGGCAACCATCATTTCCGGTGCGGTTGCCGAACGCATGCGCCTGTCGGCCTACATCTGGTGCTCCGTGCTGACTGCGGGTCTGATTTACCCGGTCTTCGCGCATTGGGCGTGGGGCGAGGCCCTGTTTTCAGACGCAACGGCGATGCTTGCCGACATCGGATTTGTCGATTTCGCGGGGTCGACAGTGGTGCACGGCACAGGCGCCTGGATCGCACTTGCCGCCTGCGTGATCCTGGGGCCGCGATCCGGCCGCTTTGGAGCAGACGGCCGCGCCTATCGTATTCAGGGCCACAGCTCCGTTCTGGCAACATCCGGCGCGCTTATCCTGTTTGTCGGCTGGATGGGTTTCAATGGCGGTTCCACACTGGCCGCGTCCTGGCATGTGCCGATGATCCTTGCCAACACAGTTCTTGCCGCCGCGGCGGGAACCGGTGCGGGGTATCTTCTGGGACGTCACAAGGACAAGGTCATTCTGCCGGAAAACTCGATCTCGGGCCTGTTGGGCGGTCTGGTCGCCGTTACAGCCGGGTGCCATGTGCTGACCCCGGTTGGGGCCATTGCCATCGGGACAGCCGGTGGGGCTGTCGCTATCCTGGGAGCGGTCTTTCTGGAACGCACCCTGAAGATTGATGATCCTGTCGGTGCAATCAGCGTTCATGGCTTTGCGGGCGTGGCCGGCACGCTGGGACTGGCGCTTATGGCACCTGCGGACCAGTTGCCACTGGGGGCGCATCTGCCGCAATTTCTGGTGCAGCTCACAGGGGCGCTTGCCTGTTTCGTCTGGAGTTTCGGGGCCGGCTGGCTTGTGCTGTCCGTCCTGAACAAGATCCAGGCGATCCGGCTAGACCCCGCCAGCGAGGATCTCGGTCTTAACGAGGCGGAACACGGAACACGGCTCGGCATTGGACATGTGGAAGATGCTCTAGACCGTCTGATCGCCGGCAAGGCCGACCTTTCCATGCGGCTTGAAGTTGCCAAGGGCGACGATTCAGAACGCCTGACACGGCTGTTCAATGCACTCATGGATACCGTTCAGAACGAGGAACAGGCCCATAACCGCGCTGCCGACGCCAAGCGTACCCGCGAAGAAGCCGAGCGCTTGTCCGCTCTGGCCAATGCCACATTCGATGCCATCGTGATCTCGGTCGACGGACGGATACTCGATGGCAACAAGACCTTCGAGGACCTTATCGGTTACCCGATCGACGAGCTTGAGATGCGTGGCCTGTACGAGTTCGTCGACAACGAACTGGCCGGCACACTGGAAGAGCATCTGGTCAAGGCGGAAAAGGAACCGCGTGAGGTGACGCTGATCAGCCGCTCCGGCGAACGGGTGCCGGTCGAGATCCGTACCCGCGTGATCTCCTACCGCGGCATTCCGACTCGCGTATCCGCTCTGGTCGACCTCAGGGAGCGGAAAAAGGCCGAAGCCCAGATCCTGCATCTGGCCCAGCACGATCCTCTGACGGACTTGCCCAACCGCGCCGTCTTCAACGCCGAACTGAAACAGGCGATCGGCAAATGCAAGCAGCATGGCCTGTCCGCAGCCCTGCTGATCATAGATCTCGACCGCTTCAAGGATATCAACGATCTGCACGGTCATCCGGTCGGAGACATCGTCATTCGGGTCACGGCCGAGCGCTTGCGTCAGTCGTGCAGGCATGGGGATACCGTTTCGCGCCTTGGCGGTGATGAATTCGCCATCATCCAGAATGGCATTCAGTTCGCCAACCAGGCAGAAGACATGGCCATGCGTCTGGTCAAGTCTCTGTCCGAGCCGATCGACTGTGGACACGGGCTCGTGCTGAAGCCGGGAGCCAGCATCGGTGTCGCGTTGATGACCGGTTATGACGCCGAGGACCAGGTCATCTCCAACGCCGACATTGCTCTTTACAACGCCAAGAATAGCGGGCGGCACACCTACTGCGTCTTCCTTCCTGGGATGGGGGACGAGGTTCGTCAGCGCAGGGCGTTGGAAAAGGACATGAATACGGCGCTCTCCGAGGGCGAGTTTGAATTGTTCTTCCAGCCGCGCATGTGCCTAACCACCGCACGGATTGTCAGCTACGAGGCTCTGATCCGCTGGAACCATCCCGAACGCGGGCTCGTCAGCCCGGCCGAGTTCATCCCGGTTGCGGAGGCATCCGGCCAGATCGTCCCGATCGGCAAGTATGTATTGGCCGAGGCCCTGAGGATCGCAGCCACCACGATCACCAGCGCCAGCATCAGCATCAACGTCAGTCCGGTTCAGTTTCGCGATCGGGATTTTGTCGACGACGTACGGCGAGCCATCGAAACTTCAGGTGTTCCGGCAGGGCGGATTGAACTGGAGATCACCGAAAACACGCTGATCGAGGACGATACCAGAGCACTGGCCGTACTGACGCGGCTGAAGGAAATCGGGGTAAAGATAGCGCTGGATGATTTTGGCGTCGGCTATTCCTCGCTCAGCTACCTGAGCCGCTTCCCGTTCGATTGTATCAAGATCGACCGGTCTTTCGTTTCCGAAGCGCAACATAACTACGGCTCGCTTGCCATCATCGAAACGGTCGTCCGGCTCGGCAAGGCGCTCAAGATGCGTGTCGTCGCCGAAGGAGTGGAAGATACCGAGAAGCTTTGCCTGCTGGCACAGCGCGGTTGTCATGAGGCGCAGGGCTATCTTATCGGCATGCCGGCGCCCACGGCAAAGCTTGTCCGCGCCATCCCGGGCGACGTGAGTGAGGCGCTTGACCGGCTGAAATTCGGTGGGCTGCAGGTGTTTGAAGCAGCCAATCAGAAAAACCTGGCGAGCTGAGCAGGGGTCAGTTCACGCTGGATTCCGACAGGGGCATCAGCACGGTCCTGTTCAGCAAGGCGTCCGGATCAAAAATCTCCGGTACCTGCACGCAATCGGGATGCGGTTCGGTTGTCTCGCCACGTTTTTCCTTCAGCTCCGCACAGATGGGAATGGCGGCCTGACGGGTGCCGTTCACTGCAGTGATCATGATGTCCTGCAACGAGCCTTCACCGGAATGCAGCGCGACTGCGAGATGCTTGCCGAACAATGAAATCGTGCGGTCGGCGGAATAATTGGCCGACTGGCCGGGCCCTGACGAGATCACCAGCGCTTCCGGTCTGGTCTTGTCATCGACCGAATGGTGTTCCAGAAGGGCGAGGTCAAGCGACTGAGGGATGTTTGTATCCAGAATGAGAATGACTTCGCCTGCCGGAATGGCATGGATCAAGGCCGCAAAAGCGGACGCAGACATCCAGGTGCCGTCGCCGATTGCCTGAAGGGTCGATTCGGGTTTGGCATTTGCCCAAAGTTCCAGGGCGTATGATGTTGCATCCCCGGCGTCGCTTGTTTCAACAATGCCGAGCGGAAGATTGGCATAAATGATCAGCCTGTCTTCGCGGCCCAGTTGGTTGGCAAGTTCGGTCGCCTTGAGTTTGAGCGCCGCTGCACTTGCACCTTCATTGACAAGCAGGTGTTGCCGCTCCGGTCCGGCATCCAGCCTCGGGGCGAGCGAGGTCATGACCTTGTCGACGCTGTGGCGGCAGATTTCGACCGATTGCGGGTTCCAGGGCGGGCAGGTTCCAAGAGCGAGAATGTTGTTTCTTAGCGGTGGGGTGTCGTCGGCTGCCGAAGGGCTGGCATAAAAAGGCAAGGTCAGAAAGCCGGCCGCCGCGACGAGGCAACGTGCAGCACCCCACGACCGGACTCGGTGCATCCTCGTCCCTGGTGCGCTTTTGGCCATCATGTCTCCCTGAGCCTGTTTTGGTATTTATACTTTTCAACAGTGAAGGCTGAATAAACCTGACTGTGTATATCTATAGAACTCTGTTGTAATCTGTTAATCAACTTTCTTTTGGTGACGCAGTCTTCAACACACCTAGACATTGATGAATCTAGGATGCTTCCAATCTGAGTCTGATGATAAGATGACGCTAGGTAAGTTTTGTTTTCAGGCGTTGAGTTGTTTTAGGCGCTCGATTACCTGATATGTGTCGTCCGTCAAGGTTCCGGTGTCGGCCTTGCCGACAGCGCTCACCATCCGGATCATGTCCGGCAAGGTGTCACGCCCTCCCAGATTTACCGTTCGCTTGATCAGGCGACGGATCATGTCGTCCGGATTGCTGCTCTGGTTGGCGAGCCATTTTGCGAATTGGAACAGTTCCTCCACATCGGCGGCTGACATCGCGAAGACCAACTGCAGCTGTTCAAGAATTGCATCCTGCTCGGCTCTGGATATTCCTCCATCCGTTTCCGCAACAAGAACCAGAAGGGCTGCGGCCGAGACGCGGGGATCGTCGACGCCTTCGGTCGGATGCTGATTGGCGCGCGTCCTGAAACCAAAGCGCCGCGCTGCGGCCTTGACGTCCTGAGCAGCATCTAGCACCACCCGGGTGTTGTCGGCGACCCTGCGAATTCGGTAGATCCAGAAGGCACCAGCGGCCAAAATGCCGAGCGCTGCAAGCAGAATGTGCAAGGGAAATCTCCTTCAAATATCTGCGTCAGCTTTACCTCAGGTTGCGGGAAAAATCGTGACAAAAATATCGTTCCGCCGAAGACCGGCGCAAAAAGCCGCGCCGAAATGGCGCGGCTGTTTTTCAACGGCTTAGGAATCGTTGCCGTCGGTCTTGTCCATAAGCGGCTGGTTGGTTGCCTGATTGCCGTCCAGGTCCATCTTGGTTGAAGCGTGGGTCTCAACCCGTCCCTCAACCTGCTGTTCGGCGGTCAGCGGCTCATCACCATCGAGGTCGCCAACCATTGACTTGGGCGCATCGACAGGGGCATCAGCCGCAGCCGCGGCATTTGCTTCAGGGCATGCCACAATCGGCTTGTCACCGCTGCCGTCGCTGCCGCAGGGATCGTCCGCCTGGGCGAAGCCGACCATTGCCGTGGAAGCAATGAAGGCGCTCATGAGGGGAATGATGGTTTTCTTAAGTGTCAGCATTGGTTTTCTCCTTTGCTTTTATGACCTCTACAATCGGCGAGGACCGGATATGCGATCCGTGCCGTTGTGGCTGTCGTGGAGAAAATGCATTCGCGTCCGAAATCGTTCCTGATTTTTTGGTCACGAAATTTTCAGCACAGGGCCTACTCGTTTCAGGAACAAAATGCATTGTTTCTGTTCGCGCGTGCGTGGAAGAACCGTGTTGAAAAACAAGATGTTGATTGGAAAAAGTGAAACGGCGCCATCAACGGCGCCGTTCGGAATTTCAATGATTTGAAATGGGCGGGGTTACCCCGCAGTTCACCGGTTACGAGGCCGCTGCAACCTGTTGGTCTTTTGAGGAAACGAGGCGGGAGACTACGTTTTCGATAATCTTGTGGCCGGCATCCTGATCCAGGGACATGATCGATTCCGGATGGAACTGAACCGCGGCAATAGCCTCTTTCTTGTGTTCGATCGCCATGACAATACCATCCTCGGTTTCCGCGGTGATCCGAATATCGGCTGGTACCGTTTCCCGCTTGGCATAAAGCGAATGGTAACGGCCCACGACCACCGGCGCGTTGAGGCCGTCAAACAGCAACGAATTACCTGAAACGGAAATCGGTGACGGTTTGCCATGCATCGGAACGTCGAGCTGCCCGAGTTCCGCTCCGAAATATTCAGAGAGAGCCTGTAGCCCGAGGCAGACACCGAAGATCGGCAGGGCGCGTGCGCGCGCACGGCCAATGGTTGCCGCACAGTCGAAGTCCTGCGGATTACCGGGGCCTGGAGACAACACGACCAGGTCAGGATTGACGTCATGGAAGACGTGATCTGCAACCGGGGTCCGGTAGGTAACGACATCGGCTCCCGTCTGCCGGAAATAATTGGCTAGGGTGTGCACGAAACTGTCTTCGTGGTCGACCAGCAGGATCTTCAGACCCTTGCCGGGTTTCCGGCCCTCGCTCTTCTCCTGGGCATTGATGGCAAGACCAGCCTCGCGAACAGCCGCTCGCATGGCCTCCGCTTTCAGTTCGGTTTCGGCTTCTTCGTCTTCCGGAACACTGTCATACAACAAGGTCGCGCCGGCCCGGATCTGTGCCATGCCGTCCTTGATGCGCACGGTGCGCAACGTCAGGCCGGTGTTCATGTCACCATTGAAGAGAACCGCACCAATGGCGCCTCCATACCAGGCGCGGGGGGACTTTTCATGGTCCTCGATGAATTGCATCGCCCAGCGTTTGGGAGCACCTGTTACGGTCACCGCCCATGTGTGGGAGAGGAATGCGTCGAGTGCATCCATGTCCTCTCGCAGGATCCCCTCGATGTGGTCCACGGTATGGATCAGCCGGGAGTACATCTCGATCTGCCGCCGTCCGATCACTCGAACGGATCCGGGCACGCACACGCGGCTCTTGTCGTTCCGGTCAACGTCGGAACACATGGTCAGTTCTGCTTCGTCCTTGGCCGAGTTCAGCAGCTTGCGGATTTGGGCTTCGTCTTCAATGGCGTTCTTGCCGCGCCGGATCGTTCCGGAAATCGGGCAGGTTTCGACCCGACGGCCACCGGTAACCCGCACATACATCTCCGGCGATGCGCCGACGAGATATTCCTGATTGCCGAGATTGAAGAAGAACGAATAGGGGGAAGGGTTGATCTGGGCGAGGCGACGGGAAACGGCCGATGGAGGATTGGCGCAGGGCTCGTAGAAGGTCTGGCCGGGCACGGTCTCGAACAGATCGCCTCTGCGGAAGTAGTCCTTGGCCTTTTCGACAAGCTTTGCATATTCGCCAGGTTCGTGATCGCCGCGGCCCGGATCGCGGTTCGCCGGCGTATACTGTTGCTTGGTTCCCGTTCGCTCCATGCCCTTGGTGGTTCGGCCACCGACGACAAAATCATACTCCAGCACGTAAGCGCGTTTGCCGTGGTGGTCGACGATCAGGATTTCGTCCGGCAGAAACAGGACGACGTCGCGCTGGTCGTCCGGCCGGTCAAGCTTCTGCTCAATGGGTTCGAACTGGAAGGCAACGTCATATCCGAAGGCTCCATAAAGCCCGAGCTGGTCGTCGCCGCACGCAAACATGTCTTTCAGGGCGCGGATGATCGAAAACGTCGAAGGCTGACGGGAGCGCTCTTCCTCGTTGAACAGCCGGTCAGGCCGCTTGACCGTGAGCTGGATCTTGCCGGTTTCCTCCGCGAAGGTTTCGACATCGGTATGTTTTTTCAGCATCTCGGCAATTGCCGGCAGCAGCAAGCCGCCACGGTCGTTCAACGCGCGTATTTCGACGTTTCTGCCAGTGGCCTCCATCACAAGGGGCGGGTTCACCAGAGCCATGTCCCAGCGTGTGTACCTGCCGGGATATTCATAGGAGGACGAAAGCACCGCACCCATTTCGGCATCCAGCCGGTCGATCCATTCCGACGTTCCGGTTTCATAGTCGGAAGGGCGCGATGTACGCAGGATGGTTATCCCGCAGTCGGTTTCATAGGTCTGGTCTGCCAGCACCGGCATGTTTCTGGTCCCGTTCTGGTGGCTGCCTTCGTGACGGCCTTATAAAGAACCAAGGCCGCCAGCGGTGTCCCGCGGCGGCCTTGGTTTGATACTCGATCCCTTCAGAGCATGACTGATCGCTGGCCGCCTATATCGCGCCGCGCCACCACCAAGCTGCTTTCAGGTTCATGTTCATGGCATGAGGGATAGATTATACGGATCTGGATGGCAACGAAAAAAGACTACCTTGCGTCTTTCAGGCTTTCCCAATGGGGCGCCGGCTGTCCCTCTTTAAGGCCGTTGGTCAACCATGTGTCCCAGGTGGCTTCGATTTCAGCATAGGTTCCGTTTTCATGTATCGTCTTCAGCCCGTGATCAAGAAGTTCCGCCACCGCATTTGAGCGCTCGGGTGTCTGTTTTGAAAACGAGACAAAGAGACCGAACCGGGCAAGTTCATGCACGGCTTTGGGGGCAGGGGAAATGAGGTTCTGGCTGTTGCTGATGTGATACGCGGCAACCCTTTCGTAAACGACCGCATAGTCGGAGCGCCTCTTCGCCACCAGCGTGAGTGTCTGCAGATCGGAATCCACCTCAATCTTCGAGATCGTTTCATCGGCATCAAATGCGTCGGTGTAGGTGAAGCCTCTGACGACCGAGAATGTCTTGTCCTTGAAGAAGCCGGGATGAAATGCCGCCGTATTGTCCGGATGGCTGTAAATCAGGATTTTTCCGAAAAACAGCGGCGTCTCATGGAAGATGTAGTTACGCCGGTTTTCGTCCGACCCGGTTGTGTCGAAGCATCCAAGCTGTCGGCCTTGGGCTACCTCTCGAATGCACCTGTTGTATGGCATCACATTGAGAGTGACGGAGCAGTGCTCTGCGCTTAAAGCCGCGGTGACAAGGTCCACCGCAAAACCACGAAGCTCCCCCTGGTGGAGGCCCGAATAGGGAAAGAAGGAATCTTCCGCTGCTAGGACGATTTCTTCGGATACCGGGCATTGAGCGGTTTGTTCTGCCATTGCGAAATCGGTTGCTGGCAACAGGAATACGCCACTGAACAAAGGCGCAAGGGTCAGCCCAGTAGTAGTGCCCTCAAGCAATGCCTTCGCCCGGCGCGCCGTGAGGGAAGCCGATAATCCCATCTCGGTGGTCGACCCTTTCTGTGTTGGGAACCAGTTCAGTCCTGGCTGTCGCGCAGGTGCTTCAAATAAACGTCCCGGTCTCAGACTTCAGCTTCGCAACAGGTCGCATAAGACATACGGAAAATGGCCCTGTGGGGGACTGAGAATCTCCTCCGGCCAAGTATACACGGGACGGGCCGTGTTTGTCTTGCAACCGGCTTACACGTTGTGAGAAGAGCCGAATTTTTCACCAACACTCCCGGAATGCCTGCAATTTCCGCTTGCCTTCTTGACCCTACCGCCAAGATGCTGTTTTTGCGGTGCAGCGATCCTGAAAGGCGCACCCGGAGAAACGGGTGCCGACAGGCTGACAGAATTCTGGCGGTGAGGGGCACATGGAACACTACGATCTGATCGTGATCGGCAGCGGGCCGGCCGGACGCAGGGCGGCGATCCAGGCGGCAAAGTTCGGCTACAATGTTCTGGTGGTGGAGCGCGGTCGGCGGGTCGGCGGTGTTTCGGTCCACACCGGCACCATCCCTTCCAAGACCTTGCGTGAAACCGTGCTCAACCTGACCGGCTGGCGCGAAAGAGGCTTTTATGGCCGCTCCTACCGGGTGAAGGAAGACCTGACCGCGGCTGACCTGCGAGCGCGGCTCCACATCACCCTCAATCACGAGGTCGAGGTTCTTGAGCACCAGTTCGCCAGAAACAAGGTCGATACGATCCGTGGCGAGGCGAAGTTTGTCGAGCCGCACAAGATTGAAGTGGAGGGCGATGCGGGAGAAGTCCACTACGTTACGTCGGACAAATTCATCATCGCAGTTGGCACCAAGCCGTTCCGTCCGGACTATGTACCTTTTGACGGACAATATGTCCTCGATAGCGACGAGATCCTCGAACTGACAGAACTGCCTCGGTCCATCTCCGTCATCGGCGCAGGCGTCATCGGGGTTGAATACGCCTCGATTTTTTCCGCCCTCGATGTGCATGTCACCCTGGTTGAGCCGCGTGACACCATGCTCGACTTCCTGGACAAGGAACTGGTTGCGGATTTTACGCACCAGTTGCGCGACCGCGGGATTGCGCTGCGCTTCGGGGCAAAGGTCGAGAAGATCGAAAAACACGGCCCGGCGGATTGTGAAATCACGCTGGAAGGCGGGCGCTGCGTGCGGTCGAACGTCATTCTGTTTGCAGCCGGACGCATGGGGGCAACGCCTAACCTGAATCTGCAAAGCTGCGGACTGGAAGTAGATCATCGCGGGCGTCTGAAGGTTGATCCGATGACTTTTCAGACCAACGTGCCGCATATCTTTGCGGCAGGCGATGTCATCGGCTTTCCGAGCCTTGCCTCGACGTCCATGGAACAGGGACGCATCGCCGCCTGCCAGGCGTTGGGGGAAAAGGCCTATGATCCGCCCGAGTATTTTCCCTATGGCATCTATGCCGTTCCGGAAATCTCCACCGTCGGCATGACCGAGGAAGAGATCAAGGAACGCGGCATTCCGTACGAATGTGGTGTTGCACGCTTCCGGGAAACCTCGCGTGGCCACATCATGGGTCTCGATACCGGAATGCTGAAGATGATCTTCTCGCTCAAGACCCGCCGGCTTCTGGGGTGTCATATTGTCGGGGAAGGGGCGACCGAACTGGTTCACATCGGTCAGGCCGTGCTCAACCTGCGCGGCACGCTTGAGTATTTCGTGGAGAATACGTTCAATTACCCGACACTGGCAGAAGCCTACAAGATTGCTGCTCTCGACGCCTGGAACCGCATGCCGCCGCTTGAGCACTGAATCAGTCTCGAAAGTTTGTACCAACAAGTGGCTGCGCGGCGGTTCCGTTCAAAAGGAGAGGCCAGTGAACTGGCCTGTATAAAGACTTGGGCCGGGGTCAGCAGAGCCAGCAATTCTCCGGCAGGGTTGCCTGGGTGACTTCACCGCCGTCCGCAATCCAGTGAGCCAATCCTTTTTCGACGTTGACCACGTTGGTGAAGCCGGCCTGACCGGCCAGATATTCCGACAAGGCCTCGCTTCGCTGACCTGTCTGGCAGAGGAAAACGACTTCATCCGATGGGCCTGAAACCAGTTTCTGCAGTTCGCTGCCGAAAGCGGGGTTCACTTTTCCGCTGCCGTCGAAGAACGTCACCAGGTGGCTACCGGGAATGACGCCCGTTTTCTGCCATTCGTCTGGGCGTCTGATGTCGATGACCGTGACGCCTGACGCAAGTTTCGCCTTCAGGGTGCCGTTGTCGATATCGGAGAATTTCTTCCCCTTGACCTCAAGCAGTTCGATCTCGAATTTCAAGGTTGCATCGGGCGGAATGATCCCGCCGGCCCCTTGAGACCCGTAAGCCATGTCCGGCGGAATGATCAGCTCGCGCTTGCCGCCGACCTGCATGCCCTCGACACCTTTTTCCCAGCCGGGAATAACGCGGCGTTCTCCAAGCGTGAACGAAAACGGTGTACCGCGGTCGACACTGGAATCGAACTTCGTTCCATCCATCAGCCAGCCGGTGTAATGCACCACAACCGTCTCTCCGACATTCGCCTCTTCGCCGGTTCCTTTTTCGATATCCCGGATCTGCAGTTCCTCCTGGGCATGTGCCGGAAAGACGAAAAGCATGATGGCGAGGATACGTGATACCCATTTGAACATGTTGTGTGGTCCCTGATGCGTTGTTACGGACAAGAATTGGTCATCTGCGTCAGGAAAACAATCCAGGTCTCGTTCACAGTGACGGAAAGTCACAACGCCTGGCGATACTCATGCGGCTGCCTGACCGGAAAACGGCCAGGCCCGGCCACGCAGTCCGGTCAAGACTTGCCGAGAGGATCGTTGACGGAGCGAATGAGCTTTTCCAGAAGGCCTGACAGTTGCTTTTGTTCCTCTTCACTCAATCCGCTGACAGCCCGTTGCTGGGTTGCGATGTAGTCGGACATCTGCGTCTTGATCAGGTTCAGTCCCTTTTCGGTCAGGCAAACGGTTAGCGCCCGCCGGTCATCCGGATGGGGGCAACGTTCGACAAGCCCGGCCTTTTCCAGTTTGTCCACACGCGCGGTCATGCCGCCGGAACTCATCATGGTCGTACGGTAAAGTTCTGTCGGGGTGAGCTTGTAGGGCGGGCCGGACCGCACGAGTGTGGCCAAAACGTCGAATTCACCCGTCTTCAGCCCGATTTTCGCATAAGCGGGCGCAAGAAAGTCGCGTCCCATCACCTGTGCGGCTTCATTCAACCGCCCAAGCAGAACCATCGGTGAAAGCTGGTCCGAAATTTCGGGAATTTCCCTTTGCCACTGCCTGCGAGCGCGCTCGGCGCGGTCGATGAGCAGGTCCTCCGGATCTCCGAACAGGTGGTCCGAAGGTTTTAAGGGGGCACTTGAGCGGGTGGACATCGCCGGAAACTCCAGATGGTTTGAAACCAGACGAAGCGCTGTCGCGTGAGCGCACGCAAGGCTGCGTAAATAGCTGACATTTAGAACATTTTTGCTTGTGAGATAGTGTCGGTTTTAGGGTGGGGTGTCAACTTGTATCAAGAATCTTGAAATTAAGTATCTTGAAATCGAGATAAAATGAGTTATCTGTTCCTGCAATGGCGCAGCAACCAGCAGACGCCAATTTGTGAGGAAGGATAGTCCCATGGTGGACACGACCAGATCAGGAGGCTCCGCCGGTGCGGCCTCCCTGCAGCGACAGGCATCACTATCCGGTTCCGGACGCGGAAGCCCACTGGATCAACCTTTGGTGCTGCTTATGATTGTAGGCGGCTTTCTTGCCGTCTCCACCGTGATCGCCAAGGCAGCACCCATGGTCGGCTGGCACCCGTTGGCACTGTTGCAATGGTCCATCCTGGGCGGGGCCGCGGGTCTGTTTGCCATTACCAGGATCGCGGCCGGGGCAAGCATGGCCGGGGTTGGAGGTACAAGTGTCAGCCGGGGGCAGTTCGCCTTCTATCTGCTGGTCAGCGGTCTCCTGTTCATTGCACCGAACATGATTGCCGTTGTCGCCGCTCCGAAGGTAGGCGCGGGCTTCGTCTCCTTGAGCTTCGCTTTTCCGCTGGTGCTCACCTATGCTTTTGCCGTTCTGCTGCGCCTGGAAAAATTCCAGATCCTGCGCGGGGCCGGTGTGTTCTTCGGCCTTGCTGGTGGCGTTCTGCTTGCCGCATCTGGCCGTCAGCTTTCCGTTGATGCTTCGTGGTGGGCGATGTTTGCGCTGTCGATCCCGGTTTTTCTGGCTTCGGGCAATATTTACCGCACGGTGAAGTGGCCATCAGGCGCGCGGCCGGTCGACCTTGCCCTGGGCATGATGCTGGTCGGATTTCTGGCGCTCGGGCTGTTTACTGCAATTGCCGGTGTCCCCGTGACACCAGCTGTCTGGACACCGGAGGCAGCTGGACTGCTTGCCGCGCAAATCGCAATCTTCGCATTTCAGTATGGGCTCTATTTCCGCCTGCAACACACGGCCGGGCCTGTCTATCTCAGCCAGATCGGTTCCGTTGCCGCCGTGATCGGCCTGGGCCTTGGGTATCTCGCCTTCGGAGAAGTGCCAAATGCAGCGAAGCTCGCAGCAGTCGCCGCTGTAGGGGCAGGGATTGTGCTTGTCAGCAAAGGGCGTGCCGGAGGAACCAAAAAGACAAGCTAGGATTTGCCAGCTCATGAGAACCGGTCCTGCGGCTCGCAGGACCGGTTTGTCTTGTCGAAAGTTCCTGGACGGTTTTTCGAAGTCTAAAGGTGCTGATGCTCCGGATTTCAGGGTGCGCTGAATGACCGCGCGGGAAGCAGGCCACCCGGTGTCTTTTCAGCTCCAAGTCGAACTGGCGCCGGAGCAAATTGACCCCAGAGCGTATTAACCCCAGGGCGCATTAACCCCAGAGCCAGGCAGCTCCACGCACGCCCGAACTGTCGCCATGCATGGCCTTGCGGATCGGTGTTTCGAACGTATCGGAGAATATGTAAGGCTCCATCGCAGGCGGAAGGTCCGCATAAAGCTCGTCGATATTCGACATACCGCCGCCCAGGACGAAGACATCCGGATCGAGCAAATTGGCGGACATGGCAAGAGCACGGGCGAGGCGGCTGACGTAGGCCTCGTAGACAGCAGTCGCGACGTCATCTCCGGAGCGTTTCAGTGCCATGATCTCATGGCCTTTCAGCAGCGTTCCGGTCCGGTCCTTGTAATCAAGCTGAAAGCCGGTTCCCGAACACCAGCGGTCGATTGCGCCCTTGTGGCCGATCCAGCTGTCCGGACCGGGATACTCTTCCGGCTTCAGCCACGGCACGGTGATGGCGCCCCATTCTCCGCCAATGCCGTTGGCGCCCAGATGGGCTTTCGCGTCAATGGCAATGCCTGAACCGCTGCCCGTGCCGATGATGATGGCGTGAACGATGTGTGCCCCCGCACAAGCACCGTCGGTCGCTTCCGATACGGCCAGGCAGTTGGCATCATTCTGGATGCGAACCGGGCGGCCGAGCACTTTTTGCAGATCCAGATCCAGGGGCTTGCCGTTCATCCAGGTGGAATTGGCGTTCTTGACGAGGCCTGTCTTGGGGGAGAGCGAACCTGGAATACCGAGACCAAGCGTTCCCGTCTGGCCGGTTGCCTGCTCGGCGGCGTCTACCAGAAAACGGACGGCCTCCAGACAGCCATCATAGTCGTTCCTGGGAGTGTCGACCCGTTGCCGGAACAATTCCTCGCCCTCATTGGAAAGAGCGATGATTTCGATCTTGGTTCCACCCCAGTCAATTCCCAGCCGCATTTTCAGTCCATCCGTCTTGGCAGTTCGAAGGCAGCCGTCTGGCCGTCTTCAAGTTCGTTTGTCTGTTTTCCGTACGTTTTGAATTTTTTCAAGATCGCGGTCATTTCATCCCCGTCCAGTATCACAGGCTCGCCAAGGAGAAGGGCCGATAGATACTGGTCCGCCAGATCTTCCACGCCTTCCGCGGTCGAAAGTGCCTTTTGCAAGGTTGCGCCGCCGGCAATCTGTCCGTGGTTCGCAAGCAGGCAGGCGTTCCTGTCGCCCAGGGCGGCAATCATCGCTTCGGACAAATCCTTGGTTCCGAAGGTGGCATAGTGGGCGCATTCGATGCGGTCACCGCCGGCAAGCGCCACCATATAGTGAAACGCGGGTATGCCGCGTCGATGGCAGGACAGGGCGGTTGCGCGGGGGCTGTGGCAATGCACCACCGCACCGCAGTCCGGCTTCGCCAGATAGAAGTCGAGATGCATCCGCCATTCGGAAGACGGCAGCGTCTCTCCGCGGTAGCAGCCGTTCATGTCAAGCGCGACGATCATGTCTTCGGTCAGATTTTCATAGGGCGTTCCAGATGGTGTCACCAAAAAACCGGATTCGATGCGTGCACTGACATTTCCGGATGTGCCTTTCGTCAACCCGAGACGGGGCAGGGCGCGGGCAGTCTCTATAATCGCGCGGCGCAGGTCGGGTGTGTCGCCTGGAAAGGTGGGCATTCAGGGTCTCATCGGGTTCGGTTCGGGCGCGAGTATTTCGTTTCACTGCGCGACCGTTGAAGCGGCGCTTACATGACAGGTATCCGGTTGCCTTTTCAAGGTATTGGTTTGATAAAACCCGAGCCTTGGACCAAACGGTCGAGGATCGCGGTATTAAGGGACTGAATGGCGGGTTTAGCAGACAAGCTCAGGCATTTGCTTGGATCGGCTGCAGTGTCGGCAGACCGGACGGGCAGGGGCAGGCAATCCAGGCCGAGGCCAGGGCGTCGTTCAACGGGACCGCGCTGGGCCGAACCGGACATGGAAACGCTGTCGGAAGGCGCCAAGACCGAGAGGGCAGACCAATCGCCACATGTCCCCAGGTCTCGCAACCGCCCGTTCGTGACGCCGTACTACATCTGGGGAACTCTCGCGCTTCTGGCTGCCGGTTTCGCTGGTGGCGGGCTGATCCTGCACGTTGCCCAACAGAGTAACGAAGACAGTGCCCAGTCATCGCCATTGGTGCCGGACCCGCTTTCGTCGCTGCAGGCTCCGGCCAAGGAAGTGCTGCTGGCTCCGGAACCGGAACTGTCCGCGGAGCTGAAGCGCAGCTTTTTGGGGCAGCCTGACCAACTCTGTGACGAGCTGAGATCACTGGGATTGGGAAATCCCGGTTGGCGCCGGGCACCATTCAGTGCGGACCGTTGGCAATGTGCCTCCGATCTTGTGCCCCTGACCACGCCGAGCGTCGACTATGGCTCGACAACTCTCTTCTTCCTGCTGCGTGGACCTTCGGAAAACAGGATCGACTATTTGCGACTGAAGCTGGTGGTGGAAGATCCCCGCCAGATGCAGATCGGACTGGATGCGGTCTGGCTGGTAATCGACGCCCTGGCTGTTCGCTATGGCTGGACAGTGCCGGAAGTGTTCCGTGAGGCTGTTTCCGGTTTCAGGCAGCTTGAGACAACCCATCGAGGTGTACGGCTATCGGTTGCACCGGAGGATCCCAATTTGACGGGTGATCCGCTGGCCAGCCAGCGTCTCAACATCATTCTGGACTTTGGCGAGCCGGATCTGATCCGGCCCGCTGACAGGTTTGAAAAAGCGCCCCCTCTGGAAAGCGGCTGGAGTGTCAGGGCCCCGGACGCTCAGGCAGGGGAATGAACTCTTCCGCGTCACCGGGAACGGTGTCAAAACGGCCGAGCCGCCAGTCTTCCTTGGCCTGCTCGATGCGCTCTTTTGATGAAGACACGAAGTTCCACCAGATATAGCGGCGGCCATCCATCGGTTCACCTCCAAGCACAACGAACCTTGCTGGAAAAGGCGCGGTGTTTTCGATCACCAGATGGTCACCCGGTTTGAACACCAGTAGTTGGGCCGGATCGAAGGTCTGGCCGGCGATGGTGATCTGGCCCGCGACCGTATAAAGGCCGCGTTCCTCCCATCCGGCATCCAGCGGTATTTTCGCCCCCGGTTCCAGCGAGATGTCGGCATAGAACATGTCCGAGGCTGTCTTGACGGGGGCCTTGTGTCCGTAGAGGTCGCCGGCGATCAGTTTGACCGTGGCGCCCTTGTCGGAAAACTCCGGCTGTTCCTCGGTGCCGTGATGCTGGAAGGTCGGGTCGGTCTCTTCCAGGTGTTTAGGCAAGGCCACCCAGCTCTGCAGGCCGAACAGGGGACGTTTTTCCTGCAGGCGTTCCGGCCTCTCACGTTCGGAATGCACGATGCCCTTGCCGGCGCTCATCCAGTTCAGAGCACCGGGGGCAATCGCAATCTCCGTTCCGAGGCTGTCACGATGATACATCTCTCCTTCGAAGAGATAGGTCACGGTTGCCAACCCGATGTGAGGATGCGGGCGGACATCAATGCCGCCACCCACCAGCAGTTCGGCAGGACCCATCTGGTCGAAGAAAATGAACGGACCCACCATCCGGCGCCTGGCGGATGGCAAGGCGCGCCTTACGGAAAAACCGCCGAGATCGGAAGTTCGCGGTACGATGATCGTCTCGATCGGGTCACAGCTTGCAGCATTTCCCGCCACGGGATCAGGGGTATTCAACCAGCTCATCTGCCTCTCCATCAAAGAATATGCCGTCTTGCAATCTAGATAGGGCTGGAGGAGCTGAGGTGTCCATTGAACAGTCTGTTTCGGTTTTTCATCCGCTGCGCAATCTGTATAACGACCGGCCCTTCCTGGTTTTTGTTTGGTGCGACATGAAACGCGTGATGATTGTTGGAGGCCCGGGCTCGGGCAAAAGCACGCTTGCCGTTGCCCTGGGCCAGAAAACCGGACTGCCGGTCTATCATATGGATAAGATCCACTACCGTTCCGGTTGGAATGAACGGACGCGGGAAGAGAAAGACCGGATGACGCATGAGGTCCATCTGAAGGATGCCTGGATCTTCGAAGGCGGCCATTCAAGTACTTACGCGGAGCGTGTCGAACGCGCCGACACCTTCATCTGGCTTGACGTTCCGGTCCTGCGCCGCATTTTTCGGGTGCTGAAGCGGTCAGTGAAATACCACGGACAGAGCAGGCCGGACCTGGCAGAAGGTTGCCCCGAGCAGTTCAACTGGCAAACCATCGAGTTTCTGAGCTTCATATGGCGAACCAGACACTCGGCCAGAGCCAAGCTGGAGCGCATCTACCGCGAACCTCCGCACCATCTGACAGTCCATCGTCTTCGGACCCTTGCCGAGATCGACGACTTTCTGGCTGATTGTCAGGAACAGGGCTGAAGACCGTCCGGTCTCTTGACAGTTGCACCCGACGAGCGGCACAACAGGGGCTCACCCGGGGGGCCTCGACAAGGGGCTGAGATACTGCTGGCGCGACCGCGCAGTGCAGGGACCCGACGAACCTGATCCAGGTCATGCTGGCGAAGGGAAGGTGTTCTCGGCCAGGTGCAGTTGCTACCGCAATGCGTCACCCACGGCCACCTTCCCGAACTGAATGACCGAACAGCAGGACCAGAACCGGTCCGTGCGAAGAGGCGTTGAATGCTGGCGGTCCACACAAACCCCCGCTGCAGCGAGCAACTGACGTTCTCCCAGGGGGAGGGGGCGGAATGAAAATCGGCGTCAAAGGGGCCGGTGTCGCTGGTTTGGCGCTTGCGCATGAGCTTGTCACGCGCGGTGCGCAGGTCGAACTGCTGGAAAAGCATCAGGACCTGTCAGCCAGTGCGTCCTGGCTCGCAGGTGGCATGCTGGCCCCGTGGTGTGAAAGGGAAAATGCCGAAGAAGATGTCCTGCGGTTCGGACGGTCCTCGATCAGTTGGTGGGGTGAGGTTCTGCCGGGGCACGTGCGGCGTAACGGAACATTGGTTGTGGCTGCCCCGCGTGATGCCGGCGAACTGAGCCGATTTGCCTCCCGGACCAGTGGCTTTACCTGGCTCGACCGTGAGGCGCTGGGCACACTTGAGCCGGATCTTGCAGGTCGATTTGCGAAGGGGCTCTATTTCGCCGAAGAAGCCCATATCGATCCGCGTCAGGCCCTCAAGTCATTGCGGGCAAAGGTCTCTGAAAGCGGCGCGCGGGTCAGATTCGGGACACAGGATTTCACCTCGGCAGCTGATCTTGTCGTCGATTGTACGGGAATGGCCTCTCCGGATCCGAACCTTCGTCCTGTTCGAGGTGAAATGCTGATCCTGCATGCACCGGATGTCACACTTTCGCGGCCCGTGCGCTTTCTGCATCCCCGTATCCCGGTCTATGTGGTGCCTCGCGACAACGGGGTTTTTATGGTCGGAGCAACGATGATCGAAAGCAGCGACCGGGGCCCGGTCAGTGTCCGCTCCACCATGGAACTTCTCAACGCCGCCTATAGCCTGCATCCGGGTTTTGCAGAAGCCAAGATCATCGAAACCGGTGCAGGCCTGCGCCCAGCCTATCCCGACAACCTTCCCCGTCTCGCCTGGACAGGCAAGACGCTGTCCTTGAACGGCTTTTACCGGCACGGCTTTCTGCTTGCCCCGCATTTTGCCATCGAGGCAGCAAGCGGGATCATGCAACATCTTCAGGAGAAGAGCCTTGAATCTAACCATTAACGGCGAACCGCAGGAGGTTGCCAGTGCGACGCTGGCAGCTCTTCTGGAGGAACTGGCCTATGACCATGAATTCCTTGCCACAGCCCGCAACGGCGATCTGGTGAGCGCTGATGAGAGGGGCGATTGCGTCCTGCAGGCTGGCGACCGCATCGAGATCCTGTCGCCGATGCAGGGAGGATAACGCTCTTGCTGAATTTCTATGGTGAAGCAGTCGCCTCCAGGTTCTTGCTCGGGACAGCGCAATATCCGTCTCCGCAGATTTTGGCCGAGGCTGTGAAGGCCTCTGGCGCTCAAATTCTGACAGTGTCCCTACGGCGCGAGACGGCTGGCAGCGGCGCCGGTGGCCGGTTCTGGGACCTCATCCGAGAGCTTCAGGTCAAGGTGTTGCCGAACACCGCTGGTTGCCACTCGGTGAAAGAAGCCGTGACGACGGCCAGGATGGCACGGGATCTCTTCGCAACAGACTGGATCAAGCTGGAAGTGATCGGTCATCACGACAGTCTTCAGCCGGATGTCTTCGGCCTTGTGGAAGCTGCCCGTATTCTGACTGAAGACGGCTTCAAGGTGTTTCCCTACACGACGGACGATATTGTCGTCGGCGAACGGTTGCTTGAGGCGGGCTGCCAGGTGTTGATGCCCTGGTGCGCCCCGATCGGTTCGGCGAGGGGGCCGGTCAATCCGGATGGCCTCAGAGCCTATCGCAGCCATTTCAGCGGAGTTCCGCTGGTGGTGGATGCAGGCCTTGGCCGTCCGTCTCATGCCGCAACGGTTCTTGAACTCGGGTTCGATGCGGTGCTGCTGAATACGGCCGTCGCAAAGTCCGGAGACCCTGTCGCCATGGCAAGGGCTTTCGCCCAGGCAATTGAAGCCGGACGGCTGGCCTATGAAGCACAACCCCTGGAACCCCGCGACATGGCGGTTCCCTCTACCCCGGTTCTTGGAATGGCGGTTTTCGAATGAAACTTGATCCCTTTTACCTCATTGTTGACAGTTCAGACTGGATCGCGCGGTTGATACCGCTCGGCGTCAAACTGGTCCAGTTGCGCATCAAGGACGCGGCGGATGACATCCTGCGCAAGGAAATCGCAGCATCAAAGATCGTTTGCGAGAAATACGGCTGCCAGCTTGTCGTAAACGACTATTGGCAACTGGCGATCGAACAGGGGTGCGATTTTGTCCACCTTGGCCAGGAAGACCTTGCCGACGCCGACGTTGCGGCCATTCGCAACGCGGATTTGAAGCTTGGTGTGTCGACACATGACGGTGAAGAGCTGGAGACAGCACTTTCCGTCGAGCCCGACTATGTCGCGCTTGGTCCCGTCTATCCGACGATCCTGAAAGAGATGAAATGGGCGCCACAAGGTGTCGAAAAGATTGGCCGCTGGAAGCAGCAAATCGGTGGCCTGCCTCTGGTGGCCATCGGCGGTCTCAATCCGGAGCGCTTGCCGGGTGTGTTCGAGAATGGTGCAGATATCGCGGCCGTCGTCACCGACATCACCCGCAATGTCGATCCGGAAGCCCGCACGCAGGAATGGATAAAGGCCACTGCCCGCTGGCGGTAGCAGTACCTGTCTCTGATGGCTTCCGCTACCCGAACATTGCCTTGTCGCGCGCGACTTGATCGCGCAGAAAATCTTGTGCCGCGGCGACATGGCGAAGCGGGCGCGAGCTTTCATGCGTGACCATCCAGTAGGCTCGGCGAAGCTTGATGTCCGGAAGGACGGCGATCAGGTTTTTGTCATCGCGCGCGATAAAGTCGTGCAGAATGCCGATGCCGGCGCCTGACCGGACTGCTTCGGTCTGCCCGAGTGCCGATGCAATCTCAAAACGCGCGGTCCAGTCCTTCAGGATTTCCGTTCCGTAGTTTAGTGATGGCGAGTAGAGCAGGTCTTCCACGTAACCAATCAGGTCGTGAGCGGCGAGATCGTTCGCGGACGCCGGCATTCCCCGGCTTTCCAGATAGGTATTCGACGCATAAAGGCCGAGGGAATAGTCGACAAGCTTGCCGGCGACGAGCCGGCCAGTTTCCGGCCTGTCTATCGTGACGGCAATGTCTGCTTCGCGGCGGGACAGGGAAAACGACCGCGGCACGGGAACGAGTTGCACTGTCAAACCCGGATGCCTTTCAGTCAGTTTGCCAAGCCGTGGTGCAAGATAGGCGACGCCGAAACCATCGGGAGCGCCGATGCGCACGGTTCCGTTTATTTCCGGCGTGTTGTTTGTCAGATCGGCTTCCGCTGCCACCGCCTCCGCCTCGATCCGTTCTGCTCTGTCGAAGAACCGGCTACCTGCTTCCGTCAGAAGGCAACCGGACGTGGACCTGTCGAACAGGCGTGTGCCCACGCTGTCCTCAAGGCTCGTCAGCCTGCGGGCGACTGTTGCATGATTGAGGCCTAGTCGGCGAGCCGCCGCCAGGATCTGACCCGTACGCGCTATTGCGAGAAAAATGCGGATGTCGTCCCAGTTCATGTTGATTGCTTCCCGCAATGACCACCTTCCTCCGTTTGTCACCCCGCCAACGCTTGGATCCCAGGCACCGAGCCCGCCGAATTTTTAATGGGGAGCCCGCGTGTTCCTTCAGCCCTGTTCTTCGCCGCGCTTTGGCCGGGATGACAACTTAAGGGTATTGGACCTATCGTTTGGCTCAAACGCTCATGGGCGTTTTAATGTCATAACTTTAAAAAACGCACAACGGGTCCGGAATTCTGGTTCTTGTTTGTGGCAAAAATAAAAGTCAGAAAGAACTCACCTCGGACGCTGGCCAGAAAACCTTTCTGGCTGGTGTCAGGACATATTGGGAGAAACGCGACATGCGGAAGATCGGTCATTTTATCGGCGGCAAACACGTGGAGGGCACCTCCGGCCGCTATGCAGACGTCTTTAACCCGGCAACCGGTGAAGTCGAGGCGCAGGTCGCCCTTGCAAGCCAGGCCGAAATGGACGCGGCAATCGCCAACGCCGCCGCTGCACAGCCGGCCTGGGCTGCCACCAACCCGCAGCGCCGTGCCCGCGTGATGATGAAGTTCGTCGACCTTCTGAACCGCGACATGGACAAGCTGGCTGAAGCTCTCTCCCGCGAACACGGCAAGACGCTGCCGGACGCCAAGGGCGACGTTATCCGTGGTCTTGAAGTTGCCGAGTTCTGCATCGGCGCACCGCATCTCCTGAAGGGCGAATTCACCGAAGGCGCCGGCCCGGGCATCGACATGTATTCCATGCGCCAGCCGCTCGGTGTTGTTGCCGGCATCACGCCGTTCAACTTCCCGGCCATGATCCCGATGTGGAAGTTCTGCCCGGCGATCGCCAGCGGCAATGCCTTCATCCTGAAGCCGTCCGAACGTGATCCGTCCGTGCCGATCATGCTGGCCGAACTGATGATCGAAGCCGGTCTTCCGGCAGGTGTTCTGAACGTCGTCAACGGCGACAAGGGCGCGGTTGATGCGATCCTGGACGATGAAACCATTCAGGCAGTCGGCTTCGTCGGTTCCACGCCGATTGCCCAGTATGTATATTCCCGCGCAACCGCGTCCGGCAAACGTGCACAGTGCTTCGGCGGTGCCAAGAACCACATGATCATCATGCCGGATGCTGACCTCGACCAGGCAGCCGACGCTCTGATCGGTGCCGGTTACGGAGCTGCCGGCGAGCGTTGCATGGCCGTTTCCGTTGCTGTGCCGGTTGGCGAGAGCACAGCAAACGCGCTGATCGAGAAGCTTGTACCGAAGGTGGAAGCACTGAAGATCGGGCCGTACACGGCCGGTAACGACGTCGACTTCGGTCCGCTGGTGACCAAGGAAGCACTTGCCCGCGTCAAGGGTCTCGTTGACCATGGCGTCAAGGAAGGCGCAAAGCTGGTTGTCGATGGCCGCAATTTCTCCATGCAGGGCTATGAGAATGGCTTCTTCATGGGGGGCTGCCTGTTCGACAACGTCACCAAGGACATGGATATCTACAAGACGGAGATCTTCGGTCCGGTCCTGTCCGTGGTTCGTGCCGAAAACTACGAAGAAGCCCTCGACCTGCCGCTCAGCCACGAATATGGCAACGGAACTGCCATCTTCACCCGTGACGGCGACACGGCCCGTGATTTTGCGTCCCGCATCAACATTGGCATGGTCGGCATCAACGTGCCGATTCCCGTGCCGCTCGCCTACCACACATTCGGTGGCTGGAAGAAGTCCGGCTTCGGCGATCTCAATCAGCATGGTCCGGACGGGTTCAAGTTCTACACCCGCACCAAGACAGTGACGTCCCGCTGGCCGTCCGGCCTGAAGGATGGAGCTGAATTCTCCATTCCGACGATGAAATAAACACAAACGGACGAATGTTCGGCAAAGCGCTCCCGGTCACCGCCGGGAGCGTTTTTGTGTGTGGGGCTCGCCGGATGAAATTTCGGATCAACGACCAGGGTAGAACCCGGGCATTTCCAGAATCAGGGAAAGCGCCGCTGCTGTCAGGGCTGGAACAAACGCGCCTGCAAGAACAAGAAATGCGCACACTGCGGCACCAATTGGCCAGCCAATCCAGCCTGTCTAATTGGCGGTGACTGCACGAGGTGAAATGCCTGCCCGTTGCCTTTGCTGCTCATCGCGGTTCCCATCTCAAGGACTGCCGAACGAAAAGAAGGGGAAACTTGCTTGCCTTGGGGCGCCAAACGCAAGTCCTTTGATTTGAGGAAGCCGTCGTCTTCATTCTTTTTGCCCATAGAGGCGGAGTTTGCCGCGATAGAGCAGGTTCAATCCCGGGAATGATGTGTAGCGATCACCATACGCGTTGATCGGTCATGGCAAACCAGGCTGCGCCGTGGCAATCTGTCCCTTGCATTTGCAATGGGAGAGCGACACTAAACGCCCGATGACAACGAAAAGGGAAAAGATCGGGACGGTGGCTGAGGACGCGGGGCAGGGCAGCGGAACTGCAACTGCATTCGGCTGGCCGGACGAAGCAGAAAGCCGCCGCTTGAAACTGGCCGGCAGGCTGCTTGCCATTTCCGATCTGTTGTGGATCGTCCAGGCGGGACTGATTTCCTGGGTGCTCGGATCGCTTCCCGCGGTATTTTCGAATTCCGATGCCGGTCAGTTGGCCGGACAGGATCTGCTTGGCCCGGCAATTCCGGCAGCGGCCGGAATTGCACTGGTTGCCGTGTTGAGGGTGTTTTTGCAGAACCGGGCGGAAACTGCCGCCCGCCGCACGGCCCGTGCGATCCAGAGTCGGGCGCGCGCGGAATTGCTCGCAGTTGCCGCTACATTGTCGCCCTCTACGGTATTTCCGTCTTCCGGAGCCTTCGCGGCCCATGTCACCGAACAGGTGGATTTGCTCGGGCCTTATTACAGGAACTTCGAACCGCAGAAGCTGCGGCTGCGTCTTGTGCCTCTCGGGATCGTTGCCGTCACCGCCGTGTTCAGTTGGCTTGGGGCGCTGATCCTGGTCGTCTGCGGGCCGCTCATACCGGTTTTCATGGCGCTCATCGGCCTGCGAGCCAAGGCTGCAAGCGAGACGCAACAGGAAGAACTGGTGCGGTTGAGCGGTCGTCTGCTCGACAGGATCAAGGGGTTGGAAACGCTGATCCTGTTCGGTGCAATCCAGAGAACCCAACGACAAATCGGCGAAGCGGGCGAACGTTTCAGAACCGGCACCATGCGCGTCCTGAAGATCGCGTTCCTGTCATCGACCGTTCTGGAGCTTTTTTCTGCGCTCGGCATAGCGTTCTGTGCGGTCTATGTCGGCTTCTCGCTTCTGGGGGAAATCGAGGTTGGAACCTGGGGTGGGCCTCTGACCTTTGCACAGGGCCTGTTCATTCTGTTGCTGGCGCCAGAATTCTTCGCGCCGCTTCGCGCCTACGCGGCAGCCTACCATGACCGGGCGGGCGGACTTGCCGCACGTGAGAAGCTGGCAACGCTCTTTCCGGCGCAAGACAGCTCCCAGCCGGGCCATCACACCGAATGCCCGTCGGAAACAGTCGGCGACAACAAGCTTTCCGGCCCTCCGGAACTCCTGTTCAAGTCTTTCTGCATTTCCCATCAGGAGCGGAGCGTCTTCAAGGATTTCAATCTGACGATTGCTCCCGGTGAAACGCTTTTGATCGAGGGACCTAGCGGCAGCGGAAAGACGACACTGATCGACGGGATACTCGGATTTCAAGCGCCGAGTTCCGGCGATATCCTGGTAGATGGCGTGCCTGCGACGTCGCTCTCATCGGTCCTGCGCCGAAAGGTTATCTGGCTTGGACAGTCGCCAAGACTGTTTCACGGCAGTCTCAGGGCAAATCTGTTGAAGGCCGTTGCAACACCTGCGTCAGTGACCGAAGACGATCTGTGGCAAGCGCTTCGCCTTGCCGGGGCAGAAGCGCTCGTCCAGCGCCTGCCGCGCGGTCTGGAAACGCCACTGGGAGAAGACGGGTTTGGCTTGTCGGTAGGGGAGATCCGCCGGGTGGCGCTGGCACGGGCGGCGATGCGCAAGGATGCCATCCTGTTGCTGGCAGACGAACCGACAGCCTCGCTTGATGAAGAAACCGCCGCCGATGTCATCGATGGTCTGGAGAAGCTTTGCACTGGACGAACCGCCGTCATTGCCACCCACGACCCAGGGCTACGAAAAATCGCTTCGAGGCGGATTGATTTGCAAAACGCTGGCACCGTTGCCAAAGGGGAGGCCTTCGCTTGAGGTCTGTCTGGCAAATCATCCGCACCCAGCACCGGTACGACTGCTTCCATTTCTGGCTCGGCATTTTTGTAGCCCTGCTGCCTGCTGCAGCCGGGCTGCTTTTGCTCGGGGTTTCCGGCTGGTTCATCACGGCAGCGGCCATTGCAGGCCTGAGTGGTGCATTCCTCAACATTTTCGCACCAAGTGCGCTCATTCGTGCCTTTGCGATCATCCGTACCGCAGGCCGGTATGGGGAACGGGTTCTGACACATGATGCGACATTCCGTTTTCTGACCGGGTTCAGAAACCGATTGTTTGCCGCGATGGCGGTGAAGGACACCAGCGGTCAGAGATCGGGTCTGCTGCTCAATCGTCTGACACTCGACGTCGCGGTGCTCGACACGGTTTATCTGCGGCTCGTTGTTCCCCTCGTGCTCGCACTGGTCGTTGCGGTCTCGCTGCTTCTGGTCTGGAGCACAGTTTCTCCGCTTCTTCTGGCGACCGGTGTTGTTTTTCTGTCCGTCTGGGGCAGTCTGGCGATGTGGACCTTCGCAAAGGCGGACACGAAAAACGCCCGCCGTTCGGATGCTGCACTCGACGCGATGCGGCTTCGGGCTGCTGATCTGGCTGCAGGGCGACGGGATCTTGCGATCTACGGCGGACTGGAAGCTGCTGCAGACACTGTGCTTGCAGCCGACAAAAGGCTGGCAGAGGCTCAGGAGGTCGAGGACCGTAGAACCACCAAGCTGACGGCCGGCTCCACACTCGTTGGGCAGATTTTTCTTGCCGCCATGCTTCTTGCCTGCCTCCATGAAGTCGGCAAGGGCACGCTGACGGCAACTTTCGGTATTGGCCTCGTCCTGGTCGTGATGGGCCTTCCGGAAATATTCTCGATGAGCCTTCCTGGCCTTGCCAGACTGCCACGCGTTGCTTTGGCAGCAGCCCGTATCACGGGTCTGATAGGGACCAGCGGCGAGCCCACATCGTCTGATGATCAGACCGGAACCGCTCTTCAACTGGCCGACAACCAACCCGCGCTCGCCTTCGAAGATGTCAGTTTTGGCTATCCCGGCGCCGAGAGACGGGTTCTGGCGGGATTATCCTTTCAGATTGCGCGGGGGGAAATTCTCGCACTGGCGGGGCGCAGCGGTTGCGGCAAGTCGACAGTGGCAGCGTTGGCAGCACGGTTGCGACAGCCGGGGCAGGGGCGGATTTTCCTGGGCGGAGTGGAAAGCGGCCGAGTTTCCGAGGAGCTGCTTCGCAACAAGATCACCGTGATCGGTCAGCGAGCCTATCTCTTCAACGATACGGTCGCGGAGAACCTTCGCGTTGCAAATCCGGATGCGAGTGATGCCGATCTCTGGCGTGCGCTGGAACAGGCCGCGCTTGCGGAGCGTATTTCGGAAAACCCGGAAGGACTGCAAACCATACTTGGCGAAGGCGGCCTTGGCCTGTCCGGCGGTGAGCAGAGACGTCTGGCCCTGGCCCGGGCGTTCCTGACCCGGCCGGCCCTGTTCATTCTGGACGAAATGACCGAGGGGCTGGATGCCGAGACGGCCAGCGACGTTCTGGACCGCTTTTTGTCCTATCGCGGCGACGCTGCCGTATTGATGATTGCGCATCGACGCCAGGAACTGAAGCGGGCCGACCATGTGCTGGACCTGACAGCGCCCTGCGGCAGCGGCAATCGGTCGCCGGAAACAATTCTTTCCGAATTTCAATGAGTTCTCCTGCGGTTTTCCGCATCTTGAGGTTGTCGCGTCCTAACTGTCGCATTGACCTTGGTAGGCCGCTGAGCCACGATCAGCCCATAGGAAGACTCGTTTTCCAAGCCGGTTCTTTGACGGGATAGGCGGCTGCAATCTGCAAGCATTGTGAAACTGATTGCTGTTGCCGGATCGGGACGAAAATCGGGTTTTCAACCAAGATCGACACAGGCCCGGTCTCCTCCGACTGGGCAGTCAACCGTCGATCGTCCTGATGTGCCGAAGTGCCATTTGCCGTTCGACAGAACGTTGGATGCCTTGGCCAAAATGCTCGGGCCTCTCCGGTCCGTAAAGGGGGAATACGATGGAACTGAACGTCGTTGACCTGTCCCGGCTGCAATTTGCCATGACAGCGCTCTACCATTTCCTGTTTGTGCCTTTGACCATCGGTCTGTCCGTCCTGTTGGCGATCATGGAAACGGTCTATGTGATGACGGGCCGCGAGGTCTGGAAGCGCATGGTCAAATTCTGGGGCACACTGTTCGGGATCAACTTTGTCCTCGGCGTTGCCACTGGTCTGACCATGGAATTCCAGTTCGGCATGAACTGGGCCTATTTCAGTCAGTATGTCGGCGACGTCTTCGGTGCGCCACTGGCGATCGAAGGCCTGATGGCGTTCTTCATGGAAGCAACATTCGTCGGGTTGTTCTTCTTCGGCTGGGATAAGCTTTCCAGACGTCAGCACCTGGCGGCCACCTGGGCCGTTGCTATAGGAACGAATTTTTCGGCCTTGTGGATCCTGATCGCAAACGGCTGGATGCAGCACCCCGTCGGGGCTGCATTCAATCCTGATACCATGCGCATGGAAGTCGTTAGTTTCTATGAAGTGTTGTTCAATCCGGTGGCGCAGGCCAAGTTCGTACACACGGTGTCTGCCGGTTATGTGACCGCGTCCATGTTCGTGCTCGGCATTTCCGCCTGGTACATGCTGAAAGGACGTCATATTGCAATCGCCAAACGTTCCATGGCGATTGCGTCTGCCTTCGGTATTGCCTCTGCGTTGTCCGTTGTCGTTCTGGGGGATGAAAGCGGCTACGAGGCCAACCTGAACCAGAAGATGAAGCTGGCGACGATCGAAGCCATGTGGGACACCGAACCCGCGCCGGCCTCGTTCAACGTGGTTGCTTGGGCAGACATGGAAAAGCGTGAAAACGTCTTTGCCATAGAAGTGCCCTATGTGATGGGGCTGATCGCAACGCGCTCTCTCGATACGGTCATTCCCGGCATCAAGGACCTGGTGTCGCGGACCAAGGACCGCATTCGGCAGGGCGCTATTGCCTGGGATGCTTTGCAGAAGATCCGCCAGGATCCGGTCAATGTCAGCCCGGATGTCCGCGAGACGTTCCTGCAGAACGAGAACTCGCTCGGCTACGCCTATCTGCTGCTGCCGTTCACGGACAATCCCATGGAGGCGACCACCGCTCAGGTGGATGCGGCGGCCTGGTCGACCGTGCCTGAAGTGATGCCGATGTTCTATGCCTTCCGGATCATGGTGGCTTGCGGCTTCTTCTTCATCCTTATGACGGCGATATTCTTCTACTATTCCTCGTCCGGGAAACTGGACAGTCTGAGGGACAAACGCCGGTGGCTGTTGCACGTCGCAGTCTGGTCTATTCCGTTGCCGTGGATTGCCTGCGAAATGGGCTGGTTCGTGGCGGAATACGGGCGTCAGCCCTGGATCATTGAAAGTATGCTGCCGACGGCCGCAGGTGTTTCGAACCTGAGCGTGACCGAAGTTCTGCTCACGCTTGCCGGTTTTGTCGCGCTTTACAGTGTGCTTCTGGTGATCGAGATCATGCTGATGATCAAATACATCAAGATCGGTCCGGAAGATGGCGAGAAACCGGACGCAGTTCCGGCTGCGCCAGTGCAACCGGCACCGACCGCAGCCACTGTTCCAGCGGAGTAAGCGAAATGATCCTCTATGAAATGATCGACTACTCCGTCCTGAAAATGATCTGGTGGCTCCTGCTGGGTGTCTTGCTGATTGCCTTCGCGGTCATGGACGGTTTCGACATGGGTGTCGGCGCGATGCTGCCCTTCGTTGCCGAAACGGATATCGAACGGCGTGTCGTCATCAACACGATCGGACCAACCTGGGAAGGAAACCAGGTCTGGTTCATCCTTGGGGGCGGGGCGATCTTCGCTGCCTGGCCACCGCTCTATGCCATCAGCTTTTCAGGTTTCTACCTGGCGATGTTCGTGGTGCTGGCCGCGATGATCCTGCGGCCGGTCGCTTTCAAGTACCGGTCCAAACGACCGGATCCTTCCTGGCGCAACGCCTGGGACTGGGCGCTGTTCACGGGGTCTTTCGTGCCGGCTCTGGTCTTCGGTGTTGCCGTTGGCAACGTGTTGCTTGGGGTGCCGTTCTCGCTCGATAACGATCTACGCATGACATACGAAGGTTCGTTCTTCGGCCTGTTCTCGCCGTTCACGCTGCTGTGCGGTCTGTTGTCCGTTACCATGCTGGTCACGCACGGCTCTGTCTGGCTGGTGATGCGCGCGTCAGGCGAAATCGCCCTGCGCGCACGACGGTTCGGAACCGTGACCGCCGGTCTCAGCATCGCGCTGTTCGCGCTTGGTGGATATCTCGTTGCCAGCGGCTATGTGGAAGGGTTCCGCATCACCTCTGAAGTCGACCCGAACATGGCGGCCAATCCGCTGGCGAAACAGGCGATCGCAGAGGGCGGTGCATGGATGTACAATTACACCGTTCATCCCATTTTGTGGCTGGCACCAGGCCTTGGGTTCTTGGGACTGTTCGGGACCCTTGTGCTGTTGCAGACACGGCTGGAAATGCCGATCTTTATCTTTTCCAAGCTGGCGGTTTTCGGGATTATTTCGACGGTCGGTGTTTCGATGTTCCCATTCATTTTGCCGTCATCGGTTCAACCCGATGCCAGCCTGACCGTTTGGGATGCATCCTCCAGCCACCGGACACTGTTCAACATGCTGGTGGCGACACTCATCTTCCTGCCGCTCATCCTTGTCTACACCGCCTGGGTCTACAAGGTCTTGTGGGGCAAGGTGGATGAAGAAACCATCGAACGCGACAACCACACCGCTTACTGAGGAGACTGCTTCATGTGGTATTTTGCCTGGGTCCTCGGAATGCCATTGGCTTGCGCTTTGGCGATCCTGAACGCGATGTGGCTGGAACTGAGGTCGGAAGACGAACGCCGGCGCTTGGAAAGTCGCAGGTAGGCGGGCGTTTGAAGAGGCATTCCGTTCAATAAAAAAAGCCCCGGATCACTCCGGGGCTTTTTGCTGGACCTGATCGCCGGATCAGGCTGCCTGCACCTTTGCGGCGCGCAGTTTTTCCAGGATGTTCTGCGGCGAGGAAACGCCGTAAGGGTCGCTCTCGCAGTTGTCGGAGAAGCCTTCTTCTTCGAACCACTGTTCGACGATACCGTCGTTGACAACAGCACCGTAGCGCCAGGAGCGCATGCCGAAGCCGAGATTGTCCTTGGCGACCAGCATGCCCATCTTGCGGGTGAACTCACCGGAACCATCCGGAATGACCTTGACGTTCTCGACGCCCTGAGCCTTTGCCCAGGCATTCATCACGAAAGCATCGTTCACGGAGATGCAGTAGATTTCATCCACTCCTTCGGCCTTGAATTCTTCGAACAGCTTTTCGAAGTCCGGCAGCTGGTAGGTGGAGCATGTCGGGGTGAATGCACCGGGAAGGGAAAACAGAACGACCTTCTTGCCCTTGAAATAATCGTCGCTCGTCTTGTCTTCCCAACGGAACGGATTCGGTCCTTCGATGGAATCGTCGCGGACACGAGTGCGGAAGGTAACAAACGGAACTTTTTTGCCGAGCATCGCAAACTCCAGAAATCGAATGGTTGCACACTGCCCAGAGCGTCAAAATCGTACCTTGCCCGAGGGAGGAGAATCGGGAAGGGCACCGGCGCCCTGAAAGCGGAGGAGAAATTCGGCCTAACGCATTTGCTGCGCTGCCGCAATCCATTTTGCCCTGCAAAAGGCTAGAACCCTGTGCGAAGCTGCCTGACGGGTCGATATGCCGCTGGGTAGGCGTTTCCCCACCCGTGGGTGCGGTGCTTTTGTGGGCGGGGGGCGTTTTCCGGAAAAAGCACTCAAATCATTGTATACACGTTCAATTTCGGTGATTAAGTTGGATCGTCCCGCATGGTTCGCCTTTGCTTCGGTGCGGGGTTCAGGTGGGGCTCCATAGGGTCGGATCTTGCATCCGTGGCCGGGGCAAATGTGACTTCCAGCTGCAAGAGTACTGAATGCGTAGGGTCTTTCAGGCGGTGCACATGCTTTGCATGGGGTTTGCCGCAATCGTCTTTCTGGGCCAATTGGCCATGGTGCTGATGCGCTATCTGCTTGGCTTCGGATTTCTGGAGATCCAGGACGCGGTCAATTATGCCTTCGCAGCCCTTGTCGCCTTGTCGGTCGCGGTTTCCTTCGACGCCGACAAACACGTGCGTGTCGATGTCTTTCGTCAGAACTGGAGCGATCTGACCAACCGGCGCATCGATTGGTTCGGAGATCTTCTTCTGGCGCTACCGGTCTTCGCTCTGATGCTGTGGACGGCTTTCCCCCTGGTTCGCAGCTCCTGGGCGATTTTGGAGGGGTCTCCTGAAACCGGTGGTCTGCCGGGATTGTTTCTGGTGAAGACCTGTCTCGTGATCCTCCCGGCACTGGTGGTGATCTACCTTCTTCAAAGGCTGTTTGGCACGATACGGCGGAAATTCTCATGACTGCCGATATCATCTGGCTCATCGTCCTGGCACTGTCCGTTTTTGCCTGCATCCTCTCCGGGGTACCTGTCCTGCTGGCAATTGCCGGCGCACCGACGCTTGTTGCGCTGGTTGCAGCTGCAACAGGGCATTTCGATCTCGTGTTCTTCCAGGCCGTTCCCCAGCGCGTTTATGGCGTGATGACCAACCCGCTCCTTCTGGCGGTGCCGTTGTTCGTGCTCATGGGGTTGCTGCTGGAAAAGTCTCGCCAGGCGGAGCGCATGCTGCAGAGCCTGACGGCCGCGATGGGGGGGCAGCAGTCGGCACTGGCGCTTTCCGTCGTTCTGGTCAGTGCCCTCATTGCCGCCTCAACCGGGATTATTGGTGCAACCATCGTCATGCTCGGCACCATCACACTGCCTGCTCTTCTGGCGGCAGGTGTGAACAAGCACATGAGCAGTGGACTGATCTGCGCCAGCGGCACCCTTGGCCAGATCATCCCGCCATCCATCGTCCTCATTCTTCTGGGCGATCAGGTGTCCAATGCCTACTTCGAGGCGCAGCAGGAAGCTGGAAATTTCGCACCCGATCCGGTCACGGTGGGCGACTTGTTCGCCGGGGCGTTGATCCCGGGGCTGTTGCTGGTGGCTCTCTATGCAGCTTATGTGCTGCTGCGCCTGCGCCGGGCTTCGCCGCAAGGGCAGGAGGGGGAACCCCCGTTATCCCAACCGCGTGTGCCGGGTCGCGAATTATTCCGGAATATCGCCCCCACGCTTGGTCTGATCGTGGCCGTGCTCGGCAGCATCCTGATAGGAATTGCAACGCCCACGGAGGCCGCAAGCGTCGGTGTTGCAGGTGCCATCCTGATAGCCGCAGCCGGAAACGACGGCAAGGTGGCGCGTGTTGCCATGGCCTGTGCGGCTTTTGCCATCGTGCTATTGATCCTGCGTCGGCTCGGCCTGTTCGGTCTGGAATTTGAAGGCGGGCGCATCAGTTGGACCGCGCTGACGATTGTCTCCGTGGCGATGACAGCCGCTGCCTTTGTCATGCTGGCGATCTCCGCAGCCTCGCTGATCCGGAGAGGCGTACTTGGGCCCGCGCTGCGGGAAACCGTCACCATCACCGGCATGATTTTCGGTATCGTTATTGCCGCCAGCATCCTGTCGCTTGTGTTCCGGGGCTTCAATGGCGACGAGCATGTCGCTGAATTGCTGCATGCCTTGCCGGGTGGCGCCTATGGCATGTTGCTGCTCACCATGCTGGTCATTTTTTTGCTCGGGTTCATTCTCGAATTCGTCGAGATCATCTTTATCGTCGTTCCCATTGTCGGGCCGATCATCCTGCAATCCGACATCAGCCCGGTCTGGTTCGCGGTTCTGATTGCACTCAACCTGCAGACTTCGTTCTTGACGCCGCCGTTCGGGTTTGCGCTTTTCTATTTCCGGTCGGTTGCGCCGTCGGACATCCGCACCTCGGACATTTATGTTTCGGTGATCCCGTTTGTCGCCATTCAGCTTCTGGCGCTCGGTCTGGTCGCCGCCTTTCCGGTACTGGCGACACTGTTGCCGGACGTCCTGTTTTGAACACCAAGGGAGACACAAGCATGAAAAGACGTGATTTTCTGAAGGCAGGCGCTGTTGCTGCACCTGCCAGCCTGCTGGCAGCACCCGCAATTGCGCAGGGCAAGATCGAGTGGAAGTTGCCCACGTCCTTTCCTGCCAAGGCGCCGGGAGTCGGCACGAACGTGACCGCATTTGCCGACCGTGTCGCCGCCATGTCGGACGGCCAGCTTACCTTCAAGGTCTATTCCAGCGGCGAACTCGTACCGCCTTTCGGTGTCGAGGATGCCGTTGAACAGGGCACAGCCGAGATCGGCCACTCGACGCCTTATTATGCCGCGTCCAAGAACACGGCCCTGCACTTCTTCTCCGCCGTTCCCTTCGGCATGACGGCGGTCGAGACAACCGCCTGGTTGCGTTATGGTGGTGGACAGGACCTTTGGGACAGCCTTTATGCAGAGCGTGGCCTCAAGCCGTTCTACTCGGGCAGCTCGGGAGTTCAGGCCGCCGGCTGGTTCAAGAAACCGGTGGAGAGCCTGAATGATCTTGCAGGTCTCAATATGCGTATAGCCGGCCTTGGCGGTGAAGCCATGCGCAAGCTTGGTGTCAACGCGGTCCTGCTGCCGCCTCCGGAAATCTTCCCGGCGTTCCAGTCCGGCGCGATCGATGCGGCCGAGTGGGTCGGCCCGATGCTGGATCAGGCTTTCGGTCTGCAAAAGGTGGCCAGTTACTGCTACGTACCTGCCTTCCATGAACCGTCCGCGGCCCTGGAAATCGTCGTCAACAAGGAAGCCTTTGACAGCCTGCCGGCGAACCTTCAGGCGATCATCACCTACGCTGCCGAAGCTGCCTCCGTCGAAACGACTGCGCAGTTCGACTATTACAACGCAGTTGCTATGAAGAAGCTGAAGGAAGACGGCGTCACCTTCACCACCTTCCCGGATGATGTTCTGGCCGCACTGAAGACGGCTGTAGCGGAAGTGATGGCGGAAAACGCAGCCGCCAATCCGAAATTTGCCGAAGTGCAGAAGAGCTACGACGCGTTCCTGGAACTTGCCAAGGATTACGCGGCACTGGTCAAGGCGACAACCTTCACCCAGCGCATGTGACGTGAGATACTAGGGTGTGGACCCATATTTGAAGCTGAAATGGTTTTAGGAGGACCAATCCGGACAAATCCGAAGGACGTGAAAATGGCTTCACCGCGTGTTGTCAGCATGCTTGACCAGGCATAAAGCCCGTTCGGCGCGCTCTTCCTAACGTGGTTTCGCCATTTCTCATGCCATTTCGACTTCATTTATGAGTCCACACCCTTAAGCCTTGCTGCGGGACGGAACCCGCGACAAGGCAGGTTGCTTGGTCCGGCGCGCGCGATGATGGCTTCCAGAATTTTGCTGGTTTCGATCCTCCTGACGGCCGTGTTTTACATCGGCGGCTTCGTGGCGCTTGGCAGCGGCTTTCCAACCGTCGATATGAGTGGTGAAGAGATCATCGCCTGGTTTACCGAAAACGGTATCAAGGCCAGGATCTACGTTTGGACTTCCGCCTTTCTATCCCTTGGTCTGGCAATCTTTACAGGGCTGGTCGCCTGGGTGATGCCGAAGCCACATCGCTATATCTTCTTTTCCGGTGTGATCGGCTGCCTGATAACGGCACAGGTTCAGGCCTGGTTCTGGGCAGGCCTGGCGTTCCATCCGGAGGGACTTGATCCTTCCACGGCACGCACGCTTTTCCTTATCCCTGCGTTCTGGGGACCATTGATCAACGGGTCGATGGCCACGATGGTCATAGCGTTCGTTGCGCTCGGAATGGCGAAGCAACCGATCATTCCGCGCTGGCTGACCTTCCTCAGCATCGTTTTCGGACTGGAGCAGTTGATCGAGACCGTGACCGTGTTCGGCACCAGCGGTTTCATCGCCCCCGGAGGTGCGATGAACGTCTATCTTGGTGGGATGCTCGGTTTTCTTTGGGTTGGCGGCGTAGTTCGTTGGGCCATGCCGCGGCTCAGGCAACAGGCCAGAGCCAGACCGGCGGGGTTGACGGTCGAACGATTGCCGGTTGATCTCCTACGTCTCAAGTTGCCGTTCGCGCAGCACGATGGCGATGCCGCTTGCAATGATGATCGCCGCGCCGACATAGGTTGCGATGTCAGGGATTTCATCCCATAGCAACCAGCCGAGCAGGGTCGCCCACAAGAGAGCGGTATAGTCGAACGGGGCGACAACAGCTGCAGGTGCAAAGCGGAAAGCCTGTGTCATCAGTGTGATGCCAGCCGTGCCGAACAGGGCAATGCCAAGGAACAGCCAGGCGTCCTCCACGCGTGGCTGCACCCAGACGAACGGCATTGCAAAGGCACTCATGATGGCTCCAGCTCCCACCAGATAAAGCATCAAGGTCCAAACGGTCTCGCGCGGGTCGACCAGTCGGGCGCTGAGCATCAACGCCGCATAGAAGAAAGCTGTTGCGACAGGCAAAAGCGAAGCCGCCTGGAAAGTGCCGGACCCGGGGCGGACAATCACCAGAACACCGAGAAATCCCACAAGCACCGCCGTCCATCGACGCCAGCCAACGTGTTCGCGCAAGACCAGGGCGGATAGAGCCGTGACGAAAACAGGCATGGCGAAGATCAATGCTGTCGCTTCGGCCAGACCCAACAGGCTCAGACCAGTGAAAAACAGCGTGGCTGCGGCGAGCCAAAGCGCGCCGCGCAAGAGATGGGCTGCCGGGCGGTGCGAGATCAATGCGGATCTCCCTCCCATTTTCAACGCGATCAGGATTGCAATCGGCAGGGCGATCAAATTACGCAGAAACAGGATCTGGATGGGGCTGTATTCAGCCGTAAGTGTCTTGGCAATGGCGTCGTTGAGACAAAGGCACACGACACCTGAGCACATCATCACTATTCCGGTGGTCACCTGATTGCGACCACCGGCCATGGCCGTTTCCATTCCAACGTCTCCCTTGTTTTGGCGCAGTGAAGCATCGGCGCGGGCAGGGCGACAAGCCATGATTTAGCGAAATTCGACCTGTCCGGATGACGCGAAGCGCCAAGATACGGGATCGGTTGATGCCGTGACGTAATTCCTTTCGGCGTGCGTGTGTTTTGCGGTAAACTTCAATCATCGATTGTTTGAGCCATTCCTCGCTCTACCAGCCGGAGGCCCCGTCACATGGCATTGACGTCTCCCTATTTTCGAAACGTGCCTCAATTGACCGCAGCATCCACCAACAGTCCATGGCTCGGCAGCGGGTCGAGTGGTCATGGTGTTCATTTGGTCCAGTTCGGGTTGATAGACCTGGGGTTTCCGATGCCGAAGTCCGTAGGGGGAACAGGGCTCAGTCCGGACGGGGTTTACGGCAGCGAAACCGTGCAGAAAGTTAAAGAGTTCCAGCGCTCCACGCATGGCGGTCCCGCGATCAAAGACGACGGTGCCGTCGGTCGAGATACCATGGCCAAGCTCGACCGGGCGCTTGCCTCCTTCACCCACAAGGTTCGCGTGCACATCTTTGTTGTAGTGACGCCGGATGCCCCGGTCTCGACAGCGGAGTCCACCGCCAAGGAGCTTTACGGCCATTACGGTATCGACTTCGAGATTGCTTCCATCCAGTCACTTGCACTGACTGCTGCCGAAGAGACGGAATTTTCCCAGCATGGTCTTTTGTTTGCCCGGATGAAGGAACTTGCGGAGTCGCACACGTCGGTCAGGGTGCGGCCGAACGAAATCATGGTGTTCTATATCCGCCGCTTCAATCCCGACACCGATCTGGCGCTCTCCAAGGCCAACCACACGGGGGCCGTCACCCGTATCAAGAAGAACGCGGATGCCAGCACGCTGGCTCATGAGGTCGCTCACAATCTGATCGACAGCCCGCGTGGTGTCAGCGAGCATGTAGGGCACAAACAGAATATCCTGGCGACACTGCCACGGACCACTCCCTTCGTGTTGAGTTTCGAGCAAATCGAACAGATGCGGCGAAACATCAGGTTGCTTAGGGCGTGATCCTGGAAGGGAGGAGCATTGACATCCGGTCAGCTCGTTCTGGTCAGCTTGCCCGGTGGGCGCTAGCATCCGGCTTCCCGTACCGACGTTCCATCGACAGTGAGACCCGAATGCACGCCTTCCTTCCCTTCAATCTTGACGAGATCGTACCTGAGCAAGACGCACCAGCGCCGGAAAAGGTCATTGCAGGAGATCCCAAGTTCACCACGTGGCTGGTTGAGACGACAGACAACGAAACCCTGTTTTCAGGAGTGTGGGAAGCAACGCCAGGCGCCTGGAAGATCTCCTATGATGAATGGGAATTCTGCTCGATCCTGTCCGGCAAGTCCCTGCTGACAGACAAGGACGGTGTAACCCGCGAGATTGGACCGGGCGACAGTTTTGTCCTCCAACCAGGCTTTTCCGGGACCTGGGAAGTCGTGGAAACCACCCGAAAGCTTTTCGTCATCCGTCTGCCGCCGTCTCAATGATGACTGAATGAATACTCGGTTTTCTGCCGTTAAAAGGCGAATGATGTAGCTGTGGCTTGGCAGTTTTGGTGCTGGTCGCGTCAAAACTGCTTTTTGCAAGTGCTGAAAATCTGACAGTTGGAACTTGGTTCGAATGGTTGCTTTCGAGCCTGGAACTTAGAGGCCGTTCCTGGCGCTATCTGCCGGCCAGTAAAGCTGCCCCGATTTGGTCGTTAGCCTGCGCTTGATCTTGCCCTCAAAGCAGCCGTTCGTTGTGCCGCGAGCGAAAGGCAACCCTTGAAACCGCTGCGTAATGGGTGTTCTATAACAGGGATTGCGGGGTCGCTTTCTACCATGCTGGAGTTGTTTCCGACGACCGCCACCCGCAGAACCGTCCGGCCGTCTCACTCGCCAAGTCAGGATGTCCGACCATGAAAACTTTGCCTCATGCCTGTATTCTCTGCATCGGCCTTGCCTCGGCCGTGACCGCACCTTGCGCCATGGCTCAGTCAACGGAAGCGGACGCACCGGTCAATCCGCTGAAAGAGGCCTATTTTGGCGAACAGCACGTTCATACCGGTGTGTCGATGGATGCCTTCATCGCCGGAAACCGCCTGACGCCAGACGATGCCTATCGTTTCGCCAAGGGCGAAGAGATGATGGTCAATGGCAGTTTGCACAAGATCAAGCGTCCGCTCGACTGGGTGGCAGTCACAGACCACTCCGAGTTCATGGGAGAAGCCTTCAGTTTGAGGAACGATGGCGCACCGGGCTTTGATCACGAAGTCGCGGTGGCTTTTCGCGAGGCGCCAGATTTGAAGACGGCGCTCGGGCTTTATAATCAATACGTTCTGGTGCCGCTGGCTGGGGGCGGCGATCCTCACCCGCAGTTCTTCCAAGGCGAGGAGGCGATCAAGTCAACCTGGCAGAAGAATTTCGAAGCCACCGAAAAGCACTACGAACCGGGTGTCTTCACCACGATCCACGCCTATGAATGGACTTCGGCACCGGGTGGATCGAACCAGCACCGCAACGTCTTCTTCCGCGATGCCAACGTGCCGGAACTTCCATTTTCGGCCAATGAGGGCGACGATCCCGAGGAACTCTGGGCCTGGATGCAGACGCAGCGCGATGACGGCAAGCGGGTCTTCGCCATTCCACACAACTCGAATGAATCCAAGGGACTTCATTTCGCCGAGGCAACGCTTTCGGGTGTGCCCATTGGCACGGGTTATGCCACGACCAGCGCCAGCATGGAGCCGCTGGTCGAGATGATGCAGGTCAAGGGCAATTCAGAGGTGGTGCCGAATTTCTGGCCCAGTGACGAGTTCGCCGATTTCGAAAACGCGGTCTCGATCCAGCGCTTCAGCGGCCGCGGTTTCCTGAAGGAGAATTTCGTCCGCTACGGGCTCGGGCGCGGCATCAAGTACAATGCTGATATCGGTGAGAACCCGTTCAAGTACGGCTTCGTTGGTGGCACCGACAGCCACAACGGTACTCCCAGCAATGTCGAGGAGGACAATTACACGGTGGGTAGCCACGGCTATGCCGACAAGACGGCTGATGTGCGAGCAGTCTCGGTTCTGGAAGGCGAGATGCTGATTTCGGATTCGAACCCCGGTGCGCTGACCGCCGTCTGGGCGGAATCCAACACCCGTAGCGCCATCTGGGATTCGATGATGGCCAAGGAGACCTTCGCCACCTCAGGGCCACGCATGAAGGTACGCGTCTTTGCCGGGCAAGGCTTTGCCGAGAACTACGACAGCCATGACGCGATGGTCGCTGACGGGTATGAAAAGGGAGTGCCGATGGGGGGCGACTATACCGGAAAAGAGGCTCCTCAATTCCTGGTCTGGGCGATGAAGGATCCGATCGGGCCAAATCTTGACCGCATCCAGATCATCAAGGGCTGGTATGAAAACGGTGAGATGAAGGACACGGTTTACGACGTCGTGGCTTCGGGCGACCGGCTGCAGGCAGATGGAAGCGTCGTACCGATCAATGCGCCGATCAACATGGAAACCGGGGAGTTCAATACCGCGAAGGGTGATCCGGAACTGATGGCGGTCTGGATCGACCCGGACTGGAATCCGGAGATCGAGGCTTACTACTACGCCCGCGTCCTGCAATTACCGACGGCACGCTGGACACTCTATGATGAATTGCGTGAAGGGGTCAGCTACCCCGAGGATGTGAAGCGCGAAATTGTCGAACGGGCCTGGGCCTCACCGATCTGGTACGAGGTAAACTGAGTGGGCGAATGCTGAGACTGATCGCAAGGGAACCGCTCGTCCATTTCATGGTGCTCGGCGGGCTACTCTTTGCAGCATGGTCGTGGTTGGTCCCGCAGCAAAAGGCGGGGCCGGGTGATGAGGTGATTATCCTCGACCAGACGCAAATGGACTACCTGGAAACGCTTTGGAAGGCTCAGTGGAAGCGTGAGCCCTCACCGCTGGACGTCGCGGCAATTGTTGACCGGCACCTGAGACAGGAAGTGTTCTACCGGGAGGCGCTGCGCCTAGGGCTCGACCATGACGACCAGATAATACGTACGCGACTGGCCCAGTAGATGGAGGCCGTGGCCAGTGATCTCGGCACGCTCATGCGACCGCCGACCGAAGACCAGCTGCGTGCCTTCTACGCCGAACGACCAGACCTCTTCACCCAGCCGCAGGCCTTCGCCTTCCGCCAGGTTCTGTATCTGCCGGCCGAGGTGGAGGACACGGTGCTGGAGGCCACGCTTGCCTCGCTGCGCGATGGCGGTGCTGTGCCAGAGAACAGGCTGAACAAACTGTCTGTTCCGCTGGACTGGGACCTGACGCCGGCACAGGTGGTGGAAAACGCCTTCGGCGGAGGGTTCGCTGCGTCACTGTCCGAACTGCCTGCCGGAAGCTGGTCCGGACCGGTACGCTCGGGGCTGGGCCTGCACCTGGTGAGGGTTACGGAAAGCCAGCCTGAAAAGCTCGCGCCCTTTGAGGAGGTCCGCGAGTTCGTCGAACGGCAGTACGAATACTACACCGTACTCGATACGCAGGAATACATGTTCCGCGAGCTTCTCGACCGCTACGAAGTGCGGATTGAGGCCGAGGGCGTACCCGAGAAGGTGCGGCAGGAATATACCCGGCCATGATCCTGCGCCTGCTTGCCTCTCTCGCTCTCTGCCTGTTGACGTTGTGCCCGGTGGCTGCCCACGAAATTCGCCCGGCCTTCTTGCAGATCGACGAGGTTGCACCGCAGCGCTACGAGATGCTGTGGAAGGTACCGACCCGCAGTGGCATGGTTCAGGATATCCGTCCGGCCTTCGACCCGCGCTTTTCCCTTACCCAGCGGCCTGGAGAAACCATCATCGATGGCTTCGTGATTTTCCGCTATTCCCTGACCGGTACGACCGGACTGCCCGGTACCACGCTGCGCATCGACAATCTCGACCGCACCACCATAGACGCGCTGGTCAATGTCACACTCATTGACGGAACGCAGAACAGTTTTCTGCTGCGACCGCGTGAGAACAGTGTCGCCATACCCGAGATAGCCTCGCCCTGGACCGTGATGCAGACATATACCTGGCTCGGTATTCAGCACATCCTCGAAGGCCTGGATCACTTGGCCTTCGTCGCCGCGCTCATGCTGGTCGTCCGAGGCTGGCCAATGCTGCTAAAGACCGTGACCGCTTTCACGGTGGCCCATTCGCTTACGCTCACACTTGCAACCTTCGGCTATATTACGCTATCGCCGCCACCCGTGGAGACTCTGATCGCGCTGAGTATCGTGTTGGTGGCAGCCGAGGCCATCCACCTACGCCGGGGCCACCAGAGCCTTGCAACCCGTTGGCCGTGGAGCATCGCGTTTGCCTTTGGCCTGCTGCACGGGATGGGCTTCGCCGGTGCTCTGAGCGAGATCGGTTTGCCGCAGGGCGACATTCCGCTGGCGCTCCTGTTTTTTAACATCGGCGTCGAACTTGGGCAGTTACTTTTCATTGTGGTCATTTTGATCATCCAGGCGGTTTTGCGCCGGCTTGCTCCGCTGCCACATAGCGCACCGATCATCGCGTCTTACGCTATTGGTGCTCTGGCGACTTTCTGGGTCTTCGAACGTTTGGATGCACTGTTTTTCTAGACTGGAGCTTTTGCGAATTTGCGTCACAGAGCTTGCCTGTCAGCAGCTGACCTCTGTTGGGCCCTTTGACCTCAATCAGGGAAACGTGAACTTTCACTGTCCTGTCTCCTGGGACAGGCCAATCCCTTGATTGTCCGCATTCACATGTTGGCACATCAGGTCTGCGGAAAACTGTGCATGGGAGCGGGCTTTGCATTCTTGCGAACACGGAGTATCAGGGACGCAAAAGGCAATTTGGTCGCGAAAATTCACGGATATGCGAGAGGGATGAAATCCGCTACACCCTCGATAAATCCGTTGCACCATTTGGTGTAGCGAGCGAACAAGAGGCCGACAGGCAAATTTCAAAGTAATGACCAAGAAGGCTGAATTGAAAAAGCTGAGTTATTCCGTTGATGTGGCTGCTTCTAACGATGCAATTGCGCCACGCTTTGCAATCGCGCCCATGATGGAATGGACCGATCGTCATTGCCGCGCATTTCACCGGCAACTAACGAGGCATGCACTGCTCTACACGGAAATGGTGACAACTGGCGCGGTGATCCATGGCGACCGGACGCATCTGCTTGGCTTTTCCGATGTTGAGCACCCGGTTGCCTGCCAGTTGGGCGGATCCCATCCAGAGGATATGGCGGAAGCTGCACGGATCGTTGCCGACTTTGGGTATGACGAGGTCAACATAAATGTTGGCTGCCCATCCGACCGGGTACAGTCTGGCCGCTTTGGCGCATGCCTGATGGAAGAACCGGCATTGGTGGCTGCATGCGTCGAGGCCATGAAGGCGGCTGTCGATATTCCCGTGACCGTGAAATGCCGGATCGGCGTGGACGATCAGGACCCTGAAGTGGCACTTGACGCCATGGCCGATGCCGTTTTTGCTGCTGGCTCCGACGCTTTGTGGGTGCATGCGCGCAAAGCCTGGCTGAAGGGCCTCAGCCCAAAGGAAAACCGGGACGTTCCGCCACTCGACTATGACCGGGTCTTGCGGCTGAAACAGCGTTTGCCAGACAGGTTCATCGGCCTCAACGGTGGGTTGCAGACGCTGGATCAGGCGGAACCGTTTCTGGAAACGCTGGACGGCCTGATGTTCGGCCGGGCGGCCTATCACACACCGCAGATCATGGGCGAAGTCGACCGGCGTCTCTATGGTGACAGCAGACCGGACGTTTCGCCTTGGGATGCGGTCAAGGCGCATATGGCATATCTGGAGGCACAACTGGCCAAGGGTGTGAAACTGGCGCATATGACACGGCACATGCTTGGCCTGTTTCACGGGCGCCCGGGCGCGAGGTCGTGGCGACGTATTCTGACGGTGGAGGCGATCAAGCCCGGAGCCGGACTGGAAGTGGTTGAAAAGGCTCTTGCGGCTGTCAGTCCATCTGGCGCTGAACTGGCTGCCGCCGAGTAGTGCCGTCTGCCTCGTCGACTGTCAGATCTCATGGGGGCAGGACGCCCCCGGATTGGCGAGTTGAATTGGGCGGCAACCTCCTGCCGCCTTGGCAAGAAGCGGTGGCTCCAATTCATTCAAGGGGTCATGATCAGCTTGTCGCCTTCGATGCGCCAACTGCGCAGATGGTCGAGGGCCGTCATGCCGAAGAGACTGGAATCGAGCGTTCCCTCACGTCCGACGAAACCCCGGATATTGCGTAGAGTGTGATCGCCAATGGTGATCGTGTCGATCTTGACCGGTGCCACGAGCGCGCGCCCGTTGGCAGTGGAAACGGGCACGGAAAAGGTCAGGTCCTGGGGGCGATAGCCCGCCCGGATCGCATCTTCATAGGTCAGAACAACGGCGCTGGCCCCCGTGTCGAGCAGAAATTCTGCACGCGAGCCGTTTACGCGTCCATCCAGAACGAAATGCCCGCCGGCATCCCGGACGATCAGAATGGTTCCGTCAGGCTGGGTTACGGCAAGCCCCGGGGCAAGCGCGCCAAGGACCCGGTAACCGGCCTGAACCAGCTCTGCCTTGTAGACGTAGCCGACAACAAGCAGGGCGCAGAACCCGCCCCAGAAAACAGTGCCGTGCAGAATTTCGCGCGCCTTCGGTTGGCCGAACAGGAAACTGGCGAGAAACACGAAGGCAAGTGCTGACAGGGCAACAATCCGCGGGCCGCTGTCGTCGAAATTGACATTCGCCGGGTCCGTCGGATCACCAAAAAAGGCATAGAAGGCTGCGGCAGCCATTACCAGCACCAGGATTACGACCATCAGGCCGCGGTAGCGTCTGGGATTGTTCATCCGCGCTCTCCTGCCCGGTCGGTCGGCAGGACCCGGCTCGCCAACTCTGCAAGGATCTCGCTCCGCTTGGCGTCGCTGTAACTCGCCCAGGACGCGATCTCGTCAAGGCTGCGCAGGCAACCTGTGCAAAGACCTGATTTGGCGTCGATCTGGCAGATGTTGATGCAGGGTGACTTCATGAAGCGCATATGGCCGCAGATTGTGGCGTTGCCAAGACTAAAACAGGCGGAAAGCTGCGAAATGTGACCAGATCAGAATCCGCCTGACGCATAGGTGAACGGTGCGGTGATGACCTTGATCGGCAAGGTGACTGCTGCCTGCGCCGTCGTACCGACAAAGGAGCCCAGATCATCGCCGAGATTGGCGCCACGGCTATGATCGGCACCGGAGCCGAGTGCAGTGCTGCCAAGTGCCTTGCGCAGTTCCGGTCTGAGCTGTGCAAGTTGCGCAAACTTCGAGTGGTTCGTGCTGTCCAGCGATTCAAGCTCGGTCACATCGATCACGACCGCACCGAGCTCCGCCAGTTCCAGGTCGTTCGAATATGCCCCGACACGCTCCTTGCCGCCTGCAATGGTCCGCGAAATGCGCAGGGCCTTGTCGTCACGCGAAACGATGACGGTAAAGGGCCGGGGCATCGGACCGATCCGCTTGAGCTGGGTCTTGAAAAGGTCGATGTCGATGTCGGGCGCTGCCAGAACGATGTCGTTGACATGTTTCGCGACCAGGCGGCGGTTTTCCGGACGGGCCTGTACGGCGGTTTCCATCAACAGCCAGTTGCCCATGGAGTGGGCGAGAATTGTGATGTTGTCGGCGTTGGTCTTGGCAAGTTCGACCAGTGTCTCTTCAAGAGCTCCGCGGGCAATGGCGGCGCTGTTGAGATCGTAGACGTAATCCTGAAGTTTGCCGCGAGACGCCCAGGTAAACAGAACCGGCACGCCTTGAAACTGACTGTCGTTGATGATCTGGGCGAAACGGTAAAGCCCTTCCGGAAAGCGCGTGTTGTAGCCGTGAATGAACAGCATGATGTCGCGTTTGCCGCGCGGCAAGCCGGCGAGCCTGGCGTTGACGGAACGCCGGAAGGCAGCCTTGTCTGCAATGTAGTCGGCCTTGCGCGCCACAAAATCGGTCTTCGGGTTGCCCGGCAGACTTTCCGGCCACTCGATCTGGCCAAGTTGATGAGACGGCGGTACGGAAATCGAGGCCTCCGCGTAGTTGATCGCAGTTGAGCGCTCACCGCTGAAATAGGTGTCGGGCCGGTCGTCCCGCGCACGGGTGGTAACGATCAGGATATCGCTCACCTTCGCGCCTGCGGCGGGGTCTTCGTTGAGGGCAAGCGCTCCGACCTCCGGCCGCCCTGAACAGGCAGACAGGATGGCAAGAACGATCAGCAGGGCTGCTGCCCGCAGACCTGACCCGTCGCGTCTGTTTGAACTGCCCAATACCGACATGTGTGCCATTCCTGCCGTTTCGGCTTTCAGCCGTCTCTCACGGCACCATAAGCATCCCGGTCAGAAAGCCAAGTCCGGCGAGTTGCTGAACTGCACCTAATACATCGCCTGTTGCTCCGCCAATCTTCAAAAGCGCAAGGCGGCCAGTCCCGTAGGCCGCCGCGACAGCAACCAAAAGCGCCAGCAGCAGGGTGGGCAGAGAGAGCAGGAGCGCAGCTGGCAACATCAGGGGCAGCGTCACCAGAAACGCCTGTTGCACAGTGGAGCGCGACGGCTTGCCGAAGCGGGCTCCGAGGCCGTCAGGTCTGGCGGACGGCAGGCATTGCCACTGCCAGACGAGCAGCATCCGGCTGAGGGCTTCTCCTGCCAGAAACAGCAGCGCTGCATCGGCCGGCCCGAATTTCTGCCACAGGGCCGCCAGCAGGACGACGCGCTGGAGAACCGAGACCATCAGGGCGAGGGCACCGAACGCCCCTATGCGGCTGTCCTTCATGATGTCCAGCCGTCTTTCCCGCGTTGCACCGCCAAAGAAACCGTCGACCACGTCGCTCAGACCGTCCTCGTGAAGCGCGCCGGTGGTTGCGGCAAGGACTGCGATAATGAGAACCGCGACAGCCAGAAAAGGCAGTTGCGTGAAACCGAGCGCCACGCCGACGCCTGCTGCGGGCAGGGCGATGACGGCGCCCGCCAGAGGCGCAGCCCGAGCAATCCGGACAAAGTCGGGAGGCGCCATCGGGTCGTCACGGGTGTTCACAGCCGGCAAAGACAGCCGCGAGAAGAATCGCACACAGGCTGCCGTGTCGGCAGTGAGCGAAGTCAGCCCGCGCAGCCAGGCCTGGTTTCGATCCCAGGTTTTCTTGGACCGCGATTCAACCCGTGAATCAGGCCCTTGGTCGGTTTCAGAGCTCATCAGGCCGGTCCCGTGCTTGAGTTTTTACCGGGCGAAGTTATAGAACAGCGGCTAAGCGAGACCAAGTGGCCGCTCAATGGCCGCGAACAACCGGAACCAAAAGAACATGTCCCTCTCCGAGACCGCGCTGCCTTTCGACGATATCCGCAATCTGGTGAAATCCATGCCGGGGCCGGATGAGGAGGCGCTCGCGAAGGTGAAGACGCGGGATGCGCAGCTTACCAAACCGGCTGGCTCTCTTGGACGGCTTGAGGAAATCGCCGAATGGCTGGCTGCCTGGTCCGGCAAGGCTCCGCCGAAAATCACGCGTCCGATGGTTGGCATCTTCGCGACCGCCCATGGCGTGGCGGATGAAGGCGTGTCGGCGTTTCCGAGTGCGGTCAACCGGCAGATGGTCGAGAACTTCGCTGCCGGAGGCGCTGCGATCAACCAGATTTGCCGGGCCTATGACATCGGCCTGAAAGTTTTTGACCTGGCAGTCGACATGCCCACCCCAAGCATTACCCGGGAAGACGCCATGGACGAGGCCAATTGCGCCGCAACCATGGCCTACGGCATGGAAGCGCTTGCTGGCGGGATTGACCTGATCTGCCTTGGCGAAATGGGTATCGGCAACACCACCGTCGCAGCAGCGGTCATCAACGCGCTCTTCGGCGGCAAGGCCGAGGACTGGATCGGCCGTGGCACCGGTGTCGATGACGAAGGCCTTGCCCGCAAACGGGACGCGGTCGAAAAGGCAGTTGCCCGGCTTAACGGCGAGCGCGATCCGCTGGAAATCCTGCGCCGCATCGGCGGCCGCGAGATTGCGGCAATGACCGGGCTCATCATTGCTGCGCGCCTGCAGCGCGTTCCCGTGATTGTCGATGGCTTCGTCACCACGGCGGCTGCCGCGGTTGTCTACGCAATGGATCCGGCAGGTCTCGATCACTGCCTGTTCGCTCATGTTTCGGCAGAACAGGCGCACGCAAAGGTTCTCGAACATATGGGCAAGGACGCACTGTTCGATTTCGGCATGCGTCTGGGCGAAGGTTCCGGTGCCGCGCTTGCCGCCGGCATTGCAAAGGCGGCTGCCGAAATGCATTCCGGCATGGCCACCTTTGCCGACGCTGGCGTGTCCGAAAAGGACGACTGAGGACTTGAAATCGTTCCGAGGGGCCTGAAACTGTATATGCGGATCAGGCCGATCTTGCCTTGCCGGAATGGGTCCCGCTGTCCTTGTCGTTGGGGTCGACCCAGATGACATCGGGTGAATAGTTCATGATCCGCGCCCTCGGCAGGGTCACGATCACTTCGGTGCCTTCACCGGGTTTGGACTTCAGCGAGAACTTGCCGTCGTGCATGTTGATGAGCGCTTGCACGATGGACAATCCAAGGCCTGTGCCCGGTTGCGCCGTCTTGATGGCGTGGGACCCCTGGCCGAAAGCTTCCAGAACGGTCGGAATTTCGTCTTCGGGAATGCCGGGACCGGTATCCTTGATCGAAACATATTGTCCGCCGTCTGACGTCGGTCCGACCTTGATCCAGACTTCGCCATTTACCGGCGTGAACTTCACCGCGTTGGACAACAGGTTGAGCACCACCTGACGCAGGGCGCGCTCGTCCGCCCACACACGGGGCAGGTCAGGCTCGTGGGTGTGGTGCAGCGAGATCGTCTTGGCCTTTGCCCGAACCTTCATCATGGTTCCGCATTCCTCGACAATATCGTCCAGGAAGATCGGCTCCTCGTGCAATTCGTGCCGGCCGGCTTCGATCCGCGACAAGTCGAGGATTTCGTTGATCAGGTTGAGCAGGTGCTGACCGGAGCCGTGAATGTCCTCGGCGTAAGACTGATAGTTCTTGTTGTGCATCTTGCCGAGCACTTCATCCTTCATGATTTCGGAAAACCCGAGGATGGCGTTGAGCGGCGTGCGCAGTTCATGGCTCATCGTGGCCAGGAACCGGGACTTGGCAAGGTTGGCCGCTTCAGCGCGGCGGCGGGCTTCGTCCGACATCGCGTTTGCGGTTTCCAGCTCGGCGATCAGGTGATCCTTGTCCGCCCGGTACTCCAGCATCGTGTTCGCGTTCTTCAGAAGCTGGTTGCCCAGGATCAGGAAGAAGCCTTGCGCGCCGATTGCCATGGCGGCAAGCGTGTAATGGATCGGGTTCACCTGCTGCAGGAAGCTGACAGTGACGATCAGTGTCATGGGTAAGGTGCTGGCAAGCAGACATTTCGGCAAGGTGGCTGACTGCATGGTGTTCATGGCAACCACGATCAGCAGAGTCGCGAAATGAAAGATCACGAAACCGTCGCCGGATTCATTGGTCTGGGGCAGCAGAAAAAAGCTCGCCCAGCTGCAGCCATAAACGAAATCGCCAAAGGTGAACCTGCGCCGCCAGTAGATCCGGGCCTTCTGGTCGGATGGAGCCTTCTCATAGGAATGGCTGGTGATAACCATCATGAAGTGGGTGCAGAGAGTGACCGTGAACCAGGCACCAATGAAGACCGGATTGATCCACAGAACGGATATGGCCGCAACGATTAGGGCCAGCAGCGGCACCGCATAGGCGGCGTTGATGCGCGTGTCGGCAAACAGATGCTGCCGTTCCAGATCGAAGGTGGTGTACCAGTTGTCGGGCGCACCGAGACGGCTGCGCACATCCTTGACCGAGCGCGCCATCTCCCGACGGCGCTTGGCGCGCTGTTCGTTGATGGTGACTTTGTCGTCGTCGGTTTCTGACGCAACGGATCCCATTTGCCGCCCAAAGTTTTGATTTTGTAATCGCGTTATCGCGTGTTTATTCAATCTGACTCACCATTCCTTAAGATCGTCCTCAAGATCGTGGTAAGGGAAGTGTTAACCGGCTGTGCCAAGGTGCAACTCATTGTCAGAAAAGACGAATTCAGAAACACTCGACATACTTGCAACTGACGTCCGGGCGTGCCGGATCTGTGTCGAGAAACCGGAAAAGTCAGCTTTGCCGCATGCTCCCAGGCCCGTCCTGCAAGTGTCTGGCACAGCAAGACTTTGCGTGTGTGGACAGGCGCCCGGAACAAGGGTTCATCAGAGCGGCAGGCCGTTTACCGACCCGTCAGGCGACCGGTTGCGGAGCTGGATGGGAATTGGCGAGGATATTTTCTACGACGCAGGCAGACTGGCGATAGTGCCGATGGGTTTCTGCTTTCCGGGGCTGGATGCCAAAGGTGGAGACCTGCCGCCGCGCCCCGAATGCCGCAAGGCCTGGCATGACCGTCTGTTTGCGGCCATGCCGCAGGTCGAGCTGGTTCTGGTCATCGGTCAATACGCCCAGGCCTATCATCTGGGTGCGAACCGGCAGAAATCCCTGACGGAGACGGTGTCGAACTGGCGTCAGCACTTCGAAAGGCAGGAGCATGGGAAACCGGCAGTCTTGCCGTTGCCGCACCCGTCCTGGCGCAACAATGCCTGGCTGCGGAAAAACCCCTGGTTTGAAACCGAGCTGTTGCCGGTTCTCAGAGACGAGGTCCAGCGTCTTGTAAAGCGGGCTTAATTGCTGAAATTCGAAAATAATTCTCATTTCAGTGAGAATTGACATTTTCATTGAAACTCCGTTACGAGTTTTTATCTTCAAAGAAAATGATTTCCCAACATTGTGCAGTCAGCGCGGTCGGGAATGTCTGTCGTTCCAGGCCGGATCTTGAAATCATGATTGATCGTATCGACCGTCGCATCCTGTCCATTCTTCAGGAAGACTGCACCGTGCCGGTGGCCGAAATCGGCCGCAGGGTAGGCCTGTCGACCACACCTTGCTGGCGTCGCATCCAGAAGATGGAAGAAGACGGTGTCATCACCGGCCGTGTTGCGTTGCTGGATCCGGCAAAGGTCAACGCGAAGGTGACAGCCTTTGTCGCCATTACGACAAGTCAGCACTCCGAAGACTGGCTGAAGAAATTTGCCGATGTCATCCGTGAGTTTCCGGAAGTGGTCGAATTCTACCGGATGGCCGGGCAGGTGGACTATCTTTTGCGTGTCGCCGTCCCGGACATTGAAGCCTATGACGCATTTTACAAGAAGCTGATCGCCAAGATCGATATTTCCGATGTGTCGACGACCTTCGCAATGGAGCAGATCAAGAACACCACGGCCTTGCCGCTCAGTTATGTGGCACCGGAAAAACCGAAGCCCGACCGGGATAAGTGACCTGGCGGGCAACGATATTCATTCCTGCCTGTGAATTCTGCCGGTTCAGGTCTCTGTCTTCGGCCAATAGGTGCCGATGCTCCAGATGTTTCCTTCGGGATCCTGACAGATGAACTCCCGGCTGCCGTAGTCCCGCTCCGTCAGGCCTTCCAGGATTGTTGCTCCCGCGGCTCTGGCACGGTTAAACAGCGCGTCGGCATTCTCCACGGCCAGATAGATTGCCTTGCCACACGGGCCGTTCGGATGCCCGATGATCTTTGCAAAGGCATCGTCGCGGGCCTGACCGATCATGATCATGGCCGAGCCGAACGCCAGTTCTGCATGCACGACTGCGCCCTGGTCATCTCTGTACACTTCATGTTCGACGAACCCGAATGCTTCGCCAAGCCATGTGATCATCGCATTCGCATTTCCAAATCGGAAAACAGGGTAAACTCTGCTTGCTTCGTGAGACATTTCACACCTCCTTTGATGGAGAAGGTGATAGCTCGTCACCATAAGGCTGGATTGAAGGTTTGTTACCTACCAGGCGCTGGCAGAACCGTTCAGAACCCGCGCGCGCCAGGCTGCGGGTGACCTGCCGGAGAATTCGGAAAAATCCCGAATGAGATGCGCCTGGTCTGCATAGCCGCAGTCGACAGCCACGCCGGCCCAATCGATTTCATCGCCGCTTTTCAGATGGTTCAGCACCTGGCCGAACCGAATGACCCGTGCGACAGTCTTGGGTCGAAGGCCGATGTCCTTGCGAAATTTTTGGGCCAGGTGTTTGCGGCTCCAGCCGATTTCAACCGCCAATGTCCGAACCGGGGCTTGCCCGCCGGTCTCGACTAGCCGGTCCAGAACGTGGTCGGCGGGTGTCATCTGGACAGGTTCCTGACGCAGACGTCTGGCAACGAAGGCAAGGGCGTGATCGAGCCGCGCTGCCCAGTTTGTCATGTCTTCGATTTGCCGGACAAACACGGCCAGATCGGCCTCGGCAATATCGGCAAACGGCAGCATCTGGTCAGTCAGCAGGTCCATGGGAAACCGGAAAAAATGGCGCGCACCGATAGGCGTGAAATTGATTTGCAGGCATTTGGCACGGCCGTTGGACTGAATATAGACCGGCACACTGCTGAGCCCGGCGAGAAAGCTGGGAAGAGCATTTTCGGCAGTTGGAAACTGGCCAAGAGCGATTTCGAATGGATCGCCGAAACTCAGGATAAGCGGAATGGTCAGCGATGCGGTTTCAATCTGCCTGTTCGTCTGCGGTTGCCGTTCCTCGTAACCGATGATGTCGGTGAAAAGGCTACGCAAGTCCGGCGGTGCGAGACGGCGCCAGAACCCGGCATCAATGCCGGATGGAACCGAGGACGAAGGCGGTGCTGGTGCCGCGGTTTGCGAGGTTGTCATGATCCTTCCTTGTAAGGACAGGATAGGGTCAACTTCTACCGCGGTCACCCATAATCAATCAGATTGGCCGGGTGACAGCGGATGCCGCGCACGGAACCGGGCGAATTCGGCATCGGAAACGGTCTTCCCGGTAAAGATCTCGATATAATGGGGCATACGTTGAAGCCTGGGGCCCAGCGGTTCGCTCGGGCGATCCTTGACGATCGAGATATAACCGATCTGCGTCAGATACATGGTGTTGGCTCTCACATCGGCCGAGGCATGTTCATAGCCGAAACGTTCGAACATCGCCGTAAAGGCCTCGATCCGAACCCGGTCGGCCTCTTCCAGCATCGGCGTGAGGTCCGTGTCCGCATGTGCCCAATTGCGCATGGCAAATTCCAGCCGGGAATCGAACAGATCCGGCAACAGCCACAAATCGAACAGGTTCAGCATCGCTTCGGTGATCGTCTCCGCGTAGTCCTCGGTTCGCTTGACCAGATTGCCGGTGTTTTTCGTTTGCCACTGGGTGATCAAAGCGTCGAGCAGGTCTTTCCGGTCTGAAAAATGACCATAAAAACTGGTGCGCGACAGGCCCAGCCTGTCTGCCAGAGGCATCACCTTGACGGCATCGATGCCGTATTCGATCAGCGCCTGATAGGCAGCTTCGATCCAAACCTCGCGTGTGCCGCGCCAACCGGATGTCTTTTCGATCAAAAGGTCGCTCATATGCTTGCGATAACAAACCGCCAGGCTTGCGGCAATTGAAATTGACACCAATGTCGACAAAAACGACACATATGTCGTTTTTCGGACTTTTCAAAAACGTTCGGCGGGAATTACTCTTTGCAAACCTGAGGAAACCCGCGATGCGGTGGCACGCCTGGAGAGGGAAGAGATGTCGAAGGATCCGTTGTTGCAGCCCTATCAGCTGAAGCATTTGACGCTGAAAAACCGGATCATGATCACCTCGCACGAGCCTGCCTATCCCGAAGACGGTATGCCAAAGGATCGGTACCGTGCCTATCACGAGGTTCGGGCGAAGGCCGGTGTCGCACTGACCATGACAGCCGGCTCCGCAGCGGTGTCGCGCAACTCTCCTCCCGTCTTCAACAACATCCTTGCCTACAAGGATGAGGTGGTGCCGTGGATCAAGCGTCTGACGGATGCCTGTCACGAACACGACTGTGCGGTGATGATCCAGCTGACGCATCTTGGCCGTCGCACACACTGGAACAAGGGCGACTGGTTGCCGGCTGTATCTTCCAGCCACGAACGCGAAGCGGCGCACCGGGCCTTTCCCAAGCAGGTGGAAGAGTGGGACATCGCGCGGATCATCGCTGACTACGCCGACGCGGCGGAGCGCATGAAAGCCGGCGGTATGGATGGCATAGAGCTGCAGGCCTACGGTCACCTGATGGACCAGTTCTGGTCACCAGTCACCAACAGCCTGGATGGCCCTTACGGCGGTTCACTGGAAAACCGGATGCGCTTTTCGCTGGAAGTGATCGAGGCCGTTCGGCACAGGGTCGGTGACGACTTCATTCTGGGCATCCGTTTTACGGCCGACGAAGATCTTGATGGTGGCATCTCGGAAGACGAGGGCCTGGAAATCGCCCGGCGCCTCAAGGCAACCGGGCAGATAGACTTCCTGAACGTTATTCGCGGACATATCGATACCGATGCGGGCCTGACGGACGTGATTCCGGTTCAGGGCATGCGCAACGCTCCGCATCTGGATTTTGCCGGCCGCATCAAGAAGGAGGTCGACATGCCGACCTTCCACGCTGCCAAGATCCCCGATGTCGCCACCGCGCGTCATGCCATCGCCGAAGGTCTGCTGGATATGGTCGGCATGACACGAGCCCATATGGCCGACCCGATGGTCGTCAGGAAAATTGCCGAGAAACGGGAAGGGGATATTCGCCCCTGTGTGGGCGCAACTTATTGCCTCGACCGGATCTATCAGGCGGGCGATGCGCTCTGCATTCACAACCCGGCAACTGGCCGGGAGCTGACCATGCCCCACGAGATCCCTCTTGCGGATACAAAAAAGAAGGTCGTCGTCGTCGGAGCTGGGCCGGCCGGCATGGAAGCTGCGCGCGTTGCCGGGGAACGAGGTCACGATGTGACCGTGTTCGAAGCTGCGCCGGACGCCGGTGGTCAGATCCGGCTGACCGCGCAGTCCGAACGCAGGCGCGAAATGATTTCGATCATCGACTGGCGCATGGATCAGTGCCTCGCAAAAGACGTGAAGTTTCACTTCAACACTTTTGCAGAGGTGGAAGAAGTTACGCAAGAAAATCCGGATGTGGTCATCATCGCAACTGGTGGCTTGCCGCACACCGATGTTCTGAGTGAAGGCAATGACCTCGTCGTCTCCACCTGGGATATCATTGCGGGCGATGTCAAACCGGGCAAACGCGTTCTCGTGTATGACGATGCCGGTGACCATCCGGCCCTGCAGGCAGCCGAGATCATTGCAAAGTCAGGGGCCCACGTGGAAATCATGACGCCGGACAGGTCCTTTGCCCCGGACGTGATGGCCATGAATCTGGTGCCGTATATGCGGTCCCTGCAGGACAAGGACGTGCGCTTCACCGTGACCTACCGTCTGAAGGCGGCAAAACGATCCGGAAACATGATCACCGCGGTCGTCGGCACGGACTATTCAAGCCACACGGAAGAACGGGAATTCGACCAGATCGTCGTCAATCACGGTACAATACCGATGGACGAACTTTATTTCGAACTGAAGCCGTTGTCGAAGAACCTTGGTGCCGTTCAGCAGGAAGCGTTGATTTTCGGCCGTCCGCAACCGCTCGAGGCCAACCCGGAAGGCGCCTTCGCGCTCTTCCGCATTGGTGACGCGGTGTCAGCGCGCAACACCCACGCGGCGATCTACGATGCGTTACGCCTGGTCAAGGACATTTGATATGATGCTGCACCGCACGCGGAAAATTTGGGCAGCGTCTTACATGGATAAGCAAATGACGCTTTTGCGCTACGGCGGTGGGGGGCGGAGGGCCTAACGTTCCGGGCAACGACAGGCCGGGAGACTCGGCCATAAAGGATGTGTCACCATGTTCAGCGATGCAGAAATTCTGTCACTTTTGATGGGCCGCCGTTCCGGGTATTCTTTGCCCCAGGCCTTCTATACCGATGCCGACGTCTACCAGGCGGACCTGAAGAACATCTGGCAGAAGGAATGGATTTTCGCCATTCCGTCAGCCGAGTTGCCGAAATCCGGCAACTACGTCACGCTTCAGGTCGGCGATTATTCCGTCATCATCGTACGTGGCGCCGACGGCGTCATTCGCGCATTCCACAATTCCTGCCGTCACCGTGGCAGCCGCATTTGCGCAGCCTCCAGGGGATCGGCTCCGAAGCTGGTCTGCCCGTACCACCAGTGGACCTACGAGCTCGACGGCAAGCTGCTGTGGGCACGCGAGATGGGGCCGGAATTCAAGCCGGAAAACCACGGTCTGAAGACCGTGCACTGTGTCAATGTGTCAGGAATGGTGTTCATCTGCCTCGCTGCGGTTGCTCCCGACACCTCGGAGCTTGAAAAGCAGGCGGAACGCTATCTCGGTCCGCACGATCTATCCAATCTCAAGGTTGCCCATCAGTCGACTATCGTCGAGCAGGGCAACTGGAAGCTCGTGCTGGAAAACAACCGCGAGTGCTATCACTGCTCGGGATCCCATCCCTCCCTGTGCCGGACGTTCCCGGACGATCCCAACCTCGTCGGCGGAGATGATTCGACCTCGTCAAACGTCGGCAAGGCCCATGTGGAACGCTGCGAAGGGTCAGGGCTTCCCTCAAGGTTCCTGATTTCGCCGTCCGAGCAATGGCGTTTCGTGCGCATTCCGTTCCTTGGCGATGCGGTCAGCTATACCATGGACGGCAAGGCAGCCGTTTCCAGGCGGATTGGGTCTGTGCCCTTCGACAATGCCGGCTCCTGCCTGTTCTTCCATTATCCGAACACCTGGAACCACTTCCTGTCGGATCAGGTGCTCACGTTCCGCGTTCTGCCGATCAGCCCCATGGAAACCGAAGTGACAACCACCTGGTTGGTGCACAAGGATGCGCAGGAAGGTGTCGACTACGACCTCAAGCGTCTGACCGAAGTCTGGATGCACACAAACGACGAGGATCGGCAGATCGTTGAGGAAAATCAGATCGGCATCAAGTCTCCTGCCTACGAACCGGGACCGTATTCTCCGGCACAGGAAAGCGGCGTCATCCAGTTCGTCGACTGGTATGCCCGAACCCTGGAAAACGGTCTGATGGGCCGTTTCCGCGTCGCGGCGGAGTAGAACCATGATCCCTATGCCCGGACGCGATACGCCGGTCTGGTCCGACAGTGAAGCTCTGGAATGCGTCAGCGTTCTGCCGGAAGCGCCGGGGGTGAAGACTTTCACCTTCCGTCCGCCTTCGGGTGCAACCTTCCTCTATCGGGCAGGTCAGTTCATCACGCTGGATTTGCCGGTGCCTGGCGGAAACGTTCAACGCACTTACACGATTTCCTCTTCGCCGGTGACCAACGCCTATATCTCTGTGACCGTAAAGGTCCAGCAAGACAGCATCGGCACGAAGTGGATGCTGGAAAACCTGGTTCCGGGGATGCAGATCAAGGCCTATGGACCGGCCGGTCTGTTCCATTTGCCACGCAATCCGGACAGCAAGTACCTGTTCATATCCGCCGGTTCTGGTGTCACGCCCATGATGTCCATGGCGACGACGCTGTTCGAACGCGGCGAGGACCCGGATATCTGCTTTATCCAGTGTGCAAAACGGCCCGTCGATCTGATCTTCCGCAAGCGGCTGGAATATATGGCGAGCCGCGTCAACGGTCTGCAGCTGCATTTCGTGGTCACCAACAGCGAACCCTACGACGTGTGGACCGGTTATCGCGGACACTTCAACCAGCTGATGCTGGGCCTGATGTGCAACGACTATCTGGAGCGTGAAGTCTATTGCTGCGGCCCGGAAGGTTTCATGGAATCCGTGCGCGAGATCCTGAACTCACTCGGCTTCAACATGGAAAACTATTTCCAGGAAAGTTTCCAGGCGCCGGCCGAAACCAAGGCGGAACTCACCGAGTTTGACGACGTTGTGCCTCAGGATGATGTGCAGGCTCAGATCGTATTCGCCAACTCCCAGGTGTCTTCCTGGTGTTCGGAAACTGACACTGTGTTGGCGGTTGCCAAGGATGCGGGGCTCAACATTCCTTCTGGCTGCACGTTTGGTGTTTGTGGCACTTGCAAGGTGAAGAAGCTCTCCGGCGAAGTTCACATGGTCCACTCGGGCGGCATCAGCGACGAGGATATCGAGGCCGGTTTCATTCTCGCTTGCTGTTCAAATCCGATCGGTACGGTCGAGGTCGACATTTGAGGTGAAGGTAGCCGAGGAAATATTCAAAATTTGCGATGTATCAATGACGCGAGTGTGAAGACCAGAGTATTCTGACCTTCATTTTCGGGAGGACGTCGCATGTTTGAGAATTTCAGGAAACCGTTTCTGGTCGCAATCGCCTTAGCCGGTATAGCGGTCAGCGGCACGGTGTCCACCTCTGCGCAGACCGTGCCGGAAGGCGTTACCGCCTATCAGGTTTCGGCAGCTTTTGACGATGTGCGTTTCGATCTTGAAAACGCCATCGTCAACCATGGCCTTGTCATCGATTACGTCTCGCATATCGGCGACATGCTGGACCGCACCGCGCAGGATGTCGGCAGTCAAAAGCAGATCTTCGTCAAGGCGCAGTCGATGTTGTTCTGCTCGGCCAACCTGTCCCGCAAGGTGATGGAAGCCGCTGCTGTAAATATCGCCTATTGTCCCTATTCGGTGTTCGTTTACGAGACCCCGGACCAGCCCGGTACAGTAACCGTCGGATATCGTCATCTTGGCGAAACCGGGTCTGACGCCTCCAAGGCGGCCATAGGCGAGGTCAATGCTTTGCTGGATGCCATCGCCAAGGAAGCAGCCGGCCAGTAATTTGAGGCGCCCATATCGTCAAAGGCGCTAACCGGTCAGACTTCCGGCCTCTTGTTCAGCCGGATCAACACTTTTTCGGACGCAAGTTCCCGGACTGCGGCAGTGCCGACCTTGCGCGTTGTCCGGTCTCCGGAGGCTGCCAGATCCCTTGCAAGGTCGAGGGCGGCGCTATGCAAGGGCATTGATCGCTTGCCGATCTGGCGGAGAGCCCAGTGCACCGCTTTCCAGACGAAGTTTCGCTCGTCCGTGGCTGCGGTGCGGATCAACGGCAGATATTCCAGAAACTCCGTTTCAGGAGCCGCCTTGGCATGGACGGCGCGCCAGGCAATCAGCGCAAAGGCAGCCCGCCGGACAAATTCGCGCTCATCGGCAGCCAGAGCAGTCACGAGTTCATTCGATCCCGCCCGGCGGGCAAGAATGTTCATGAGCTGATCGCACAGGTCCCAGGAGCCGATGTCGTTCAGCCACTCGAGCGCCAGTTCCGGCGCGAGCTGCTTGGGTGGCGTCAACAGGATCGCCAAGAGGCGTGCTTCGTGAAAGCCGCTGGCCCAAAGGTCCCGAGCAAGCTCCGGGGAGGGGCCGATTGATCGGGCGAGAGGGCGCAAAATGGACAAAGGCACGCCGAAGGCCTGGTCGGTCTCGATGCCGAACCGCGCCATTCCGGCGCGATTCCCTTCCGTTCCCGATTCACGAAGTTCGGTCAGAACTGTCTCGAGCGTGAAGGTCTTGTCCGCGCAGCGAGGCATCGGTCAGCGTGATTACGTCTTGTCGGCGTTGTTCAGCCGGGCAATGAGGCTGGACGTATCCCAGCGCTTGCCACCCATGGCCTGAACTTCGGCATAGAACTGGTCTACAAGCGCCGTCACGGGCAAGCGAGCGCCAGTTTCATTGGCGGTCTTCAGGCAGATGCCGAGATCCTTGCGCATCCAGTCGACCGCGAAGCCGTAGTCGAACTTGCCGGCATTCATGGTCTCCCACCGGTTTTCCATCTGCCAGGACTGGGCTGCTCCGCCCTTGATTGCGGAGATGACTTTAGCAACGTCGAGATCCGCTTTTTGGGCAAAGTGAATGGCTTCGGACAGGCCCTGTACCAGACCGGCGATGCAGATTTGGTTGACCATCTTGGTGAGCTGACCTGCTCCACTCTCGCCCATCAGGCCGGCGAATTTGGCGAAACATTCAATGACCGGTTTGGCCTTGTCGAAAACATCCTGGTCGCCGCCACACATCACGGTCAGAACGCCATTCTCAGCGCCGGCCTGGCCGCCGGAAACCGGCGCGTCTATGAATCCACATCCCTTTTCCTTGGCCGCGGCATAAAGTTCGCGGGCAACTTCAGCGGATGCGGTGGTGTTGTCGATGAAGATTGCACCGTCCTTCAGCCCATGAAAAGCGCCATCCGTACCGGTGGTGACGGAGCGCAGATCTTCGTCATTGCCGACGCAGGCAAAGACAAAATCACAGCCTGCGGCTGCTTCCCTGGGGGTCTTGGCGAAGGTGCCGCCATATTCGGCAGCCCATTTTTCGGCCTTGGAGGTTGTCCGGTTATAGACCGTGACGTCGTGGCCACCCTTGGTTTTCAGGTATCCCGCCATCGGATATCCCATGACGCCCAGACCGATGAATGCAACCTTTGCCATGACGACGCTCCCTTCGCATGCGAAGGCCCGGTACGAGCCGGGCCTTTAACTGAAATGGTTCTTCATGGTTTTAGGTCATTTACCGCGCGCTGTCAGCCTAGATCCAGTAAGGCGCACGCTGCCAGAGCCAGAAATGACGTTCCCGCTTCTCCGACTTGGCGTCCAGGTGCCGCTGGGTGCGCGGATCGGGACGGGTGTTGCTGGTAAACCGGCTTGCTTCCAGAAAGCTGCGTGCATAAATATCAAACATGTGCTTACATCCTCTCGCTGCGTTGTGTGAGAGTAATGTGGCTGTTTGAGGCGGTAAGTGCCAGTCAGGAAGATTTCTGAAATGTAAGGTGAAGTTACATATGGATTGGCGGTCACTCCCTTCGCTGAACAGTCTGAGAACCTTTACTGCCGTCGCCGAGACCTGCAGCCTGTCGGCCGCCGGACGAGAGTTGAACGTCACGCACGCGGCTGTCAGTCAGCAGGTCAAGGCTCTGGAACAGTTCCTGGGGTTGAAACTGATAGTCCGCGAGGGCAGGGGAATAGCGCTGACGCCGGAAGGCAGGCAGCTGTACGAAGGCTTGAGCGAAGGCTTTGATATCATCCGCGAGACGGTCGATGAACTGACGCGGGAAGACCTTGTTCGCCCACTCAACATCACCATGACGCCGTCCTTTGCCATAAGCTGGCTCATGCCGAGGATCAGCGACTTCCGGCACAGGTATCCGGATATTGAGCTGATGCTCAACCCGACGGCTGAAGTGGTTGACCTCAAACCTGGCGGCGTTGATCTTGCCATCCGCTTCGGCAAGGGCAACTGGACAGGTTTTGAGTCGGAACTTTTTATCCCGACGAATTTTGCGATTATCGGTGCGAATTGTCTGATTGGTGACAAGAAGATCGAAAGCCCCGAAGACCTTCTGCAATTCCCATGGCTTCAGGAATACGGCACCAACGAATTGACCGTCTGGCTTGAGCGTCAGGGTGTCGTGCCCAAAGGCAAGCTGAACATCACGCACTTGCCTGGCTACATGGTGCTGGAAGGGCTCCGGCGTGGCGATGGCATTTCAGCCACCGCCAAAACCTTTGTCGAACCGGAGATCGAGGCCGGCAACCTGCAGGTCCTGTTCGAAGACGGCGTCTATCCCGGAACGGGGTATCATCTGGTCACCCGTCCGGGTGTCAACCGTCCACCTCTCAAGGCTTTCATGAGCTGGCTACGGGCCAAGCGTGCCGAACAGGTCGCAGATTGAACCGGGTCAGATCGCGGTGAGGGCCTGCTCCATATCTGCAATCACATCGTCGCAATGCTCGATGCCTATGGACAGCCGCAACAGGTTCTCCGGAATGCCGGAGCCTTCCCCCTCGATCGTGTAGCGATGCTCGACGAGACTTTCCGTGCCACCAAGGGAGGTAGCCCGCTGGAAAAGGTCGAGCGCGCCGGTGACCTTTAGCGCTTCCGTCTTGCCGCCCTTGACCAGTATGGACATCAGTGACCCGAACCCGCCCGTCATCTGTGCCTTTGCAATGTCGTGATCCGGATGGCTTTTGACGCCGGGATAGAGCACTGCTTCCACCTTCGGGTGCTTTTCGAAGTGTTCCGCGAAGGCCTGTGCCGTCCTGTTCATGCGTTCAACACGCAGGGCAAGTGTTCTGAGCCCGCGGAGCAACAGCCAGGTTTCGAAGGAACCGAGTACGGCACCTGCCAGTTTCCGTTCTTCTGTCAGAAAGGCCCAGGCTTCGCTGCCGGCATTGTCGGTTGTTACGACGCCACCCAGAAGGTCGGAATGGCCGTTCAGGGCCTTGGTGGCCGAATGCATGACCAGATCGGCGCCGAGCGAGAGCGGCTTGAGGATCAGCGGTGTCGCCGCCGTGGCATCGACGGCAAGCAGTGCGTCCGCGTGTTTGCACTGGCTGGCGATGCTCTTGATGTCAGCGACTTTCAGGAACGGATTGCTGGGGACTTCCAGCCAGACGAGGTCAGGGCGTGTGACGGATATCTCGTCCTGAAAGGCTTGCAGATCACTGGCATCGGCTTCCACCAGGGCGATGTTGTTGCGCGCACACATCTTGCGAAGGAACAAGGTAGTGCCCCAATAGATTCCTGACTGGGCAAGCAGTGTACCACCCGGTTTGACAATGCGGGCGACGGCAGCGACTGCCGCCATGCCTGACGCGAACAGACGGCTGTCCTCACCACCTTCCAGGGCGGCAATCAGTTTTTCGGTCTTCTTGAAAAGCGCATTGTCGTCACGGCTATAGATATGGCCCGGATTGACCAGCTCATAGGCTTCGTCACGCACGAACGTGGTTGCTGTCTGGAGGGGCGGCACGATGGCGCCCGTTGCCGCATCAAACCCGCCGCCGCCATGGGCCAGCAGGCTATCGAGATGTAGGCCATGGGCAATGGAGGGCGTTTTCGGCATGGGAAGGCTCCGTTAATGGGTCTCCCTTCGAGTTATCGCCGTCCGTCTGGATAATCAAATGAATTCAAACCGTTTGGAAAAGACGGGTGCCACCTCTTTCTGACGACGGAACATGGAAAAAGCAAACGACGAACAGGTTTCAAGAAAACGGGCCGGAACTTGAAATGCCCGGCCCATTGACTGTGATTTTGTCTACTCGGTTCAGCGTATCAAGTGCCGCGTCAGACGGGCTTCGATCCTGTCCCAAAGCCGGCGCAGCATCTCCACAAGGAACAGATAGATAACGGCTGCCCAGATGTAGGCCTGGAAATCGTATGATCTCGAGTAGGCTCGTCTCGTTTCGCCAAACAGATCGAACACCGTTACGATTGCCGCAATAGCGGACCCTTTGAGCATGAGGATGATCTCATTGCCGTAAGGACGCAGGGCAACAATCAGTGCCTGAGGCAGGATGATTTTGAAGAAGGTAACTTGCTTGCTGAGGCCCAGAGCCGCAGCACCTTCCCACTGACCCCTCGATACGTTCTGGATAGCACCTCGTAGGATCTCAGCCTGATAGGCCGAGGTGTTCAGTGAAAACGCGAATATCACGCAGAACCAGGATTCCCGGAAAAGACCCCAGAGGCCGATGGCCTCAAGCTGCTCCTGGAACGTACCTGCACCGTAGTAAACGAGGAAGGTCTGTGCCAGCAAAGGCGTGCCTCGGAAAAAGTAGACGAAGCAATAGGCAGGCTTTGATATGACCCACCATTTTGAAGCACGGGCAGCTGCAATCGGAATGCTCAAAAGAGCGCCAATCAACAAGGACAGGCCGACAATTTCAAGGGTAACGAAAAAACCGCTGAGATACGCAGGCCAATACTTCAGCACAAACGGACTGGCGATGTTCATCGCCAGGTAGTACAGCAACGAACCGCCCGAGACGATCCAGAGTGCCATCAGAACGTTCCCGAAGATCCTGGTCTTGTTCCAACGGCGAGGCGGAGCAGGCGGGCGCTGCAGGCTGGTGGCAGGGTTCGCCGAAATCATCGTGCGGAATCTCCACGTTTGCTCCAGCGCTCAATGCGCACAAGGCCGGTGGACGATATCATTGCCAGCACAAGATAGATCAGGCAGGCGATGCCAAAAAACATGAATGGTTCCTTGGTCACTCTCGCGGCGATCCCGGACTGTCTCATTACGTCCGACAGCCCGACCACGGAAACAAGGGAAGTGTCTTTTAAAAGCACTAGCCAGCTGTTCCCCAGTGCGGGAAGTGCGAGCCGGATCAATTGAGGCAGAACCACCAGCCGAAGCGTTTTGCCCTTCGACAGACCAAGCGCATATCCGCCCTCGTACTGCCCCAGCGGGATTCCGCGAAAAGCGGAAAGAAACGCCTCGGACGCATAGGAAGAAAACACGAACGAGAGTGCGATGACACCGGCCACAAACGAATTGACTTCGAAATAGACGTCGAAGCCGGCCGTCTTGAGCAAGACTTGTATCGCGATTTGAAGGCCGAAATAGACCAGGAACAATGTCAGCAGTTCCGGCAAACCCCGGAAAAGAGTGGTGTAGATGTTGGCTGCCAGTCGCAGGCTGGGTTCCGACGACTTTTTTGCAAGTGCAATCAGAAATCCCAGAAACAACCCGAACGGCAAGGTTACTATTGCAAGGGAAACGGTCAAAACCACGCCCCAAGCAATCTCATCTCCCCAACCCTCTGGTCCGAAGGAGAGTAGCGTCAAAGCTTCGTTCATAAGCCGGCGCTTCTTTCTGTTTGTCGTTGTTATTCCGGCCGCCCCTCCGGCCGTACTGCGGGATTTTTCCCTGCAGGTGGCAGCGGCGCGCAGGGCGCGCCGCACCGATCGTCGATCAACTGGAAGCTAATCAGCCGCCGTAGACGTCGAACGTGAAGTACTTGTCGTTGATTTCCTTGTACTTGCCGTTCGCCAGGATGCCTTCGATGGCCTTGTTGAACATTTCCTTCAGGTCGCCGTCGTCCTTGCGGATGGCAATGCCGGCGCCTTCGCCGTTGATCACCGGATCCGGCGTCAGGGTGCCGAGCAGCTTGCAGCAGGCGCCATCGTCGGTCGCCAGCCAATCGGACAGAACGACAACGTCGTCGATGACGGCGTCGACGCGGCCGCTGGCAACATCGAGCTTGTATTCATCCGGGGTCGGATAAAGCTTCAGGTCTGCCGACGGCAGCTTTTCTTCAGCATAGTTGGAATGGGTGGTGGAGGACTGGGCTCCAAGCGCCACACCCTTGAGATCTTCATCCGACGTACCAGTCAGAGCGGAATCCTTCGGCACGGCGATTGCCGGCGGGGTGTTGTAGTACTTGTTGGTGAAGTCGACCTTTTCCTTGCGCTCGTCGGTGATCGACATGGAAGCGATCACGGCATCGAATTTGCCGGCCTGCAGGGCAGGGATCATGCCGTCCCAATCCTGAGTGACGAATTCGCACTCGACTTTCATTTCTTCGCAGAGTGCCTTGGCAATATCGATGTCGAAACCAACCAGCTGGCCGTCTGCGGTCAGGGAGTTGAATGGAGGATAAGCGCCTTCGGTACCGATACGCACCTTGGACCAGTCTTTCGCCTCAGCGCCACTCACGGCAGCCAGTACTGCTACTGCGGCCGCAGCCATACGCAAAACACGCATATTTTGTTCCCCTAATATCTTCTTCGCGGCGCAAACGGGTTCTTCCCGCCTTCTTGCCCGAACGCTCTATTCCATACACTTCGGTTCAAATTTCAAGCATGCCTACGAAAAAAACACAGCGTGATTTTGCCGAATTTTCAATTTTTTCCGCGTGTCGTTGGGGAAGGGGCAAGTCTATGTGGAAACCGGACGAGGCCAGTGGGCCATTTGGACGGTATTCAATGATGCCCGTTCCACTCGCGAATACGGGGTGAAGCGCGGCAATCAGGCTTTTGAGTCGACTGTCGCATCAGCAGTTTCAGCTTCCTGGGAAGCATCGTGAACATCGAGAACTGATTGCAGGGTGATGACCGGGCGGGAAAGCGCGTCCCCTGCATCAGCGCCTCGATAAGGTGTCGGCGAAACCATTGGCTGCTTGGTCAATTCGGCAATTTTTTCTTCGTGGACGGCCCGGTTCCTGGGTGAAAGGTTGTCCAGGCTGAGTTCGGTCAGGCCGTGGTCTTCAAGATATTTGTGCCGAATTCGCTCCTCTTCGGGAAGTTCCCTCCAATCTGCATATTGCTCGGCCAGAATGCTGCGGAATTGCAGGAACTGGCTCTCTGTCTCGTTCTGCTGTTTGTGGGGCGTCTTGGCAGAGAGTGGTGGTGCGGGGGACACGGAAGCAGGTGCAGACGGCATCGGATCCTCTTTTAAGTGAGTACATCAAGATACTTGCAAGCAATAATTGTGCCGGATGGAGGCATGAAAAACAGTGATGAATCTCATGAACTTATTGAATTTGAAGCCGGAAGCCGAAGTCCATAGGTAAAGATGACCCGGTGACATATGGTCATTTCTGCCGGGTTTCGGGAAAGGGCCCTGCAATGTCGGACTATGAACTTTTCATCGGCAACAAGAACTATTCGTCCTGGTCGCTCAGGCCGTGGATTGCTCTTGAACACAAGGTTATTCCCTTTCGGGAAACTCTGGTTCCCTTCGATTTCGAGAACGGCAATCCAGAATTCGATGCCTTCTCGCCAAGTGGAAAAGTGCCGGTGCTCAAGGACGGCAACCTGACCGTTTGGGATAGTCTTGCGATCCTGGAATATGTCGCCGAGTGTTTTCCGGACAAAGGTCTGTGGCCGCAGGACAGAGCTCAACGCGCGTGGGCTCGCTCCATCTCGGCCGAGATGCATTCCGGATTTGCGGCTCTGCGCGCCGAATGTTCGATGAACATGAAACGTGCGGTGGCGTCAAAGGCAGTCAGTGACGCAGTGAAGGCGGATGTGGCGCGGATCGTGGCCATCTGGAACGAATGTCTGGAAGTGTCTGGCGGTCCGTTTCTGTTTGGCGACTTCACGATTGCCGATGCCATGTATGCGCCTGTGGTCAGTCGGTTCGACACCTACCAGCTTTCCAGCGACCCTGTGGTCCGGCAATACAGCGACGCGATGACGGCGACGCCGGCCTGGAAGGCATGGGAAGAAGCCGCGCTGCAAGAAACCTGGGTGGTTGGCTCCGAGTGAGCCTTTCACCGGCTCGCCCACCAAGGCCGGCAACTACGGCGCAGCTGAAACCCTGACCAGATCCGCGTTGTCTCTGTGGTGAACATCGAGTGCGGATGGGGCAGGCGCTCCTGCGTGCTGGAACGCACCTTCGCTTTCGAAGAATGTGAAGAGGCTGTCGACGAAGCGGCGTACTTTCAGCGGTATGAACCGGTTGGAGGGATAGACCGCATGCACCGGATGCGGCGGGTATTGCCATTGTGGCAGCACCAGTTCCAGTTCGCCCGTGCGCAGATAGGGGTCGATGAGCCAACGGTTGGAAAGCGCAATGCCGAGGCCTGCCAGCGCCGCCCGGCGCAGGGTCGAGGAATTGTTGACCAGCATGGTCGGTTTGATCTTGATCGACAGTTTTTCGCCAATGGTGCTGATAAATGGCACCCGGTCTCCGGTCGAGATGTTCTTGTAGAGCAGATAGTCGTGATCGGGCAGTTCTGCCGGATGAACCGGCCGCCCGCGTTTGTCGAGATAATCTGGCGAGGCGACCAGGCAACGCTGCGCCAGACCAAGCCGTCGGACGATCAGCCGGTCATCTTCGATTTCGCCCATCCGGATCGCGACATCGAGGCGTTGCTGAATCACATCGACGAACTGATCAGACATCGACACATCCAGCAAAATACCCGGGTGATCCATCTTGAAGCGGATCAGGAAGTCCGAAAGAACGGTTTCCGCGAACCCGAGTGGCAGGCCGACCGACAATGGCCCCGACATCTGGGCGTCTTCACTTTGAACCGAGCGGTCCGCCTCATCGAGCCTTTCCAGAATATCCCGGGCGTAGGCGTAATAGCGCTCACCGGCTTCCGTCAGGCTGAGTTGGCGCGTTGTCCGGTTGAGCAATCTGATGCCCAACTCGTCCTCCAGTCCTCTCACCTGCTGGCTGACGGCGGGCTGGGAAATACCAAGGTGCTTTGCAGCTGCGGAGAAACTGCCGAGATTGACGGCCTGTACGAAGCCGGAAAGAGAGGAAAGCTTGTCCATGTCGATCTCGGGTCTGGTGAGAAGGGTCTTGAAGAGCCTTATACATAAGTATCATTTATGAGTAATATAAGATAATCTCCGCTTCAAAAAGAAAACGAATGAAACACTTTTAGGACTGCCGAACCAATCCCACAGGTTTGAGCACATAAGGTATTCCATCAGGTCGAGCCGGGAGGCCCAACATGACCACTTCACAGATTTCCGTTTCCAGAAGAACATTGCTCGGCGCGACTGCCGGGGCGGGGGCGCTTGCCGCTGCCGGGAGTGTCACATTCTTGTCAGCACCTGCAGAAGCCGCTGTTGCACAGGCCGGAAAGCCGATGGCGGGAGCGCTTCGCTACAAGGTTGGCGATCTTGAAATCACCGCACTGCTCGACGGCTATCTGGACGTCACGCCGGAACTGGTTATCGGCTACGAAGCACCAGAGGGGAAACGTCTCAGGGATGCGGCCATGGTGGAAGGCGAGGCGTTGCGCATTCCCGTCAACGCCTATCTCGTCAACACCGGAGATCGCCTCATCCTCGTTGATGCGGGGACTTCGGATGCTCTTGGGCCGACCATGGGGCGTCTACCGGATGCCCTGGCTGCTGCAGGCGTCACGCCCGATCAGGTCGATGCACTGCTCATTACCCACATGCACCCTGACCACCTCTTCGGCGTCGTCGATGGTGATGGCAACAAGGTGTTCAAGAATGCGGAACTGATCTTGCCGGAAGTCGACAAGGCCTTCTGGTTCGACGATGCCGCAATGAACGGCGCTCCTGAACAGTTCAAACCGTTCTTCATTGGTGCACGCAGGGCCGCCGATGCCTACAAGGACAGACAGACGCTGATTTCCGGCGACAAGGAAGTCCTGCCTGGCATCCGGCCGATGGCTCTGCCGGGACATACCCCGGGACACACCGGCTACCTGTTCGACAGCAACGGCGAAACCCTCGTAATCGCGGGTGATATCGTCCACATGGCTGTCTATCAGTTCAACCGGCCGGACTGGGGCATCGGGTTCGACATCGATCCGGCGCAGGCGGTCGCGACGCGCAAGAAATTCCTGGATCAAGCCTCGGCAGACAAACTGTTCTTTGCAGGCGCCCACATTCCCTTTCCGGGCATGGGCCGCGTCGCCAAGGATGGTGAGGGCTACCGCTTTGTCCCGGCCAACTGGCCTTACGCCTACTGAGGAACTCCGTCATGCTGGCCCGGTAATAGCGTCGGGTCAGCGCAATCCGAAGCCGGAGAAGGGCAGGAATGACACCATTTCTCCCTTCCGGATGGAGGTGACGTCTTCGGGTATTTCGACAAGACCGTCCGCCTCGCGCAGTCCCGTGATGAGACCGGAACCGTCGCGCAGGAATTTATGCGCGGCAAGTGAACCGTCGGGGCGAGGTTTCAGATAGGCGCGGTAGAATTCTCGCCGGTCGGGTTTTTTCTTGGGCACTTCAAAGGCCGCCGGAACCTGAAAGGCCTGAGGTTCCAGAAACGGGCCTCCGCCCAGAAGGCTGAAGACCGGTCGCGCATAAAGCAGAAAACACACCATGGCCGCGACCGGATTTCCGGGCAGTCCGAGAACCACGCAAGAACCGATGTTGCCAAACATCATCGGCCGGCCAGGCTTGATTGCAAGCTGCCACATGTGGCGTTTGCCGAGCTTGTCCAGCACATTGAGCATGTGATCTTCCTCGCCGCGGCTTGCCCCGCCGGTGGTCAGGATCACGTCATGGCTGGCCGCAGCTGTTTCCAGTGTTGCTTCCAGCGTGCCGGCATCATCCTTCAAGATGCCCAGATCGTCGATTTCAACAGGCAATGTCGCGCACAGGCTGCGCAGAAGAAAGTGGTTGGAATCATAGACGTCGCCGAGGCTTATCAGGTCACCGGGACGCCGCAACTCGTCGCCTGTCGACACAAGGGCAACCTTCAGCTTCCGATACACGGAAACATCAGCCTGGCCTGTGGAGGCAATGGCTGCAATATCCTGCGGGCGTAGCCTTTGACCCGGGGTCAGAAGCGTTGTTCCCTCCGCGACGTCTTCTCCGGCCTTGCGCCGATTGGCTCCCGTTTTCAGGCCCTGCGGTACAATCACGAAGTCCTGACCGTCCTGCAGGTGAGTTTCGCAATCTTCCTGCATGGCGACCGTATCCGCCCCCGGCGGCATCACCGCACCGGTAAAGATCCGGGCAGCGGCCCAGGGACCAATCTCTGCATTGCTTGCGTGTCCCGCGGCGATCCTCTGTTCCAAACGGAAAAAGCCACCGGCTTCCTCAAAATCAGCATTGCGGAAGGCATAGCCGTCGACGGCCGAATTGTCGGCCAGCGGCACGTTGCGCGGCGCCGTCACCGTGTCCGCCAGAATACGTTCGGTGGCATCTTCCAGGCGCACCGTTTCGCTCTCTGCCACGCAATGCAACCGCTCTTTCAGGATTGCCAATGCTTCGTGGTGACGCAATCGGTCCTTGTCGTGCAGGAAGCAATCGTCCAGAAGCTGTTTGCCTGTCATGCGGTTGGCCTCTTCAGCCCGAGATGGGTCCCGATGAAATCCGCCATGGCGGAAATGTCATCCAGATGAAACACCGGCAACACCTCGTCCGGCAAATCGTGATCCGTCGCGATGGCGAGGATGTTGGGATCGGAGACAGCCAGCGGGCCGCGTTCGCTCGCCTCCGTTCTGCGCGCCTCGATCTTTGGATGGGGTTCCTTCTTGTAACCCTCGATCAGGATCAGGTCGCACGGTGCGAGCCGATCCAGAACATCTTCCAGCGGCGGTTCATCTTCCTGTTTCAATTCGTGCATCAGCGCCCATCGTCGTCCAGACACCAGGGCGACTTCCACCGCACCGGCTTCGCGGTGCCGGAAGCTGTCTGTGCCGGGCTTGTCGATATCGAAGCCATGATGGGCATGCTTCACGGTCGAGACCTTTAGGCCTCGCGCGGTAAACTCGGCCACGAGACTGGCCACAAGTTGTGTCTTGCCGGAGTTTTTCCAGCCGGTAATGCCGAATACGGGTGTGGTGGTCATCTGGAAGGTGAGCTCAGCGCATCTCTGACGGTCGCCAGGTCGTCCGGTTTGTTGGCATTGAAAAAGGGATCCAGACCGCTGGCCGGATCCGCATCGAAGGCGACTTCGACGCTGTCGTAACAGTCGACGAAGGCAAGCACCTTGCCGGTTTTGCCGGACCGCAGCCAGTCTTCGAGATCCGCCTTGAGGCTGACCGGCCAAAGTCCAAAGACAGGGTGCAGCTTGTCCGCGGAGGAGGCCAGCGCAATCACCGGCCTGTCGCCGGGTACGGCGGCGCAGAAGCGGCTCACAAGGCTGGCGGGAAAGAACGGTGTGTCCCCGGCAACCGACACGATATGGCTGATGTCCGGTCTTTCGCTCTGGGCGAAAGTCATACCGGCCAGAACGCCTGCGAGCGGACCGGCAAAGTCACCGACGGGATCGGCTGCAACGGGCAACTGGAAGCGCGCAAACCGGTTCGGGTCACCATTGGCGTTCAGGATAATATCGTGAAGTTGTGGTTTCAGCCTGGCAAGGATCAGGTCGAGCATGGTCTTTCCGCCCAGATCCATCAGGCTCTTGTCGCCGCCACCCATCCTGCGCGACTGACCGCCGGCCAGGACACAGCCGAGAACCTTGTTGATGCCGAGTGTAGTCTGGTGTCTGGTCATCCTGCCGGCACGCTCCCTTTTCGGCGGGCTGTTTCCGGTTCGTCTTCCATGTCGTTCGCGGACATGTCGAACACGATTCTGTCGTGTCCGGACAGCGCAACGAACCGCTTGCCGCGCGCGCGCCCGATCAGGGTCAGGCCGGCCTGACGCGCCAGCTCCACACCCCAGGCAGTAAAACCCGATCGTGACACCAGGATAGGAATGCCCATCATCACGGTCTTGATGACCATCTCGGAGGTTAGCCGGCCGGTGGTGTAGAAGATCTTGTCGTGTGCGGGGATATCGTTCAGGACCATCCAGCCTGCGATCTTGTCGACCGCATTGTGGCGACCGACGTCTTCCATATAGACCAGCGGCCGGTCTTCCAGGCACAGAACGCAGCCGTGGATTGCCCCGGCCTCGAGATAGAGCGAGGGCGTTGTGTTTATTGTCTTCGTCAGTGAGTAGAGCCAGGAGGTGTTCAGGCGGGCATCTTTGGCAAGTTGAACAGTTTCAAAGCCGTCCATGACGTCACCGAAAACCGTCCCCTGGGCGCAACCGGAGGTGCGAACCTTCTTCTTGAGTTTTTCCTCGAAGTTGGTTTCGCGTTCGGTGCGCACCACGACAACGTCCAGATCGTCGTCATGGTCGATGCCGGTGATGACATCGTCTTCGGCCAGCATGTTCTGGTTTTTCAGATAGCCGACAGCCAGAAGGTCCGGATGGTCTCCAATGGTCATCATGGTGACCACTTCCTGAGAATTCAGATAGAGCGTCAGCGGTTTTTCCGTGACGACACGCGTTTCGACGGGCTGTCCGTCCTGATCAATTCCGGTAACCGATGTCGACAGGCGCGCATCTTCCGGGTCGGGTTGCAGCAGATAAGGGCCTGACACAGGCAAACGACTCCACTTGGTTCGATTGTCCCAACACTATGGGACGCGATTGCCGGTGGGCAAGGTGTTACTTCGCCGCTCTGGTTCGGGAAAGTGCGAGGACAGCTCCACCGGCCCAATGCCCCCGGAACGCCCGCGAGACACCTGGGTAACTGACGTTGAAGGCCGTTACCGTGAACGCGATAATGGCGTTGTCCCGGTTTTCGAAAGCCTTGATAGCTCTTGTGGTGGAAAGGGCGAACACACTGGCGGGGGCGAGGCCTTCGACGGCTTCGGTCAGTCGTGTCGGTGTTGCCGCGGCGAAACATCCGTCGAACGGACCTGCAGTCGCGAGAAGCGCGGCTTCCGGTGTCGATCAGTCGGGTCTGACAGTATTTTTGTGGCCAGGGAGGCCGCAATTGCACTTCGGTCCGTCGAACTGGACAGCGCTACGTGGCCGCTGGTTGCTTCGATCGGAGAAACTGCCTGACATGTACAATCCCCCGTGAACAGAGGCGTACAAAATCGGTATTCTCGAATAACGCCAAGGCCTTTCGGCCGCGGACAGATTTATTTTGCGGAACCGGCGATGAGTTGAGGCGCTTCGGCAAGCAAACCGGAGCGGCTCAGATCATCAGCATGTCGTTGGTCAGGCGGCCTTCCTGGAGTTCTTGCGCGAAATGGCCGAAAGCCCGGTAGGCTTCTTCCCGCGTAACATCCGCCGGATGGTCGAGAAGCGGGCGCAGAACTTCGTGTTTGGATGCGGCAAGTCCGTCGGTCAGATCTCGGAAGAACATCAGCGAATTCGGGAACAGCCGGAAATCTGCCGGTTCGTGAATGATTCCCTCGATTGCCTCGAGACGCGGATCGTTCATCACGCAATAGACGGTATCAAGCACCGGGCCGGTCAGGCCTTCCAGTACCTGAATGATGTGCTGGTCTACCAGCAGAAGAGCTCCGGTTACACCGGCCTTTCTGTTGATCCGGCGAATGCGCAACAGCGTCTTGTCGATTTCATCGGGCAGAGGCAAACGCATGTTGCCCCAGTTGATCTTGCTTCGGTAGCAGGCACGATAAAGTTCCATGGCGTATCCATCCTTTTGCCGATGAAACCAGCCTGCGCTTCAATTCCTCACATTTGCTTAAAATTTGAATCAATTCGAAAGAAGAGCTCTTCGTGTTAACGGAGCGTCGCCAAGTCCTGCGCAAACGTGTGCTTTGCAGCGGGGTGAACAGAACAAGAAAACTGTGCAAAACAACGTGATCTTATCTTTGTGTGGAAAAGGAGGTTAGCTTCCCTCTTCAAGCTTGAAATCGAGGCTGGCCTTCACCGCCGGCCATTCATGAGGAAGAATCGAATACACCGCTGTATCCCTGAGCGCGCCGTTGGGCGACCTTTGATGGGACCGAAGCACACCGTCCAGTTTGGCGCCAAGCCGTTCGATGGCGGTGCGGCTCTGACGGTTCATGAAATGGGTGCGGAATTCAACCGCAATACAGTCCAGCTCTTCAAACGCATGCGCCAGCAGCATGCGCTTGCATTCCGTATTGAGACGCGTGCGCTGGACTGCCTTGCGATACCAGGTGGAACCGATTTCAACACGCTTGTTGGCAGCATCGATATTCATGTAGGTGGTCATGCCGACGGCCTTGCCGGACGGGGTCAGCACTGCGAACGGAAGCATTGATCCAGCCTCCTGAAGGGACAGCCGTCTTGCAATTTCCGCCGGTATCGCATCCGGCTTCGGCACGCTCGTGTACCAGAGTTTCCATAAATCGCCGTCAGCGGCTGATTCTGCCAGATCGGCAGCATGGGACTCGTTCAGTGGCGCCAGCGTGGCAGTGGTTCCTCTCAAGGATACGGGAAGTGGCCAGGCCATCATATGTCTCCGGTCGATTTGTCGGGTTAGAACGGGCGTTCTTCACCGCTCCATTTGAAGAACTTTCCAGTGTCGGCAACGGTCAGGGAACTGGCGATCTTCAGAATACCCCGGGCAACATCCGCGGCGTCATTATCTGCATGAATCCCGCCCATGTCGGTGCGCACCCAGCCCGGATCGATCAATGCGACCGGGATGCCTTCCGGTTCCAGATCGGTCGCAAGTCCCTGCATCACCTTGTTCACCGCCGCCTTGGAGGCACGGTAGGCGAGGGTGTCCGACTTTCGGTATCCCATCCAGGCCATCTGGCTGGAGATAGTCAGGATCCGGCCCGAGCCAGATCGGCGCAAATGTGGCAGGAAGGCTTGCGACACTGCCAGAGGGGCAAGAGTGTTGACTGCGAGGGTTTCAGCGAAGCCCTCGAAATCCATGTCCAGAGCGCTTTGACGTTCCGGAGTGATGATACCCGCATTGTTGATCAAGAGGTCGAGCTGGCCGTTGAGACCGTCGGCTGCAGAATGAACAGCGGCATGATCGGTTACATCAAAAAACAGCGGGTGAAATTCCTTGCCGAGCCGGTCCGCTGTTGCGTCAGCTGCCTGCCGTGTTCGAACAGACCCGTACACGGTCCAGCCGGCGTCCAGTGCGGCGCGTGCCAGTTCGTAACCGATCCCGCGGTTGGCTGCGGTGATGAGGCAGGTTGGCATGTCGGTATCCTGAAGCTGGAATATCCTGGGAAAGGACGAAGGGAAGGGTGGGTACAAATTAACCGGGCAGTTGGCCGGTTCAACGAAAACATTGTCTCCATCGGAGCAAGGTAACAATCGCGTGTCCCGGTCGCGGCTCGATGCCAAAGTGGTGCGATGAAGCCGTTGGGGCCAGTGGCCCCCAACTCCGCAGGGCTGATCTGGTCGCTTCAAGGTGGTTTTCGGGGTGCGAGGCAGAATCTGATGCGAAACGTTTGTCTTCAGGTGAGCGGGTGGGCTTGTGTCGGAAATTCACCCCTTCTATGACTTGCGGTCAGAAGCCGGAAAGCGCCGTGCTTCATTTTGGCAGGTTGCCTGAATGATGCGGCGAACTAGAGTTCGCACCGGGAAAGAACCGGTTGCGCGCAGTGGCCGGTGCACGAAACAGGACCGAAGAATGACCGACACCATAAAAAGCGCAGTCATGGAACGACTGAGGCAGATCAAGGGACCGGACCTTGAAGGCGATATCGTTTCGTTAGGCCTCGTTTCGGATGTTTTCGTGTCCGATGGCCGTGTTGTCTTCTCCATCACCGTTCCCGCAGAGCGCGCGCAGGAGCTTGAGCCTCTACGTCAGGCCGCGGAAAAGGTGGTCAAGGAAGTGGAAGGCGTGGAGACCGCGATGGTGGCTCTGACGGCCGAACGTGCGGCAGGCAGCGCCCGAAACACAGCGCCTCAATCAGCCCCCAAACCGGCACCGCAGCAACCCCGGCGGTCTGCTGAAGAACATGCTCCTGCAAAGCCCGGTGTGCCGGGCATCAAGCACATTGTTGCTGTTGCATCAGGCAAGGGCGGCGTTGGCAAGTCCACGACGACGGCGAACCTCGCTCTTGCGATGGCAGCCCTCGGCAAAAAGGTCGGCGTTCTGGATGCCGATATCTACGGTCCCTCCGTGCCGCGGCTTTTCAATGTGTCCGGCCGGCCGGAAGCTCTCTCGGGCAGAATGCTGAAGCCGTTGGAAGGTTATGGCATCAAGGTGATGTCCATGGGCTTCATGGTGGAAGAGGAAACCCCGATGATCTGGCGCGGGCCGATGGTGATTTCCGCGCTCACCCAGATGCTGCGCGAAGTCGCCTGGGGCGAACTTGATGTTCTGGTGGTCGACATGCCTCCGGGAACGGGGGACGCTCAGCTTACGATGGCACAGCAGGTTCCGCTGGCAGGCGCGGTTATCGTGTCGACACCGCAGGATCTTGCACTGATCGATGCCCGCAAAGGGCTCAACATGTTCAAACGTGTCGACGTTCCCGTACTGGGAATTGTCGAGAACATGAGCTATTTCCTGTGTCCGGATTGCGGCGGTCGTCATGACATTTTCGGCCACGGCGGCGCGCGAGCGGAAGCGGACCGGCTGGGTGTTCCCTTCCTGGGCGAAGTCCCGTTGACCATGAAGATCCGCGAGACGTCGGATGCCGGTACTCCAGTCGTCGTGTCCGACCCGGAAGGGGCAGTTGCCGGCGTCTACAAGGACATCGCCGCCAAAGTGCTCGCCAGCATCGAGCGTGAGAGCGCCGAACCTGCAAGGGCTGCTCCGAAGATCGTCTTCGACTGATCTGGAGAAAGCATTCAGGCAAAACAATTTCAGGCCACGGCTTTTGCCGTGGCCTTTTTTTCAGGTTCAGGCTCAGGCACCGACACACTTCACAGACCGTGAACGCGAATGACCTGGGCGTGAAACACCGTCTGAACAGCGCGCGACCTGATGTTCTTTGCAGGAGGGGCCAGGTGGTACAATTCTATGCACGGCTCCCGGAAACGGGCGGTATTTTACTCGGCGAGGGGTGAGTTTCTGTAACAATTGAGATTTTCACGTCCGGATCACGCAGCTAATATATATTCGATCCTGAATATATAGCCCGCTTGGGTTGAAGATACATAAGGTTCCTGCCCGGGCATGCTCTCCAGCCGCACTCAGATTTCCAGCACTGAAGCCAAACCTTCCTTGGCGGTGCTCGTCGCGATTTCATCGGTCAGTCCGCTCGCCATGCAGATCTACCTGCCGTCCCTGGCAGGAATGATGCTGGTCTTTTCCGCAACCGCGGGTGAAATCCAGTTATCGATGTCCGCTTATTTCATCGCTGTTGCGGTATCCCAGCTGTTCTGGGGCCCATTGTCGGACCAGTTCGGCCGACGCCCGGTAATAATACTCGGCATGGTCCTTTTCGTGATCGGCAGTGTGTTGTGTCTTTTCGCACAAACTATCGAAGCCTTGATCGCAGCCCGGGTGCTTCAGGCCGCCGGTGGTTGCACTGGAATGGTTCTTGGCCGCGCGATCCTCAGGGATCTCTACAGCCCCAAGCAGGCAGCCAGCATGATCGGTTATGTCACCATGGGCATGGCGGTGATGCCAACCGTGGCACCGGCAATCGGCGGGATGCTGGATCAATATTACGGCTGGCAGGGTGGGTTCGTGCTATTGCTGGTGTTCGGGATTGCCGTTCTATGGGCAAGCTACGCCCTGCTGCCGGAAACGCACCGAGACAGGAATGCAGTTGGTGGGCGGCAGATCCTGAAATCCTACGCAACCCTGTGCCGTGAGCCGCTCTACTGGAGCTACAGCCTGACTGCGGCGGCCAACGCGCTTGCCTATTTTGCTTACCTTGGAGGCGCGCCTTTTATTGCCGCCGATCTGCTGTCCCTGAGCGCTCGGGAAATGGGGTTCTACTTCATGTTCGTAGCGCTTGGCTATATTGCCGGAAACTTCATTTCCGGCAGGTTCGCCGAACGAGTTGGCCTGTTTCCGATGATACTGACCGGAACCCTTATCGGCGTCGTTTGCGTGGCGGTTATTTCGGGGTTTGCCTATTTCGGGGCGTTGAGCGCGCCCAGCCTGTTCCTGCCGATGTTCCTGCTTGGGCTCGGCAACGGTATCTGCCTTCCAAGCGCATTGTCCGGCGCGGTCAGCGTGCGGCCGGAGTTGACCGGTGCCGCTTCCGGTTTGACCGCTTCTCTTCAGGTCGCCATGGGCGCACTGGCCGGATCCATCGTCGCCTCACTCTACGCCGATGGCATACTGGCAGCATCACCCTGGGGCATGATCCTGATGATGGGGCTCGGCATCGGTTGCAGCCTGATTGCAACCGTTTTCATCAGGTTCTACACGACACGCTCCGACCTCGTTCCGGCAGAATAAGCGCCGCCGGTTTTCAAAATCGCCAGTTTGCTGTTGCCCGGCATTCCAAGGCTCGGGAGGTCTAACCGCCGGTAACACTCATGTGCCGGGAAACGGCAGGCTGCTTGCGGTCCCGGTCGATTACGAAATCATGCCCTTTTGGCTTGCGGCCAATGGCTTCGTCGATCGCATCGTTCAGCAGGTCGTTGCCTTCCGAGGCACGCAGCGGCGCGCGAAGATCCGACATGTCTTCCTGACCAAGGCACATGTAAAGCTGGCCCGTGCAGGTGACGCGCACCCGATTGCAGCTTTCGCAGAAGTTATGCGTCATGGGCGTAATGAACCCGAGGCGGCCACCGGTCTCCTCGATCGTCACATACCGGGCCGGACCACCGGTCTTGTAGGGGATGTCCGTGAGCGTGAATTGTTCGGACAGACGCGCTCGAACGGTGGACAGCGGCAGATACTGGTCGGTGCGGTCGCCATCGATCTCGCCCAAGGGCATGGTCTCGATCAGTGTCAGGTCATGGCCGTGATCGTGACACCACTTCAGCATGGTTTCGATCTCGTGCTCGTTGACGTCCTTCAGCGCAACCATGTTGATCTTGATCTGGAGGCCCGCTGCAGTTGCCGCGCGGATCCCGTCCATGACCTTGCCGAGGTCCCCCCATCGGGTGACGGTCTTGAATTTCTGCGGATCGAGCGTATCGATCGACACATTGATCCGGCGCACACCGCAATCGTACAGTTCCTGCGCGTAACGGGCGAGCTGCGAACCGTTGGTGGTGAGTGTCAGTTCTTCCAGGGCACCGCTGTCCAGATGCCGCCCAAGGCTGCGGATCAGGCTCATGATATTCTTGCGCACCAGCGGTTCACCGCCGGTCAGGCGAAGTTTCCGGACGCCTTTTTCAATAAAGGCCGTGCACAGGCGGTCGAGCTCTTCCAGGCTCAGCACTTCACGTTTTGGCAGGAAGGTCATGTCTTCCGCCATGCAATAGACACAGCGGAAATCGCAACGGTCGGTCACGGAGACGCGCAGATAGGTGACGGCGCGGCCGAAGGGATCAATCATCGGTGCGTGCGGACCAGCCTGTCCGGTTGCCGCTTGTGCCGGGACCACAATCTTGCCGTCTGTCACGTTTCGCTCTCCCTCGATTTTATCTTATCCAGATCATATGGCGTTGATACGGGCAAGATCAATTGAAACCGGACTGCAAATGTCCGGTTTACGGCATCAGGTAAACTTACCGGTGTACTTTTGTCAATTCCCTTGGAAAGTGCTGCATGGTGCCTAACTGTCGAAGGAAATTCCACAGCCGGTCTGGACCTGCGGGGCGTGAGGGTCCGTCACAATCAGGAGAGCAGGGCCGTGTTGCCGCTTTCGGCCGCAATAGAGCCACCAAATCTCTCACGCCATTGATCCGATTGCGATATGCCGCGTATCTGGGCTGTAGCAATTGGCAGGAGCAGCATGACAACACTTGTTTGGTTTCGACAGGACTTACGTGTCACGGACAATCCGGCCCTTTACTTGGCGGCTCGCAACGGTTCGGTCCTTCCTGTGTTCATTCTCGAGGCGGCGGACCAGACTGGAGAAACACACCCGCTGGGCGGAGCGAGCCGATGGTGGCTTCATCACAGCCTGGCGGCATTGAAACGGGATCTGCCAGGTCTGGTTTTCCTGCGAGGCAGCGCGAGGCATCTGATTCCGAAGCTCGCGCAGGAGTGTGACGTCGATGCGGTCTACTGGAATCGCTGCTACGAACCGCACGCGATCGAAAGAGACACCGATTTGAAGGCGGCGCTGAAAGACGACGGACGAGACGTCAAAAGCTTCAAGGCGTCGCTGCTGTTCGAGCCCTGGGAATTGCAGACGAAATCCGGTGGTCCGTTCAAGGTGTATTCGCCGTTCTGGAAGGCAGCGCAGCAGCTTGATATCGCTGCGGCTCTGCCGGCGCCGGAGGAACTGGAATTTGCCGATTACAACGGTGGTGAGGAATTGGACAGCTTTGACCTTTTGCCCAAAAAGCCGAACTGGGCAGCCGGTTGGGGCGATTGCTGGCAGCCGGGTGAAAAAGGTGCTTCTGAGCGGCTCGTCAATTTTTTCGAAGAAGGGTTGAAGGGATACGGCACGTTGCGCAACAGACCGGATCTGCCCAACGTGTCACGCCTGTCGCCGCATCTCCACTTCGGCGAAATTTCACCACGTCAGATCTGGCATGCAACGCAGAAAGCAATTGACGGGAAGTCGTCGGTTGCCGGTGACGGAATGAAATTCCTGTCCGAGATAGCCTGGCGGGAGTTTGCCTATCACCTGTTATACCATTTCCCGAAACTGCCATCCGACAATTGGCGCCCCACGTTTGATGCCTATCCCTGGCAGGAACCGGGGGAGGACCTGGAGAAGTGGCAGCAGGGACAGACAGGCTATCCGATTGTCGACGCCGGCATGCGTGAACTCTGGCAGACGGGCTACATGCACAACAGGGTGCGCATGATCGTGGCGAGTTTCCTGATCAAGCATCTGCGCATCCACTGGCACCATGGTGAAGCCTGGTTTCGGGATACGCTGGTGGACGCGGATCTTGCCAACAATTCTGCAAGCTGGCAGTGGGTCGCAGGATCCGGTGCCGATGCCGCTCCCTATTTCAGGGTGTTCAATCCGATCACTCAGGGCGAGAAATTCGATCCCGAGGGCGCCTATATCCGCATGTGGGTTCCCGAACTGCGCGAACTGGACACGCATTATCTGTTCGCGCCGTTCGATGCGCCTGCCGAAGCCTTGAAAAAGGCCGGGATCACGCTCGGCAAGACCTATCCGAAGCCGTTGGTCGATCATGCCAATGCCCGCAAGGCGGCTCTGGAAGGCTACGAGGCCGTGAAGCAGGCGGGACAAGACGCCGCTTGACGGCTGGCATGCCACCGGTATCGTCCGCGCACAAGTCCCGGCACAGGAGGCCGGGTGGAATCAAAGGACCCGGACATGACCGACCCGACCGCGCCCTGGCCGACGGAACTGCGTGTAGCCAAAGACAGGAAGAGCCTGACCGTCGCCTTCAACACCGGCGAACGGCACGACCTGTCTGCCGAGTATCTGCGTGTGTGTTCCCCTTCGGCGGAAGTGAAGGGGCACAACCCGTCTCAGAAGCAGACTGTGCCGGGCAAGCGCAATGTGGAGATCATGAAGATCGAACCCGTCGGCAACTATGCGGTCCGTATCCATTTCGACGACATGCATAATTCCGGGATATTCACCTGGACGTATTTTCTCGACCTTGGCAGAGACCCGGACGCGCATTGGGGTGTCTACCTGCAGGAACTTGCAGACAAGGGTTTGAGCCGGGATCGTTGATGAGGGCAGGCAGGGCCGGGATGGCTTGAGCCTGATAGAATCTGCTAGAAAGAACATGGCTCGACCCGCGCCATCCCCCTCCACTGGAGCAGCAGCCGAACTGCAGGGTCACTTCAGGTTGGCAACCAGGTGATCGTGCATTCGCATAAGGAGGGACTGCGGCAGTTGCACGCGATCTGGAGGTCGCACCATGAAATTCTCTGCACCCATTTTCCGTCTGAAGCGAGAAGCCCGAGTGATGGCAAGGCGCAAGTCCATCACTCTGAGCCAGTCGCTGGACGAAATTGCTGCGCGGGAAGGCTTCAGAAGCTGGAGCCATCTTTCATCGGCCGGTCGCGAGACCGGTCCGTCGGTCAGCCTGCTGTCCGCGCTTGCGCCCGGCGACATGGTGATCCTCGGAGCAAGGCCCGGTCACGGCAAAACCGTACTTGGGCTTGAACTGCTTGCCGAAGCGGCAAGGACCGGACGGTATTCCGTCTTCTTTTCATCCGAATGTTCTTATCGCGACGTCCGGTCCAAACTGTCAGACAGCGGCTATCACGAGCTGGAACAAACGGGAAAGTTCCGGATAGAACTAACCGACAGCGTATGTGCACGAACCATCCGGGAAGCTCTCGCAAATGCGACGCCTGGCACCATCGCCGTGATCGACTATCTGCAGGTCATGGACCAGCAACGTTCGCAACCTCCGCTTGGTGACCAGATCGACGATTTGAGGCGGTTCGCCACCATGCAGTGCGCGACCCTCGTCTTCCTGTCGCAGGTACACAGAAGCTTCGATCCCCAGACCAAAGCCGTGCCTGGATTTGCCGATGTGCGGTCAACAAATCCTGTCGATCTATCGCTCTTCAACAAGGGCTGTTTCCTGCATGACGGCGAAATTGTCCTGACGGCACACTGAAGTCAGTCCGAAGTTGGCAGCCGGTGCCCGGCTTTTGGCCGGGAACCGGTGCTCTAATCGCCCCTGATGTCACTGGGTGCGGCATATGTCTTCAATTGAGCGGCGAACGTTTAGAGACCGAGTTCACTGAGACCGGGGTGGTCCGCCGGACGCGGGCCCTGGGGCCAGTGCATCTTTCGTTCGTTTGCCGAAATGGCGAGATCATTGATGCTGGCAAAGCGGCGATGCATCAGACCATTGGGAGCAAATTCCCAATTCTCGTTGCCGTAGGACCGATGCCATTGTCCTTCGGCATTATGCCATTCATAGGCAAAACGCACGGCGATCCGGTTGCCGGCAAAGGTCCAGAGTTCCTTGATCAACCTGTATTCAAGCTCTCGCTGCCACTTGCTTGTCAAAAAATCCACCACTTGTTGCCGTCCGACCGGAAAGTCGGACCGGTTCCGCCAGATGGTGTCCGGCGTGTAGGCAAGGGAGACCTTTTCCGGGTTCCGGCTGTTCCAGCCGTCTTCCGCGGCACGAACCTTCTGGCGGGCGGTATCGAGCGTAAAAGGGGGCAGCGGGGGGCGCTGTTCGGTCATCGTGCAAGCTCCAGGGTATGGATCTGAGGGGATGAGGCCAACCCGGCATGAAGGCGTGCATCTTCCAGCTGGGGTGCCGGCCGCATGGCCGAGGTGATCAGAAGAGCTCCGGCGACGAACGCACCAAAGAGATAAGTGCCACGCGGATATGCAGGTCTTGGAGAGAACATGGGGTCTGCCTCGCAGTGTGAAAACAGATGTTTGTGTACCGATCTGTTCAGTTATGATTTCTTATGTGTACTGATCTGTTCACAAAAGCAAGGCGTATTTTTCTCAAATGGCATCATCAATCCGTGATCGGAAGGATGAACTGACGAAAGACAGGGAGTTTTTGACCCGCTCTTGAATGTGGACCTGAATTTGTCTATTTACTGTTCAGTACAGAAAGGAAGTTGATGCGACCGAGCAAACGCGATGAATTGGTGCGCAAGTCGCTGGCTGTCTTTTATAGAGATGGTTTTCATGCGACTGGCATGGATGCACTTGTTGCCGAAACGGGCATATCCAAGACAACGATGTTCAAGCACTTCAGGACCAAGGATGATCTGATCCTGGCGGTGTTGAGGTATCGGGACGAAACGTTCCGGAACTGGTTTTTGCGCAAGCTGGACGAATGTGATCTGCCTCCGAAGGACAAACTGCTGGCAGTGTTCGACATTCTGAAGGAATGGTTCGAGGAACCCGATTTCAGAGGCTGCATGTTCATCAAGGCGTCGGCAGAATTCCAGGACCCTGGTCATCCGGCCTATTGCCAGTCTACCGAGCACAAACGCATGCTTCTGGCGGCGTTCAAGAACCTTGCGGAGAGGGCGCACGCGCGCCAGCCTGAACTGCTCGCACGTCAGCTCCTTCTGCTGAAGGAGGGGGCGATTGTTGCCGCACAGATGGGGTTTGATCCTGATCCTTCCATGGCGGCCAAGGATGCGGCAGCCCTGCTGATCAGCTCCCATTGCCCCGACACCTGAGCGGCTAAAGTCATGACGCTGAAAACGAAAAAAGCCGGGCAGAGCCCGGCTTTTCCTGTCGATAGATCGTAAAGCGGGTTTAGCGCTTCACGATAACCTTCGAACCAACCGTGACGCTGTTGTAAAGGTGGATCACGTCTTCGTTTGCCAGACGGATGCAGCCCGAGGAAACAGCGGAGCCGATGGTCCACGGTTCGGTTGTGCCGTGAATGCGGTAAAGGGTCGAGCCGATGTACATCGCCCGTGCACCCATTGGATTGTTTGGTCCGCCCGGCATGTAAGCCGGAAGGATGCGGCCCTTCGCACGCTCACGAGCACGCATCTGCGAGGGCGGAGTCCAGCTCGGCCATTCCGCCTTGCGGGTGATCCGGTGCGTACCGGCCCACTGGAAGCCTTCCTTGCCGACGCCGACGCCGTATTTCATTGCCTTGCCACCCGGCAAAACATGATACAGACGGCGCTCGGACGTATCGATGATGATCGTGCCCGCAGGGTAGGGACCATCGTATTTAACGCGCTTGCGCTTGACCGGAGACGGTCCGCCCGGGTGGTATTTCGGTGTGACCCAGGTGTTCGTGCTATGGTCAAAATAGCCATATCGCGGCGCAGCCTGGGCTGTCAGCGCGAATGCGCCCGCCAGAACCGCAACCATTACAAAAAGTAGTTTCTTCATTCCGATCCCCCATCAGCACCGGGCTCGTGCCTCAACGATGCGATTCTCAATCAAAGTTACGTTACGAAAATGTCCTTGCTGCTCTCTTAATAAGTATGTCTCAAAACGGGCTTGGGGAAAATCTCACGTTGATGTGAGTGCGATCCAAGACTGGCATCTGTGCTGAAATTGCAACGAATTTTTCGTGAAAAACGCGATGGCTGCACGCCTACTCGCTGTAGTTGCCGAATTTCCCGGATTTGGCAAAAAACGATGGCCATCTAGGCCGGTGTTTACGCCTTTCCCGCCATTACACGAATCATTTTGATCCGGTGCTCACTGCGGTGCACCGGGTTCCCGGACGGTGCTTGGCGGTACGCGCGGCAGGACGGTGTGAACAAAAAGAAACCCGCGGCCGGTGGTCGCGGGTCTGCGTCGCTCGGTGTGAGACGTCACTCAGCCGAGGTTCAGTTCCTTGAAGAAGTCGTTGCCCTTGTCGTCGATGACGATGAAGGCCGGAAAATCTTCGACTTCGATCCGCCAGACAGCTTCCATGCCGAGTTCCTCGAACTCGACCACTTCCACCTTCTTGATGCAATCCTGCGCCAGACGTGCGGCCGGGCCGCCGATGGAACCGAGATAGAAACCACCATGGGCCTGGCAGGCGCGGCGCACCTGCGCGGACCGGTTGCCCTTGGCCAGCATGACCATGGAGCCACCGGCTGCCTGGAACTGGTCGACATAGGCGTCCATGCGCCCGGCCGTGGTCGGACCGAAGGAACCCGATGGCATCCCTTCCGGTGTTTTGGCAGGACCTGCGTAATAGATCGGGTGGTTCTTGAAATAGTCAGGCAGAGGCTCGCCGCTTTCCAGCCGGTCACGCAGCTTGGAATGGGCAAGGTCACGGGCAACAATCAACGGGCCGGACAGGGAAAGCCTTGTCTTGATCGGGTGTTTGGAAAGTTCACCCAGAATTTCCGGCATCGGCCGTGTGAGGTCGATCTTGACCACATTGTCGGACAGATGGTCGTCGGTTACCTCCGGAAGGTATTTTTCCGGATGCATCTCGAGCTGTTCCAGGAAAATCCCGTCCTTGGTGATCTTGCCGACGGCTTGCCTGTCCGCAGAGCAGGAGACGGCGAGGCCAATCGGCAGAGAGGCACCGTGGCGGGGCAGGCGGATGACGCGCACGTCGTGGCAGAAATACTTGCCGCCGAACTGGGCGCCGACACCGGTTGCCTGGGTCAGTTTGTGGATCTCGGCTTCCAGTTCAAGATCGCGGAAGGCATGGCCGAGTTCCGACCCATGCGTCGGCAAACCGTCGAGATAACGTGCGGACGCCAGCTTTGCCGTCTTCAGGTTCATTTCCGCGGACGTGCCGCCGATAACGATCGCAAGGTGATAGGGTGGGCAGGCCGCGGTGCCAAGCGTGAGGATCTTTTCCTTCAGGAATTCCACCAGCCGATCGTGGGTCAGCAGCGAGGGCGTGCCCTGGAACAGGAAGGTCTTGTTTGCCGAACCGCCGCCCTTTGCCATGAACAGGAACTTGTAGGCATCTTCACCTTCGGCATAGAGCTCGATCTGTGCCGGCATGTTGTTGCTGGTGTTCTTTTCCTCGAACATGGAAATCGGCGCGAGCTGAGAATAACGCAGGTTCTTCTTGAAGTAGGCGTCACGGGAGCCTTCGCCGAGCGCGGCCTCGTCGGAACCGTCGGTCCAGACCCTGCGACCCTTCTTGCCCATGATGATCGCGGTGCCCGTGTCCTGGCACATCGGCAGAACGCCATGCGAGGCGATGTTCGCATTCTTGAGAAGATCGAATGCGACGAATTTGTCGTTCTCCGTAGCTTCCGGATCGTCGAGGATCTTCTTCAGCTGTTCCAGGTGACCGGGTCGCAGGAAATGGTTGATGTCCTTGAAAGCCTCTTCGGCAAGCAGCCGAAGGCCTTCAGCTTCTACGACCAGCACCTCTTCGCCGTTGAACTCGGCTGTCTTGACGTGGTCCGAAGTCAGTTTCCGGTACGGTGTCTTGTCTTCTCCCTGGGGAAAAAGAGCGCTGTGCTGATAGGCAGGAGGTGTGAGCGGAGCGTTCATAGGAGGCTTTCCTGATCTGGCTGCTTCCCTTTTCATCCGGAAGCGCTGGAACGTTGAGTGCTGTTCTCATACGGCAAAAAGGCTGCGGACGCCAAGTACCGCAGCCTGATCAAATGGTCGGAGCCGGAAGTCCTGAATGCCGGTAGGCTGTCAGCGGATCGCCGTGAGGTCCAGGGTCACCGTGACAATGTCTCCGACAGTGTCGGTGCCAACGCCGCTACCGAGCTGATAATCCAGCCGGTTGACGATTGCCGTGCCCTTGGCAGTTGCTGTGTCGCCGGCGATGTCGAGCGTGAAATCCATCTCGACCGGCTGGGAAATGCCTTTGATGGAGAGCGTTCCTTCAGCCCGGTAGCTGTTGCCTTCGACAAGTTCGACCGAGTCGGACTTGAATTCAGCAGTCGGAAAGTCGCCTGCGTTGAACCAGTCCTTGCCCGGCAGGGTTCCATCGAACTGCGCATTGCCGGTCGTGGCGCTCATCGGTTTGATGTCGGCGCTGATCTTTGCGGTCTCGGGAGAGGCCGGGTCGAATTCGATGTCTGCTTCCCAGGACGCGAAGACACCCGTCAGTGTACTCCCGCCCTGTTTGACCTCGAAACCGAGCTTGCTCTTGTCCGGATCGACCTTCCAGGTGTCGGCAAAGGCCGGCGCAGTGAATGTGGTTGCCGACAGGACTGCCACGGCATAGGTGAAATGCTTCAATGTCATCTGCGGATTTCCAGTTCGTGTTGTCAGCTGTCGGCCTTGGCCGGAGACGTTGAAATCATGCGTTTCAAGGTGGCGTCGCGGGCGATGAAATGGTGTTTCAAAGCTGCGGCGACATGAACCACAATCAGCGCGATCAGCAGATAAGCGCCATATTCATGCAGCAGCTTGAAGAAGCTTTCGGCCTGTTCCTGGGTGCCCAGCATCCCCGGTACCGGAAGATGTGGAACCGGCCAGGTGTTGAACAGAATTGTCGGAATGCCCCAAGGCGATGCTGACACCATGAACCAGCCGGTCAGGGGCAGCGCGAACAGGAGGGCGTAGAGCCCGACATGACCCAGATGCGCCCCAGCCTTTTCCAGCGGGTGCATGTTCTCGGGCAGTTTCGGCGAAGGATTGAGAAGGCGCCAGGCAAGACGCAGGACCGCAAGGGTCAGCACGACAAAGCCAAACGACTTGTGCAACTGGTACAATTCAAAGGTTGCCTGGTCGGTCTGGGGAAGCTGGTGCATGTAAAGGCCGAGGCCAAGCATGCCGATGATCAGCACGGCCATCGTCCAGTGAAATGCGATGGCGATCCGTCCGTACCCGGTTGAAGTGTTGCGCAGCATGGCAGCTCCTGCAAAACGGAGGCCGGGCGACCCGGCCTCCGCGGGTGTCAGATCAGTTGGTCGCGTCAGCCTTGAGAGCTTCGGAATGGAAGGTGACGGTGACTTCGTCTCCTACATAGGGAGCATACATGTCCATTCCATAGTCGGACCGCTTCAGAACGGTGGAAACGGCGAAGCCAGCTGCTTCTTTCTTGGCCATCGGATGCTCACCAAGTGCGGTTACGTCAACGGTCAGGGTCACCGGCTTGGTGATGTCCTTGATGGTCAGGTCGCCTGTCACTTCAAGCTGGTTGTCACCGGTCTTTTCGACCTTGGTGCTCTTGAAGGTCGCCTTCGGGAACTTTTCGGCGTCAAAGAAGTCCGCGCTCAGGAAGTGTGCGTTCCGCTCTGCCCAGAAGGTGTCGAGGCTGCCAACGTCGATCGTGAATTCGATGGAGGAATTGGCAGGCGTATCCTTGTCGATCAGCAGCGTGCCTTCCCAATCACCAAAGCGGCCTTCGGTCGTGGAATAGCCAAGGTGGTTATAGGAGAAAGCCAGGTTGGCGTGGGACTTGTCGAAGTCGTAGGCAACCGGTTCGGCGAGGGCTGTGCCCGCGACGAGGGAAAGGGCAAGCGCAGAAGCTGCGAGACGGATCATGATCAAACCTCATAGATGTTACCAGAAGCGTTCGCTCATGAACGCTGCAGGCTGGAACATAGGAACAAAATTGTGCGGTGCAATTTGACTGACTGTTCGTAAATGTTGAACAATGACGGGCTCGATCCGTCCCTCGTTGATTTCGTGATCTTGTATAAAATTTCAATAGGTGAAACACGTAGCCCGGCCGTCATGCCGCACCCATTGAGAATCGGGATAGAATTCCAGATCAGAGGCGAATGATGAGTTCTTTCAATTACCGGTTGCTGAAACGGGCAAGTGCATGAATTTGCGATGGAAGTTGCAGTGTCATCGTTTCATCAAGAAATTCAGGCACATGTTTGCAGCACTTCCCTTTCAAATGGTGTTCTGCTAGCCCCATCGAAGCTCCGGACAACAGTCTGGAGACACAGGAGACATAAACGTGAAACAAGCCGTCGTTGTGTGCCACCGCGGAGCCAGTCTTCATGCTCCGGAAAACACGATCGCCTCTCTCGAAGGAGCCATTGCACTGGGAGCAGAGGTTGTCGAGTTGGATGTGCGACCGTCGAAGGATGGCATCCTATACGTGATGCATGACGCGACTGTTGAGCGGACGACCGATGGTACCGGACGTATTTCCGATATGACGTCCGATGAAATCGACCGTCTTGATGCCGGGAGCTGGTTCAAGGAGGCTTTCAAGGGCGAAGGTGTCCCAAGGCTCGACGTATTTCTGGATACCTGTAAGGGCCGTATCGGCACTTATGTTGAAATCAAGGAAGGCGATCCCGCTGAAATTCGGGATATGCTGGCTATCCGCGGCATGCTGAACGATGCCTGGACCTTTTCTTTCGACCAGGCAATCCGCGCCGAAGCACGCGCAAAGGTACCTGACCTTAGACGCATGGTTCTCTTCGCCCATGTTGGGTCGGTGGAACGCGCTGTCGCCCAGGGTGCGCATATTCTGGAATTCCATGAAGACGATCTTGAAGAAAAGTTGATCAACGAGGCGAAGCAGGCCGGGTTGATTACCCAAATGTTCTATGCTGGCTCTGAGCGAGAGATATTCGAAAAAGCCGTTCGGTGCGGGGTCGAGCAGATGAACATCGACCAGGTCGAAATCTTCAAGGCGGTGGAAAAGGAACTGTTGGCGCCTGCTTGAAGTAAGGCAAATGATCTCGGGCAGAGCCTGACATCGCCCGACGCCTTCGGGCGCCAGACCAAGTTTATTGCAGTGTCTGAAAATAAATTTTTCAAACAGGTGCCGTCGTTTTGACGCAGCAGCACAGGTATCTATGATTGAGGGGTTTCCACAAATGCTCACAAACACAATCTTGAATAGTTTTAATATTAAAATTTTATCTAATATTTGAAAAGTTCAGAAACGTTAGAAAATAGAACAATTTTTACTAAAAGTATGAAGCAGCAAGATTTCGAAATATAATTCAAGTCTTGTTAACGGGGGCGGAATAGCTTGCCGAGGTTCGAAATCGGGCCATGAGGGGGCTGTTATGTCCAGCAAAATGATCGTAAATCGCTCCAGTCAGGCCATTTGTATTACTGCAAAGTCTGGCTACGCTGGACACTTCCGGGACGTTCAGGTCCGCCTGGCAGCATCACTATTGCTTGCTGCTCTCCTGATCTTCTGGTTTTCGCAACAAGCCGTTTCTCAAAGCGTTGAAACAGGTGCTACGCCGTGGAACTGGTCTGTCGAGCGGGTCAGCGGGCGGGTCATGGTGCAAACGCGGACGGGTGAAACGTTCGCTGTCAAACGCGGCATGACGGTCCGCAAGGGCTGGAAGCTGAAGACCGGTGGTGGCCGTGTGGTTATCAATCGGGGCGAAGAAACTTTTGTCGTTTCACCGAATTCTGTCGTCACGCTTGAACCCAAGGGTGTTCTGATCAAACGGATGGTAATTTACCAGGATCGTGGTCAGGTGGATGTTGACGTTAAGCGCCGGTGGTATCGGCACTTCAAGGTGGAAACCCCGTTTCTGGCCGCTGTTGTCAAAGGCACCCGGTTCAGCGTCCGCGTGGGTAACAGGGCCGCGTCCATCAAGGTAGGCCGCGGCGTCGTCGGTGTTCACGACTTCGCCTCCGGTGACCGCGCCGATGTTGGTGCAGGTCAGGCGGCGGCAACCAGCCCTTCCCGCCGAGTTGGACTGTCTGTCAGCGGCAAGACCAAGCCCGAAGTTCGGTCCGGACCGAAAAGGGCGCCCGCATTTGAAACGCGTGTCGTGAAGAACGTGCCTGCAACCAGGGACGAAGCTAGAACTGCCAATAACAAAAGCCGTGGGAATTCTTTTAATTCCCGATCCGAAGGCAAGGGCAATTCCCGTGGCAACGGCAACTCAGGCAATGGCAATTCCGGTAATGGCAACAACAATGCCGGTGGCAACGGAAATTCCGGCGGAAACGGAAACGGCAATTCGGGTGGTAATGACAATTCCGGCGGTAACGGCAATTCCGGTGGCAATGGCAACGGGAATGCCGGTGGTAATGGAAATGGGAACGGCAATTCCGGCGGGAATGGTAACGGTAATTCCGGTGGCAACGGGAAAGGGAAAGGCCGGTAACGGTCCATCCCGGAGTCGATCGGCCTCAGACGTGAGATTTCGTATTCAGATTATTGCCTGGAGCGCCGCTGCAGGGGCTCCAGACACAGAGACGACAAGCAATCCTTCCGGCTGGATGAATGGCGCACAAGTGCGAGCTACGTAGTTGCCAGAATCTAGCAAGATTACGTAGATGGATTCTGCTTGGTCAATTAGGTTTATCGCAAATAACAACGAGCGTTGATAATATTAACCGACTGTCTTCACTTTGGGTTAAGCGCTGCAGTGTTAAACAAAAACCAGGGGATTTGTTCGTCTGTCCATGGGGCGGCGTACGTCGTTGAATGACGGTTGTAGCGTGATGAAGAGCGAGATGAAAAAAGACGGTACGTGTTTGGTGAAGGAAGGTGCGGTTTCATTGCTGCGCACTCTTTTGCTCGCAGTTCTGATCTTGCACCCGGCATCTGCAATGGCTTCGGACTGGGTCGTCAAACGCGTTTCCGGCATCGTTTACTTCGTTGCACCCGGTGTGGAAGCCTTTCGTGTCAAAAAGGGAATGGTCTTTGAAAAGGGTTATACCCTCGGCACGCGGGCCGGTGCCCGCGCCTTGATTGCAAGAGGTGGAGAAACCATCACTGTCGGACCGAACACGACCTTTGCAATGTCAAAGTTCCGCAGTGCAGGGGCAAAGACCACATTGCTGCAGCGTAAAGGCACGATCGAGGTCGACGTTGAAAAACGGCAGCAGCCGCATTTTACTGTAGAAACCCCTTTCTTTGCTGCCGTTGTCAAAGGCACTCGATTTGAAATCAATGTCCAGGCGAAACAGGCGCGCGTTTCCGTTCAACGCGGTGTCGTCGCGGTCGAGGATTTCGCCTCGGGCGACAGAGTGGATCTGACTGCAGGCCAGGCAGCTGCCAGCGCACCGTCGAACCGTGTCGGCCTTGCTGTTGAAGGCCGTACCAAGCCGACCGTGAAAACCGGTGTAAGGCGCGCGCCAGCCTTTGATACACCGGCCGTCAAAAACGTACCGTCCAGCGCAGCTGAAGCGAAATCCAGCAATGCCAACCACAATGCCGGCAAGGGAAACAACAATTCCGGCGGCAATGGTAACGGCAATTCCGGTGGCAACGGGAATGACAGCTCGGGTGGCAATGGCAACGGGAATTCCGGTGGCAACGGAAATTCCGGTGGCAACGGAAATTCCGGTGGTAACGGAAATTCCGGTGGTAACGGTAACGGCAACTCTGGTGGCAACGGAAGTTCCGGTGGTAACGGTAGCGGCAACTCGAGTGGCAATGGAAACGGCAACTCGGGTAATGGCAACAACAATGCTGGCGGGAACGGCAAAGGGAATTCCGGAAACGGAAACGGAAAAAACAGAAACTGACGGTATTCAGTACACACGAAGGCGACGCAGTTCTGCAGGCGCCCGTTGTGCTGAATAAGAAAGTGGGCGGTGGGTGTGCTGATCGGGAGCTCGGAGCAGCGGAAACGAATAGCGAGCGCGGTCTTTATCGTGATCGGCGTGGTTGCTGCCGTTGCCGCTCTGCGTGCGGTTGCACTGACGACGGCCTTTGACCGCTTCCTCTGGGAATCTCGCTTTCAGACCATCGAAAGACCGGTAACCGGTGATATCGTCATTGTTGATATCGACGCCAGAAGTCTGGCCGAACTCGGCGTATGGCCGTTGCCCCGCCGCCTTTATGCCGACCTCACGGATCAACTGGCGGAAGCGGGCGCAAGCGATATCGTGTTCGATATCGATTTCAGCTCTGCCTCAACCTCCGAAGATGACACGTTGTTCGCGGCCGCCATCGAGCGTGCCGGCAACGTCAGCCTTGCCATGTTCCGGCAAGCCGCTTCGGCAGAACAGAATTCCGGTGAGGTTGTAAATCGGCCCATCAATCAGCTGCTGAATGTTGCCTGGCCCGTTGTCGTGATGGTGCCGATGGAAACCGACAGCCGTATCTGGCGAAACCTTTACGGTTTCGAGATCAACGGGAATTCGGAAATTTCCGTAGCAGCTCTTCTGGGTGAGTACACAGGAAATACGGCCGGCAGTTTCGGCCTGGATTACAGCATCGCCCTGGAACAGGTGGAGCGGGTGTCGCTTGTCGACGTCCTGAATAAAGCCGCGGCACCGGGCCTGTTTCTGGACAAGAAGGTGATCGTCGGCGCAAGCGCGCAAGAGCTTCGCGACCTCTTTCCCGTCCCTGTCTACGATGTGTTGCCTGGCAGTGTCATCCAGGCCCTTGGGGCTGAAACGCTTTTGCAGAACAGGGCCATGGAAATCAGGGGCGAGGGGTTTGCGGTCCTGCTCGCGCTCTTCGTTTTCTTCGTTCTTCTGTTGACCAAAATCGAAGGTTGGGCGCTGAAGATCAGCATTCTTTCGCTCTGCGCAATCATGTTCGAAATCGGTGCTGTGGCCATTCAGAAGTCGGCACCTATCCTGTTGCCGACGGCAAGTGCGCACCTTGTCCTTCTGCTGGGTGCCGCCAGCATCGTGTTGCGAGAACTGGGCTTTCACAAATTTCTCTCTCACATCGCCACTGTCAGACGCCGCAACAGTGAGCGAATGCTAGGCTTGGTCTTCGATGACAGCTTTGATGCCATCGTCGTTCTGCAGAGTGACGGCCGAGTGTCTGCTGCAAGCCAGATGGCCCGCACGTTGTTCCAGAGCGACAACTTGGTCGGCAAGGCAGCGAGGAACGTGCTGCCGCTGGAACTGGTAGAAGAAGCCCTGTCGGTACTTGCCGACCCGGGAAACCGCCAGCCGGTGACCAGGATCCTGGACATGCGCCGGGACGATGGAAAAAGACGCTTTATCGAATATGTTGTCACGCGCTCGGAACGCACCGTCGCGAAAACGAAGAAACTGCGGGATATGGAAACGGAGGCCGTAGCCTGCCTGACATGCAGAGACGTGACGGAGGAAAAGGAATCCGCGGAACGTCTTGCTTATCTTGCGCGGTTCGATCCAGGCACCGGACTGTTCAACCGGAACGGTTTCGAAGAAGAGGTTGCCGCAACACTCAACCTCGCACGCGGGAGTGGCCAGGACGTATGCCTGGTGCAGTTTGCAATCGCCAATCTCGATCAGATCGTTGCTTCGCTCGGCTTTTCCTACGGCGACCAGATTCGTGAAGCGATCGCGATGCGCTTGAGAAGCCATCTGTCCGCACGCGCGACTTGGGCAGCTATCACTGCAGACGTTTTTGCCGGCGTTTTTCGCTGCGAGCCGGACCAGGATCTGGCCTTGATCGAATCTCTTCAGGAGGTGATCGGAGAGGACTACAAGATTGAAGGAGCCAGGATCTCGGTTCAGCTCAAGTTTGGCTACATCGTTTCCAGCGGCGAGATGACACCCGATCGTCTTCTGAAGAAGTCCGGCAACGCACTGGCCAAGGTGCGGCGTGACAACCGGTCGCCTGTCTTGCGTTTCCATCCGGAAATGGATGCCGCGCTACAACGCCGGCGCCAGTTGGAGACCGAACTCTTCAAGGCAATCGTCCGCGACGAGCTGCACATGGTCTATCAGCCACTGATCAGCCTTGCCGACCGGTCGATCTTCGGCGTCGAAGCCTTGCTGAGATGGGACCACCGGGAGCTCGGCCCGATCTCTCCCGCCGAATTCGTCCCGATAGCCGAGGAAAACGGATATATCGTGGAGTTGGGCGCCTGGGCCCTGAACAGGGGCATGAAAGAGGCGTTGACCTGGTCAAGCCATATCAGGCTGTCGATCAACGTGTCCGCAATTCAGTTCAGTCGCGGCAATCTTGTTGCGACCGTCGGCGAGGCGCTTCAAAGAACGGGGTTCCCGTCTGAGCGGCTGGATCTGGAGATCACTGAGTCACTCTTCATCGACGAAACTCTTGACCTGAAATTTGCGATGGAAGAAATGCGGGCGCTTGGCTGCAACTTCTCGCTTGATGATTTCGGAACCGGCTATTCGTCGCTCGGCTATCTGCCGAAATACCCATTCTCAAAAATCAAGCTCGACAAGTCGTTCGTCCGGCAGTCGGTCGCCAGCAAACAGGATGTCGCGGTGATTGAGGCCGTGCTGCATCTGGCGAAGGGCTACGGAATGTCTCTCATCGTTGAAGGCATTGAAACGCCAGAACAGGCAGACAGGCTTCGCGAACTGGGCTGCCTTCACGGTCAGGGCTATCTCTTCGGTCGCCCGATGAGTTCCGCCAATCTTCAGTCTCTGCTCCTGAACGCGGCGTGAGATGTCCCGGCGCTGAGCCGGGACACCATAGATCAGATGCCGAGGCCGCCGATGCAGCTGTATTTTACATTGAGATAGTCATCCAGGCCGTACTTTGAGCCTTCGTTGCCCATACCGCTGTCCTTGACACCGCCAAACGGCGCGACTTCCGTGGTGATGACACCTTCGTTGACCCCGACCAGGCCGTACTGGAGCTGTTCCATGACACGGAAGGTGCGGCCAAGATCCTTGGTGTAGAAATAACACGCGAGACCGAATTCGGTGTCGTTGGCCAGGTGAATCGCTTCTTCTTCTGTCTCGAACTTGAACAGAACCGCAAGCGGGCCGAAGGTTTCTTCACGAGCCACTTTCATCTGTGAAGTTGCGTTGGTGATCAGGGTCGGCTCGAAAAATGTACCCGGGCCATTCGGACGCCGTCCGCCCGTAACCAGCTCGCCGCCTTTCGACAGGGCGTCCTGCACGTGATTGGCAACTTTGTCGACGGCCGCTTCGTTGATCAAGGGGCCCTGCGTGACCCCGGCATCAAGACCGTTGCCGACCTTCAACTGCGCATCCATCGCGTCCTTGAGCTTCTGGGCAAAGGCATCATAGACACCGGCCTGGACGTAGACCCTGTTGGCGCAGACACAGGTCTGCCCGGAATTGCGGAACTTGCTGGCAATCGCTCCCTCGACAGCCCGGTCGAGATCAGCGTCATCGAAAACGATAAAGGGCGCGTTGCCCCCCAGCTCCATGGAGATTTTCTTCATGTTCCGGCCGGCATTGCCTGCCAGCAACTTGCCGACGCGGGTCGAGCCGGTGAAGGTCAGTTTCCGCAGTGCAGGGTTCTCGCACATTTCCTCGCCGATCGCCGGAGCATCCCCCGTAACGATGTTGACGACACCTTTGGGAAGCCCGGCCTTTTCGGCCATCACGCCGTAGACCAGAGCCGAGTAAGGGGTAAATTCGGCAGGCTTCATCACCATGGTGCAGCCCGAGGCAAGCGCCGCCCCAAGTTTGCGGGCGATCATCGAATTCGGGAAATTCCACGGCGTAATCGAACCAACGACGCCAACCGGTTCCTTGGTTACGAGAATGCGGCGATCCGCCCAGGGCGAGGGAATGGTGTCGCCATAGACGCGTTTGCCTTCTTCTGCAAAGAAACGGATGTATTTCACACCAAGCGTGATTTCTCCTTTGGCCTCGGCAAGCGGTTTGCCCATTTCCGTGGTTAGGAGAACGGCAAGGTCATCGAGGTCGGCCATGATGGCATCGCACAGGGCGTGCATGTGCGTTGCACGGGCTTCGGCCGTCAGGGCCTTCCAGGCGGGAAGGGCAGCTTCGGCTGCTGCAATTGCTCTTGCCGTTTCAGGACGGCCGCAGAAGGGCACGGTACCGATTGTCGCTCCGGTCGCCGGGTTGGTAACGGCAACTGTCTGGCCGCTGTCCGCGTCGGACCACGCTCCGCCGATAAACACTTTTTCCTTCAAGAGTGAAGCATTCAATGACATGGGTAGTTTCCTGAACCGTGGTTGGGGCAGACACTTGCGGCCTGAGAGATCTTCTGGTGGGAACTGCCTTCGGACAAACGCGGTAAGCAAAGTCCGAAAGACCTGTTAGGTCAGCTTTCGGACGTTCCTTCGATTCCGGCCGGGAGACCGTTGACCTAGAGATAGGGGCCAGGCGCGAGGTCTGGCAAGCGCTTTTCCCTGCTATGTGTTCAGGTTTCGGAAAATAGAAGACAGGCAGGCTGCGGGCAAAACACATAGCTTCGGAAGATCGAGGACGTCCCGGAGGGCCTTCAGGCTTGTCTTGAAAAGCTTCGGTATCGGTTCTTCCAAAGACTTTGCGGTCACGAAGACACGTAATTGCAAACCGTCGCCTCAAATGAGGCTGACGGCGCAAAAGATTATTGTTCGCTCAATGGGGAAGAAGTCAGCCCTCGAGGCGGTCCTGAAGTGCGGCGATTTCATCGGCGAGAGCCTGCGCCTGTCGTTGCACCCTGTCCAGGGCAACGCGCATGCTGTCGAGATCCGACGTCGGGGCGCTTTCTGATACCGGCGGCGTGCCCCGGCCCACAAGCAGCCAGGTCGGGCTGACATTCAGGATGCCGGCGAGCAGCACAAGCTTGTTGGAACGAGGCTCGGAGCGGTCGCTTTCCCAGCTTTGCAGAGTGGATGTCTTGACGCCCAGGCGACGAGCAAGCTGAGCCGTCGAAAAACTGGAGGCATCGCGTGCCTTGCAGATCCGTTCACCCAGAGTGTAGTCACTACTGTTCATCGACATGATTGCACCCCCGTCATTCCCGGCAGTCTCCGTCACCGAAAAAACGGTTTCCTCCGGATGGGACGGAGTGTTTCTTATAAATTGTTTGGTCATGGCGGGCACACTCGCACGAGACACGAGTGCACCGCAACCGCTTGCGGGCAATTTGTCGCAATAGAGGTTCCCCGTGGCGGCTTCACGCAGCGCCCCTGTCAGATTTGCGGGGAACGGTAAGAGAACTCAGTATTCGCGTTCGAAAAAGATGCCGGCCTTCGAAGAACCGTCTGCACCGACTTCGCCACGCACCTTCAGACCGCGGTCTAGATCAATGTCGACCTTGACGCGGCTGGACCCGGATCCCGTGCCCTGTTCCACGCCGACATAGATGTTGTCATTGATGTATTTGCCAACCGCGACCGAAGGACCGTTTTCACCGTCGGTGTTGATGTCAATGGCGTCGAGGCCAAGTGACTTGCGGATCGAGGCGAGCGGGCCGTTGTCGCTGCCGCCGGTAAGTGTGGCAATGGCCGCTGCAAGGCGTGCCACCTGAGTGGGCGACAGGTTGCCGACACTCTTGCCAAACAGCAGCAGCGCAAGAACTTCGTCTTGCGGCAGTTCTGGCGACGAGGAGAAGGCGATCTGGGGATCGTCTGCCTGGCCGCTCACGGTTACGGTGATGGTGGTGTCGCTGACGACAGTGGTTGCTGCGAAATCGAGAACGGGCGTCAACGAACCTTCGAACGTGGCGTTACCGCGTGAGAAGATCAGCCGCCGAGTAAGGATATCCAGTTGTCCGCGTTTAAGGCCAAAGGCGCCGATGGCCTGAGGCGAGGCCGTAGTGCCGATGATCTTGAGATCACCCTGAAGTTCAGCATCGAGACCTCGGCCACGAATGAAGATCCGTCCGGGGGCGGACAAGACGATATCCAGACGTGGCGGAAAGGTCTTTTGCTGGGTCTGGGCCTGTGTCGCTTCTCCGCCGAGGTCTGCAACCTGTTGCCGGATCGCCTTGGAAGCATTGATATGCCGAACATCAACGGGAGGTATCGCACCGGGCAGATACTCGGGAATTGAGACATCTGCCTTGTTGATTGAGACCTTGCCGCTGATGAGAGCAGATGCGCTGGTGGAAGCAAGCGGACCGGAAACCTTGAGATCCGCATCCACTTCCGCAGTCACCAGGCCAGGATCGACATAGCGCCCATTGTCCAGTTTCAGGCTAAGATCCGCCGGAAAACCGTCCTTCATGCCAACAGTTCCCGACGCCGACATGGAACCGCCCGTCGCAAGGTCACCGGCTATGCCGTTCAACGACGCTTGGTTCTGGCTGACAGAAGCCGTGCCTCGAATGTTCTGGACAGTGATGCCTGTCGACAGGCTGGTGATCTTCAAACTGTTGGGCGTAGCGGTGATCTGGTAAGTGGGGGCTGCCGCCGAACCGCCGACGTTGCCGCTCAGGGCGATTGTACCTTCACCGCGCAAGCCTGCCTCGATCATGGGGCGTCTGAGAGCTGCAGTCGGCACGTTGCCATTAAGGGTAAGAGCAATTGCATTGGGCTTCTGAAGTCCGACCGTACCCGTAGCCGTGAGGTTCAGTCCGTTCGGATCGCTGACCTTGGTCGTCTGGTCGATCCGGTTGTCCTTCAATGTTCCCGAGGTCGACAGGCCGAGCGCAGCCAGACCATTCTTGCGCAACTCGTTTGCCGTCAGACCCGTTCCGGAGATCGACCAGGTCGCCTCGGGAGCAGAGGAACTGCCAGCTGCGGACACTTTGCCTGAGAGTGCGCCGCCGAGCCCAAGGGACGGGACAAACGCATTGGCCAGATTGAGTGGTATGGATTTCAGCTCTGCGTTCAGGTCGAGCGTCTGGCCTGCCTTGCCGGACACTGCCAGCGAGCCGTTGCCGAGCTGAAGCTCCAGCGGCTCGATCGTCGCTTCGCCGCCGGCATAGGAAATGGTCGTCGGCTGCTTCAACTGGCTGGCAATTCCCTGGTAGCGCATGGCAAGCTCTGAGAGGGCAACGACGTAGGAGCCGGCTTCCGGTTCGTTCACCTGCGCCGCAAGCGTCACGCCATCCTTGCCGTTCTTGTCCAGCTTGACGTCCGCCGTGATTGCGGTGCCGCCATTTTGAGGTTTGGCCTGAAGGCTCACAGCATGAACCGGGGTTGCGTCTGTCAGGATGTCGGACAGTACGATATCCGCAGTGACAGTTTCCGGAGCATATGGGGCGGTGAGATTGGCCTTGAGCCTTACGCTGCCGAGACTGACAGCGGGCAGGCTGATATCGCTTCCGGAAACATCAAGTGCGAGTTGCCGCGTTTCCGGATTGGCTGTCACGGTGCCTTGAATACGCCCGGCGATTTCCGTCAGGAGAAGCGGGGAGAGCGAGGCAAGATCCGGAGCATCAATGTTCAACGTGCCTTTGAGCGTTTCAACAGGCTTGTCGAGGTCTGCCAGAGAAAGTTCACCGGTCACGGTGTTGCCGGCCAGTTTGACGGAAAGCGGGCTGACGCTCGCGCCGCCATCCTTGCTGGTAAGTTCTACATCGACAGCGATGGGTTGGCCATTCAGGCTGGCACTGCTGGTAACCTTGGCTGTCGGCGCGTCGGGGTTGGCCGTTGCCTGGGCAGAAAGCTTCAAGTCATCCAAGGGTGTGCCTGCAAGCATGATCTGCTTAGAAGAGGCAACCGCTTGCACTTCAAGCGCGTCGATCGGACCTTCCGTGCTTGCTTCGAGTTCAAGCGATCCTGCAAGTTGCGGATCGACCTTGGCGAGATCGGCAAGGCTGGTGGTCAGGCTGGAACTGAGTTCGTTCTGCCGGTAACGGGCATTCCCTTTCGCATCCAACGCCTTGTTCGAAACTGCAAGACTGGTGACGGAAACATCGTCCGTACCCTGAAGATCGACAGACACGTCGATGCGTGTTTCACCTTCGAGCAGGGCGTCAGCCTGTGGAATTGCCGTCCCGATATCCCTGGTTACAAGGGCACTTGTGACCGACCCATCCAGCTGAGAGGGGTCAAGTTCAAGGGAAAACGTTCCACTTAAAGCACCAGCGAGTTCGCGTCCGGCAAGACCGGAAAGACGGGAAAGATCGGCAAGCGAGAGCCTTCCCGAACCGGTGACATTGGTGGCTGAAAGCGTTGTGTCAGAGAGAGCGAACGAAGCGACTGCAGTCGACAGGGTGAGATCCTTGATGTCAGCCGACTGGGTGACGCCGTTCAAGGTGCCTCTGGATTTCAATTCAAGTGAGCCAGTCAAAGGCTCCGTCTGTGGTATGAGGCCTTCCAGAGTGTCGATGGCGAGCGACAGTGAAAAGGGCGAGGTCAATTCGTCCTCGGACAGATCCGCGCCATTGCCGAAAGCGGTCAGCATCACAACGTCGGTCCTGGCTTCCGTCGTCTGCAGCGACTTGAGATCGACCTTGGTTTGCCAGTCGACCGCCGAGCGCTTTCCGGAAACACGGACCGATCCGCTCAATGGGCCGAATGCTATTCGTCTCTCGCCCAAGTCGAGCGCAATCAGCGCATTGTCTCCGGCACTGACAGAAAGGTCAGCGGTTGCATTCACGGCATCGTTTTCGAGATCCGCCTTCGCATCAAGGGAAACGGTTTGGGTTTTCAATGTCAGGTTTGCCGCAAGGGGCGCGAACTCTGTTGAGAACCTGGCGGCTCCCTTGGCGTTGGTCGTTCCGAGCAGAAAGGCTTGTGCCGCGGGAGGGGCCAGAGGAGCCAGATCACCATCCAGATCGAATGCCAGATGCCGTTCGGAAGCACTTTCCTGGATCTGCGCCGAACCGGTTACTGTGGTTCTTCCGTCCAGGGCAAGGCTCAGCTTCGCTGCCCAGTCGGTCAGAGGACCTTCTCCCTTGAGTGACAGGTCCAGCGCAGGCAGGTCGGATACCTCCAGCAAGCGGGCTGCCAGGCCTCCACGCGGTTCGGACACGGCAATATCAAAGGCAAGCGTTTCGGCGGCAGGCTCAAACTGGGCCTTGGCCACAAGACCGGCTTCGACACCGTCGATCCGGTGCACGTCTAGATCGGCAGACACAAGAGCAGGATCAAGTGCAAAGGAGCCGGACCCAGCAGCAGTCAGTGCAACCGGCACCCCCAGAAGCGACGCGCCAAGATTGATTTCATCAAGGCTCAGACGATCGAGGGTGACGTTGAAGGGCAGCGAGAAACCGCCGGAACCGCTGCTTTCCTCTGCAGCCTCTGCGTCGTCTGCCGGTGGCGGAGCAGGAGTTCTCTCCAGATCGATCCGGGATGCGCTGAGCGAAGAGATATCGAGATTACCGCCAAGAAGGCGCATCGGATGCCAGTCGGCTGCAATGTTCTCGGCGTTCAACCAGGTGCCGTCCCGGTCTGCGAGCGTGACCTTGGCGACTTCGGCTTTCAATCCGAAGCTCACATAGAGCCCTTCGATCGTGATGGTCTGGTTTTCGGAAGAGGCAAGCGTGCTGACAACGCTGGACACGAAAGTGCGGCCCGCCGGCACTTGCAGGGCGCAGAGGGCAAGAACAGGAACAGCAATCGCGACAGCGATCAGGAATCCGAAGATCCGCAAGGAAAGTTTTAGAAAACGCATTTGCGTTAGAACGCCTGGCTCAAACCGACATAAAGGGCAAAATCCGGATCATCCTGTCCCGGATCCAGCGGCACCGCGGCATCGACTCGAAGCGGGCCTATGGGAGTAAAGTAGCGCAGACCTGCGCCGACGCCCACCTTAAGGCTTTCGGAAAAATCGGGAATGCTGTCTTCATACGCATTTCCGGCGTCAACAAAACCAACGATTCCAATGGTTTCAGTCACCATGACGCGGACTTCACCGGAAAGTTCGATTATCGAGCGCCCCCCGGTAACTTCCCCATCCTTGCGCGGGCCGACGTTGCGATAGGCATAGCCCCTGATGGAGCCGCCACCGCCAGCAATGAAGCGCCGGCTCGCGGGAACCGATTCGACTGATGGTGCCAGGATAGAACCGGTGGAGACGCGGCCGGCAAGAATGAAGCGCTTGGATTTATCGAGCGCGTAGTAGCTGGAAACCGTGCCTTTGATGAACCCCATCGCGTTGCTGTTCAAGGTGTCATAGGCGGGTTCTGCAAACAGCGCTGCGTAGATGCCCTTGGAGGGATTGAGCTTGTCGTCGCGATTGTCAAATGTCAGATCCGCCGGAAGTCCGACCAGCAGATAATCGCCATCACCGAAGGCGTCTTCCTCCTTGGCGTAAAAGACTTCCGCGCCTGCTCGGCCCTTCAACTGCTCGGAAAATTCCCGGTTCAGATAGGCGTCATAGGTGAGCGAACGGCTCTTGTAGGCGTCTGGGTGTTCCTGGCGTGCCTGCAGACTGGTCGAAAAACTGGTCAGCGGGCCGAAAACGCCGGGCTTTTCGAAAGCTATCCTCGCGGAATACTCCATATCGAGGACGCTTTCATTGCCGATCCTGCCGACAGAACCTTCAATGGAAAGCAGTTCGCCGCGCCCGAAAAGGTTTCGTCTGCGCCAATAGGATTCGACGCCGAAACCCTCGGTGCTGGACCAGGAAGCACCGGCGCCAATCACGTGTCGCTTGCGCTCGCTCACTTCGATTGTCACCGGCATGGTGCCGTCCGGACCTTCGATTTCTCCCTCAACCAACCGGATGGAGGAGAAGATACCGAGTTCGTTCAGTTGTTTGCGGGCGCGGGCGAGATCTTCTGGCGAATAGACTCCGCCAACTGGAAGCATCGCCTGTTGAACGACGAAGTCCGGATCGGTGACTTCGGTGCCTTTGACAGATACGGGACCAAAACGTGCCTGGTGCCCAGCATCGGCAATCAGCGTCACGGCGAGGGTGTTTGTGCTGTGGTCAGCGGTAATCCTGCGTTCGGCAATCCGTGCTTTGGGGTAACCGCGATCGCGCAAGACCGCGATCATCCGCTTTTCCGCCGTCAGGATCTTGCCGGAAGCCGCAACATCGCCCTTGGCGAGGCCCCAGAAGGACGGGTCGGTCGACAGGTCACCGTCCTGGGAAGACACATCGATGTTGCTGAATTTGAAGACCGGACCCGGATTGACCAGAATGGCAACCTTTACAGGGCGGGCATCCGGCAGATCGCTTTGCTCTAGGGCGGTTTCCAGCGGAATGCCCGCAAGAGTGATATCGACAGTGCCGCCGTACCGGCCATCGGCGTAGAGTTGGGCAACCAGCCGTTCGCGATCGGAAAGAGCTCGCGCGAGCAGTCCGGCTTCACCAGAGGGAGGTTTTTCCTGCTGCTGCACCAGCAGCGAGGCCTCCTTCATTTCCTTGGTCAGGTCATCTCCGCCATCGGAAATCGTCAGATCAGCCTCGTAGGGCAGGGGATCAGGGACCGCATTGGCCTCGTCTTCCGCTGATTCGAAAAACTTCCAACCAAAAATTTCAAACGAGTTGGCGGGGATAGAGCCAGCCAGAAGAAGGGTGCAAACCAACGCCGCGCCTGCCGGACGCAAGGCAGCAAAAGAAACACCGCCAGCCAACCGAGCTGCCAATGAAGACAAGGCGTTGAAACGCTTGCCGGCAAACGTGCCGGACTTGTTAGACGGTAGACCCTTCACTCACTGCCGCCTGTTGAATTGGCTGGCTGAATGACGTCAGTTTGACGTTTCAATTCAACCAACTGCTTTTGCAGCCCCTACGTTACGTACCTTAAAGGGCCATGGTTAAGCGAATACAAACACGATAGACCATGGCACCGGAGCGAGTTCAAGTGAGAAGGTGGTACAACACTTTAGTGGCGGTGCCGGATGAATGCGCGGAAGTATTCTTGTCAGCGCGTTCAAACCAGCAATGAATACTCAAAAAAGCGCTTCTTCGTCCGGAAGGCCAAGCAGACGTCGCGCTGCTGTCAAGGTGTTGACCATCAGCATGGCAATTGTCATCGGGCCGACACCGCCGGGAACCGGCGTGATGGCACCGGCAACTTCAGCGGCTTCGGAGAAATTGACATCGCCCACCAGGCGAGCTTTGCCTTCACCCAGTTCGGGGGCCGGGATCCGGTTGATGCCGACGTCTATGACGGTCGCCCCTGGCTTGATCCAGTCGCCCCTGATCATTTCCGGCCGACCAACCGCTGCAACGACAATATCGGCCGAGCGTACGACATCTGGCAGGTCCCGCGTACGACTGTGGGCGATCGTGACGGTGCAGCTCTCCTGGAGCAGAAGGCTGGCCATCGGTTTGCCGACGATGTTGGAGCGGCCGACCACAACTGCATTGAGGCCGGAGAGCGTGTCGCCGAGCGTGCGCTTCAACAAGACCAGGCTGCCGGCAGGAGTACAAGGCACCAGTGCACTGTCGCGCTCGCCAGCGGTAAGCAGCCCGACATTGACCGGGTGGAAACCGTCGACGTCCTTTTCAGGACGGATCAGTCGCAGAACCTTGCTCTCGTCGATATGTCCGGGCAGGGGCAGCTGAACCAATATCCCGTGAATATCGGGATCGTTGTTGAGCTGGTCGACCAGTGCCAGAACTTCGCTCTCACTGGTGTCAGCTGCCAGCGTGTGTTTGACCGAATGAAAGCCGCAGGCTTCTGCTGCCCTGTCCTTGTTGCGGACATAGACCTGGCTGGCAGGGTCTTCCCCCACGAGGACAACCGCCAGACCGGGGCGTTTGCCACTTGCTTGCAGCAGCTTGGCTGCCCTGTCGGTGATTTCTTGCCTGACACTTTCCGCGATGGCCTTGCCATCGATGATCTGAGCCTTGGGCATTCGGCCTCCTCATTGGTCGCATGTCTTCTTAAACCGGCGACAAGCTATAGAGCGCTGTTTCGGAATGAAAAAGGCCGAATGCGTCTTTTCCTGCTCTGGTTTCGCCATGTCAGCTTTTTAGGACCGACTGGCAGGTCAAAGCGACTCCGCGAAATCGTGCAGTTCCGAGATGGCGCAAACGATATGATAGAGCGAACTTGCCGGTGCAGGTTCGTCCACAAAGGTGCCGTCTGGAGCCAGTTTGTCCCGCCACAATCCGGCAGGAACGTCGGCAAAATAGATCTGCAAAGCGCGCACGGCTTCCGGAATGTCCGCAAGGTAGGCGTCCTGTTCCGTACCGGTTGAAACTTTCGCAAGTGCGATGGCTGCCTTGATCCACTCCGTCTGTCCCCAAAGACGGGCCATCGGGTCACGGACGGAAAAATCGTCATTCAATGACATGAAGGCAACGCCGCGGCTTTCATCAATGCCGTAGGTCCAGGCAATGTCGTATAGACGGCGCGCTGCGATCAATGCGCCTGCATCGTTGCGGGAATGCCCCCATCTGGTCAGCAGCCATGCCCATTCAAACTGGTGGCCGGGCTCCATCACGCGGCCCTTGTCACCATCATACGGGGTCCAGTCGCTGTTGAAGAATTCCCGAAGACCACCGGACACCGGATCGATGAAGCGTGTCAGGGCAAGCTCCGCAATTTCATCAGCCAGATCTGCCCAGATCGGATCTTCTGAATTGCTTTCCCAGGCGAGGCAGGCCTCGAACATGTGCATATGCGGATTGGAGCAGAGCGGTACCCGTGCAGGTGAGCTTTCCTGGAAGCCTGCTTCCGGATGGCGATAGGTTGTCATCAGATGGTTCAGCAAATTCTCTGCTTTTTCGGTGGCGCTGACTTTGCATCCCGGCAGGTCTGCCGCGATCTTTGCGAAACCGAACAGGGAGAAGGACTGATTGTAGAGGTCGAAACTCGGATCAGTGACCTGATTGTACATGTCGACACAGGACGCATAATGACCCTCCCGGGTCAGGAAGGTGTCCGTGTACCAGCCATAAAGCGCAGTCGCCACATCTTCAGCCGGGCCGGTCCATCCGAGTTTTTTTCCTTCAAGGAATGAATAGATCTGCCTGCTTACGACTCTGGCGCGGCGCGTGACGGGAAGGCCGGCCAGTGTCGTAAGGTCGATTACGTCGAGGCTGGTATTGGTTTTCTGGTCTATGCCAGAGGTTGACCAAAGCGGCAGCGCTGAGTCTCTCAGCCAGATTGTTAATTCTGACGAGAGTTTTTTAATGTTTTTAATGTCGTCTTGCCGGTTGCTGGCGGTCATTGGATACCCCGAAGAGAGACGTTGGAAGCTCGGACAGTGAGTTTGATTATCGACGCTCACATGCCGAACAGAAGACGATAAATTGGAAATTTATCAATTCACTAGGAAAAGCCGGTGTAGTGTTACAGCAAAGTCACAGCTGGGATGTTTCTCCCGGGGAAAGCTGCGATGCGTCTTGGACATCCCTGCAAGAGGGTGTTACCAGACTTGGCAGCAAATTGGGTGGATTGGGTACTAATGCGTTTTTTGTCAGTATTGGCGGCTGCCGGAGTTCTGTTTGGGTGCTCCGCCCTGCCGGGCGAGGGCCCGGCTGCGATAAATATTTCGTCGCAGGATGTCGAGAACAGCGCTCAGGCTGGTGATTACACCGTTGTTGTCGTCGACCCTTCCAACATTGACACGATCAAGAATTATCGTCCGCTTGCATTTGCCAATCAGTTTCATGGTGTAGGGAGTGGCGGGTCTTCAACGCTTCTTGGCGTTGGCGATACTCTAAACGTCACGATCTGGGAAGCTTCCCCGGACGGCCTGTTCAGCAGTGCCGGAGGCGGGTCGAGCAACATTCCGTCCGTCGTGGACGAAAGCGGCTATATCTTTGTACCCTATGCCGGCCGTATCCGGGCAGCAGGCCTGAGCATCGAGGGCTTGCGCCAGTCGGTGCAGCAGAAACTTGTCGGGAAGGCCGTTGAGCCGCAGGTTCTTATCTCTTTGAGAGACAAGCTGAGCTCCACGGCTGTTGTCGTTGGTGATGTCGCCAAGCCTGGCGTTTATCCGCTGCCACTGCGAAACACGCGTCTGCTGGATCTCGTAGCGCAGGCAGGCGGCGCTCGCGACGCTACCTACGAAACCGTGGTCACTCTGAAACGTGGCAATCGTGCGGGCACGACGCGTCTTGAAGACCTGATCGATTATCCGGAAAACAACGTTCTTGTTGCGCCGAACGACAACATACTGCTGTCGCACCGCCCGCGTACCTTCTCTGCATTCGGGGCGCTCAAGGCCAATCAGCTCGTTCCGTTCAAGACCAAGACAGTCACAATGGCCGAAGCACTGGCAACGGTTGGTGGTCTGCGGGATGACCGTGCGGATGCCAATGGCGTGTTTTTGTTCCGCTTCGAAGACGCAGCGCTTGTGAGAAAGCTTAAACCGCTTCTAGCCGACAAACTGACAGGGACGCAGAGTGTGCCGCTTGTCTACAAGCTGAGCCTTCGCGATCCCAAGGGTTTCTTCATGTCGCAGAAGTTCGAGATGAGGGACAAGGATATCCTGTTCGTTTCGAACCATCCGACTGCTGAGCTTGGCAAGTTCCTGCAAATCATCGCGCCGCTCATCAGCAACTATTCTGTGGTAAGTAACCTCACGGAGTAACAGTTGCCGTACGAAGATTTAACGGCTCAACAAAACAGTGTGGGCCGTTAAAGCCGGTAGGTTGGCAGATCGCATGGTTTCAGTCAGTTCAATGGTGGTGCTGTTTCTGCAAGGGCCGCCTGGTGTTTTTGCACGAACCATTGCCGACAGCCTTGAAAAGGCAGGTGCATCGACGCGCCGGGTCAATCTGTGTGCTGGCGACTGGCTCGGCTGGCACGATCGCAGGTGTACGTCCTACCGTGGCTCCTTGCGGAAGTGGCCCGACTGGCTAAAGACCTACTGCCAGGACCAGAAGATCACCCACATCGTCTACTACGCGGATCGCGTGCCTTATCACGTGGCGGCCGCGGAAGTGGGGGCTGAACTCGGAATCACCTGCCTTGCGTTTGAAAACGGTTATCTGCGACCGGACTGGATAACTCTCGAACATTGCGGGATGTCCGCGCATTCAAGGTTCCCGGACGATCCGGACCTTATCATGCAGGTGGGCAGCAGCCTTCCGGATATCGATCGCCAACCGCTCTACAAATACCCTTTCATCAACGAAGCGGTGAATGAGGTGACCTACAATATGGCCAACGTGATTTTCGCGTTGTCCTATCCCAGGTATGTCCGCGACAAGCTTTATCATCCGCTGATAGATTACCTGAGCAATATTCCGCGGTTCTCACTCGCAAAAAGCCGAAACAGGCACGCCCATCACGTCATAGACGACATCATCGCGACAGGCTTGCCGTACTACGTCTTTCCACTTCAGCTCCAGAGCGACTATCAGCTGCGCTACAATTCCCAATACGACCATATTGCGGATGCAGCAGAGGAGGTGATCAGGTCGTTTGCTCAGCATGCGCCGGCCGCGGCGCGCCTCGTCTTCAAAGTGCATCCGCTGGACAGTGGCATGGAGCCTTGGGGCCGTATCCTTCGGACGCTTTCCAAGAAATACCGGGTGAAGAAACGCGTGGTTCTTGTGGACGGCGGCAACCTCAACAGGCTGTTGGAACACGCAGCAGGATCTCTTACGATCAACAGTACCACCGGACTGCATGCCCTCAGGGCAAACTGCCCCACGAAGGTTCTCGGGATCGCGCTTTATGATATTGCGGGCCTGACCTGTCAGAACCCTCTTGATGACTTCTGGCGAAACCCGACAATGCCGGATCAGGAGCTGCTGGATGCGCTAGAACGGTTGCTGGCAGCATCCATTCAGGTCAAAGGGTGTTTTTACACCAAGGAAGGCCGCGAAGCCGCAGCTGACCTCATGGCGGAACGGATGATTGCGGATACCGTGAATTTGCCGCAAGCCTTCTGCAAGACGCCGCCACGATTGCGAAAAGCGCAGGCGAGAGGGATTGCCACAACGTTTGCCGAGCAGTTGAAACGGCGTGGTAAAACCGAAAGGTGGACACATGTCTGGCGCGGCTGAGCACCGTCCGGTAACGGCAGCGCGCTCAGACACCGCAAGACGGGTCCTCTTTTTGCAAGGACCGCTTTCTCCGCTTTACAGACAAACGGGTGACCACCTCAAAGCCCTTGGGTTCGACGTGCGCAGGATTAACTTTTGCGCTGGCGACTGGCTGCATTGGCATGGAAAGGGATGCACCAGTTTCAGGGGGCGTCCGTCCGAGTGGCCGGCCTACATAGAAGGTTTTCTGAGCGAACACGGAATAACCGACCTCATCCTTCATGGAGATCAGCGTCTTTACCACCGCATTGCGATTGAAAAAGCGCTCCAGCAAGGCATCTACGTCGCAGTAACAGAACTTGGTGCATTGCGACCAGGCTGGATGACGCTGGAGCGGAACGGATTATCGACCCTCAGTCACTTTCCCTCCGATCCGGCCGCGATACGGCACATCGCCGAAACCGCTGGTCAGGTGGATCTCGATCCGCGTTTTCCCTCCAGCTTTTGGCTCCAGACAGCGCCGGATGTGCTTTACAACCTGACCAACGTGCTCCTGAAGCCCCTGTATCCCTCCTATCAGCGCCACACGATCTATTCTCCAATCAAGGAATATCTGCGAGGAGCAGTCAGGCTTTTTCAGGAAAAGCAGAGGAACCTTGCGGCTGAACGTGCACTCGCAGATATGCAGGCGAAGGCCGCGCGCTATTATGTTTTGCCATTGCAGCTGGAAGGAGATTTTCAGCTGCGCAGACATTCGCCATACGACAGTTTTGCGCAGGTTCTCGAAATCGTTTTCCGTTCCTTGGCCGAAGACGCGCCGGAAGATGTTCATCTTGTGATGAAGAGCCATCCTCTTGATGTCGGCTTCGAAGACTGGCCGGGGGTCTCAGACCAACTGGCAGAGAGTTTTGGCTTGCAAGGAAGAGTACATTTTCTCGATGGTGGCGGCCTCGCAAAGCCATTTGAACAAGCGCTTGGTGTGGTAACGCTCAACTCCACGGCGGGACTTGAAGCATTGCAGGCAGGTGTGCCGGTGAAGACGCTTGTGCCTGCGCATTACGATATTGACGGTCTGACGCACCAGGGGGATCTCTCAACCTTCTGGCAAGAACCTGCTCGGCCGGACAGTGACTTACTTTCCGCCTATATTCAGGCATTGGCGGCTTCGACGCAGGTTCGAGGCTCGATCCACAATGAGAACGGTGTTGCGGTGGCAGCGCGTAACATTGCCGAAAAGGTCGCCGACAGGGACTTGAATGCCTTTGGGGCTTATGTTGATCCTCCGCCGAGACTCGCCAGGGCGCGTGCACTCGGAGTGCCGTTATGATCAGTCTGCTCAAGAGAAAAGGGACGGCGATAAAAATTGTCGATCCGGTCCTGCGGCCTTTGGCAGACCGACTGCGGACTGCAGTGGACACCAGTCTTGTTGAGGCTGTCAGAAACAAGCCGTTTCATGCTCAGCGGTTGGATGATGCCAATCGTCCAGGTGGGATTGACGCCAACGCCGGTACGCTTCTGCTGGTTTTGGAGGGACCGACACCTGCGCGAGCCATGCGCTTGCCCTCCAGCCTCATTCTGTTGCCAGTGTATGGCACAGAGCAAAACGACCAACCGCTTACGAGCATTGCCTGTGAAGCGTTGGTCCAGCAGTTCAAAAAAACAGGGCAACAGAACGCCGAGGTTTGTGATTTTACCGAAATTTGGCGCACCCGGTCGCTGTCCTGCTCGGCGGCAGGCGAAAATGCTTTGCCCGGAGCCGGTGGCCTGTGTCTGGAAAAGCTTCTGGGGGGCGAAGACAAGCCTTTAGTCGGCATGCCGTTCTGGTCTGAACTGATGAAGAGGGCTACTGACGAACGGATCCCCGTGGAAAGTCTGTTGAACTGGCTGTTGTCTTGCAGGACTGCCTGGTTCTCGCCCTATACGAACGATCTTATCACTCCTGGCGAGGCGATTGAAATCTACTCGCTGATGCAGGAGCAGTGGCAGGACAATGCCGTTCCTGGCCATTGTTACGGGGCGCAGTATTGGAACCACCCATCCATCAACGCCACATTTTCCGGTAAAGGCGGTGCTGTCAGGTTTCACGAGACCCAACAGGAGGCAATTTCGGCAGCATGGAGAGATGGCGGACGGATTTTCTCCTGGGCTGGCCGGACCGACCGTGCGTTTGAGCAGCAATGTGCGCAAAACGGAATTGGGTTGTCTCGGATAGAAGACGGCTTCTTGCGGTCCGTTGGACTGGGTGCAGGCCTTGCGAGAGGTGCCATGCTCGCGGTAGACGACCTCGGCATCTACTATGATCCGTCACGGCCAAGCCGGCTTGAGGTTCTGCTGAAGGAGTACGAACTTTCGCCTGCCGAACGGACGCGGGGAGAAGCGCTGATCGACCTCATAATTCGCGCCCGGGTTTCGAAATACAATTTCGGAAGGTCCCGGACCTTTGCCTATCCGGACGACAAGGAAAAGATACTTGTGCCAGGGCAGGTTGCGGATGATGCGGCAATCAGAAAGTCCAGATCAGAGACCATCGACTGCGCCAATACGCCAAATGTCAATCTTGACCTGTTGCGGCTTGCCCGGGCTCGTCATCCCGAAGCATTCCTGATTTTCAAACCGCATCCTGATGTCGAAACCGGATTGCGCAAGGGGCGCGTGCCTCGTGAAACCGCATTGGAATACGTCGACGAAATTGCCGAGGACGCAAACATCATAGACTTGATCGAGGCGGTTGATGTCGTGGAGACATTTTCGTCGCTGTCAGGTTTCGAGGCCCTGCTGCGAGGCAAGAAGGTTTGCGTTCACGGTGCGCCCTTTTATGCAGGCTGGGGGCTTTGTGAGGATCTGACGGAAATTGAGGGCAGGGGCAAGCGCCGCACCTTGCCGGAGTTGGTCTATCTGGCACTCGTAAAATATGCCCGCACAATAGATCCGGTGACCTTGTTGCCCTGTTCACCCGAATTTCTGGTGACGAGACTTGCGGAGCAGAGGACTGACAAGCGGCATCTTCTGGTGACCTCTATTAAAAGGCACTCGTCCTGGCTGGGCAGAAAACTTGGAATCTAACCCTGATGGGAGAGGCGAGAATGGCAAGCGATACGCAAAAGGTCATTGTACTGACCGGCGCTAGTGGCGGAATCGGACAGGCTCTTGCCCGCGAATTCGCCGGTACTGGCACCTATTTTGCCCTGATAGCCCGTGACCAGACCCGGCTTGAAACTCTGCTTGCAGAAATCCGGGCGCTTGGTGCTGACGGCGAAATCAGCGCTGTCGACATTCGAGACCGCGATGCGCTGCATGACTACCTGAGCGATCTGGATGCGCGGCATCCTGTTGATCTGGTCATTGCAAATGCTGGCGTGACCGCAGGACTTGGGCCGAACCGGACACGCGAAACGAATGCTGACAGTGATCGACAGATTGACGTGAATTATCGCGGCGTGGTCAACACCATCACAGGTGTGGTCGATAACATGCAGAAGCGCCGGAAAGGCCAACTTGTGCTCATTTCATCGCTTGCCGGCATGCGTGCCTTGCCGGATATGCCGAGCTATAGCGCCACCAAGGCGGCTCTCATAGGCTACGGACATTCCTTGCGCGGTTGGTTGAAGCCCTTCGGCATATCCGTGACGATCATCTGTCCGGGCTTCATCACGTCACCAATGTCGGCCCGCCACAATGGCGCGAAACCTTTTGAGATGCCGGCGTCCAAGGCCGCCAAGCTGATGCGCCGGGCCATAGAACGACGCCAGCCGTTCTATGCGTTTCCATTTTTGCTTGCCTGGGGTATCCGGCTTCAGAACCTTTTACCGACGAAGATCGGCGATCTCTTCATGGGAAGTTTCGACGTAACGATCGATCAGGACCCGCGCTACCGCGAGGGTACGGACAAGTAACTCTTCGTCCGTGCCGGACACGACAGCGAGGTTGTGTCCGGGCAATTCTTCCAAGAAGCTGAGTTCCGTTTGGCTTAGCGCGTAGCCTTGATCAACCTGTCGACGGCTGTACCGTCAGCGCGCATGGCGTCCAGTTCGGAAGCAGTTGTTTCCACGGCGCGCCGGATCTGGTCTTCCGTGTGTTCGCTCGTAATGAAGAAACGTATGCGAGCAGATTTTTCCGGCACCGCCGGGAAAATGATCGGAAGGGCGTTGATTCCCTTTGCGAGCAGACGATTGGAAAGTGTTGCTGCACTTGCAGAATCACCCACGATAACGGGAACGACTGCATAGCCGGCACTGGGGCCGGTATTCAGCCCCGCTTCCTTGGCGAGCTTCAGAAAGAGAGCTCCGTTTTGCTGCAGTTTTCCGACCCGCTCCGGTTCCTGCTCAAGCAGTTCGGCAGAAGCAATGGCAGCCCCTGCAAGCGCGGCGGAAAGTCCGACGGAGAATACGAAGCCGGGCGCCGAGACCTTGAGATAATCGCAAAGAACCTTGGAACCGGCGATGTAGCCACCACACGATGAGAAGGTCTTGGACAAAGTTCCCATCCAGATTTCGACTTCCGTCGGATCGATCCCGAAATGCTCGGCAATTCCCTTGCCGGTCTTGCCGAGAACGCCGATGGAATGGGCTTCGTCCACCATCAGCCACGCGTCATAGGCCTGCTTCAGCTTCACGACGCGTTTCAGGTCCGGGAAATCTCCATCCATCGAATAGAGACCTTCCACCACGATCAGCACCTTGTCGAACTTGTGCCGATGGTCCGCCAGCATCTTTTCAAGAGCATCCAGATCGTCGTGCGGGAAGTTCATGCGGGTAGCGCCGGACAGGCGGACACCTTCGGCTATGGAATTGTGCACGAAGGAGTCGGTCAGGACCAGATCGCCCTTGTGCATCAGATGGCCGATCGTCGTGACATTGGTGGCGTGACCCGACACCATGACAATCGCGGATTCCACACCGTGGATCCTGGCCAGCGCAGCTTCTAGTTCTGCGTGGAAGGGGCGTTCCCCAGCAACGATGCGGCTTGCCGAAACGCTGGTGCCGAATTGATCAACATAGGCTTTTGCCGCTTCGTTGACCTTGGGATGTCCATTCAGGCCAAGATAGTTATATGAAGCGAAATTGTCGTAGTTGCTGCCGTTGATGAAGCTCGTTCCGGCAGCAAGTCCGTCATGTGGCCGGAAGAACGGGTTTTCGATTCCCATCATGTCCGCCGCCGCCCGGTGCATCTGCAACTGCTTGACCTGCGGAAGCTCCTTGAAATCGTAGACCTTGCGCTTCGGGGCAGCCGCTTGCGGGCGAGCCGACGAAGTCGTGGCTCGTCCGCGCGCGGAACGGCGGTTGGCTTTCAAGCTGTCCATCAGCTTGGCGCGATCATCGGCGCCCATACCTGTCATTCCCTTTATGATGCCGCTTACAGGAAGGACCCAAGTTCGCGGCTCTTGTTCTCAACTTCAGTAGCGATGTCGGAAAGATCTTCCGTTTCCTGACGCTGGTCGTCCATATGCAGGCTGGCAAGCTGCTGTGTTTCATCCGAAATGCCGGACGCATTTTCATCGCCCAGAACCCGGTTCGCAACACGGCCAGACAAGTCGATCAATGTCGCTCCATTCGCGAGAGACATCAATGGAATGTCAATCCCCAGCTGACGTTCTGCACTCATGCGCAGTTCCAGAGCCATCAGGGAATCCATGCCGATGTCGGAAAGCGGTTTGTGTGGATCAATCTCTTCAGGTGCGATCCGCAGGATCTTGCCGATTTCGGCAGCCAGAAGCTTGGCGACTGTCTGAGCGGCCGTGACCTGATCCATACCTTCCAGCATGGCTGCAAGATCAATCGCTCCGTCTGCACCGGCGTCGTCCTCATCACCAAGGCCAAGCAGTCCGACAAGCGGCGTACCAACAAGGGCAAGATCCTTGCGAGCTGCCTGCCAATCGATACGGGCATACCCGAGAGCCGCAAGGCCGACTTCACCCTGGGAAGGCTGCACCATCAGCGCCATGAGGCCATCAAGCGCTTCCTTAGCGGTCAAAGCATGCCGACCGAGCTTGCGAGACAACATCTCGTTCACATCTTCGTTGCGGGCAAGATAACCCGCGTCAGAAATCGCACCCCACGCCACGGCAAGTCCCGGCCGGCCTTCGGCTCGGCGTTTGCGGGCAAGGCCTTCCAGATAGCCATTGGCGGCAACATAGTTTGCCTGGCCCGGATTGCCGACAAGTGTCGTCGCGGATGAGTACAGCACGAAGTGATCGAGCGGATCATCGGCCGTCAGCCTGTCCAGAAGTTCCGCGCCACGTACCTTGGGAGCCAGCACCCTGGTCAGACCATCATGATCCATGTTGGCAATCAGGACGTCATTCAGCACCATCGCAGTGTGGAACACGCCTTTGATCGGGCGTCCGTCAGCACGGATTTCCGCAAGAGCTTTCTTGACCGCGTTTTCATCGGTGATGTCGCAGGCATAACCCTTAACGGAAATGCCGCGCTTGGTCAGCTGTCCGACGACTTCCTGTGCTTCTTCGCTGGAATCGCCCCGGCGGCTGAGAACCGCAAGTGACTTGGCACCGTGATCGGCGAGGCGGTGAAGCAATGCTGCACCGAAACCACCGAACCCGCCAGCAACGACGTACGCAGCGTCGCCGTCAAACGAGATCTCACGCTTGGTCGGCACGTTTTCGGGAACCGCAGGCGGGCGGATCACGATCTTGCCGATATGACCGGCTTGCTGCATCAGGCGGAACGCATCAACCGCATCTGCTGCTTCGAACAGACGATGCGGCAAGGGCCGCAACGTTCCGGCTTCGAAGAGCTCCACAAGCTTGACGAACAGGTCGACGGCCAGTGCGGGCTGACGTGTCAGAAGCTGGTCGGCGTCGATGCCGAAATAGGTCAGGTTCTGACGGAACGGACGCAGTCCGATACGTGTGTTGCCGTAATAGTCGCGCTTGCCCAGTTCCAGGAAGCGGCCGAACGGTTTCAGAACCTCGATGCTGCGTTCCATGGCTTCGCCAAACAGCGAGTTGAGAACCACATCGACACCTTCGCCGGCGGTTTCTTCCATCACAGCGTCAACGAACGCCAGACTGCGGGAATCCAGAACAACGTCGGCACCCAACAGTTTCAGCGTGTTCCGTTTGTCTTCAGATCCAGCGGTAGCGATAATTTTGGCACCGCGCCACTTGGCGATCTGCAGAGCTGCCAGGCCCACACCGCCAGCGCCACCATGGATCAGGACCGTCTCGCCTTCACCAAGGGCTGCCAGATGCACAAGGGCGTAATAGGCCGTGAGGAAGGTCACCGGAATCGTTGCAGCTTCTTCCGCGGAAACCGTGCTCGGCATCGGCGCGCAGCCGCTTTCGTCCACTGTGACGTGCGACGCGAAGCAGGCTGGTGCGAAGGTAATGACTTTGTCGCCAGGCCGGAAGCGGGTCACGTCAGGACCACATCCGACAACATGACCACAGCATTCCATGCCGAGTGTCGGTCCGGCAAACCCGTCTTCGAGAGCTTCTTCCGGCAGCAGGCCGAGTGCCCACATCACATCGCGGAAATTGAGGCCACTGGCTTCGACCGCAATTTCGACGTCCTTGCCCTCGAGCGGCTTGCGCTCAACCGCATGCCAGGCAAGCTGGTCCAGGGAGCCTTGGCGCAGAATATCCAGCCGCATGGCCGGCTTTGCACCTTCCGGCAGTGTGGCGCTCGACAGAACACCACCTTTCACGAGGCGAAGACCAGCGCGCGTCTTGCTGTCGAGAACGATTTCCCGTTCGCAATTGGAAACCAGGATCTCGTCGGCCACACGTGCGGCGGCAATCCCCGGTTCCAGGTCCGGCGAGACATCGATCAACTTCAGGTTTGCGTCCGGATATTCGTTCATGACAACGCGACCGAACGCCCAGATACCGGCTTGCTCGGGAGAGGCCGGTTTGCCGCCGGCAATATCCTGTGCGCCAGCTGGCGCAAGAACCGTGAACTGGCCGCCATCGGGCCCAAGGGCTTTGAGCAGGGTCATCAAGCTGTAGGCGCGCGCGTCGACCGATGCGAGAGCATCGGCCGGCGGTGCATACGCACCCAGCAGATGAACGATACGACCATTGTGTGCAGCAACGAGTGCGTTGAGCGCATCGTCGGTCGCCTGGGCATCGCCCTGACCGCCAAGTGCAACGCTCCAGATGTCGTCGCCGAGCTGTTCGGTAACTTCGCCTGGAACCAGCAGGGTTGCCGCGTGCCCCTTGCGGGTCAGGCAAGCCTTCAGGCCCTCTGCGAGACGGTGCGACGGACCCTCTGCACCGGTCAGAAGCAGGTATTTTTTCTGCTCAGATTCAACTTCGGACGTTTCTTCTTCGTTGGTCTCGGAGGTGTCGGCTGCGCGTTCACCAGCACGTGCGCAGAGAAGATCGGCTTCGATCAACGAACTTTTCAGCGGCACTGTCTGGACGTCTGTCAGACCGGCTGCTTCCAGCGCCCTGGTCCAGTCTGCCTGCTGTTTGGAAATCGGGAACTCGGCGCTCGAGCCTTCGTCCCACCAGGAGGAGCCGACACCCATGATGAGATCGGTGAGGGGATGCGGCAGAGGTTCTGCGCCCAGTACGAGCCCGCCAGGAACAATAGATTTCGTGAAACGCTTAAGCGTGTCGGCATCGACTTCGGCAAGCGAGGTATCGAACAACACGATGTCGAAATGCTGGTCGAAAGTGAAGGAAGCTTCACCCGGTTCGACGAATTCGGTCGCCGAACTGCCCTGCCAGAGGCGTTCACCGCGACCGACAGAGGAAGACGTGGCATCGGTTACCGTCAACGCCATGTATGTGGGATCGAGTACTGCGTCGATTGCAGCCGCGAGGCCGCCGTTGGCCCCAACCAGAAGAATCCGCAGAGCCTGGTCATTCGGCCAATCGGCAATCAGACTTTGTACGCCAGACTGCAATGCGGACGAAAGGGCCCGTTTGCCGGGAGACGACGTGCGGTAGGCGTCGAACAGGCTTGAGGAGTATTCCTTGCCGGAAGCTTCCTGCAAGCCGAATTTCAGGACGTCGGGCAATCCTGTCCAGAGACGTGCCAACAAGGCGGCCTCGGCAATGTGTTCGCCGCCACCATCCGTCAGGGCCTGCAGAAGTTCGGACGCGCCGGGATTGCCGGACGGATCCGAGAGTTCAAAGCCATCGTCGCTTTCCGTGCATAGCCCGCTTTCCACCAGCCAGCCAAAGAGGCTCGCGGCCAGGGGCACTGCGGTTTCGTGCAGTTCGCCGGCGTCTGCAAGCGCGGCAAGCGTAACTTTCCGCTCTGCAAAGAGATCGTAAAGGGCCTTATGCGCAATGGTGCGACCGAGTGCCTCGATCAGAACCCGACTGTCATCGAGTTCCTGTTCGTCTGCGCCCAGAAGGTCGAGATTGCCGGCCAGCGCAGGCAGACCTTCAAAGGTGTCCTGAAGCGGCGAAACTCGATCCTGGGCAGGCAGAAGTGTCGCTATCTGGCGATAGACCAGGTCGTCAGGGCGTGTGTCTTGCCCAAGCGTCACCGCCTTGAACCGGGTCTTGGTCAAGCGGGCGATTGTCAGGCCGTCTGCATCGAGGAACTCGAAGCTTGCTTCGATCGAACGCGGAGATGCCTTGGTGACTTCGATGCGCACGGAAGCTGGAAGAGATTCCGGTGTCAGAAGACGCAAGGTGCCAAGACGGATCGGCAGGAAGGAGGTGTTTTGTGGCACGTCCTCGACACCGTCGAGCAGCGCAAACAGGCCGTGGAAACCGGCATCCACCAAGGTCGGGCAGAGAGAGAAAGAGTATTCGGCCAGACTCTCGTCCTGCGGCAACAGCGTAACCGTTGCGCTGGTGTTCGAATGCTTGACGACCTTGTCAGCCCGGCGGAATGCCGGACCGTAGTTGAGACCAAAACTCTTGGTGACCGTGTAGAGCGTCTCGTGATCAAGTTCTGAAACGAGGGCGTCATCGGTTTTCAGCCAGGGTGTTCTGGATGTCGTAGACGGCGTCAGGAACGTTCCACGGGCGTTCAGTGACCAGTCGTTGTCGGAAAGGCGCGGACGGGACAGGATCTCGACAACATGATCGTCGGGCGAAATGCGAACCTGTGTTTCCCACACTTCATCGCCTTCGATCACCAGCGGGCGGAGGATGTCGAAATCACGCAGTTCGATCTGGTCACTCCGGCTCCAGCGGAGCGCGGCGCGCAGGCTCATCTCGATATAGCCTGCAGCCGGGAAGACGATGCTCTCCTCGACCTTGTGATCCTGCAGGAACGGCAGGGAGCCACTGTCGATATGGTTGAACCACTCGGCGGTATCCTGTCGCAGTCGATACCCCAGCAGCGGCCAGGTCTGACCAAACATGAAATCGACACGCTCGGGGCTGTTTTCCGGGCGATACTCTGAATTCTGCCAGGGATAGGACGGCAGCGGAACAAGATGGTCGGGCCGTGCTCCGACGAAACGCAGCAGATCGGTCTGCCCGCCATGTGCGAGGATGGACGCAGCGATCCGGTCGAGAGGATTGCCTTCTACTGAGACTGCCTTTTTGGAAGGTTCCTTCAGAGACTCCAGAACCTTGGCCTTTTTGCCCTTGGCCCGGAGAACGTCGTTCACATAGGTGCCAAGAACAGGCTTGGGGCCAATCTCGATCAGGACAGAAAAATCGTCCGCTGCCATGTTTTCCATGGCGGCAGCAAACCGCACGGGCTGGCGCACATTGTGCCACCAGTATTCGGCATCGACGCGAACGTCGCGTTCTTCCGGGGTAACCGTCGAATAGAACGGCAGCGAGGCCGGTGTGGGCGAAAGTCCGTCCAGTGCAGCAAGAAGCGGCTTTTCGATCGGATCAACCAGGGCGCTGTGGAACGGATACGCCAGGTTCAGGCGCCGCATGGCCCATTTTTTCTTGCGGGCAAATTTTGCAAAGGCGTCGAGGCTTTCGCTGTCGCCGGAAATGGTGACACTGCGCGGGCTGTTGTCTGCGGCAAGCTCAAGCTTTGGCAGACCGCTCTCCTTGATCGCGGCAATCGCCTGATCCGCCGGCTGCAGCAGGGCAGCCATCGACCCGAGGTCACGGACGACTTCCTGTTCGCTGGAGCGAGCACGGATGACGCGAACCGCCTGTTCGAGGTCCAGGGCGCCAGCACACCATGCCGCCGCAACTTCGCCAACCGAATGGCCTGCGGTACCGGCTGCGGTAATGCCACGCTGGCGCAGAGTTTCCACAATGCCAACCTGGATGGCGAACAGAAGCGGCTGCGCGATTTCGGAGCGCTCGAGATCGCTTTCCAGATCTTCTGCAAAAAGCGTGGTGACGAGAGACCACCCGCTCAGACCCATGAAGATCTTGTCGACCTTGTCGAATGCGGTCCGGAAGGCGAGATCGGCTTGATAGGCTTCCTGTCCCATGCCGGCCCACTGAGACCCGTTTCCGGAAAAGACAAATCCGACTTTCGCGTTTGCCTTGATAATGCTGCCCGATACGAGACCGGTATTTTCATCACCGGTTTCTGCAAAGGTACGCAACGCGTCGAGTTTTTCCGCTTTCGTCTTGCCGAGAACGACCAGGCGTTCGGAAAGGAGATCACGGCCGTGGGCGCTCGAGGCAACCACGTTACCTGCGGTTTCATCAGCCTCGACATCCAGGCGATTGGCGAACTTCCCTGCAAGCTGCTGCAGCGCTTCCTTTGACCTTGCGCTGATGACCAGAGGAGCTTCTACCGGAGAAGTCGAGGCATTAGCGGCAACAGGATCGGGATCTCCGACGACGGCGTGCGCGTTGGTGCCGCCAAAGCCGAAGGAATTGACGCCAGCAAGTCTGCGGCTGCCATTGCGCTCAAGGGCAATTGCTTCGCCGGCGACCTTGAGGTTCAACTCGTCAAACGGAATATCGGGGTTCGGATTTCTGAAATGGAGTGACTGGGGCAGCAGGTCTTCCCGCAGCGCCATTATGGATTTCAGAAGGCCAACCAGACCCGAGACTGGCTCAAGGTGACCGACGTTGGTCTTCACAGACCCGATCGGCAGCGCGTCATCGCGTTTCTGGCCAATAACCTTGCCAAGCGCATCGGCTTCAGCGGGGTCGCCAACACGTGTTCCCGTGCCGTGGGCCTCGACAAAGGCGAGATCCGTCGGATTGATCTCGAGCCCTTCGTATATTTCACGCAGCAGATCTGCCTGTGCATAAGGAGACGGCAGCGACAGCCCAACAGTACGGCCATCGGCGTTGATGCCGGTTGCCAGCAGTTTACCATGGCTCTTCGCGCCTTCCGGAATACCTGCACGGGCTGCACGCAGAACGACTACCGCGCCGCCTTCGGAGCGGACATAACCATCGCCATTGGCATCGAATGCCTGACAGAGGCCGGTCGGAGACAGCATTGTTGCGCGGGAAAAGCCGACAAAGGCAAACGGGCTGAGCAAAAGGCTGACGCCACAGACAATTGCCGTATCGATCTGTCCGGACTCGATGGCCGAAACAGCTTCATGCAGCGCAACAATGGATGAGGAACAGGCAGTGTCGACTGTGAAGCTCGGGCCCCTGAGGTCGTAGATGTAGGAAATCCGGTTGGAAACGATCGACAGCGTGTTGCCGGTCATGAACTGCATGTCAGCCATGGCCGGATCGACCAGAAAGCGGTGGTGGTAATCCAGAGACGACGCACCCACATAAACGCCGGTATTTGAGCCTGCCAGATCGCTGGGGCGGATATTGGCGTGCTCCAGCGCTTCCCAGACCAGCTGCAGCAGCAAGCGCTGCTGCGGGTCCATCTGCACGGCTTCACGGGGAGAAATGCCAAAAAAAGATGGGTCAAATCCCCATACGTCATCCAGCTGTCCGGCGGCCCAGGTGTAGGTCTTGCCAGAGGTGCTTTGAACAGGGTGCCCGAACCGGGCGAGAGGCCAGCGGTCCTTGGATACGGACGTAACGGCACACTTGCCGTTTTTCAGCAATGTCCAGAATTCGGCAGAATCATTGGCGCCGGGAAGGCGGGTAGAATAACCAAGAATATCGATGTTTGATGTAAGCGACGCCACAGAACAACCTGTTTTTATTAGTTGGGAACAGTCAAGTCATTGAGTTTCATAAGAAAACTTACAATTTATAAACAGTCATTTCCGCATGCTCCCTCGAGATAAATCGCAGACCGGCGCGACCCAGTCTCAGTGCTGCCATGCGTAAGCTTATCCCATGCCAAACAGCGTTTCCAGCTACCTTGCAAACGCAGGGTTTGGCAACCTTTATCCCATGCGGAAATGCTGGAAAAGGCTTGATACCTAAAAAAACGTATTTCTTCTGAGCGTTGTTAAGAAGCCCGGAAGCGATGCAAGAACAGAATTTGAAAATCACATGAAAAACAAAACGCCCCGGGAAATGCCGGGGCGTTCTTTGTGCGGTGCAGCGGATCAGACGTTGCTGTCCGGGAAAGAGGCTTTGCGTTCGGTCATAAAGGCCAGCAAAGCCTCGTCGATACCGGGGTCCAGTTCTGGGCCCGTGTAGCCTGCCAGCTGTTCTTTCCAGCGAACATTTGCCCGTTGTGCAGCGTCCAGTTGCCCGTCTGCCAGCCATTGTTCGTAGGAATTGTTATCCGCGATCGATGATCTGTAGAAAGCGCTTTCGAAGTTGCGCTGCGTGTGCGCAGCGCCAAGGAAATGGCCGCCGGGACCAACTTCCTGAAGGGCGTCCATCGCCAGGGTCTCTTCGGAGATCTCGATGCCCTTGGCAAGAACATGCATCATGCCGAGCTGGTCGGCGTCCAAGATGAACTTTTCATAGGACGAGCACAGACCGCCTTCCAGCCAGCCAGCTGCATGCAGGCAGAAATTCACACCGGATTGCAGTGTGGCCAGAATGGTCTGGGCCGATTCCTGCGCGGATTGGGCATCCGGGCTCTTGGAGGCGGTGAACGAGCCGCCTGAACGGAACGGCAGGTTGAGCCTGCGGGCGAGTTTGGCCGCACCGTTGAGGAGTAGTGAGCCTTCCGGGCTGCCGAACGTTGGTGCACCGGATTGCATGGAAATCGAGCTGACGAATGCCCCGAAGACGACTGGCGCACCGGGTCGAATCAGCTGCGTCAGCGCGCAGCCGGCCAGGGCTTCGGCCAGGACCTGTGACAGCGTACCGGCAACGGTCACCGGGCTCATGGCGCCTGCCAGGATAAACGGCGAGACAATGCAGGCTTGATTGTGCCGGGCATAGACCTTCAGAGCGCCAAGCATCGTCGCGTCGAAAACCAGAGGCGAATTGGCGTTGATCAGCTGGATCATGACGCAGTTCTGATCGACGAAATCCTCGCCGAAGGTGATCTGGGCCATCTTTACGGAATCTTCCGCGCGCTCCGGCGCGGTGACCGACCCCATGAAAGGCTTGTCCGAATATTTGATATGGGAATAAACCATATCGAAATGCCGCTTGTTGACCGGAAGGTCGACAGGTTCGCAAACGGTGCCGCCGGAATGGTGCATCCAGGGAGACATATAGGCGAGCTTAACGAAGTTGCGGAAGTCTTCTATCGTGCCATACCGCCGACCCTTGTCGAGATCGGTGACGAACGGGGGGCCATAGACCGGTGCGAAGACCAGATTGTTGCCGCCGATTTCGACATTTCGTGCAGGATTGCGTGCGTGCTGGGTGAATTGCGAAGGCGCTGTCTTTACCAGCTCCTGCAGCATGCCCTTGGGAAAGCGGACGCGTTCGCCATCAACTTCGGCACCTGCTTCCTTCCAGATAGCGATAACTTCCGGGTCGTCACGGAACTCCAGCCCGATTTCGGCCAGAATGCGGTCGGTATTGGCTTCGATCCGCTCCGCGCCTTCGTCGCTCAAAATGTCGAAGTTCGGAATGTTGCGCGAAATATACGGAATGGCCATGTTGGCGGGGCCGGCTTGCCGGCGCTCGCGGCGGGCGCTTCTTCCTCGACGGCCAGATGGGGCGGCGTCTGACATCTTATGCTCCCAAGATGATTTTGGTTTCGCGTAGTCTTTCTCAGGAGCCTTGACAACCCGGCTCCAGAACCGTCGCACAATACCGTAAAAGCGTCATGACGCTTTGTTGCTTCATTTTGGCGGGAAAGTCCATTGACTTCGCCCGGTGAAAAGTGATTTCGGAATTGGTGATGGGCTGAGGGAAGACGTCGTCCTGGTGCTTCGCAATTCGGGCCGGAGAGCGGGCAGGGCGTAGGCCTTCATGGACAATTAGACACGCAGCGCCACTCGCTGTCTCTGGCAAGGCAACTTATCGGCCGACGGTGCAATTTCGGCGGCGTGACCACGTGCCTTCCACGTGCGGATGGCGCCAGACATGAGACAAGAAAATTTCCGCACATGGATTTCCTTGCGCGGTCTGCTATTGCAGAAACAGGCCCTGAACTGGGCAAAGACGACACCAACAAGACGAAAGACTGCTGAATGTCCAAGCTGGAAGAGCTTCTTGCCCAAAAGGGAGCGTTGCTTGCCGACGGTGCAACCGGAACCAATCTGTTTGAAATGGGGCTCGTTTCCGGTGATGCGCCGGAACTGTGGAACACTGACGAACCCGAAAAGATCACGGCGCTGCACAAGTCCTTTGTCGATGCCGGATCCGATATCATCCTGACCAACACCTTCGGCTGCAATCGCCATCGGCTGAAGCTGCACAAGGCGGAAGATCGCGTCAAGGAACTCAATATTGCGGCTGTAAAACTGGCGCGGGATGTGGTTGAAGCGTCTGGGCGAACAGTCTTGGTCGGAGGGTCTGTCGGGCCGACCGGGGAACTTTTCCAACCCTTGGGGGCGCTCAGCTACGAAGACGGCGTGGCAGCATTCAAGGAGCAGATGGAAGGGCTCGTTGAAGGTGGAGCTGACGTTCTTTGGGTTGAAACCATGTCAGCTATTGAAGAGATGAAGGCGGCCGCGGAAGCTGCACAAAGTTTTGAGTTGCCACTGGTTATAACCGCCAGCTTCGACACGGCAGGCAAGACCATGATGGGGCTGTCTCCCAAGGGGCTTGGCGATCTTCAGTCACAGTTCGCCTGCACGCCTGTCGCGATCGGTTCCAATTGCGGTGTCGGTGCTTCGGATCTTCTGGCAGCCATCATGGACATCACCGAAGCCTATCCGGACGCGATTGTTGTGGCGAAAGCCAATTGCGGTATCCCCCAGATCAAGGGAGATGAGGTGGTCTACACGGGAACGCCGGAGCTGATGGCCAAATACGCCCACATGGCGCTGAATGCCGGTGCGCGGATTGTCGGTGGCTGCTGCGGTACGTCTCCGATCCATCTCGCAGCCATGCGCGCGGCTGTGGATGCCCACCAGGCAGGTGTCCGCCCAACACTCGACGAGGTGATTGCCGAAATCGGCCCGCTTGTGTCACCGCCGAACAGGGCAGCCGATGCTGCCCGCGCGGAAAATGATGGAGCCGGGTCCGGAAAGCGCCGGGGCCGCCGACGCGGTTAGAGATCCCCCTCTAGTCACAAACTCAGGATTTGAAAGGCGCCATCAGGCGCCTTTCGTTTTTCCCGAGATCCTTTGGGGTTTTGCCCACGTCCGACAATGATGAGTATCATTCCGATGGGTTCACGATGCGGGTCGATGACGTTCCATGAAGCCGGGTCCGGCCAAAAGGCACCAGAGATATAGCCACAGTCCACGGTCTCCCGCGTCGCGGGGCGCCGGAGATCCTGTAAGGCCGCATTACTGCAGCCAGGGTGCCGACGCGCTCCAGAAGATGATGTCGACCCCCAGATAGCCGGTGGCAAATTCGATGAATTCTGACCGGGTGAAGGTCTTGCCCGTTTCCGGATTGATGTATTCCAGCGTTGGTTCCTGGATTGCCATGGCGATCACCGGCAGCTTGTCCTGGAAGGCGTGGAAGAACGGATAGGAGTTTTTCATCTGCGCCTTGCGGAATGGAACAATATCCGGACCGCCCAGACCGATGCCAAGTTCAGCCGCCTTTTCGAAGCTGCGCTCCATATAGCCTTCACTGTTGTCCCATTCGCATGGCCAGAAATTGACGTATTGCACGACGTGGGTTTTTCGGAAGGCCTTGCGGGCAAAGGCCATGTTTTCCAGGGTGGCATTGAAATAGGCATCGCAGGTAAAGCCCGTCTCGTCCTTGCGCCGGTCGATATCCATTGAGCTTTCCGGCAGGTTGAAGCCTTCGATGCGTCCATCGAACTGATTGGCAAGAGTTGTCAGAAGGGCTTGAAACCGGTTGCGGACATCCTTGTTCCACTGAACCGTTACCCAGCCTTCAGGTTTCGGGGTCTGAGCTTCGCTGTCGTCAACCTGCCGGGCAAGGCCACCAGCATAGATCGGGTCGTCCAGCAAATAGTCCGGCACGAAGCGGGCGCCCTCCCAGAAGAACCGGTCCTGAAGCTGTAGAAAGAACGCCTTGTCGAACTTTCCGGCAACGGCGAGGTCGCGTTCGATTGCCGAGAAGTCATATCGCCCTTCTTCCGGTTCAAGCATTCGCCAGTTGTAAAGGACCTGCACCCCCGAAATCCCGGGGTTCTGCAGGAGGTCCTGCGTCTGGGAGAACTCGCCTGTGCTGGTGTAGAGATAATGCTTGATCTCGGCCAATGCCGCAGGAGGGAAAATTGCGACTGACACCACCGCCAGCAGCGGGGGGAGACAGCAAAATCTGGGAAGGAAAAACAACTTGGACAGGGCTGCAATCAGACTGGTCAATGGATGAAACCCTTTTGTTGAAATACGACAGCCCGACTGAGGACCGAAGTGAGGCACTTGTATGACTGGATGTGATTTTGCCCAAGAAACGAATTGACGTAAGCGTAAGATGAAATCAGTTTATGGTTTGAAAAATAAAGTGGTAGGGGAGGTTGCATGAAGCCGGTGATGACAAAGGCTGAGATCACGGAAATGCTGGACAGGGAATTTCCGCAGATCCATGCCGGTGGACGTGTATACGCGATCGACAGCGTCTCGCCCGGGGAAGCGGTTCTTCGCCTGTCGGCAAATGAATTGCATTTGCGTCCGGGCGGAACGGTTTCCGGCCCCTCGATGATGGCTCTTGCCGACCTTGCTGCCTATGTCGTGATCCTGGCGCATATCGGCCCGGTTGCACTTGCGGTGACTACTAACCTTAACATTAATTTCCTGCGGAAACCTGAGGCGGGGGATCTGCTTGCGACGTGTCGCCTGCTGAAACTCGGCAAGCGCCTTGCGGTGGTTGACTGTGCCATTGCGGGAGAAGGCCAGGAAGAGCTTGTTGCTCATGCGACTGCGACATATTCAGTCCCGCCGCGTTGACTGTGACCTGACGCGTGAAGCGTTAGAATCAGGCTGACTTTCGGGCAGTTTCCTCAGCGAACAGACCTTCAAGATCGGGCACATATTCGACGACCTGACCTCGACCGCGCCTCTTGGCGGCGTAAACCGCAAGATCGGCTCTGTGGAGAGCGGATTTTTGCGTGTCTTGCGGAGTGGTCAGATAAGCGCCCACGCTGAGACTTGGAACGTAGAACTTGTCCTCGTGAACACAGGGTGTCTTCGCGCCATCCATTACCCGTTCCTGAAGTTTCCGGAAGTCTTCCTGTGAAATATCGGCTGCGATTATGACAAATTCGTCTCCGCCAAACCGGCCGACGATATCGTCGCTGCTGCGAGTGCTTGCCTGGAGAATATCGGCAATATGTTTCAAGAGGCGGTCGCCGCAGGCATGTCCATATTGGTCGTTCACCTGTTTGAAGAAGTCTACGTCGACGAAAAGAACGCCCAATCCGGAAGCGGTTTCAGGCGTAGTGAACTTCTGCGCCAGAACGTCTGCAATGGAGTTCCGGTTCAGTACACCGGTCAACTGATCATATCGGGTCAGATCCAGAAGCCGTTGATCCTTTTTCCTGAGCTGGTTCGTCCGGTAGACATAGGCTGATGCCGGAATCGCAAGGAGCACCGTTGTTCCCATGATCAGCAGCCAGCTTAATTGCTGAAACGTGTCTTCAAGAGCTTCCTTGAGCGGGCTGACATCGACATAGACCTCGATGGTGCCCACCCTTCGGCCGTCAGGTGTTTCTGCTGGCACGTATGCCTCGACGATGGCGTCGGGTTGACCGGCAGCTTCCGCTGCTTCGTCGTGGAGGAAATAGAACTGTGGTTCACCGGTCTCGAAAGTCTCCAACGCAGTCTGACTGAATGGCGTTTCCACCTCAATTTGTCCGTTGGTCGACAGGTATGTCCGTTGACCGCTGGTATCGAACAGCTCGAAGTGAATGGTGTCGATCATCGCGAAGGAGTCGTCCAATCGAGACAGATCCTCCGGGACGTTCGTTCCCATGCTGAACATCTTTTCCGCGTTTGGAATGGTAAGGAAAAAATTTTTCGACCAGTTTCTGGCCTTGATCTCGGCGTTTCGCTCGATCGATCGGTGGACTTGCCAGTCAAGCATTAGGTGCACGGCCGAGGCGATTCCCGCCAACAGGATCAAACCGGCGAAGGCCGCAGCAGTCTGCGGTTTCGTCAGCGCTGCGCTGAATTTGGCAAACGTCATGTACATCGGCTCTGGTTGGCTCCGTTGATGTGCATGATGGCCATCCGGGTTTAAGTTGACGTAAAACCAATTGCGAAATTTCCGGGTATCGACCGTTGTTTGCCGGCTTTGAGCATGTCACAGGGGCTGAATTTTGCGGTATTATAATACCGTTTTTTTAACGTATTGAAAAATAACAGGAATTTAGCACTCGGCAGAAAATTAGGTGCTTGACGCTTATTCTGAGCGAGCGTATAAGCGCTCCCGAACGAAATTTCGGTCCGTTCGCTGGCTTGATACAAGCCGCGCGGGCCTTTTCTTTAACCGACCAGTACGGATCAATCTCATGAAGACCTTCTCTGCCAAGCCGGCTGAGGTCGAGAAAAAGTGGATCTTGATCGACGCAGAAGGCATGGTTGTCGGCCGTCTTGCCGCATTCATTGCCAATCATCTGCGCGGCAAGCATCTGCCGACCTTCACGCCTCACATTGACACCGGTGACAACGTCATCGTCATCAATGCCGACAAGGTTGTGTTCACCGGCCGCAAGTACGACAACAAGAAGTACTACTGGCACACCGGCCACCCGGGCGGCATCAAGGAGCGCACCGCACGTGCGATCCTCGAAGGTCGTTTCCCGGAGCGTGTCCTGGAAAAAGCCGTGCAGCGCATGATGCCGGGCGGTCCTCTGTCCAACAAGCAGCTGAAGAACCTCAAGGTCTACGCTGGTCCGACCCACCCGCATGAAGCTCAGTCGCCGGAACTCGTCGACGTCAAGGGCCTCAACGCAAAGAATGACGGCAAGAGGGCTTAACGATGGCTGAGCTGCAATCCCTGGAAGAACTGGGCGGTGCGGTCGAAACCGCTGCCCCCGAAGCTCCGGTCCATGTCCAGAAGCTGGACGCCAATGGCCGTGCATACGCAACCGGCAAGCGTAAAGACGCTATTGCCCGCGTCTGGATCAAGCCGGGCACCGGCAAGATCGTGATCAACAAGAAGGACTTCACCGAGTATTTCGCTCGCCCGGTTCTTCAGATGATCCTTCAGCAGCCGATCATGCTGACCGACCGTGCTGGCCAGTACGACGTTATCGCGACGGTTACCGGTGGTGGTCTGTCCGGTCAGGCTGGCGCAGTGCGTCACGGCCTGTCCAAGGCTCTGACCCACTACGAGCCGGAACTGCGTGCGGTTCTGAAGAAAAACGGCTTCCTGACCCGCGATAGCCGCGTCGTCGAACGTAAGAAGTTCGGTAAGCGCAAGGCACGCCGGTCGTTCCAGTTCTCCAAGCGTTAATCGCCGGACCTGGAAATTACCATTTCGAAGAACCCGCCGGAGCGATCCGGCGGGTTTTTTGTTGGTATCAAAACCTGTTAGGGCTGGACCATGATTGGGGCCGCGCATGACGAGGGCAATCCGCTGAGTTCGAATGTGAAAGAGCAAACGCCTGCAGCTCAGGCAAAGTTTTTGTCCGGCAGCCTGTTTCGCCATGTTACAGTGATGTCCCTGACCGCATCGATCGGCCTAATGGCGATCTTTGCCGTCGATTTTGTCGACATGATCTTCATCTCAATGCTAGGCAAGGCGGAACTGGCAGCCGCGGTTGGTTATGCTGGCGCGATCCTGTTCTTCACAACCTCGTTCAACATTGGTGTTGCCATCGCTGCCGGTGCGCTCGTGGCCAAGGCCCTTGGCGCAGGGAACAGGGATGACGCAAGGCAACAGGCATCCAACGCCCTCACGGCCGGGTTTCTGTTCAGCGCGGTCTTCGCCCTGGCCGTCTGGCTGTTGCTTGGTCCGCTCGTCTCGTTGATTGGTGCGACGGGCCGGACCCACGATCTCGCGGTCCATTATCTGGCCATCATCGTGCCGACGTTGCCCTTGCTGCTGCTTGGCATGGCGGGTGGAGCCGTCCTGAGGGCGCATGGCGATGCCCGCCGAGCAATGATGGCCACCATCATCGGCGGGCTGGTGAATGCGGTTCTCGATCCGATCCTGATTTTCGGCCTTGACCTGGAATTGACCGGAGCCGCAATGGCCAGTGCTGCATCTCGCGTTGCCATAGCGATATTTGCGCTGATGCCGATCTTCCGTTTTCACGGTGGTTTGAGCCTGCCGCGGCCACTGGCTCTTTTCAGGGACATGTCGCCAATCGCTGCTATTGCCTGTCCCGCAATCCTGACCCAGCTCGCGACACCTGTCGGGCAAGCCTGGGTAACCCGTTCCATGGCCGAATTCGGTGAGGAGGCCGTTGCGGGCATGGCCGTGGTCGCCCGTATGTCGCCCCTGGCCTTCGCCGCAATCTTTGCCCTGTCAGGAGCGGTGGGACCGATCGTGGGACAGAACTATGGGGCCGGACGTTTCGACCGGGTGCGTGACACCTTGCGCGAAGCGCTTCTGTTCACGGCGCTCGTGGTCGGTCTGGCCGCTCTGGTTCTGTACATGCTCCGCGAACCGATCGCTCATCTGTTCGAGGCTGAAGGTGTTGCACTTACCCTGATCTTCCTTTTCTGCGGTCCCTTGGCCCTGGCCTTCTTCTTTAATGGCGCGATTTTCGTCGCCAACGCCTGTTTCAACAATCTGGGCCGTCCATTCTATTCGACCCTGCTCAACTGGGGACGGCACACGGTCGGTACCATTCCCTTCGTCTGGGTTGGCGGGGCTTTGTACGGAGCGCCCGGGGTCCTGATCGGTCAGGCTGCCGGTGGTGTTTTGTTCGGGGGCGCCGCCATCCTGATCGTGCGCGGTGTCATCCGGTCTGTCGAAGAGCATCACGAGAAGCCGAGGGAACCGGGGCTCTTTCAGCGGCAGGCGCGTCAGGTCATCCTGTTCTTTTCAAGAAGGTAGAAGCCTAACGGTGTCCGTTAATCGATTTGGCTGGCTTTAAATTGTGAGAGGATTGCTCACCTCTCTTTCGCCTGCCGCTGATCCGGATCAACTGCTGAAACTTCGGACATTCCATGTGTGACGGCGCTGGACAGTCGGCGACATGCCGGATCATGTCGCGCAGGGCTTCCAATGTGTGGATCTGCCTGTCGAGTTCATCCGCTCTCTGGTGAAGCCCTGGCCGGGAAAGGGCAGGGCGTCCGTCCGGGCCGAACATCGCCCGGATCTCTTCCAGCGAAAACCCGCCGGTCTTGCCAAGCGTGATCAGGGCAAGCTGGTCAAGCACCTCCGGCCCGAACAGACGCTTCAAACCCCGGCGGCCAACCGACGTGATCAAGCCCTTTTCTTCATAGTGACGAATGGCCGACGCTGCGATGCCGGTCTGTTTCGAGACTTCCGAAATATCCATGAATTTCATCTATTGACCTCAAGCTGACTTGAATTTGTAGGCTGTGCTCCTGGCTTTCAAAAGGCAAGGACAAACCAACATGACCGCTCAAGATTCACCCAAAGGGCGACCGCTCTGGCTGGAAACGGCAGCAATCGCGCTGCTGATGACGGCAACTTTGAAAATAATGGCAAACGCCACCATCAGCCCGGCGTTGCCGGCGCTGGAGGCAAGTTTCCCGGACGAACCCGGCGCTGCCTACCTGACCCGCTTTCTGGTCGCTGCCCCCTCGCTATCCGTTGTCCTGATCGCACCGTTTGCGGGCCTTGCTGCCGACAGGTTCGGCCGCGGCCCGCTCTTGTTGGCCGGTGTCCTTCTGTTTGCCTTTGCCGGCAGCGCGGGCGCCTATCTGCCGGATCTGCAGTCGATCCTGGTAAGCCGTCTCTTGCTCGGTGTTGCCGTCGCCATGACGATGACAGCCCAGGTAGCGTTGGTTGGTGACCTGTTTTCCGGTCAACGCCGAAGTGCCTTCATGGGCTGGCAGACGGCAGCGATCAATTTCAGCGGGTTCCTTTTCATCGGGTTTGCGGGATGGCTTGCTGGCCTGTCTCCGCGATTGCCCTTCCTGGTCTACATGTTGCCGGTTCTGCTTGTGCCGCTGTTGCTGCCGATCCTCCGGCAGGAACGAGACACGCGTCGCGAAAGCGCGGCAGCCACATCAGAAACGGTCGCTACGCCACCAAAAACCGGGTGGCTTGTTCCCGCTCTGGCCGTCGGCATGCTGACCATGGTTACCGTTATGCTCTTCTTCCTGATGCCCAGTCAGTTGCCGTATTATCTTGATGAAAACGGCATCGACAGCGCTTCCGGAACCGCGATGGGTCTCGGTGCGCTGACACTGACCGGAGGCCTTGTCGCAATCGCCTACAAGCGGATCAGCACCATTGTCGGCCTGTCCGCGTCTTTCGGTATCGGCTTTGCGCTGATGGGCTTCGGGTTCGCCGTTCTCTCGATCAATGCCGTCTGGCCGCTCATCCTGGGGGGGGCTGCGCTGGTCGGCGCGGGGTATTCGCTGGTCCAGCCGTCCTTCCTGTTGCTTGCCCTTCAGGTGGCTCCGGAACAACGCCGTGGCAGCGTTTCCGGTATCGTGACGACGGCGATGTTTCTGGGGCAGGTCGTCTCGCCGCTTCTGCTGACCATGCCCATTCAGGACCTCGGCTTTGCGGCCGTCTACCGTGGCACGGCTCTGGCATTGTTCCTCTTTGCCGTTACCGGGTTCAGCCTGTTGCTGTTCCGTCCGTTTCGGGCAAATCAGGCGGGCTGAAACCGTCGAACTGCGGGGCACGTTGGCGTGCCCCGGAAAAAGTGCCGGAAAAAGTGTCAGGACTTCAAAGCCTTTCCGGCCGCATAGGTTTCCACGACGGCACGGTCATCACCAAGCGTTTGCAGCACGAAAAGCTCTTCCGAAAGACTTTTGGCCGTTTCCATTCGCAAGGCCATCGGCTGGGTCGCACGCGCATCGAGCACGACCAGGTCGGCATCCGTGCCGGGCTCAAGGGTGCCGATCCTGTCCTGCAAGGACAGCGCTTCGGCATTGCCGAGCGTTATCCAGTGGAAACAGGCAAGTGGATGCAGGCGCTGGCGCTGGAGTTGCAGAACCTTGTAGCCTTCGTCGAGGGTGCGCAGCATGGAATAATTGGTGCCGCCGCCGACATCCGTCGCAATGGCCGTGCGAACACCGGCTTGCTCCAGTCCGGCCTTGTTGAACAGCCCGCTTCCGAGAAAGAGGTTCGACGTCGGGCAGAACACGGCTACAGACCCGGTCTCCCGCATGACGCCTAGCTCACGTTCGTTCATGTGAATGCAGTGACCGAGCAAGGTCTTTCGGCCGAGCAGGCCAAACCCTTCGTAAACACCGAGATAGTCTGCGGCCTCGGGATAGAGTTCCAGCGTGTAGGCGATTTCGTTGTGGTTCTCATTGATATGCGTCTGCAAATGGCAGTCCGGATATTCCTTTAACAGCGTACCCGCTGCTTCCAGTTGGGCCGGTGTCGAGGTGATCGCGAAGCGCGGCGTGATCACGTAATGCGCTCGTCCGCGACCGTGCCATTTTTCCAGTAGTGCCTTGCTGTCGTCATAGGCACTTTGGACTGTGTCGCAAAGGTCGGCAGGCGCGTTCCGGTCCATCATCGTCTTGCCGCCCAGCATCAGCATGCCGCGCTGTTCGGCTTCTTCGAAATAGGCGTCAACCGAGGCTGAATGGCTGGAGCAATAGGCCGACGCCGTGGTGGTGCCATGGGCGGCGAGTGCGTCGAAAAAGGCGGCTGCGATCCGGTCCCCATGGGCTTTGTCGGCGAACTTCATTTCCGCTGGAAACGTATAGTCGTTCAGCCAGTCCAGCAGTTGGTCGGCCCAGGATGCGATCACCTGAGCCTGCGGAAAATGGATATGGGTGTCGATGAAACCAGGCATGATCAGATGTGGTCGGTGATCGATGACCACCGTACCTTCACCCGCGGCCGAGGCCAGGTCTTGAAAGTTTCCGCGAGCTGCGATCTTGCCGTCGCAAAGCAGCAGTGCGCCGTCTTCGACGTAGGTGTATGCGTGCGTGTCGTCCGGGCCTTTGGGAGCGGCGGAAAAGGAGAGCAGCCTGCCGCGCAGGATCTTCTGGGTCTTGTCTGCCACGGCAGGACATCCTCATGGAGGTGGACCGGCAATCGCCGGATTGGTTTCCCGTTTTAGTCCTGGTGGCTTTAGGCGACAACGGTCCTGCCGGTAATTGCGCGGCGGATCGGGCTGGTTCCAGAGAAAGGCAGGGATAAATCCTGAGGACAAAGCGTTGCGCGCGGCAAATCCCGTTTACTGACCGAAGCCGATAAGCACCGAAAGCGCACTGCCCAGGGCAGCCAGCGTGCCGAGGATGGCAACACACACATAGAACGTGAAGATGGCCGCCACGCCGTCTGGCGGAGCGGATTTATCGCTTCGGGCGTTCCAGGCCGGTGGTGCCGCATCCTGCGCCGCATTTCTGTCGTGGCCGATCATCCTGCGACGATGCTAACCGGCAAGAGATAATCTGGCGTAAACAACCTGGGACCCGGGGATACGGGGAACGGCGGCGTCGGATTCTAGCCGCGAATCAAGGAGCTTTCGGTAATCTCGATTGTCACGTGGCCGATCCCGTGCCGGGATTTCAATCGCTCGCGGATTTGCTGAAGGACAGTGTCCGGACTGTCATCCGGCTTCAAGATGGCATGCATCGTTGCGTTCACCTTGCCCTCGGCAAGGGACCATAAATGGATGTGATAGACATCCACCAACCCCGGCACTTCATTCAGCAGATCGCGTTTCAAGGTCTCCCTGTCGATATCAGTGGGGGCGCCCTCAAGCAGGATATGCGCGGACTGGCGCATCACGGCGATCGCGGAACGAACGATCAGCAGTGCGACAAAGACCGACAGGATCGGGTCGATGGGATACCAGCCGGTGAAATATATGACGATTGCAGCCGCTATTGCCGCGACAGAGCCAAGCAGATCCCCGAGCACATGCAGGATCGCTGATCGCATGTTGAGCGATCCGTCTCCACCGTGCTGAAGAATGAAAAAAGCACCGATATTCACCAGAAGGCCGATCACGGCGATAATGAACATCGGACCGGCCAGAACAGTCTCCGGTTCCATGAAACGCCCGGCAGCCTCCACGCAGATCCAGGCTGTCACCACCAGCAGGAATATGGAATTGGCGAAGGCAATCAGCACAGGCAACCGGTCGCGGCCATACGTGAGGCGTGCATCCGCCGGCTTTTTGGATTGCTGAAACGCCCACCAGGCCAGCCCCAGCGAGGCCGCATCCGTGACCATGTGCACGGCATCCGCCATCAGTGCCAGAGACCCTGCTAGCCAGCCGCCGATCAACTCTGCAAACATGAAGGCGGCGATCAGCAGGCCAGCCCATGCGACGGCGCGCGCATTCCTGTCGGTCACTTCCGGCGTGTGATCGTGGTCATGGCCGTGGCTGTGATCGTGGGAATGACCATGGGCTTCGCCGCCGGCATGGTCATGATGGCCGCTGTCGCTCATGGCTGTGATCCTTCGGTCGGAGAAAGCGGAAGCAACGCAATCTTTCGACATATCCTCCTGGTTGACAAGAACCAGCGCCGGGCCAGCACCTGTGCACCGAGGAAGAGGTCAGTGGCAGGGCCCTGCAACGGGTCATGCTGCACGGGATTGGCGGGAAGATCCATCGCTGGTAAAACCTGAATTACCGTCCTCGGGTGTCCGGTAAATGACACACCCGGCAGTCCGTGCCGCCTGATCCGGAGCGGTACATCAAGATCCTGCCACACCAGACTTCAAGGAAATTGTCATGTCAGCAGAATTGCCGCGGGAAACCGACAACGCATTTCTGGGGAAATCGGTCAAGGGCGGTTCGCACGAACCGACGTATGCAGGTGCGCTGTCCTTCATGCGCCGCCGCTACAGCCGGGACCTGACGGGGATTGACCTGGCGGTTTGGGGCATCCCGTTCGATGCGTCCGTTTCCAACCGTCCCGGCGCCCGCTTCGGCCCTCAGGGTGTGCGCCGTGCCTCCGCCATTTTCGACGGTGATCCGCAATATCCGTTCGAAATGGATCCGTTCGAGGTGTTGGCCTGCGTAGACTATGGCGATTGTGTCTTCGACTATGGTCGCAATGCCGACATTCCCGGGCACATTCAGGCCCAGGCGACCGGGATCCTGGATTCAGGCGCCCACCTGTTTTCCATCGGGGGCGACCATTTCGTGACCTATCCGTTGCTCAAGGCGCATGTGGCCAAACACGGACCACTTGCCCTGGTGCAGTTCGACGCCCATCAGGACACCTGGAACGATGAGGGGGACCGGATCGACCACGGCACCTTTACAGGACGAGCCGTGCGCGAAGGCCTGATTGATCCGGAAAGGTCTATCCAGATCGGCATCCGGACCCACGCACCTGAAACATGCGGTCTGGACATCATTTACGGATATGAGATGGACCATCTTGGGATTGGCGGCATGATCGACAGGATCAAGGCGCGGGTTGGTTCCGGCCCTGCCTACATGACTTTCGACATCGATTGCCTGGACCCGGCATTTGCTCCCGGCACCGGAACGCCCGTGGCAGGTGGCTTGTCGTCCCGCGAAGCGCTTTCGACCCTTAGGGGGCTCGGAGACCTGAATTTCGTGGGCGGCGATGTCGTCGAGGTCGCACCGGCTTACGACCATGCCGACATCACGTCGATTGCCGGGGCCAGCGTCGCGCTGACCTATATCGGCCTGCTCGCGGAAAAGCGGAAACAGGCAGGCTGACGATAAAAGGTGAGCCGCATCGTGGATAAGCTTCACAGCCTCCGATTTGTGAAAACGCCGGGCAGCATGGAGTTGCCGCCCGGTGTCGCCAGACAGTTCAAGGTGTTTGCGGGAGACGAGAGCCTGGATGACGTTCCCGGTTTGGTGTTCGAGCTGGACAAGGTTCACATGAGAGGCCTCACACGCGTTCACATCGGTAGAGAGCTCCTCTGGACGCTCGACTGTCAGGCCAAAACCGGTGCTGGAAGCTGGGACTTGAGGACAGATGCCGGTTCGAGCGTCGGGCGCATCAGCGGCAGAGGATCTTTAAAGCAGGGCTGGAAACTGGAAATGCCGGAAGGCGGTGCAACATTCGAACTCGTCAGTCCGGTCAGCATTGCCAAACAGGCGGTTCGGACCATGCTTGGCGGCGATACAGATGCGATGGTTCTGTTGAAAGATGGTGACCTGGCAGGGACGTTGACCCGCAAACACCGGGATCAGGCTCCGGACAAGAAAGCCGGCTTGTTGGCCGGGCTGAAAAGATTCCTGACCGGCAGGGACTGGGTACTCGAAAGTCAGGACCTGGATTTCGGTCACGGTATCGCAAACAAAGAGCGCCTCTCGGCGTTGGCCGCGCTTGGGCTGGTTGCGATCGTGAGCCTGGCGCTGAGCACGGCCGATTGAGCCGCAAATCGCTACAGGAACGCGGCGGAAAACGAGGCTAACCGCGTATCAGTTGCGATTGCTGCGTGCGAGGCTTTTCGGAAGATTGTCGTTTTGCGGAACGGCGGTCCAGAAACGATAGAGTGGAGTCTTCTCCTTCATCGTCCGGTAGAGCTGAACCAGCTTGCCGAAGCTGACGAACTGGGCCGCATAGGCGACAATCAGGCCGGTCAGCGAAAGAATCGGCGACGTCAGGAAACCGCCCAGAAGGGCAATCAGAGATCCCATCCAGAAAACGAGATAGAGCGTCGTCAGGCGGGCACTGTCGGACGCTGGAACAGGCAGGAACAGTCTGTTCAGCCAGATCTTTTCTCCGAAGCTCACCTGTTTGGCCCAACCGGAATTCTTGCCGGTTTCACCGATGAGTTTTGGCAGTGCAATCACAAAGACCAGAACCGCGATTGCAACCAGAAGCGCGCTCCAGAAACCGAGCCAGATCTGCGTCCACAATGCGGCCGTCAGCATGCCTGGTGCAAGTATCTTCATGAAAGTTGCAAGGGCAGGTGCCGGCTTGCCCGTGGCGGCCTTTGGTAGAAGAACAGGCGCTCTCAGGCCATTGGCATTTTTCAGTGCCGGTCGGGCCAGGGGGCTCGGGTGACGTTGCGAGGTTTGCATATGCTGAAGCCAGCCTTTCGGATATCCGGTAATCTTACCCGGGGAGACAGCGCCTTGGCAAACAACAATCTGTCACAGGCAACAGCAAGGATCGTAAAAACTACCTAAATCACTGTTCGTTATACCTAAGTAATTGACACGATCACGGGTAGAGAAATCGCTGAGCTTTCAATGCACTTGGTCTTGTTCGCCAGTTGGCTGGATGAATAACGAATTGCTAATGAGTAAAAATGCCTGCGTCCTGTTCAGTTCATTGTTTTTTAGTTTGAAATCAGCATAAATAGTCAAACACTTGAGAGTGATAATTCCAATCAACTGGGCTGGGGCATGGTCTTTCAAACAAGCCAGGATGTAAGGGACGCTGAAAACAGCGAAATAATCTCGTCCCTGGCCTCCGAGCTGGATCGGCTTAATCACCTCGCGACGCTTGCCAGAAGCGATGAACTGCGGCTGAGCGGCGACTGGCTTCAGACCCTTCTCAACGAGGTCTCCGATTATATCTATGTGAAAGATCGAAGATCGCGCTTCGTCATGGCAAATCTGCAGGTTGCGCTTGATGTCGGCCTCAATGACGCGTCGCAGTTGATCGGAAAGACCGATCTGGAACTTCATCCAGAGGAGACTGGCTCGAAGTTTCACGCCATCGAACAGGAGATCATGGCCTCGAATATTCCGCGTATCGATTTCGAGGAGCCTTCAATCCTGGCGAATGGCAAGCGGAAATGGTTTTCCTCCTCCAAGTATCCGGTGACAAACAGCAAAGGTGAAGTCGTCGGTATCGTCGGCATGTCGCGGGATATCACCGAACGAAAACTGGCCTTGCTGTTGCAACAGGGGCAGAACAAGGTTCTCCAGGAAATCGCTGCAGGCAAGCCTCTGGAGGATGTCCTGACAACACTGGTGCAGACCATTGAAAACCAGCTCGAAGGTGTAATGGGCTCTATCATGCTGGTAGACGATACGGGCGAGCATCTTCTGGCGACCGTCGCCCCCAATCTGCCAAAGGAATATGTCGACCAGACGGACGGTATTCCCGTCGGCCCTAAAATGGGATCATGCGGTACCGCGGTGTTCCGACGTGAGAGCGTCATCGTCGAAGACATCCAGAAAGACGGCCTGTGGGAGGATTTCCGCGACATCGTTGCACTATTCGACCTGCGGTCCTGCTGGTCGGTGCCGTTTTTCGGCAAGGACAGCAAGGTCCTGGGCACATTCGGGCTTTACACAAAGACCATGCGCAGCCCGACGGACCACGAGTTGAAACTGGCGCTCGAAGCAGCCCGGCTTGCATCCGTTGCTGTGGAGCGTGACCGCGCCGAGCGCAAAATCCGCTATCTGGCCAATCACGATGTCCTGACCGGATTGCCGAACCGGCAGGAATTCAAGACCAAGCTGGAAGAAAAGGTATCGGAAAGCGACAAAACCGGCGTGCCCATTGCCGTCGTTTTTGTCGATCTCGACAATTTCAAGTTCGTCAACGACAGTTTCGGCCACGCCATCGGCGACCAGGTGCTTATGATCGTTGCGGAACGGATCATGTCCGTTCATGAGGGTGCCCACCAGGCCATCCGGTTTGGCGGCGACGAGTTTGTCCTGATTGTCGACCGCGACACGGCGCAGAAAGGCGCCTTGAGCGAGTTCATGGCAAGGCTGCGCGACGAAATCACCAAGACGATCCAGATCGACGACCTGTCGTTCCATGTCACCTGCAGCATCGGGGCAGCGTGCTACCCGCAGGATGCGGACAACCCGGCACAGCTATTGAGGAATGCCGACAAGGCAATGTTCGAAGCAAAATCTGCCGGCCGCGACAGTTACAAGGTTTATGAGCAGACCCGTCCGGAACGGTCCGTCAACAAATTGACGCTTCTGGAGGAAATGCGCACGGGCATCGAGAACGGTGAGTTCTTCCTCGAATATCAGCCGCAATACAATCTGGTCAGCGGACGCATCGTCGGTGCGGAGGCTCTGGTGCGCTGGCAGCATCCAGCGCTCGGACGCATGATGCCGGGTGATTTCATCACCCTGGCGGAGGAAAGCGGTTTGATCGTGCCGCTCGGCAGATGGGTGACACGCGAGGCCTGCCGGCAGAACAAGGAGTGGCAGGACAGCGGCCTGATGCCGATCACGGTTGGCGTCAACGTCTCCGCCCGCCAGTTCCGGGACGACAGCCTGATTTCGGACGTTCGTGAAGCGCTTGAGGAAACCGGACTGCCGGCGACCTATCTGGAGCTGGAACTGACGGAGAGCCTCTTGATCCAGAATGCGGATCAGGCCGTTGAATTGATGGATGGTTTCCGCCAGCTCGGTGTGAAGCTTGCGATAGACGATTTCGGCACGGGGTATTCAAGTCTCGTCGCACTGAAAAGTTTTCCGCTGACACGGCTCAAGATCGACCGAAGCTTCATCAGCGATCTGGACTTCGACGAAAGCGACCGTTGTATCGCCAAGGCGATCATTTCCCTTGGGCGGGAGCTCGGGCTTTGCGTGGTGGCCGAGGGCGTGGAAACGGCAAAACAACAGGCGTTCCTGGCCAGCTGCCGGTGTGAAGTTGTCCAGGGCTATCATTTCGGGCGCCCGATGGCAGCCCGCAAATTCGGCAAGCTGCTGGCGATGACGCTGACACCCCTGGACGCGCATTTCGGCTGAAAAGAAAAGGACGGAAACGTCGCCTAGAGCGCCGGGTGCACGGTTCACCCGGCGGTGCTGGCTTGAGAGTGCAGCTTACACCTTGGTCATTACATAAGAACCGGGCGCGTCTTCCAGGACCTTGACCCGGTTCGCACCGGGCTTTCTGGCTTTCACCGTGGTGTCATCGTTCGAACGGATCCATTGGTCCCAATAAGGCCACCAGGAACCTGGATGTTCTTCCGCATTCTTGAGCCAGTTTTCCAGCGTGCCCTTGGCTTCCGGACCGGTCCAGAACTGGTACTTCTTCTTTGCCGGCGGATTGACGACACCGGCAATATGTCCGGATCCGGCAAGCACATAGTCCACCGGACCGCCGAAACAGCCTGATCCGAGAAAAACGGATTTCGGCGGCGCGATGTGGTCCTCGCGGGTGGCGAGATTGAAGATCGGGATCGTGACCTTGGAAAGATCCAGCAGTTCTCCGCCGATTTCCATTTCGCCCTTGGACAGTTTGTTGTCCAGGTAGCAGTTGCGCAGATAGAACGAGTGGTTCGCCGCCGGCATGCGCGTGGAATCGGAGTTCCAGTAGAGCAGGTCGAACGGGAAGGGGTCCTGGCCCTTCAGGTAGTTATTTACCACATAGGACCAGATCAGGTCGTTTGAACGAAGCATGTTGAAGGCCGACGACATCTTCGAGCCGTCCAGATAGCCGTGTTCGGCCATCCGCTTTTCCAGCACCGAGATCTGTTCCTCATCGACGAACACCTTCAGGTCACCGGCAAAGGTGAAATCCACCTGTGTGGTGAAGAAAGTCGCGGTCTTGATGCGGTCGTCGCCGATCTTCGCCATATAGGCGAGCGTCACAGCCAGCAAAGTGCCGCCGACACAATAGCCGATGGCATTGACCTCTTCCTGGCGCGTCGCCCGCTTGATCACGTCGAGCGTGTTGAGAATGCCTTCCTTCATATAGTGTTCGAAGCTCTTTTGAGCCTGGCGTTCATCCGGGTTGACCCAGGAAATGACGAATACGGTGTGGCCCTGGTCGACCGCCCACTTGATGAAGGATTTTTCCGGATTGAGATCGAGAATGTAGAACTTGTTGATCCACGGCGGAACGATCAGCAGAGGACGTTTCAGGACCTCCTCTGTCGATGGTGAATACTGGATCACCTGGCAGACGTCGTTCTGGGAGATCACCTTGCCGGGAGTGGTGCCGAGGTTTTCACCAAGCTTGAATTTCGTCGGATCCGTCTGACGGATCTTCAGCTCGCCCTGGCCGGTTTTCAGGTCTTCGACCAGATGCCGCATGCCCTTGACCAGGTTTTCGCCGTTGCTTTCCAGTGTCAGGCGCAACAGCTCCGGATTGGTAAGCACAAAATTGGAGGGCGATACGGCGTTGGCGATCTGGGTGACGTAGAATTCGGCTTTGTGGCGTGTGTGTTCGTCCAGTCCCTGGGCGTCGTGGACCATGTCCTCCGCCCATTTGCTGGTGATCAGGTAAAGCTGCTTGATGAAATCGAAGAACTGGTTCTTTTCCCAGTCCGGATCGGCAAAGCGCTTGTCGCGGGCCGGGGTTTCGATCGCCGGTGTCGATGGTTCGCCCATCATCCGTTTCAGCGACGAATTCCAAAGATCGATATAGCCACTCCACAAGCGCGACTGGGCTTCGATGGCACGCTGGGGGTCGGAGGCCCAATATTCTCCTACCTGAGCGAGGGTCTTTACGACACCGGTCAGCTCATCGGTCGAATCGTGGGTGATCTTGCCTTGTTCCCGAGGCTCGATATAGGCCGCGAGTGCCTTGCCTGCCTGCTCGAGTGTCTTTGCCAGATTCTGCGCAAAGGCCTCCGGGTTGTTGATGATATACTGCAACATGGGATGCTCGCGGTCATCAGCCATAGGCAGGGGTTCCCTCCGGTTTATTTTGCCCCATTCGGCCCAGGGAAGGCCTTTGAGCCTTTGTTGTTCAATCGCGTTATCTTGTTATTTTTTCGCCGATATTTTGAACTATCGGCTATTTATGACACAAGGTAACGTTTCCGTCGATTGGATTTCAATCCTCGGTCAGTCCTTCTGGCTAGAGTAAATTTGTGACAATCGGATGGACGGGGAACCAAACTGGTGGAGGAACGGTTGAACCGCATGCGCACCATATCGGCACTAGGTGGATGTCTGCTTCTGGCTTTGGGACTGTCGGCCTGCGCCGTCGGACCCGGAACGCCCTTGTTTGACGCGCTGAAAACCAATCCCGGACAGGGCAATGGCAACGTTCCGGCACCAAAAGGCTATGGTGCAATTGCCAATCCCGGGGAGTCTTCCGGCCTCATCAATCCAAAGGAGCGGAAGGAGACACAGGCCTATCTGGAAACGCTTGCGTCGCAGTGACGCAGGAGCCGTGTTTCAACGCAACCGGAGCTGAGTTGAGATGGCTAAAGAAGATAATGCATTGATAATAATACCGATTAAATCATTCCTTTACGACTGAAGATCTAATCTGCAAGCCATGATCGCAAGGCCTGCTTTTTCATGACGCTCGATACACCGACACTGTTTACCTGCATAATGATTGCCGAGTTCGCCGGTAGCGTCATCCTGTTCCTTTTTTACATGTTCTGGCCAGGGCGAAGTGTTGCATGTTCGCGAAGCCTGGCCCTGTGGTCCGCCGGAATGTTCCTGGCGGCGTGCGGCACGGTTCTCCTCGCGATGCGCGGTTCGATTCCGGACCTGTTCAGCATCATGGCCGCGAATTTCCTCGTCATTCTCGGTACGGGTCTGAGGCGAAGCGGATTTGCCGTATTTCTGGGGCGCAGAGGCCATGTCTGGCTGTTTGCCACAATCGCCTTCGCCTGGATTGTTTTTTACCAGTTTCCCGAGTTCAAGGACGATTTTCTTACCCGGGTGAATTATGTGCAATCGGTCCTCATCCTCAGCGGCCTCTGGGTCGTCTGGATGGCGTTTTTCGAGAACCGGGAGAAACTCTATTCCGCCCGAATGCTGGGCATCACGACCCTTGTCGAAACAGCCGGTTTCATGTGGTTCACCTTCCACCAGAACATTCTCCTGTTCCCGTCCTTCCTGTCGACTTTCGCGGAAGGGTTCATGAGCGTCTATCTGATCACCGTTCTGTTCTCGATCATCATGACGATCGTGCTGCCAGCCTCAATGGTTATCGAGCGGTCCCTGCACGGTTTCAGGGAGCAGGCACTTCAGGACGATCTCACCGGATTGCCGAACCGGCGGGCATTGCTCAATGATGCGGAGGAGTGGATCGCATCGAACTCCTCGCCAAAAGGCATGTACAGCGTCATCCTTTTCGACATGGACCAGTTCAAGTCCGTCAACGAGCGCTTCAGCCATGCGATGGGCGACGCATTGCTGCAACTCTTTGCACGTATCTTGAAGGATACGCTGTCGGAGAATGCAATTCCGGGCCGCGTTGGTGGTGCGGAGTTTGCTGTCTTCCTGCCTGAAGGCAGCAAGGAACTGGCCCATCTGTCCGCCCAGAGAATCTGCAGGCGCTTCGGGCTGGAATGTCAGGAAGCGTCCGGCGGCCGGCTGATAGTGACCGCAAGCGTCGGACTGGTCAGCGCCAGTGTTGCAACTCCTCTGGAACGGGCCATGGAAGCTGCCGAAGGCGGCCTGCATCGGGCCAAGAAACAGGGGCGCGCCCAGATCGTCACCATGGACCTGGCGCCGAATGGCCGTCTTATCAAGGACGCAAAAAGAGCAGGGTTCTCTGTCCTTCGGAAAAAGGCCGCCTGATCATTTGTATCCTCGAGCCGTGCTCGTTCCTTCGTACATCTGAATGCCGGTAATCGGCCCGGATTTGCAGCGAACGCCGGCGTTTGCAAACAGGTCTGCACCAATTCAAGATTGGTAACCGCTCTCTTCGATTTGTAGGACATTTGTGCCGATTGACCTGCGCCGACACTCTCTCACGACTGCCAGAGCAATCATGTTCTAAAAAACGCTACAAATTTAGTCGGCTAGCGACGCAAAGACGGGTGCGCATTTTTTTCCGGACTGCTAAAAGAGCCCCGCTGCGCCGTCGCCGCGCCCGGGATTGGAGCGCAGCTGATACTGTCAACTCGCTAAGGATTCGCGTCATGGAGGAATTCCATAAGATCAAGCGGCTTCCGCCGTATGTGTTCGAACAAGTGAACCGCTTGAAGGCGAAGGCGCGCGCGGCGGGGGCGGACATTATCGATCTTGGCATGGGCAATCCGGATCTGCCGACACCCAAGCACATCGTCGACAAGCTGACCGAAGTCGTGCAGGACCCGCGCACGCACCGCTATTCCGCATCCAAGGGCATCAGTGGTCTGCGCAAGGCCCAGGCCGCTTATTACGGCCGCCGGTTCGGCGTCAAACTTGATCCCGATACCCAGGTCATAGCGACGCTCGGCTCCAAGGAAGGCTTTGCCAACATGGCCCAGGCGATCTCCGCACCCGGAGACGTGATTCTGAGCCCGAATCCCAGCTATCCGATTCACACTTTCGGCTTCCTCATGGCCGGCGCTTCGATCCGCAACATTCCCGCTGAACCCGGGCCGGCGTTCTTCGACGCGCTGGAGCGTGCGGTGATCCATTCCGTACCGAAGCCGATTGCCATCATCCTGTGCTATCCGGCGAACCCGACGTCCTACTGTGCGGACCTTGACTTCTACAAGGACGTCGTCGCTTTTGCCCGCAAGCACAACATCTTCATTCTGTCCGACCTGGCTTATTCGGAGATCTATTTCGGCGCGACCCCGCCGCCGTCGGTCCTGCAGGTGCCCGGTGCGATGGATGTCACCGTCGAATTCACGTCTCTGTCCAAGACCTTCTCAATGCCGGGATGGCGCATGGGCTTTGCTGTGGGTAACGAGCGGCTGATTGCCGCGCTTTCGCGGGTGAAATCCTATCTCGACTATGGCGCCTTCACACCTATTCAGGTTGCCGCAACCGCTGCCTTGAACGGATCCGATGACTGCATCCGGGAAACGCGCGAGATCTACAAGAAGCGACGTGATGTTGTGGTCGACAGTTTCGGACGGGCCGGATGGGACATTCCGGCGCCGGAAGCCAGCATGTTCTGCTGGGCACCGATCCCGGAAAAGTTCCGGTCGCTAGGAAGCCTCGAATACTCGAAACTCCTGCTGGAGCGGGCGGAAGTGGCTGTCGCGCCGGGCATCGGTTTCGGTGAGCATGGCGACGAATACGTTCGCATTGGACTGGTGGAAAACGAACAAAGACTTCGTCAGGCCGCCAGAAATATCCGCCGCTTCCTTGAAACAGCCGACCAAAAGCTGCACAACGTCATCCCGCTCGGGACCAAAGGTTGATTAGAACTGGACTCATTTCTGTATGGCAGACGCATTGAAGGTAGGCATCGCTGGCCTTGGCACCGTGGGGGCGGCCGTGGTGCAGCTCCTTTCAAAACACGGCGGGCAGATTGCAACGAAGACCGGGCGAGCGGTGACCGTTACGGCGGTCTGCGCACGCGACAGGACCCGTGACCGGGGCATAGATGTCTCGGCATTTGACTGGTTTACCGATCCGGTTGAAATGGCCCGAACGGCAGATGTTGATATTTTCGTCGAATTGATCGGCGGCGACAACGGTCCGGCAGAGGAAAGTGTGCGTGCCGCGCTGGGGCGAGGCATTCACGTCGTTACTGCCAACAAGGCGTTGCTGGCACGCCATGGCGTGGAGCTGGCAGTGTTGGCTGAAACCAACAATGCCTGCCTCAACTACGAGGCGGCTGTTGCCGGTGGCATTCCGATCGTCAAGACGCTGCGCGAATCCATGGCCAGCAACGACATCAGCCGGATCTACGGTATCCTGAACGGCACCTGCAACTACATCCTGACCCGGATGGAAGCCGAGGGCATCAGCTTTCAGGACTGCCTGTCGGATGCGCAACGGCTCGGATATGCTGAAGCGGATCCGACCTTCGATATCGAAGGCAATGACACCGCGCACAAGCTTGCCATCCTGACCAGTCTTGCATTCGGAACGGAAATCTCGAGCGACGATATTTACGTCGAGGGCATAACTTCCATCACGACTGCCGATATCCAGGCCGCAGACGAACTTGGTTTCCGCATCAAGCTTCTGGGTGTGGCACAACGCACCGATACGGGTATCGAGCAGCGCGTCCATCCCACCATGGTTCCGAAGTCCTCGGCAATTGCGCGGATTGACGGTGTTCTGAATGCTGTTGCGGTAGATGGAGATTTTGTCGGTGAAATCGTGCTCGTCGGTCCAGGTGCCGGCGGCAATGCCACGGCGTCGTCCGTCGTGGCCGATCTTGCAGACATCGCCCGCGGGGACGAAACGCCGGTCCTTGGCATGCCTGCAGCGGAGCTGAACAGCTACCAGCGCGCCCGCATGCGGCTCCATGAAGGTGGATATTACATTCGCCTGTCCGTTTTCGACCGGCCCGGAGCCTTCGCAGAAATCGCCCGATGCATGGGTGAAGCCGGTATCTCGCTGGAATCTATTGTCCAGAAGCGTCATGCAAATAAGGACGCTCCTGTAAAATTTGATGCGGACATGCCTCAACCTGTCATTTTGATCACGTATGAAACCACTGAAGTGGCGATCAAAGAGGCGTTGGACGTGATCATGTCCAAGGGGGTAGTTTCCGAACAGCCCCAGATGATCCGCATTGAAAAACTGAATTGACGTACAAGTGCCCGCCGAGGCGTTTTGCGGGGGGAGAGACTGGAGATGTTGATGTCCAATACTGATAAACAACCGTCTAGCGGCCTGGACCGTATTCTGACGCTCGAGTTGGCCCGCGTCAGTGAAAGAGCGGCTGTATCGGCAGCCCGGTTGCGCGGTCATGGCGACGAGATGGCAGCCGACCAGGCAGCAGTGGACGCAATGCGGCGCGAACTGAACCGCCTGCCCATCGACGGCACTGTCGTTATCGGTGAAGGTGAACGCGACGAAGCACCGATGCTCTACATTGGTGAAAACGTCGGGACGAAGCAGGGACCGAAGGTGGACATCGCTCTCGACCCGCTGGAAGGCACCACCATCTGCGCAAAGAACCTGCCGAACTCCCTTGCGGTTATCGCCTTGGCTCCGGCAGGCGATCTTCTGAACGCGCCTGACAGCTATATGGACAAGATCGCCATCGGTCCGGGGTACAAAGCCGGATTGATCGATCTGGATGCTCCCATTGCAGACAACATCGCCGCTGTCGCCAAGGAAAAGGGTGTCAAGGTCAATGAAGTGACGGCCTGCGTACTCGACCGTCCGCGGCACGCCCGCCTGATCGAAGAAATCCGTGCCACCGGGGCGTCCATCCGCCTGATCGGCGATGGCGACGTCGCCGGGGTCATTCACACAACCGATCCGGATGAAACCGGCATCGATATCTACGCTGGTATCGGCGGAGCCCCGGAAGGTGTGCTTGCCGCTGCCGCGCTGCGCTGTATCGGCGGTCAGATGCAGTCCCGTCTGGTGATCACGCGCGACGAACAGGTCGAGCGTGCGCATCGCATGGGCATCGAGGACATCAAGAAAAAATATACGCTTGAAGAAATGGCTGGCCCCGACGTTCTGTTTGCAGCAACAGGCGTAACCGACGGCAACTTCCTTCAAGGCGTCCGCTTCGGCCGCCATCACATCACCACGCACACCGTCGTCATGCGGTCCTCCACAGGGACGGTGCGCTACATCAAGGCCCAGCATACGGATCTTGAGAAATTCCATCTGGACTAAGCGCGGCTGAATGCTGGGACAATCCGGGGAAGATGACAGGCGGCTCGTACTTGGGGTCGCCCGTTCCGCAAATGACAACGCCTGGCGCGAGCGCCTGAGCGCGGCCGACCTGCGAACTGCCATGGCAATTTCGCAGGTACACGGCCTGCCGGACGTCTTGGCACGCGTCATGGCCGCACGCGGCGTACAGGCGGAAGAGGCGACAGGATTCCTGGAACCCTCGCTCAAGCTGCTGATGCCCGATCCGTCCGGCCTGGTCGACATGGACGCCGCCGTGGCGAGGGTTGCGGATGCGGTGCAGGCCGGTCGCAAGATCGCGATTTTCGGCGACTATGACGTCGACGGTGCGACGTCCTCGGCGATCTTTGCCAAGTATCTGCAGTGGCTCGGCCTCGATCCCGTCATCCATATTCCAGACCGGATCATCGAAGGCTACGGACCAAACGGGCCGGCGATAGAACACCTTCGCGAGGGTGGTGCGGACCTGCTGGTGACCCTCGACTGCGGCAGCACCTCGTTCGAAGCCTTTGAAACAGCCCATAAGCTCGATCTCGATGTCGTGGTCATCGATCACCACCAGGTCGGTGAAACGCTTCCGGCCGTGGAGGCACTCGTCAATCCGAACCGGCAGGACGACCTGTCCGGGCAGGGGCATCTGGCCGCTGTCGGCGTCACTTTCCTGTTTCTTGTCGGGTTGAATCGCGAATTGCGACGGCGCGGCGTGTTCCAGGGCACGCAGGAGCCGGATCTGATGGCTCTGCTCGATCTGGTGGCACTCGGCACCGTTTGCGATGTGGTGCCGTTGCAGGGGTTGAATCGTGCCTATGTGACACGAGGCCTTTCGGTCATGCACCAGCGCCGGAACTACGGCCTGACAGCACTGGCGGATACCGCCCGAGTAAGTGGAAAACCGGCTCCATATCATCTCGGCTTTCTGATAGGCCCGCGCATCAACGCAGGCGGCCGGATCGGTGATGCAGCGTTGGGTGCACGGTTGCTGACGACGGAAGATCCGCACGAGGCCCGGGCGATCGCCGAACGGCTGGACCAGCTCAACACCGAACGCCAGGCCATGGAAGCGGTGATGCTGGAACAGGCCGGCGCCGAGGCTGCCATGGCGATCCAGGCGCGCGATCCGGCGGTACTCCTGACGGGATCCGATGACTGGCACCCGGGAATTGTCGGCCTGATCGCGTCCCGCCTGAAGGAAGCCCACCGCAGGCCGTCTTTCGCAATTGCCTTCGACGAAAGCGGCAAGGGCACCGGATCTGGTCGTTCGATCCCCGGGGTCGATCTCGGCAAAGCCGTTCGCCGGGCGGTCGACGAAGGTCTGCTGGAAAAGGGCGGCGGTCACGCCATGGCGGCGGGGCTGACGGTCTTGCGGGAAAAGACGGCGGATCTGGAAGCGTTCTTCAACGACGTCCTGAAGGAGGACGTCGAGGCGGCGAGCGCCAACCGGGAACTGAAGATCGACGCAGCGCTTACGGCAACAGGGGCGAATCTCGATCTTCTGGAACTTCTGGAAAAGGCCGGTCCGTATGGTGCTGGTCATGCCGAACCCGTGTTTGCCTTTCCCGCGCATCGGATTTCCTTTGCCGATGTGGTTGGCAAGGGGCATGTCAGGGCGTCGATCACGTCTGGTGACGGGACAGCCTTGAAGGCGATCTGTTTCAAGTCGGACGACAAACCGCACGGCCAGATGCTGCTGCAGGGCAGGGGACGATCGCTGCATGTGGCAGGCACGCTTTCGATCGACACCTGGCAGGGCACGCCCAAGGTTCAGTTGCGCATACTGGATGTGGCGGATCCGCAGAAAACCCGCTTGTGAGAAGCGCCGGTAAACGTCAATTAACCAAACGCTAAGGCTCCGGGCCTACAGTTTGAACCCACGAAGGAATCGTGAGGATCAGGCATGCGCGCTCAGAATGAGCTTTCGCCCTATTTCGCGGAAATAGACAGGCGCACCGACCGGGCCCTGAAAGGGATTCGGGAAGTCAGACGTTCAGCAAAACTCACCGCCCTGCCGCAGGAGCCGAAAGCGGCACTTGTCGGAACCGGATTTCTGATCGTCCTGGTGGCATTCCTTGGATTGTTTATCGACTGAATTCTTCGAATTTTCCAGAACGATCCACTTTCAGGCAAACGAACAGCAGACAAGGGCTTGAAACGCTCTGCTGGCTGCTCTTAAGTCTGGCGTCCTATTTGATGAGACGTCAGGCGCCATGAAAAACTATCCCCTTGCACTTTGGTCCTTCAACCTGAGCCGGGCTCCGGCGTCGGTTTCCGCTTTCGCTTCGCAGATCGAAGAAGGAATGCAACGTGCGGCCGACGAGGGCGCAAAGCTGCTGATGCTTCCTGAATATCTGGTGGAATGTTGCCTGGCTTTCAAACCGGAAGGATTGCCACCTGACCGGGAGATGGCATTCCTGGCGGATGTTGCCACCCAACTGCTGCCTATGCTTGCTCCCTTGCCAGCCAGGTATGGCGTTTCGCTGCTGGCGGGGTCCATGCCTGTCCAGACCTCGGCAGGCTTCACCAACACGGCCGTGCTGCTGACAGCCGACGGACGTGAAATCCGGCAGGACAAATTGTGCCTCACGCCGTTTGAGCAGGACCCGGAGATCTGGCATCTGGTGCCGGGAGCCGAGTTGAAGACCTTCAACCTCGATGGCCTGAAAATGGCGATCCTGATCTGTCTGGATGTGGAAATGCCGGCGCTTAGCAGCTTGCTGGCGAAGCTCGACCTGGATCTCCTGCTTGTCCCTTCGATGACGGAAAAACTCTCCGGCTACCATCGGGTCTTCGGCTGCGCCAAGGCGCGTTCCGTAGAGCTCATGTGTGCGGTTGCCGTCTGCGGTCTTGTCGGCACATCGAAAGGCACCACGCAAAACGACACCAATGTTTCCGGTGCCGCGCTCTATCTTCCGTGTGAAGAGGAGTTCGGGTTTTCAGGTATTGCCGCAGAGGTAGCGGCGACGTCCGGAAGCAATGGTGAAGAACCGTTCCTGGTAGCTTTGGTACCGCTGGACGAACTTCGCGACCTGAAATCGGGTAAGGCGGAAGTCTGGCCGGGTGCCTGGACCGCCGATCACGTTTGCGTATCTGCGATTTGATGCCGGAGTGTAATATTTGTAATAAAAATGTGCGCGCACCGAGTGCACTTTTCTGTAGACGTCCCTAAGGGAACTCCCTATACACCTGCTGTTCCAAAACAACAGGTGTGGAGATGGGATTCGCTAAGGCACTTACAGCGTGGGATGCATCGTGGTTGCACGGAATTGCGGGTTTGTTCGTTAAACCGCTCCGTTTGCAGATCGCTGCCCTGTGCGTGCGTGAGGGCAAGGCGGAACCCGAAATCCTGTTAGTTTCGACGCGCGACACGGGCCGTTTTATCTTGCCCAAAGGCTGGCCGGAAAAAGACAAGCCCGCATTCGAAACGGCGTTGATCGAGGCATACGAGGAAGCAGGCATTGTCGGCAAGGCCGACCCACGGGCCATTGGCAGCTTCCGGTCCTTCAAGGGTCTAGCAGACGGTTTGAAGATCCGCACCAAGGTGGTCGTCTTCAAGATCCGGTTTGAAAAACAGTTGAAGGAGTTTCCCGAGCTCGGTCAGCGCAAAAGGGTGTGGCTGCCTCTTTCCAAGGCTATCGAGGCCGCGGACGAGCCGGCGCTGAGACGGTTTTTGCGGCGGCACAAATCGCAAATCTGATAGACATCTCCTGAGGGATAGCGAGGCGTGTTCGGGTGCTCACCAGCAAGGACCTGAAAAAGAAAGCACTGGACAAGGATCTCGACAAGATCAGTTTTGTCAGCGAGGCAGCAGAAGCCATGGGCCGGCGCCTTGTCGGGCCGGGTCTTGCTTTGGTGTTTCTGGTCATCTGTGCCTGCGTGGCAGCTTTCCAGGTGTCTTCCAGCGGTTTCTCCAACATGCTCATCCTTGTGGCCGCCAGTGCGATCGGCGGTTACATGGCGCTCAATATCGGCGCCAACGACGTCGCCAACAACGTTGGCCCCGCCGTCGGCGCGCGCGTTGTCAGTCTCACCGGGGCCTTGCTGATTGCCGCTGTTTGCGAAAGCGCAGGTGCATTGCTGGCAGGAGCAGATGTCGTCTCGACCGTTTCCGGCGATATTCTGAGCCCCAGTGACGTCCGCAACAGCGCTGAATTCACGCTGGCGATGCTGACAGCCATGGCGGCCTCCGCTTTGTGGATCAACTTCGCGACCGTGATCGGCGCTCCGGTATCGACAACCCATTCGATCATCGGCGGTGTTGTGGGTGCTGGTATCGCGGCAAGTGGTTTTGCTGCCATCAACTGGACGACAATATCGACAATTGCTGCTTCCTGGGTACTGTCACCGGTGCTCGGTGGTCTTGTCGGGGCCGGGATCATGGCCTTCATCAACGCAAGGGTGGTTTACACGCCTGACCGGCTGAAAGCCGCCAGATACTGGTTGCCGATACTCCTAGGCATCATGGGGGCGACCTTTACCGGCTACATTCTGCTGAAAACCTCCGACCGGCTGATCTCCGTTCCCGAATGGCTTTCCATTGTCTTGTCGCTTGCCGTCGGATTGGTTGTCTGGCGAATTTATTGCCGCGTGATCCGTGCCCAAACGCTCACGCTGGAAAACAGTGCGCGTGCCCTGCGAAATCTCTTTGCCGTTCCGCTCATGGTCGCCGCTGGCTTGCTGTCTTTTGCCCATGGTGCCAACGACGTTGCAAATGCCATCGGACCGCTGGCCGCTATTGTGCTGAGCCAGTCGAACGATTTTCCTGACCTGGTCTTCTGGTATCTAGGGTCGCTCAATCCCGAAGTGCCGATCTGGGTGAGCGCCGTGGGCGCTTGCGGCATTTCCGCGGGTCTTTTGCTGTTCGGCAGGCGCCTCGTCACGGTGGTCGGCAAGAAGATTACCAAACTCAGCCCAGTACGGGCCTTTTGCATCACACTGGCAACAGCTGCCACTGTGCTGACAGCATCAGGTGCAGGACTGCCGGTGTCATCCACCCATATTGCGGTTGGTGCCTTGTTCGGCGTCGGGTTTTACCGGGAATGGTACCGAAACAGGTATGTGGCGGAAGGCGGGGTCATGAAACCGCGCAAGATGATGAAAAACAGGGAAGAACGTCGCAGGCGGCTTCTCGTGCGCCGGTCGAGCCTGATTACCATCATTGCAGCCTGGGTGGTCACCGTTCCGGCATCGGCGCTGCTGGCTGCGGGTCTGTTCACGGTGCTCAAGCTGGTCTTGTCTTGATGTAACTGACCCTGGGCAAACAAGTTACCAGGATAAATAACGGCACACAGTGCGCATTTTCTGGACAGGCCCGTGTTTGCGCCGTATCCTGCGACTCCTGTCAATTTCCGGGAAAGGGCACCATGGCGCAGCTTTATTCAGCAATCGATAACCGGTCTTCCTGGTTCCAGAACCTGCTTCTGATGTTCCGGCGTCCCTCGAGATTGCAGATCGCCGCGCTATGTCATCGTCTGCGCGACGGCCAGCGCGAGGTGCTGCTTGTGACGACCAAGTCTACTCACCGGTGGATTCTTCCGAAAGGCTGGCCCATTCTGTCGCTGAAGGCACATCACACGGCCGCGGTGGAAGCCTTCGAGGAAGCGGGTGTTATTGGCGCCGCGCAGAAGAAACCCTTTGCCAGTTTCCAGTCCCACAAGGGCGGTGAGGGCGGTTTGCGGCTGCGCACCGAGGTTCTGGTGTTTCTGGTGGATGTCGAGAGCACCACGAGCAGTTTTCCGGACAAGGACGAACGCGACGTCCGCTGGTTGCCAATTCAGGAAGCTGTCAGGCTTGCCGATGATCCGGGCCTCGTGAAGGTGCTCCGGAAACTGGAAAATTTACCCAACTAAGAAATATTGGCCAAACAAGGCCGTTTCGGTTGACCTTTTCGGGCGATTGTTTAAGGCAGGCGCCAGAAGACGCTTGGCTTGCACGACTTGCCTTCAAAGGACTTCCCGACTGGAACGCCCATGCCGAATTTGAAAAAGCCGACCCTCGACAAAGATCTCGACAAACTGAGCTACATGGAAGAGGCCGCCGGGTCTCTTGGACGTGGCCTGATCGCACCGGGTATCGCACTGGTCTTTATTGTCCTGTGCGCACTTGGCGCCGGCGCTTCAATGTCGGGCACGCCTGGAGCGGTCATCATTGTCGCGGCAGCGGCCATCGGCGCTTATATGGCGCTCAACATCGGCGCCAACGATGTTGCCAACAATGTTGGTCCCGCGGTCGGTTCGCGGGCCATGACACTGCTGACAGCCCTGGTTATCGCAGCGGTCTTTGAAAGTGCCGGTGCTCTCATTGCAGGCGGGGACGTCGTCAGCACGATTTCCAAGGGGATCATCGATCCGGCATCGGTTGCCGATGCCAATATCTTCATGGCGGCAATGATGGCGGCCCTGGTCTCCTCTGCGCTGTGGATCAACCTTGCCACCTGGATCGGAGCGCCGGTATCGACAACCCATTCGATCGTTGGCGGCGTCATGGGCGCCGGCATTGCGGCGGCAGGGTTCAGCGCGGTCAATTGGGCTACGATGGGGGGAATCGCTGCCAGCTGGGTTATTTCGCCCTTTCTCGGCGGTCTGATCGCAGCCGCTTTTCTGGCCTTCATCAAGACTTTCATCATTTATCAGGACGACAAGATCGCCGCCGCTCGCAAATGGGTCCCGGTTCTGATTGGGGTCATGTCCGGAACCTTTGCCAGCTATCTGGCGCTCAAGGGCTTGAAGAAGATCGTGAAGATCGACATGCCGATGTCGCTGGTTCTGGGACTCGTGGTCGGGGTTGCCGTCTGGGCGATCGTTCGGCCGCTTATCCGGCGTCAGTCGGAAGGACTGGAGAACCGGAACCAGTCTCTTCGTATCCTGTTCTCCGTGCCGCTGGTGTGCTCGGCGGCACTGCTGTCCTTCGCTCACGGCGCCAATGATGTCGCCAATGCCGTTGGCCCGTTGGCGGCCATCGTGCATACGGCAGAACTTGGCGACGTTGCCGCCAAGGTCAGCATTCCGCTCTGGGTCATGGCAGTCGGCGCCTTCGGTATTTCCTTTGGCCTGCTGCTGTTCGGACCGCGTCTGATCGAAATGGTCGGCCAGCAGATCACCAAGCTCAATCCGATGCGGGCCTACTGCGTTTCGCTCTCCGCCGCCATCACGGTGATTGTCGCCTCCGGGTTCGGGCTCCCCGTGAGTTCGACCCATATCGCTGTCGGAGCGGTCTTTGGCGTCGGTTTCTTCCGGGAATGGTATACGGAACGCTCGCAGCGCCGCCTGGACTTCGTGAACAAGAAACAAGGCAACGGCAATGTCGTGCGGCCAGTTCGCAATCGCGAGGAACAGGCGCGTCGACACCTTGTGCGCCGGGCGCATTTCATGACCATCGTCGCGGCCTGGGTCGTCACCGTGCCGGCGGCCGCTGTTCTGTCCGCTGGTCTTTACTTCGTCATGGTCAAGCTGATCGCCTGATCTTCCCGGTTTCAGTACTAACCCGGGAGATGTCCGGCTGGCTCCAGCGTCAGGTTGGCCCAGACCGGCAGGTGGTCTGACGCGACGCGAGCCGTCTTCGATTTATGGACGCCGGCCTGTCTGACGATGAATTCCGGGCTGGTGATGATCCGGTCCAGGCTACCGACGGGAAGCGGGCTCGGAAAACTTCGGCCTGGCGTCGTCACTTCGTAGCGTTCTTCAAACAGCTTGATGCTGCCGGCTGTGTCGCGCCACTCGTTCAGGTCGCCGATCAGGACCGTCGGCAGATAGTCCAGATGCTCGTGCAACTGATGCATCAGCGACGTTATCTGCTTTTTGCGGAAGTGGCTAAGCAGGCTGAGGTGCATGGCCGCCACACGGATTTTTTCTCCGGCAACCATAAGGTCGACAGCGACGGCTCCACGTGGTTCCAGCGTCGGCAGGTCCAGCCGACGGTGTTCCAGAATGTCGATGGAATTTCTTACGAGAATGGCGTTTCCGTGCCAGCCCAGACTTTTGTCACCGGTGGCGAAAGGCACGGGCCGGTAGTCCGTTTCCAGAAGAATGGTCTCTCTGTTGAGCGTACTTTCACGCGGTCCGAAACGTTTGTCGGCTTCCTGAAGGGCCAGGATGTCGCAATCCAGTTCCTGGATTACCTTGAGCGTCCGGTCTGGCCGTCTGCGCGCATCCACCCCGATTGATTTTTGTATGTTGTAGGAACCGATTTTCAGCATGGGCGCAGAGTGAAGGTCTTACGTGGAAAGATGCAAGAACAACTGGGTGCTTTGACAGCCTGTGCGATCAATTTAGGCAGCCTTGATCTGATCCATGCGCTCGGTTGCCCGTTTCAACGCCGCGAAACATTTGGGGTCGAGGGCGGTGCCTGCATCTGCTTCCATGATGCCCAGTGCTTTCGGCATCGGCATCGGCCCACGATAAGGCCGCTCTGCGGTCAGCGCGTCGAAAATGTCCGCTGTGGTGACGATCCGCGTTTCCATGGAAATCCTGCTTGCTGTCAAGCCGTCCGGATACCCGCGGCCATCCAGTTTTTCATGATGGCCCCGCGCAATCGGCGACAGGTCCTTGAAGGTGTCGATCCTCGACAGGATCTCATCGGAATAAACGGGATGCATCCGAATTTGTTCCCATTCCAGATCGTCCAGTTTTCCTGGCTTGTCGAGAACGGAATTGCTGACACCGAGTTTTCCGATGTCGTGCAGCAGCGCAGCTCGCTTGAGCAATTGCCGGTCCCGCATTCCATATCCCAGTTCTTCGGCAATCATGTCGGTGTAGAGCGTGACCCGCTCGCTGTGACCGGCAGTGAAGGGGCTTTTGGAATCGATCACCAAAGCAAAGCCGTGGGCAATGTCGTCGAGTTGGTCTTCATCCGCGAAGCGCATGTTCTGTGCCGGCTCAAGACCATAGACAATCTTGTCCAGGTCTTCGGATTTCAACGTGTTCCAGAACTGGGGATCGGAAGCAACGGTTTCGGCGGCGGCGACAAGGCTCGGGTCGAACCAGCTGCCGGCCCGTTCCTTCAGTTCCTGCATGGCGCCATTCACACCGGCATTGATCTGGAAGACATCCATCACCTGCGCCAACAGGGCGATCTGGGAAAAGACGGGAATGGTTGACCCCGCAATGCCGTGCGGCCGGCCTTTGCCATCCCAATGTTCGTCCAGGCTGTAGATACCGGAAACGACTTTTTCGGAGAAATGCATCTGGCGGGCAATATCACCACCGCGCGTGCAGCGTGTTTCAATCATTTCGTTGGCGATGTCGCCACCGTTTTGAAGAATGGTGACGATGGCGCGCACACGCTCAGAAAAGCCGTGCTTCAGTCCGGTATGGGACAGAACGAAACGCAAGGCTGCCGGCAGGCTGTCGCTGATCGTCTTGTAGTCGTGTTTGAAGGTCAGGTCGTCGGTAAGGTATAACTCGCAGATCCTGGCTGCATTGCTCGAACAACCGAGGTCTTTCAGAAGAAGGGTGTAATAGAGGTCGCTGAGTTGGGCCTCCGTCAGGCCTACCTGCCGCCCGACATGGATGCCGATCCAGCAGCAGCGAACGCAGTGGCCGCGTGGCTGTCCTTCGGTGATATCCAAAGCGTGGCTGAGCGCGCCGAGCAACTCCGCCAGCCGGAGTTTTCTGGAAACCTGTTCGGACATGTAAAGCGAGCCTCGCGCAACAATGAGTTCCGCGAGGCTCGCAAAGTTTCGTTAAGATCGGGTGTTGTCCCGCCCTATGTCAAGCTGCTTCCAGTTCGCCGGCCGACTGCACCAGCAGACCGGCAACATAGTCCATGAAGGAGACCCAGGCTTCCACCACGAAGGTGTCGGGGCCGGTGCGCCAGATCATGACTGGAGCCTTGTGAAACAACGTCCGGGTCACGGTGCCGACCGGGAAGATTTCTGGAGAAAAGTCCATGAAGATCCCCGTGTTGAGCAGCCAGACCGCCTTGTTGCCGCTGACGATAATCGCTTCCGACCGGTCGGAGATATCTACAAGGGCGTGCGGCTGACCGGAAAGCCTGTCCTCCATCCCGTCGAAAACCGATCTGAGGTCTTCTTCAGGAGCCAGCAAGGTCCACTCGTCCGGTCCCATCCAGAGAGACGCCCGTTTGGCTGCCGTGGAACTTGACAGGGGAGAGAGCGGCAACTCGGCGCCAAATGCAGCTCCGGCATCCTTTTGCGCCGCTTCACGGCAGCGCAACGAGAGGCGCGTCAGGGGAGCAGCCTTCAGGATGGAGACGGACGCGAGGCTCAGGAGCGGGGCTTCACCCGCATCCGGCGTTATCAGATCGCTTGCCAGAAGTTCAGACATTGATCCGTGCTCCTTCCTTGTCATAGAACACCGTGCCGGTCACTTCGACCGGCATGCTGCCGGTCGGCATCGGCACATAAAGTGTCTTGCCTTCCAAAGCGTGGCCGTTCTTCACGATCGCAAGTGCGATCGAACGGTCAAGCGCAGGGCTGTAATAGGACGAGGTCACATGACCTTCCGCCGGAGTGCCGGTAGCCGGTCGCTCGGCAGTCGTGATTTGCGCACCTTCTTCCAGCTTCACTTTCGGATCCTTCGTCAATAGGCCGACAAGCTGCTTGCGCCCATCCGCGACAAGATCGGGGCGGGCAAGACCGCGCTTGCCGACGAAGTCGAACTTGTTCTTGCCGATGGCCCAGGTCATGCCGGCATCTTGCGGTGTCACGGTTCCATCCGTGTCCTGACCGACGATGATGTAACCTTTTTCGGCGCGCAGGACGTGCATGGACTCGGTGCCGTAGACGGTGCCGTTGTGCTTTTCGATTTCCCTGGCAAGTGTTTCCCACATCATCTTGCCATGGCGGCGAGGCACGTTGATTTCGAAACCGAGTTCACCGGTAAACGAAATTCGGAACAGCCGGCAGGAAACACCGCAGAATGTGGCTTCCTTGACGCTCATGTGCGGGAACGCATCCGCAGAAAGGTCGACACCTTCGATAAACGGCGCGATGACTTCGCGGGCCTTGGGGCCTTGAACCGCAGCGACCGCAAACTGTTCCGTGGTCGACGTGATCCAGACGTCCAGATCCGGCCATTCGGTTTGCAGGTAGTCTTCCATGGTCGCGAACACACTCGGCGCACCGCCGGTCGTGGTGGTCACATGGAACCGGTCTTCCGCAAGCCGCCCGATAACACCGTCGTCGGTGATGAAACCGGCGTCATTGAGCAGCAGGCCATAGCGGCAGCGGCCCGGAGCCAGCTTCTTCCACGGGTTGGTGTACATCCGTTCCAGGAATTCTGCGGCATCCGGTCCGACCACCTCGATCTTGCCGAGCGTAGAGGCATCGAACAGGCCGACGCTTTCCCGAACGGTCTTGCATTCCCGGGCGACTGCAGCATGCATGTCTTCGCCGTTTTTCGGGAAGTACCAGGTGCGTTTCCACTGGCCGACGTCTTCATAGACGCCACCGTTCTCGACAACCCAGTCATGGGACGGTGTCTTGCGGACCGGGTCGAAGAAGTCTCCGCGGGAAACTCCGGCAAAAAGGCCAAAGGTCGTCGGCGTGTAAGGCTGACGGAACGTGGTGAGCCCAACGTCCGTCATCGGTTTCTGCAATGCGCCTGAAGCGATCTCCAGGGCGTTCATGTTCGAAAGGCGGCCTTGGTCGGTGGCCATGCCGGTGGTGGTGTAGCGCTTGATGTGCTCGATGGACTGCATGCCCTCGCGCACTGCCAGCTTGACGTCCTTTGCGGTCACGTCATTCTGATAATCGACAAACGCCTTGACCCTTGCTGCGTTGCGGTCGTGGGGCAGGGCACCAAGGATACCACCTGACCCGGCTTCTCCGCCGGTTGCAGCAGCATAAGTGATCTTGGCAGACTTGCCGGTCGCGGCTTTCGCCGCCTCTTCACCGGCCGCGTAGCCGTCCTGAAGCGTTGCCTGCAGGCCGTAAAGGCCCTTGGCACCACCAGCCGAACGTTCTTTCTGGACAGAGTGACCTGGAACATAGGCACCCTTGTCCGCATCCCAGACGACCTTGCCGCGGGATTGGGAATAAAGGCTCACGGTCGGGGTCCAGCCACCGGACATCAAAAGGGCGTCGCACGCAATCTGGCCACCGGAGGCAACCTGGCCTGAGGTCATCAAGCGGCCGAGCAATGCTCCCTTGACCCTTTTGCGTCCAAGCGTTCCGGTCACAACGCAACCGGCCTCGACACGAATGCCTCTGGCTTCGGCAATCGAGATAAGGCTTTCCGGCGGCGTCTCGCGGATGTCGACGATTGCAGCAACGTCAACACCATGGTCGGCCAGGTCGAACGCCGCTTGCCAGGCGCTGTCGCAAGCTGTTGCCACCAGCACCTTGTGTCCGACCTTTACGCCGTACCGGTTGAGATAGGTCCGTCCGGCGTCGGCCAGCAGGATGCCCGGCCGGTCGTTTTCCGGAAACACCATCGGACGCTCGATGGCACCGGCTGCGATCACCACTTCCTTGGCACGAACCTGCCACAGCCGTTCGCGCGGCAGTTTGGGGTCCGGGTTTGACAGGTGCTCGGTTACGCGTTCCGCAAGCGAAATGTAGTTATGCGCGAAGTAGCCGAAGGCCGTTGTTCGCGGAAGCAGAGTGACATTGTCCATCGCGGCGAGTTTGGCAATGGTTTCCGTCACGAATTCTACAGGTTCCTTACCGTCGATGCTTGCACTGACTTCGGACAGCAAGGAGCCGCCGAATTCCGCCTGTTCGTCGACCAGAATGACCTTGGCGCCGGTTTCAGCGGCGGCCAGAGCTGCCGCAAGTCCGGTTGGGCCGGAACCGACCACGAGGACGTCACAGTGGGCGTAGATGTTGCCGTAGAAGTCGTGATCCGGGTTTTTCGGCGGCTTGCCGAGGCCGGCAGCCGAGCGAATGATCGGTTCGTAGACCTTGTCCCAGAAGACATGCGGCCACATGAAGGTCTTGTAGTAGAACCCGGCCGGAAATAGCGGCGACAGTAGGTCGTTGACGGCGCCGATATCGAAACCCAGCGACGGAAAACGGTTCTGCGAGACGGCTTCCAGGCCCTGATAGAGTTCAACCTGGGTTGCACGCAGGTTCGGTGTCTGGTCACCGTTCCGGAAAATTCCGACCAGTGCGTTGGGTTCTTCCGATCCGGCGGTCAGGATGCCGCGTGGTCGGTGATATTTGAACGAACGGCCGACCAGGTGAACGCCGTTGGCAAGCAAAGCGGATGCGAGCGTGTCGCCCTTGTGGCCCTGCATCTCCTCGCCGTCAAAGGTGAAGGTAAGCTGCTCGGCGCGGTCGATCCGGCCGCCTTTTTCGGTACGGAATGGCTGGCTCATTTGCCGGCCTCCTTGGCAATCGCTTCAAGATCCGGTTTCGGTTCGCCGGTCTTGTAGATTTTCAGGAACTTGTCGCTGACGGTATCGCGGACTGCGTTGAAAAAACGTCCGCAGCCGTGGATATGTCGCCAGCGCTCGGCGGCTACGCCCTTGGTGTTGGCGCGCATGTACAAAAACTCGACCCAGTCCTCATCGGTTACCTGACTTGGATCCGCTGGCCGGGCGATATGGGCTTCGCCGCGACAGGCGAATTCCGTTTCTGCGCGTTCGACCTGGCAATGGGGGCAATAAATCAGCAGCATTCTTGTGATCTCCCCTAGTGGGCCACAGCCGCGGCAGCGGCTTCGTCGATGAGGCGGCCAGTGCGGAACCGGTCGATGGTGAAGGGGGCGTTGATCGGATGAGGTTCATCCTTGGCGATCGTATGCGCAAAGACGTGGCCGGACCCGGGGGTAGCCTTGAAACCGCCGGTTCCCCAGCCGCAGTTGACGTAAAGTCCCTGAACTGGCGTTTTCGACAGGATAGGCGACCGGTCAGGAGTCGTGTCGACGATGCCTCCCCAGTTGCGAAGCATGCGCATGCGCCGGAAATGTGGGAAGAGTTCGCAGATCGCGTCGATCGTATGGTTGGTGATGTGGATGCCGCCCGCCTGGGAGTAGGAGACGAACTGGTCCGTACCCGCACCAATCACGAGTTCGCCCTTGTCGGACTGAGAAATATAGGCATGGATCGTGTTCGACATGACCACGCAGGGGAAAGCGGGTTTCACAGGCTCGGATACCAGTGCCTGCAGCGGGAAGGATTCCAGCGGCAGGCGGACACCGGCCATGTCCATGACGACGGACGTGTGCCCGGCTGCCACCACGCCCACCTTCTTGGCCTTGATGAAGCCCTTGACCGTTTCCACACCCTCGACCGCGCCGTTCTGGCCGCGACGGATGCCGGTGACGGCGCAGTTCTGAATGATGTCGACACCCAGGGCATCTGCACCACGGGCATAACCCCACGCGACTGCATCGTGACGGGCGGTGCCGCCGACGCGCTGCAGAGCCGCACCCATGACCGGATAACGTATGTTTTTGGAAATGTTCAGCGGCGGGCAATATTCCTTTGCCGCTTCCGGTGTCAGCCATTCGTTCTGGACACCAGCCAGACGGTTGGCGTGGATATGACGCTGCGCGACCTGAACGTCGTGCACGGTGTGTGCCAGCATCATCACGCCACGAGCGGAATACATGACGTTGTAGTTCAGTTCCTGCGACAGGTTCTGCCACAGACCGATTGCGTGATTGTAGAGCCCGGCGCTTTCCTCCCAGAGGTAGTTGGAGCGCACGATTGTCGTATTGCGGCCGGTGTTGCCGCCGCCGAGCCAGCCTTTTTCGATCACGGCGACATTGCGGATGCCGTGTTCCTTGGCAAGGTAATAGGCTGTTGCCAGGCCGTGCCCGCCAGCGCCGACAATGACGACGTCATACTCGGCCTTGGGTTCGGGCGTCCGCCACTGGCGGCCCCAGTTCTGGTGCGCGGAAAAGGCGTTTTTGGCCAGTTCCAGAAAGGAATATCGCTTCATGAAGCAGCGGCTCCGCACGTTGCCGACAAGCAGATCGGGAAAATCCGGTCGGCTGGCCGTCAGGGTCAATACGCAATCGGACGAAGACTTTACTGATAGAGTTCGAGCCGCGTCCATTGTGAGGCATATTCGCGACTGGGGTTCAGGTTGCGTATAAGGTTTCAGTCGCATGCTTGTCTGAATGCGACATGAGTGTCTCACGGCTTGCGGCGAATTGCGCCAGTCCGTTCAAAACGTCGCAAAAACAATGGATTTCGGCGGCGCATGCGTGGTGTCTGGAGTGGCAATTTGGGTCGATTTGCGCATTCCCGACAGCCAATGCCGCATCGGTTCTTGCATTTGCAGACATGGGCGTTAACTCTCCCCGGGAAACACACATCAGGAGATCCTCCATGGAAGTTCGCGCCGCTGTGGCCGTTGGGGCCGGAAAACCGCTTGAAGTCACAACCGTAAGGCTGGAAGGCCCGCGCGCTTTTGAAGTGCTGGTGGAAATTAAGGCAACCGGCATCTGTCATACCGATGAGTTCACCTTGTCGGGTGCAGATCCGGAAGGCCTGTTTCCCGCGATTCTTGGTCACGAAGGGGCAGGTGTCGTTGTCGAGGTAGGTCCAGGTGTCACCACTTTGAAACCGGGCGATCACGTCATTCCGCTTTATACGCCGGAATGCCGGACCTGCGAATATTGCCTCAATCCGAAAACGAACCTTTGCCAGTCGATCCGTGCGACACAGGGCCAGGGCCTCATGCCGGACGGTTCTTCCCGTTTCTCGACCCTCGATGGCGATCCGATTCTGCACTACATGGGCACGTCGACGTTCTCCAACTATACGGTTGTTCCGGAAATCGCTCTGGCGAAGATCCGTCCGGACGCACCTTTCGACAAGGTCTGCTACATCGGCTGCGGCGTCACCACCGGGATCGGCGCAGTGATCAACACCGCAAAAGTCGAAATCGGGTCTCGCGCAATCGTCTTTGGTCTTGGTGGCATTGGCCTGAACGTGCTTCAGGGCCTGCGTCTCGCTGGTGCTGACCAGATCGTTGGCGTTGACCTGAATCCTGAAAAGAAAGAGATGGCCGAACGCTTCGGCATGACCGATTTCGTCAATCCCAGTGAAGTTGACGGGGATCTGGTAGCCTATCTGGTGAACCTCACCAAGGGAGGTGCCGACTACACCTTCGACGCCACCGGCAACGTGAACGTCATGCGCACGGCTCTTGAATCCGCCCACAAGGGCTGGGGGGAAAGCATCATCATCGGCGTTGCTCCGGCCGGCGCTGAAATCTCGACCCGTCCGTTCCAGCTGGTGACCGGCCGCGTCTGGAAAGGCACAGCGTTCGGCGGTGCCCGGGGCCGTACGGACGTCCCGAAAATCGTCGACTGGTACATGGACGGCAAGATTGAGATCGATCCGATGATCACCCACACCATGCCGCTCGAAGACATCAACAAGGGCTTCGATCTGATGCATTCTGGTGAGTCTATCCGTTCTGTGGTGGTTTACTGATCGGACGCCAGGCGTAAAGCGCCGACACTTTACCGAAGCGTCGTCCCTGCGGCAGCAGGGACGCGTTTGCTGTGAGCACAGACATCTCTCTGGTCTGGCGACGCAAAGCCGGAGAGACACCATTCGGGTTCGCGGCTATTCAGAGATTGGAATTGACTGACGATGAAAACCCTTTCCGAAAACAAGTCCTTTGGTGGCACGCAGGGTGTCTACAGCCACATGTCGGAAGCCTGCGGCTGTGAAATGACCTTTGCGGTCTACATTCCCCCGCAGGCCCAGGACGGACCAGTGCCGTGCCTTTGGTATCTGTCAGGCCTGACCTGCACCCATGAAAACGCCATGACCAAGGCCGGGCTGCAAGCCCATGCATCGGAGTTTGGTATTGCTGTCGTATTCCCGGATACGAGCCCGCGCGGCGAGGGTATTGCCAACGACGAGGCTTACGATCTGGGTCAGGGCGCCGGGTTTTATGTAAATGCCACCGAAGCACCGTGGGCACCGCACTTCCAGATGGAAACCTACATCGCCAGTGAACTGCGCGACCTGGTGACTGAAAACTTCCCGGTCTCAGTCCATCACGGCATCACCGGGCATTCCATGGGCGGACACGGCGCGCTGACATTGGCGATGAAATATCCCGGGCATTATCAGTCACTGTCCGCCTTTGCGCCAATTGCAAACCCGACAGCTTCCGACTGGGGCCTCAAACAGCTTGGTGCTTATCTCGGAGACGACGAAGCTCGCTGGAAAGCACATGATGCAACGATTCTGGTCAGGGAAACGGGCTGGTCCGGCGATGTTCTGATCGATCAGGGAGCGAGTGACCAGTTTTTCGATCTGCTGAAACCCGGAGCTCTCATCGAAGCGCTGACCGAGACAAAGACGGCTCACACCTATCGATTGCAGGCAGGATACGACCATTCGTATTATTTTGTGTCGACATTCGCACGCGATCATGTCGCCTGGCATGCGGAGCGGCTGAAAGGCTAAGTCAACCGGCTGCGTTCTTCTGGGCAAGAGCCTTTGCATAGGTGCTCTGATCGAACCGCTTCGGCAATCGCAATTCGCCAAGCATGTACCATTCTTCGATGTGCTCGAGAACGATTGGCTCGAACACATCGTTGAGGCGCTGGATCGTCTTTGGCACTTCGTATTTCTGATTTGCATCAGGCCGTTCGAGAGCGGGCAGAATGGTCAACCTGAAGCGGGCCGGGCCGAGCCGGGTCAGGTAGGTCGGAATGATTGTGCCCCCGCAGGAATTGGCAATCTTTACAGCGACAACGGCATTTCCCCTGGTTGGCAGGCTGCGGCCGAAACACGGCAGATGAACCTGCTTGTCGCGAACTTCGTCCACGAAAATGGTCATGGAATACTTGCCGCTGTTCATCAACCGGTGCAGCCGGTATGCGCTTCTCTGGCCGGGAGGGAACAGATATTGATTCCGTGCCTTACGAATCGCATGAACGATGCGGTTCTTGAACCGATTTGGTTCCGGTTGGAATGGTCCGATGCTTGGTCCGGCAAGACCGTCATGGATTGCAACGAAAAGCGCTTCCCAGGTTGCCAGATGCATGGAGGTGAAGATGATCGGTGCACCGACAGCTTCCGCATTACGCAGGTTTTCCAGCCCCTCAACTTCTATATGAGAATTTTTCCATAACTTATTGACAATGCAGAATTCTGAGATTGTTCGGCCACTGTTGAACCACCACCGGCTCAGTCCGGCGTCGCGCTCTGTCTCATTGGACCAAAGACCGGCTGTCAGCAGGTTGTAGTTACGTTCTATGCGCTGCGGGAAATGCTTGCCGCGGTACGACCAGCGCATGAAAGGAACGAGAAATTTGCCGAAATTCGAGACAAAGGCGGGCGGGCACACTTTCAATATGTGATGAAAGAGAGTGTTGAACACACCATCCTTTACGTGCCGCATCCAATGAAGACGCGCAGCAGCGCATTCTTCGTTGTCCTTGGAAAAAACACCTCGCAACCGGGGGGGCGCGGGCTCGTCAGCCAGTGTTTCGGCAAACGGAATGTCTTCCAGCCGTGCCTGTCTGGTCATGTGCGGCGAGAATGCACAGTCATCGGCAGGTTTTCGCCCGGGCGCAACGTGAGGCGGGCGACCGGTTGGACGTCGGTGCCGTCCTTCAGCTTGAGTTCGAAATCCTGGGCAAGAATGGCGAGGCTGAGAATGGCTTCCGTCATGCCGAATTGAAGCCCTGCGCAGATCCGGGGACCGATGCTGAACGGCACATAGCCGTATTTATTGGGTTTTTTCGACTTCGGATTGCGAAACCTGTCCGGGTCGAAGACATCCGGTTTCGACCACAAGACCGGGTTGCGGTGCATCAGCCAGGGCACGACCATCACGAGTGAGCCTTTCGGCACGGCCTTGCCGCCGATAGTGGTGTCCGCCATTGCTTCGCGTGCAAGGATCGGCACCGGCGGGTAAAGCCGCAAGGTCTCTTCAATCACAGCCTTGGTGTAAGGCAGGTTCGGAACGTCCTGGAATGTCGGTGACCGGCCGGCAAGGACCGTATCGAGTTCGGCCTGTAGTTTGGCACGGCTCTTGTCGCATTGGGACAGCAGGAACCAGGCCCAGGCCAGCGTGTTGGCGGTGGTCTCATGGCCGGCCATGAAGATCACTGCTGCTTCGCTGATGATGGCGTCCCGGCTGAGTGGTTCGCCGTTTTCGTCCCGGGCTTCCAGCAAGCCGCCAATGACCGATGCTTCCCCCTTTTCCTTTTGCGCTTCGTAGCTTGCGATGATCTTGTCGAGCACCGTCATGATGCGTTCGACGGGTTTCTTGATCGCGCGGCCACGGAACCGCGGTAGCCATTCCGGCAATCCGAACAGAGACAGGATATCAATCTGGTCAATGTGGCGCTGATAGTCTGAAAACCCCTGAACAACCTCGGCGGCGTGGTCCTTGCCGAGTTGCCGGCCAAAAATGGTCCTGCAAATGATCTCAGCTGTCAGGTGAGCCATGTCGGCAAGCGCATCAACCTCGGCGCCGTCACCCTGGGCAGCCCAGTCAGCACGCTTTTCCTCGATGGTTTCGATCATGATCGGGGCAAACCCCTTGACCCGGGAACCGTGGATGATCGGTGCCACGATCTTGCGGCGTTTGGCCCAGGTTTCCGTGTCACTGATGAACAGACCATCACCGAGCAGAGGCTGTAGCGCGTGACGCATTTGCGGGCTTTTGCGCTGCAGAACTTCGTGGTTGGTCTGAAACGCTTCCCGCACAACATCCGGCCGGTTGCAGATCACCAGTTCCCGGGTGAAGATCTTCTTGCTTCTGAGACGGCTTTGAAAATCGTCAACGCCCCAGATGGATAGAAAATTGCGCTTGGCCATTCCGATCAGGCTCCAGACCGGCGGCATCTTTTCATAACGGAACGGGTAGGGCGGCACGAAGTCCTCGGCCTTGGGGTCAATCGGCCCAGCCTTGTCGGTGTCACCTGTAATTTGTGCAGAAACAGTCACTAAAAAAATCCGGATTTTTTCTGGTTTTGCCGAAATAACCTATCAGATGGCTTTTAGTCACTTGGGCCGAACACGTAAAGCGCAGAGCGCGAGCATCAGCCAGCCCAGGATCACCATCATGCCGCCAATCGGAGCTGACATTGGAAACAGGCGTCTTTCCAGAAAGGCACGCATCAACAGATCACCGCAGAACAAGGTCAGTCCCGCGGCAAGAAATAATAGAACGACCGGAAGAAGCGGCACCCTTCGCGCTTGTGCAACAAGGCCGATACCAAGAAAAACCGGGGCATGAAACAGGAGCATGTGTGCTGCGGTTTCAATCAGGCTTGATGCGCCGGCGTGTGCGGATAACGCCAGACTTACGACACCGGCTGCGCCAATGATACCGGACATGACCATGCCTGTTCTGAGCAGTGGGGCGGTAGGGGTAGCCTGAGGCTGCATGACGGCTTTATCCGTTTATCTTTGAACATTTTGGCCCGCCGGTGAAAACCGGCAGGCGTTGAATGCAGGGTGGATCAGGCAGCAAAACCGCGTTTTTCAAGAAGAGCATCGATTCGCGGAGCACGGCCCCGGAATGCAAGGTAAGCGGCTTCCGGGTCCTGGCGGCCACCTGCTGAATAGATATGGGTCAGCAGCTTTTCCGCCGTTTGCGGATCAAAGGCGTTACCCTTCTCTTCAAATGCTTCGAAAGCATCCGCATCCATCACTTCCGACCACATGTAGCTGTAATACCCGGCCGAATAACCATCGCCCGAGAAGACATGCTGAAAATGCGGGATGCGGTGGCGCATGGTGATTGCCCGGGGCATGCCAATCTTGCCGAGTTCTTCTTTCTCAAAGGCAGAAATATCGAGTTCAGCCGGTTGGCCTAGCAGATGCAGTTCCAGATCGATCAGCGCGGAGGCGGTGTATTCGACCGTCGCAAAGCCCTGATTGAAGTTGGCGGCAGCCAGCAGCTTGTCGAGAAGCGCCTTGGGCATCGGCTCACCTGTCTTGTAGTGCACGGCGTATTTTGAAAGCACTTCAGGCTGGGACAGCCAGTGCTCGTAAAGTTGGGACGGCAATTCGACGAAATCCCGCGCGACGCTGGTACCCGAGATCATCGGGTAGGTCACGTCCGACAGGAGGCCGTGAAGTCCATGGCCAAATTCGTGGAACAACGTACGGGCGTCGTCAAAAGTCAGAAGGGTGGCTTCTCCTTTGGCGCCTTTGGAAAAGTTCATCACATTGACGATGACTGGCGTGACATCGCCGTCAAGCCTGTGTTGCGACCGGAACGCACTCATCCAGGCACCGGAGCGTTTCGAGGATCGTGCGAAATAGTCGCCAAGGAAAAGGCCGACGTGTTTGCCGTCCTTGCCGAGGACTTCGAAAACGCGCACGTCGGGATGATAGACCGGCAGGCCCTTCAGTTCCCTGAAAGAAAGTCCGAAAAGGCGGGTTGCGGTGTCGAAGGCGGCCTGAATGATGTTTTCGAGCTGCAGGTACGGCTTCAATTCCGTTTCATCAAGGTCGTGCTCGGCCTTGCGAACCTTCTCTGAATAATAGCGCCAGTCCCACGCTTCGATCGCATGATTTTCACCTGTGCTTTGGGCCATGTCCGCGAGTTTGGCTTCTTCTTCCCGCGCCTGGGCAACCGCCGGTTCCCAAACCTTCACAAGCAAGCCTCTGACATTGTCGGGGGTCTTGGCCATCGTGTCGTCGAGCTTGAACTCGGCAAAATTCCTGAAGCCCAGCATCTGCGCTTTTTCGGCACGCAATCTGAGGGTTTCCGTAATGATTGCTCGATTGTCCGTCTCTCCACCATTTTCACCGCGGGCAGACCAGGCCTTGAAGGCCTCTTCACGCAACCGTCTGTTGGTTGAAAACTGAAGAAACGGCTCGATTGACGAACGGGACAGCGTGATGACGTGCTTCCCGTCCAGCCCCCGTTCCTTTGCCGCTTCCGCAGCAGCCGTCAGCAGAAAATCGGGTAGACCTGCACGGTCCTCTTCCGTTTCGAGTACCAGCTGATAGTCGGACTCGTCTTTCAGGACGTTCTGGGAAAAACTGGTTCCGAGTGTTGCGAGCCGTTGCGATATTGCTGCCATTCTCGCTTTACCCGCTTCATCAAGGCCTGCTCCTGCGCGCTGGAACATTTTCTGGTAGCGCTCCAGAACGCGCGCATCCTCGGCGTTGAGACCGAGAGAGTCCCTTTCGTCCCACAGAGCGGCAATACGGCTGTAAAGCTGAGGATTGAGCAGCATTTCGGACGAGTGTTTGGCAAGTTTCGGCGCAACCTCGCGTTCGATCTTCTGCAAGGCATCATTTGTGTGGGCGCCCGTCAGATTGAAGAATGTTCTTGCAACCTTTGTGAGCGTCTTTCCCGAAGTTTCCAGGGCGACGATTGTATTTTCAAACGTCGGAGCCGCGTCTTGTTGGGCGATCCGGTCGGTGTCTTTCTGGGCCTCTGCCATGGCCACATCGAAGGCCTCTTCAAAATGCTCGGGGCCAATGGCTTCGAAGGGAGGCAGATCGAACGGTGTGGTCCATTCGGAAAGAAGCGGATTGACGGTCATTTGAGCCTCGACGGGTATCTGGATGGATGTGAGCGAGATATGGCGTACATTGGGGCTGGTTCCAAGCGGTCAGCCGCCAAATAGTGTGTCCTTTGTCGACCAGGTTTGGGGACGCCCGGCTGTCTCCGGTTGGATGAGTGCCGATCATGACATTCAGGTGAGGTTGGGCAAGTTTGCACGACCAAAAAGCAGAACGCGCCAAGCAAACGTCTGGCTCGTGAAGACAATGTGGCCGGTCAGGAGGGGATCGTGGATGTCAGACGTCGCGGCACGCAGGCCTTGACCTTTACCACATCGAGGTTTTGGCGCGTTCAGGCCACTCCCGGTCATAAGTCTTGCCATCAAAATTTGTCTTGATCTCCTGCATGATTTCACCCGGTGTTGGCAGATCGCTCTTGCCAACCTTGTTTTCCTGATCCCAAAGGCCAGCACGCATGATTGCTCTTGCGCACTGGAAGTAGACCGACCCGATGGTGATGACGATCACCGAACGGGGCAGGTGGCCTTCTTTCTCGAAGCTGGCAAGCAGATCAGGTTCAACAGAAACAACCGCCTTGCCGTTGATTCTCAGGACATTGTTCCAGCCGGGGATCATGAACATCAGGGATACACGCGGGTCGCGTATTATGTTGCGCAGTGAGTCGATCCGGTTATTGCCGCGGCGGTCGGGCATAAGCAACGTTCGGTCGTCCTTTATCCTGACGACCATCCCGTCGTCTCCACGCGGAGAGCAGTCGAGCCCTTCCGGTCCGCTGGTCGCCAGGGCGCAGAAGCTCGAGGCCTCGACAAGGCTGCGATAGGCGGGGCTCAGGCTGTTGATTTCCTTGATAACGGACGCCTCACCGGTAGTGCCGTAGTGCGCGTGAAGGTCCTCAAGGGAGGTGAGGATGCTCATGAAGTTGGATCCGGGTCGGTTGTAAAGGGATGAAGGCGTGAGCTGCAGCTTATCCAGCAGAATCTGTTTCCGTCAATTTAGCGATCGGACCCTTTTGAGTACCGAGTTATCTTGCACTTTGGTCTAACGTCTTGAATTCTTGGAATTTTGGACCTTTACGTGAAGGTAACTTTGCATTGCGGTAGGGTGAAGATGCAAGCTGCTGAAAAGTAACAAGAAAAAAATGATGCAATGCAATAATTCCGACGGCGAAAACCGATAATTAGCCGTGATTACTTCAAAAGTATAATGCACTGTTCGGGGGAGGCGATCCGATAGTCGTATTGCTGTCCAGTAACTGATTTTTTTACAGTTATTACAGCTTGCAGTTTTGGCGCGGAGGAGCCGGGGTCCCGGACGGGGAACAAGCCAGGATTGCTTGCAGCTGTACAGCTATTGCAGGCGTGCCCGAGGTGGGCACGCGACGCCTTTCTGGGAGGAAAGTATGAGCTTAATTCGTAAACCCCTCAATCGTCGTTCCATTTTGCGCGCTGGCGCACTGGGCGGTGCCGCTCTGGCAACCCCGACCATTTTCACCAGCCGCGCATGGTCTGCCGGTTATCTCAACGAGCCGACAGGCGCCGAAGTCGTTCTGGGCTTCAACGTTCCGCAGACCGGCGCCTACGCCGACGAAGGGGCTGACGAACTGCGTGCCTATCAGCTGGCCGTGAAACACCTTAACGGCGAAGGCGACGGCGGCCTGCTGAACACCTTCTCCTCGAAGGAGTTGAAAGGTGACGGCGTCAACGGCAAGAAAGTCGCTTTCGTCACCGGTGACACGCAGACCAAATCCGACGCTGCCCGCGCATCTGCCAAGCGCATGATCGAAAAAGACGGCGCCGTGATGATCACCGGTGGTTCGTCCTCCGGCGTGGCGATCGCCGTTCAGTCGCTCTGCCAGGAAGCCGGCGTCATCTTCATGGCTGGTCTGACCCACTCCAACGACACCACGGGCAAGGACAAGCGCAAGAACGGTTTCCGTCACTTCTTCAACACCGAAATGTCCGGCGCTGCGCTGGCACCGGTTCTGAAGAACAACTACGGCACCGATCGCAAGGCCTACCACCTGACCGCAGATTACACCTGGGGCTGGTCGCAGGAAGAATCCATCAAGAAGTACACCGAAGGCATGGGCTGGGAGACGACTGCAGCCGTCCGCACGCCGCTTGGCGCAGGTGACTTCTCGCAGTACATCACTCCGGTTCTGAATTCCGGCGCTGACGTTCTGGTTCTGAACCACTATGGCAAGGACATGGTGAACTCCCTGACCCAGGCCGTTCAGTTCGGGCTGCGCGACAAGCAGGTCAACGGCAAGGATTTCGTGATTGTCGTTCCCCTGTACTCCCGTCTGATGGCGCAGGGTGCTGGCGACAACGTGAAGGGCATCTTCGGTTCCACCAACTGGCACTGGTCGCTGCAGGACGAAGGCTCCAAGGCTTTCGTGAAATCCTTCGGTCAGGAATACGGCTTCCCGCCGAGCCAGGCAGCTCACACCTGCTACGTACAGACACTGCTTTATGCAGACGCTGCGCAGCGGGCAGGCACGTTCGATCCTTGCGCGATTGCTGCGGCCCTCGAAGGCTTCGAATTCGACGGCATGGGCAACGGTCCGACCCTCTATCGTGCCGACGATCATCAGTGCTTCAAGGACGTTCTGGTCGTGAAGGGTAAAGAAAACCCGAGCTCCCAGTTCGACCTTCTGGAAGTGGTTGAAGTCACTCCGCGTTCGCAGGTCGAATACCCGGCAGAAATGCTGGGTGGCGAACTCGGCGCGTGCAACAACGGCGCATAAGCCATTGAAGGTCAGCAGCCGCCGGAGGATCTCCGCCGGCGGCTGCTGCTTATCAAAAGGCAAGTGGCGCAGCAAATATCGGCAAAACCATGGATGTGATTATTCTTCAACTGCTGAACGGGTTGGACAAAGGCGGAGCCTACGCGCTGATTGCCCTCGGTCTAACCCTGATTTTCGGAACCCTCGGGGTCGTCAACTTCGCGCACGGAGCCTTGTTCATGCTCGGCGCGTTCTGCGCGGTTTCGTTCAACAAGCTGCTTAGCCTTGAGATCGTTACCACGGACCCGACCAAGACGACGGCCTGGGGAACACCTCTGGAGATCCGGACACCCTATATCGAGGCTTATCTAGGCGATTTCGGTAATTGGGTCCTCAACTACTCGGTGCCGGTTTCCATCCTGCTTGCCATTCCGGTCATGCTGCTCTTCGGCTTCATCATGGAGCGCGGCCTGATCAAGCATTTCTACAATCGTGCGCACGCCGACCAGATCCTCGTCACGTTCGGCCTCGCCATTGTTCTTCAGGAAATCATCAAGTCGATCTTCGGTGCCAATCCAATCCCGCAAACAGCACCCGACGCGGTGCGCGGTGCGGCTGATATCGGCGCCGCCCTGGGCATGGATCCGGGGGTAATCGTCTATCCGTACTGGCGCATGGTCTATCTCGCATTCGCCGGCGCAATCATAGCAGCCGTGTTCGCCTTCCTGCAATTCACCACGTTCGGCATGGTCGTGCGTGCCGGCATGGCTGATCGTCATACGGTCGGGTTGCTGGGCATCAACATCGAACGCCGTTTCACCATTGTCTTTGCAATCGCCGCAGTGGTCGCAGGTCTTGCCGGGGTCATGTACACGCCAATCCTGCCACCCGACTATCACATGGGCATGGACTTCCTTGTGCTCAGCTTCGTCGTGGTGGTCGTCGGCGGCATGGGATCCCTTCCGGGTGCAGTTGCCGCAGGCTTCCTGCTCGGCATCCTGCAGTCCTTCGCATCAATGAACGAAATCAAGGCCATCCTGCCGGGCATCGACCAGATCATCATCTATCTCGTTGCTGTGGTTATTCTCCTCGTGCGTCCGCGCGGGCTGATGGGCCGCAAAGGCGTCATGGAGAACTAAGAAATGTCATCAAGAACATCTCCTGCACGCGATTACGTCTTCTTCGCAATCTTCGCCGTCGCGGTTCTCACGATGCCGATCTGGCTGGAACCGATCGGCGCAGGCTATCCCGATCTCTTGCAGAAATTTGCAATCTTCGGTCTCTTTGCAACCGGGTTCAACATTCTGTTCGGTCTGACGGGATACCTGTCTTTTGGGCATGCCGCCTTTCTGGGCGTCGGTTCCTACACAGCCGTGTGGACATTCAAGCTGCTCGGCATGAACCCTATCCCCGCCGCGATCATGGCAATCATCGCGTCCGGCATCTTTGCCCTGGCGATTGGCTATGTGTCGCTGCGCCGGTCGGGCATCTACTTCTCGATCCTGACGCTCGCCTTCGCGCAGATGTCCTATAACCTGGCCTATTCCGTACTGACGCCGATTACCAATGGCGAGACCGGCTTGCGCGTGCTGCGCACCGATCCGCGCATTTTCGACGGCAACGGAGGACAGGAAGGTCCGCTGATCGCAAACCTGTTCGGCTACGACATGACCGGATGGGGTGGTTTCTACTTCTGCGCGGTTGTCCTGCTGATCGGCTTCTTCGTTGCCCAGCGGATCTTCCGTTCACCTTTCGGCATCATGTTGCGGGCCGTGAAGACCAACCAGAATCGCATGACCTACACCGGGCTCAACCCGCGGCCGTACACACTGGCAGCGTTCGTGATCTCCGGCATGTATGCAGGTTTGGCTGGCGCACTGATGTGCATCACCGATCCGCTTGCAGGTGCAGAGCGCATGCAGTGGACTGCATCCGGGGAGGTCGTTCTGATGACCATTCTCGGTGGTGCCGGCACCTTGCTCGGCCCGATCTTTGGTGCAGGTCTCATCAAGTATTTCGAGAACATCTTCTCAGCCTTTAACGAACAGACCCTGCACGAGATTTTCGGTTTCCTTCCGGACTTTATCGAAGGGCCAGTGATTTCTGTCGCTAGCCTGTTCGTCGGTGAAGGCTGGCACCTGACGCTCGGTGTTCTCTTCATGCTGATCGTTATCTTCCTGCCTGGCGGCATCATGGAAGGCGTGTCTCGTATCGGCAAGCTGTTCAAGCGGTCGTCCGGCAAGTCAGAGCCTAACCGTGCAACTGCCCCTGCAGAGTAAGGAACAAGAAAATGGAAATCCTACGTGTAGAGGGCGTCAACAAGTCGTTCGGCGGTCTGAGAGCCCTCAACAATGTCAACTTCTCGGTTGAGCAGGGCACTGTTCACGCGATCATCGGACCGAATGGCGCAGGCAAGTCGACCTTCCTGAATTGCATGATCGGCCGGCTTGCCCCCGATACGGGCACAGTGATGTTCGGCGATGTCTCGCTCACCGGCATGAAGCCTTACCAGATCAATCAGATCGGGGTGTCGCGGGTGTTCCAGACGCCGGAAATCTTCGCGGAACTCACCTTGCTGGAGAATGTGATCATCCCGTCCATGGCAAAGCGTGACGGACAGTTCTCACTGCGTCCGTTCAAGCGGCTCGACAGGGACGCAGAGATCCAGGACAAGGCGCTCCACATGCTGGAGGACGTCGGTCTGGCTGAGAAGAAAGACGTCATCTCCGGATCACTGTCGCGTGGTGACAAGCGCCGGCTCGAACTGGCCATGTGCCTGTCGCAGGACCCCAAGCTCCTGCTGCTTGATGAACCAACCGCGGGCATGTCCCGCGCCGATACCAACAACACGATCGATCTTCTGAAGCGGATTGCCGGCCGCGGTATTACCAAGGTGGTCATCGAGCACGACATGCACGTCGTGTTCTCGCTGGCCGACAAGGTCACGGTGCTTGCACAGGGAACGATCATCGCGGAAGGCAAGCCCGAAGAGATCAAGGGTGATCCGCGCGTACAGGAAGCCTATCTCGGAGGAGCGCATCTGTGACCCTACTTGACGACCAGTTCAGCGGCCGGTCCGCGCCAGGCGTTCCGCCGCGCAAGTCTCAGGGCGGAGCTCCGGCCTTCTTCTCTGCCTGGGATCTGCATGCCTATTACGGGGAAAGCTACATCGTCCAGGGTGTCAGCTTCGACATCCGCGAAGGTGAGATCCTGGCGCTTTTGGGCCGCAACGGCGCAGGCAAGACATCGACCCTGCGCGCCATTGCCCGCATGGAAGATCCGCAGTTGAAGCACGGCGAGATCTGGCTTGATCACAAGCCGCTCCACTCCATGAAAAGCTATCAGGCTGCACGCCAGGGCGTTGGCCTGGTGCCGGAAGATCGGCGCATCATTCCGGGGCTGACAGTTCAGGAAAATCTGGAGCTTTCTCAGATCGCCGAGCCGATCGGCTGGTCGATCGAGCGCATTTACGAGCATTTCCCACGGTTGGCAGAACGCCGGGGGCAAGACGCGATCACGATGTCCGGCGGCGAGCAGCAGATGCTTGCTGTTGCCCGCATCCTCGCACGAGACATCAAGTTGCTCCTGCTGGACGAGCCTTATGAAGGCCTCGCGCCGGTGATCGTTCAGGAGATCGAGCGCATTCTCGAGGGTGTGAAGGAGCTGGGTATCACGACCATAATCGTCGAACAGAACGCGATTGCAGCCCTTCATCTCGCCGATAGGGCCGTGATCCTGGACATGGGAGAGGTCGTGTTCGACGGCGCGGCTCAGGAAGTTCTCGACAATGCGGAGTTGCGTCAGGAATATCTGGCGATCTGAGCCTACCTGCGATTCAGGTACGGAAGGCCGGTGCAAAGCACCGGCCTTTTCCTTTTGTCTCGTTTCTTTTGTGTCCGGGGATTGGTTGAAGGGCAAGGCGGCGGTCTGTAGTCTGTTTGAACTGCATACATTTTTTTAATCGGGTTTCTTTGTGACCAGCCTTAAATCGGAATTGCCGAGCCTGACGGGATTTGCCGTCTTTGCCGCCTTCACCTTCGCAGGTGATGCCTTGAAACCGGAAGCAATGGGGATCGTTCCCTCGTTGCTGCTGCTTGCGGCAATTTTCGCAACGGTGATGTGGTGTGCCTTTTCAGTGGTCCGGCATGCGGAATGCCTGGCAACGCTGCTCGGCGAACCTTTCGGCACTCTGATCCTCACCCTTGCGGTCATCGGCATTGAAGTCGCGCTGATCGTTGCGATCATGCTTTCAGGGGATGCGGTGCCGACGATGGCGCGAAACACCATGTTTTCGGTGGTAATGATCGTCCTCAACGGACTGGTCGGTCTCTGTCTTCTGGCCGGAGGTCTTCGCCACAAGAATCAGACATACAATCTACAGGGTGCGAATGCGTTTTTGTCAGTTCTGGTACCACTTGCGATATTTGCACTGGTATTGCCGCGCATCACGCATTCTGCCCCCGGGGGAGAACTGTCGTCCCTGCAGGCCGCGTTCGATGTCGTCATGTGCCTTCTGCTTTACGGTGTCTTTCTCGCCATCCAGACAGTGACCCACAGCGATATTTTTCGGCAGCCCGACGACGACGGACACGAGGAAGGGCACCACGGTGTGGTCGTCCGTTCGATGCCGTTTCACATCGTCGGCCTGCTTGGAGCGCTGCTGCCGATCATACTTCTGTCGAAAAAGCTCGCACTCTACGTTGAGTTCGGTATCGAGGGACTTGGAGCCCCGCTGGCTCTAAGCGGGTTCATTGTCGCAGCGCTGGTGCTGATGCCCGAAGGCCTAAGTGCACTCCAGGCCGCGCGCGAAAACAAGCTTCAGCGCGCCGTGAACATCTGTCTTGGATCGGCGGTGGCAACCATCGGCCTGACTGTGCCTGCTGTCCTTCTCGTTGGATGGGTCACCGGTCTGAGAATAGAACTCGGACTGGAACCTGCTGATATCATTATGCTTGTTCTGACCCTGTTCGTAAGTCTGCTGACTTTCGGCAGCAGGGCAACGAACTATCTCCAGGGCGCCGTGCATTTGGCGCTCTTCGCCGCTTACGTGATGATGATCTTCGATTTGTCCTGAAATTTCGGCAATCCGGAGTTTTTCGCCCGCGCAAATACTTGGACTGCTCCGGGTAATATGATTTGTATCCATGAAAGTTAACACTCAACAGATTGGTTCAAGATGCTGCTTTTGACCGAAAACCAGACCCGCGACGCTCTGCCATTTCCCGATCTGATAGATGCTTTGGCAAAGATGTTTCGGTCGGGTTGCGTCATGCCGACTCGTCACCACCATGACATGGAAATACCCGGTGAGCCGGATGCAACCGTGCTCCTGATGCCGGCCTGGGTGCCTGGAGGCTACGCGGGGGTGAAGGTGGTCAACGTGGTTCCCGGCAATTCCGAGCGCAACCTTCCGGCCATTGCCGCGCAATATCTCCTGTCTGATGCCAGAACCGGAGAAATGCTGGCGCTTATCGATGGTGGCGAACTGACGGCCCGGCGAACTGCAGCTGCCTCGGCTCTGGCCGCCAGCTATCTGGCCCGCTCGGATGCAAGGCATCTGCTGGTTCTTGGTACGGGGCGTCTAGCGCCCAATCTCATCGCCGCGCACATGGCCGTACGCTCAATTGACGAAGTCACCATCTGGGGCCGGTCCAGAGACAAGACGGACGAACTCGTGCGTTCACTGGCCGACCAGTTTCCGGTGAAACTGAAGACGGCAACGAGTTTGAAGACAGCACTTGGGGAAGCGGATATCGTCAGCGCGGCGACGCTTTCCTCCGAGCCGCTTATCAACGGCGCTTTGTTGAAGCCGGGCACGCATGTGGATCTGGTTGGCGCCTTCAAGCCGAGCATGCGGGAGAGCGATGACGAGCTGATCAAGCGCGCGGAGATCTTCGTCGACACCCGCGACGGGTGCTTGTCGGAAGGCGGTGATATCGTGCAGCCGATCAAGGCCGGGTTGTTGTCTCCAGGCGAGATCAAGGCAGATCTTTATGAGCTTTGCCGCGGTGAACACCCTGGCCGGCAGACTGACGAAGCCATTACCATGTTCAAATCCGTCGGCGCCGCTCTGGAAGACCTCGCCGGCGCCATACTCGCCTATCAGTCCGTCGAACATTGACCGGCAAGACGTGACGAAGAGAGGCGGTCAGCCGCCTCAACCCAGTTCAAATGTCGTGATCCCATAGAGCTGGTCAAGCGGAAGTTCGGGAGCCAGTCCGCGATACATGCGGAAGGTTTCAAACTCCGGTGACAGCTCGTATTTTTCTGCCAACAGCAGTGCGGCAGCATTGGGTTCCGGAGTATCCAGGATCACGGTCTGCCCCTTGACCTGACCTGCGAGTGTACGGAACAGCGTGTCGGCAATTTCCGGCTCATCGGCAAACAGTGGTCCGATCTTGTAGCCTTCATGGCACTGGCGGATGATGCCGTAACCCCTGACGTGACCGTCTTCAACAAAGGCAAAACCGCGGCGTGTTTCGAGCATGGGGGCAGCCCATGATTTCAGAAACTGTGTCCGCTCTGCCGGGAAAAAACGCTGGTCGTAGTCCCGGATGCCGGGAAACAGACCATGACCGAGCGGTGCGAGCCGAGGATCCATGGGCGTGTCACACAGCGAGATGCCGGCGTGCCGGATGTTCCGGTAGACCGACCTGAAGCCATGTTCGGCATAACTTGCGGTCTGTTCGTTGACGGCATCCAGGCCGATCACCCGCGATCCCAGGTAAGTCATCGCGTGATCCCAAATCCGGTGTCCGTATCCCATGGACCGGAATTCAGGCTTGCAGATATAAAGACCGATGAAGCCATATGTGTCGCCGTAGCGCACCGCCGATATGACGTTGATCAACTTACCGTCAATTTCGCCGGCAAAATACCCGTTCGGATCGGCAGTGAAAAAGGCAGGTCCATCTTCAATGCCCGGATTCCAGCCTTCCTCCATCGCCAGTTCAAGCGGGATGTGGATCTCTGTTTCCTTCAGTTGGCGAATCCTGAATGCGTCTGTCATCGGGCCTCCTGAGCATCTGCAGGCTTTTTCCTCACCGTAGGATGACTCGGAATGAAAAGAAACACTTGCCTGGGGTGGGGCATTCCCTTGACGTTGCCGAGAGCGCCGACGCGTGGCGTCTTCGTCTCCCTTGCGTCAGGACCGCAAGTGTGCATCACTTTCCGTTAGGGTATCAGAAAGATGGGGGCATCGGTGGCTATAGAGCCGGAAATGCCGCCATGTGAGTTTCATCACAGACAGGCAGCAGCTCTAGCGCAATAGTTTAATGCGGATTTAAGCGCTGAGGACGTTATGCAAAATCGGGATTATCGACCTCTTGCCACAAAGGTTGGCAACTCATTGGCCTCCACCAAGCCGGTTGGCCGGTTGCGGAAGGCTGTCAGGATAGGACTGTTGAGCTTGCCGCTCGGGTTTGCTCTGGCCCTGCCTCCTGCCCAGGCGCTGGCCCAGTCCGACGAGGGACGACGGGTTGCGCTGGTCATCGGCAATCAGGACTACCAGTATGTCACACCACTGGAAAATCCCATCAAGGATACGACGGAAATCGCTCGAATCCTGCGAGAGGCCGACTTCGACGTGACGATAGGCACCGATCTGAACAAGAAAGATCTGGAGCAGGTCGTCCGCCGGTTCCTGCGTGAGCTGAATGACGGCGACACGGCCCTGTTCTACTACTCAGGTCACGCTCTGCAGGTTGGCGAAGCCAATTTCATCCTTCCCGTTGATGCCAAGCTGTCCTCTCAATACGACCTGGAGTTCGAAAGCCTCAAGGTTTCCCACCTGCTGGACTACATGAAGGCTGCCTCAAGCCTGCAGATCGTGATGCTGGATGCTTGCCGCGACAATCCTTTCGAGATTGCCAGTCTGTTTTGGGGTGAAGAGGAGTATTCACTCGGCAAGACAAGAGGGTTGCGCCGTATCCCGAACAAGCTCGGCACATTCATCTCCTACGCCACACGTCCCGGTCAGGTTGCCTATGACGGTGAAGGGCCGATGAGCCCGTTCACCTCTTCGGTAGTGGAAAATGCGCTTGATCCGGCGCTGGAGATCAAGGACCTGATGACCAGGGTTCGCGACGATGTGGTTCGCAAGACCGGCGGGCAACAGATCCCTTATGAGGATTCAACGCTCGTCACCAGCTTCTACTTCGTGCCGCCCAAGCCGGAACCAATCGTGACTGCCCATCACAGGGTCAGCGTATCGGCATCTGCGGGGCCGGCGCCGATCGGAATTCCGGAGCCGGTTCAACCGGAAGGCGGGTCTCTCAAGGCGAAACTCACGTTGCTGCCCGAAAAGGGAACGTTGAAACTGCCTGACGGGCGAGTTGTCACCGAAGGGGATGTGATAGATGCGTCGGAACTGGCGAGCCTCGAATTCGTTCCGGAAGGCTCGCAAGCCGGTGATGTGGAGCTGATTTCCTACGAGGTTACAGACCAATGGGGCGGCTCCGCGTCGGCAATCGCGTCCATAACCGTGGCACAGGCTGAAGAACCGGTTCAAAGCGACCGGAACGAAGAAAGCCGAACGAAGCGGCTTGAAGCCCTGCTGTCGTGGTTGGACAGCGCTGCGTCCAGTGGCGCGGTTGAAGCGGATATCGGCATTGGTCCTGTGAATGTCTACCCGGCTGCACCAGTGGAAGACCTGCCGGCAACGAGCGATTGGCTTAAGGTTGTCTCTGTTGACACTGATCTGCAGCTTGCCTCCGATAACCGCCTGCTGCAGGCCGGTGACCGCTTTCCTGTATCTGCTCTTACGACCTTGACCGTCCGGCCACAGATCGGCAGCGAACGCGAAGCGCGGAAGTTTTCATTGGAACTGCCGGCCATCGAAGGCAAGGCAGCAAAAACGATCACGCAGATAGTGCAGCCCCGCGTCACACAGTGCGACCGCCTGGCAACCCAGCCTTTCGACTTGCAGGCTGTGACGGAAGGACGTTTGGCAAACGATCTCGATGCAGCCGCGGTGGATGCGGCTTGCGCCGAGGCGATGGACGCTTATCCGGAAGTTGGCCGTTTCGTGTTCCAGCGTGGCCGCGGTGCATTTGCCGCCGGTAATCTGGAGCAGGCAATCGGCTATTTTGAGCAGGCCTACCAGGTGGGGCATGTCCGTGCTGGACAGGTTCTGGGACGCATGTACTTCCTCGGTGCCGGTATCGACCGTGACCGCAAGAAGGCTGTCGACCTCTACCGCAAGGCAGCCGAGCGCGGCGATGCCTATGCGTTGCATTCGCTTGGCATGGCAGAGATCAAGGGAGAAGGAACGGCCCAGAACGAAAAGGACGGCCTTGAAAAGCTGCTCCAATCAGTAGAAGCGGGCCATACCTTCTCGTTCAACGCCATCGGAGGCTTTTATCTGAATGGCCAGCATGTGGAAGAGAACATCGACCGGGCTGTTTATTATTACAATCGCTCGGCGTCACGGAACGACATCTATGGCTTCCTGAACGTGGGAACGCTCTATCGCGATGGCAAAGGCGTGCCGCAGGATTACGAAGCAGCGCTTGGCTGGTTCAAGAAAGCCCATGAGGGTGGCCATCCCGCAGCAGGCACTGCCATCGGACTGCTTTATTACAACGGCCAGGGTGTTGAGAAAAACGACGAAGAGGCAACACGCTGGTTCCGTGAAAGCGCCCAGCGCGGTGACCCCTGGGGTGCTTTCAACACCGCATGGATGCTCGGTCAGAAGAATGGCGAAGCGGCAGGGCAGGATCGTGTTCGCATGCTTGCCATGGCAGTGGCTGTCGAGCCTTCCTCAAAGGCAGCGGAGCAGGCAAAGACTGCTTTGGGGGAAGCGCAGAAGAATCTGAAGGCAAAGGTCTTGCAGCAGACCTTGACCGACCTCGGTTTCGATCCGGGACCGGTTGATGGACAGCCGGGGCGGAAAACCCGTGAAGCCTTGGCAGAATTCTTCAAAGCCTCTGGACGGTCGCCTTCCGACGGCGATGAGGCCCTGATTGCATTGGTCAAGCATCAGTGGGAACAGAATCGTCCCAGATATGATCTGTTTTAATCATCGAGGGAGATATTCAGATGAAATCGTTTGTGCACATTTTGCCCGTCACAGGACTGCTGGCCCTCATGGTCGCAGGATGCCAGACACAACAAAATCCGGCTCCTCAAGGGGTGAGGCAGCCTGCTGCCACAAACACGACGACGAACCGGAGCACCACCAGACCCGTCTACGATCCGATCAACGATCCAAGCATACGCGATAACGACAACGGCGGTGGCAATAGCGGTGGTGGTAATAGTGGCGGTGGCGGCAATAGCGGCGGCGGCGGCGGCGGCGGCGGTGGCGGTGGCGGCGGCCCGAGTGGCGGTGGCGGCGGCAGCTGGGGCTGACCTCACGAGAAAAAGGTAACATCGATGAGCGTTTCCATTTGCCTGGCACCCGGCCGAAAGTTCTGGGTCAGGATCTGCGGACTGTTTTTTCTTGCAGCGAGCTCTGCTTTCCCCGCTGAAGCCGGACAGTGGCGAGCGCTCATCATTGGCGTAGACGCCTATCAGCATGTTTCTCCTTTGAAGGGCGCGGTCAATGATGCGAGGGACATCGCCGAAACATTGTCTGCAGCTGGTGTCTCCGACCTCACCACGTTGTTTGATGCTGATGCTTCCAGGCAGGCAATCCTGTCGTCCTGGCAAGACCTGATTTCTCGCTCCGCACCTGATGATGTTCTTGTTTTGTCCTATGCTGGGCATGGGGCGCAGGAGCCCGAGTGGGTAAAAGGGTCGGAAGAAGACGGTATGGATGAAGTCTTTCTTCTAGCCGGCTTCGATATTTCCGCACCGGGCAATGGCGAACGACTGAGAGACGACGATGTCGCGGCGATGCTTCGCGCAGCCGGCGGGCGTAACGTTCTCGTCCTCGCAGACAGTTGCCACTCAGGAACCATGACACGATCCGTGGATCCGCGTATCAAGAGGCTGGGCACACGTCTGGTCGGCCTTCCCCCGTTTGATAATGACGCACTGCGGTCGCAACCGCTCCCTCCCATGCTGGCGGGAAACGCGACCCAGACAGGCGATATTCAGGATCTGCCCAACGTAATTTATGTCGGCGCGACCGTAGACGGACAGGTCATTCCCGAGTTGCTGATTGCCGGTGAGCCGCGCGGTGCCCTGAGCTGGGCGTTTGCGCGGGGAGTTGAAGGACGGGCGGACCTTGATCGTGACGGCGGTATTTCCATGGAGGAACTCAGCCTGTTCCTGAAGGAAACCGTGCGCGTTGCGACAGAGGGGCGTCAGTCGCCAAGCCTGAACATGAGCGGGGAAAGCCGTGCCGCTGTTCTGCCACGCGTCAACGAACAGATTTTTGCGCATGAAAACGGCGTCTTGACTCTCTCCGCCAGCACGGACGCCGCGACGCCGGTCTTGCAGCAGCTTGCCAGCAAACAGGAAGGCCGCTTGAAGGTGGTAGAGGAGGGGACCGCGGATCTGTTCTGGGATGTCGAGGAAGGAGACGTGCTGACAAAATTCGGCGATGTGGTTTTGCGTGGCAAGGCTACCAATATCGACCGGTTTGCCGACGTCGTGACCAAATGGGGCTTTCTCACCGACCTTTATGAATTGTCGCGTGAGCGCCAACCCATCGAAGGAACTCTCCAGCCATCTGTCGGGCACATTCCGGAAGGCGATGCGTTCAAGGTCGGGCTTAAGTCGGACCAGGCAGGCAATATGGCCGTTTTTGCACTGGAGGCCGATGGAACACTACGTCTGCTTGCACCGAACAAGAAGGCCGATCCGCTGGGCAAGGACACGACCGTTGCAGCAGCGCGGCCCTATGTTCTGAACCTGCGGGCTGCCTTGCCATTCGGGGCAGACCATATCGTTATGGTGCGGGCTACCAAACCGATGCCTCAACTGGTTGGTGTCTTGGCTGCTCTGGACGGCAAGCCATTGAGCGCGGAACTGACACCGAAATTGTTGGAGTTGATTGCCCAAAATGCAGACGCGGTAGGCATTGCGGGTGTCTATACCGAGCCTGCTGACTGATGTCCGGAGGCTTCGTCTATCTTGTTGCGGTTGAAAAGAATTTTTTGTGACCATAGCCACACTCATTTTGCCATCCTCTGGTAATATCTATCCATAGTCAGCGCTGGGCCTTGTCCAAATGGCCGGGCGTGTTGGAATGACCAGGGAATCAGGAGCCCTTCATGAAACAGATTTTGAAGCACGCCTGTTCAAGGCGAAGTTTGCAGGCCACGGGCGCGCTCGCCGGTCTGATGTTTGCGGTGTCCGCAGGTGCGGCACTCGCAGACCCCATTGCGCTGGTACTCGACAAGTCCGAAGGCGTCGATGTCTCCGCCTTTACCGAGCTTATGCCCGGTGACGTGGTCGATCTCGGCACTACCGGCCATGTCGATCTGCTCGACTATTCTGCGTGTCAGGAGGTGAGGATCCAGGCTGGTGTCGTAAAAGTATCCTCCGAAGGCTATACGGCTGAGGGGTCGGAGCAGACGGTACTGAGAGCGGGTAACTGCCTGCAGGCCGATAGCGGAACCGACAGTGAGAAGGCCGACAAGGGCCTGACCGTCACATTGCGTGGCCTGACATTGGAAAACAAGAAAGCTGCGTCTTTGATGTTGCGCTTCGACAACAAGCTACGCGATCAATACGACACTGTGTTTGTGTCCTTCGGAGGCGGCGAACCCAAGCGCTTCGACATGCTCGATAACATCCTTACCGATATGCCGGACCGCGAGCCGGAAGATGAAGCGGTTGAAGTTGAACTGTTCCTGCAAGGCAAGGCACCCGACTATGGTGTCGTCATGCGCACGATCACCATCGACCCGGTCCAGGTTGGACGGAAAACCGCGGTTGTCATCGTGAAATGATTTTTGGCGGCCGGTTCGCGGACGCAGCCATTGGACGCAGACAGCTCATCTTGCTCATCGCCCTTGTCGCGGTGGGGGCTGGCATCGCCATCGGTTTATCCGCTCAAAAGGCCATCTGGGAAGGCTGGGTGACAGACCGCCTGTTCCAGATCAAGGCCTTCATGCACAACAAGGAGCAGGCCCCCCCTGCGCCTGTAGTCGTGGTCGGCCTCGATCAAAAAGCTCTTGATTCCGACCGGTTGGCACCAATTCCGCGGGTTCTCATGACCCCGGTGCTGGCTGAGGCTGGACAAGCGATGCTGAATGCCGGTGCGGTGGCGCTGGGCTACGATTTTGTGTTTGCGTATAGCGCGGACGGCTTTGTGGACCCGAGCACCGGTGAAGCCAGGTTAAAAGGCTTCGATCTGGCATTTCAGCGGTTCCTCTATCAGAACCGCGGCAGAGTCTTCATTGCCCATACCGAAATAGGCGTGCCCCAGCGCATGTTCTCAGCCGCGGCGGGGGAAGGTGGTGTCAGGTCGGTTATCGTCTCGACAGACAGCGACGGTGTGGTTCGGCGGCACGAACCCCAAGCACCACTTACCGCTTCGCCGCACCTTATCGATGCTCTTCTCGGGATGGCGGGTGCGGATGTTGCCGAAGCCTACATCCCGATTCCCTCTGCCCGGTTGGCGACTTCCGTTCCATATCTTTCGCTCATCGACGTTCTGCAGCTTCTGGAGAGTGACCAGGGCAGGCAGGAGCTTGCCCGTTTTGCCGAAGGGCGGATAGTACTCTTCGGTGGTCTCTTGCCTTATGAAGACGAACACCTTTTTTCAGACCGGTTCCTGCCGCACCTGCCTGCCGAACTGGCGGAGACAGGCCCAAGCGGACGCCCGCGCGTTCAACCTCAAACGGCTGGTGTGTTTGTGCTGGCCGATTTCATCGGCTCCGCGATTGCCGGACGAATTGTGATCGAACCTCCCGCAGGCCTGGTTCCGGCTCTAGCCGTCCTGTTCGCAGCGATAGGCACGCTTGCCGGCCTGTCGCTGCCCCTGTTCGTTCTACCCCTCGTGGCTGTCGGTGGTGTGCTGTGTGGACTGGGAGTGAGCCTGGGCAGTATTGAGCTCGGCATGTTTCCGTCGCCGGGTGTTGCGCCGGTGGCCTTCGTCTCCGCAACAATCATTGCGGCGGTCGGCAAGGTCGGCATTCTCCAGCGCCGTCAGCGGTCTCTGGTGCGGCTCTTCGGTCACTACCTTGCACCTGATGTCATCAAGCTGATGGCCAGTTCGGAGCAGCTGCCGGCGCTTGGCGGGGAAACCCGGCATGTGGTCGTTGCCTTCATCGACATAGTCGGCTTCACCAAGATGTCTGAAAAGCTGGCAGATCAGGATGTGGTTCGCGTGGTCAATTCCTGTTTCGACAGGATCGGGCAGGTGATCACAGCCCACCAGGGATACATAGACAAATACATCGGCGACGCCATCATGGCGGTCTGGAACGCGCCGAATACGGTTGACCATCCGGAACAGTCGGCGGTCGATGCCGCCAGCGAAATCATACAGCTGTTGGACCGACTGCGAGAACTCACCGGCCAACCGCCTTTGGATCTGCGCATCGCTCTCAATGCCGGGCCGGTCCTGGTTGGTGACATTGGCGGCGAACATCGCCGGTCGTTCACGGTCATGGGAACGACGGTCAACACCGCCAGCCGCATCGAGTCTGTCGCCAAGGACCAGAAGGTACGTCTTGCTGTCAGTCAATCGGTTGCCGAAAAGCTGCCTGCGTCCTATCCGGTCGTGGAGATCTGGAAGGGGCAATTACGTGGTCTCAGCTCGGACATTTCTGTCTACACGCTGGATCTGCCGGAAATGTACATGGAGCCGGAGGAGCAACGGGAGAAAGCGCGAGAAGAGCAGGACAGGAGCAAACTGGTCACATTTCCTCGTTCTTGACGAAGCGCCTCCAAACACAGCATTTTTTGCATCTCCTTCAATCATCCGGCATGATCGGAATATAGTATTTCGGCAGCCTGAGCAGCTGCGGTGCTGCGCTTAAGGTCTCATTATGGTCCAATGGCCTGACAACCAAAATCCGGGTGCAAATCGCCCTGAATTTGACAGGACAGTGATCCGTCCGTCGCACAAGGCGGCGCAATCCGGGACCAGCGATACTTCTTCGCCGAAATCGAGCCAATCACCAGGTAAACCGGCGCCACCGAAACGGTCTCCCATTGTCCTTTACGCTGCAATGGCGCTGGGGTTTCTTGTGCTGGGGGGCGTTACCGGCGGGATTGTTCATTTGATTTCCTCCGGCGCGATTTCCCTGTCACCGCCAGAGGAGCTTGGCTCTCAGGAAATTGCTGACGCGGTGTCAGATAGCGCCAGTCCGGAGATCACGTCGCAGCAAGACGCGACCGAAACTGCCGACGCCGAACTGCCTCTGGAACAGGACGTTGAGGATGCGGAGCTGGCGAACGAAGAGGATCTCGACGTCCCGGCCGATCCGTTTTTCGACATGGCCCTGTCTGCCGTCATCCCGTTGGCAGGAGACCCGGTTCTATTGAAGGACGGCGCCGCTAACAGGCGGATAGACTTGTCGGAACGGCCTGTTCCGGCTTCTGCGACAGGGGATGGCGCCGTGTCGATCCCATCCGTTGCCGCTTTCGTTCTCGACAGTCAGATGCTGGACGAGGACGGCAATCTGGTTATTCGCGCTCCTGGTAGTGAGGCGGACTTCCAGTTCGGCAATTTTGGCGGCGGGGATGAAGCCGAAGGTATTGTCGTTGAAGAAGATGCAGGACCTGCAGACGATAGCTCTTCCGACTTGCCGGTGTTTCTGAAACCATCGACCGACACGCTGAACCTCTATCTGACCGAGCGTCCCATCGGACAGGGGCCGAGCCGGATCGAGGTTCGCGAGGAGGTGACAAAGGCAACTTCGCTCAAGGAATTTCTGAAAGACAATGGATTTGATGAAGAGGTACTTGATCCGCTGATCGAGTTTGCATCAAACCATTTGAAGAAGAGCGATTTGGTCGCAGGCGATAAAATCGCGGTGCGCGGCGTCCGGATGCCGAACAAGCTTGGCCGGATTGGCGACTATTATCGGCCTGTGCAGATTTCGATTTATGCGCAGGAAGGCTATGTCGGGACGGCAGCTTATTCGGCGGGAAGAGACGGTGAGGGGTACGTTGCTGGCGCGGATCCCTGGTTTGGCAAGACCATCGTGGAAGAGAAGGGATCGGTTGAGGAGGCGGCACAACCTGCGAACTCGCATCGCCTGATCGACGGCCTCTATGCGACGGCGGTCCGCAATGCCGTGCCCGCTTCTATCGTGGGCGAGGCAATCGCGTATCTTGCCCCCATGACCGACCTCAAACGGTCGATCAAGCCTGACGAGCGGTTCACGCTTGTGTTCACGGACGCTGCTCGTGACGAGAAACGTGGCGGGGGCAGAGTGCTCTTTGCAGGCGTTCGTCGAGGGGACGACTGGTCAGTTCGATGCTACGTCCTGAAGGCACCTGGCAATCGCGGATTTGCCTGCGTGAACGAAGGCGGTAAGGTCAGTCTTTCTGGCGCCATGCTCGTGCCGGTCAAAGGTGTTCTGACCTCCAAATTCGGTATGAGATTTCATCCGATCAAGAAGACCGAGCGCCTGCATGCGGGGGTTGATTGGGCCGCTCCCACCGGCACCGCTATCCATGCGGCTTTTTCCGGGAAGATCAGTTACCGGGATGTCCGCGGTGGTTATGGCAATTTTATTGAAATCACCCACAAGGACGGCATCACCAGTCGCTATGCGCATATGCATGAGTTCGCAGATGGCATCCAGCTTGGGACCGTTGTGCAGGCGGGTGATCTGATTGGCTATGTCGGAACCACAGGACTGTCGACGGGGCCGCATCTTCATTTTGAGATCAGGCACAAGGGGGAGCCGACAGACCCATTGGCCTTCGAAATGGAGACGGGAGCAGATGCCCCGCAATCGGTCGGTGGCAAGGATCTGCAGGAATACCGTACGGCGATCGCCGACATTTTAAGTGCGCAGTGAAACAACGCTTGCAGAAGCGCTGAAATGCGCCAGACTGTGATCCAGGTCCCAGTATTTCTTGCAGGAACGTTCATTCTGGAAAAAATGCAACAGCGCACGAGGCTGCCATGACCAGACCAGCTGCCCGATTGGGTGATTTTCATATGTGTTCGATGACGCCTGTCCCTCCGGGACTGCCGATCGCGCCACCTTGCAAGATAAATGTTCTGATCGGCAACCGTCCTGCCGCGAGAGTGACGGATCTATGTGTTTGTGTCGGTCCTCCACCGGCAAATGTTGATCCCATCGTAATGGGGTCTATGTCGGTATTCTTAGGGATACTGCCGTCTGCGCGTATGGGTGATCCAACAGCCAAGGGCGGGGTGATTACCACGGGTGAGTTCACCGTCCTGATCGGTGGCTGACATCAGGCTTTCAATAATCTGAGAATTTGTACCGCCCGGAATCGAAACGCCGGACAGGCATAAGAGCCTGTCCGGCGTTTTCTGTTCGATCCGTCAACTTGCCGGTTCGATTTCGATACCGGCTTCTGTGGCTTTCAAGGTCACGCTTTTCAACTCCTCGCCGTTCATTTGCGCTGTCAGGAACGCTCGCGAGAGCTTGGGCAGAAGGTCGTTGGTCAGGATATTGTCGATCATGCGCCCGCCACTGTCCGGATCCCGGCACAGCGATACAATGTGGCTCACAACATCGTCTCCATAGCTCAGAACCGCGTCCCTGTTCTGCTTGACCCGTTTGACAATCCGGTTGAGCTGAAGACGGACGATAAATCCGAGCATGGATGGCGAGAGCGGATAGTAGGGTATCGTCACGATACGGCCTAGCAAGGCCGGTGGAAACACGTCGAGCAATGCTGGTCGCAGGGTCTCGGCGAGTTTTTCCGGATCCGGTGCGTTGGGGTCGCTCGTCGCCAGGTCCGGGTCACTGGAGACCGGTGCATCCAGCATGTGGCTTGCCGCATTCATGATGATATCGGTGCCGACGTTCGACGTCAGCAATATCAACGTGTTGCGGAAGTCGATCTTCCGGCCCATGCCGTCTTCCATCCAGCCCTTGTCGAACACCTGGAAAAAGATTTCATGGACGTCCGGATGGGCCTTTTCGACTTCGTCCAGCAGGACCACGGAATAGGGTTTGCGCCGCACGGCTTCGGTCAGTCGGCCACCTTCGCCATATCCGACATAGCCCGGAGGTGCGCCCTTGAGACCGGAGACCGAATGCGCTTCCTGGAATTCGGACATGTTGATGGTGATCAGGCTTTCTTCACCGCCATAAAGGGTCTCGGCGAGTGCCAGCGCGGTTTCGGTCTTACCGACGCCTGAGGGACCACACAGCATGAAGACACCGATGGGCTTGTCCGGGTTGCCCAGTTGGGCGCGGCTGGTCTCGATCCGCTTCGAGATCATGGCAAGACCGTGTGCCTGGCCGATCACACGCTTGTTCAGGCTGTCGGTGAGTGTGAGGATCGTCTGCATTTCGTCCTGGACCATGCGGCCGACCGGAATGCCGGTCCAGTCGGAAATGATGCTGGCGACAGCTTCATCGTCCACATAGGCATAGACCATGCGATCGTCTTCCGGAATTTCGGATAGTTCGGTGCGCTTTGCCAGGAGCGCCTCTCGAATGGCATCCTCGCTGGTCAGGTCAACATCAAGATCGAGCTCAATCTCATCGATCGGAACAAGCGCCGGTTTGTCATCCTGCGGATCATCGATGGCGTTGCTATCCGGATGGGGGGCCGGTTCGCCGCCACGCAGTTGGGCGAGGGTGGCATTCAGCCGCCGGATGCCGGCGACCAGTTTCCGCTCGTTTTCCCACTGGCTGCGGACAGTTTCGATATTGCGTTCGGTTTCCTCGATCGCCTCGGAGAGCGCGTCGAGCTGTTCCTGATGCTCAACACCCAGCTCCGCGTCGTTGGTCAGGGCCTGTTTTTCCGTTTCCAGAAAGCCCTTCCTGGCGACAAGGTCCAGCAGCCGTGCAGGCTGCGCGGCCTGCGAGATGTTGACGCGTGCCGAGGCGGTGTCCAGCACGCTGACTGCCTTGTCCGGAAGCTGGCGTGCGGGAATGTAGCGATGCGAAAGCGAGACCGCAGAGCGAACCGCGCTGTCCAGGATACGGACCTGGTGATGCTCCTCCATCGGACCGAGCAGGCCGCGAACCATTGCAAAGCATTTTTCCTCGTCCGGCTCGTCAACCTGTACAGGCTGGAAGCGCCGGGTCAGAGCCGGGTCCTTTTCGAAATGCTGACGGTATTCCGACCATGTCGTGGCGGCGACAGTTCGGAGCGTGCCGCGAGCAAGCGCCGGCTTCAGGAGGTTGGCGGCATCGCCTGTTCCAGCTGCACCGCCAGCGCCGATCAGCGTGTGGGCTTCGTCGATGAACAGGATCGTTGGCACTATGGAACCATGGACGGCATCTATGACCGCACGCAGGCGCTTTTCGAATTCACCCTTCATGGAAGCGCCTGCCTGAAGCAGGCCAAGATCAAGTGCGCAAAGACGCGTGCCGATAAGCGCGGGCGGTACATCTCCGGCGACGATTTTCTGCGCGAAACCCTCGACAATGGCTGTCTTGCCAACACCGGCTTCCCCGGTCAGGATCGGATTGTTCTGGCGGCGGCGCATCAGAACGTCGATGACTTGGCGGATTTCCTCGTCACGACCGACAATCGGATCAAATTCCTTGGCCCGTGCCCGGGCGGTGAAATCGACCGTGAATTGGCTGAGAGCGTCTTCACCAGGGCCGCCTGCTGTCAGGGGTTCAGACCCCGGTTCGCCTCCCGCTGCGCTTGCGGCCAGCCCTGAACCGTCGATCGGCCGGGCCCGCACTTCGCCGGACGAACCGGCGATGGCGTCCAGGTTACTCTCGATTTCATCGTGCTTGAGCTTGTTGAGAGCTTTCGACAGCTGGAAAAGCTGCGTTCGCGTGCTTTCGTCCCCAAGGATCGCAAGTAGCACGTAGGCTGTCCGTATCTTGTAGTCGCCGTGGGTAAGCGACGCCACAAACCAGGCACCCTGCAAGGCCTCGCGAAATGGTTTCGACATCGTGGGAAGTTCGGTTTGATTGATTTTCAACTCCGCAAGCGCGGCCTGCAGGTCCCTGTCCACGGCACTGAAATCAACATCGAAATGGCGCAGAATATGAAAGAAATCGGAATTTTCGTTGCGGATCAGATAGTAGAACCAGTGGAGCAATTCCAGGTGCCGGTGACCGGCATCCTTTGTAAGCCGCATGGCCTTGTCCAGGCTCTCGTAGGCAACCGAGTTAATCTTGCTGGCAACTTTTTCAACCGTAATGTCACTCATAATTTCGGTCCTTCGGACTTGAGACCTATTGGTAGACGGTGGTGTGGCGGCGCACTGGCCGGAAACGGGTGTCGGTGAGCATGTCTTCTTCGTCGGCCTCTGGTCCGGTATCGTCTTCGGAGCCGGTTTCCATAGGCTTCAGCCAGCCGATATGTCCCAGCGTGGCGGAATTGTTCGCGTCCATTCGAACGGCGGACGCGCATCGTTTCGGCAGGGCAAGCTCGATCTCATATTCGATCTCCAACCCGAGATAAAAATCGATCAGATCAAACAGCTTTTCTGTCCAGGGGTTTGGTTTCGCGCGGGTCGGTGGAAGAAATTTGCGGTATTCCTCCAGCGTGCGTGTGAAAATTCGGATCCGGATCTTGTCGCTGACACTATAGACCTTGGCACCCACAATGGTGTCGGCACCAAGTTGCCCGGCGCCGCCAGGCCCAAAGCCCCCGAGCTTGAGCTGGTCTTCCTTGTCCAGGTGCAGCCATGTTCCGACGCACTGATCGATTTCCACCTTCACACCGAAGACCCCGGTTATGAGGGCCTTCAGGCGGGCTGCGCTCTTGGTCTTTGACGACATCAGACCAGCGTAGAGTAGCTTCAGGCGGTCATCGATCCTGTCGAGATCACGATAAATCGGTGTGCCGATACCGATTGCAGAGCCGATATAGGCAAGAAACCTGTCGTCGTCGGGCCGGTCATGTTGAACGATTGGTCTGGCATCCGCCCATGCACGGTAGAACAACTGCACGAAGCGATTGTTGAAGAGGTCGAGAAACCGCGGAAAACTGTCATCGCCCCTAAGTCCGCGCATGATGGCTTCGTCAGTATAGGCGGAGGGCAGGGAGCCTTGCGGACCGAGTAGGCCAAGGAAACGCTCCAGCAACACCAGGCCACCATCACCGTCCCGCGTCGCACGTTCGATGGTCGACGTGGCAAATTCGCTGGACGGATCCTGACCAAAGCGGACGATGTCCTCCATCATGCGCTGGCTCTTGCCGATCCTTGGCGGTGCCGGCTCTTCGGCATTTTTGGGCGTCATGCCCGTCTCGGAAATGCCTGGGGCGGTCTGGCCTTCAAGCATTCTCAGCACCGCCAGAAGGTCGTGCCCGCCCGGATGCTTCTCGATACGCTCCCCCAGAGCGGCGAGCAATGAAGCGTATTGTTGCTGGACGGGAACCTCGATGCGCGGCGCTTCCGCTGTTGCCTCGTCACTTGCCGCTTCAGGCATCGTCGCGGAAGGTTGCTCCTCAAGCGTCGCGCCTGCCTGTTCAACGGATTCATCATCCATCTGTGTGGTCTGCAGAGCAGGCGTTTCCGGCAGGTTTTCAGACGGTGTGGGGTCCTTTCGGTCTTCCGATACTGTCGTCCGGGATACTGTCGCGGACGATTGAATGTCGGTCGATGCTGTTGCTTCAACAGGTTCGGATTGCTCAGAGACGTCTTCCGTCCAGACATTGTCAGCGTCGGTCGTCTCGATGCTGTCGGCTGCGGTCGTACGGTCGTCCTTTGTCGGCCATGCCGGGGCTTTGCGTGCGGATGAAGGCACGATTGTCTTGTCCCGAGCGACGCGGGTCTTCGTCAGATCCTTGTCTGCCGGGCCGCTCATAGAATTCCTTTCGCGCCGATCCGCGGAGGCCACTTCATGATAATACCGCGCTCTGTCGTGGCGATGACACATTGCGTGAAGTGATTGATTGAGGCGTATTCGGCAATGAAACGGTCAAGGACCGCCCCCAGCAGAAAGGCGCTTGCCCCTTCAAAGGCCTTGTCGTCGAGCGTGATTGTGACTTCCAGGCCTCTGGCAACACCTGTACCGGATTTCTGCTGCATCCGACGCACAACCGGCCTTGTCGACACTGCCCGGACGGACTGTGCCTGACGATCAGCGGCACTGTCGGAAAGTGGTGCGAACACGCTCAAGACATCCCGGAAAGACCGGCCATCCTGACCAGCGGCGTCGTGAACGAGGCCTGTGTGGTTCAAGGCCAGAATGTTGATGAGCCTCCAGGCAATGGCACCGGAATGGCCCTGTTCGCCCAGCCTTTCATTGTATGACAGAAGAGGTGGTCTTGGTGACGTCGGGCCGGCAACGCAATCCACCTTGAGACCGATATCTTCCAGAATGCGGAAATCACCGATTTCGGACTTGTCCGGGTTGGACCCGACCGGAAGATCAGCCGCAAGCGACCGGTTTGAAGCCAATACCTTGAGCGATAGTTCCGCCAGGCGTTTCTTGCCGGTTTGCAACAGTGCGGCAGCCTGCGCTCCACTGGATATGGAGATGAATGTTTCCGTGCCGATGTAGATGCTCGGCTGCATGCGCCGGATTTCGGAAGAGGACTGGCGACGAGGCAGCCGGCGGATGGTGTAAAACCATTCGTGCCCGGCTTTTTCGGTGTCTGGAGCAACGCTGTAGAGTGGTTCGACGGGACGTTTTTCACCACCTGAGAAGTGAGCGGAAACCTCGGTGACCGCATGTACCTCATAGTCGAGCGGCCGGGTTCTGTCGGTGATCACGGCGAACTCGTGCTGCCCTTTTTTAATCGGCACGCGGTCCGTCTGCCGCTCGAACAGGTTGACGGCGGGCGCAGAATGAAGCGCGAAGATCTTGCGTTCGACATGGGCGGGCAAGCGGGTCTCCGCTTCATCGAAGACGAAAATCAGATCGAATGACTTGGCTTTGACCCTGTCCAGATAACGGCGCAGGCCCGTAAGGCGGAATCCGAGGAAACTGCGAGGAAAATTGAAATAATCGCGCAGATAGTCGAAACCGGTGAACATGCGCAGATCGTTGTGCAGAAGCGCGTCTTCTTCATCGAAACCCAATTGTTCGATGGCATCCACAGGGAGTCTTTGAAGGCTGGCCTGTCCGAAGGCGTCCTCGGTACGGATGTAAAGCGCAATCGTGTGTCCGAAGATCTGCTCATAGACTTTTGCTGCCAGATCCAAAGGTCCGATCAGGCGGACCGGAAGAGTGTCGATCCTGCATCCGGCCACCTGGTACTCAGGTTTCTTCAGCGCCTCTTCTGCCGAAACTTCGTTTTCCGGGTCCTCGGACATTCTGTGTGTCAACGTGATCGACAGGCCCGCGCGGGCCCGCCGGTCTTCAGCCATTTCAGCACCGAGACCGGAAACCTGTGCCGCCGAACTCAGGTACTTTGCCCCTGTCAGTTCCAGCGGGGTGAGCGTGATTGGAGAAGTGAGTGTAAACCTGCAGCGAACTTCGCCCTGCCGTTCGCGGAACACGGCTTCCATGGGGGCATGGCGTTCGATTTTTATGCCATTTCGCAGATTTGCGTCGCCATATTTCGGCGTAATCCGGGCAAGCACCAGGGACGGAATAGGCGCGAGGGCGCTCGGATAAAGCTGCTCGAACAGGTTGGAAGTGAATTCGGCGAATTCATGCTTCATCTTCAGTTGCACACGGGCCGACAGGAAGGCAGTGCCTTCCAGCAGACCGGACAGCATGGGGTCGGAACGGTCTTCCAGAAGACCACCCAGCCGTTCGGCGACCGCTGGATACGCCTCCGCGAACGAGGCGCCCTGTTCCCGCAGATACGTCAGTTCCTGATTGTAGAGGTCGAGAAATTCACGGTTCATGCGGTCGCCCCGATGATCTTGATACGGCCGAAGGCGGGATCGACGTCGGCAACGAATTCACTCGAGACCCGGATCGGATCGCAGCGTATCTCCGCCTTGATCAAAAACCTTACCTTGAATGTATCGCTTTCGACCTTGTCGTCGCGCTCAACCTTCAGTGTGCGCGGATCCATGCGCGGCTCGAAATGGATGAGGGCCTGTCGGATGTCGTCGGCAAGCCGATCAATGCGCACGGTGTCGACGATATGGACTGACAGGTCAGGCAATCCGTAATTGATAATCGAACTCTCGACTTCTGGAAAATCGGACAGATCCTGAGTCGAATTGAGATTGACCGTGTTGAGGAGGGCCTGAAGGTCACGGCGGACTTCGGACAGCAATGTGTGTTCCGATACGCCATAGGACCGGGAAAGCCGTCGACCGGACTTTAGCCTCCCACCGCTCTGCACCTCTTTCTGCTTGGCTTGAGCGGCTTTGTAGTCCGGGTCGTCCATTGCACGGAAGGCCCACATCAGCGGGGAGTGCATTTTCACATTTGATTTAGCCATCGGCCAAGCCCACGCTGACTGCTGCCCCAGAAATTCTAAAGTATGACCTTCGCGGAACTGCTTCGAGGGGCGAAATTCCACATCGCAGGTCCAAACCAAAAAAGGCTGCCGCACCGAAGCGCGGCAGCCTTGTCGGCCGAAGCCTTATTTCTTTTCGTTTGCTGCAATGTCCCAGGCAAACTCGGGAGCTGCACCCTTGGAACCGTCCGGCTTCTGCTCGGTGTAGATGTACTTGTACTCACCGAAGTTCAGCGTAACGCTTTCCGTGATGCGGTCATCAGAACCGCTGCCGCCGGTCGAAACGTTGGTCACGATGATGTCCTTCATTTCAAGCTTGATATATTCCAGCGGAGAGTCACCGGCAGCCTTGCGAACGAACAGGGTGCCTTTGGTGATGTGCTTGCCGGTCGACACGTGCTGCAGAAGCACGGGGGTCGATTTGTCGACAAACTTGGTGATGCTCAGATCCTGGAAGTGTGCCTTGCCGGAGCCGGAGCCCGAACCCATGTGGGTGGTGCCGGACTGGGAAGCGCCCCAGGACCAGGACAGAACGTCAATCTTGTCCTTGTGGGTCTTGTCCTGTGCTTCGCCTTTGATACCTTCAAGTTCCAGATAAAAATCGACAGCCATTTTAATAGATCCTCTTGGTTGTTGAGGGCCAGGTAAATAGTCCTGGCTCAAACTCTGCTATTCCTGACAACTACCTCGGACCTCGCGGTCCAAACCCCTAAGCGCTTGCGCACCTTGTTTGTACCTCCGCCCGGGAAAACCGGGTTGCATCCGGTGAGGATGCTTGCCGTGGGGCGGGCTGCCGCCCCGCCGGCAATTCGTGAAATCAGTTGCCGTCTTGCGGAATGCGGGACGCCAGGCTCATGCCGATGTCCATGCCTTCCAGCTGATAATGCGGACGAAGGAAGAACTGGGCCCGGTAATATCCGGGGTTTTCCTCGTCGGGCACGATAGTGACCTTGGCTTCCCGAAGCGGCTTGCGCGCCTTGGTTTCCTCGGTCGAATTGTCCGGATCACCATCGACGTAGTCCATGATCCAGTCGTTCAGCCAACGCTGCAGCTGCGCCGATTCCTTGGTCGAACCGATCTTGTTGCGCACCATCACCTTCAGGTAGTGGGCGAAACGAGTGGTCGCGAACATGTAAGGCAGACGGGCAGACAGGTTGTCCGATGCCGTTGCATCCTTGCCGTCCGGTCCGGAGAACTGGCGCGGCTTGAAGACGGACTGTGCGCCTAGGAAAGCAGCCTGGTCCGTATTCTTCCGGTGAATCAGCGGGATCAGACCCAGACGGGAGATCTCGTGTTCGCGTCTGTCGGAAATTGCAATTTCCGCAGGGCACTTCTGATCCACACCACCATCGTCGGTTTCAAAGACGTGGGTCGGCAGGTTTTCGACCAGACCACCGCTTTCGACGCCGCGGATCCGGACTGTCCAACCGAATTCCTTGTAGGCGCGGTTGACGTTGGTCGCCATGGCGTAAGCCGAACTCATCCAGGCGTAATTTTCGTGGTTGTCTTCGCCGAATTCTTCTTCAAAGGCGAATTCTTCCACCGGATCAGACTTGGCACCGTACGGTTGGCGAGCCAGAACGCGCGGCATCGTCAGACCCAGGTAACGGGCGTCTTCGGATTCCCTCAATGTCCGCCACTGAGCATGGATCTCCGTATCGAAGATCTTGGACAGATCGCGCTTGGCCGGCAGTTCCGTCCAGCTATCCATCTGCATCAGCTGCGGATTGGCCGCTGCCAGGAACGGTGCGTGTGCAGCCGAGGCAATCTTGGCCATGCCACGAAGCACGGTGATATCCTGTGGATCGTAGGAGAATTCGTAGTCACCCACGATGCAGCCATAGGGCTGACCGCCGAGCTGGCCGAATTCGGCTTCATAGATCTGCTTGAACAGCGGGCTCTGGTCCCACTTGGCACCACGGTAGCTCTTGAACACACCCGCAAGTTCTTTCTTGGAGATGTTCAGGAACTGAAGTTTGAGAGACGCGTCGGTTTCAGACTGATGCACGAGGTAATCGATACCGCGCCAGGCGCTTTCCAGGGTCTGGAACTCCTCGGCGTGAATGATCTCGTTCACCTGAGCCGTCAATTTTTCGTCCAGCTTCGCGATCATCTCGTCGATCGTGTCGTAGACGTCTTCCTTGATAAGCGCCTGATCGGACAGGGCTTCGGCAAGGAAGGTCGACATGGCGTTGTCAACCAGCTGGTTGGCCGTGTCGTTTTCGTTCTTGATCCGGAAATTCTGTTTCAGGATCGAGGCGAATTCCTCGGGGCTTTTTTCAACCGCGACTTCGCCGGCTGCTGCGCCGCTCGCTTGGGTGCTGGTATCGGTGCTGCTCATTTATGCCTCCTCCGTGCCGTCCCCGTCTGCCGGCTTGTCGGCGGACGATGTCTTGTCGGCTTCGATTTTCTGAGCAAGTGCCTGCATCAGGGCCGGGTCGCGTGTCAGCTCCTCCAGTTGGGAGATCGCCTGGACACGCCCGTCCATCATGGTGCGCAACGCGGCAAGGCTGCGGCGCGCATCGAGCAGTTTTTTCAGGGCCGGAACCTGTTCTGCAACACGGCCCGGGGTGAAATCGTCCATGCTTTTGAAGCGAAGCTGGACGCTCATCTTGGAATTGTCTTCGCCGGACAGTTTGTCCTTCACGGTGAAGGAGGTGCCGGGTTCGATCGCTTCCATGCGCTTGGTGAAATTGTCCATGTCGATGTCGAGAAATTTACGATCATCGATATCGGCTTTTTCCACGCCGGGGCTGTCGCCGGAAAGATCGGCCATAATGCCCATGACGAAAGGCAGTTCCACCTTCTGTTCCGCGTCGAACGGATCTTCGTAGAAAATGTGTACCCGCGGAGGTCTGTTGCGCTTGATAAAGCCTTGCCCGCTGTTCGATGCCATTGTACTTGCCTTTCATTTTCATGACCAAAATAAAAATGGTCAATTTTAGTCAAATACTAGCGCGTAACTCTTGTTTGCTAAAAGCTGTTCTTAGGTTGGCGCTGCGTTTCGTTGATATCTATGTACTTCGTTTTTGGGGAACGGGAAGTGATCATGGTCACATGATCGATGGTTTATATTTTTCTTGAAATATTGAGGACCTGTTGGCGTTTGGTGTCAAGTAAGAAGCTGAAAACCCTAGGTAACATAGGGGTTGTATTTGCTGTCGCTCACTCCTCCTCAGGCCGCAGGAAGAGGTTGAGAAGACCGGTGAAAGACCCGGAACTCATGTTTTGGGCCTCGTCGAGCAAAAGCGGGATCGGACTGGTGGGTTCGTTGGAAGAATAGTAACCCTTGACCGCGGCAATCCCTTTCATGGCGTCGTTTCTGCTTTCGATCACCATCACTGAAAAATCGTCGATATCACCCAACTCGCGGTCGCCGCCATCATTCAGATCGACCAAGCGGTCGTTGGAAAGCTGAAGCCCGCTGGCTCCCAGAATCAACGCAACGTCGTCGAACCGGCGCGGCATGAGAATTTTCAGGGCATCCAGGTAGGACTTGCCAACAAGGCCTCGCGCTTCCCGCACCAGAAACAGCGCCGGGTGTGACGGTTCCCGGGAGGCAAAGTAATCCTCGACAGCATCCAGTATCAGCTTTGCTTGCGCGGCGTTCTTGATTTCGGACTGAGCCGTTTGCGGTGCATCGGCTGCAGCCTCATGCGCGTCGCCGTCTTCAGACGCGGCAGCTTCCGTGTCTTCAGGAGAGAGGCGTCCTAGCCGTGTGTTCAGCTCGACGTTCATTTCCTTCAGCAGGGTGGCCAAAGCTTCGTAGTTGGGGGGCGCTGCCTTGGCACCGCTTTCCTTGAGCTTTTCCGTGCACAGGTCTGCAATCGCCTGGAGCTCGTCTGGAAGATCGCCGAGATCCTTGAGAATTTCTTCGATGGCGTCCTGTTCCAGTTCACCCGAAGTCAGGGCGGCTTCGATCGCACCCAGCGAGATTGTATGTTCGTCCGGACGGGCAGTTACATCGCCGGCCGCAATCTGGATGGCGCGATAACTGATAGGTCCGGTTCGGCGGGTCTTGAGCAGGGGCGCCGCTTCCAGTGGCAGTACGACGGTCGGTCTGTTGTTGAGAGATTCGAGCGCACCGATGCGCTCCATGTGGCCGAAGTCGGCATCGCTCGGATGGACCTCATCCCAATGGTTTTCCAGCAGCCTGCGGATGGTGCGAATAGCGTTGGCAAACGTGTGGATCTGACCACCCAAAAGACCGAACTGGGCGAGAATGACCAGCAGTCTCAGGTCTCTGGACTGTTTCAGAAAACCGTCCATCTGCTTGAAGAGGTCGGTAAAGTCGATCTCGGATCGGTCGAATTCACTGAACCGTTCAGGCAGCAACTCCTCACAAGAATCCAGAAGAGCAGCAAAGGCGGGTTCGGTGTCGTAAAGGTCCGGCCCGCAGCCCGCACCCGGCGCAATTTCTGTGCCGTAGGTTTCCGGATCGAAATTCATGCGTGCTCCCCAGCCAGGTGTGTGTTCCGGATATGTCTCCGGAGCGGTCCCGCTTGTTGTTCAACTTGCCCGGACCGGGAAGCAAACCGGTCCGGTTTTTTTGTGTTGTGGATCTTTACTGCTCGAGCACGAGCTTGCTTTCGACGCGGCGGTTGGCCGGGTCATTGACATCGGCAACCTTCGGCCTGGTTTCACCATAGGCAACCGTCTTCAGACGATTCCGGCTGACACCGAGATTTACCAGGAACTGCGTGACAGCCTGCGCCCGGTCTTCGGACAGACGCTGATTATAGGACGTCGAGCCGATGCCGTCTGTGTGGCCTTCGATCACGAATGTGGCGTTGGCCAGGTCGGGGTCGCTGATGCCCTTGGCAAACTCGCGCAGATTGGCCTGAGCGGATGAGCTGAGTTTTGCCGAGGCATACTCAAACGAGACAAGCAGGTTGAAGGCCGCATCGATGGCGTTGGTGTCCGGATCTACCACCAGCGTCTGCTGCGAATCATCGCCGTCGGCCTTTGCGCCGTCCTGGGACACGGCAACCTGTCCACCTTCTCCCGGTTTGGCGTTCGGGTTGCATTCGTCGCGCGTTCCGATGCACAGCGCCCGTGTTCCGCCAGCCGGTTTCAGCGACCGCGTTTTTAGCTGCTTGAAGTGCTTGCTGACTTCATCAGCCGAGTAGGTGGCGTCCTGGGCGGAGGCCGGAACCGTGCCAAGCGCAGGCAGGACAACGGCAAGTGAAACGGAAGCAGCCAGAAAGGCGCGGCGAAGGCCGGTCCGAGCGGCAGTGTTCCGGTCGAGTGAAAAAACAGTAGGGGTCACGATTTCAATCCTCCCTTGTGGAGTGTTCAAATGCGATATCGCATCGGGCGTCGAAATGGATCGTGCCATAAGGATAAGAATAATAGTGTGGCGAAAGTCACTAAAGTGCGATTTGATGTCAGTATGTCGTTTTATCGGCAAGAAGCAAGAGGAGAGCTGTTCAAGTGACGTTGGTGAACTGGGGTCGTATTTAAAAGCGTCAGGCGGTCTTTTCGCCGCAGTTGGGGAAGGGGTGTGGGCGCCTCTCCGTCACAAAAGGGTTTGAAGTTCAAAGTATTTGCATCAAGTGTGTTCTTGAGCACACTATTTTTGCCGGAAACGCCTTAGTGTCTGAAGCAGTGGTAGCCGCACGGCTGCCTGATGCAGAAAACCGCGTTATTTCCGAGGAGATCTTTCGTGGCCGTAGGACAACTCAAACAAGCTAACCGAATGGCCGAGCTGACATCGGTCTTTGGCAAGGATGAGCTTTCCGTTGTCACCATTGAGTGCGACGAAGGACTTAGCGAAGATTTCGAAATCAGGCTCGAGGTTCTGAGTCAGAAAGAAGACCTGAACTTCGATGATGCCATCGCGACCCACATGACGGTGAAGGCTGTCACCAATAACGGGGATACGCGACATTTCGACGGTTTGCTGACCGACGCGAAATGGATGGGTTTTCGCGATTCCTATTACATCTACAAATTGACGCTGCGCCCCTGGTTCTGGCTGCTCACCAAGAATTCCAATTGCCGGATCTTCAAGGACAAGACTGCGCCTAACATCATTGCGGATGTCCTGGGTGCACATGACTTTGCCGATCACCGCATGAAGCTCACCGAAAGCTACGACCCGATCCACTACTGCGTGCAGTACAGGGAATCGGATTATGATTTCTGCTGCCGGTTGATGGAAGAATTCGGGATTTCCTATTTCTTCGAGCACAGTGACGGCAAGCACACCATGATCCTGGCGGACGCGAAATCGTCCTATAGCCCGATCGTGGGAGACAGCTCCATCCCCTACATCGCCCTGGGCGGCGACAGTCAGAGGAAGGAGGAACATCTTTATCACTGGATCCCGACCCGCAAGTTCAGGACCGGCAAATTTGCGGTCAACGACTATGATTTCGAAAAGCCGAGTGCGTTGCTGGAAGCCGAGCGCGACGCTGGTGCCGCATACCGGGCAGGGTCTCTTGAAAATTACGACTATCCGGGCCGCTACACCGAAAAGGACAAGGGCACCACTTTCAGCAAGATCCGCCTGGAAGCCGAACAGGCTGCCGACAAGCGAATTGAAACAGCCGGTGAAGTGCCGCGTTTCTTTGCTGGCGGCCTGTTCACGCTGACTGACCATCCACACGGCCCGCAGAACAAGGAATACCTGATCGTGCGGGCGAGCCATCAGATCATCACAGAGCAATATCGTACCGGTGGTGGTGGCGCCCAGGGCGAAGCCTATACCGGCACCTATGATGTTCTGGCTTCCGACATACCGTTCCGCACACCGGCCATCACCCGCAAACCACGGATCCCCGGTCCGCAAACGGCGAAAGTCGTGGGGCAAGGCGAAATCGATGTGGACGAGTACGGCCAGATCATGGTCGAATTTCACTGGGACCGTGACAAGACACAGTCCCGGCGGGTGCGCGTGGCGCAGGTGTGGTCAGGCAAGAACTGGGGCGGCATCTACATTCCGCGCGTCGGCCAGGAAGTCATTGTCCAGTTTCTGGAAGGAGACCCGGACCAGCCGATCATCGTCGGCACAGTCTACAATGCCGAAAACATGCCGCCATATCCCTTGCCTGGCGAAAAGAACAAGGCAGGTATCAAGTCGGATTCGACTGTCGGTGGCGGCGGTTACAACGAGTTCGTACTCGACGATTCCAAAGGGCAGGAGCTCATTGGGGTACATGCCCAGAAGGACATGGAGACCGTCATCGAGAATGACGAAATGCTGCATGTCAAAAACTGCCGGGAAACCAAGATCGATGTCAACCGCACCGAAAAAGTCGGCAAGAACACGACCGAAGAGATCGGCATGAACTGGAAGGTGACCGCCGGTACCAAGATCCAGTTCATCTGCGGCACAAGCAAGATCACAATGACCCCGACGTCGATTAAGATCGAAGCATTGATGATCGATGTGGTGGCAAAGACGACGATGACAACGAAGGGCCTTGTCAACAACGTGAAAGCCGACACCTTGGTCATGGTCAAAGGCGCTCTTGTGAAGATCAACTGATGCGTTGGTCCTCAACCGCTGAAAAGACAAGACAAGAAACGGAGTAGAGCTGATGGGATCACGAATCCGCTTTACAAAGGCAAAGCAGGTTTTTGAAACATATCCGGAGTTGTCAGAGACGGTCAGTGTACCAAGTGGCGATGTTGCTCCTGAAGAGTATGCCATTGAACTTCAGGACAGCGAGGAGCCGAACACGGCAATTGAATACTTCGCACATGTTTTGCCGAAGCGCGAGGCGGTCTGGTGGGCCATGAATTGCGTCAAGGGACTTGACGGTGCCACAAGCGAGCATGACCGTGAAATCTTGAAACTAAGCGAAAACTGGGTACGCGAGGGTGACGAAGAGGCCCGGGCTGCCGTGCACGCGGCGGCAGAAGCTGCAAAGAGCGACAGCGCCTCTGTTTGGGTTGGATTCGCCGCCGGCTGGTCTGGCGGATCCTTGTCCCCGAACCCGGAATACCGCGTCGAGATGCCGGACCATCTGACGGCAAAAGCCGCAAATGCAGCCGTCCTGATTGCTCTCGGAAAACTCTTGCCGGCGGAACGCGAGCAAGCGCTGAAATCATGTCTTTCGGCAGGTCTGTCCTTCGCTGGTGGTGATACCATGCCAGTGGTGAGAGTGAAGTCCTCGGCGTCGGCCGTTTAGAAATCAAAGGAAAGACGCGGGAATGCGCATAACGCTCCAGATTGAAAATGTTGACCGGTTGGAGACCGGCGGTCAGCTGTCTTACAGCTGTGCCGACCGCGGCTTTGACATTGGCCGGCACGAACATCTGGACTGGAGCCTGCCGGACCCGCAGCGTGTGATTTCGGGCAAGCATTGCGAAGTGCGTTTTGAAGATGGTCAGTTCGTTCTCTACGACTATTCCACGAACGGCACTTTCTTGAACGGTAGCCAAACCCGAATGGACAAGGCGCATGTGTTGCGCTCCGGCGACCGGCTGATGATTGGCGATTACATCATTGCCGTCTCTCTGGAAGCCTCATCCGGTCATCAGGCCATGGCGCCGGCAGCCGCCGCGCCGCAGCCCTGGGACGCGCCACAAACATCGTCCGCGCCAGCCGGTTCATCCTGGCCTACCGGTCCAGGTCCTTCCGGTGCGGCTCCTGCTCATTATCCGATGGAAAATCAGGGAGGACCCTGGGCATCACCAGGTGGGGGCATGGAAGGTCGACACGCACCGCCTTCCTCCAATCCAGGCATTGGTACGCCTGCCGATGATGTCTGGAGCCAGCAGGGGCATGGCTGGGGCACGGCGGATCCGTCGCTCTATGACCCAAATGCACGCGTTGGCGAGCGGGAAGCGTCACGGCCTGCTCAGGCCGATCCGCTCGATCATCTCGCCCAGCAACCGCACCTTCAGCCTGCCGGATCATCGCCCGCGGATTCGGCCTTCGGTTTCCCGGCGGAGGAGGCTCAATCTCCTTTCCCTGCGCTTGCGGAAAACCCGCCTCAGCAAGCCGGTGAACCTCTTTTCCAGATGCCGGAACTTCAGCCGGATGTGCCTCCGCAGGAGGCCGCTGCCGAGTCCGTTCCAGCCTCAACAACCGAACCGGCTTCATCGCCGTTTCCGGACGCCCCCGTCTGGAATGCGCCGGAGCCTGTCGAAACTCAGCCTTCGGCTGCCCCGGACCCGCAGCCCGAACAGCCGGCACCCGCGAAACAGACAGCTCCGGAGCCGGAGCCAGCTGTTTTCACGCAAGAAACAAAACAGGCCGCTGCCCCTGTGCCCGCCATGGCCGATGCGGCTGAGTCGACCCGGTCTGTCGGCAGTTCTGTCGGCAGTTCTGTCGGCAATATTGACTTCATCAAGGCCTTTGCGGAAGGAGCCGGTATACCGGCGGCGACACTTGCTGGGCGTGATCCCGAGGCGTTTGCACGGGAAGTTGGAGCGATCCTGCAGGGCATCACTGGCGACCTGATGGGGCTTCTGCAGGCACGCAGTCAGGTCAAGGCCATGACCCGGAATACGAACCGCACGCTGATCATGCGCAGCGGCAACAATGCCTTGAAGTTTTCGCCGACCCCGCAGATGGCGTTGCAGACAATGCTGGCACCAGGCGCAGAGGAAAACGGCTATTTGCCGATATCAAAGGCGATGCAGGCTGCCTTCAAGGACATCCAGAAACATCATGTCTGGACATATGCGGCCATGCAAAAGGCCGCCGGAAGATTTGAGGAAAAGCTGTCCCCCAGGGCAATCGAAGCGGAAGGCCAGATCGCCAAAAGCACGTTCGGTAACCAGAAGGCCAAGCTTTGGGAGCGTATTGAGGAACGTTGGAGTTCCCTGTCCGGGTCGTATGACGATGGCGTGGTCGGGCTTTTCACGCAATACTTTACCGAAGGTTATGAAGAATTAAGCAGTGACGATCCGGATCAGACCTCCGGATCGATGAATTAAGACCTTCGCCAGTTTTAAGAGTGCGAAGGCGCGAAAGCGTTAAGGGAGCAGTACCTGTATGTCGTGGTATAGCAAGGTTGCATGGACCGAAGGTCTGTTTTTAAGGCCTCATCATCTCCAGCAGAGCGACCGGTACGCGGAGCATATGCTGGACGAACGGGTTCGCTTTGCCTCTCCCTATCCCTGGGGTTTTTCCGAGCTGGAAATAGATCAGGACGTAGGCCAGCAATGCAGGTTTGCACTCCGCTATGGTCGCGGCATCTTCTCGGATGGAACCGTTTTCAACTTCCCGGCGGACGGAACACCGCCGCCAGCTATCGACGTTCCTGAAGATGCCGCCGGACAGATTGTGTGGCTGGGTATACCCGAGACCACCGTCAACGCCGTGGAAGTCGCCAATGGCCGTGATGATGCGGCCACGCGATATATTCAGGGTCGGGAGACGATCATCGATTCCACCTCCACGATACGGCAGGAGGAAGAGATCGACGTGGCGCATCCGCGTCTTCAATATTCGATCCGATCGACACCGCATCCCGGCCAGGTCTGTCTGCCGGTCGCGCGCATCACGGAAATCAAGGACCGTATCGTCATAACAGACGGCACCTTTGCGCCGCCGGTTCTCGCCTGTCATGTCCATCCCGTCATCACCGGCTGGATCGACTCGGTTATCGGTTGGGTAGAGCGCAAGCTGAGCGAACTGGCGCGCTATGCCGCCGACACCTCCGCCGGTGGCGGACTGCAGAATTTCGACTATCTGACCCTGCAGTTGCTCAATCGCACCTATCCGTTGCTGATGCATCTGCGCAAATCGGCGTATGTGCATCCGGAAAGGCTCTATTCCCAGTTCTTGCAGCTTGCAGGAGAACTTGCGACCTTCGCGACGGAAGAACGCCGGGCCCGCAATTACCCGGTTTACGACCACGACAAGCTGCATGAGGTTTTCAAGCCTGTCCTGGCCGACATTCAGGCATTCTTGTCGGCTGGCTACGACCGGCGTGCAATTCGCCTGCCGCTGGAACAGCTGGCGCCGAATGCGTTCAAGTCGACCATCGTCGACCGTAACCTGTTCTCGCAGGCAGGCTTTGTCATCGAAGTGGCTGCCCGCAGGCCATTGACGGAAATTCAGAACGAGTTTCCCAGGCTCTTCAAGGTCGGGCCCTTCGGTCAGATGCGCCAGATCGTCTATTCCAACCTGCCGGGCATTCCGCTGATCCACATGCCGGTGCCGCCGGCACAGATCCGGGCTCTGACGGACCGGGTCTATTTCCGGCTGGACAAGACGACACCGCTTTGGCGCGAATTCAGCCAGGATTCGGCAATCGGGCTGCAATTTTCCGGCAACTGGCCGGATCTGCAGCTTGAGTTCTATGCCGTCCGGGAGGGCCGCTGATGTCGGACAATGACGATCCCTTTGGCGTTTCCAAACGCAAGGGAAAGACAATTGTAATGCCCAATCCCGGGGGGCGCTGGAGCGAAGGGCAGCCCGGACAACCCGGGCAGCCGCCGCAGCAGCCTGCGCCGCCACCCCAACAGGTCCCCCCGCAGGCACCCCCTGGTCAGGCAGCCTCGCCACCGCGTCCCAGCGGGCCGTCCGGTGGCACTGACCCGTGGCAAAGCGGTGGAGGCGGCGGCCGGGATCCCTATGCCCCAACACCTGCCGGTTACGAATATGGCCAGCAAGAGGCTCCTGACCTCAGAACGCCTCCAGGTGGCTTCCAGTCACCGCAGGGCGCTACTTCGCAACCAACTGCGCAACCGGCGCAGGGCGCCGGGAAACTGGCGCATATGCCGGACATCAATCAGATCCGCGTTGCCAACAGAAATCCCATTTCCCGCGCAGCGGCACCGCTGCTTTTGCTTCTGGGGCGCCTTCATCTGACGATGACGGATGCGCAGTTCGACCAGTTGATGCGCGACGTCTACAATTCCATCAAAACCTTCGAGAAAGAATTGCGCAGTGCCGGTATCACGGACGATCAGATCCGTTCGGCAGCCTATGCGCTTTGCGCGACATCCGACGACATTGTCCAGAATCTGCCGTCCGCGGGACGTCATCAATGGACGCAGTACTCCATGTTGACGCAGTTCTTCGGTCAGGCAACCGGCGGTGTCGAGTTCTTCCAGCTGCTGGAAAAGGCAAAGCAGGACCCAGGCCGCAACTATGGTGTCCTGGAGGTCATGCATTCCTGTCTGTCGCTCGGTTTTTATGGAAAGTACCGCGCGATCCAGGGAGGGCAGCAGGGACTTGAGCGTGAACGCCGCGATCTTCATGAAATTTTGCGCCGTGTCCGGCCACGTCCGGGAGACGATCTTTCGCCGCATTGGCGCGGCCTGGAGCTCTTGCAGAAGCGGGCCGGATTTTCGGTGCCGATCTGGTCCGTTGCAGCGGTGGCTGGAGCTTTGCTACTCGGAGGCTACGTCACCTTGATGCTTCTTCTGTCCAGCGGTAGCGAAGTCGTCGCGGGCAGGGCGACTGCGCTTTATCCGACGGGGCCAGTTGAATTGGCGCGTGAAGGTTATCAGCCCAAGCCGCCACCGGCGCCGCCACCACCTGAAGATGCGACCATCGACACGGTCTCCGCACAGCTGGCAGGGCTGGAGGGACTGGAGATTTCACAGGCCGGTCCGGCGATCATGCTGCGCATGCGCGCGCAGTTCGACGTCGCGGCGGCTACGCTCCGTCCCGAATTCCAGCTTCTGGTCGAACAGGTCAGCCAGACACTCGATCAGGTTGACGGCGAGATTCTCGTCGTCGGCCATACGGACAGCGACCCGATCCGCAACAATCCGCGCTTCCCGACCAATTGGCACTTGTCAGTGGAGCGGGCGAAGGCGGTCGCAGCCGTCATGGAGTCCGTCCTGCAGAAGCCCGGCAGGGTGCAGGTGGAAGGGCGTGGTGCCGACGAGCCGATTGCGCCCAATACCAGCAGGGAAGGCAAGGCACTCAACAGACGTGTGGAAGTCTTTCTGAAACCACCGGCCAAAGGGCTGGTAATCGACAACTGATATCCGGGGCAACCGCAGAACAAGGCTCTATTTATGAAATTCTGGCTCGGAATAACGGCAATAGTAATCGGCATTCTCGCCCTGATCGGTCTGATCTGGTTTGGCGGGCCTTTCCTGTCGATCGCCGGTGTGAGGCCCTTCGAACCTCTCTGGGTAAGGTTGTTGCTGATCGCATTCGTCCTGCTGACTGTCGGTGGCTGGGCCGGTTACAGGATCTACAAGCGGATCAAGGCTAACCGTGAGCTCGAGCGCGAGATCCTGCAGCCCAAGGCAAGCGACGCCGACCTGCAGATCATGTCGGAGCGGATGAAGGATGCTCTGAAGACACTCAAGAGTTCGAGCGGAAGTGCGCGCACCTATCTGTACGATCTCCCCTGGTATCTGATGATCGGCCCTCCGGGCGCCGGCAAGACCACGGCGCTTATGCACTCGGGCTTGAAGTTCGCAGGCGCGCGGGCAAAGGGAGAGGCTCAAAAACTGGAGGGTCTCGGTGGAACTCGGTACTGCGACTGGTGGTTTGCCGAAACGGCAGTGCTGATCGATACCGCAGGCCGTTACACGACGCAGGATTCCGACGAAGAACATGACCGTGAGGCCTGGCTCGGGTTCCTCAACATCCTGCGCAAGGCGCGTCCGCGTCAGCCGATCAACGGCGTCATGGTGTCGATCAGTCTTGAAGATCTGATGACCCTGTCGGACGATGAGCTCAAGCAGCATTCCGACGCCATCCGGACCCGGCTGATTGAACTTTACAAGACCCTGAAAATCGACTTCCCGGTCTATGTGATTTTCACCAAGGCCGACACGGTTGCGGGGTTCATGGAGTTTTTCGGTTCTTACCCGGAAACCCGCCGCAATCTGGTCTGGGGAGCAACCTTCCAGACCCGTGAAAAGACCAAGAACATGGTGGCGGAAGCGCCGGCCGAGTTCGATCTCCTGGTAGAGCGGCTCAACGAAGAAATGGCTGATCGCCTGCAGGAAGAGCCGGATCCACGCGCCCGGTTGATGCTTTACGGCTTCCCGACGCAGGTGGCGGCTCTCAAGGAACGGCTGACCGGCTTCCTCAACGCCATCTTCGAGCCGAGCAGATATTATCCGAATGCCGTGCTGCGCGGTTTCTACTTTACATCCGGCACCCAGAAGGGAACCGCCATCGACCGGGTTATCGGTTCCATGAGCCAGGCATTCGGCACGGCCTATCAGGCCGCAGCACTGTCCGGTCAGGGCAAGAGTTATTTCCTACGTGACTTGCTTTCAAAAGTCATCATCGGGGAAGCCGGCTGGGTTACCCATAATCGTCATGCCGTGCGGATGGCCACCGCAACCCGTATTGCGGCTTACGCGGCAATTGCACTTGTCACCATTGGCCTCGGCAGCCTGTGGGGGATCAGTTACCTCAACAACAAGGCGCTGATCGACGAAACCGCAAAGGCGGTGGACACGGTGCGTGTCAACGGGGAAACCGTTCTCGCGGAGCGGGTGGTTCGCGATGACAATCTTGCAGACACGGCCTACATCTTGTCCATGTTGCGGGATCTGCCGGCTGGATATGACACTCGCGACACACCGACGCCAATCATGGAACAATTCGGTCTCAGCCAGCGCGACCGCCTGGAAGCAGCCGGCGTAACGTCCTACCGAAGCGGCCTGGAACGACTGCTACGGCCTCGTCTGCTGCTGAGAATCGAAGAGCAGATGACCGAGGTTCTCGACAACCGCACCGGACCGGGCGGACAGGACGTCGATACGCTTTACAATCTCGCCAAGCTCTACCGGATGGTGGCAGGCGATGCGCCCGAGATCGACAAGGAGCAGATCAAGAATTCGTTCCGTGCCGATTTCTTGCAGAGTTTCCCTGGACCGCAGGGCGAGATACTGCGCAACGAACTCAACGCGCATGTAGCCGCCATGCTCGATCTCGATTTCGGTGGCAATGTCCTGACCGACCAGCTGGACGGCATTCTGGTTGCTGAGGTTCAGCGTGAGCTTGGCCGCGTCAGCCTTGCCGAACGCGGCTATGCGCTACTCAAGTCACGTGCCAAAGGCCTGGCCAGCGAAGACTGGATTGCCGAACAGCGTGGCGGATCCGACATGGAGACCGTTTTCGAAACGGAAAACGGCGACACACTGGACACGGTCGCGGTCGACAAGTTCTTCACCTATCCCGGCTTCCACCTCTCGGTTCTGCCGAACCTGGCCGGCATTCGTGAGGAGCTGGAGCGTGACAAGTGGGTGTTTGGCGATGTCGGTGAGGCGGATGCCTTTTCTGATCAATACCAATCGCTTCCCGGCGAAGTCCTGGAGCTTTACACCAAGGATTTCATCGAAGCTTGGGAAGAGGCGCTCGGCAATCTGAAATTCAAGTCGATGCGCAACGACAAACCGCTTTACACGACGCTTCAGGCCGTGTCGGCGCCAACGTCACCAGTCGTACAGCTTCTGGAGAGCATTCGACGCGAAACCTCGCTGACGCAGGATATGTCCAGCGAGGGGCTTGCCGGAAACCTGACCGGCGGCAACGCGCAGGAAGCAGGCTCGCAAGCTGCGCAAAAAATCTTCCAGCGCTACGTGCTGGATTCATCAGGAGGGTTGAAGCGCATAGGTCTTGAAGCCGGTCTGCAGGCGATCGCACCGGGAGGTCTGTCCGGCGCGCTCGGCGCGGCCGCTGGCAACAATGGTCCAACCATTATTCCGGGCAAGGCGATCGAAGATCACTTCCGGCCTTACCACGTGCTGGTCGAGGGCGAGAACAGCCGCAAGATCGACGCCTTGCTGTTGAATTTCAAGAACATCCTCGACAACCTTCTGATCGTTGCCAACAACCCGCTTCAGAGCGAGACAGCGAATTCCAACGTGCAGATCCAGGCGTCTCTTCTGCGAAGCAATGCCACGCGCTTTCCGCCACCTTTCGACAAGCTGATCGTGCAAGCTGCAAAGGAATTCGATGAGGAATACAAGGAAACCTCGATCACGCAGCTGAATGAAAAGCTGAGTACGCAGGTTGTTGGAGAGTGCCGCCGGATCGTTGCCCGCAACTATCCCTTTGAAAACGGTCGCTCGGAAGTTCCGATGACGGAATTTGCCAAGTTGTTTGCCCCTTCCGGCATCATGCAGCGGTTTTTTGATGAAAACCTGAAGCCGCTGGTCGACACCTCAACGCGTCCCTGGAACTGGAAACCCGAAGTTTCACAGGCAGATCGTCTTTCCAATGCGACACTTAGACAGTTCGAGCGGGCAGATCTGATCAAGCAGGCCTTCTTCCCGACTGGCAATGCGTTTCCATCCGTCGGCCTTCAGGTGGTTCCGCGGGCGCTGTCCCAGCAGGCCGACGCCGCCAGCCTGGAAGTGAACGGAAATCTCGTGCTGGTGACGCGTGGTCCCGGGTTCAATGCGGAAATTGAACCGTTGCCGGCCAATTTCGACTGGCCCAGCAACACGGCGACGCCGCGTGTGGTTCTCGTGATCCAGCCGGAAGTTCCTGGATACCGGTCACGGCGTGAAATTCATGGCGACTGGGCCTTTTATCGCTTCGTTCGCGATAACCGGGTCAGTTCCGGCCAGAACAAATTTGTCGTCCGTGAAACGCTCGGTGGCAGACAGGTTGCCTTTACGGTGACATTGAGAACGAACCCGAACCCGTTCTTCCTGTCGGCCGTGGGCGATTTCAGCTGCCCGACGAGCTTCTAGAATGGCAACCGGCTATTTCGGCAAGTTGCCGGCTCGGGCGGATTTTGTGATCGGGCAATGCCCAGCCGGCTTTCTGAAGAGCTGGGAAGCATTTCTGATGGCTGGACTTGCACAGTCCCGTCAGGATTTGGGTGAGGGTTGGGAGGAAGCCTTTATGACCATGCCGGTTTGGCGTTTCTGGCTTGAGCCTCGCCGGGACAGCGATGAACCTGTCGACCCCGTTGCCGGAGCTCTGATGCCGAATGTCGACAAGGTCGGTCGAGCCTTTCCGCTGACGCTGGCAAGCAGCGTGCGGCCGGCTGAGCAAGATGCCCGTCCGGCAGAGGACTGGTACGACCGTGCCGAGGAGATCTTGCGCGACACGTTGCGGGAAGATGCCGGTCTGGAGGAGTTTCAACAGGCCGTGGCCGGTCTGGATGCGCCGTTTGCGGTGGAGGCAAGTGGCAAGAAAGGCGATGCTGCTGAGTTGCAGGCGATGCCTGGAACGGACACGGTTGTCCTGTCCGAATTCTGGTGCCGGGCAGGAGAAGTGGGATTCGAGTTTTCATGTGCAGGACTGCCGGACGCAAGTGCCTTTCGATGGCTGTTGCTTCCGGAAGCCTTTGCCACCAGGGAAACTCCGCAGGACGTGGCGGGGAACATTCAAGGGCGATTTCATCCGGAGGATCATCAAACATGATCGAACAAATGGAAGCGTCAATGCGCGGCTTTGCGATCGGACTAACTCATGTCGGCCGGGTTCGGCAGCACAATGAGGACACGTTCTACGTTGACGAAGGCAAGGGTGTGTTCGCGGTTATGGACGGGGCGGGCGGCATGCACAATGGCGCGATGGCGTCCAGTCTCGTGCGCGAGGCCCTTACCAGCATCGCCCAACCACGCAGTGCGGAAGACCTTCTCGAGCAGTTCGAAAGCAGGTTGATTACCGCAAAGGACCGGATCGAACAGGCTGCGGCCAGGGCGAATGGCGCTGCAATGGGAACGACCATTGCCGCTCTTCTGATTTCCGGATCGAATTTCGCGTGCCTGTGGGCAGGAGACAGCCGTGTCTACCGGTTGCGCAACGGCCATCTTGAGCAATTGACGACGGATCATACCGAGGCACAGGAGCTGGTAGACCAGAACGTCCTGACACCGGAAGAAGCGAGAACGTTTGCGCGCCGTCATGTCATCACCCGTGCGATTGGTTCGGGGATTGAACTTGAACTCGAACTGGTGTCGGGAAACCTGCGTCAGGGGGATCGGTTTCTCCTGTGTTCCGATGGCCTGACCGGTCATCTGGACGACAGTGTCATTGGAACCTTCCTGATGAACGGCGCTCCGAAGCCGACGGCCCAATGCCTTATCAACGGTGCCCTGGAAGAGGGCGGGTCCGATAATGTGACCGTCGTGATTGTCGATATAGATGCAATGTCTGCGCGCGAAGGAGTTCGCAACTGATGAACGTTGGTGACCACCTGCTGCCCGCCGGAACCCGGCTCAACAATCTCTACGAGATTGAAGAACATATTGCCGATGGCGGTATCGGGACGGTTTACAAGGCAAGGGACGTGGAAAGCGGGGACCCGGTTGCCATCAAGGTCCTTCTGGCAACCTTTTCGCGCGACCCGATGATCCTGGATCTCTTCAAGCGGGAAGCGAAGATCCTGCGCAAACTCAAGCACGATGCGCTGACCCAGTATTACGTCTTCGCAAAGGAACCGACACTTGGCATCTACTATCTTGCCATGGAGTTCGTCAGCGGCCCGTCCCTGAGCACGCGTCTGGAAGCCGGGCCGTTGGAGCCTGAAGCCGTGTTCACGCTCATCAAGCGCCTGGCAGAAGCCTTGCAGGCGGTTCATGACCGGGAGGTCATTCACCGGGATCTTTCGCCGGACAATGTGATTCTTCAAAACGGCGATGTCGCACAGGCGAAGATCATCGATTTCGGAATTTCGCGGGCAAACACGGGTGGTCCGACAATTATCGGCGACGGGTTTGCCGGCAAGGTGAATTATGTCTCGCCTGAACAGGTCGGCATCTTTGATGCCAAGGTGACCGCGCGCAGCGATATTTATTCGCTGGGTCTGGTTATCGCCGAAGCGCTGACCGGCAAACAGATCGACATGGGTGGCACTCAGGTGCAGATCGTCGACAAACGTCGGCAGACACCGCCGCTTGAAGGCATCGACAATCGTTTCCGTCCGCTGCTGGAAGCGATGCTGCAACCCGATCCCGCAAACCGCCCGGCAACCATGAAGGAAATCGCGGACTGGACGCTTGGTGCCCCGATGGGCCGACAGGATCAGGACCGGACCATCATCCGGCCATCTTCCACACCGCCACCGGAACAATCCGCACTCGATCAGCCCGCAGCTCAGGCAAATTGGGGCAAGCGTATTCTGGTTGCATTGTCCCTTCTAGGCTTTGCTGGCGTCGGCGCAGGTGGCGTCTATTTCCTGGTTGGTCAATCTGTGCCCGAGCAGGACCAGAAACCCGTACTCGTCGCCCCGCCGCGGCCCAATGCGCCTGATGCGCCGTCGCAGCAGACCAGCCTGACACCGCCGGTGAAAACACCAGAGCCTCAGACGCCGGAGAGCCAAACCCCGGCAACCCAACCTCCTGCGACGCAAACGCCGTTAGTGCAGCCGCCGGAAACACAAAAACCTACGACACCACCAAGTACCACTGTTCCGGCAATCCCGACGAAGCCTGCGCAGCAGACGATCGACAACAAACCGGACCAGACCGAAACCGCTATCCGGCCGCCTGTGGCGACCGATCCGGATCAGGCTCCTGAAACCGTCAAGCCCGAAGACCGTATCCGAAACTTTGTCAGCAGTTATCAGGCGGGCGACTGCATGTACTTGCAGCCCATGGAAATCGCCAGCCGGTCTGCAGAAATCGAGGGATTTGCATCCAGAACGCCGCCCTTCATCAGTTTTGACAGCGACTTCACTCAGTCGCAGGGCTTTGAGGCAAAGATCCAGGTCAACCTGGTGAGCGACGCGCAATGCCCGGCGATTGCTTTCCTCAGGGCAACGCCGCAAGGCAACGTCAATACCGAATTGCGTCTCGATATGCAGCGGACGGTGGTTCCGAATGGCAGCAACATGGCGGGCCGCATTTCCGGTTACGACCCTTCGACAGGCGGGCTCGGTCTGATATTCGTCAACAGCAAGGGCGAGGCAGTGAACCTGTCCCCCTATCTGCAGACGGATGACCGCGGAGCCGGTTTTGTCGTGCCGCTAACCTTGAAGACATCCACCGAGGAAACCGGCTTGATCATTGCGATGGTCGGGCCGGAAGTTTCCAAAACGCTCGCCAGTCGCCGCGAAAAGGATCCGGAGCAGTATTTTGAAAAGCTGATGCAGGATGTTCCGGTCTTGCGGGCGACGGCAACCACGGTCAAAGTGGTGCCCTGACCGGGAAGGAACCTGGAGCAGCGGACCCTTTGGCCAACCATGAAACGCTACACGAAACCGATCCATTTGCAGGAATTGAAGCCGCACCGTCGGGCGGACAGTTCTCTTGCGCTGATCAACGTGGTGTTTCTGCTGCTGCTTTTCCTGCTGGTTTCCGGAACGCTGCGCCCACCCTTGCCCGAAGGGTTCGATTGGGCGGAAACGCAGCAGGACAACGGTAGTGGCAAGCTGGACGGCAGTCTGGTGCTGGACAGGGAAGGCACTGTCTGGTTCGACGGCGAAATTCTGACAGACGAAGACTTCGGTCCATTTCTGGAAGCCTGGACGCCGGACAGGGGCCGCATGGTGGTGCAGGTCGACAAACGCACCCGAATGGAAGCGGTGTCGGCCTTGGCTGGCCGGCTGAAGGCCGGCGGTGTGAAGCAATTGACACTGATGACCGTTGAGGCAGGTGCGCCTTGACGGTCACTGCCTATAATCAGGACCGGCAGTGGGATGTCCCGGGGTATGTCTGGCCGGCTGTTCTGGGCGTCTCGGTTGCTTTGCATCTTTCTGCGCTGATCTACGGACTACCAATACTGCCCTGGAAAGAGGACGACCCGCTACCGATTGTCGAGACTGAGGTGATCTTCGAAAGCGGTGGTCTGCCGTTTGAAGACCTGGCAAGGGTTGAAGCGGAAACCACTCAACCAATCGAGCCTGAAACTCCCTTGCCGGTTCAGCCGGCAGTACCGGTGGAAACGGTATCAAGTTCGGGCAGCTCAGAAGTACTGGAGGCTGTCGCCTCAGAACCGGTCCTGACGGAAAGTTCCGCGAGTGTGCCTGTCGGTGTGGCTCCGATTAGCGTTCTCGAACCGACAATTTCGAATAACCTGGACATTGTTTCGGCCGAAGAAATTGCGATTGTCGAACCGGAGCAAGCTGCGGCAGAGCCACCAGAGCAGGTGCAAGTTCCGCAGTCTTCTGTCGTCACGCCAACCGCCGCGCCCATCGTTGCGGCTGCGCCCGTTTCGGAGGCGATTGTCGCAGTGACGCCAAGCGCACCGACAACGGTTGTCGGTTTGGAAGTTCCTGTTTCCGAGATTGAGGTTCCGTCAGTCTCTGGCACAACCAGCATCGAAAAGGTCGTGACTGCAGGAGAAGCCGAGACCGTCGTTGTTGCTGTTCAGGACAGTCAGGTTTTGGCTCCGCTCGCCATGGAGCCGGTAACTGCAGATCCCACAGCCAATGAGGCCGTAACGCAGGCATTCCTGCCGCAAACACAGCAAGAGATCGAGAGACCGGAGAGCGCCACGCCCGAAACCAATATTCCGGTCACTCCTGTGGCCACCGCTGAGGTGGAAGCCGTGATGCCCGCCGAACAACAGATTGCCGCTCTTCAGCCTGCTGAAACTGCCACGCCGGAAATAGCGCCAAGCGCACCGGTCTCTTCGACGGTTCCCGCAACGCAGCCGCAGGGAGAGCCGACGGAAATTGTACCGCCTGTTGCTGTCGCCTCCATCGATCCGCTGGCAAAAGTGACGGATTATGTAGCCAGTTACAAATTCGGCGACTGCACCCATATGTCTGTCCTTTCTGCCGGAGCAGACAGCGCGGCGGTTACGGCCTTCGGCGCGGGCATTGGTCCGTTCGCAATCTTCGATCAACGGTTCAAGGCCGATCAGGGTTTTGAGGCCAAGATCGAGGTCAGACTGGTGACGCGCAAGCAATGCGCCTTGCTGGATGCTCTCGGAATTTCCGAAGGGATCGAGGCATCAGGCCTTGTCGAACTGGACCGGACCGTTGTTCGCAGCGGGACACCGGTCTCAGGCGTTGTTCAGCGTGATCTGCCGTTTGAGCGGATTGCAAGCGCTGAACAATCCGGGCTGGATCTCAGCGGTAAAGGTCCACCCGAACTTTATCTGATTGACGATGCCGGGCAGATCCATGACGGACGAGAGTTCCTGCTGCCTGCGCCGAACAGTCAGACAGCAGGCGGCTGGCGCTTCAAGGTACCGGTGACCATGATAGCAAGCGACAAGAGTGAGGAGACCGCTCTGGTGCTGGCCATCTGGAACCGTCCTGCAGACCGGCAACCCGCTCGTTTTGGACGGCTGCCGGCAGAACGGGTTGCAGAGATACTGGCAGAGCCGGGCGTCTACTCGTTGACGGCGTTCAAGGTGTCACGCTGAAGGTGGCGATGTTGACGCTCCGGCAGTGAAAACACCGGTCAGGAGAACCTCCAGCGCAGCGCGTTCCTTTTCCAGCCGTGTTTCAAACCAGGTAACCGCAATGGACACAGGCATGGCGACGGCGAGGCCGCACGCCGTTGTGAGAAGCGCAACCCAGATGCCGCCCGCAAGCGACGCAGGGTTGGCGGATGCTCCCGATTCCTGAAGGGTCTGGAAAGTCTCGATCATTCCGAGGACGGTGCCGAACAGACCGAGCAACGGCGAGATCTGCGTGACCAGATCAAGGGCTTTCAGCCAACTGGCAAGCCCGAACAGCCGATCGGCTGCCCTTGCGGAGATTTCCTCCCGCAAGCGTTCTTCCCTGATATCACGCACCTGGGAAGACAGCGGTTGTTGATCCAGCATCTGAATGGCGTCCATGGCGCTGCGCACCAGGGCGCCGGACAGCGATCTGTCTTTCAAAAGGTTCTGTGAAGCCTTGGCGCGTTCGCCGCTTCGCCATTGCGAGACAGCTTGGCGCACAAGCCCGTGACGGCCGACGCGGGCAGTTGAAAACTGCACGGTCTTTGCCAGGATGACCGCAACAGCGGCAATGGATATGGCGAGCAGGATGAGCACAACAGGCCCGCCGAGCTCCAGAAGGGAGGAAGATGTCTCAACCATGCGATTGACGCTCCATCAGACGTGCAGGACCAGGGTCAGTCGCCGAATTCAATGGGGGTGCGATTGCTCAGGTCAAGCAGATCAGGGCAGTAGACATCCGTGATGCTGGGCGGCACGCAATTCATGACGTCGTTGATGTGAAGACGGGAAAGACTGTCGCAAGCCTTTCCTGCGAGGTCGAACTGCAGGATCTTGGTCTTGCCGGCGGAAATGCGGGAGAACTGCAGTCGCAGGAACTGGTCGACCAGGCCGTCCTTGTTAAAGGCGACCATTTCCAGACCGAGCTTGTCCATGGGACGTTCAAGGCCATTGGTAGCAATGATCGACAGGCGGCAGCCGCCATCAGCCGTCGGCTGCAGCTGGTTGAGTTCGAGGCTGATCTTGCCAGTGACTTGCTGTGCCTGAACAGGCGCTGCAAGGACGGCAACCGCAATCGCTATAAAAATTTGCTGAACCAGTATCCGCATCTTGTTCCCCCGGTTAATGCGTCAAAGAATATTCGAAAGGGAAGGTGGTCTCCGGTCTTCGCCGTCCCTAATCATAGGACAACAGAACCGTCCAATCTTGTTTCCCTTCGGTTTCGACCTGAAAGAAATCGGCTTCGATCAGGCCGCGTTGCCAACACTGATCACCATCATAAAGAACGAATTTTTCCTCGCGAATGCAAAGAGTAATATCGCCTCCAAGACGGCTTTCGCCGAAGCCGTCGGCGACATGAAGATAGTAGCGCGCCTTCTCGAGAGGTTCCTGCAACACCTGGCTGCAAGCGTTGGCAGTGATTGTCCACCAACCTTCGGTTCGCATGCCTTCGTCGGTTTCATAACCGATCGCGACATTCACGAGATCGACAGAACCGTTGCAGACGCGCAGTCCGGCGTGGGCAGCGGCAGGCAACAGAAGGCCTGCCAGGACTGCTGCGCCGAAATATGCAGTCCTGCCTAAACAGAACCGGAATGCTTGAGCGACATTGGCGCTGTCGCGGTCTGTTTTCATGGTCATGGATCCAGTTTGCCAACCTGCTAAATACGCTAAGGAATTGCGCCTCCGCGGTCAATTTAGGAAAGACAATTGAGCTCTTGTTGCAATTGGGGGAAACTCGATTTGCTACAAGACCCACAGATCCAGGATGGCTGAGGCATGATCTCTATCGAAACACCGGTCGCGAGACGAAGGCGCATTCCGCTGACCCCTCTGATCGATGTGATTTTCATCCTGATCATGTTCTTTCTGTTGTCTTCCACATTCGGCGTCTGGCGACCATTGGAAGTCAGTCTTGGCAGAGGTGCTCCCGCTGGTGGGACTGAGACACAATCGGTCGCAACCGTTCCTGCAGTTCTGATCGTGGTAAAGGCTGTTCAAGGCGAGGGGAGATCTGCCGTCACCGTTAATGGGCACGATCTTGCGCTCGCCGATCTGGCGGCGGAGTTGAACCGGTTGGCGAAAGCAGGAGCCAAAGATGCGGTTCTGCTGCCTGCCAAGGGGACGGATTTCCAGCAGATCGTGCGCATCCTGGACGAAGCTCGCACTTCGAACCTGACAAGTGTGCGTTTGCATCTGGAATGATGACGTTCGACTGGCTGCCATTATGCGAGTGAGACAGCCTTAGGTTTCTTGATCCCGAACAGCAAAACGGCCCGGTCATACAGCCGAGCCGTTCTTATGTGGCGTATGGTGTAACTCGATCAGCGACCGATTGCCCCGCCGATGATGCCACCCACGACGCCGCCGATGAAGGCTGCGCCGGCCGGGTTGATGCCTCCGCCATTGTTATTGTTGTTCGCACGGCGGGTGGTGGTGGTGTTATTGCGGCGAGTGGAAGTTGCGCTGCGAGAAGCGCTTGCGGCGGCTTGCTGCTTGCGATTCACTTCTGCCTGGTAGGCCGAATACTGCGTTGCCGTTTGTGACGTGAGCAAGGCGTATTGAGCGGCAGTGAAGTAGCCGGTAGCAACGATTCCGTTCGCTGTCTGCCAGGCAGCCACACCCGCACGGGTCTTCGGACCGAAGGCACCGTCCGGACGGCCGACATTCTGACCGGCCAGGTTCAGACGGGTCTGGACCTCGCGGCGGGCTGTCCGGTTCCAGCCAAGTGACGCTTCGGTTGCCTCTGTACCCGGAACGGCCTTTTGCGGATCCGGCAGGGTTGCGACAACACCAGCCGAGCTGGCCGCAGGAGCTGTAGCCGCCCCCGGAACAACGGTCGGATTGACTGAAGCGACCTGGCTGCCGGCTTCAAGCCGCTTGATGGAATTGCGCGCAAAATCTGCGAACAGACCGGACGGGTAAGCGTCCAGGTAAGCTTTGTAGTCTGCAACGGTGTTGCTTGACTTGGCCGTTTCCCAAATCAGCTTCTCGCGTTCCCAGGCAATCGCAGACTGGCTGGGGGAGGTGGCGGCGGCATTGTTGACAGCCGGCTGCTGCGGAGCGGCAGTCGCGGTGTCGCCGAGCGATGCAACTGTCGTCGTCGCAGCAGGGACTTGCTGCTTGTTCAGGAATACCTCACCGATCAGTGATGCATTCACCCACGGGCGCTGTTTCTTTTCCGTCTCTTCATAGACCTCGCCGGTAACGCGGGTCATGACGGTCTGGATGGACGCATTCGGAGTGTCGATGTGCTTGATCAGTGCGGAGGTGAAGGGCGAGTTCGCACCGTCGCCGTCCAGGGCGACATCACCCGGGCTGGTCGCGAATGCGATCACGGAGCCTTCGCCGCCGGTTTCCTGGATCTTGATTTCGGCAAGACCTGCACCGACGCTGCCAGAGCGGCTCGGCCCCATCCGGCGCGCGAGGGTGCGGGCCAGAGGGTTGTCACGGCAGGCGTCCAGGAACACCATCTGCACCTTCACGTCCTTGGACATCTGGCGCATGATGAAATCGACCGTGATGGTTTCGAAGTCGAGCGAGGTTTCATCCTCGATCGTGGCATCGATAGGAACCAGGTGATTCTGGCCGGCGACCTGAAGGCCGTGTCCGGCGTAGAACAGAATGGCGATATCGGCGCCATAAGCCTTTTTCGCGAAATCCATGACGGATCTGCGCATTTCACCGTAAGTCTGGTCCTGACCGGCAACGACTTCGAAGCCGAGGGCCTTGAGTTTGGCGGCCATCTGCTCGGCATCGTTTGCCGGATTGGGAAGTTGTACTGTGTGTTCGTAAGCGCCGTTGCCGAGTACGAGGGCAACGCGCTTGGCCAGTGCCGGGGCCGTCCCTGCGAGAATTATTGCCAGCACGGCGATCATTCGTTTGAACATATCCTGTCCTCTCGTAGATCAAGGTTGCCTGTCGGTTGAACCGATCTTTACACGAGGTCTTTGTCCTCTTGAGAGGAACAGGTACCCCGGATGGCACTATGGTTCTGTAATACGCGTCACAGGAACGTCAAAAAGAAAAAGCTGCCCCTGCAACCAACTGAAGCCAGACCGAAACGGTCCGATGATGCCCCACTAAAATCAGTTGCAGACTATAGCTAATCCTTTTTTGAAAAACCACTTTTCAACAGACAGTTGCTGCCATTTTTCGAGTTACGTTAACACAAAAGGACGTTGGGGAAGGTGATGGCGGACTTTTTGCCGGCAGCAACTTGAAAACGGACTGAAGTTTCAGCCTCCAGACAACCGCTTTGTGACTTGAATCACCGTATTTGGGTGACTGTCTGGTAATCTGGTTTTATTGAAAATACGCGTTTTCGCAGGCTCAGGTGAAGCCTGCGCTCAGCGGAGAACACTTGATGGCCGGAAGAGCAGATATTCTCAAACATATGAGAGCCAAGCATGTCGGCGTATTTCAGTCCGCAGCCCGGCTCTACAACGTCGCGATTTTGGTCCGGAGGACAAACACAGCGTCCCTTGAGCACGTTGGTGAACCCTACGCCTCGCCCAAGCGGCTGGATTGCAAGGCCAAGACTGCGGATTTCGATGTAAAACCGGTCGGGAGCAAGTGTCCCGACGCGCAGCGCAAGAGCTTTGCGGGCCTGGTAGTCGATCCCAAAATAGCCGGCGAAAAGGCCTTCAAGGCAAGCAAGATGGCAAAGGTAATCAAGGAATGGGGTGAATTCCAAAAACAGTTGCGGCCGGAAATGGCAACCTTCGAGCAACAAAGGAAACTGACTTACATTCCCCGTGGCGGCGTTTATTTCGTCGAAAGAAATCCAGAAGACCCCTATTTCGGCTGTGTGAAATTCTCATCCAGCTCGCTGATCACCGCGGCCAAATGCGTTCATGGTGACTTTGATCTCTACGGCATCGTCGACATGGACGCCCCTGACAAGTTGGTCCGCGTCAGAGAGGGGCGCCTGGGCCAGAAGCACACCCGCTCGCCTAAGTTTTTTGACGTGCAGCATTTCGTCAACAACCGACTCGGTGTTGCAATGGTCTTGCACGGATCGCAGGAAACCTATGCGACGGAGCACAAGGATGACGACCTGGACATATTCTTCCCGAACGGACGGATCGAGTATGCCGGCCCCGCGGCCGCAGATATCGAAGCATTCTACAAGAGGGAATTTCCGGGGCGGACTTTGTTCCGGGAGGGCGAACCTGCGCTTGAAATAGAAGGCAGATACATATCGCCAGCCGCACACTGACCAACGGCGTTCGCCGATGCATGTGCCTGCTTCTGAACCGGAAGGAGAGAAGTTGGCACGCCCAACGGGACTCGAACCCGTGTTTCCGCCGTGAAAGGGCGGCGTCCTAGACCGCTAGACGATGGGCGCGCGGTCGACGCGGCTGCGTCGTGGGGAGGCTTATAGGCGGGAATGGATCAGCCTGCAAGAGCCTTTGCGACAATTTTTTGCAAGCCCGGAAACCCGGGCCTGCACCTGTTGAAAACTGTCCGGTTTTACCATTCGCCGGTGTTGGGCATGGATGCCCAGGGTTCTTTGATTTCAAGCGCTTCGCCCTTCTGAAGCAGCTCGAAGGAAATATTGTCCGGGGACCGGACAAACGCCATGCGGCCATCGCGCGGCGGCCGGTTGATGGTGACACCTTGTTTCTGCAGGTTTTCGCAGAAATCGTAGATGTTATCGACCTCATAGGCGAGGTGGCCGAAGTTGCGGCCACCCGAATAGGTTTCCGGGTCCCAGTTGTATGTCAGTTCAAGAAGCGGGGCGGAATTGGCCTTGCCGGCTTCGACGTCGTCCGACCCTGCGAGGAAGATCAGGGTGAAACGGCCTTTATCGTTTTCGTAACGGCGGACTTCCGTCATGCCCATCTTGTTGCAATAAAAATCGAGAGAGTCTTCAATGTTGGTCACGCGGACCATCGTGTGCAAATAACGCATGTCCTATCCTTTTCCTCAATCGAGGCATTTTCCAAACGGGCACCGGACCGACCGATGAAGTGCATTGACACCTTGCCCGAAGCTCAACGCTTTGTGGCACAGTTCAAAGAAGGTTCCTACCGGCAGATCGTAGCCCTGACCGGGGCGGGGATATCGACAGAGTCCGGAATTCCGGATTTCCGTTCACCAGGCGGGATATGGTCCAAACGCCAGCCTGTTCAATACCAGGAGTTTGTCGCGGATGAACACAGCCGCCTGGAGGACTGGGACCGCCGTTTTGAAATGATGGCGTATTTTGCCAAGGCGGAGCCGAATGCGGCTCATCGGGCCATGACGGCGCTTGCGCTGTCAGGAAAACTTGACTGTCTCATCACACAGAATGTCGATGGTCTGCACCAGCGGGCCGGTTTCCCGGACGACCGGCTTGTCGAAATCCATGGCAATTCCACCTTCGCAACCTGTCTTTCCTGCGGCAAGCGGGCCGAGCTGGAGGCACAGAAGCCTGCCGTCGACGCAGGTGAAAGTCCAAGATGTCCAGATTGCAAGGGGCTGTTGAAGGCGGCGGTCATCAGTTTCGGCCAACAGATGCCGGAGATCCAACTCCAGCGGGCTGCGGAAGCCGCTGCTGCTTGCGACATGTTTCTGGTCTTGGGGTCTTCACTTGTCGTGCACCCGGCCGCACAACTGCCCGCAATCGCGGTGCGTGCCGGAGCTGAACTGGTGATTCTCAACGGTGAGACAACACCGCTCGATTCCTACGCGTCAACAGTCATTCGAACGCCTTTAGCTCAAACATTTGCGAGATTTGGCGAATAACGAGCCTGATTTCCGTAAATGGTCTGTGGTTAGTCCGACAATTTCCCTTCTCGCCCGAAAGCACAATGTTATCCTTTTGTTAGGAATCAGCTGGTTGGTGAGTCGATTTTGCCTTCAGCTTCATGATGCGGACCAGAGACGGGACAAAAGGCTATGGGGGTTAAAACCGCACGGGAACCCCGCGCACTCGAAACATTGACGGACGAAGTTGCTGTCGATGTGCTTGAGATTGCCGGAACGATTAAGTGGTTCGACGTCGGAAAAGGGTATGGCTTCATCGTGCCGGACAGCGGTAACGGCGATATCCTTCTGCACGTCACCTGCCTCAGGCGAGACGGGTACCAGACCGCTTACGAAGGCGCGCGCGTTGTTTGCGAGGTGCTCGACCGGCCGCGTGGGCTTCAGGCCTTTCGCATCCTGTCGATGGATGAAAGCACGGCGACCCATCCTTCGCAGCTGCCACCGTCACGCACCCATGTTCAGGTCGTGCCGGAAGGCGGTTTCGAAAAGGCAACCGTGAAATGGTTCAACCGCGTCAAGGGATTCGGGTTTCTGACCCAGGGTGAGGGATCAGAAGATATCTTCATTCACATGGAAACCCTGCGCCGCTTCGGCATTACAGAGCTTCGTCCCGGGCAGGACGTTCTTGTTCGATTTGGTGAAGGACCGAAAGGCCGCATGGCTGCCGAAATCCGGCCGATGGGAACGGGAACACACATACCGTCCTCACACTGACTTCTCTATCCGTCATTCTGCACATTGACTCGGCCGGACATGTTCCGGCCTTTTTGTTTGCGGACCTTGAGGCAAGTTTTTCCGGCAAGCGGGAATTGGCCTCCGGGTCACGCCTGTTGCTGCTGTCTCTCCATCCGGTACAGCCGGGTCTTTCAGAAAGTTATCAGAATGCGTCCTTTCTTTCTGTTTCTCTCCCTTTTCGCCGCAACGCTCTGGATTTCATTCGCGGGACCAGCAGATCTGGCGATGGCGCAAGAGCCGCAGCTGAACCTGCCGGTGGAGGAGCTCGTCATTCTGTCCGGTGATACGGAACACAAATTCAAAGCAGAAGTCGCCGCGACGGATCAGCAGCGGTCGATGGGCCTGATGTTCCGGAACGAGATGCCAGCAGAGCGCGGTATGCTTTTCCTGTTCGAAAGGGAGGGCGATCGTTATTTCTGGATGAAGAACACCCCGTTGCCACTCGATATCATTTTCATCGACGCGAATGGTGCCATCGTCAGCATCGCAGACAACACCACGCCGTTCTCAGAAGATGTAATTCCCTCACTCGGCCCTGCGCAATTCGTATTCGAGATCAATGCCGGTTTGGCGGAAAAACTTGATATCTCCGCCGGAGACAAGGTCATCAGTCCGTCAATGGGGCTGGAGTGAGCGAAGGGGAGATACGCCCAGATTGCCAGGGTGGAACGTCCAAAATTCGAATGCCTGTCCACAATCATCCATATCAGCGGATGCTTCTCCCTTGACGAACGCGGCCCCGGGAGATACACCCGCAAAAATCAACGGATCGGGGTATAGCGCAGCCTGGTAGCGCATCTGGTTTGGGACCAGAGGGTCGCAAGTTCGAATCTTGCTGCCCCGACCACTCTCTCTTCCAACAAAATAATCTATATGCGGGCTGGTGCGCAGGCATCCGGCGACGGAAAAACGCGCTAAATCCCTCGTTTCTTGCCTAAAGGCCGGGATAACTAGGGTCAGGCTGCGCTGGCGTCTTGTGCAACTTTTCGCAGCATAACAGACTGTTCGAACAGGCGTTTGCATGCCTTGGGGAGTGGCGGCGGTTGCGACGGCATGCAAGCCGCGCCGGATAGGGTTGATGATACAGGATCCTGACGACCAGGCGACGCTGGATGTATCCGCGGCGATTGCCGTACTGCAGTCCAGAATTGAGAAGGCCGGGCTTTCCCTGAAAGAAAGTGCGGATTTTTCGCTTTTCGAAAGCACTGTCCGGGGTACTGAAGACAAGTACCTGATGGAAGATTTTTCACCACGCTTTTTCGACCTGCATGGTGCGACCGCGTTCTGGGTCGGTGCCGTCAACAGCCATGGCAATGTCGTGTCCGTACAAGCAGCCAAGGTAGAGGACTTACAGGACCGGAGCCTTGCAGAGCACTGGCAGCAACAGCAGCGACGAATCTTTGTCGATCCCAATCCCCAAGTCCGCTTCGGCACAGACCACGCGCATGACGCTTATTTCATGCGTGGGCGCATCGTCTACCACGGCAATCTCTGGCTCCGGCGGGATATCCGGGGGCAAGGCCTTGCCGAGCCTTTGACCCAACTGGGATTTTTGCTGTCCCTGTTGAAGTGGTCGCCGGACTATCTTTATGGTCTGATGGCAGCAAGAAGTGCCGAGAAAGGCTTCGGTGTCCGGGTTGGATATCGCCGGTTCGTACCACGTGGCACACATTGGGAAATAGCGCCGGGGCATATCAGGCCGGATGATTGGCTGGTCTATGCGACCCGAAGCGATCTACATGGCCTCGTAAAGCTGATTCTCAGGACGTCCGCTGAAGATCCTGAATAACGCCAAGATAGGCGCAAAAGCGAAGATTCGAATGCAACGATGGCCGTACCGCCACGATCAGCCGTTCGAATGCGATTTCGTACAGTTCGCCATTGATCTGAATTTTCGTCCGCGCATAGCCATAGTATGGCGTTCCCTCCAGAGCCTTGCGATAGCCGTCTGCGGAAGCGTGTTCCAGGTCGGGGTCAGGAGTGCGCAAACCGCACGCGGGCGTGGCTGGACTTGCCCAATCTTCGCCGAACAGGTGCCGCTGACCGCTTTCCTTGCCCACGTAGAATATCGGAGGCGGCGCGTTGCCGGGCATCTTGTCAGAGCAAAGGCTCAACTTCGGCAGGAACGGTTTCAGGCTCTGCTGGATCTGACCCGTACCGGTAGACATCATGCTGTCGTAGAACGCGGACACAGCCGGATCCGCAAGCCCTTTCTCTATGGCCTGAATGCCGAGTTCTGAAAAATGTGTGTCAGGGCGTGTCAGCACGTTCCTATCTCAAGTGTTTGTCGCCTTGGTTCCGGGACCATTGCGACCGGGCTTGGCATATTTAAAATACCGGCCGGATAGCCGGGTTCAACGTGGTCAGCGATCGAAAGCTTTCAACAGCAATGACATGACATTCAGGAACTCGTCGCGTTTTTCGGGCGAAAGATCGTTCGGGTCGGAAACCGAATAGTCCAGCGTAAGTATCATGTCCCACATTTCGGTGAGATTGGCCGAGTCGATCGCAGCTTTCAGATTGACAGGTGCGGTCGTGGCCGGCTGCACATGTTCAGGAACATAACCTTCCAGTCGTTTCAGGAATTCATAATGCATGTCAAAGCCTTATCGTTCTTTATTGAGGATCGGCCCTGTCGGGATGTCCAGCCCTGTTATACCTTCTAAGCAGAATTTGCATTGTTGCCGGAAACTGGTGGCAACAAGACAAGTTCACGTAAGGGTAATTGATAGCATAGGTTGAGTATCCCTGTCATGTTACGTGAATGTCATAAATGGGCTCTCGACCAACGTCGTTAATGCATGCTTGTGACGATGGATGAGTCGATTCATCGCCGGAGATTGCGAGCTGCAGCCAATATCGGTGTTGACACCGGCGGCAAAGGCGGGAAAAAGCTGCTGTGAGGAATTGCATCTCACACATTCAGACTTGAGGGCACTGTCACATGGTTGCGCGCATCTACCGTCCGGCGAAAACCGCCATGCAGTCTGGCAAGGCGAAGACCCAGAGATGGGTGCTGGATTATGAGCCGGAGGTCGCGAAGTCCGTCGAGCCGCTGATGGGCTACACGTCGTCTTCCGACATGAAGCAGCAAATCCGGCTTTATTTCGAAACCGTGGAAGAGGCCGTCGCATATGCAAAGCGTCACGGTATTCCTCACCGGGTTGAGAAAGCCCAGGAACGCAAGGTGCGCGGGTCTGCCTATGCAGACAATTTCAAATTCAACAGGACGGCTCCCTGGACACACTGAACCTTGGCAATCCGGTTTGCGGATCTGGTCCGCAAGGAGCCGGATTGTCTGTTGAAAGCGGCAAATTCGGATCGACACGGGCTCGTGTTTTGGCGCATTAGGTCAGCAGGCGCATTTGCAGGATCGGAATTGCGTCCGGAACAACATGCTGATCCAAACTTGCCGGAACGTCTCGCCGGTCTTGGTGACAGTGGCAGGCGCTCTGATGTGGGACGGGTTCCGTCCCCGAGAAAATGGCTCCGTAGCTCAGCTGGATAGAGCACTCGCCTTCTAAGCGAATGGTCGCAGGTTCGAATCCTGCCGGAGTCGCCATTTCTCTGATACCTCTGAAAAAAGCCAGATATTGAACGGGGACGATTCCGTCTCGTGCAGCAGAACATGCTTGTCTAGCCGGGATTTTCGTCGCGACGTGAACTGGAAGCCGGTCGCTAGAAAACAAAAAACCGCCGGCCTCAGAAATATTGAGGCACGACGGTCTTTGTCAGAGTGCTTGTCGCGAAACTGTTAAAGCGTTTCGGATTTGGCTGATTCTGCTTTCTGTCCGACCATGAGTGGCGTGATCTTGGTCTTCAGGATCATGTCCACGTCCTCAGAACCATCTTCCAGGGACTGTAGGGCCATATCCAGGAAATACGAACAGAACGTGCGACCGTCCTTGTCCGATTCTTTTTTCGTGTAGCGGATCATGCGCTTGATTGCCTCGATTGCAGGTTCCTGCTCGAGTTCAGTGCGGTCCGATTTGCCAACGGTCTTAGACATTTTACTACCCACCAGTATTTGATTTGCCGATTGCAGCATCGCTGCTGTGACCATCCGATAAAAGCATGCTGTTGCAGCGTGAAAAGAGCGTGATAAGGTGCTGTTGTGTTTCAGGTTGCGTGATATTCGCGGTTGCGCGAGGCAACAATTGAAGCCTGCATTTCAAATACGGGGAATTGATGGCAATCGCGTCCTGCTTTGCATGCCTTGGGCGGCCTTTGCTCCTTGATGGCAACCAGGAACCTGTGGCGGTCAAAACGCGCAAGGCTCTGGCGATCATGGGGTATTTGAGCCGCATGAGCGGTATGGCTTCACCCCGGGAAGCGCTGGCGGACCTGTTGTGGAGCGGCACGGACCGCCACAAGGCGATGCAATCCTTGCGTCAGGCACTGCGCCAGCTGAAAACTGCCGAGGAAACAGCCGGTATCGATGTGGTGAGATCTTCGCCAGGTCATATTCAGCTCGACCCATCGGCATTCAGCTCCGATCTCATACGCATGAACACTCTGCTGGAGCGTGGGCAGGCGGCCGATTTCCGCGAGGCGGAGGATCTGTGGCGCGGAGAGTTTCTGACCGGTTTCGACGATATCGATTCTGAATTCTCCGAATGGCTGACGGTTGAGCGCGAACGGGTGCGTTCGGAACTCATCAGCGCCGCCTTCAAGCATCTTAACAGAATATCCACCGAAGACGGCGGCGTGCTGGCGGAGGCCGGGGCGCGTTTCGTATTGAAGCTCGATCCCGCATTTGAAGCCGCGCATCGCGTTCTCATCCGGCTCTACATGAAGCTGGGACAGCGAGAACGTGCCGAACAGCAATTCCGGTCCTGCGAACGAGAAATGCGCCTTCATCTGGACGCGGAGCCTGATGACGAGACGCGGAAACTGCTGAGCGAGGCCGAGGTCGAGGCTTCTGGGGAAAAGCTCTTCAAGCGCCAGGAAGCAGTAGGTCCAATCGGGGGAGGGCTTGCAAACAGCGACGAAGTCGTAAGGTTGCCTGAAATTTCAATTGTATCTTCTTCGCTCCTGAAGAAAGGACTGAGCGACGCAGTTCACCTCAGAGAAGAAATTGTGTCAGGCCTATCGTCCTTTAGGTCATTCGACTTGTTTGAATCCGAATATTTCGGCGACGAGAATACCCCGAAGCCAACACTTGTCGAAGGTCATGAATTGGGGGCTTATCTGCTTCGGTTCAGGCATGACGAACGTTCTGGAAAAATTGTTGTACAATTCGAAGATCGTACAAACGGGCAGATTGTCTTTAACGAGATTGTTGACCTGACGCTTTGGGACGGCATCGTCCCTGCAGCTAGTCAGATTGTCGGTCGAATTCATGGTCACGCCACAGGTCGCTTGAGGAATCCTGCCAATACGTCAGCATTCGCGCGTTGGTGTCAGGCCGAGGCGCTGCTTTGGGATTTTACGCCGCAATCCGATGAAAAAGCTATGCGTCTGCTGAACGAGCTGGAGCAGACGAATAAAACCTTCTCCATGATTTATGCCGGGAAGGCATCAATAATCATGAAGCAAGAGTTGCATTATCCACTTCATGACAGAACGTCTTCGGAGGGAATGAGCAGTCTGCTTGATATGGCAGAGCGCGCAATTGTACTGGATCCTTGGCAAGCGGTGAACCAACGAGTTTACGGCTGGTCCTTAATTCTTTCCAATATGCCTGAAGAAGCAAAGCGTGCCTTCCAAAACGCGGGTCGCCTCAGCTCTTCCGATCCCGCTAACCTCATGTCGGTAGCAGAGGGACTTGCACTTTCGGGAGATGTCAACGAAGCACGCGAAACAGCTGAACGCGCATTCCGCTTGTTCTCGTTCGTCCCCAGGGTGTTCTACGAATACCTTGCAAATATCTTTTTTGCTGCTGAGGACTACGAAAATGCAATCGTTCAAATTGAACGGGGTACGGGAAGCAGTCTTGGTTGCCTGACAACACGCGTAGCAGCACTTGTTTGTTCAGGAAGAGAAGGCGAGGCAATCACTATTCTGGAAAGTTTCAACGAGAAACGAAACCATTTCTTGATGCCTAACGAGAACCTCAATGTCCAACCTGAGCAGTGGCGCCAGCGCATCAATTTTTTCCAGGATGCACGTGTTCGGGCAAATTTTGACCGGGGGGCTCAGTTGGTCCAAAGGGTTTTGTTCAACAAGTCAGACTGACCTAGCTCAGGAGTTTCGCAACACTAGTGACATATGAGACATCCGTAGAGGCTAGCTTCGCTGGATTGAGTTTGAACGGCAGAACACGAGCCTTGCGGCAATCACGCTCGTCAACAACCTTGAAGTCGATCAGTTCTATTGTTTGGGCGGGCAATCCGAGTTCTGCCAGCACAGATCGAGGGTCGCTTTTTAGCTTTTCAGCAAAATCGGGATCCATATTCGCTTTCACCAGAAGGCGTCCCAGATCTGCTGTGTTTCTCGCGTAATACGGAAATCTCGCCACGGCTTTCCACCTCTCTGTCTATTCAGAATAGTCGAACTCAAAGACCAGTTGGGGTGTTCGCAAACGATCCAACAACAGACTATATTTGCCTGGAGGGTACGGAAGTGCGTCTGCGGCGGATCTGGCAATGCCGATTGAAACGCCGCACGACGATTTTGTCGGGTTTGGGAACGTGTCGCCCAGAAAAAGTTATTCCGGCAGGTCGTCGTAAAAGCATGTCCCGAGGGCAGCTTTACCGAGTTCTTCGAAATAGCTTTCGTCGCCGGCTGCAACGCGTGCAGCGTCGATTTGTGCAGGAATCACGAGGTGGACGAGGTCAGCAGTGTCGGCAAAGATTGCGGCATCGGACTTGATGCCAACTTCAGCCAAAATTTCAGCCGGGTTGGCAACCAGGCGCTCACGAGCTGTGGCATTCTGAATGATTGCGCCAAGTTTTGCGCCAATTTCCAGTTCAGTCCGGGAAGTTGTGTCAGCGTGCATAATGAGCCTCCGGTAGTTGAAGTTGCAATGCGTTTTGCCTGGTGGTGGGATGGTCACCCGGCGTTTTCAGAAATTGATCGAACTTTAGTAAAAGATTATGTATTTATCCTGTTTACTACTGTTCGACTGCTTTCGGAATGAATGTAGAATGATGAGGTGAGCCCACTCAATGGCAGTTTTGTTAATCAACGGTGAGTGCAATTGTAGGGTGAGGCAAAGTAAAAAACCGTATCTGGGTCTCGTTGACTGGTGCTTGAGCGTGCTGAAGCCGATGATGCCGCTTCAATGAATGGAGAGCAGGCTCTTGCAAGTGAGCTGCTGGCCGACCTGACGCGCCTTGGCCTTGTGTCCACGGTTGCCGATGATCGGCCGGGAGAGTTGCGTGTGCTCGACCCACATCTGCATCTGTTTTCAAAACTGCTCTTTGCATATTCCCCAAGACTGGTCTCCATGCCTCGGGTCGGGTGCCCGGTACATTTTTGCACTGGTTTGTTGAAACCTCAGGCAGGTGCGGTGGCGGAAGAGCAACGCTTCCTCGCATCAATTCCCGCTGGTGGGCAGGGAGATTCTGATGCGATTGCAACCTTGAGCTGTCTTGGCGAAATGTCTGAAAGGCTAAGTCTTTGTAGTCTCGGAAATAGTGACAATAGGGTGCGTAGATATGATGTAGAGCAACCAGAAGTAGATTTTGATTCATTGCTTGGTTTGAGTGACAGCCAAGCGAAGGTTGCCTTTGGCAGGCTGGGTCTGGCAGAAGTGAGCGCTCGTGACGTATCCCCAAAATGGTCTCGTTTGTCGGACAGGCGAATTCACTTGCGAAATCTGCAAACCGGGGAAGCGGCACAGTGTCCGAGTTTGGGTGTTCTGTTTCGAGAAACCGATGAGGTTGCAGGTATTCGATTGCCCTTCGCTTCCAGTGTCGGATGCGCCGTCTGGCAGCATGTTGAGGGGGCTCGCGAGCGTGCGTTGCTTGAGCTGGTTGAGCGTGATGCTGTTGCGCAATCCTGGTACAACCGCCTGGGGATAACTTCTATATCTGAGGAGGCTCTGCGAGAAATTCTGCCACCTGACCTGCTCCTTTATCTGGCCAGCCAGCCACGGTCATGGGGGCTTTATCACGTCGAAACGGATCTCGCGGTCCAGGTGGTGATTGCTGTTTCTCATGACGGATACGGAAGAGGTTGCGCGTTTGGATCATCCGCCGGTTGGGATATTACGCAAGCCTGTGTCAGTGCTCTTCAGGAGATGCTGCAATCTGAAAACGCGCTGTCGCTGATGGACAGGGCCTACCCCGCCAATGGCGGAAAGACAGGAACGCCTCTGTCACCGCCCAGACAGTTGGCATATGCCAGAGAACGCGTGATTTTCGAAGACCTTCCGTTACAGGACGCGATTGCCGCAGGCGAGAAGACCATTCAGACGACCTCCACGTTCGAGGCATTGCTGCAGAGCTGCTTCGATCGCGGGATCGGCCTTTGGGAGTTTGATGCAACCCGACAAGACCTCGAGATTCCCTGTATCAAGCTGTTGTCCGCTGAGCTTTGCAGCTGGGAGCCACGGTTCGGCAAAAAAAGGCTGTTCAACGGGGTGGTCGAACGTGGCTTGCGTGAATCGCCTGCCACAGAAGCAGAATTCGCCAGCCGGCCGTTTCCGTTCTGAGCGATTGACAGGCCGTATGCGAGGTTCCAAGAAATATGAGGTGAGAACTCATATTTTGTGCTTGGCGTCCGGATGACAGCTGGTGCATCCGCTCTCTGGAAGAACCCTTTGGCGGAGCCTGGCTCCGCCTCCTTTCAGGAGACATGCATTACCGCACGGTCGGCCGTCCGTCCGCATAGGGGCGGGACAGTGTCATCACCCAGAAATTGCGCCACTTGCCATTGTTGCGGTTCGTTCTGGCTATACCCACACGCGTCACGTAGGGGTTGAGAAGATTCTTGTTGTGCCCCTCGGACCCCTGCCAGCCCCGGAAGGCTGCTGACAGATCCGCATAGCCGGCACCAAGGTTTTCCGCGCCGGCGTAATTGGCGTATCCCGCCTTGTCGAGCCTCTGAGACAGGCCGAAGGCACTGTGTGCCCAAGTGTCCATACTGTCTCGCTCGGCGATATGACGCGCCATCTTTTGGGAAACGACATCCAGTTCCGGATCGTGGCGCAGGGCGGGCAGGCCTTTTTGCTGCCGGTATGCATTTATCATCGACAGCATTTGCGCCTTGTCGACCGGCTGGTCCGTCAACACTGTCCTGTCTTCCAGGTCGCTCTTTCCGGGCAAGGCGCCACACGCGCTGAGCGCAGCTGCGAACAGGACAAGCTGCAACATGGACAAGATGCGTTTTGGTAGCGCGATTCCGCACATCAGGTTTCATCTCCCGGCCAGACGACGCCTTCATCGGCGAAGAAATGATGTGGACCCGGATAGGCTTCCACATAGGCCATGTGAGATACCACTCCGGTTTTCGATGAATGGTAGTGCAGAAAATAGGCCGCGGGTTCGAAGTTGAACATGGCGGGCCCGTCTTCGGTCAGGTCGAGAACGACCTGGTGTCCGGTGCTAGGCGCAAGTGTCATGACCTTTCCGGCAAAGCTCGCGATGATGGGACGGTGAAGGTGCCCACACAGAAACCGCGCGACGTGTCCATGGGGAGAAACGACTTCTGCCAGAGCATCCGCATCCACCAGCCCAATGTCGTCCATGTGACGGATCCCGGACAGAGCTGGCGGATGATGGAGGGCAATCAGTGTCGTCCTGGAACATTCGCTCAATTGGTTTTCGAGCCAGTCCAGCTGTGCTTGTCCGAGCCGGCCGCGGGGATTGCCCGGAATATGCGTGTCCAAAGCAATCAGACGAATGTCACCGATGTCCGCCGTGTAGCAGATCTTGTCGTCAAGGTTTCCCGACAAGCCCGGAAAACCGGCCAGTTCGCGACGCATGACTTCAGTTCCGTCGTGATTTCCCGGAATGAGATAAACAGGCATATCGACACGTGACAGGATCGCCCGGGCCAGCGCATATTCCCGCGGATCGTTTCTGTCGGTTATGTCGCCGGTAATTACGAGAGCATCGGGTTTCGGGGAGAGGCTCTGCAAGGACCGGATCGCGCGCTCTGCAAGCATGTTGGTGTCGGAAACGCGGTAGCAGGGAAGCCCCCGCGGACGCAGATGCAGGTCCGTCATGTGAGCGATCAATGTCATGGGAAACCTTGTGAATCGTCAGGTTGATCTTCTGCCCGGACGATAACCGTGCTCTCGTAGAGGGCAAGCACTAGTTTCCCTTTTTGAAAAGCTCATGTAGGAGAAGCGTTCAGAAACGGGCGGCCTGGGGCGGAGCGCCCCGATGCAGGCACTGGACGCAGGAACTGGACAAGAAAGTTGATGTCGGACACGCGCGACGATCAGAAGCCCGAGGCAGCAAGCGGATCTGCCGAAAACACCGAACGGAAACACAAGGTGGATGGTCCACCGGTTGTTCCGGTTCGAAAGCCGGTCTGGCTGCATATTTTCGGGCACGACATCACGGCACCATTTTTTCTGCTGGTCTTGGCGCTCATTTTGTTCGCGCCGGGCCAGTGGACAGTGCCTCCGCTTGACAGGGACGAGCCTCGCTTCACCCAGGCAACCAAGCAGATGCTGGAAACGAACGATTTTATTGATATTCGTTTTCAGGATCAGGCGCGCTACAAGAAACCTGTCGGCATCTATTGGCTTCAGGCTGCTGCCGTGAAGCTGACCGGGCAGGGGGCCGAAGCGCCGCTGTGGACCTATCGCCTGCCGTCGATCATAGCTGCCACGATAAGCGTTTTGGCAACCTTCTGGCTTGCCAGGGCCTTCATGGGACCGGCGGGAGCGCTTCTGGCTGCCGGCTTTGTGGCCATGGCGATCATCGTTGGTGTCGAGGCGCGCCTGGCAAAGACCGATGCGGCGCTGTTTGCAACGATCATAATAGCGCAAGGAGCCTTGGCGCGGATCTGGCTCAAGAACCCGGGGAAACGGCTATGGGGCCTTGGTTTCTTGTTCTGGACGGCGCTTGCGGGCAGTGTGCTCATAAAGGGGCCGGTAGGGCCCATGGTGATCGGTCTTACGGTCGTCGGACTTATGGCCTTGAAGCGGAAAGCAGCCTGGTTCAAGGGAACCGCGCCACTCGTTGGCTTTTTGTGGTTTGTGCTGCTGGTTTCGCCCTGGTTCGTGGCAATCTGGCTCGCCACCGACGGAACGTTCTTCACGGAAGCGATCGGCAAGGATCTTCTTGGCAAGGTCGGGCAGGGGCAGGAGGGCCACGGGGCACCCCCGCTCACCCATCTTGGCGCGATGTTCGGGATATTCTGGCCGTTGCCGGCATTCTTCCTGATCGCTCTTCCACTCATCTGGCGTGAGCGGACTAGTCCACTGGTGACGTTCGCCGTGGCATGGTTCGTTCCAAGCTGGATCGTCTTTGAACTGGTCGCGACCAAACTGCCGCACTACACGATGCCGTTGCTGCCCGCACTCGCATTGCCTGTCGCCGCCGCCTTGATGGAAGGGGCGGGAGCCACAAGCAAGACCTGGCTTCGCTGGATCGCTGCTGCCCTGCTGGCGGTGCCTGCACTGGGGCTGGCTGGCGCTGCGTTTGCCGGTCCTTTCGTCCTTGGTGTTTGGCCGTCACCTCCCGGCGCTGTTCTGCTTTCGCTTGGGGCAGTTTTTGCGCTCGCCGCAGCCTCTCGGGTTCTGCGTGGACCGGCTCTTTATGCCTTCCCTGCGATCTGTTTGACCGCAGTTTGCGTCAGCATAGGCTTCTGGGGGTTCGTCGGTCCGGCCCTCACGCCGATCTGGGTCAGTCCGCGACTGGTCACGGCCATGGACGAGATCCCCGGTTGCGCAGACCGGGCGAACCGGCTTGTCGTGACAACCGGTTTTCACGAACCCAGCTTCATTTTTCTCGAGGGCACGACGACAAAGATCGTTTCCGCTCAGGACGCAGCTGCTTTTCTGGCTGCCGATGACGCCGGTAATTCGGGTGCATGCCGTATCGCGGCGATAGAAAGCCGGGAAGAAGCGGCGTTTTTGACGGCAGCAAAAGAGATTGGCCTTGTGCCGGAGGCTGTAAAAAGGGTAGACGGCCTCAATATCAACGGCGGGGACGATGTCGATATCGGGCTTTACCAGAAGTCCGTGCCGACGACGGTTTCAGAAGACGGCAATGAGCAACAGCAGTAAATTTGTCTGGCACGTTCTGGCGCGCATGCGCGGGAATTCTCGGCGGGCTGCAATACTGTTTTCCGGGCGCAGGGAACGTGCGCGCCATAACAGGGATCCGTTGCCTCCGGGGCAACGGCCGCAGGACATTTTGGCGGTCCTGCTGCTGACTGTAGGCATCGCTGTCGTTGCCTTCGATGTGCCGACCTATCCCTGGCTGCGGTCCCTTCCGGGAGAATACCGGTCAGCCTTTCGCACGTTTACCGACATTGGCAAGGCTGACTGGATCCTGGTTTCTACCGGTGTTGCCTGCCTTCTTCTGCTGGCGCTGGATGCAGGGCGCTATGCGTTTCGCCTGCGAATGGCGATCGGGGCTGTCTTCACTTATGCTGCCTTCATCTTCTATTCGGTCGCCGCGACAGGCCTCCTTGCCATTGCTTTCAAATGGTCGCTCGGTCGGGCACGTCCAAAGCTGTATGAGGAAGTTGGCCCTGTCCGGTTCGACTTTCTGGCTTTCGATGGCACCTTCACCAGTTTTCCGTCTGGCCATTCGACCACTGTCGCAGCGCTTGCAACTGCGCTGGCCTTTATTTTTCCGGCCTATCGCTGGCTGATCATCGTTGCGGGCTTCTGGCTCGCGTTCAGTCGCGTCATGGTCGGTGCGCACTATCCCAGCGACGTTATCGCAGGCACGCTTTTGGGCATGACCTTCACCTTTTTCACGGTTCGCGCCATGGCCCGGCGCCGGATCGGCTTTCACCTGTCTTCCGCCGGAAAGATTGAACCCAACATGAATGTCCTGTCTGCCAAGGCCTGTTTGCGGGCTGTCTGGCAGGTGCTGCGCGGTCAGCGTGGTGCTGATCGTGTGGAAGCTGAGGCACTCGCTGCAGACACGACAGAACGGACAAGCGCATGACACAAAGCTATCTGGAAGCGTTGGCTGCCAGCAAAGGCACGCTCGCTGTCACGGTCGTGGTCCCCGCAAAGGACGAGGCGGAAAACCTGCCGATCCTGCTGGACGAAATTGAGGCTGCTCTGCAGGGCAGGCGTTTCGAAGTCATCGTCATCGATGACGGGTCTTCCGACGGCACCGATATCGTCCTCCAGGACTATGCGGCCACCCATGACTGGCTTCGGCCGGTCAGGCATGAAAAGTCGTGCGGTCAAAGCTGTGCAGTGCGCACCGGCGTGTTGAATGCCAGGGGAGACGTCGTGGCGACCATCGACGGCGACGGCGAGAACAATCCCGCATATATTCCGGCGCTTCTGGATGCACTTGAGGAAGCCGGCCCTGCGGTTGCACTTGCCGCCGGTCAGAGACTTGGCCGCAAGGCCAGCCTTGCCAAACGGTATGCCTCGAAATTCGCCAACAAGCTGCGTGGCGCAATCCTGCGGGACAATACCCGCGACAGCGGCTGCGGACTGAAGGCGTTGCGCCGGGAGGTTTTCCTGCAACTTCCGTATTTCGACAGCTGGCACAGATTTCTGCCCGCCCTGGTGATCCGCGAAGGCTATGGGGTTACCCATATCGACGTACAGGATCGGCAACGGCGTCATGGATCTTCGAAATACGGGATCTTCGACAGGGCGCTTGTCGGCGTGCTGGATCTTTTCGGTGTCTGGTGGTTGCGCCGCCGCCGCAAAAAAATACCGGATGTCCGCCCGCTGACCTGATTAATGCCCCAATCGGGGTGGAGAAGCCCGCCGAACTTTCAAGAACACTGACTGGACCTGAGACATGAGCGCTCTTTACGATTGGATCCATGCGGTTTTTATCGCGCAATTCGATTTCTGGATCATCCTGGGTTTCTTTGCCCAGGGCATGTTCATGATGCGCTTCGTCATACAATGGATCGCGTCGGAGCGGGTCGGCCGCTCAATCGTGCCTGTTGCTTTCTGGTTTTTTTCCATCGCCGGTGGGGCGTTGTTGCTGATTTACGCCATTCAAAGACAGGACCCTGTGTTCATTGCCGGCCAGGGACTGGGGTTGCTGATCTATTTCCGCAACATATGGCTGATCTTCAAGGAAAAGCGGGACGATCCAACGATCTGAATCGTTCCGCCTTTCTGTTTGCAATTTGTCAGCCGAAAGCTTTCGTCAGAGCCTGGCTCACATCGGCAATCAGGTCTTCGGGATCTTCCAGACCGATGTGCAGCCGCACGGATTGCAGATCCGGGTTCACCGCGGTGGCAGTTCGAGCTCCCTTCAGACGAACCGGTATCGCGAGGCTTTCAAAGCCACCCCAGGAATAACCAAGACCGAAGAGCGTCAGCGCATCAAGAAATGCGTAGGCCTGCTCCTGTGTCGTGCCTTCGGAGAAGTCGAATGCACACAGGCCGGAGGCTCCGGTGAAATCGCGCTTCCAAAGGGCGTGACCGGGGTCGGTCTCAAGGCCAGGATATCGGATACGGCCGATATGAGGCTGATCCTTCAACCAGCCAAGCACGGCCAGTGTGTTGCGCTGGTGACGTTCAAGGCGCACGGACAGGGTTCTAAGGCCCCGCAGGCCGAGGTAGATATCGTCGGGCCCGACGTGACAGCCCATGGCACCGCAGAGCTTGTCCAGCTTTTCCCAGGCGCGTTCGCTGGCGGCAATCGTGCCGAGCATGGCGTCGGAATGACCGACAATGTACTTGGTGCCCGCCTGGATCGATATGTCGACGCCGAAAGACAGGGGTTGGCAGTAAATCGAACTGGCCCAGGTGTTGTCCATCAGGATCGTTGCGCCGATGGCACGAGCCTCCGCGACAATCGCCGGCACATCCTGCATCTCGAAGGTGAGGGAGCCGGGAGCTTCCGTGAACACCGCGGCCGTGTTGTTCTGGAACAGTGTTTTTATGCCTGTGCCGATCTGGGGGTCGTAGTAGGTCACAGTTACACCGAAACCGGGCAAGACCGTGTCGGCGAAATAGCGGGTTGGTCCATAGGCCGTATCGGTGATCAGGATGTGGTCGCCGGATTTCACACAGGACAGGATAGCCAGCGCAATAGCATTCAGTCCGGAATTGGCAATCTTGACCCCTGCCGCACCTTCAATCTCCTTCATTGCGCCTTCAAGCGAATCCGTCGTCGGATTGCCTCGGCGGGCGTAGGAATAGGTCTGGGCACCCGTCACCATGGTCTTGGTATCGGGATAAAGAACGGTCGAGGCATGTACGACAGGTGGATTGACGAATCCGTGAAACGCAAGCGGGTCCCGCCCGGCGTGCGCAAGCTTGGTATCCTGCTTCAGCGGCGGCTTGGAGGTGGTGGAAGACATGAAGGCTCTTGGGTATGTGAATGTGGTGGGGCGGCGTGGATGTGAACTACCGGACGCCGTGCGCTCACTTTAGTCATTCGCGCCATGGTCGCAACCGGCATTTCATGTGCTCCTCGATGCATCGTGAAAGTGGAGAAATTTAGATCAGCGTTAACCTTCGCAAGGTCTCGTCTAAATGGATTGAACCCTTTTTAGGCATTGAATGAATTCGATTTAGACATGTTCGCTGTTTGTGCATCCATCCTGGTGGCAAATGGCGGATAGCTCGAGAAATTTGACGAGATATCTGCAGCAAGTACTTGACCCGAACAGCTAAATGCCATCGTATGGAGCCGTTGGGTGGGACGAAAGATATCTGGAGGAAGCAGCCGTTAAGGTTGGCATCCGTCCGGAATAAGAGACGGAGAAGGTGTCTTTCGAACAAACCCGGCATAATAAAAGTATGGGTAACAAATAAAGGCTGCATATCCATGTCCAACAAATTCCTTCCGCTCGTAATCGGCGCTGCTATGGGAGTCGCCGCGACGACGGCTGCTGGTGCAACGACGCTGGAAGACGTCAAGGCAAAGGGCTTCATTCAGTGTGGTGTGAGCCAGGGTCTGCCGGGCTTCTCGAACCCGGATGCTCAGGGGAACTGGACCGGTATCGACGTTGACTACTGCCGCGCTATGGCTGCAGCAGTGTTCGGCGATGCTTCCGCTGTGAAATACACTCCGCTGTCTGCAAAAGAGCGCTTCACCGCGCTTCAGTCCGGCGAAGTTGACGTTCTGTCTCGTAACACCACCTGGACCATGTCCCGCGACACTCAGCTGGGCCTGAACTTTGCTGGTGTGAACTACTATGACGGTCAAGGCTTCATGGTTCGCAAGGACCTCGGCGTGACCTCCGCACTGGAACTGTCTGGCGCTTCGGTCTGCACCAACACCGGTACGACCACCGAGCTGAACGTTGCCGACTACTTCCGCGCCAACAACATGCCGTACGAAATCGTCGCCTTCGAAAAGGCTGACGAAGTTGTGGCTGCTTACGACGCCGGCCGTTGCGACGTTTACACCACTGACGCATCCGGCCTGTACGCACAGCGCCTGAAGCTGACCAACCCGGGCGACCACATGGTCCTTCCGGAAATCATCTCCAAGGAGCCTCTGGGCCCGGTTGTCCGTCAGGGCGACGATGAGTGGTTCAACATTGCAAAGTGGACGCTGAACGCGATGCTCAACGCAGAAGAGCTCGGCGTGACCTCTGCAAACGTTGACGAGATGAAGTCTTCCGACAACCCGTCCATCAAGCGCCTTCTGGGCGTCGAGGGCGCATTTGGTGAAGCGATCGGCCTGCCGAACGACTGGGCCTATGCCATCATCAAGAACGTCGGTAACTACGAAGAGTCCTTCAACGCAAACGTTGGTCCGGACACTCCGCTCGGCATCTCCCGTGGCGTAAACGCTCTGTGGAACGACGGCGGCTTCATGTACGCTCCGCCGGTCCGCTAATAATCCTCTTCTTTGTTTGAGGATTGAAGGGGTTCCGGCGGTGTTCTGCCGGAACCCTCAATAAATTCCACGCAATAAAAACCGGACAACATACCCGGCAACAGCGTGGGGGAACAGACTGCTTCCGTCGATAGGGGAGTGCTGCCAATGTGCGGCCAGGAAGCATGTCAGACGCGATTGAGGAGAGGCTTCGGGCCGGGCTCTTTCGTGAAAACTTGGGCGAGGTTCTATGTCAGTAATGGAGCAGGACTCGGCGGGGGCGCCGGCGCGTGCTTCGCTGTTGAACGATCCCAAAGCCCGCGGCATCTTTTACCAGCTGTTGCTGGTCGTCGCGATTGTCACTTTGGGATATGTCATCGTTACGAACACGATAGCCAACCTGGAGAGGCAGAACATCGCCTCCGGTTGGAGCTTTCTTGAAAATACAGCCGGGTTTGGAACCAACCAATCCCTGGTCTCCTACTCGGAGACATCGAGTTACGGAAGGGCAATCTATGTCGGCTTCCTGAATACTCTTCTTGTGGCGGGCGTCGGTATCTTCTTCGCCACATTGATCGGCTTCATCGTCGGTATTGCCCGTTTGTCGAACAACTGGGTCATCAACCGCCTGGCGTATTGCTACGTTGAGCTGGTCCGCAACATTCCGTTGCTGCTGCAGATCTTCTTCTGGTACTTCGCAGTTCTGCGATCGATCCCGAGCAAACGTGAAAAATGGTCGCTGTTCGACACGTTTCACCTGAACATCGGTGGGCTTCGGCTTCCCAAACCTATCATGGGAACCGGTTCTGAATGGATCGGTTATGCCTTCCTCATCGGGATCGCGGTTGCATATCTTGTGGCACGTTGGGCGCGCAAACGTCAGGAAGCAACCGGACAGCCATTTCCGTCTTTCCTGACCGGGGTTGGGTTGATCATCGGGCTTCCCGTCCTGACCTACTTTGTCATGGGCATGCCGATCAGCCTGGAACATCCGAACTTTGTGGAAACCGGGCCCATTCTGCGTCAGGGCTTCGAGCTGAATGTCGGGTTGAACATCATTCCTGAATTTTTGGCTCTCACTGCGGCCTTGTCGATCTACACGGCTTCGTTCATTGCGGAAATTGTACGTGCGGGTATTCAGGCTGTGAGCCATGGCCAGACCGAGGCTGCACATGCCCTTGGACTGCGGAACGGACCGACCCTGAGACTGGTGGTTATCCCGCAGGCAATGCGCGTGATCATTCCGCCGTTGACCAGTCAGTACCTGAACCTGACCAAAAACTCCTCGCTGGCTGTGGCCATCGCCTATCCGGATCTTGTCTCGATGGGGGGAACAGTGCTCAACCAGACCGGTCAGGCAATCGAAATCATCGGTATCTGGATGGTTGTCTACCTGTCGCTCAGTCTCATCACATCGGCCTTCATGAACTGGTACAACCAGCGCATGGCGCTCGTGGAACGGTAAGGAGCGCACACAATGGCTAATACTGATTTGTTTCATATCAGAACCGAGGAAGCGCCGCGTCTGCCGGCGCCGATCTCGACCACCGGCGTCATCGGCTGGATGCGTCAGAACCTGTTCTCTTCCATAGGCAACACGGTCCTGACCGTAATCGGCATCCTGATCGCCTATTCACTGATCGCGCCGTTGATCCAGTTTGCGTTAATCGATGCGGTCTGGAGCGGGGAGAACCGTGAAGCCTGTCTGGCGCAAGATGGTGGTCATGCCGGAGCCTGCTGGGCGTATGTGGAAGCTTACTTCCCGCAGTTCATCTATGGCCGGTATCCGACTGAGGAAATCTGGCGTGTAAACGTCGTGTATTTCCTGTTCGCGGTGCTTCTTGTTCCGTTGGCGATCCCCGGGGTTCCGTTCAAGAAAATCAACGCGATCCTGTTCCTGGTCGTTTTTCCGATCGTCGCGTATTTTCTTCTGACCGGTCTGGTCATCGGCGACGCGGTTATCCTGCCGATCGTTGAAACAGCGGTCTGGGGCGGCTTGCTTGTCACGCTTGTCATTGCGGTTACAGGTATTGTTGCCTCACTGCCACTTGGCATCGCGCTGGCTCTCGGGCGCCGGTCGAAAATGCCGATCATCAAGATGGTCTCGATCATCTTCATCGAGTTCTGGCGTGGTGTTCCGTTGATCACCGTTCTGTTCATGTCCTCGGTGATGTTGCCGTTGTTCCTGCCGGAAGGTGTGACCTTCGACAAGCTGCTGCGTGTGCTGATCGGCGTGACGCTGTTCTCTGCGGCCTATATGGCCGAAGTGGTTCGCGGTGGCCTGCAGGCCATTCCGAAGGGGCAATATGAAGGTGCCATGGCGCTTGGGCTTCGGTTCTGGCCGATGATGTATCTCATCATCCTGCCGCAGGCCCTGAAGCTCGTGATCCCCGGGATCGTCAACACCTTCATCGGGCTGTTCAAGGACACGACCCTGGTTCTGATCGTCGGCATGTTCGACCTTCTTGGCCAGATCCAGTCGTCCTTCACGGACCCGACATGGTCGACGCCAAGCACCGGTCACACGGGCTACCTGTTCGCAGCAATGGTGTTTTGGACCTTCTGCTTCGGCATGTCACGCTACTCCATCTTCATGGAGAACAAGCTGCATACGGGCCACAAACGCTAGCAAGCCGCTTCCGGGGCGCGCGATGAACCGCAGCGCCCCGGCCAAAGGACACTCTTGGAGTAAAATACAATGTCTGCAAACGCTGTACGCGACGAGGAACTCGCAGCCGATCGTTCCAGAATGACCATCTCCGATACGGATGTGGCTGTCGAAATCAAGAACATGAACAAGTGGTACGGGGATTTCCACGTGCTGCGCGACATCAACCTGAAGGTCATGCGCGGCGAGCGCATCGTGATCTGCGGGCCGTCCGGTTCCGGTAAGTCAACCATGATCCGCTGTATCAACCGTCTGGAAGAACACCAGGCCGGGCAGATCCTCGTCGATGGTATCGAGCTGACGGACGATCTCAAAAAGATCGACGAAATTCGTCGGGAAGTCGGCATGTGCTTCCAGCACTTCAACCTTTTTCCGCATTTGACCATCCTGGAGAATTGCACACTGGCGCCGATCTGGGTTCGCAAGATGCCCAAGAAGGAAGCCGAAGACATCGCGATGCACTACCTGGAGCGCGTCAAGATCCCGGAACAGGCGAACAAATATCCGGGACAGTTGTCCGGCGGTCAGCAGCAGCGCGTTGCAATTGCCCGCTCGCTCTGCATGAGCCCGAAAATCATGCTGTTCGATGAGCCGACATCGGCACTCGATCCGGAAATGATCAAAGAAGTTCTGGACGTGATGGTCGGGCTTGCCGAAGAAGGCATGACGATGTTGTGCGTCACTCACGAGATGGGCTTTGCTCGTAAGGTCGCAAACCGCGTCATCTTCATGGATGCGGGTCAGATCGTCGAGCAGAACGAGCCGGAAGAGTTCTTCACCAATCCGCAGCATGAGCGCACCAAACTCTTCCTGAGCCAGATCCTGCATCACTGATCGGAAATATACTGCTGATGGCGAAAATTCTGCGCAGGTTCCTGGCTGGAATTTGTGTGGTTTTCTTCACCGCTCTTGTAGCATTAGGCCTCGGAACAATTGTTCCGAGGCCTTTGTTCGTTTCCAAGCCGTTTGAAGATGCGGTGTCGGCACCATCCGGTGAGCGAAACATACTGATACTCAGTAATCCCATTCACACGGATATCGCACTTCCCGCTGATCCGGACGTACTTGAGGCATTCGGGTTCATATCCGATGGGGGGCTGAAACTCGATTATCCGGGCGTTTTCTGGATTGCTTTCGGGTGGGGAGGACGGTCTTTCTATATCGAGACGCCAACATGGGGTGACCTGAAGCCTGGTCCTGTGATGGACGCTTTGACATGGGATGCATCGGTCATGCATGTCCGTCGAACCGGCGATATTCAACTTGATCAGGATAGCGTCCGGAACGTTGTCCTCAGCGGACAGGAATTTGATGAACTGGTTGCCGATATCAAGGCCAGTTTCCTGTCAGATGGCGCGGTGCCACCGGCAGCAATCCCCGGGGTGGCTTACGACGCGCACGACATTTTCTTTCCGGCAGTTGGTGGTTTCAATGCGTTCAGGGGCTGCAACACCTGGACGGCCGACATGCTGAGGCGGGCAGGGCTCAAGACCGGCATATGGACGCCGCTGCCTCTGACGCTTGAATGGTCTCTGGAGCTACACAACGGGCTCTGATGCCGGGTCCGGTACAAGTCGGTCGACCGCAGTCTCTGCCAGTTCCACCAGGATATCGCGAGATTCACCAGCCCGGGCGCGAACTGAAAGACCGTGCAGCATCAAAGACAGATGCTGGGCGGCGAACTGGACGCTCGCTTCCGGAACTGAGGCTTTCATTTCCGCGTAAATCAGACTGGCGAACCCTCGATCCATTCGCTCAACGACATGCGCCAGCATTGATCTGAAGTCAAGATCATCAGCAGCTTCAGTCGTCAGTGTGGAGATGGCCAGGCAACCATAGGCCGCATCGCTAAATGTCGACCTGCCGCAATAAAGATCGATAGCAGCTGTCATGATGGCCTTGAGCCGGGGTTTCAGCCCTGTTTTTGTCTGTCCTGCCGCCTTCAGGTGGGCCTGCATCTGGTCCGCGAACCGTGAAATCACCTTCAGATACATGTCTTTCTTGCTGCCGAATGCGGCGTAGAGGCTGGGTCTGTTCAGGCCGGTTGCTTCTGCTATCTGGTCGAGACTGGTAGCGGCATAGCCGTGCTGCCAGAACACCAACATGATGCGGTCCAGCGTGACGTCTTCGTCGAATTTGCGCGGACGGCCGCGTTTGCTTTCGGCTTTCATTTTATACCTATTCGCACATAAATATCGACATGTCTATTTTTATGCGATACGGTACATAAAAATGGAGCAATCAATGGAGACGTTTTGGGAGATGCCGGAAAACACTGTAGACATGGGGACGGTGGCTTGGGGACGAAGGCCTGGTCAGTTCAGCAATGGGCGACTGACAAGAACTGAAAAGCTGAAGGTGCTTACAAATCTTGGCCGTATGGGGATGCTTGAAGCGCTGGATGCTTTCAGAGGAAAACTGGGCCTGATCAACACCTTCGGCGCAGACCTTGAAGGACTGCAGCCACCGGAGACCGCATTGGTCCGGGATGCGTTGGACTTTGCCGACGAAGTCCAGAATTTGGACCTGATGCGGCACAGTTGGCGCACCTATTACTTTGGTCTCGTGTTGGGTGGCTATCGTAAGCTCACTGTAGACAAGGAAATCCTCTTCTGTGCAGCCATATTGCATGACGTAGGCTTGGCGTCAGGCCGGACCAGTGAGCCGCGGGATTGCTGTTTCGTGGTCCATGGTGCGGAACGCTGCCAGCACCACCTTGTCGGCCAGGGACATGACCGGGCAAAGGTACACCGGATTGCCGATGCCATTGGACTGCACCTTAACGGGTATGTGTCTGCCAGAAGATATGGTGCAGAAGCACATCTTATTTCGCGTGGAGCAATGTGTGACGTGTTCGGAATGGGGCAGCGCAGGATTGCGCAGAACGTTCGCAAGGACATCTTCGCTCGATACCCGAAAGGGAAACTGAACGATGCTCTGGAGATCTGGCCAGGCCATCATCTTGCCGGCACACGTGCCGACTTTCTGATCAGTCTGGAGCCGTCACGCAAGAAACCGGATGGGTTGAAGGCAAGACCCCAGCCGGGAGAGTGAGCCTTGTTTTGGACAACCGGAATACGACCAAAGTATCGCTGTCTGCGTTTTCAGGTTGTGTTCGCCGCTCCCATCGGTAAGAATCGGGTGTCGCGTTTTTATTGCCTAAAAAACGGCCAAAAACCGGGGGGATTGGTAATTATTCCTATTTCGTTTTCGTTGTGGCTCAACGCGCCATTGTCACTATGTCGTACGTAAAAATACAATTTATGGTTTATTTAGAATTGTCAGGTCACGTAGGGTCAGTTTTTATCAAGGTGACCTGCCATGAGCGATCCGGAATACGACTTCCAATCCCGTTTGAAATTCGCCCAAATTGATCATTCCACAATCGAAAATCTCAGAAAGCTCTGGCCGGTAATCGAGCCCGTGTTGGACGATGTGCTGGCGGGTTTTTACGTTCACATCAACACCCAGCCAAATCTGGCTGCACTTGTCGGCTCGCATCAGCCCCGACTTGTTTCAGCTCAAAAGGGCCATTGGAAGAAGCTGTTCACGTCGGGCTTCGACCAGAGCTACCAGCAGAGCATCAACCAGATCGGTCATGTGCATTGCCGCATCGGGCTGGAACCGCGTTGGTACATTGCCGGGTATCTTTATGTCCTGCGCCATCTGCATGCCCATTTGACCCGTAAATACAGACGGTCTTTTAAAAACCTTGCTGTCTTGTTGAACGATGTCACGGCGGCCGTCTTCCTTGACATGGACCTTGCCATATCAACCTACGAAGAAGAACTTCTTCTGGAGCGCGCAGCGCAGACGGAACGGTTGAACAAGGCTATCGAAAAGTTCCAGAACAGCGTCAAGCAACCACTAGCCGATGTCGAAGCGGGGGCACGGAGTGTCGCCGGTGAAGCCGAGCATTTGACGAGCGTTTCTCAAACGGCAAGAAGGCAGGTTGAAAACGCCGGTCATGTCTCGAAGGACTCCAGCGTAAGTGTGCAGACGGTTGCCTCTGCCACGGAAGAGCTCTCCAGTTCGATCCAGGAGATTTCCAAGCAGATATCCGGCGCCTCCCGCATTGCAAGCCAGGCGGCTGGTGGGACTGAACAATCAAGCCTGCAGGTGGCGAGCCTTGCTGGTGCGGCCCAGAAAATTGGCGATGTGATCGGTCTCATTCAGGCAATTGCCGAGCAGACGAACTTGCTCGCGTTGAATGCAACGATAGAAGCAGCCCGCGCTGGTGATGCCGGAAAGGGCTTTGCAGTGGTTGCCAGTGAAGTGAAAACGCTGGCCGAGCAGACAGCGAAGGCAACGGAAGAAATCAGCCAGCAGGTTACCGAGATCCAGAGTTCGACGGACAATGCGGTAGCGTCCATCCAGTCAATCTCCGAAGTGGTCAAGCAGCTGGACGAGATGACCTCGTCGATTGCCGCCGCCGTCGAGGAGCAGGGGGCTGCAACGCAGGAAATCTCGCACAGTATCCAGACGGTTGCTTCCGGAACCCAGACACTCGACGAGAATATCGGCGGCGTGGAGCAGGCGATCACGGCAACCGATCAGGCCGCAGACAGTCTGCTGGCTGCCTCCAGCCGAATGTCGTCGAGCACCAATTCGATCTCAGATGAAATCCGGGACTTCTTCGAAACCCTGAAGACCGGTACCTAACTCAAGGTGGTCAGGTCTCAGGCAGGACCGGTGACGACATCCGTGTCGTCCCGGCTTCCCCATTCCGCCCAGGAACCGTCGTAAAGTGCGAGATCCCGGACGCCGAGCACGGTAAGTCCAAGCGTCAGGATTGCCGCCGTCACACCTGAGCCACACGTCGTGGTCACGGGCTTATCCAGATTGACGCCGGCGTCCTGGAATGCCTTTGCGAGGTCTTCCTTCGGCAAAAACGTGCCGTCTTCGGCAATCAGCTGGGTGAACGGCAGGTTGAGTGCCGTCGGCATGTGTCCGGACTTGAGGCCGGCGCGTGGCTCTGGTGCCTCTCCGGCAAAGCGTTCGCCAGACCGGGCGTCCAGAATCTGGCGGGATCCGTTTGCGATGGTAGAGCGGATCTGGGCTAGATCGGCAACGGCGCCATGGTTCAAGCGCGAGGAGAAGTGGCTTTGTACCCGCCGGGGCGTGTCGTCGTTGAATGCCCGGCCTTCGGCGCGCCACTTGGGGAAACCGCCATCAAGAACATAAACCCGTTCCGCCCCCATGCTGCGCAGTGTCCACCAGACGCGTGGCGCGGAATAGAAACCGAAATCGTCGTAGACAACGAGCGTCTGGCCATCGCCGATACCCATCTTCCGCATGGTTGAGGAAAACACATGTGGTGCAGGCAGCATGTGAGGCAGATCGGTGGATTTGTCGCAGACCTCGTTGACGTCGAAAAAGACAGCACCGGGAATGTGGGCGTTTGGATAGACTGGCGGAGCATCCGGATGAGTGACCGGTGGCATCCAGGCATTGATGACAATCAGATCTGGTGAGGAGAGATGATCGTCCAGCCATTGGGTCGATACGAGAGGATGGTCGGTCATAAGGGCTCCTTAGGTCTCCAGCAAGCCTTTGGACTTGTGCCAGTCCTCGATGGAAAGGTCCGGATAGTTCTGAAAGTGAACATGTCCGGGACCGTTCGGCACTTCGATCCAGTCAGGCTTGAACGCCAGCATGATATGGACAATCTCCGGCGGTGTTGGCAAGGGGCTATCGACTGCTCCGGCATGTGGATGCACAAGCTCCGGCCAGCGCGGATCCCAAACCCACAGATGCGAACCGCAGGCCTTGCAGAAATGACGTTCCGCAGGACTGGTTTCACCATCAATGACCGCATTGTAGACGGCCTTTGCTTCCGCTCCCTTCACCTTGAGGCTGCCGGCATCCCCCAAAAGATTGATCGCATAGCCGCCACTGCCACCTGTCTTCCTGCAGATGGAGCAATAACAGCGCATGTAAGGGTAGGGCGTCCTGCTGTCCACTTCGAAGGATACTGTACCGCATCGGCAGCTTCCGGATAGTTTCATGCTGACGTCTCCAGTTCATCAGTCCGTTAGGCGAATTCGAACGCGCCTGTTCTGCTTGCCCTTCTTTTCGATCTTGCCAAGATCAAGCAGACCGATTTCGGAGGTTCTGGTCACATGGGTACCGCCACAAGGCTGCAAGTCTACATCACCACCGATCCGGACCAGTCTGACACGACCAGACCCGCGTGGTGGCTTGACTAACATGGTCTTTACCAGGCCCGGGTTGGCATCGAGTTCTTCGTCGGTGATCCACTCGGTGGTCACTTCGTGGTCACCTGCAGCAAGCGCGTTTAGCTGCTTCAGAAGAGCTTCCCGGTCGATGGTTTCTTCACCCATATCGAAATCGAGTCGTCCTTCCGGATCCCCGATCTGGCCACCGGTAACGGGATAGGGAAGGGCTACGGAAAGAAGATGCAAGGCCGTATGCATGCGCATCAGGCGATAACGCCTGGCCCAGTCGATATGGGCTGTTACGCCGATGCCCGCAGCTGGCAGGCTTTGTCCTTCTGACGGAACATGCACGATGGTTTTCTTGTCGTCATCGTAGACCGCTGTGGCAATGCTGAGCTTTGTGCCGTCTTCCAGTTCCAGCATGCCGCTATCGCCGGGCTGTCCCCCGCCGGTTGCATAAAACACGGTTCTGTCCAGAACGATGCCGCCACGCTCGTTCACACCGGTCACTTCGGCTTGACATGTTCTGAGATAGGCGTCGTCGCGGAACAAAGGTTCGGTCATCTGGAACTCCCTGAAACGAATAGCGTTGAATTGAGCAACGATCAGTCTCGGGTGCAAGGTCTATTTGGAGGAAGCGAGGGCTTGAAATACGAACGCCCGCGATCCGGTCGGACCGCGGGCGTAGCGTTGATCTGGATTGGAAATCAGTCTGCGAAATTCAGGTCGACAAACCCTTCCGACCAGTTCTGGCTGTTGGCCTTGCCCTTCGCATTTGTGAAGACAGGTTTGGCGAGGTCTTCGCGTGTTACGGTGAAGCAGAGTTTGCCCCAGCCATCGCCGCTCCAGTCTTCGCAGTAATGCCCTGTCCCTTCGATTTCGACAGCTTCCCAGGGAATGTTCCGGATCTTGTCGCCCTTGACCACGACAACGGCGATGCCATCGGAGTGATTGTTCTGCTTGTACTCCGTCACACCGTCCGGAAAGAAACCATGGATGGAATTGCCCGACATCATGTCGCTGATCTCGGCCGCCGTCAGGTTCGCCGGATCGGCGCGTACGTAAGTGCTGGCAGCCAGTACCGTCAGTGACATCACAGCCAGAAGCCGCAGCCCATTTTTCAATTTGCGCATGTTCCCCTCGATTTCGATGCTTGCATTTGCGCTAAACCCTTGGTTTCGTTCCAGGGCACCCTGCATCCTGCAACACGGTCGAAAGAAGGCCTGTGAATATCGACGCCAAAATTTCCGCCGACCCGACGAGAAAAGTGGGAGATGCGAGTGTCAACGAACCGCTCGGTGAAGCCTATTCGGCTTACTGGAACTGGTGGCTGAAACATTTCGCAAGGCAGGCAGAAGCCCAATTTCCTGAAATCTTTGCAGGGGCAGCAGCGCAAGGCACCGATATCGGAGACCCGCTTTCTCACATCGGTATGCTTTATGAGGCACGAGGATGCGGAGCGGTTTTTGGATTGGCCCGCGCTCTAGGGCGGCCCGCCGGCTTCGACGTGATCAGTCATCTCCTGACCAGTGCACCGACCGTATCTGGTCTCGTGCACAGATGGTCAGGTGTCCTGGCCTTGCAGTCTTCCATCCGTTTTCAGGACAGCAACCCGAGGCAGGGTTTTATTGCTGCCGATCAGCGTAATTCACTGGTCCTGTCTCCCTACATGGTTCGTCCTGCCAACCAGAAACCCTTCGGACCTGCAATGCTTGCCGGGGTGGCCACCGGGACACTTGAAAGTGCGGGGGTGCACATTCACGGCATTTGGTCTGTCACCCGTGGCGGAGTTTCGCGACCCGTCTATCGGTTCGGCACCTATCTGGGAGACGGCATAGACTTCGACAGCGATATCTTGATTGTTCTTTCGGAAAAGGTCCCCGGGCTCGAAAGCGAGATCGGATTGGCGGCTCCTGCGCGTAGCCTGTCTTTTGCTCATCTTGTGAACCGGCAGACCGGGTCGGGACTGAACCGTCTCCTGGGGCGGGTTGTCGACAGCCTGGAAAGGACCGAAGGAGAACACCCGGGGCTGTCGTCAACAGCGACCGAGCTCGGACTTTCTGCAAGAAGTCTTTCCCGCCGGCTCACGGAGGCGGGCCTCGGCTATGCCCGCCTGGCGCGTTTCGTTCGGCTTCGCAAGGCGACGCGCCTGTTGGCGTCTGGCAATTGTTGTCTCGACGAAATCGCCTATCAGGCATCCTATTCGGACCGCCACCATATGAGCAGGGACTTTCGCAAGATGGCGCAAGTCACGCCCTCAGGTCTCAGAGAATTGCTGGCTCGCTAGATCAATTGTCGTGCGTTCACTTGAGCGGTATCTGTCCTGAAAGGCCGATCGCCGGTCAGATCCTTTGTATGCCGTTCAGTTGTTGGCCTTGGCCACCAGAAGCTTCAAGGCGAAAGTTCCCATGATCCCGGCAAAGGCCCAGTCGAAGGTACGCATGAATTTTGGCGAGGATTTCAGGAAGCGTGCAAAAGCACTGGCACCAAGCACCATTGCGGCGCAGATTGGCATGCCAAGCGCGACGAAATAGAACCCGAGGAACATGAGTTTGCCAGTCGCATTCGGGTCGGCCGCACTCACGAATTGCGGCAGGAAGGTTACAAAAAACAAGACAATCTTGGGATTGAGGATATTGATCCCGAGCGCCTGCAACCACACCCGGTGAATAGGTTGCTTCTTCACGGAAGCTGCTTCCAGCGCGAGGCTTGAACCATTCCTGACAGCTTGCACGGCGAGCCATATCAGATAGGCCGCACCGACGGTCTTGAGCACCGTAAATGCGACCGCCGAGGCTGAAAGAAGTGCCGAAACACCGATGGCGGCAAGTATGGTGTGTACGATCAACCCGCAAGTGGCCCCGAACACCGCTGCAAGCCCTGCGCGGCGGCCTTGTGTCAGCGTCTTGCTCATGAACAGCGTCATGTCTGGTCCGGGTGTAACCGTGAGTACCAGCGCTGCCGCCGTGAAGGCGAGCAGGGTCGTGTAGTCAGGAATGTAAGCCATGGTTTGCAGATGCCGGAGAAGTTGGTCTGAAAGAGGTTTAGATCATTCACCTCGACGGCACCAGCCCGGACGGTGCGTGCTTTGTCATCGTTTTCCGAAAACAGGTGTTGGAGTTGCCTTCAAACTGCATAAGTCGCTCTGCATGGCCGCGCGGTTATGGAGTCAATACGTCCCGACAACTGTTCAAAGAATAGGTGACAGAAGTCGGGCGCCCTGGGCCAGCACGCGGAAAACGTAGCTGCGCGACTGGAACGCGTCCGGCCAGGTCAGGCGGGAGTTCTGAAAGTCGGTCTCCAGCATCCGTTCGACGTTTCCGATCATGCGTGGATGGGTGAACCAAAGGGTCAGCTCAAAATTGATCTGGAAAGACCTGTTGTCGAAATTCACTGTACCGATGGAAACGAGTTCGTCGTCCATAAGCGTGACTTTCTGGTGCAGAAAGCCGTCGATATAGCGGTAAACCTTCACACCGCGCTGCACCAGGGTGTCTTCATAGGCGTGGCTCGCCAGCCAGACTGTCCAGTGGTCACGTTTCTCCGGCATCAGGACCCGCACGTCCACACCGCGCATTGCTGCTGAACACAGCGCCGTCTGGATGTCGAGCGAAGGCACCAGATAAGGTGTCGTGATCCAGAGCCGTTTGCGCGCCCGCGCCGCTGTTTCGAGAAAGGCCAGCGCACATTCCTCTAGCTTGTCGGCAGGGCCTGTCGGCATCACCAGCACGGCTTCGTCTCCGGGCATCGGGATCTCGCCAACCTGTGGAAGGTCGATACGCTCGCCGCTCGCCCAGAGCCAGTCCTCAACAAAGGAGAGTGCGCAGGCAACGGCGGCCGGCCCCTCGACACGGACGTGGGTATCGCGCCAGTGACCAAACCAGTTGTCCCGGCCGACATATTGGTCCGCAACATTGTGTCCGCCAACAAAGGTCACCCGATAGTCGACGACGACCAGTTTTCGGTGATTGCGGTAGTTGAGGCGCATGGGCCCGAGAAGTCGCAGGAACTTGTGATTTTCATTGAACCCGCAGACCTTGACACCGGCGGTTTTCAAACGAGCCAGAAAGTCTTTCGACAGGGAATGGCTGCCGACGTCGTCGTAAAGGAAATAGACCGTGATGCCGTCCTTGGCACGCGCAATCAGGGCGTCAGCCATTTCGCGCCCCAGCTCATCGTCGTGTACGGCGAAGAACTGGAAGAAGATGACGTTTCGCGCCGATGCGATCTCGTTCTTGATAGCGCTAAAGGTGGCGTCGCCATCAATCAGGAGGTTTGCCTTGTTGCCGGCCATGAAGGGCACGCCGGCGACGCGGGATAGAACTGGCCAGTCCCGGGTTTCGACGTGATCGGTCAGTCCGAGTTCGTCAGCACGCCTTGCTCGTTCCGCTCGGCCCAGGGTTGCCTGAATCTTGGCGTAGTCGGAGAAGGATCGCCAGCCAAACACGAAGTAGAGCGGTACCGTGAGGTAGGGCAGGAAAAACAGGGACAGGAGCCATGCAACCGAACCCTGGGATGTGCGCGAATTCATGACCTCGCGAACGGCGCAGATGCCGGCCGTCACATACATGATCGCGACAAATGCCGCGACCAGTCCGAGATTGTTTGCCATGACATCCAGAACACCTGCATCGGTCACGGCATCGCGGATTCCCGCTTCGGCTGCTTCGCCGCCTTGTACCAATGCTTGATCCCCGGAATCCATGAAATGTCAGCCCCCTATGTCGGTCGATCAGGCGAAGGGAGGCTGGATCGAAACCTTCCGTTCCAGCCATTCGGGAACCGGCAGGTTCTTGGATCTGAGGAAATCGGGATTATAGAGTTTTGATTGGTAGCGGGTCCCGTGATCGCACAGGATGGTAACAATGGTCTTGCCCGGACCGAGCTCACGGGCGAGGCGCCGCGCACCAGCCAGGTTGATTGCGGTCGAACCACCCAGCAACAGGCCTTCGTTCTGGGCAAGGTCGAAAACCAGCGGCAAGGCCTCTTCGTCCGGGATCGTATACGCATGGTCGATTTTCAGGTCGCCGACAATCGGGGTGATGCGGCCAAGGCCAATCCCTTCGGAAACCGAGCCGCCTTCGGATGCAATTGCCTTGCCTGTGGTGAACAGCGATTGCATGGCCGCGCCACGCGGGTCGGCACAGCCGATGAGGACGCCGGGCTTGTTTTCCTGAAGATAGGTCGACACGCCGGCCAGGGTGCCGCCGGAGCCGACAGCGCAGATGAAACCGTCAACGCGGCCACCCGTCTGTGCCAGGATTTCCGGACCCGTGGTCACGAAATGGGCCTTGCGGTTGTCGAGATTGTTCCACTGGTCGGCAAAGATGACGCCGTTCGGCTCGGTGCGTGCCATGTCTTCTGCCAGACGGCGGGCAACATGCTGGTAATTGTTGGGGTCGGAAAAGGGCTTGGCCGGAACTTCGACAAGCTCTGCTCCGCAAAGTCGCAGCATGTCTTTCTTTTCCTGGCTTTGCGTTTCCGGAATAACGATGACTGTCCGGTATCCGCGTGCGCTGGCGACGAGCGCCAGGCCAATGCCGGTGTTGCCGGCGGTGCCTTCAACGATCACACCGCCTGGTTTCAAGTCGCCCCTGGCCTCTGCTTCAAGAATCATTTGCCGGGCAGGGCGGTCCTTGACCGATTGACCGGGGTTCATGAACTCGGCCTTGCCAAGAATCTCGCAACCCGTTTCTTCGGACAGGGCTTTCAGACGGATGAGGGGCGTGTTACCGATTGCATCGACAACAGAAGCGGACACAGACATTTATTCTTTCCCGGCTGATCTGGTCCGGTGGCACTGACCGGCCAGATGAAATCTGATGAGCCCAGGACGCTAAAGGTCTGATGGGCCTTGATCAAGGTCGCAATGTAAGCGTTCAAAGGGGGATTGCCAGCGCCTGAAGACAATCAGGTTCACTTTTCCCTCTGGCGTCAAAAACACGCCATCAGTTGTTCCGTCTTTGCAGTTCACTAAAATACTATTTCCAACAATTCTGGTGTAATTGTTGATCCGAATTTTGTTGCCTGTCGTATCGCCCGTAAGGCAATTTGGGATTCTGAAGCTATATGAGAGCGGTAATGGAAAAAAATGTGACCGGAATGGACGAGTTGCTGGCCGGATACGCGGCCGGGACCTTGACCTATCCGGCGCAGGCACTGGTGGGTGCTCATCTTGAAATGAGCGGCAGCAACAGGTCCTATGTCAGCTCGCTGGAAGCACTTGCCGGCCTTGAGCTGGAAGATGCCGAACCGGTGTCCATCTCCAACCGGGATGCAATCCTGGGATCGATTTTCAGCGGCCCTGTCGAGGATTTGAACGACAATGCGCCTGCTGGGCAGCCGGTTGAGGCTGGTGGCTCAGCGGTTCCCGAATCGCTGCGTGCCATCATCGGAGCCTCGATGGACAGCCTACCCTGGAAAACACTCCTTCCAGGCGTGAAGGAATGCAAGTTCGGCGAAATCGACGGCTGTGACAGCAGCCTTCTGTGGGTGCGCGCGGGCCGCGCCATGCCTTCCCACACGCACCATGGCACAGAGCTCACCCTGGTCTTGAAAGGTGGCTTCAAGGACGACGACGGCCATTACGTGGCCGGTGACGTTGCCTTTGCCGACGGGGATGTCGACCACAAGCCGATTGCCGATGAGGGCGAAGATTGCATCTGCTTTGCGGTGACCGCGGGTCGATTGCAATTGACCGGTCCCGTCGGCCGCTGGTTCGCACCTTTCATCCGCTGAAAAACGATCCAGAACCCGGTTTGTTTGCGTAAAGAGACAAACAGACCGGGAGATCGAATTGCCTGAAAAGAACTACGTTGCCGAACCCGATCACGGCTGCGCCTGGATCACGGGTGCCAGCTCCGGTATTGGTCGGGAACTCGCGCTTGATCTGGCCCGTTCGGGGTGGACAGTCGTTGCAACAGCCCGCTCGGCAAAGGCGTTGGCGGAACTTGAATCCCAGGCTGAAGGATTTTCCGGTTCAATTCATGCTCTGCCTGGTGACGTCACGGAGACGGACCTGATGGCCGCTCACGTGACCAAAATTCAGGATGTTTACGGCGGGCTGGCGCTTCTGGTAGCGAATGCGGGGATATACCTGCCGCAAGATGGTCTCGCTGCTGAAACCGAGGCGTTTCGCAAGAGTTTTGACGTCAACCTGATGGGCACAGTGAACGTGCTCCTGCCGGCAATAGCGGCCATGAAGGCAGCGGGCAGGGGACAGATTGCGGTGGTGTCTTCCGTGGCAGGCTATGGCGGCTTGCCGACATCGGCTGCTTATGGGGCAACCAAGGCTGGGTTGATCAACCTGGTGGAAGCATTGAAGTTCGATCTGGACCTGGCCGGTATCCGAATTCAGGTGATCAATCCGGGGTTCGTCGACACGCCAGCAACAAAATCAAACCCGTTTCCGATGCCGTATCTGATGTCTCCGCAAGAAGCCGTCGGAGAGATCAGGCAAGGTCTGCTTCACCCGACCCGCTTCGAAATCGCGTTTCCCCGCAAATTCGTGCGACAGCTCAAGCTTCTTCGCTTGTTGCCGTACAGTGCGTATTTCACACTTGTTGCCCGGTCCACGGGCTGGAACAAGAAGCAGGCCGGTTGACCCGGCCTGCCGACTTGGGAGCCTTCAAGGCTCGCGCCAGGTTCAGGCGGACTTGACGTAAACCATCTGGCGGACATCGATATTGCCGGACCGGAAGCCTGCTTCGCAATAATGGAGATAGAACTCCCACAGACGCTTGAAACGCTCGTCAAAGCCCAGCGAACTGATCCTGGGCCAGGCCTGCCGGAAACTTTGTCTCCATTCCGCAAGCGTTCGTGCGTAGTCCTGACCGAAGATTTTCTGATCCATGAGATCCAGGCCGAGCGACTTGCCGATTTCCGCCAGACGGCTGGGAGGAGGCAGCATGCCACCCGGAAAAATGTAGCGCTGAATGAAGTCGGTGCCCCGGCGATAATCGTCAAACATCCTGTCCTGGATGGTGATGATCTGCAGGCCTGCCTTGCCGCCTGGCTTCAGGCATCTCGACAATTGGCGGAAGTAGGTTGGCCAGTATTTCTCGCCGACAGCTTCGAACATCTCGATGGAGGCAATCCGGTCGAACACGCCGGTTTCGTCCCGGTAATCCTGGAAAACAACTTCGACCTTGTCGTTGAGACCGGCCTTGTAGATACGCTCGCGCGCATAGTCGAACTGTTCCTGAGAGATCGTCAGCGCACGCACGTTGGCACCGACTGTCGAGGCGACATATTCGGCGAACCCACCCCAGCCACAGCCGATTTCCAGAACCTTGTGGTCCGGATTTATGCCCGTCTGGCGTACCAGTGAAGCGTATTTTTCCGCCTGGGCCTGTTCCAGATTGTTGGTCTCGTTGCTGTAGATCGCCGAGGAATACGTCATCGAGGGATCGAGCCATTCCCGGTAGAACGCGTTGCCGAGATCGTAATGGGCCGAGATGTTGCGCTTCGATCCGCGTTTTGTGTTGGAATTCAGCCAATGGCGAACCGACATGAGAAAGCGCGTGAACGGCTTTCCCTGGAGTGCTTCCAGGGTCGATTCCTGATTGATGCAGAAGACTTCGAGGAACGTGGTCACATCCGGGGACGACCAGTATCCGGCCATGAAGGCTTCCCCGACGCCGACGTCGCCGGCCTGCACCACCATGCGGAAAAACGACCAGTTGTGGATTTTTAGAACACCGTGCGGGCCATCTTCCTGGCCTTTGATGAGAAACCTTCGGCCGTCCGGAAATTGCACTTCGAGCGATCCGTAACGGATTTTGAGGGCAAGGCCCGCCGCCATTTTGGCGAGGCGTGGTGTTCCCTTCAACTCCGCGCGGAGATTTTCCTTGGTCAGAACAATCGGCTCACCCATAGCAGAACCTCTTGAAATGTCAGTTGTTTGAAACCGGCAGAACAGATCCTGCCTGCCTGGCCAGCCCGTCTTTCCTTGCATCCTCTGCGGGCCGAGCATGAAATGGTACACGCTTGCGCCAGATTTTAAAGGCTTCCCAATGGATGGCGCTGATGACCTTGTAACTCAGCAACGGCACTCGGAGGCATGCCCGAAGGATCGAACTGGTGGTAAGGGGGTGCCGGGTGCCGGAGAATGTTGCTGACAACAGCGGCCCGTCGGTGTCCTTTTCCAGGATGCGGACGCGAACCGTCTTCCCCGGTGGCATCATGCGGAAGAAATAGTGCTGTTCCATGCTCACGAAAGGGGACACGTAGAACAGTTTCTTCTGGTCCTGCCGGATGCCGGCATCGGTTGACTGACCCGTCCGAACCGGAGCGACATAGGTATGCAATCCACCAAACGTGTTGCGCACCTCATAGACGAGCGCAACCAGGTGGTCTGAACGGTCATAGGCATAGTAGACGCTGAGAGGATTGAAGCCGTAGCCCAGCATCCGAGGATAGGCGAGCAGCAAGATCCGGGCGGGTGCTTCAAGTCCTTCCGTGGCGAGCAAGCGGTCGACATGAGACCGAAGATCCGTCCCGTCCCGCAGCCCGTGATCCTTTTGATGAAACGACAACAGATTGAACCTGTTGACGGAAAAAAGCGGGCTCGAGCCGGATGCCTCGTCCAGGCGATCCAGATCGATCAGGATGGAAAAGACCTTGTAGGAAAACCTGTGTTCACGGGGTTTCATCCGGTGATGCATGACCGTGCCCATGAACAGGGATGCCGCCGGATCCGGTGGTGGTCCGTTGTCATGCAGACGATTGCTCGGCCTCAACCTCATTCGGCAGCCTCCAGATAGGTGCCTTCGGTGCTCTCCCTGTCCCATGGTAGGCGCGCACCAAGCGACCTGGCAACGTCGAGGCCGGAAGCTAATCCGTCCTCATGAAAACCGTGGCCACGCCAGGCCCCACAATACCAAGTGTTGTTGACGCCCTGAATTTCGCCAAGGCGGTCCTTGGCCTGCCGGGCGGTGGCATCGAACTGCGGATGGTCATACACATACTTTGCGAAGGTCTTGTCCTCGCGCGGCGGTGCGTAGGGGTTCAATGTTACAAAGACAGGCCTGGAATGGTCGAAATTCTGCAACCTGTTCATCCAGTAGCTGACGGTCACATCCTGCGTTTCGCCGGCATCGCGATCGGACATGTAATTCCAGGAAGCCCAGACTTTCTTGCGCCTGGGCATCAAGGCTTCATCGCGGTGCAGATAGACCTCGTTCGGCCGATACCGGATTGACCCCAGGATATCGCGCTCTTGTGCGGAAGGGTCACCCAGCATGGCGAGGCTCTGGTCCGTGTGGCTGGCGAGGATCACATGATCGAAGACATCCTGATGACCTGATGCGTCACGAACAAGTACCTGACCGTTCTGCCGAAGGATTTCAGTCACCGGTTTGCCCAGCCTGATCTTTCCTTGCAGGGGAGCCAGCAGTTTTTCGACGTAATTTCGGCTGCCGCCGGAAATCGTTCGCCAGAGTGGACGGTCGAAGGACAGCAGGCGGTGGTTTTCGAAGAATGCCACGAAGCTTTCTGCCGGATAGTCCCGCATTTCATTGATCGGTGTTGACCAGATTGCAGCTCCCATTGCCAGCAGATAGTCGTTGATGAAGCCGGCGGAATACCGCTCGCGCTCAAGATATCCCCCAAGCGTCTCCGTGTTCAGTCGGCCGGCTTTGAGGTCTTCCACGGCCTTCGTGTTAAATCGGAAAATATCGCGCAACATGCGCAGAAAGCGCGGCGAAACCAGGTTCTTCCGTTGCGCGAACACCGCGTTCAGCGAATGTCCCGACCACTCAAGCTTGCCGTTGTCCGCAGACAGGGCAAAGCTCATATCGCTGATTTCGTTGGCGACCCCAAGGTGGTCGAGCAAGGCAGTAAAATTCGGATAGTTGAGCTCGTTATAGACAATGAACCCGGTATCCACCGATATCCTGACGCCGTCATAGTCGATATCCGCGGTTGCGCTGTGACCGCCTGGCCGGTCGCGCTTTTCGTAAAGAACAACGTCATGATGATCGTTGAGAGCCCAGGCTGCACTATTTCCGGAGATTCCGGAGCCGATGACGGCAATCCGCATATCTTATCCTTCGGCACGTCGGTGTTACCGCAGAAAACCTGTTTGGTTGCGAGGTTTTCCAGTTGATGTGCAGCGGTTACGCCTCGGCTAAATAGGCGGATCACATAGGATGATGAATTTTATGGATTATTTTTGACGCGAGGGCGAGCGAAGGAGTTGCGCTCATAGCGTCGTGTGTTCGGAGATCACCGATGTCCCTGCAAAGTGGCGCACGCACCGTTGCTGCCCGGCTATAAACCGGGCAAGCGCGGGTGCGCACTGCGTCTAAGCAGTGAGATCGGGTCAGGACCGGTCATTACGCCTGAATTGTATCGACAATCCAATTCCAGGCGATTTCGACGCGCGTACGTGCTGCGTCGAAGAAGGCAACGACCTTATGCCAGACCAATTCACCAAAATCGGCAACCTGCAGCATGGTGCCACGCTCTTTGCTTGGCTGCTGACCGGTCTCGATCAGTTCAATTGTTGTGGCATCAGCACCTTCGTTGACCACACGCCGTGTGACTGTAAGGGTGCCTTCGTTGACCAACCTGGACTCATCCTTGCTCGCGACGACGGTATCCTGATCCATGGAGCGAACTACAACGGCCCGGCCATCAGGAAGCAGATGGGTTTCGTTGGTGTTCACTTCACTGTCATAGATAACTTCGCCGAAGGAATCGATCAGTTCTACCCAGATCGTTTTCCGGCCTTCCAATTCGATTTCGCCCACCCAAATTGTGAGCTCACTTTCCAGCGGATCGGCTTGATCCTGTGACGCTGACGCGACTGTGACCGCAAGGCGATCCTCAGGTAACGTGATCGTTTCCTGAGGCAATGGGGCCGCAGCAGCGCTTCCCGCCAAGGCCAGGATGAAGCCAATCGCAAGAGTTCCTGCTCTGGTATTCCGTTGCATGTACGCCTCCCAAGGCTAATACAACTTCACTTACCGCGCGTGGGGTCTCTTTAACGGTGGTCCCTTAAGGGACTTGTCAGGTCTACCGCGCTTTTGCGCCCCATTCGTGCGGTCACGATTTTGCCATTATCGCACCACAATGTCCCGAATGCGTGTAATAAAGATCACAAATCCGGGCAATTTCAGTTACATTTCGGTAATAAGTGTGGTTTGAACCCTCAAGTTCAAGGCCAATCACTGGTTCGTGATCAAATGACCCTCGTCATAACTGACAATGAACGTAGAGTAAGTTTGTTGACTGTGACATTTATGCCGAGTTTTTTCGATGAATTCGTTTGAGTTTAGAAAAGGTCAAGGCCACTTATTCTAAAGTTTTATCGAAAGTCGCGAGGATGATCGTTTCCCGGTTTGTTTGGTGAGGGAGGCGGCGCCCTCACAACACAAACAAAAAGCTCCACCGGAGCGTGCCGGCGGAGCTTATAGGGATTGGCACAGTCGATGGGGCGAGTGCTTGTATCCCGTTCGACCAAGACCTTGCTGTTCGCAGGACGTTTCCTGTTGCCGGTGGTTACATCCCCGGTCTGGCCAGGCCCTGACAGTGTCTGTCTGATCGTCAAATAAATTAGTACTGAGCGACCGTTCACGTTCAACCTTGGCAAAAATGACAATAATTCTGCCTGGGAGGAACCTGTCGTGTTCAAGGTCCTATCTAAGGCTATGATTGATTTGGGAAATGTGATCGCCAGTGAGTGATGGCCATTAAATTTGACGCCGAAATTTATATGAATAAATCTTTGGCGGCGCTTGTATTCGCAAGGCGAAAAACAGCTTTTCGTCAAGATATTCGGAAACTTACGAAATGCAGAACGCGCTTTTGGTATCCGGGATTCGGTCTTTTGTTCGAAGAGACCAGAGGGAGGTGCGGGTTATCAAATATTTGTCCTTAGAGAAAGCCGAGGAGCCGGTATCCACTCGAAGGTCTCTTGAAAAGGATAGCTTGGCACTGGTCGTTGTCGGCTCGACAGCGATCCGATTTCCTGGTTGACCGCCCCATCTGTAAGGGCCATGCGGGCAGGATTGGCAATCGGGGCGAGGTCAGGCGACAGATAGCCGGACTTTACGATGAGGTATCTTGCCGTGGTCGGTTCGATGCCGAACCGCCTGAAATCATCCAGAGTATGGAAGGGCCGTCGGCGTTCCGTCAGGATCACCTGGTTGCCCGCAACCTCGAGCAGCACTTCCCGGTCGCGATCGGCTTCACGGCCAAGTCTTGCCAGCAAGACCGCGTCAGCGGAGACGTGCTGACACTTGCTGCCGAGTGCCCCTCCAATATCCAGAAAATTGGTGGTTCCCACAGGCAACGACCATATTTTTGCAACCGCGATCGGATCTGCGATCCCCGCAAACACGCCGCCAGTCAAACCGCGCTCAAGCCAGGCCGCCAGAACGTCAGACCGGTCGCCCACACCGCCGCCAGTTGGATTGTCGCCACTGTCTGCAAGAATGAAGGGCGATGTCGTTGCGGCCGCCGCATCGTCGAGACAATGTGCCAGGGACTTGGTAGGCACGCCGAAGGCGAAATCCTGCCGGGCGGCCCAATAAGCGGCGGCAATTTCCGAGGCTGCCTTTTGGATTGCATCTCGGTCAGACCCCGTTACCACGGCAGCAGCCGTCGCCCTGGCAGTGTCTGCCCAGACGTATCCCACCATCAGATTGGCATCTGTCACACCACTCCGGTCATCGTATCGCGGCAATGCCGCATAGAGTGATTTTGCCGGCTCGTCTTCCGTACTTGTGCGCTCCCCGGGCAGGAGCATGGGAACCGGTGCCCAGGCAACATATCTCCGGGGCCCACCGCGCAGCTGGTCGATAAGATTTTCAGCGGCACGCTGATGGGTTTCGATCACATCGATATGTGGAGCGGTTCGATAGGCACAAAAGATGTCGATCTGATCGACAATGGTCTGTGTGACGTTGCCATGCAGGTCGTAACTGACGGCAATTGGTATCTGCGGGCCGACAAGTTGGCGGACCGCCGAGATCCAGTCGCCTTCCGCGTCCTCCAAGCCGACCACATGCATGGCGCCGTGCATGATCAGCAGCACGCCGTCGACTGGAAGGCTGGAAGTCAGGTCGGCAAGAAAGGCAGACTTGAACACCGCGTAACAATCTGCAGACACGGGGCCGCCCGGAATGGACCTTGCGTGAAACAGGGGGCAGAAGGTGACATCCGCAAACCGATCGCCGTCAACACCGACGTGCACCAGCAGCTCCTTGCCTCGAGCGATGTTGAAATCCGCCGCGGACTGAAGAACGGGCGAGTAGGTGCTGCATTCCGTATGTATGCCGCCAACTGCGATTCTCATCTTCTTGCCTCGTGAAGCACTCAAAGCTGCGGGAAGAAGGGCGCCTGTGCTGCAAAGCGTAACCAGGCTTTTTGTGCAGGGGCAGTCCAGCCCGCTTCGGCGACTGCATAAAGCCGCGGAAAGACCATATGGTTGAAGATGGCGTTATTGGTCATGTGTTCACACCAGATGCAGGCCTGGACGCCCTTGAGGCGTTCCTCGCTGCCTGCGCTGAGACCGGCTGCGGCCTCATAAGCGTAACAGTCTTCAGGTGTTGAGACGCCGGCCCAGCCCGCGCCAGGTTCATGCCAGCCCGAGGCCTGGACCATGTCCATGTAATAGTGCTGACCCGGCGTGCAGATAACGTCGTAGCCCTGATCTATCAGATCCTTGGTCACTTCCTGTCTCTGCCAGGCCATCAAGAGCACGCCGTCCGGATCGATGCCTCCGCCGTGGGAGACTTCGTCCCAACCGGCAAGCTTCCGGTTCAACTTTTTCAGGATATCGCGCACGCGGCCCATGAAATAGGCCTGCACTTCCATCGTATCCGAAAGGCCCTGATCCGCCATGAGGCGCTGGGTCTTAGGAGACTCCAGCCAGGATTTGACGTCGACTTCATCACCGCCGATATGGATGAACTCGAACGGGAACAGGCTTGCGACTTCCGCAAAGACCTTTTCGAGAAACTCGTAGGTTTCATCCATTGCAGGGTTGAGCGCATTGTTCGGATAGCCCTGAATGGAATGATAGCTCTCAGGCGCCTCCGCCTGATCGGCAAAGCGTGGGTAGGTTTTCAGGACAGCAGTCGAATGGCCGGGAACATCGATCTCCGGCAGAATGTCGATGTTGAGGCTGGCTGCATGGGCGACAATCTCGCGCACATCATCCTGCGAGTAAGCACCTTCATAGACTTCAGCGGCAAAGCCAAGCTGAGGAACCTGTTGGCAGCCTGGGCCGCGCCGCGCACCGCCGACGGTCAGTTCGGGATAGGCTTTTATTTCAAGCCGCCAGCCTTCATCGTCGGTGAGATGCCACTGGAAAATGTTCATCCGTCCCCAGGCGAGAATATCGAGCAACCGCAAAATGTCTTTCGCGCCACGGAAGTGTCGTGAAACATCAAGATGCGTTCCGCGCCAGGAAAACCTTGGGGCGTCCTCTATCGAGCCCTGTGCGGGAAACTTGAATTTCTCCGGCGCCTCATAGGTGCCGTAGGCGATCTGGGCGAGAACAGTGAGGCCGTAGTCACGGCCTGCAGGTCCGCTGTAGCTCAGCCTTGCTCGCGCTCCGGCGAATGCCAGCCGGTAGCCGTCCTTCGGAAGGCTGCTGTCCTGCTGAAACTCTATTTCAGTCTGGTGATGGGACGGCGTGAAGCGGAAAGGATGCGGTGCTCCAGGGAAAAGCCGCACAGCAAGTGCATTGATCTTGGCAGCCGCCGCTTTGTCATCCGTAGTGCCGCCGGAAACAAGAAAACTGGTCTTGTCCTCCTCAAAGGCTGTTACAGCAACTTTCTGTGGCCAGGGTACAATATGAAGCGGTTCGGCGAGTTCGCCTTCCGGCATGCTGCGCATTTCGCCGCTGTCGAGTTCCTCCGGCGCTTCCAGATCGTTGCATAACACCTCGATGACGCTGCCATCGGTGCTGACATAAGCGGACTTGGGTCCGTCCAGACGATGGCGTGCCACGTTCGCGAGACCGGTGATGGCGAAGGACCAGGTTTCACCAGGTTCGATGGTTTCGCCTGCGTTCGGCGTGATTTCATGAAAATTCGCTATTCGGCTGAAGCTTTCGGCGTTTTTGAGTTTTGCATTTGCAGAAGCCCGATTGACCGCCGTGTAGGCAAGCTTGAAAGCCTTCAAGGGTTTGGAGCTGGTATTGGTCAGCGCAAATTCCTGGCGAGAGGCTGCAAGATCCTCTGCCGGGCGGTAAAAACAATCGAGCACAAACTTGGTCATGACTTAAAATCCGTCGAAGTCGGGTGATTGAGTGAATGTTCGGGCAAGGGCGGGTGATCCAGCCGTCAGCCCACTGTCTACAGGCAGGCAAACGCCGGTGATGCAACGGGCTGCCGGGCTGATCAGGAAGGAGACGGCCGAGGCAATGTCCTCCGGTTCGGGCAGCGATTTGAAGGGATACCAGGCGAGGGCTTCATCGAAGACATTCGGATTGGCTGCCTGCCGGATTTTCCAGGCCTGGGTCTTCACGGTGCCCGGTGCAATGGCATTTGACCGGACGCCATACTTGCCATATTCGACGGCAATGGCCTTGGTTGCCTGGATCAGGCCAGCCTTTGCAGCGCTATAGGCCGGGTGACCCAAGACGGACATTCCGTTGACCGAGGCAATGTTGACCACGTTACCCGCGCCACTGGTAATCAGCTCTTTTTCGAAGGTCTTGAAGCAGTTGAGCGCGGCTTCCAGGTTCAGTGCCAGGTCCCTGGACAGCGTTTCGGCTGTCATTTGATGCAGTGTCAGGGCTGATGCGGCACCTGCATTGTTGACCAGCGTATCAACCTGGCCCAGCCGCCTGGTTTCGCCGGCCAACCGGGCAAGGTCATCCGGTTTGGTCAGGTCGCACTGGATTGCTGCAATGTTGGCACCGTGATTCACAAGACTGGCGACCGCACCTTCAAGGGCAATCAGGTCAATATCGACGGCGGCTATGGTGTGGGTTGCCGATAACCGCGCAGCTATGGCCATGCCGATGTCGCCAGCTGCGCCTGTCACGACGGCAACGGGGGGCTTGGATTGATCAGTCACCGAGTGCTTCCTTGTCGTCTTGATCGCGCGTGTTGCTGAGCTGGTACTTGACGCGTCTGAGGTTTTCCCTGGCCTCGTCGCCGCGCCGCATGGCGACAAGCGTTGCCAGCAGGTCTGTCACGAACAGGAAGGCATAGCGGCTGGTGCTTGGCCGCAGGATGTTGTCGCCTTCCGGCAGATCAATGGCGATCGTGATATCCGCCAGGTCGGCGACAGGTCGACCGGGGCGGGTGAGGGCGATCACGATCGCCCCGTAGGTCTTTGCAGCTTCCAGCGCTCTGGCCATCTGCAGGTTCCTGCCGGACACAGACGACGCGATAATGACATCGCCTGTGCGCATCGTGGCAGCCTGCATCAGCTGCATGGCATGATCGGTGACGCTGACCGTGCGCAGGCCGAGGCGGAAAAATCGGTTCTGCATTTCATCGGAAATCATCGAGGACGTGCCACCTGCACCGAACGCCGCCAGCAGCTTGGCCGTAGAGATGGCGTCAGCTGCAGCCTGGACGGCATCCATATCGAGTGCCTTGCGCGTGTTGGCAGCCGCGTCCTGGAACTGCGCCAGAAGGCTGTCGGCAATGTCACGAGGTGCGTCGGATGCCGCATTCGCGGTCAGGTACCTGGTTCCGGCGAAGGTCACCTGCGCAACCTGCACCTTGAAGGCAGTGTAGCTCTCGCACCCAAGCCGGCGGCAAAACCGGGTCACAGTCGGTGGAGAAACGCCTGCCCGTTCGGCAACATCCGTGATGCCGGCGTTCACAATGAACTCGGCATCAGTGCGCAACAATGCGGCCAGGATCCGCTCGGACTTTGAAAGATCCGGCTCGATCTGCTGCAGAACGGACAGGATATCCCGCATGGGATCAAACCGGCTTTTTATAGGCGACGCAATCGATCTCGACCTTGCAGTCCACCATCATGGTCGACTGTACGCAGGCGCGTGCCGGCGGATGTTCGCCGAAATAGCTTTTGTAGACGCCGTTGAACGACCAGAAGTCGCGCGGATCGTCAAGCCAGACGCCGACGCGCACGACATGTTCAAGGCCATAACCGGCTTCTTCAAGAATCGCGATCACGTTCTTGATGGTCAGATGGGTCTGTTCGACAATCCCCGTACCGATGATCTCGCCATCCTTCATCGGAACCTGGCCTGAAACATAGAGCCAGCCATCAGCTTCGACAGCCCGGGCGAACGGCAGGTTCTGGCCGCCGGCTCCTGATTTTTCAGCACCATAGCGTTTGATCGACATATTTTGCTCCGAAATGAAAATGATTTACATAGTGGTTTGACATTGGTTTTATTTCATCCTTATATTTTTCAAAAATCAACCATCAAAATGAAAATGGTTTCCGGTATGCATGCGCTTTCCAACAGTCAGACAAATCCCTTTGCGGGCGAAGACGCAGATCGCTCCGCGATATGGGACATGCTCGTCATGCGAGATATCGATGCCTTCGTTGCTGCTGACTGGTCGCAGGTCGCCGATGACTTCGATGAACCAGCCTTTTTCGGTATCGACGGGTGCAGGGAAGACAATCCGGACAATTGGCGTCTCGGGTTTCCAGACCTTGAAACCTACAAGAATGAGTGGTTGTGGCAGGCGCAGGAGTTTTCCCGAACCGAATTTGCCGAAGATGCCCGCGCGGCCATTTTCGAGGCAACACGGCTGAATGACATTGAAATCAATGGCGCGCGTGCGATTGCGCGCAAGAAATTCGATGGACGGATCAGGAAGTCGGACGGCAGCGAAGATCGCCTGCTTTGGCAAACGCTATATTTCTGCGTTCGAAAAGAGGGGCGTTGGAAGATCTGTGGATTTGCAGGATATCTGCCGAACCCTCTTGGAGCTGTGGCCTGATCATGACAAAGCCCCGCGCTTTTACCGCAGCTCTGGCAACGGAAACAAATACGTTCTCGCCGATCCGGATCGATATCAATGCTTTCAAGGCATCTCTGCTGGCGAGACCGGGGGAGCATCCGGACACTCCAACCCTGTGTTCAGCCGTCGTGACCGTCGGACGCCGGTTTGCCCGTGAAAACAATTGGGAACTGGTTGAAGGCACCGCTGCCTGGGCTGATCCGGCCGGCCTGGTATCCAGACAGACATTTGAAGGGTTGCGCGACGAGATCCTTGATCAGGTCGAACGCGGTGGCCCGTTCGATGTCGTGGTGATCGGTCTTCACGGGGCAATGGTTGCTGACGGCTACGACGATCCGGAAGGCGACCTTCTTGATCGAATTCGCGCGGTGATCGGACCGGACGTGCCAATCATCGCGACATTTGACCCGCACAGCCATCTCACCGCAAAGCGTGTGGCGGCTGCAGATGCTCTCATCGCCTTCAAGGAATTCCCCCACATCGATTTTGTCGATCGCGCGGAGGATGCCTGGCGCATTGCAGGACAGGCGGTCTCAGGTGAGGTCAAACCGGTGATGAGCGTTTACGACCCCAAGATGATAGACGTGTTCCCGACAACATCCGAGCCGATGCGCCGCTATGTCGATGACATGCTTCGCCGGGAACAGGAAACGCCCGGCCTTTTGTCGCTTTCGGTCATCCATGGGTTCATGGCGGGTGATGTGCCGGAAATGGGCACCAAATTGCTGGCGGTCACAAACAACAATCCGGAACTTGGAGCAGCTGTTGCCCAGGAATTGGGGGAGGCTCTTTTTGCGCTCCGCGGCAAGGTCCGTAGTGTTGAGCTTACGCCGGCTGATGCCTATGCCAAGGCACTGGCGTATGATGGTGGCCCGGTCACGATTGCCGATATGTGGGACAATCCCGGCGGCGGCACGGCAGGGGACGCAACAGTGCTGCTGGCGGAGGCCATTGCCGGCAATCTGGAGAACATTGCCTTTGGCTCGATCTGGGATCCGGTCGCCGTTCAGCTGTGTCATGCTGCGGGTGAGGGCGCCCGAATGATGCTGAGGTTCGGTGCAAAGTCGGCCCCGGAAACTGGTGATCCTATCGACGCCGAAGTCGAAATCGTTCGCAATATCCGAAACGCCGAACAGGCCTTCGGCCAGAGTATTGTTCCCATTGGTGATGCCAGCTTGATCCGGATCAGCGGGATCGAGGTGATCTTGAACTCGACCCGCGCCCAGTGCTTCGACACCACCCTGTTTTCCAATTTCGGTATCGATCCTGCCAAACGGAAAATCCTGGTAGTGAAATCAACAAACCACTTCCACCAATCCTTCGCCCGGATCAGTCCGCTGATCCTTTATTGCGCTGCTGGACGCCCTTATCCCAATGACCCGAGGGTTACGCCCTACAAGAAAGCGCCAAGGGATATCTGGCCGATCACTGAGGCCGTTCTGGCGAGCGGGCATGAAACCGATACCGGTGCCGGTTCCACCGGCCGCAAGGGAGGCTAAGCGATGAGTGTCGGGCTATCAATTCAGGATCTTCTGACCCCGGTCGCCGTGATCGATGAAACGGTCATGGAAACCAATATCAAGGTCGCGCAGGAATATTTCGACCGGATCGGCCGGAGTTTCCGGCCACATATCAAGACCCACAAGATCCCGGCACTCGCGGCGCTGCAGCTTGCCTATGGCGCCCGCGGCATCAATTGCCAGAAAATAAGCGAAGCTGAAGTGTTCGCAGATGCCGGTTTCACCGACATCCTGATCACGTTCAACATGCTCGGGAAATCGCGGCTCGACAGGTTGAAACTGCTCAATACGAAGGTGGACTTGCAGGTCGTCGCAGACAACGACGTTGTCGTCGATGGACTTGCCAGTGCGTTTTCCGGAGACCAGCCTCTGAAGGTCCTGGTCGAATGCGACACGGGGGCGGGCCGCAACGGTGTGCAAAGTCCGGCTGCCGCGGTCGACCTTGCAAAGCGGATCGACGCTTCGCCCGGACTTCTGTTCCACGGCCTGCTGACTTACCCGAAGCCATCGTCCGAGAAGTCGGTGGAAGCTTATTTTGCGGAAACCCTGACGCTTCTGAAACAAGCCGGTCTGGATTGTCCCGTCGTCTCGCACGGTGGGTCGCCGAGCCTGTTTGACAGCGATCTGGTGCCGAGCGCGACGGAACACAGAGCCGGAACCTATATTTTCAACGACCGCTCGATGGTGCGTGCGGGCATGTGCGATTTCGACGATTGCGCCATGCATGTACTGGCCACTGTCGTCTCGCGGCCGACGGAAAACCGCGCGGTTCTGGATGCAGGTTCAAAAGCGTTGACGTCCGATTTGCTGGGTTTTTCCGATCATGGCCTGCTGATCGATTATCCTGAGGCATCCATTGCCGCTCTCAGCGAGGAACATGCGGTTGTCGATCTGACAAACTCCGGCAACAAGCCGCAAATTGGCGAACGCGTCAGGATCATTCCGAACCACACGTGTGTCGTATCTAATCTGTTCGACAGGTTGGTGTTCCACAGAGACGGCGTGGTGACCCGTATCGAGACGGTCGCCGCCCGTGGGCAAGTTGTCTAGTCCTCCAGACGACTTGCCCGCCTATTCCCATATATGAAAACGGCCGCCTTTTGAGGCGGCCGTTTTGTTTGGGAATGTCACGTGCTCTGCGTCAGATATGCATGTCCGCTGCATCCAGTTCTGAAAGCGAGAGCTGTCTTTCGAAAGCCTTGCCTGTTTCATGGAACAAATGGCAGTCCATGCCTTTCAGCCCCATGGATACCGACACGCCAACCTTGGCTGGTGCCGACCCGGGCAGCACGCCGCAGAACGTGGACTTCGCTCCGGCAACCGTGCTGTAGGTGACGGTATGAATGCCGAGGTGTTCCACAACGGTGGGAACAACTTCAATGGCCGCATCGGCATTTCCGAGCGTCAGATGTTCCGGGCGGATGCCCAGGGTAAGCCGCGTGCCGGCAACGTCTTTCTCTGTTCTTACCTTGACCGTCAGGTCTTTGCCTGAAGGCAAGGTGACGACAACGCCGTCGGGGCCAGCGCTCTTGCCGGTTACCTCGATGAAATTCATTTTCGGGTTGCCGATGAACCCCGCGACAAACGTGTTCTGAGGCTTGTGATAAAGTTCCAGCGGTGATCCGACCTGCGAAATAACACCATGATCCAGCACAACGATCCGGTCCGCCATGGTCATGGCTTCAACCTGATCGTGGGTAACATAGATCATGGTCGCGTCGAGTTCCGTGTGCAGTTTGGCAAGTTCGACGCGCATTTCCGCACGCAGTGCTGCATCCAGGTTGGACAGGGGTTCGTCGAACAGGAAAACGGACGGCTCGCGCACGATGGCACGGCCGATCGCGACACGCTGGCGCTGGCCACCGGAAAGTTCGCCAGGTTTGTGCTGCAGCCTTTCCTTCAACTGCAGAATACCGGCTGCGGCCTGCACCTTCTCTTCCACCTTGTCTTTGGACAGGCGTTCGACACGCAGGGGAAAGGCGATGTTTTCGTAAACAGACATATGCGGATAGAGCGCATACGACTGAAACACCATGGCGATGCCGCGTTTGACCGGCGGCAGATCGTTCACGATCTTTTTCTCGATCGTGATATCACCGCCCGTGATTTCCTCAAGCCCCGCAATCATGCGCAGCAATGTTGATTTTCCGCATCCGGACGGACCGACAAAAACAATGAATTCGCCATGGTCTACATCAAGATTGACACCCTTGATGACCTCCATCTGGCCATAGCTTTTGCGTACGTCGCGCAGCTGCAACTCGCCCATGGTCATTCCTTCTTTGAAGAGGTGGCCGGGCCCCCGATTGTGGGAAAAAGGGGGCCCGGACAGTGCTCAAGGTGTTACTTGAATTCCTCAAGCTGTTCCGCGGCGATCTCGACAGCTTCAGCCGGATCGACTTCACCCAGAACAACACCCTGAACGGCTTCGTTGATCGAATCCTGCAAACCAACGTAGTCGGTGACAAACGGCTCCGGACCACCGGTCTGGATCGCATCGAGGAATGCCGACCATGTCGGGTCTTTCTTGACCAGTTCCCTGACTTCCGGCAGGTCACGCAGAGGCGTGAAGCCTTCAGCCAGTTCAAACGCCATCTGGTTTTCAGGATTGGTCAGAAGCTTCGCGAGGGAAAGCGCCTGTTCTTCAACGCCTGATCCCTTGAAGACAGCCAGGGAGTCGGTGATCAGCAGGGTGCCCGGAGTGCCGGACGGACCCACCGGGATCGGTGCAACGCCCCAGTTTACATCGGTAACGCGGGTGCGCTCCCACGGACCGGAGATGAACATGCCGATCTTGCCTTCCGAGAACAACGGACGCAGCTTGGCGCGGTCATAGGCAATCGGCCCCGGCTGCGAGACTTCAGCCATCTTGCCGTAGAAGGCGAGGGCTTCGACGTTGTTCGGGGAATTGAAGACGATTTTGCCGTCCTCGTTGATGACCTGACCGCCGTTCGTATAAACGTAGTTCATGAACTGGTGCATGGTGTTGTCGAAGGAAGCTGCCGCAAGCCCGAACCCGTCTGCGTCGGTCTTGTCCTTGACTGCCTTGGCGAAATCATACATTTCGTCCCAGGTTTTCGGCGGTGTTTCCGGATCCAGGCCGGCGGCCTTGTAGAGATCCTTGTTCCAGTAAAGTGCCTTGGTGGAGAATGCACGCGGTAGGCCCCACTGCTGACCGTTGGCTGTAATCGTCGCCAGGATCGGAGCCGCGTATGTGGCTTTTTCCTCTTCGGTCATGTCGACCGGAATGATCAGATCGTTGGCTGCAAGCTGTTTAAGCGTGCGCGATCCCATATAGGCGACAGCAGGCGGGTTTCCGGCGGACGCGAGCGTCGTGGACTTTTCCTGGCACTGGCCCCAGGGAACAAACTCGAGCTGAACCTTGAAGCCCGGATTTTCAGCTTCCCAACCCTTGATCAACTCATCCTGGAGCGGAATGCCGGCGCCGGTGTTGTCGCCGCAGTTGATCATGTGAATGATCTTGTCTTCCGCCTGCGCGGTCCCCGCGAGAGTGAGCACGAGGGCTCCTCCCAAAAGCACTGATTTTAGTGTCATCTGTTTTCCCTTTTCTGGTTGGTTTCTTCTTGTTGTTATTCTTTGACGGCGCCTGCGGTGAGACCGGCGACGATGAAGCGTTGCAGGAACACATAGACGAACAGCACCGGGAGAATGCCCACGAGACTGGCGGCCATGAGTTCGTTCCAGACCACGGTCTGGCGTCCGAAGAACTGGAACAGGCCCACGGGAAGCGGGTTCAGTTCGTTTACGGAGTTGAAGGTCAGCGCGTAGATGAACTGCTGCGCATAAGCGGTGATGAATGCGGTGATGGTGACCACCACAATGCCTGGCAATGCCACGGGAATGATGACCCGCCAGAGCGTGTAGATCTTGCCGGCACCATCGACCCAGGCCGCTTCCTCAAGTTCCTTGGGAATCCGGACCAGATAGGAACGCAGCAACCAGATACCGGTCGGAATGACGAAAGCCGTCCCGGGTGCAATCATGGCAAAATAGGTGTTCAGCAATCCGTATTGCTGCATCAGTTTGAACAGCGGGATGATCAAGACGGCGCCGGAGAACATGTTCACTGCGATGAAGATGCCAAGCAGCGAATTTCGGGCAGGAAACTCAAACCGGGCAAAGGCGTAGGCCGCAGGAATGATGCAGATGAGGCCGAGAATGGTCACCACCGTTGCGATGAAGAACGAGTTGAGCATGTAGACCCACAGCAGAGGCACGTTCTGCCACATGGTGATGTAGGCATCGAAGCTCATCTTGTCGGTGAAGAACCTGTAGGGGATCGAGAATAGGCTGCTCAAGGGCCTCAGTGACACGACGAAGGCTTCCACGAAGGGGGCCAGAACGAAGGTCAGGAACACCGCGAGACCGAGATAGATCAGCACATATTCGTACCAGCGATACTTATGCAGCATTGTTCGGGCTCCTTTTGGCAAGGCGCGAGAGCAGCATGAAATAGACCAGCATGAACGAGCCGAGGAACAGCACGATCATCACTGTCCTGGCTGCGCCTTCGCCGTACTTGAAGCGGCTGATCGCGGTCTTGTAGGTGTCGATGATCATCGTCGTTGTCGCGCCGCGCGGACCGCCTTCTGTCAGGATCCAGATGATGTCGAAGGAGTTGAAGGTGGCAATCGCCGACAGAAGCGCCATCGTCGCGATGGAGGGAATGATCAGCGGAAGAGTGATGCGGCGGAACCGGTAAAGCCTCGAGGCTCCATCCACCCAGGCCGCTTCGTAGAGATCCTTCGAAATCGACTGCATTGCGGCCAGCAGGTAAAGCGTCACCATCGGCACTCCGATCCAGACGTCCGTGACGATTGTCGACATGAAGGCGGAGTTCTTGTAGGCGAGGAATTCGAACGGGCCGCTCAGGATCCCGAGCCTTTGCGCCATCCCTGAGATCATCCCGAACTGGCCGTTGTACATCCAGCCCCAGATGAAGACACCGATGGCGATCGGAATCACCCAGGGCGGCATCACCAGCACACGGAACAGGGTCCGGCCCGGAACCATGGCATTGAGAAGCACTGCTCCAAGGGTGCCGATCAGCATTTTCAGCGCAACCGACAGGGCCATCCAGTAGAAGGTGCGCGCGATCACTTCCGGAAAGCGGCGCGACATCAGTTTCTCGTAGTTTTCGAGCCCTACATATTCGTAGTTGGGACTCATGCTGGTGTTGGTGAAGGACAGCCGGAAAGTCTCAAAAAGCGGATAGGCGACGATGGCAAGCATGACGAGCGACGCCGGTACCAGCAGCAGAAACGGAAAATAGTCAGTCTTTCTTCGTGATTGCGCCATGGTGCCCCCTATGCCACGCCGTAGCTGTCGAATTGCTGCCAGGTGTCGGCAAGGTCGATGACGCTTCGGGTGCGGCGCGCCTCATCCAGTTTGATTGCCGTTAACCCTGCTTCGAGTGCATCGAGCACGTTTACCGGCAGATCGCCGCCGTTTCTGAAGTAGTGGTCGAGGTCGCGCGCCATGGCCTCATCAGCCCCGTAATGGCCATGGCGGCTGGCGTCGACCACTTGCGGTTTGTCGATCAGACATGCTGACGTCAGGGCGTCATGGACCCGGTAGTAGTTCCGGATGAAATCGCCTTCCGCCATGCCCTTGGTGCCCATGACTGCGAAACGTCGGAATTCGTCCGGCACATACATGTTGGTGTGGAAACACAGGTTCGCGCCGTCCTGATATTCGATCAGGGCCGTCTGGTAGTCGATGATGTCACCATCGCTGTCGAAGTCGGCGTTGCCGCCGCCCCAGCGCGGCGTAAACGGATCGACCCTGCCTTCGATTTTCGGCGTCGGAAAAGTGTGGTCCTGGTCCGGCCGGTTTTCCGGAACGAAACTCTTCCGGCCACCAAAGCTGGAAACGAAACGCGGACGACAGCCGGTGACACCCTGGTAGAGATCCAGATCGTGACAGCACTTCTCCAGCATGAAGCCACCGGAGTTCTTGTCGTAGCGGCGCCAGTCGCGCATGAAGAAGGAGCCGTGGTAGGGGCCGATGTGTTCGGACGCCTCGATCGAAACCACTTTACCGATCTGGCCTGACTTGAGGCTTTTCTGAAGTTCGGTGTAGAGAGGCGAATAGCGCAGAACCAGCCCGACAAGCACACGCTTCGATCCGCCATGCTTTTTCATCAGGGACAGAAGCTCGAAGGTTTCTTCTTCACTGATCACGACCGGTTTTTCGCAGAAAATGTAGCGGACATCGGACTTGAGCGCGGTTTTTAGATGATCCAGATGCATCAAATTGGGAGAACCGATCATCAGGAGATCGAGCTTTTCCGCACGGATCATCCTGTCGAGATCGGTGTAGGCGGTCAGGCTGTGGCCGCATTTCGCTTCGACATGCTTGAGGCCGGCTGGTGTCGGATCAACGTAAGCACAGGGATCAAGATCGTCTGAAACCTCCTGCAGGCAGTTGCTGACATTGGCAATTCTCGCGCCCAGTCCGACATAGCCGGTCTTCATGTTGCGGCCTCCGTAAATTGATCCATGGCACGGCGGAGTGCCTGGACGACGTTTCCATCGGTATCCTTGATGCCTGCTTCGGAAACGAAGCCGAAGCGTGTTTCCAGATCCCGCGGTTCCCGCAATGGCTTCCGTGAAGAGCAGGAGGCGTGCAGCTCGCGCACGCCGGAAAGTTTGAGGATGCGCGCGGCATTGGCAGCGGTTACGCCTGACCCGGCCATGATCGAAATACGGCCTGCAGCGAGGGTGACGGCCACTTCAAGCTGCGAAAGGCCGTGTTCCGCCTTGTCTGCCTGCCCGGAGGTCAGCACCCGTTCGAACCCGAGTTCGATCGCATCGCTGATAGCTTTGGGATAGTCCTGGACGGTGTCGATGGCGCGGTGCAGCGTCGCCGGCAATCTTGTGCCCTTCAGCGAGACAGACAGGAAGTCCAGATCAAGATTGTGCTGATTGTCGATTGCGCCGACCACGATGCCGGCCAATCCGGCCTGTTCCGCAGCTTCGATGTCGCGCAGCATGACTGTCTTTTCCATATCGGAATAGAGAAAGTCGCCGGCCCGGGGGCGGATCATCGCATAAACGGGAACGGGCAGCTTTGCAGCGGCTACCATGAACCCGCGGGACGGGGTCAGACCGCCTTCGGAAAGGGCAGAGCAGAGTTCAATCCGGTCAGCGCCATTTTCGGCTGCCGTCCAGGCGCCTTCGAGGGTGTCAACACATACCTCGAGAGGGATCCTGGTCACCGGGCCGCCTCCTTGAAGAGTGTTCGGGCCACAATCCCCGCACCGTGCAGGCCGCCGTTGGCGGCGAATTCGCCCTTGATGACGAGTGGTCCGCTGTAGTCCGCCAGGACCAGTTCCCGGGTCTTGCGGTCGATCACGTCAAGAAGGACCAGGTCGTTCGACAGACCGCCACTCACCGGAATGACATCCGGTCCAAGCGTGTTGACGAAGGCCGAGAGCGCACGGGAAAGTAATGTAGTGAAGGCGTCGATCGTTTGAGTGGCTGCTTCTTCGCCGTTATGCCAGGCAGCGGTAATGTCCTTGCTCGACTGTTCCACGCCGTGCAGCGACCGGTGGATCTTTTCCATGCCACGGGCGGAGCAGACCGCATCGATGCAGCCTGTCTGGCCGCAGCCACAGGGGTAATGCTCGATACCTTTCAACTGGCCACCGGCAGTGGGGTCCATGATCGGGCCGTGCCCCCATTCTCCGGCGATGCCGCCGTACCCGGTAACCAGCGTGCCGTTGACAACAAGGCCTCCACCGACACCGGAACCGAGAATGATACCGAAAACGACCGGCTTGCCGCGTCCTGTGCCGTCGACGGCTTCCGCGAGCGCAAAGGCATTGGCATCATTGGTAATGGCAACGGGACGTTTGAGGGCCGCTTCCAGATCCGATTGCACGGGCCGTTTATGCAGACACGGTATGTTTGCTACATCCGCGATGCCGCTGCGTGTATCGAAGGCGCCAGCAAGCGAGATCGAGATGGGAGAACCATCAGGTCCGGAGCAGGACGCGATGGCAGCGACAAAGGCCTGCCATTCGTTTCCAGGTGTCGCGACCCGGCCTTTTTCGGCAACGGGTCCATCCACTTGGAGCTCTCCATGTCGAATGAAGGAGCCGCCAATATCAAAACAGGTTGTCATAGCCTGTTCAAACGCCTCTGGGTTATAATTGTTAACATCCAGTTATAATACCAATATGCAACCAATCGCATTGGTAGTAAACTGAAAAAAGTAATTGGCATCATTTTTTAGATGAATTGGGCGGGTGTTCACTGTCAAAAACCACAGCGACAGAACGACTTCATCGCTGGAGCTCGCAATGTCCGTAGGTGTCTTGTTTTCAGGAAGATCGGGACGAGCGGGTGCTCGCTGCGGGGGAGTGGCCGTCAAAGGAACGGACGCAGGTTTCCGCTGTGTTCGGCGAGGGATTTCTCAGCGCCTTCAACGTCAAGGCCTTCGCGAATCATGAGAACCGCAATCTTTACTCTGCCACCCGCCTGGAGAAGCTTTTCGGCAGCAGTTTCTGCCGTACAGCCGGTCAGATCCTGAAGAATTCGATTGGCGCGTAGGCGCAGTTTTTCGTTATCTGCCACCAGGTTCACCATGTGACCGCGAACGGCGTGTCCCAGCCGCAAGGCCACCAGTGTCGAGATCATGTTGAGTGCGGCTTTCTGAGCGCTTGCCGCACCGAGTCTGGTTGAGCCCGCAATGATTTCCGGCGGTGTTTTCAGAAAAATCGGAAAATCCGCCTGACGGAGCAGGGGAGTGTCCGGGTTGTTGGCAAGGGCGACGGTTCTTGTGCCCGTTGTCTGTGCGCCTCTGAAGGTGCCGAGCGTATAAGGAGTTGATCCACTTGCGGAAACAGCGATCAAAATATCTCCTTCACCAAGTCCGGATTTTTGAAAATCGTCAAATCCCGCTTCTTCATTGTCTTCGTATGTGCCAGCCAGATGAAGCAGGTTTGCGGCGCCACCGGCATAGAGCATGCGCATGCGTTCGACTGGAAAGCCGAAGGTTCCTGGTAGCTCAAGGCAATCAGCCAGGGCTGTCAGTCCGGCGCTGCCGGCACCGGCATAGCCGATTTTTCCGCCCGATACGGTGACCTTCTGCAGGGCTTCTGCTGCCTTTGCGATCAGAGGAATGGCCGTTTCCGTGGCATTTAACGCATCTTTCTGGCGTTGCAGCAGCACGGACAGAACTTCATCATCAGACTTTTGGGACAAGCCAATGGAAAGCGGATCGCGGTCTTCGGTCGTTGGCAAATTCATGGTTCAGGAACTCGGAGGCACACCAAGTTTCGTTTAGCGGAATATTTCTTTTGTGGCAGTCGCGTACCGGGAGCCCACGGTTGGGGCTTCAGCACAGTGATGCTGGTTCGTAATTTGTTTTAACACTTGATTTTCGGTTTCGATAGAGTTTAAATTGGTATCTGAAAGGTATTATTTTCATCTCCTAAGGCGCCCCTTTTCATGACTGACTTTATCTCCATGCTGGAAAATGGTGACTGGCTGGCGAATTCCAGCGGTCCCCGGTACTTGCAGCTGCGACGGCGCATTCAGCAGGCTATCGACGACGGTGTGCTGAAGGAGAATGAACCCCTTCCGTCCGAACGCGAGATCGCTTCCATTACCGACCTGTCACGCGTGACGGTTCGCAAGGCGGTTGCCGGTCTTGTGGAGGATCAGATCGTTGTGCAAAAGCGTGGCAGCGGCTCCTTCGTGGCTCCCAAGGTTCACAAGGTCGAACAGCGTCTCTCCAGCTTGACGTCCTTTTCCGAGGACATGGCGCGCCGGGGGCTTTCCGCCAGCAGCGAATGGCTGCGGCGTGGGTTGTTTCCCGCTTCGCCCGAGGAAATGTTCACGCTTGGCCTCACATCCGGCCAGCGGGTTGCCCGTGTCGACCGGATTCGCAAGGCCGACGGCACGCCGATGGCAATCGAGCGGGCATCCCTTTCCGAGAATGTTCTGCCCCATCCGGAGCGCGTTACCACGTCTCTTTACGCGATCCTGCGCGCAGCTGGCCTGCAGCCGGTTCGCGCCATTCAGCGCATTTCCGCACGCAACCTTGAGCCCATAGATGCCGAGATACTCGGTGTGCCAGCGGGCACCGCCGGGCTTAAGATTGAGCGTGTGTCCTATCTCGCTTCCGGAAACGTCGTCGAATTCACCCGTTCCGTTTACCGCGGCGATGCCTATGACTTCATCGCCGAACTTCAGATTTCGGAAGACTAATCCTGATGAGTGACACAAATACCCTGGACACGCCGACGCATATGCGCCGGGAAATTGAAGAAATACCGGATGCCGCACGCCGACTGTTGACTGAAGGCCATCCTCAGATCCGTGACATTGCAAGGAAGGCCGGTGCGCCGGTGTTCCTGGCAAGCGTCGCTCGTGGGTCGTCCGACCACGCTGCAACTTTCCTGAAATATGCTTCTGAGATCTATCTTGGCCTTGCCATGGCCTCTCTGGGGCCGTCCGTATCTTCGGTCTATGGCGGCAACGTCAAGCTCGGCCAGGCGTTGGTGATCGCAATTTCTCAATCCGGCGCCAGCCCGGACAGCCTCTCGGTTGTCGAAAGTGCAACCCGGCAAGGCGCCTTTACGGTTGGTTTCACCAACACTTCGGGAAGCGAGCTTGCAAGGCTTTCCAGTGCCGCCATTGATATTTGCGCAGGCCCTGAGCGCAGCGTTGCCGCGACCAAGACCTTCGTCAATTCCGTTCTGGCTGGCCTGCTTCTTCTTGCAGAAATTGGCGCTGACAAGGAGTTGCTCGACGCGTTGGCCGCCTTGCCGGACCATTTCGAGAAAGCGATCAACAAGGATTGGCGCGCGCTTGCCGAGCCCATCGAACAGCGCGGCTCGCTGTATGTTATCGGCCGGGGACCTGGATTGGCGATTGCCAACGAGGCCGCGTTGAAATTCAAGGAAACCTGTCAGATCCACGCAGAGGCCTATTCCTCCGCAGAAGTGATGCACGGTCCTGTTTCGATTGTCGAAAACGGATATCCGATCCTGGCCCTTGGCGTGCGTGATGCTGCCGAAGAGGGGCTTGCCCAGGCTGCAGATCGTATGGTGGACCAGGGTGGAAGTGTCTTTGCTACGACTGACAAGGTGGAGCGGGCCAAAAAACTCGATTTCCAGGCGACAGGCCATCCGCTGACCGATGCCCTGGTTCAGATTGTCTCTTTTTACGCCTTCATCGAATGGTTCGCGCGGCATCGGGGGTTCAATCCGGATGTTCCCAAGCACCTGAAGAAAGTCACCCAGACCGTATGACCTCCACAACCGCCTACCTCAGCAGCCGGGTTTTCGATGGTGAGAAAATCCATGCGAACACAGCCCTGCTTGTCGGCGATGGCAAGGTGGCCGGTCTATGCCTCAAGGATCAGGTGCCGGACGGTGTGGAAACGGTGGATCTCGGTGAGGGTATCCTGACGCCGGGTCTGATCGACCTTCAGGTCAATGGCGGCGGGGGGCTGATGCTGGGCGATGCTGAAACCGTCGACGATATCGAGCGTATTTGCGCCGCGCATGTGTGCCTGGGTACGACAGCACTGACCCCCACCTTGATCACCGACACTCCCGCGATAACACGGAAAGTCGTTGATCTCGGCATCGCGGCCTGGGCGAAAGGGGTGAAGGGGTTCCACGGACTGCATCTGGAGGGGCCGCACCTCTTTACGGGGCGCAAGGGCGCGCATGATCCGGACCTTATCCGGCCTCTGACCAGTGAAGACATGTCGCTCTACCTGCGCGCCGCGCGGGAGTTGCCGAGCCTGATCATGACTCTGGCACCGGAAACGGTGCCACCGGAGCAGATTTCCGAACTGTCCGACGCGGGAATCCACGTCAGTCTTGGCCACAGCGGGGCCACCTATCGGCAGTGCCGGACGGCGGCTGAAGCTGGAGCGTCGATGGTCACCCATCTCTTCAACGCCATGAGCCCGCTGCAACACCGTGAACCGGGCCTTGTAGGCGCAGCTCTCGATCTGGGCTCACTCAACGTCGGCATCATTGCTGACGGGGTCCATGTCGATCCCGTCGCGATGCAGGTGGCGATCAAGGCCAAGACCGGTCCGGGCAAGATCTTCATCGTGACCGACGCCATGTCCCAGACCGGCACCGATGTCACATCCTTCTTCCTGAGCGGTCGGGAAATCTTTCGCCGCAATGGCACGCTGACGCTGGCTGACGGTACCCTGGCTGGTGCGGATATCGACCTGCCGGCTTCCCTGAGATTTCTCACCGAAACTCTCAAGCTGCCGCTCGAGGCAGCGCTTGCAATGGCCACCAGCGATCCCGCGGATGTTCTCGGCCGCCCCCTCGGTCATCTCGAGGAGGGCTACCCGGCTGATTTCGTGCAGTTCAACAATGCACTCGAAGTTCAGAATGTCTGGATTGCAGGAGAAAAGCAGGCCGTTGACTAATCAGGCAAGTCTTCTGGTCGCAAAATTTGATATCCCGATATCCAGGGTGGACATGGTGTTCGCCTACCTAGGTCCTGTCGACCTTTTTGAGCGTTGATCGAACTGTCGGGAATGTCAGCAGCGTATTCGGGATCTGCAACAGTTCCTTGAAAAAGCGGCTGACAAGAGCACCGCGGCTCGGCGAATAGGGTGATGTTATGAACGATTTCAGCCCCCAGCCGATACCTCCGACATTAGGCAGAGCGCGAATGGCGGTTCCGTAACAGTTCCGAACAAGGGAGGATTTGCTGTTCTTGAAAGCATGCAGCAGTCCGCATCGTTCCATGTCTCGCTTGAACTCTTTCGTGACGACAGAGGTTTCGCGTTTCGTGAAGGTCCAGTTGATGTTGATGTTCTCGTCTTCCTTGGCAACCACACGATGGTACCAAAGTGGTGGAAGGTAGAGTAGGTCGCCTTCCTCGAGATCGAATTTGTAGAACTTTTTGTTCCGCAACAGCTTCTCTTCATCCTTCAGCAGAGAAAAGTTTGTGAACGGATAGCAAGGCAACGGAGTCTCCGGCGAAACCAGGACCCATTCCTTCCGCCCTTTCACCTGAACGGTGATGACATTCTCCGCATTCGTATCGTAGTGGAATTCGGTTCGATTGTTCTTGCTGTTTATCCAGAACCGCCAGGCAACAGAATCTTCCATTACCTGATCTGAGGTCAGAATCTGCTTCAGAAACCCGGGCATTTCGATATCCTGTTCAAGGACAGGTGCCCGGCTAACGAAAAAGACACCCCTGTCACGAACTTTCGGCTGGGAATGCAGTTCCGTTCGCAATCGGTTTGAAACCCATTTTTCCCGAGCAGGCCAGGATTTTGCCAAACCCTTGACAAGCAAGGGTTGTTCCCTGTTGCAGTGTTTCCTGAGAAACTCGGCATAGTCCGGAGTTTCCGTAACGGTAGCAATTGTTTGGTCGGTAGTGCCGATCATGAAAAATACCACGCCTTTTGGAATCTGCGGGTCATGCCATCGGTCAGTCGGTCACGTGGATATCAGATGTGGTGACGTTGGGTAATTCTACGATAGGGGCAACCTGAAGCTTTATCAAGAAAAGTGGCACTTCAGCAGGTGTTCAACGACCCAAAAAATAAGGCCATGCGCAAAGCAGCGCAAAGATCACCAAGCGCAGAAGAATCATTTGGGTCGTGAGAGCGGAATTCCGATGCGTCTCTTAACCTGGATATTGGGTTCGGAAAGGCTGCGGCGAAACTTCGCCAACAAGAACGAGACCGGACACAATACTGTAATCCAAGGCGTAAAATCGGCAAATTGATGAAAAAGAAGAAGAAGCGGTGATGGCTCCCCAGGCCGGACTCGAACCAGCGACCCAGCGATTAACAGTCGCTTGCTCTACCAACTGAGCTACTGGGGATCACCACGCTCGGGGTCAGCGCGTTGCCGCCCCGTCGATGGAGATGCGTATATCAAAGGCTTGATCCGTTTGCCAAGCCCCCGAGAGTGTTTTTTTCATCATGCCGTCATTTTTTTAGGTGCGGTGTGGAAAACTCAATATATTTCAGATGGCTAGGCGTGCCGTTGAACTTGGAAAACCCTACGTTCCACGACAATTGCCAACGCCTTATCCGATCATTTCTGCCCAGCCTTTTCGGGACTTTGGCGCAAGTGGGTACTAAGGCGGGCCGTCTGGATGATATCTCGGGTTTGGCAGCCGGGCCTTTCTGCTGCTTGTGTCGGCCTGAAGATCCGGTTAGGAAGAAACCGACGGTTCCGGAGAAGGCTTTGCCCGATCCGGATGAAACGGGAATCCGGTGCAGGCCTCATCTGGCCTAGATCCGGAGCTGCCCCCGCAACTGTGAGCGGTGAGTGGCTGTACGAAAACCACTGGCATCCTGATGGAGCCGGGAAGGGGTACAGACCGCGCTGAGCCGCAAGCCAGGAGACCGGCCGTCGCATTGGCAACCCTATGGCGCTGTCGGGCGGACGGCTGGGAGATGGAATGACGCATTCAACTGGCGAGAGGACCACGCTGGTTCTCGGCGGTGCCCGATCCGGAAAAAGCCGGTTCGCGGAAAAGCTTGTCCACGAAACCGGTTTGCAAAAAGTCTATGTGGCAACGAGTGCTGCCCACGACGATGAAATGGCCAGCCGCATAGCTGCCCACAAAGATCAACGTGGCCCTTCCTGGCAGACCGTCGAAGAGCAGCTCGATCTCGTGTCCGTTCTCAAGAGGGAATGTCGACCGGACCGGGTGGTTCTGGTTGATTGCCTTACCCTCTGGCTTTCCAATCTCATGTTTGCCGACAAGGACATCCCGACTGAAACGGCGCGGCTTTGCGCCGTACTGGCGGACCTGAAAGGGCCCTGTGTCTTTGTGTCCAACGAAGTTGGCATGGGGATCGTGCCGGAGAACCGTCTGTCGAGGTCGTTCCGCGATGGGCAGGGCCGTCTGAACCAGGATATGGCGCAAGGGTGCCAACAGGTCGTCTTCGTTGCTGCAGGCCTGCCAATGCTTTTGAAACCCACTTCACAACCGGATATCAAACTATGACCACTTCTTCCTTCCAGCCGGGCGCGAAAATTCCGGCGACGATTGTCACGGGGTTTCTTGGCGCTGGCAAAACCACGCTGATCCGCAATTTGCTGACCAATGCCAATGGCAAACGAATAGCGCTGATCGTCAACGAGTTCGGGGACATGGGTTTCGACGGATCTCTGGTAAACGGATGTGCGGATCCCGATTGCGCTGCAGAAGAAGTGGTCGAGCTGACCAATGGCTGCATCTGCTGCACCGTTGCCGATGATTTTCTGCCGACCATGGAAATGCTGCTTGCCCGCGACAATCCTCCGGAGCATATCGTGATCGAAACCTCCGGTCTCGCTCTGCCGCAGCCTCTTGTGCGGGCATTCTCCTGGCCAAGCGTGAAGCCGAAGGTGACGGTTGATGGTGTTGTGACGGTGCTGGACGCCGCCGCCCTTGCCGAAGGCCGGATCGCGCTGGATGAAGAAGCGCTTGCTGCACAACGGGCAGCGGATGAAGCTCTCGACCATGACAGTCCGGTGGAGGAACTCTTCCATGATCAGTTGCGCTGCGCCGATCTGGTGGTGCTCAACAAGGCAGACCTCATTTCCGAAGAGGCCCTGAAGCAGGTGCACGACAAGATTGCGGCCGACGTGCGCCCGGCGGTCCACGTGGTGACTTCCGAAAACGGGACGCTGCCGATCGAAGTTCTGCTCGGCAGAGGTTCTGCCGCCGAGGACGACATGGCTGGTCGTCACGAGCATCATCATCACCATGATGACCATCATCACGATGACCACGACCACGATGATGATCATCATCACGATCATCACCACCACGACGATTTTGAAAGCCACGTACTGGAAGTTTCCTCGTTTGCCAGTCTGAAAGACGCTGAGGCGAAAGTTCTGGAGGCCATGGCGCAAAAAGGCGTTCTGCGCATCAAGGGAGCCGTGACGATCGAGGGAAAGGCAGCTCCTGCAATGGTGCAGGCCGTTGGCCCGCGTGTCGAAACCTGGTTCGCCGCCGGCGCCGAGAGCAGCGGCAGACTGGTCGTGATCGGTTTGAAGGGCCTCGACCTGCCTGCGGTTCGTGGCCTGCTGGGTGAATTGACGGCTGCTGCCTGACAACGTTGGAAAGACGCTGGAAATAAAGATCAAGCATGCACATTCTTGCCAGCCAGACGCGCCGGATCGATGACGGTGGGGACGCGGTCGACCTCGGCCAGTCTCCCGCCGACATTCTGTTCCTGTCAGCAGCAGACACCGAATTGGGGAGTTTCGCCGCGGCACAGGCCCGGCTTGGGGCTGACCGTGCGGAGCTCCGCCTCGCCAACTTGATGGCCTTGTCGCATCCGTATTCGGTTGACCTTTACGCCGAACAGACCGTGCGCGGGTCACGACTGATTGTCCTGCGCATTCTGGGCGGGGTCGAATATTGGCGCTATGGCCTGGAAAGGTTCGAGGAAGAGGTCCGCGCGAACGGCATCGATCTGATTGTCGTTCCGGGTGACGACAAGTGGGACGAGGACCTAACCTCCCGCTCGACCATATCCTCGGCGGAAGTGCACCGGTTCTGGCGCTACTGTGTGGAAGGTGGAGCGGAAAATTACGCGAACGCGTTGAAATATGCCGCTCACCTGATCGGCAAGGGTGAGGACCCGGCGCAGCCGGTGCCTCTTCCTCGTGCAGGGATCTATCTCGCTGGCAAAGCCGCACCCGACATAGAGCAGCTAAAGGCATCCTGGCGCGATCCTGCAAGACCCGTTGCGGCAATCACCTTCTACCGCGCTCTGGTTCAAGGTGCCCAGACCGCGCCCTTGGATGCGCTGATCGGTGCGCTCGACAAGGCTGGCGTCAATGCACTGCCGGTTTACGTGTCCAGCCTCAAGGAAGCGGAATCCGTTGCCGTCCTGGAAAGTCTCTTCGACGCAGCACCACCCGATGTCGTGCTGAACGGAACGGCCTTTGCCGTTTCCAGGGCCGGGGCCGAGCACCAGCCGACTCCGCTCGATCGTCCCGGCAAACCGGTGCTGCAAGTTGTGTTTTCGTCTTCCTCCAAAGAGGGCTGGGAAGAAAGCGATCAGGGCCTGTCGATCCGTGACCTCGCCATGCATGTCGTGCTGCCGGAGATCGACGGACGGATCCTCACCCGGGCAGTCTCCTTCAAGGAAGAAGGCAAATTCGATGAGGCCACTCAATCGACCCCGGTTGCCTTTACGCCTGTTCCTGATCGGATCAGATTTACAGCAGAGCTTGCGGCGGCATGGGCGAAACTCGGACGGAAACCGGCATCTAGCAAAAAATCCGCGCTGATCCTTGCAAATTATCCGAACAGGGATGGGCGTCTTGCCAATGGGGTTGGGCTCGACACACCTGCGTCCTGCGTTCAAATGCTGAAGGCGATGGCTGCTGCTGGACACGACGCCGGAGACGTTCCGGAAACATCTGCCGACCTGATGAATATCCTGACTTCGGGCGTTACCAACGCCCTGGAAGGCCGTTCCGGCAAGGAAGGATACCAGGCGCTGTCTCTCGAGGACTATCGTAGCGCATTCAACGGCCTGCCGGAGAGGGTACGGTCAGCCGTCGTTGAACGCTGGGGTGAACCCTCGGGTGATCCCCATGTGACGGACGGCCAATTCCGGCTGGCGCTGCATCGGTTTGGTAACCAGGTGGTCGGTATTCAGCCGGCACGCGGCTACAATATCGATCCGAAGGACACCTATCACGACCCGGCCCTGGTGCCTCCACATCACTACTTCGCTTTCTACATCTGGCTGCGGGAGCATTTCTCCGCCGATGCCGTTATCCATCTCGGCAAGCACGGCAATCTGGAATGGCTTCCCGGCAAGGCCCTGGCGCTTGCCGAAAGCTGCTTTCCGGAAGCGGTGCTGGGGCCCGTTCCGAACATCTATCCGTTCATCGTCAATGATCCGGGCGAGGGGGCGCAGGCAAAACGGCGGACGGCCGCCGTCATCGTCGATCATCTGACGCCGCCTTTGGCACGGGCGGAGAGCCATGGCGTTGCCGAAGAGCTGGAGACGCTGCTTGATGAGTATTATCTGGCAAGCGGTGTTGACCCGCGCCGCCTGAAGGCGTTGACCCGCGACATTCTGGATGCCGCCGCAAGGCACGGCCTCGACAAGGATATCGGCATTTCCGACGAGATGGACGAGGAGACCCGCCTTGCACGTCTGGATGCTCATCTGTGCGACCTGAAGGAACTGCAGATCCGTGATGGTCTGCATATTCTTGGAGAAAGCCCGGCTGGCGATCTTCTGACTGATCTGCTGGTTGCCCTGGCACGAGTCCCGCGCGGCAGTAAACCTGGGCAGCAAAGCCTGCAACGGGCGATCGCGGCGGACCTTGGTTTTGACGGGTTCGACCCTCTGGATTGCGACTTCGCCGCGCCCTGGCGCTGGGACCGGCCGGGCATTCTGGAGGACGTGCAGGAGGCTCCCTGGCGGTCCCAGGGCGATACGGTCGAACGCATAGAGCTGCTTGCCCGGGAGATCGTTGCCGGTAACTGCGATGCGTCTGAAAACTGGCCAGCGACACGTGCCGTTCTGGACGATGTAAATGACGTCCTGCGCCCGGCTGTAACCGGGTCCGGAGATGCCGAAACAGCAGCGGTACTGACCGCGCTTGATGGTGGATTTGTTGCCCCCGGGCCGTCAGGTGCACCGTCGCGTGGACGACCGGACGTGCTGCCGACCGGACGGAACTTTTACTCCGTCGATGTGCGGGCCGTGCCTACCGAGACAGCTTGGCGGCTTGGCTGGCAATCCGCCACACTCGTTGCCGAGCGCTTTTTCCAGGAAGAAGGCGAATGGCCGAAATCCCTGGTGCTTACGTGCTGGGGCACGGCCAACATGCGGACCGGCGGCGACGACATTGCCCAGGCGTTGGCACTCATCGGGGCAAGGCCGGTGTGGGAGCAGGGCTCGGGTCGGGTCACAGGGTTTGAAATTCTGAAACTATCCGAACTCGGACGTCCGCGCATTGACGTCACCTTGCGAGTCTCCGGATTTTTCCGCGACGCTTTTCCCCATCAGATGGACCTGTTTGACAGTGCCGCGCGTGCAGTCGGGGCGCTGGACGAGCCGGACGAAGCCAATCCGATTGCCGCGCGAATGCGGTCGGAGAGTACGAGACTTCAGGCCGATGGTCTGGACAAGGCCGAAGCCGAGCGCCGCGCCGGGTTCCGTGTCTTCGGATCCAGGCCCGGGGCCTACGGTGCAGGTCTGCAGGCACTGATCGACGAGAAACTTTGGGAAGAACGTGCGGACTTTGCCGACGCCTTCCTTACCTGGGGTGGATACGCCTATGGAGGTGGTGCGGAAGGCACTGTTGCCAGACACGATCTCGAAACGAGGCTGAAAACCGTCGATGCCGTGTTGCACAATCAGGATAACCGCGAACACGATCTTCTGGACAGCGACGACTATTATCAGTTCGAGGGCGGACTTGCAGCGACGGTCGAGGCGCTGAAGGGTGATGCACCAGCGGTCTATCACAACGACCACTCACGGCCGGAACGTCCGGTGGTGCGCACCCTTTCGGAGGAAATCGGCCGGGTCGTGCGCGGACGTGCAGCCAATCCGAAATGGATCGCCGGCGTTATGCGTCACGGCTACAAGGGGGCGTTCGAGATGGTTGCGACGCTCGACTACCTGTTTGCCTTCGCGGCAACGACGCGGGCTGTTGGCGATCACCATTTTGACCAGCTTTATGATGCCTATCTGGACGATGGCACCGTGCTGGACTTTCTGAAGGACGCCAATCCGACCGGTCTCAATGAAATGTTGGACCGGTTTCTGGAAGCAATCGAACGCGGCCTCTGGACGCCGCGGCGCAATTCGACCCATGCTGCACTGAGTGATTTGAAAACAAGACTGGAAGGGACGGACGTATCGTGACCGCCGACAAGGACAAGCCGGAACTCACCGAAGAAGAACTTAACGCCCGCCATGCTGAGAAAATGCGCAAGAAAAAAGCCGCGCGTGACAAGATCATGGCCACTAAAACCATCGAAAAAGGCTTGCTGATTGTCCACACCGGCAAGGGCAAGGGCAAATCGACGGCCGGTTTCGGCATGGTGTTTCGCTCCCTCGGTCATGGTCACAAGGTGGGCGTGGTGCAGTTCGTGAAGGGGCGGATCGAGACCGGTGAGCGTATGGCGCTGGAGCGGTTTTCCGATCTGGTCACCATCAAGCGGATGGGTGAAGGTTTCACTTGGGAAACACAGGACCGGCAACGGGATATCGACGCTGCAAACGAAGCCTGGCAAGCGGCCAAGGACATGATCACCTCCGGCGAGTATCGTCTGATCCTGTGCGACGAGCTCAACATCGTTCTGCGTTACGATTATCTGGACATTGCCGAAGTGGTCGATTTCCTGAAAAACGAAAAACCGGATGACGTCCATGTTGTCATCACCGGGCGCAATGCCAAGGACGAGCTGATCGACATAGCCGACCTTGTTACCGACATGACCCAGATCAAGCATCCGTTCCGTTCAGGGGTGAAGCCTCAGGAGGGCATCGAGTTTTAGAAACGCATTGAAACGGTGGAACCCAGACGTATTCAAAGGGGATCGAGGATGAGCAAGCTATTCGATCATAGTCTTCGCGCGGCCTCGCAGGCACATGTGGACACGGTTCGGAAATTTGAACTTTACCGAACCGTTGTCGAATTCCTGGCGGCGTTGACGTTTCTTGTCGGCAGCGTCTTCTTTTTCTACGACAGCCTGATGTATGCGGGCACATGGCTGTTCGTCATCGGCTCTGTTCTGTTTGCGGTGCGGCCAACGGTCCGCTTGATGCTGGAGTTGCGGCTCGCCAACCTTCCGGTGCCGTCCGAGTTCCGGCCTTATGGCGCACCTCCGTTCGGCAAAGAATGACGTTGCATGGTTGAGACGAAATCTGCCGGCAAGGTTCCGGCGGTCATGATTCAGGGCACAGGCTCGAATGTCGGCAAAAGCCTGATCGTTGCCGGTCTGTGCCGCCTCTTTGCCAACCGTGGATTGACCGTTCGCCCCTTCAAGCCACAGAACATGTCAAACAATGCCGCCGTCACGGCCGATGGCGGCGAGATAGGCAGGGCACAGGCGCTGCAGGCAATGGGGTGCCGCGTTCCCCTGAGCGTGCACATGAACCCGGTTCTGTTGAAGCCCGAGACCGATACTGGTGCCCAGGTGATTGTCCAGGGAAAACGCCATGGCACAATGCGGGCACGGGAATATGGCAAGCAGAAAGCAGAATTATTACCGACGGTTATCGAAAGTTTCTCAATCAACGCTTCATCTGCAGACCTGGTGATCGTTGAAGGAGCGGGCAGCCCTGCGGAAATCAATCTTCGGTCCGGTGACATCGCCAACATGGGCTTTGCCGAAGCGGTGGATCTACCGGTGATCCTATGTGCGGATATCGATCGCGGCGGGGTGATTGCTTCGGTGGTTGGAACTTGCGTGGTTCTGGAAGACGACGAACGTCAGCGCATCAAAGGCTTTTTCATCAACCGTTTCCGAGGTGACCCAAGCCTGTTTGACGACGGCTTGCGTGAAATCGAAAATCGCACCGGATGGAAAGGCCTCGGCGTTGTTCCCTGGTTTGCCGATGCCGCGAAACTTCCGGCGGAGGATGCTCTTGGTCTGGCAGACGGGTTTGGGGGCGGTGGCCTCAAGATTGTCGTGCCTGTGATCTCGCGGATCGCGAATTTCGATGATCTGGATCCGCTCAGGCTTGAACCTGGTGTGAAACTTGAACTTGTTCAACCCGGCAACCCTTTGCCCGGAGATGCTGATATCGTGCTGTTGCCGGGATCAAAATCCACTGTTGGCGATCTCGCGTTCTTCCGCAGGCAGGGCTGGGACGTAGATCTCAAGGCCCATCACAGGCGGGGCGGGCATATTCTGGGTGTCTGCGGCGGTTACCAGATGCTTGGCAAGACCATCTCAGATCCTGACGGTATCGAGGGAAGACCCGGAACGGTTGAGGGGCTTGGTTATCTGGATGTCGACACGACGCTGACACCGGACAAATCGACCGTTGCCGCCAAGGGGACCCACGTTGCCAGCGGTGCGCCGGTGGCCGGTTACGAAATTCACGTTGGCCGCACCTCCGGGCCGGATTGCGGAAATCCGATGATGCGACTTGACGAAGGGGGAGCTGATGGCGCGGTCTCTGCGGATGGCCGCGTCTGCGGAACCTACATCCACGGTCTTTTCACGGATGATGCTTTCCGGACCGCCTACCTGAAGGCCTTCAACGTCCGCTCCGACCTCAGTTATGAGCGGGACATCGACCGGATCCTGGACGATCTTGCGTTACACCTCGAAGAGGTTCTCGACGTTGAGGCCATCCTGAAAATTGCACGTGGTCAGGCAATCAGGTCTGACCAATGACCTCGTCAGCCAAAACTGAAGTTCGTCACGTGTCCCGGCACGCTCCGGCGGTTGCCGTTAGATCGAGGCGTGTTTCAAATTCACCGCACTAGAGCGCCAGCAACAGTGCCAGAATTGCAATCAGCAAAGCTTCGATTGCAAAACATCCGACCAGGATTCTCAAGGCTCGTGAAATGTCGTCCACCCGTGCATCCTTGCGTCCATTCGCGTTCAGATAACGGTCGTTGACGGTATAGCCCGGATAGATGCGCGGTCCTGCCAGCGCCAGGTTCAGAGCACCTGCCATGGCAGCTTCCGGCCAACCGGCATTCGGTGAGCGATGCTTGCGGGCGTCCGCCAGAATGCAGGCAATGCTCTTTTTGACGGAACCCCGTGACAATGGTGCGCACAGGGCGATGAAGAGCCCTGCCAGGCGGGATGCAGGCAGGTTGACGAGATCGTCGAACCGCGCGGCTGCCCAGCCGAAGTCGATATAGACCTCGTTCTTGTGGCCGATCATGCTGTCGGCCGTGTTCACAGCCTTGTAGGCAATCAACCCGGGCAGGCCGAGCACGGCGAACCAGAAAACGGGTGCCACGATGCCGTCTGAATAATTCTCGGCGCAGGATTCGATGGCTGCCCGCGAAACTCCGGCTTCGTCCAGCCGGTTCGGGTCGCGCCCGACGATCATGGACACTGCCTTGCGCCCGCCTTCCAGGCCGTCGTTCAACAACCCGTCCCGAACAGCGGCAACGTGACGGTAGAGACTGTTCTGGGCGATGAACACGGCAGCCACGACCGCTTCCAGCACCCTGCCGTAGGGCAGCCATTTTGCAAGTGCCTCGATCATGACGCCGGTAAGTGCGGCGCCGGCGAGCAGAACCAGAAGTGTCAGGATACCACCGAGCTTTCGTGTTCCCGCTGCGTATTCCGTTTTGTTGAAATGCCGGTCGAACAGACCGATCAGTTTTCCGATCCAGACGACCGGATGGGGCAGGCGTTGCCACATCCAGTCTGGATCGCCAATCAGGGCGTCCAGCAACAGAGCTGCCAGAAGCAGCCAGAGAGCGTGGTCGTACAGCAGCATGAGGGTCTGTCAGACCTCTTTTAGCGCTTCGGCAAGAGCGTCCGTCAGACGTTTGAGGTTTTCCGGACCGCCCGGAAGGCCGAAGCGGATCCAGGTGGGGGCGTAGTCGAAGATCCGCGTCCAGATGCGTCTGCGGGCCAGCGCTTCATGCAGGGCTTTCGGATTGCGAAGACCGGCGAGAGCATAGAGAGGAGTGCCGCCGAACACGCTGAGGCCGGATTCGGAAAGTGCGACCGTGAGGTCCGCCATGTCCTCGATCAACTGCCGTGTTATCCGGTCTTGCCAAGCCTTGTCTCGCAATGCCCTGGCGCCGATTTCCAGTGCAGGGCCGCTGAGGCTCCAGCTGTCCAGAAGGGCCGACATTCTGGAAATGGCAGTCTTTTCACCAGCAAGGAAGCCGATCCGCAGTCCGGCAAGACCGAAAAACTTGCCGAAGGATCGCAACACCACAACGTTTTCGTTGCCAATGTGCGGAAGCAGGGTGGCACCGGGAATGACATCCGCAAAGGCTTCATCCACCACCAGATATCCGCCGCGTTCGCTCAGCGTCTGCGCAATTTCGAGCAGACTTCTGACATCAATCAGGCGCCCGTCCGGATTGTTCGGGTTGACCAGGACAACAATCTTCGCATCGGCGGGAAGAGAGTAGACGCTGGACACTTCAATCGGTGGACGGCCTTCCCGGGTCCAGGCATGCTTGTGGCTGGTGTAGGTAGGGGAGGCGAGAACAACCGGCCCTTCGGGAAGGATGGTCGGTAGCAAAGACAGAAGGATCTGCGTTCCAGGTGCCGCACTGACACCAAGATGGTCAGGAATGCGGTAGGCATGCCGGGCAGCTGCAATCAGATGCTCTTCTGCGCCGCGTTCAGGCAGGCTGGACCAGGCAGACGGCGACAGGTCGTCAGGCAACGGATAGCTGTAGGGATTGATCCCGGTCGACAAATCCAGCCAGTCGTCGTGCGTTCCACCAAAACGTTCAATCGCAAGGGTCAAATCCCCGCCGTGTTCCATAGAATATGCCTCTTGCAGTTGACAGGTCGGCCGATCTGTCCTTCGCCCTTCATCTAGCCGGTAGGAAGACCAAAAGTACAGACGGTTCCCGACATGCGCTGCCGCAAGAACGTCCTTGATGACCGGTCGTTTGACATGAGTTGTTGTTACGCGAAGGGTATCAGCCTTTTCAAGCGTTTATGGCAGAACCGGTTTGATCGATATCCAATACGCTGCAAGGGAGGCGAGTGCGCTGCAAGGCAGCGCAACTCTGGGCGCATTGACAGTAACGTCAAATTGCAGAAAAAAGAACAAAAGAAGAACACAGTGCACCATAGGACGCCCCGATGCCAAAGAGCAGCCGCCAATCCCCATTACAGGACGTAGAGCGCGAAGCCCTGCTGGCTCAACTTGCACTCGCGCGGCAAGCACTGATCAAGGCTCAGCGTGGCATGCGCCCCAGATCGGGTCTGTCGCGCTCAGCCGCGGCGGTGATCGAGGAAATTGACGAGTTTGCCTTTGTGCTGACCGGTTCGTCTGAGTTCTTTCACACAGGGCCTCATGGCACCCCGCCACGGCAATCCGGCTGACGATGCCGGATGACCGGACGCAAGGCTACTCCCGTCAAAGCCCTCTTTGGGTCTCCGACATCAACTGGTCGACAATCCTGTCGAGAGTTTCCTGCGGCAGATGACCGTCTTCCGGGATGTCTCCGGCCAGGTCCAGCTGGCGTTCCGCAGAGGTGCCCCTGGAGACGATCTCCCGCAGATGGGCCACATCCGTCTCACAGCCGAAGTGAACCGCGTCCGGATGGATAAGCTCGATCAGTTCTTCGATCATGTCCGGAAAGGCCGCGGTTTCGTTTCGGCCAAAATCGATCAGTTGGGCGTTGGTTCCGTGTCGTTGCGCCTGCCAGCGATTCTCCGCCAGCAGAAAGCGCGAATATTGCCGCCATCCCTGATTGGCGCGGCGCAGCCGGTAAAGCATGCGGCACAGGCATCTGAAGGTAGCCGCAATGGCCACGGCGTCGTCCAGCAGAGGACAGACATCGGTGATCCGCATTTCCAGGGTAGGAAACCTGTCGGAAGGGCGCAGGTCCCACCAGATCTTGGTCGCATCTTCGATGACGCCGGCGCGAATGAGAACGTCGACCGTGTGCCGGTAATCGAAATAGCTGTCGAACCCCGGCGGCAGACCGGTACGCGGCATTTCGTTGAACACCGACAGTCGGTAAGATTTCAGGCCGGTATTTCGGCCACGCCAGAAGGGAGAGGAGGTGCTCAGCGCAAGCAGGTGAGGCAGGAAATACGCTAGCTGGTTGAAAAGCTCGATGCGCAATTCCTCGTCTTCGATGCCAACATGCACATGCATGCCGCAGATGACCATGCGCTTGACCACAAGCTGCATGGTTCTGGCGATCTCGTTGTAGCGCTCCTTGTCGGTGTGCGGCTGGTCCGTCCAGTCGGCAAACGGGTGGGTTGAGGACGCAATCGGTGCCAGATTGAAGGCTTCAGCTTCACGCGCAATGGCCTTGCGGAAATTGCCGAGTTCCGAGCGGACTTCCTGAAGACTGGAGCAGACCGGGGTGCCAACCTCTATCTGACATTTCAGAAATTCAGGGCTGACATGTCCTTCAAGCGCGCTTTCGCAAGCCTTGAAGAGCTCTGGCGGAGGCGAACTTGCCAGCATGCGTGTTGATTTGTCGACGAGGAGGTATTCTTCCTCGACGCCAATACTGAAACTCGGTTCCTTCATAAACGCAGCTTCCGTTCAATTGCAGCGCCCGGTCAAGGCAGGAAGAATGCGGATGGTTCGGCGGCGGAAAGTCTGACGCACACGGTTTGACCGGCCCTACCAGAGGTTTCCCGCTCCTGGCGTATAGGTAGCGCCGATGACGGTATTCGCCTTGACGATACTGCACTCCAGGATGCCGGAAAATTTCGCGATTGGAGCGTTGGTCTCGGTCATGCTGGCAGAGATCTTGAACTTGCTGCCGGCAGAAATCTCGACGGTGTCCATGCCCTGAATGAGCACGCTCTTAGGCGCGCTGATGATGACGTCCTGGTTCTGCAGCGTGATGACGCTTTCCAGATCGGCAATTCGGGACTCAAGGTCGTTGATGCGCTGACGAAGGGCTTCAACAAGCGCTTCGGTGTTGTCGCTGGCAGAAACCGCTTGCGGTGACTTGCGCGGCCGCGGCGGTTCGACGCGTTTCATGGTGGACGTTGTGATGACTTGCGCCGGTTTGCCCGGTGTTGGCGCACTTCCAGCTGGCGTTCTCATGGCTCTTTCCATCTTCAAGGCTACTGGAAAAGAGACTAGCATAACGCGAGGGACAGATGTGGCACCGGTGTTGTCCGAAGGAACGGACGCCTGAAAACGAATTCTTGTCGAAAAAGCAGGAAGTGGAGGCCCCGACCGGAATCGAACCGGTGTACACGGATTTGCAATCCGCTGCGTCACCACTCCGCCACAGGGCCCCTAGGTGGTGTGCCGCGCCTTATCAAACAGTTGCGCGATTTGGTCAAGCCCTGAATTCAATGCTGTTCAGATTTCCACCGTTGCAGGTTATCGATTTGAGGAAATGCTTTTGTCGCAGCTTATTTTCCGCAGAAACCGGGCGCCATTGCGGGATCTGCGCGCGCGGATACTTGTCAGGCCGCCTTTGCATCGCTAATGAACGTTTCTCAAGAGGCGCCGGTAACCCGGCAAGTCAAAGTGAGGGCCGATATGACGGACTTTAATCAGTCCCGCCGCAAGATGGTGGATAACCAGCTGCGCACCAACGATGTGACCGACCACCGGATCCTGGACGCAATGGAACTGGTGCCGCGTGAACGCTTCGTGCCCGCTTCCAAACGTGCCGTTGCCTACATCGACGAAGACCTTCCGGTCGGGGCGGCTGAAACCGGCCGCATGCTGATGAAGCCGCATATCTTCGGAAAGCTGGTTCAACTGGCGGATATCCGAGAAGGCGACGTAGTTCTGGTTGTTGGCGCCGGCACCGGATACAGCGCTGCCGTCGTATCCAAACTTGCAGCTTCTGTTGTCGCTCTTGAGGAAAATCCGGATCTGGCCAAGACCGCAACCGAGGTTCTGGTGGATCTCGGTATTGAAAATGCCGTGGTCGTGGAAGGCGCGCTGTCCGCGGGGTATGCGTCCGAAGGGCCTTACGATGTCATCCTGGTGGATGGCGCTGTTGAAGTTTTGCCGCAGACCCTGACCGACCAGTTGAAACCTGACGGCCGCCTGGCAGTGATAGAAGGTCGCGGCGGCGCAGGCGTTGCCAAGCTTTACCAGAAATCGGGAACCGCGGTGAGCAGCCGATTCGGCTTCAACGCGTCCGTCAGCGTTCTTCCGGGGTTCGCCAAAGCGGACGAATTCGTCTTCTGATCAGACAATCATGTACCGAAGTGACGGAAACCCGCCGAATTACGGCGGGTTTTTTTGCTTTTTCAGACGGAACGAGGTGTAACGCGGCGACAAGTTGTTGCCATTAAGCCTCACTCGTGGAAAATCGCAACGATCGGCTCTCAAACGGTTGAAGAATAACACCCATCAGTTTACTCAACAGGATCAAATAGGTTGACCCGGAAGGAGTTTGGGGTGTCTGGTCGTTCAACTCTAAAAGTTTTGACCATTGCTATAGGCCTATTGGGTGGCGTTTCCGCTGCCGCCTTGACCGGTGCCTCCCTGTCTCCCGCTGGTGCAGAAACCATCAGAGAATCGCTGGCGCTCGCCTATTCAAATAACCCTAGCTTGAACGCGGCGCGTGCACAGCTTCGCGGCGTTGATGAAAACGTGCCTCAGGCTCTTACGGGGTGGCGGCCGACGGTGTCGGCGTCAGCCGCAGCCGGACGCCTCGCGACCGGCGCCGACTCGACGATCGATTATCGCAACAACGCGTCGATCTCCCTGACGATCAGTCAGACCCTGTTCCGCGGTTTCCGGACCATCAATTCCACCCGTCAGGCCGAAGCTGTTGTGCGGGCTCAGCGGGAAAGCCTGATGTCGACCGAGCAGGATACGCTGCTGGACGCGGCAACATCCTATGTCGATGTGATCAGGGACACCGCGCTGGTATCGCTGCAGCGCAGTGACCTTGCCTTTCTTCAGGAACAGGTGAGAGCGGCTCGCGACCGGTTCGACGTGGGGGAGGGTACCCGGACGGATGTCAGCCAGGCGGAAGCCCGTGCTTCAGAAGCGCGAGCCAGCCTCAACACCGCCCTTGCCAATCTGAATACGAGCCGGGCGATCTATCGTCAGGTGATCGGCGTTGAGGCGCGCAGCCTGTCGGCAGACACCTCGATCAGCCGCTTCGTGCCCAAATCCATCGATCAAGCGATGCAGCTGAGCGAAACGCATCAGCCGCTGATCCGTCAGGCTCAGCATCTGGTTGACGCCGCGATGTTCAACATCAAGACGATCGAAGGTGAGCTTTTGCCGACGGTCACACTGGATGGCAGCATTTCCAGATCTTGGAACCCGTCCGCTACGACCAACTTTAGCGACAACGCCCAGATCTTCGGCAACGTTAGCATACCTCTCTATCAGGGGGGCGGCGTGTCGTCCCGGGTCCGTCAGGCCAAGGAAGAATTGGGCCAGACCCGTCTGCAGCTTGATGTGGCGCGCGACCAGATTCGCGCCAATGTCATTTCGGCATGGGGCAACTATCAGGCAGCGGAAGCTTCCATTGTCGCAGCCCAGGCCGCCGTAGAGGCGCAGCAGCTGGCATTGGAAGGTGTCATTGAGGAACAGAGGGTTGGTCAGCGCACCACGCTTGATGTCCTGGATGCCCAGCGTGAACTGGTGACCCAGCAATCCAATCTCGTAACCGCGCAGCGTAACCGGATCGTCAGCGGATATCAGCTGGTTGCAGCCGTTGGACGGCTGGACGCTGAAACGCTTGGCCTCAATGTTGCGCGCTACAATCCCAAACAGCATTATCAGGCTGTGCGTGACCAGTGGTTCGGTCTGCGCACACCTGATGGCCGGTAAGAAACTGGTAACTTATCTTAGTCACGATGGCGGTTGACGGTCGAAAGATCTTCAGCCGCCTTTGTTATTTGGCTGAACATCCTGACAAATTTGCGAAGGATGACGTGAAACGCCGAGCCGAATTCCACTCATGATCGGTAATTCCCGACTAAAAAGGGGATAAGGCGATGCTTCGAGGCGCGTTCACTTTGCGCGTTTCTTATTGACCCGCATAATTTCGGTTAACGAATCATTTTGATGGAACGGAATGTTCCTGAGCGTAGCCGGTAAGTACGGGGGAAGTCATGGCGCAGGCGAAGAAGGCTGATGAGCCGTCGATGGAGGAAATCCTCGCATCGATCCGCCGAATCATATCCGATGAGGACTCCCAGGGAGCCGAGGACGGCGAAAGCGGCAGCAGCGAACCTGTAAAGACACCAGTAGAAGAAGAGGCGACGGACGATATGGGCGATGCCTCCGAAATGTCCCAGGACGATCTCGACAAGCTGTTCGACATGAGCAGCGACGATGAAGACGACCTCCCGGTAGAAGAAGATGACGCGGACGATATGGCAGCCGCCATGGCTGCCGACGCCGAGGAAGACGAAGGCGACGACGTTCTGGAGCTGACTGAGGAACTGGCGGTTCCCGATGACGATGCCATGGACATTGTCGAGGGAATGGCAGAGGACCTGGACGGCGATGAAGGAGACATTTCCTTCTCGGCCCCGCCAATGCCGGAATTCGATCCCGAGCCGGAAGCGGTTTTTGACCCTGAACCGGTCATGGCCACTCAACCGGTGCCGGAGGATCTGCCGAATGTTGCAGACGATGCACCGCTAACGTCCCAGAACACCGGAGAAGCTGTTCACGCAGCTTTCGACAACCTGTCCAACATGTTCGTCGGGTCTCAGGCGCAAACTGTTGAAGAGCTGGTCAAGGAAATGCTGCGGCCTATGCTGAAAGCCTGGCTGGACCAGAATCTGCCCGGAATGGTGGAGCAGATGGTTCAGAAGGAAATTCAACGCGTGACGCGCCGGCGCTAGCAGGTCGGATCCATTCCACGATTTCAGTCAGGGGGTGCCAGATGGCATCCCCTGAATTCGTTTCGGGCAATGGCGGAACACAGTTCATGCCATTCGCATCCTTCACATGCGCGGCGGATCTCTCCATTTGCGAACGCCTTTCTCAGCAATGTCAGAACCGTCCGGCTCAGAAACAGGGAAGTTCCGCTTTCAAGCGGCTGTCCAATGGCTTCTGCGATATCGGCGGCAGCCTTGCTGTCCCTGACGCGGACACTTTCGTTGAGGCAATGGCAGGAGGGTTCGCTCAGCATGGGCTCGCACAGGGTGTCGGGCCCGTCGATCAGTTCGATGGGTTCGCCGTCATTCAGGCGCTGAACGATCGCGCTGTAGTTTTCGACAAAGGTCGGCGTGTAGCCTTTTCCCAGATAGGTCAGCATGCAAAGCAGGTGATGCGGGCGGATTGAAACGGTCATGACCCGCTTATCGCAGCAAATGCGTTCCAACCCAAGTTCGGATCGCCGGACAGGCGTTTCACCCTGCAAAAGCGCCACTTGGCAGCAGCTTTGGGCTGGATAGGCGGTTGACTTGCGGCATCGCATCCGATTTACACGGTGCTTCACGAAAATCGAAATTCATCCTCCCATTGAGTGACCCTGATGCTGGATAAGACCTACGATGCGGCCAGCGTTGAGCCGCGGATTTACGAAACCTGGGAAAAGGCGGAGGCCTTCAAGGCCGGAGCTGGCGCGAAAGAAGGCGCAGCCTCCTTTTCCATCGTAATTCCGCCGCCGAACGTGAACGGCTCGCTTCATATGGGGCATGCTCTCAACAATACGCTTCAGGACATCCTGATCCGCTGGAAGCGCATGCAGGGCTTCGACACCCTCTGGCAACCGGGTACTGACCACGCAGGGATCGCGCTTCAGATCGCTGTCGAAAGACAGATGGCCGAGCGCAACGAGCCGAGCCGCACCGAAATCGGTCGCGAGGCGTTCGTCGAGCGTGCGTGGCGCTACAAGGGGGAAGTTGGCAGTGCAATCATCGCGCAGCTGAAGCGGTTGGGGGCGTCGTGCGACTGGTCGCGCGAACGGTTCACGATGGACGAAGGCCTGTCCGAGGCCGTCCGAAAGGTTTTTGTCGACCTCTATAATGAGGGGTTGATCTACAAGTCCAAGCGGTTGGTCAACTGGGATCCCAAGATGGAGACCGCCATTTCGGACCTCGAGGTCGAGAACATCGAATCCGACGGTCACATGTGGCATTTCCGCTACCCGCTGGCCGGTGGCGCAACCTATGAATATGTCGAGAAGGACGAAGAGGGGAATATCACCCTTCGCGAAACCCGCGACTACATCTCGATTGCCACGACGCGTCCGGAAACCATGCTGGGCGACGGAGCGGTTGCTGTTCATCCCGACGACGAGCGATACAAGCCGATCGTCGGCAAACTCTGCGAGATCCCGGTCGGGCCGAAGGAACATCGCCGCCTGATCCCGATCATCACCGACGAATATCCGGATCCGGATTTCGGATCGGGTGCGGTCAAGATTACCGGTGCGCACGACTTCAACGACTACGGCGTCGCACAGCGCAACAAGATCCCCATGTACCGCCTGATGGACACCAAAGGGGCAATGCGCGCTGATGGTGCGCCCTATGTCGAAGAAGCGGCCAAGGCTCAGGCCATCATCGACGGTGCAGAACTGACCATCCAGGAAGTCGATCTGATCAATATCGTTCCGGACGACCTGCGGGGGCTCGACAGGTTCGAAGCGCGCAAGCGCGTCATTGAACAGATCACGGCGGAAGGTCTTGCGGTAACAGTCCCCGCTGATCATCCGGACGTTGCCTGGATGAAGGGGCAGGCCCCCGAGTGGAATACGCTTGGCAGGGCAGTCGTTCGTCCGCTGGAAGAAGGAGCGGAAGCTCCGGTCCGGTTGCCTCTGGTTGAATCCAAGAAGATCATGCAGCCATTCGGAGACCGGTCCAAGGTTGTCATCGAACCGATGCTGACGGACCAGTGGTTTGTTGATGCCAAAACGTTGGCTGCTCCGGCCCTGAAGGCAGTTCAGGACGGCACGACCAAGCTAATTCCGGGGAACGCCGACAAGGTCTACTTTAATTGGCTGAACGATATTCAGCCCTGGTGCATTTCACGCCAGCTCTGGTGGGGACACCAGATCCCGGTCTGGTACGATGAAGACGGCAAGGAATACTGCGCGCATTCCGAGGAAGAAGCTGTTGCGATGGCCGGCGGCAAGGCGCTGACGCGAGATGAGGACGTTCTGGACACGTGGTTCTCTTCCGCGCTCTGGCCGTTCTCGACACTGGGTTGGCCGAACAAGACGCCGGAGCTGGAGCGCTACTACAAGACGGATGTTCTCATCACGGGTCTCGACATCATCTTCTTCTGGGTTGCCCGCATGATGATGCAGGGCATTCATTTCATGGATGAAGTGCCGTTTCACACTGTCTACTTCAACTCGATCGTCGTCGATGGCAAGGGCAAGAAGATGTCCAAGTCGACTGGAAACGTTATCGATCCGCTCGATCTGATCGGGCGGTTCGGCGCTGATGCGACCCGGTTTGCACTCGTAAGCCAGGAAGTTCAGGCCCGCAGAATGCTGCGGATGTCAGACCAGGCAGCTGAAGGCGGACAGCGGTTTGCGACCAAGCTCTGGAACGCGGCACGGTTTGCCGAAATGAACGGTTGTGCCCGGCTGGAAGGCTTCGACCCGGCGGCAACCCGGCACACGTTGAACCGCTGGATCGCGACGGAAACCGGCCGCTGCATCGCCGAGGTTACGGCAGCACTGGAAGATTACCGCTTCAACGATGCGTCCGGGGCGGTCTACCGGTTTACCTGGAACACATTCTGCGACTGGTACCTGGAACTTGCCAAGCCGATCTTCAATGGCGATGACGAAGCAGTCAAGGCCGAAACCCGTGCCACGGCGGCTTGGGCCCTGGACGAGATCCTGAAGGTTCTGCATCCGATCATGCCGTTCCTGACGGAAGAACTTTGGGAGCGTCTTGGTGAAGAAGGCAACGCACCTGACGGCCTGCTGATGCTGTCTGCCTGGCCGGAAGCCAAGGTTTCCGACGAGGCGGCCGCCGGCGAAATCAACTGGCTCGTCGATCTGATTTCCGAGATCCGGTCTGTCCGCGCGGAAATGAACATTCCGGCGGGGGCCAAGGTCTCCGTGATCGTTACGGGTGCCAGCGAACAGACCAAGGCCCGGCTGAAGACACACGAAACCGCAATCCTTCGTCTGGCACGTGCTGAAACCGTTTCTCTGGCTGATGCTGCTCCGTCCGGAGCTGCGCAGATCATCGTCGGCGAAGCTACCGTCTGCCTGCCGCTCGCCGGTGTGATCGATCTGGGTGCGGAAAAGACCCGTCTTCAGAAAGAAGCCGGCAAGTTGGAAGGCGAGATTTCGAAGATCGAGAAGAAGCTTTCCAACCCGGCGTTCGTTGCCAAGGCCCCGGAAGAGGTTGTTGACGGTGAACGCGAAAAAGTTGCCGAATCCAAGGAAAAGCTAGAGAAGGTCCAGACGGCACTCAGTCGTTTGGCGGAAATCGGCTAGATCATTTCTCGGCCCGGAACGAGCTTTGTCTTTTCCGGGCCGCAATTCGGTGCTAGCGCCGCATAAAAGAACACACGTATGCTTAGCACCTGAGGAATCGAATTGAAGCTGATGGCGGACCAGTTTGACACGATGAAAGCGGTAAAATGCCTGGGCGCAGGCCTTGGAATCGCGGCGATGGCTCTGGTCATGCCATCGGTTTCTGCACACGCGGAAAAGATCGAAAACCCGGTCGCAGTCTTTTCAGGCCTCGACAAGATCACCGGACGTATCATTTCCTTCGATGTCTATATCGGTGAAACGGTCCAGTTCGGTGCGCTTCAGGTTACGCCAAGGGTCTGTTACACGCGCCCTCAGACAGAGTCGCCACTTACGACAGGTTTCGTCCAGGTTGACGAAATCACCCTCAACAACGAAGTGCGGCGGATTTACTCCGGCTGGATGTTTGCAGCCAGCCCCGGTCTCCATGCCGTTGAGCATCCGGTCTACGATATCTGGCTGACCGATTGTAAACTCGCGTCCACCGTTCCGCCGCCCGAGGATTATGCAGGCCCGCCGATTAAAGGCACTGTTGCGGAAGGCGAGGACCCGCTGGCAGGTCCTGACGATGGTTTGGAACATGGTCCTGGCGTGCCGCGTCCGAAGCCTTTCCAGGGGTAGGTGGCTGCTGGGTGCCGGTTTGAGCACCCTAGCGTGTGAACCTTTCCGCTCCCCTGGTGGCAAGCCCTGAATAAAGCTCTTGCGACAGGGACAGCCCACACCCTTCGACCATTCGGCGTGATGTCGTGTTGGTTGCCGACACCAGTTCATAGAGATGGGTAGCTTCAAGGCGGGTCAGAGATGCCTCGGCCATGAAGGCATTGACATAGGTTCCGAGGCCCTTGCCGCGATGTTCGGGGGCAACAGCGACAAGGCCGCCCCATGCATAGCCGCGATAGGGACTGTGATCATTGTGTGGCAAGTAGCCGTGGGCACAGGCGGCAAAGTGGCCTGTTTCATCCATCAACCCGACGGAGACAACCGGTCCGTAGTCGCCATTCAGGAACGAGCCTGAAAACGGAGCGATGCCGGCCGCTGCAACGAATTCCTGGAACGCGTGCGTCAATGGACCCTCTGCGCCATCCAGATCCGAAATAGCTTGAAGCCCTTCCGGAATTCCTCTCGACAGGATCGGGCCGGTCGCGGCCCTGATCGTTTCTGCATCGCCGACAAAAACATCCCAGGTATCCAGCCGAAAGCCCTTTTCGGCCAGGGCGTTGCCCATGTCCAACTGGCTTGCCTTTTCAAGCAGGCGGAACCCGAACACGCCGTCTTCTTCGAGCGATTTGAGTATGTTGTGAAATCCTAAGGTTTCAGGATTGTCTGAACCGAGCGTGCGAACATTGCAGCAGGCACCGGGTGTTTCCATGGTCCAGGTGTAAAGCTGTTCTGCTCGTTGCTGCAGCCTGGTCTGCTGTTCCGTTCCGAAGTATCCAGCCATGGCAGTTCAGGCCTCCCGGTTTCCGCCCCGGAAAATCAAGGCACGCTAAAACCGGTCTGTCCAGTCTGCAGCGCATGACATGGGCGCAGCACAAACATCTATTGCCGGGTGGGATAGTTGGGAGCGCGCAATTCAAATCCGGTCTTTGACGTTGCAAAACCGAGGTTCTTGTAAAACCGATGCGCGTCCGTGTTGGTAAACCCCGACAACAGCATCACCTTGAAACATCCTGCGGAAAAAGCTGTGTCAATCGCGGTTTGTAACAAGGTTTTTCCGATGACTATGCCGCGATAGTCGGCGTCTGTGACGACGTTTTCAATAAGCGCAAATGGTGCGCAGCCACGGGTGAGGTTTGGGACGGTGATCAGCATGCATGTCGCGACCAGAGTGCCTTCCAGGTCTGCGACAAGTATATCGACACCCTGTTGTGCCAGAATCTGGTCAAAAGTCTCGAGTCGCAACTCTTCAGCGGCGGGAATGTCATTCGAAATCAGCTGCGCGTAGAGCGCGCACAAACCTTGAAAATCTTCTTTGGTAGCGGAACGGATGACGAGACTGTCTGTTGAAATGGGCATGAGAACCGCTGGCGTTCGGACAAATAAAAAGCCCGCCAGGAGGCGGGCTTTGATGTCGTGTCAGTCGATGTCGACGTAGTCGGATGGCGAAAGCCCAAGTCGGCCATCCACATAGGTACCGCAGCGCTGCATGAGCTCGTCCATGTCATTCTCGAAGAAATGGTTGGCGCCTGGAATGGTCTCGTGATCGATCACGATGCCTTTCTGGGTTTTCAGCTTGTCGACCAGCGTCTGTACATCCTTCTGCGGGACAACCTTGTCATTGTCGCCATGAATGATCAGGCCGGATGAAGGGCAGGGGGCAAGGAAGGAGAAATCGTGGAGGTTCGCCGGCGGGGCGACCGAAATGAAGCCTTCCACTTCCGGACGGCGCATCAAAAGCTGCATGCCGATCCAGGCACCGAAAGAGAAGCCGGCAATCCAGCAGGCGCGGGCGTCCGTATGAACGGTCTGCACCCAGTCGAGAGCGGCAGCCGCATCGGAAAGCTCACCCTGGCCGTGGTCGAAGGATCCCTGGGACCGGCCGACGCCACGGAAGTTGAAACGCAGCACTGCAAATCCGCGCCGGGCGAACATGTAGTACATCTGGTAGACGATCTGGTTGTTCATCGTGCCGCCGAATTGCGGATGCAGATGCAGAACCAGGGCGATTGGTGCGTTGCGTTTTCTGGCGGGATGGAACCGGCCCTCAAGCCGGCCGGCGGGACCGTTGAAGATCACCTCAGGCATGAAACGCTATGTCCTTGTCATTTTGTCGCGCAGAAGAATATCGCGCGGTAATTTGGGCTCACGATACGTGGTTTCCCGTAAGTCTAAACTTGACTCTTTGTCTCCGAGTTTCTAGAACCCTGTTTAGAATTATTCGAAAGTTCGCACCATCCCTCAGCAGGCGACGATGCTCGGTTCGACCGGTTGGGGGCAGTTATCGTCATCATGGCGGAAAAATTCAAGGTTTTTCGCACATGTATCTGACAATAAAGCGGAATTTCGATTCTTTGCAAAACTCGAACTCAAGCGTAAGAGGCGCTATGCAGCACCAGTCTGCCCCGATCTATCTGGACCACAACGCCGGCGCGCCCCTGCGCGAGACCGCGCGCGAGGTCATGATCGAGGTGCTGAGTGATGCAGGCAACGCATCCTCTGTTCACGCGCATGGCCGTAAAGCCCGTGGTCGTATCGAGAACGCGCGCGAACAGGTCGCTCGGCTTTGCAACGCGAAGAACCGCGCGGTTACCTTTGTATCCGGGGGGACGGAAGCCAACATGACGGCGCTTTCGCCGACGTGGCAGGATCAGGGTGCTCCCGTCTATCTCGACAAACTGTTCAGAAGCGCCGTCGAGCATCCCTCGGTGATGACCGGAGGACGGTTTGCCGTTTCCGACCAGGTGGTCCTGCCTGTCGACGAAAACGGCCGAGTGGTGCTTGATGCTCTGGAGCAGGCTGTCAAGGACGCCGAACCAAGCCTCATTTCCGTAATGGCTGCCAACAATGAAACAGGCGTCATTCAGCCGTTGACCGAAATTGGGGGCATTTCCGAAAAATACGGTCATTTCTTTCACGTGGACGCGGTTCAGGCTGCGGGCCGAATGCCGATTGATCTCGAAAGCTGGCAGGCGGATGTCCTGACGCTGTCTGCTCACAAGTTCGGTGGTCCGCAAGGCGTCGGCGCGGTTGTGGTGCGCTCAACGGCCCGGGTTCCTGCGCCTTTGATGGTTGGTGGTGGACAGGAAAACTGGCGTCGTGGCGGTACGGAGAATGTCTCTGCGATCGCCGGTTTCGGCATCGCCAGCAAGGACGCCCTTGAAGAAGCCGCTGATACGCGCCATTTGAGCGATATGAAGGCGAGGCTCGAAGCCGGGCTGTGCGCGATTTGTCCTTCGACAGTCATTTTCGGCGACAAGGCGGAAAGACTGTCCAACACCTGTTGCTTTGCCGTTCCGGGCATTCCGGCAGAAACCGCGCTGATCGCTTTTGATCTTGACCACATTTCGGTTTCATCCGGTTCTGCCTGTTCCTCCGGCAAGGTATCCGTGTCTCATGTGCTGACCGCCATGGGCGTTCCGGAAGATCTTGCTCGCTGTGCCTTGCGCGTCAGCATGGGTTGGAATACCAGCGGCAGCGACATCGACAGGTTTCTGGAGCAATGGCCGAAAATCGTCGGCAGGCTCAACCCGCAAGCACGTCACCAGGCGGCTTGACGACAGGAATTCGGCAGCTTCGCTGCCAGACATGGCGCAGGTGACCGGGTCCCTGCAGGAAATAACCAAAGCAGGCACGGGGCCTGTTGAATGGAGGCAAGATATGCCAGCTGTACAGGAAACCATCGATACGGTGAAAGCCATCGATGTCGACCAGTATAAATACGGCTTCGTGACCGATATCGAGTCGGAAAGAGGTGCCAAAGGCCTTTCCGAAGAAACCGTTCGCTTTCTGTCGGCAAAGAAGAACGAGCCGGAATGGATGACGGAATGGCGCCTTGATGCGCTGCGCCGTTTCCAGCAGATGGAAGAACCGACCTGGGCGCGTGTCTCCTACCCGAAGATCGATCTCGACGACCTCTATTACTGGGCGTCTCCGAAATCCGTCGAAGGCCCGAAAAGCCTGGACGAAGTCGATCCGGAACTGCTGGCGACCTACGAAAAGCTCGGTATTCCGCTGCGCGAGCAGGAAATCCTGGCCGGTGTCGAGCCAAAGAATCGGGTCGCGGTCGATGCGGTGTTCGATTCCGTTTCCGTCGTGACCACGTTCAAGGAAGAGCTGAAGAAAGCCGGCGTCATCTTCTGCTCCATTTCCGAAGCACTGCGCGAATATCCGGATCTGGTGAAGAAGTATCTCGGTTCCGTCGTTCCGGTGACCGACAACTACTACGCGACGCTGAACTCGGCCGTCTTTTCGGATGGATCCTTTGTCTATGTGCCTGAAGGCGTTCGCTGCCCGATGGAACTGTCGACCTATTTCCGTATCAACGAACAGAACACCGGTCAGTTCGAGCGCACGCTGATCATTGCCGAGAAGGGCGCTTACGTGTCCTACCTGGAAGGCTGTACGGCACCTCAGCGCGACGAGAACCAGCTTCATGCCGCTGTCGTTGAACTGGTGGCCCTGGATGATGCGGAGATCAAATACTCCACCGTCCAGAACTGGTTCCCGGGCGACAAGGACGGCAAGGGCGGCATCTATAATTTCGTCACGAAGCGTGGCGACTGCCGCGGCAAGAATTCCAAGATCTCCTGGACGCAGGTCGAGACAGGATCAGCGATTACCTGGAAATACCCGTCCTGCATCCTGCGCGGCGAAAATTCGCGTGGTGAGTTCTATTCGATCGCGGTTTCCAACGGCTATCAGCAGGTCGACAGTGGCACAAAGATGATCCATCTGGGCAAGAACTCTTCCAGCCGGATCATTTCCAAGGGCATTTCCGCAGGCAAGTCCCAGAACACTTATCGTGGCCTGGTTTCCGCTCACCGGAAAGCCTCGAATGCGCGCAACTTCACCCAGTGTGACTCGCTTCTGATCGGTCAGGACTGCGGTGCTCACACCGTGCCTTACATCGAGAGCAAGAATGCCTCGGCCCAGTTCGAACACGAGGCGACCACCTCGAAGATCTCGGACGACCAGATGTTTTACTGCCTGCAGCGCGGCCTTTCCGAAGAAGAAGCCGTGGCGCTGATCGTCAACGGTTTCGTCAAGGACGTCATCCAGCAGCTGCCGATGGAATTCGCCGTCGAGGCACAGAAGCTGATCTCGATCAGCCTGGAAGGATCCGTGGGCTGAGCTGATGATGGCGACCATGAGCCTCCATCGGCCCGTTGGGTTAGTGGAATTGTGGGGGCTCCGAAGAACTGGACGGAATAAATTCCGTGATCGTCGGGAAGATCACCGTTACGAAGCAGTTTCTGCCGGCGGGTTCATGATTTTCAAAACGGTCTGAGGCAGGAGCGAAGCTTTGGGACACGGGTCGGAGACACATGACTTGGCTGTTGCGCAGTCACAGATATTGGCTGCGAAACGCCGAATGGAAGGGCAGGACGGGCTCCAGGATCAGGGAAAGTACATGCACTTGTATCTTTCCGAACTCATCTTTGGGACAGTTTTTGGAATCCTGCTGTTCGTGTCGTTCCTGCTAATCTTTGTCGACCGTCAGATGGCGGTTTACGCAGCAGGATTTACGGCCGTGAGCGCTCTTGTCTATGTCGCGGTGAAAACGAGGAAAGTCATCACGACACGCAAGAAAAGAGCTGAGGATCTTCGCCAACTGGCGATCGAAAAAGAAAAAACGAACGAGACGACGGAAGCAAACAATGCTTGAGATCAAGAATCTGCACGCCCGCATTGCGGAAGACGAAACAGAGATCCTGCGCGGCATCGATCTGACCATCAATGCTGGCGAAGTACACGCCATCATGGGCCCGAACGGTTCCGGCAAGTCGACGCTGTCCTACATCCTGGCCGGCAAGGACGACTACGAGGTTACAGAAGGCGAGATCCTGTTCAACGGAGAGAACCTTCTTGAGATGGAGCCGGATGAGCGCGCTGCTGCGGGCCTGTTCCTGGCCTTCCAGTACCCGATCGAGATTCCTGGTGTTGCCACCATGGAATTCCTCAAGACGGCGATGAACGCACAGCGCAAGGCACGCGGTGAGGACACGCTGTCGATCCCGGACTTCATGAAGCGCGTCAAGGAGGCTGCCGGCCACCTGAACGTCTCCATGGACATGCTGAAGCGCCCGCTCAATGTGGGCTTCTCCGGTGGCGAGAAGAAGCGTGCGGAAATTCTGCAGATGTCCTTGCTGGAGCCGAAGCTCTGCGTTCTCGACGAGACCGATTCCGGCCTCGACATCGACGCACTCAGGATCGTTTCTGAAGGCGTGAACAAGCTGCGCGGTCCCGATCGCGCCATGGTGGTGATCACCCACTATCAGCGTCTGCTTGACCACATCGTTCCGGATGTTGTCCACGTTCTGTCCAAGGGCCGCATCGTCAAGACCGGCGACAAGGACCTTGCGCTGGAGCTGGAAAAGAACGGTTACGCCGACTACATCGACACGGCCGCCTGAGGGAGCAAAGCGATATGAACGCCAGCGCACCCATCAAACACACCCAGGCGGAAAGCGACCTGCTGGAGCGTTTCGACAACGCGAAAGACGGTTTGGCCGGCTCGGTTGCCGTCAAGGCTCTGCGCGAAGCGGCGCTCGGCCACATCCGGGACCGGGGACTGCCGCATCGCCGGGTAGAGGAATACAAGTATTCCGACCTGCGCGCTTACATGAAATCGGCTGCACCTCTTGCGGGGGCGGCTGACGTGACTGTTGCCAGGCGCCTGCTTGAAACCCAGGACGGTTTTGGAGATCTCGACCGCTACCGCGTCGTCATCGCCAACGGATCCTTTCTTGCAGAGCTTTCGGACGTTGAAGCACTTGCCGGCGAAGGTGTCACGTTGACGAGCGTTGCCGAAACACTGGACGGCGACACGGGCACCCGGCTGATTGCTTCACCAAAGTCCGGTCCGACTGACGGTGTCATCGCCTTGAACACGGCCTTCCTGCAGGGTGGTGTCGTTCTCGCCGTCAAGGATGGTGTGGAAGTGTCCAAGCCTGTCGAGCTGGTTCAGGTGGCCACATCTGCAGGCGCACAGGCTGTTCGCAACCGTATTGAGCTCGGCGAAGGTGCGAAGCTGCATCTTCTCGAAACCTTTGTCGGAGATACCGGTGAAGGGGAGCTGAACACGGTGTTTGACTACGATCTCGCCGACAAGGCAGCGCTTGCTGCCACGCGATTGATCGTCGGCAAGACTGACGCCGCGCAGCTGTTTACGACAATCGCAACGCTTGGCGCTGAAACCGAGCTGAAATCGCTTGGCTTCATTGCCGGACCGCAGTTCACGCGCAACCAGCAATTCATCAACTTTACCGGCGAAAATTCGGAAGCGAAGATCTACGGCGTGACCATGGCTGGCGGTAAATCGCTGGCTGATCAGACGCTGATCGTCGATCATGCTGTGCCACACTGCAACAGCCGCGAGTTCTTCAAGACCGTGCTGGACGGCGAGGCCAGGGGTGTCTACCAGGGCCGCATCAACGTTGCCCAGCATGCGCAGAAAACCGATGGCGAGATGATGACCCAGGCTCTGCTCCTCTCCGAGGAAGCGGAAATGGCGAACAAGCCCGAGCTGGAGATTTTCGCGGATGACGTATTGTGTGCCCATGGTGCGACCAGCGGACAGATAGATGAAGACCTGCTCTTCTACCTTCGTGCCCGTGGCATTCCGGAAGACGAGGCAAAGACACTTTTGGTTCTCGCTTTCCTGTCCGAAGCGATTGAGGAATACGGCGAAGACGATGTGACGGAAGGCCTGGAAGCGCGCGTGCGCGACTGGCTCGCCAATCACTGACATCTGAAGCGAACGGGAATAAGGAGCAGCGCCGCATGACGGTCGCGACCGCAGAACAAACAACCGGCAACGCCGGTTACGACGTCGAAGCCATCCGCCGGGATTTTCCGATCCTGTCGCGGGAGGTCTACGGCAAGCCGCTGGTTTATCTGGATAACGGTGCCTCCGCCCAGAAACCCCAGTCGGTGATCGATGCGGTAACGAAGGCCTATTCGGAAGAGTATGCCAATGTGCATCGTGGCCTGCATTTCCTGTCCAACACCGCAACGGACAACTATGAAGCCGCGCGCGAGAAAGTGCGCCGTTTCCTGAATGCCCAGTCGGTCGACGAGGTGGTTTTCACCAAATCGACCACCGAGGCGATCAATCTGGTGTCCTATGGCCTGGGTCCCGACTATTTCGCCGACGGCGGTGAGATCGTTCTGTCGATCATGGAGCACCACTCCAACATCGTACCCTGGCATTTCCACCGGGAGCGTCACGGTGCCAAGCTGAAGTGGGTCTATGTACGTGAAGACGGATCGTTTGACCTGGATGCATTCGCGGATGCCTTGACGGACAAGACCAGGCTGGTCGCGATCACGCATATGTCGAATGTTCTGGGCACGGTCGTGCCGGTGAAGGAGGTCTGCAGGATCGCGCATGAGCGCGGCATTCCGGTGCTCGTGGATGGCAGTCAGGCTGCCGTTCATCTTCCTGTCGACGTTCAGGACATCGACTGCGACTATTACGTTTTCACGGGACACAAGGTCTATGGACCGTCGGGAATCGGTGTGCTTTGGGGTAAACCGGACCGGCTTAAGGCGTTACAGCCGTTCAACGGCGGTGGCGAGATGATTCTCGACGTGACCGAGGATGTAGTCACCTACAACGAGCCACCGCACCGGTTCGAAGCAGGGACGCCGCCGATCGTGCAGGCAATCGGCCTCGGCGCGGCTCTCGACTACATGGACGCGCTTGGCCGCGAAAACATCGCCCGGCACGAAGCGGATCTGAAGGACTACGCTCACCAGAAGCTGCGCGAGATCAACTCGCTGCGGATCTTTGGGGATGCTCCGGACAAGGGTGCAATTGTTTCCTTCGAACTGCAGGGAGCTCACGCCCATGACGTTGCCACGATCATCGACCGGGCAGGGGTTGCGGTTCGGGCAGGGACCCATTGTGCACAGCCGCTCTTGGCAAGATACGGTGTGACATCTACATGTCGGGCTAGCTTCGGGCTTTACAACACGCGCGCGGAAGTGGACGCGCTGTATGAAGCCCTGTTGAAGGCTCAGAGCTTTTTCGGGTAAGGACGGACCCCATGGAAAACGCTACCACAATCGATACCGGCGCGGACGGCGAAGAGCTGCAGACGGAAGTCTCGGCAAAAAGCGCAATTCCGGCGGCCGAACTTGACCAGCTGACCGCCGATATCATCGGTGCTCTCAAAACGGTCTATGACCCGGAAATACCCTGTGACATCTACGAGCTTGGCCTGATCTACAAGGTCGACATTGAGGATGACAGGTCGATCAACATCGATATGACGTTGACGGCCCCTGGATGCCCCGTCGCCGGTGAAATGCCGGGCTGGGTGGAAAATGCCGTGTCAGCCGTTGCGGGTGTCGGACCGGTCAACGTTGATATGGTCTTTGATCCGCCCTGGACGCCGGACCGGATGTCGGACGAAGCAAAGGTTGCGCTCAACTGGTATTGAGCTTCAAGCCTTTAATCGGATAAGCTGACACCCCATATCAGGTTTAGCATTCGCTGCACTGAACGAGGATCATATGGCTTCCGCCGCAAAATTCCAGGTGATGACCCTGACTGACGCCGCCGCCGAGCGCGTAAAGGAACTTGTCGAGAATTCCGACAAGAACGCCATCGGCTTGCGTGTCGGCATCAAGAAGGGCGGCTGCGCCGGAATGGAATACACCATGGAAATGGTGGAAGCGGCCAGACCCGGAGACGATACGGTCGAGGACAAGGGCGCGAAATTGTTCGTTGATCCGTCTGCCGTGCTGTTTCTTCTCGGCACGGAAATGGACTTTGAAGTCACAAAGTTCCGGTCTGGTTTCATCTTCAAGAACCCGAATGAAGTGTCTGCCTGCGGTTGTGGCGAATCCGTTTCCCTTCAGGCTGCGGACCTGAATGCCTTGGCGCGCTGACCGCACCTGTCTATTCTTTCAAAGAGTGTTGCATGAGCTTTTTCGAGCGGCTGAAAGCCGACGCTGGCCCGCAGTGGGCCGACTACACCCATCACGCATTTGTTCAGCAGTTGGGAGCCGGGACGCTTCCACTGTCTTGTTTCAAACATTACCTGGTTCAGGATTATCTGTTTCTCATCCAGTTTGCCCGAGCCTATGCGCTTGGGGTCTACAAGAGCTCGTCCATTGCCGACATGCGTCAGTCGTTGGCAGGGGTGAAAGCCATTCTGGATGATGAACTCGATCTGCATGTCGAGATGTGTCGCAACTGGGGCATGGATCGGAAAATGATTGAGACCGCGCCCGAAGATACACCAACGATGGCCTATACCCGCTTTGTGCTTGACGCCGGCATGGCAGGAGATCTTCTGGACCTGCAAGCGGCGCTTGCCCCTTGCGTGATCGGTTATGCGGAGATCGGTACAAGGCTCTCGGCGGAAGGTTGCGACACCGACGGTAATCCTTACTGCCGCTGGATCCGGGAGTACGCCGCAGAAGGCTATCAGGAGCTGGCACAGGGGTTTATTGCCTGGCTGGATGGCACCTCCAGCCAGTTGCTGACGGATCACCGCTATCCGCGTGTTCTGTCCATATTTGAAAAGGCCTGTCGCCTGGAAAGCGATTTCTGGCAAATGGGTCTGAACGCCAGAGACTGAGACAGCTTTCTGCTCGGCCGCGAGTATTTTCAGTAACGCTGAGAACTACTGAAGGGAATGGCGACGTCTTCCTGCTGTTCGAGGCCTGGAAGGTCCCGTTCGGTCTTCACAAGGTTCCGGCCAGCGTTCTTCGCCAGGTAGAGTGCTTCATCGGCGCGTGAGACGATGGAATGGGCCGTATCCATGTTCTCGAAGGTCGCAATGCCGACGGAAATGGTTACCCGGCCAAGGTTCTCACCCGTGGATCGTTTGACGAGTTCCTTGGACATGACCGCATTGCGAATGTTCTCACCAATTGCGGAAGCCTCTTCGAGCTCGACATGCGGCAGAATGATTGCAAATTCTTCACCACCATATCGGCAGGCTATATCCTGCGCCTTGATGTTCTGCTTCACGGCAAGCGCGACTAGCCGCAGAACCTGATCACCTGTCTGGTGGCCATAGGTATCGTTGAATTTCTTGAAGTGATCGATGTCGGTCATCAGCAGAGAGAAGCTACGGCCGCTCTCCTTGGATTGATCGATCACCCGCTCGATAGAATTTTCGAAGTGTTTGCGATTGTTCAGCGTCGTGAGCTCATCCGTCAGGGATTCGTAACGGATCGCTTCCAACGAGGACTGCAGATTCTCGATGTGCTTTTTCGATTCAAGAAGCTGGCTTTCCAGTTTGCGGTTCGAAGCAACGGCGTTCTGGGTCGATTTCACCAGATGCGTCACATAGACCTTCAGCTTTTCCGGATCGGAAACCGATTTAATCTTTTCGCCAGCCTGCTCAAGCGCAGTGCCATAGTCTGAAGTTGCGTCGGCGCTCAGCTTCAGCGTATCGACCAGTTCCTCGACTTCCCTGGAAACCTTGGAGCCGACTTCGTCCAGCCGGTCGCCAAGCCGTGTCGGCGACAGAAAACGGCCGTAAAGCGTCAGCATCTCGTCGGTGCTGATCCTGCCGTTAGACTTGATGGACTCATTGACGGCCCGGTTCAGGCCCTGATTGTAACCAGCTGCGTAGGTGTACCAAAGTTCATAAGAACGAGGGTAGGCTGGCAGTACATTTTTCTTGATGTAACTGATTGCGGACTCTCCGTACTGGATTGTCCGCTTATGGTCGTCTTCATCCGCCATCAAGTTTCTCTCACCCATGTCTTGCGAATCCGCCCCACACGGACACAAGAACTAAGTTTTAACCTCTGATGGAAGGCTTAAGGAGCCGTTAAGCTTAAAGAGAAACCTGGAGAGATTTTGACCTTATGAAGCCTTTTTGGGCCTCGGTTCACGCAGAAGGAACGCAGGAATGTGAACGCCGGCACCGAAGGCAGGTTCCAGTTTATCGTTTCTGGAGCGCTTTCCAGACTGCCGTTGCGGCATGTTTGAAACCGGAGTCGGGTTCAGCATTTCAGGGAGTTCCTCCATCTGTTCTTCCACGACTTCGCGTGGCTTGCTCTGCGGTCGGCGACGATTTGACGGTTTTGTTTCCGCTGCATCATTGTCGTTGCTGGACCGTGCATTACGAGCCGGTTTACCCGTCTTGCGACGCGCCTTGCGTTCTTGCGCTGCAGCCTCGAAGTCGATCGCGTCACCCAGCCAGTCGATGTCTTTCTTGATCAGCGTCTGAATGGCGTCGAGATACTTCTGGTCTTCTCCGGTCACGAGCGTGAATGCTGTGCCATTGCGGCCGGCACGGCCGGTTCGGCCAATCCGGTGAACATAGTCTTCCGCGTTGCTTGGAACGTCAAAGTTGAAGACATGGCTGACTTCGGGAATGTCGAGACCGCGGGCGGCAACATCACTCGCTACCAGAAGCTTGATGGTGCCCTTTCGGAAATTATCCAGCATCATCATGCGCGTGCGTTGATCCATGTCGCCATGGAGCGCACCGACGTTGTATTCATGACGCTCCAGCGACCGATAGAGCGTCGTTACGTCACGCTTGCGGTTGCAGAAGACAATCGCATTCTGAAGATCTTCAGCGCCTTCCAGCAGTTCGCGCAGGGCGGCACGCTTTTCGTAGTCCTTGGACTCGGTTGCCTTGAGGAACTGAGCGACATTCTCGGCCGTGGACGATGTCGGTGCGACTTCGATACGCGCCGGATTCTGAAGGAAGGTTTCCGTCAGGCGCTGAATTTCCGGCGGCATGGTAGCCGAGAAGAACAGGGTCTGCCGTGTGAACGGGATCAGCTTGCAGATCCGCTCGATATCCGGAATGAACCCCATGTCGAGCATGCGATCGGCTTCATCGATGACGAGGATTTCGACACCCTGAAGCAAAAGCTTGCCGCGTTCGAAATGGTCCAGAAGGCGTCCAGGTGTTGCAATCAGAACATCGGTGCCGCGGTCCAGTTTCTTGTCCTGTTCGGAAAAGGAAACACCACCGATCAGCAGGGCAATGTTGAGCTTGTGATTGGTGCCGTATCTGGCGAAATTCTCTTCGACCTGTGCAGCGAGTTCGCGCGTCGGCTCAAGAATAAGGGTGCGCGGCATACGTGCCCTGGCGCGTCCCTTTTCGAGCAAGGTCAGCATCGGCAGAGTGAAACTAGCGGTCTTGCCGGTTCCGGTCTGGGCGATGCCAAGTATATCGCGGCGCTCGAGCACCTGCGGAATGGCTCCAGACTGGATTGCCGTAGGTTCCTTATAACCCGCTGCTTCAACTGCAGCGAGAACCTTCTCGCTAAGACCGAGAGTATTAAATGCCATGGAGCGCTTTGCCCGAATGTTGTGATTGTTAATCGGCGGCGCCGTGGGAACCGCCGGTGCCAATGTGCGCACACCCTACATTCATGCGCTCAGGTGTCAATGCGCTTGAGAGGTAAAATTTCAAGAAAATAGAGTAATTCCGGGTACGATTTGCCATTTCAGTTAATAGTGCAACCAAGTTGGTTCCTGAAATCGGCTTGAAGATCAGTATGTGTTGCCCAAAAAGAAGGCGCGAACCTAGAAACGTGTTTCCTAAAAGTTCGCTTCCGAGGGTATTCAATACGTAAAATTGCGCAGCGTCAGGCTGAAAGAGCCGCTGGTTTGTAAAACAGGTCGTAGTCTGTCTTGTAGCGGCGCCTCAGCTGCTGAACCAGGCTGTCTTCGGTAAAGGATAACAGCGTGTTGTCGGAAACAAAATTCGCCACGTGATACGAGACAGGTGCTTTTGCGCGGAAGCGCAGAGAGCTTTCGGAGAGAAAAGTCGCGAACGACTGGTCAAAATCTTCCAGCTGCAAGATCAGATCGGCGGTTAACATGCCTTTGTATGTCAGCGCAGCGGTTTGGCTGCGGAAGAGGTTGTCTGCTTCCAGGTCCGAAATCGACGCGACATGAGACACGAATTCCTGTGGTGTCATGTCCTGGTTGAACTGACGCTCCTCATAGTAGGCCGGCAGCGGATCGGCGCTCAGAATGACCTTTTCATAGCAATAGGCCAGCCGGTGCATGGGATCCTGAACCCAGGCGGCAACCTTCATTTCAGGATGACGGCGTTTCAGTTCCCGCGCTGTCAAAAGTTCGACGTTGCCGTGAAAAAGCAGTCGTTCGGTTGCAGCGGCTCGCAGATCAAACCCGGACAGGGCCTTGAGCTTGTCGGTGCCGGCAAGACAATGAAGAACAGGGCGCAACAACTGGAAGGCAGGTTCTGCAATTCGGGCAAAGGCAATTTTATGCTTGGGAAAAGCCAGGAAGACGTGATTTCGCAGTGGGCGAAGCCGCCTGTCCAATATCGAATACATCCGGTTTAACATGATACGTTTCCGACCGGTCAAATAGGCAATGCGGGCAAACAATTACGCCCAATACGCCCCCTCAAAAAAAGACATGGATCAAAATACCCGCTATTTCGGCTAAATATCAAGATCCTCTGCAAATTCAGCGTTGTCCTGAATGAACCGGAAGCGGGCTTCCGGCTTGTTGCCCATGAGCCGCTCGACGGTATCGTTGGTATCGGCAACCGCTTCTTCCTCGACAACGACCTTGAGCATCGCCCGCTTGGAAGGATCCATTGTCGTCTCCTTCAACTGAGCCGGCAACATTTCACCCAAGCCCTTGAAACGGCCGATTTCCACTTTGGATTTGCCCTTGAAGACAGTCTCCATCAGCTCGTCCTTGTGGGCATCGTCACGGGCGTAAAGCGTCTTGCCTCCCTGGCTGAGACGATAAAGGGGAGGCACGGCCAGAAACAGATGACCACCACGGATCAACTCAGGCATTTCCCTGTAAAAGAAAGTAATCAAGAGTGATGCGATGTGGGCACCGTCGACATCGGCATCCGTCATGATGACGATCTTTTCGTAGCGCAGATCGCTTTCGCGGTACTGGGAGCGGGTGCCGCAACCCAGGGCCTGAATAAGATCGGCCAGCTGCTGGTTGGCGACAAGCTTGTCGCGCCCGGCATTGGCAACGTTCAGGATCTTGCCTCGCAAGGGCAGGACTGCCTGGTTGGACCGGTTGCGGGCCTGCTTGGCAGAGCCGCCGGCCGAGTCACCCTCCACGATGAACAGTTCCGTGCCGTCAGACTGGTTTGCGGAACAGTCGGCGAGCTTGCCCGGCAGGCGCAGCTTGCGGACGGCGGTCTTGCGTGCAACGTCCTTTTCCTGCCGTCGGCGCAGGCGTTCATCCGCGCGATCTATAACCCATTCCAAAAGCTTGTTTGCCTGGTTGGGAGATGCTGTCAGCCAATGGTCGAACGCATCGCGGACCGCTGTTTCGGTAATGCGGGTGGCTTCGTTGGTCGCCAGTTTGTCCTTGGTCTGGCCAACAAACTCCGGCTCCCTGATGAAGACCGACAGCATGCCACCGGCGGATGTCATGACATCGTCGCCGGTTATGATGGAGGCCTTCTTGTTGTTTGTCAGTTCGCCGTATGCCTTTAGTCCCCGCAGCAGCGCATAGCGGAAACCCGCTTCGTGGGTTCCGCCTTCCGGTGTCGGCACGGTGTTGCAGTAGGAGTTGACGAAGCCGTCGCCGGCGAACCAGCTCACGGCCCATTCCACGGAACCGTGTTTGCCGGCATTGTCGGTACGACCGAAGAAAACATCGTCGACGACGCGGCGTTCCTTGGTCAGCCGCTCGTTCAGGAAGTCGCGAAGGCCGCCGGGGAAGTGAAATACGGCTTCCGCCGGAGTTTCGTCCTTTTCCGGCAGCAATTCAGGTGCGCAGTGCCAACGGATCTCGACACCGCCGAAAAGATAGGCCTTCGATCGTGCCATCTTCAGAAGACGTGCGGGAATGAACTTCGCACCTTTGCCGAAAATCTGATCGTCCGGCTTGAAACTGACCTGGGTGCCGCGTCGGTTCTGCGTGTCGCCGACCAGTTCGAGCGGTCCCTGGGCATGGCCTCGGCGGAAAATCTGGCGATAGAGCTTGCGGCTGCGGGCAACCTCTACAATGAGTTCCTCGGACAGTGCGTTGACCACCGAGATGCCGACGCCATGCAGGCCCCCGGAGGTCTCATAGACCTTGCTGTCGAACTTTCCGCCCGCATGCAGCGTCGTCATGATCACTTCGAGAGCGGACTTGTCCTTGAATTTCGGATGAGGGTCGACCGGGATGCCGCGGCCATTGTCGGTAATCGTCAGATAGCCATCTGCGGAAAGCGAAACGTCGATCCAGGTTGCGTGACCGGCAACTGCTTCGTCCATCGAGTTGTCGATCACCTCTGCAAAGAGGTGATGAAGCGCTTTTTCGTCCGTGCCGCCAATATACATGCCCGGGCGCCGCCGAACCGGTTCAAGACCTTCAAGAACCTCGATGTCGGCCGCCGAGTAGTCGTCGCTGACCGCGACTGGCGCAACGGGACGTGGCTTTTGCGGAGCTGGGGCGGGCTCGTCGTGTGTCATTGGGGCAGAGACCGCCGCGTTGCCTGCAAACAGATCGTCTTTTGCGCTCATTCCGTATCGCCTGATGGGTCTTGGGTCACAGTTTCTAGAAACTCAGCGCCGTTACCTACACCGAATCATGTCTCAGTTTGAAGGACAAAGATAGAACGGCAAAGGCAATTGGCCAAAAGCCCCCGTTTTCAACAGCCTGCACCCCCAAAAATCCGTTCTGGCAACACATCATCAACCCACCCGTGTTCAAATAAGGGTCTTGAATGGGAGAGGGGTGGTCACAATATGTGCCAATTCCGCAACAGTTACTGACAGAGTCATCTACAGGGTCCCGGTTTGCCTCGGTTGCCCCTGTTCGGCCATGTTTGCCCGTCACCCGTTACGCTAATGTCTGGGGCAGTCCTACCGGGATCTCCTTCCTGCGCAGGGCACAGTCCGGACAAAAAGTGTCAGGAAATGGTCTTATTTCGGCGCCGTACGGCCCAACTTAGGACGAAATGATCGGCCATTTTAGGCCACTCCGAAACAGTGGATCCCGGTAGCGCGTGCTCCAGGATCGAAGAGACAGCAAATGCGCTTTGCGCGGACAAAAACAAGAACGTCCGTCGGGGATCTGTTTCGTTGCCGACGGGTAATAGTGTGACTGGGATGCGAAAGAACAGCACAAAGCTTCAACGCATTGGAAAAGCCGGAACCGTGCTTGGCGCGTTGATCTTGATCGGCCTGTCCGGGCCAGTGGCCGCCTTTGACGGTCAACCGGCGCCTGCAAGGGCGATCGGCCCTACGGATCTTTCTCCGACAGAAGCACTGCGTGCCGGTGCGCGACAGTATTATTCCGGCGACAAGGCAGCAGCTCTCGGTTCGCTGCAGTATGCGGCGGAAAACGGTCAGCCCATGGCCGCCTGGAAGCTGGGGGAGATGTATGCCTCCGGTGACGGCGTCAAGGAAGACGACCTCAAGGCCTTCCAGTACTACAGCCAGATTGTTCGTGAGCACGGTGAAGATCGTCCGGACGCACCGGATGCTCCCTTTGTCTCAAGTGCATTCGTGGCGCTCGGATCCTATTACCTGAACGGTATCGACGGCGCGGTTCCCAAGAACGAGTCTCGCGCTCGGCAGATCTTCACGCACGCAGCTTCCTATTTCGGCGACGCTGACGCACAGTACGAACTTGGGCGCATGTACCAGGAAAACAACAGCCGCATGGCCGTGCGCTGGTACAATCTGGCTGCTCTAAAGGGGCATGTCGGGGCTCAGGCCCGGCTCGGCGAAACGCTTTATGCGCTCGGTACCTCGGACAAGAAAAAAGCCCGTGGCCTGATGTGGATGACCGTTGCCCGTGAACAGGCCAAAGGAGCGGATGCCAACTGGATCCACTCCATGCATGAGCAATATTTTGCGGTTTCGCCAGAGCCTGTCAGGCAGATGGCCCGGTCCATGGCTGACGGCTGGCTGAAGCAGAACCGCCCGGACATGCTCACCGCACAGCAATTGCCAGCACAATAATCGCAAGTTGGTTACATCCGGGGCACCTGTGCGGAATTGACAGCACAAATTTCCGGATGGCCGGCGTCTGCGAACGTGCCTCTGTTTAGCGCTCTTCGCCTGTTTCCAGCGCCTGAACGCTGCCCAAATCGAAACTAGTCTCGTTGAATTTAAAGAGTAGCCTTCGCCCAAACCGGCTGGTTGGGAGAGCCTGATACTTCATGGCCGGAGATGCCGCTGTAGGGGCTCAGGTTTTGACTAAGCGGGCAAGGTGCGTTGCTGATCTGCCAGGATGTGTTGTTGAGCACCATTTCGCAGGTCGCCATTTTCAGTCCAGTCGGACTTTTCAGGCAGACAGATTCACCAACACCAAATTTTTCACCCTTGTACCTGCAGGTGCATGAAACGTCTTGAGCGTTTGCGGCGGAACCAGATCCAGGGGCCTGACCGAAGACCAATCCGAAAAACAGACAGGCTGCGAAAGTCAAAGACTTGCTGCGGCCAGCAGTCGAACTGGTTGCCGGAAGGGGCTGTCCACATGTTGCCGTCGTGGACGTTGGTCGGCCATTCGTTATCCCATGACAGGCAAAAGCTTACCACGACGTCAGCTGACTGCAAGTCCGGTTTCCGGACCAATCAAGAATGACGAGGGCAGCGGGACCGGCAGTGATTGTTGGCTGAAAGCTAAGAACAGCGTCAGGCGGCTAGTTTCACCCAGACCGGCACATGATCCGACGGCTTTTCCCAAGCACGCACATGCTTGTCGATACCGCAGCCGGAGAACCTGTCCGTCGCCTGCGGAGACATCAGTATGTGATCGATGCGAATGCCGTTGTTTTTCTGCCAGGCGCCTGCCTGATAGTCCCAGAACGTGAATGTTTCCGGGGCTTCCGTGCAGGAACGGACCGCTTCAGTCAAACCGAGATTCATCAGGGTCCGAAAGCGCTGGCGGCTCTCCGGTTGAAAGAGAGCGTCGTCCAGCCAGTTCTGCGGGTTCTTGGCGTCAACCGGGTCCGGAATGACGTTGTAGTCACCCAGCAGCAGGAACGGCGTTTCTTCAGCGAGACGCTTTTGGGTGTGAGCTATCAGGCGATCCATCCACTCGAGCTTGTATGGAAACTTTTCTGTTCCAAGCGGATTGCCGTTCGGAAGATAGAGGCAGCCGATTCGAACAGGACCGGCGTCTGTCGAAAGACTGGCTTCAATATAACGTGCTTGTTCGTCTGCGTCGTTGCCGGGCAGCCCGCGCTGAATATCAGTCAGAGTGGTTTTCGAGAGAAACGCGACCCCGTTGAAGCCCTTTTGTCCGTGGGTTTCCACTTTGTAGCCAAGATCTTCAAACGGTTGACGCGGGAAGTTCTCGTCGACGGACTTGATCTCCTGCAGGCAGGCAACGTCTGGAGACGCTTCCTTGAGCCACTCAAGGACGGTGTCGATACGGGCTTTGACGCCGTTGATGTTCCAGGTCGCAATTTTCATGAGCGCGGTTGCCTCAACTTTTTGAAACTGCCGGGGCAACCGGCCAAAAGGGATGAACCACCTTGATCAGATCGTGAAACTGGTGCCGCAGCCGCAGCCGGCCACCGCATTTGGATTGTTGATCTGAAAGGACTGGCCGATCAGATCGTCCACGAAATCGATTTCCGATCCACTCATGTATTGCAGGGAAATGGAATCGATCAGAACCATCGCTCCGGCTTTTTCGATTACCAGATCGTCGTCTTCACGGGTGTCGACCACGTCATATTTATATTGCAGTCCGGAACAGCCGCCACCTTCAACGCTGACGCGCAGCATGCTGCCGTCCGGTTCCTTCGACAAAATCGCAGCAATGCGCTTGGCAGCGCGGTCGCTGACTGTTACGCCAATTTCAAGTGTTTCGGTCATGTTTCACCGACTCGCTCAGTTCCGGCCATGTGCGGGAACGTTAAACCTGATTTGTTCAGATAAGTATGTTTTGCGGCCGCTCGCGTCAATGTGCTGCCAGCGGCCGAAGAAACGGCAAACACGGACGGGGTCTGTGAAGGATGGCTGGAAACAGATGAAAGCGGATATCGGATTTGGGGGGCAAACCCGCGCAATCTATGCGGAAAACCCTCAGGAAAGCCGGGGCAGGCTCTTCCCCGAGCCTGACAGCCCGACGCGCACACCTTTCCAGCGAGATCGTGACAGAATAATTCATTCGTCCGCCTTTCGCAGGCTCAAGCACAAGACACAGGTTTTTGTCTATCACGAAGGCGATCATTTCCGCACGCGATTGACCCATACCATCGAGGTGTCGCAAATCGCGCGCTCTCTGGCTCGCGCCCTTCGGCTTGATGAGGATCTGGCCGAATGTCTGGCCTTGTCTCACGACCTTGGCCATACGCCGTTCGGCCATGAAGGTGAAGATGTCATGCATGAATGCATGGCACCCTTCGGCGGTTTCGATCACAACGCACAATCGCTCAGGGTCGTGACGCACCTGGAACAACGATATGCGGAGTTCGATGGTCTGAACCTTGCGTGGGAAACGCTGGAGGGGCTGGTCAAACACAATGGGCCGCTGATCGATGCAAACGGTGCCCCCCTTGGCAAATTCAAGGGCGGCCAATTGCCGTTTGCGATCCGTGACTATGCCGGCAAGCAGGATCTTCTGTTGTATACCTGGCCGGGCGCCGAAGCGCAGGCAGCTGCCATCGCAGACGATATCGCCTATGACGCACATGACCTCGATGACGGATTGAGGGCAGGGCTTTTTGCGATCGAAGACATGCGCGACGTGCCTTTTCTGGCCGACATTCTAGCCGAAGTGGACGGCAAGTATCCGGGCCTGGAGGAAAGCCGCCGCATTCATGAGATTGTCAGGCGGTCGATTACACGCATGGTGGAAGACGTCATTCGCGAGGCGGTGCGCAACCTGAATGAGGTCGCACCGCAAAATGTGCAGGAGATTCGGATGGCCGGACGTTGCCTTGTCGGCTTCTCCGACCAAATGGCTGCCGCGGAAAAGGAAGTGAAGCGTTTTCTGTTTGCGCGGGTCTACCGGCACGCCGATGTTCTGGCGGTTCGCAAACTGGTGGCAAGGGTGGTTCGGGATCTGTTCAGCAGGTTCCTGGCCGAACCGGATCTGATGCCAAAACCCTGGAACAGCGGCCTTGGCAAATTGAGTGAAACGGAAATCGCACGGCTGGTTTGTGACTATATCGCCGGTATGACCGACCGCTATGCGATCGAGGAGCACCGTAGACTGTTTGACGACACTCCTGATTTGGGGTAGGCGCTTGATCGACTTTCAAAGCCCTGTGGCGCCGAAGGCTTTGGCCTTCGCAGCGCGCGGGGGCTTTGTGTTTGAAAACCAAAACCTGACCGGTGTTCTATGAATATCTTCGCGGACTTCACGCTACGCGTCAAAGACGCTCTTCAAAGCCTTGATTTAAAAGATGCAAATGGAGAGTCGCCAGATTTTTCGCGAGTCGTGGTCGAAGCGCCGCGCGATCCGGCACATGGTGATCTTGCCACCAACGCTGCAATGGTTCTGGCAAAACCGCTCGGTGTGAAGCCGCGTGATCTGGCCGAGCAGCTTGTAGCCCAGCTCAATGCCGACCCGGAGATCACCGAAACGACGATTGCCGGCCCCGGCTTTATTAATCTGCGGGTTGCCCAGGGTGTGTGGCACAGGGTTCTGGCCAGCGTTCTCGCCGAAGGTGTCCGGTTCGGGGCACAGGAACGTTCACCTGCGCCGAAGGTCAACGTCGAATACGTTTCCGCCAACCCGACCGGTCCGATGCATGTCGGCCATATCCGGGGTGCCGTCGTGGGTGATGCTCTTGCCAACGTCCTGGCGTTTGCTGGCAACGAGGTGGTCAAGGAGTACTACATCAACGATGCCGGGTCGCAGATCGATACGCTGGCCCGCAGTGCCTTTCTGCGCTACCGCGAGGCATTGGGCGCAGACATCGGCGACATTCCGGCCGGCCTCTATCCGGGTGACTATCTCAAGCCCGTTGGCGAGCAACTGAAGGCCGAGTTCGGTTCATCACTCATCGATAAGGATGAGAGTGAATGGCTACCGATGGTCAAGGAGCGCGCGATCGCCGCAATGCTGGAACTGATCCGCCAGGATCTGGCCGCGCTGGGGGTCGAGCATGAAGTGTTTTATTCCGAACGAACGCTGCACGATCGCGGAGCTGGCAATGGGTCCAAGATCGACCACATGCTCGAGACCCTCCGGAACAAGGGACTGATCTACGAGGGTACGCTGCCACCACCAAAGGGGCAGGTTCCGGACGATTGGGAAGATCGTGAACAGACGCTGTTTCGCGCAAGCGATTTTGGGGACGATACCGACCGGGCCTTGAAGAAGTCCGATGGGTCTTACACCTATTTCGCTGCCGACGTTGCCTATTTTCAGGACAAGTTCGAACGCGGATTTTCCGAAACGATCTACGTGCTTGGTGCGGATCACGGCGGATATGCCAAACGTCTTCAGGCTGTTGGCAAGGCAATTTCAGACGGCAAGACGGAAGTCGTGGTCCGGTTCTGCCAGCTCGTTAAGCTTATGCGTGATGGCGAACCGGTGAAGATGTCGAAACGGTCCGGTGATTTCATCACACTGCGCGACGTTGTCGACGAAGTTGGACCCGACCCGGTTCGCTTCATGATGCTGTTCCGCAAGAACGATGCGCCGCTGGATTTCGACTTCAAGAAAGTCACCGAACAGTCGAAAGACAATCCGGTCTTCTATGTTCAGTACGGTCACGCGCGGTGCTGCTCGGTGCTCAGACAGGCGGCTGATGAACTCAAGGAAGCCGGGTTCACGGTTGATGATCTGTCCGGAGCTGATTTCTCCCTGCTGGACGACGTTGGCGAGCAGGAGCTGTTCGCCAAGATGGCAGAATGGCCGAAAGTGGTCGAAGCAGCCGCAGAAACACATGAGCCGCACAGAATTGCGTTTTATCTGCATGAACTCGCTAGTTCTTTGCATGGCCATTGGAATAAAGGCTACGAATTGCCTCATTTACGTTTTATTCAGGCCGGTAACTTGAAATTAACCCTAGCGCGTCTTGCTTTGGTTCGTGCAGTATCTTTGGTGCTCGCTTCAGGTCTAACGATTCTCGGCGTGAATGCTCCTGAAGAAATGCGCTAGTTTTAATGGCCGCTGGAAACGATTTAATGGATCGCCAGCGACTTGAAGTGGACCGGTTTTCGTAAAGCTCATGTCACAAGACTACGAAACAAAGCGATCAGATTTGCGCGCCTCGCAGAACGAGGTGGGCGGTGAACGGCCGGCCGCGGAGGATCCGCTGGTTGAATTGGCGCGGATTGTCCACAAGAACAAGCAATCGGGGGCAAATGTGAACAGCGGCCGCGTTGGTAGTACAGATTATTTTGCGGGGCTGGACGATGTTGCAAGCGACGCGCCTGCAGAATCCACCCCGGCGCCGTCGCGCATCGAACCGTCATTTGCGAACATTCGCCCGGTGACGACTTCATCCGGATCGAACGCTCGCGATGATATTGCTGAAGAGCCTCGTGCAACGTCTGAAGTTGCTACGAATGACTTCTACACGGCAAATCCGTCAACGAGCTTCGAGCATTCCTTTGACCTTGAAGAACCGGCGCAAAAGTCTCCGAAGGCATCATCGTCTCACGTGTCTTCGTTGTGGCCGAGTGAGCCGCAGTCGGAACCCGTGAGCGAACCGGTTCAGCCAGTCGCTCCGGCCGCAAGTGCCGCACCATCCCCGATCGATCATGTCGTGCAGTTCCGCACACCTCAGGCACCGGCGGTGCAGGCCCAACCGGATGCTGCCAATGACAGATCGTATCTCGCTCCCTCTGTCGCGATGGATCTGGAGCAGAACCTCACGGCCGAGCTGGAAGACGAACTGATTGGTGCCTTGCGCCAGTCCGTCGACGAGACCCAACCGGTTGCTGAGCCGGCCGGGAGCTTTGCTGCGGAAACACAAGATGCCGCGCCAGCCGAGCCCGCAGCGCCGCTCTACGCCCGAGAAAAATCCGACTTTTCGGGTTCTGAAAGCTTCAGAAAGTCTCCCCAGAAGCCGTTCGCACCGACCGTGTCTCCAGCCTTTGGTGCCACGCTGTCAGGCTCGTCAGCGCCTTCAGCTCCTGCGCGGTCTGCAGACGATTACCGGCTCGGTGGTGTACAACACGAAGAACCCGCTGCTCCTGTCGTCCGGGAGGAGCAGCCGGTCCAGGCTCCCCGCTATCAGCAGCCGGTGACTGGGCAGCGCCCGCAGATTGATGAAAACGATTTTTTCGCGGCACTGAACCCGGCTCAATCCGAGCCGGCGTCGCACGATGTGGATGCTGCGCAGGAACAGACGGGAGATCCGGCAGGCATTGATGCACTGTTTGCTGATCTCGATTTCCCGGCCCCAACAGCGCGAAAGCCTGTCGGAGGGTCCGTTGAACCGCCGGCACAGGAAGCATCTGCAGCCGAGCCGGATTTGGACGACATGGCCTGGCCGGCCGCTGCAGCCTCGGTTCCACAATCGGAAGACGACGAAACGCCACCACCGCCGGAAGGTTATGACCTGGATGCTGTCGCGCGGGCGATGCAGGAAAGTGATCCGAGCCTGACTGGCGCCGGCGTCCTGCCGCCCCATTCAGCGGCAGAACGAAATGCGGTTCCCCATTCCGGTGAAAAGTCCCGGAAAGGTCTGTTCGTTGCCGCAGGAGTGCTTGGTGTTGCCGTTCTGGGTGGCGCCGGGTTTTTCTTGATCGACAGTGACGCCGTTCCGGTTCCCAGTGGGCCGCCACCGATCATTAGCGGTCTGCAGGAACCGCTCAAGGTTTATCCGGAGCAGAGCCAGGCTTCTGCTGACGATCAGGCCGGCAAGCTTATTTACGATCGTGTCGATGGCACCGGTGTTGCCGGTCCCGATAAATTGATACCGACGGAATCCCCGCAGCTTGCAGAATTGCCGCCTGCACCGGCAGGTACCAATGGCGACGCTGATCTAGTGCCGGGTACGCCGAAACGCGTAAGAACTGTTGTTGTGCGACCGGATGGCACCATCATTCCGGAGGGGCAGGAACCTGCCACCGCAACGCCTGCGCAGCCGCAACCGGCAACACCGACCCAGCCTGATACTGCATCCGACAATGACGAGTCGCGCGTGGTTTCAACGTCTCCAGTCGTCACCGGCGCCGATGTCGCCCCCGAGGATTCGGCTGGAACTGCACCAGAAGCGGCAGTGCCCGATACGCCTGCAATTGTAACCGGTGCGGATGTCGCTCCGGAACCGACCGCAAGCGAGCCTGCAGCGCCGGTGCTGTCGGTTGTGCCGCGCAAGAAACCAGACGCTCCGGTCCAGGTCGCGAGTGCACCGTCGGCTACGACAGCCCCGGCGCAAGCTCCTCAGACCGATCGCCCGCTTAACCTGACCCAGCCAGCTACGGCTCCTGCTGCGACGGCTCCTGCAACTCCGGCACCTGTTGCCAGCACCTCTGGCGGCAGCATTCCGTCGGGCACTTATATCGTTCAGGTAACTTCTCAGCGTTCGGAAGCTGCCGCGAGCGACGCATATTCCGGTTTGCAGCGACGCTTCCCGGCTATTCTGGGCAACCGGAATGCGGTGATCGTTGCCGCAACCGTCGAAGACAGAGGTGTGTTCTACCGGGCACGTATCCCGACTGGCACACGTGATGAAGCCATTGGTCTGTGTGAAAGTCTTCAGGCTGCCGGCGGCGATTGCTTCGTACGCAGACAGCCCTGACCACAGGCCTGGTCCTGATCTTCTAAGATGTTACAGAGACGGCCGGGATTTCCCGGCCGTTTTATTGTGCTGCGGCAACAGGCTCATCAAGTGTGACACCGCGCAACTGAGGTCCCATATGTCGGAAGACCACGGCAATGGCATCCATGGCCTGTCGGACAGCGGGCTCCCGGCGCAGATCTCGATGGACGATGATATGTTCAACGTTTGTCAGTTCCGCGAGTGGCTCTGTCAGTCTGACCAAATCACGATTGCTGTCCCCCATGAAGACAGGCAAGAGGCACAAACCTGCGTCGGATGCGGTCATGTTCATGAGCGTGGTCATCGTGTTTGAGCGCAGTTTCGGCATTTCAGACAACCGGGACTCCAGCCAGCGCATCTGGGACGGATACCAGAGGTCGTCAGGCGCAAACCCCAGCCATGTGCAAAGCCTGTAGCGGTCTGGTGTTCTGGCGGCCGGATGGTTAGCGACATAGTTGGCTGAACCGTAGACAGCATATGCAAGTTCGCCGATTTTCCGGGCAATCAACGTGTCCGTTTCCGGTAGGCAGTTGCGGATCTGAAGCTCAATACTGCGTGATTGGTGATTGACAGGTTGGTGGCTCGATATCAGCTCCAGTTCTACACCGTCGAGCAAACCGGTCAGCAGCTCGAAGCGGTCGGTTAGAACTCGTGCGCGCACTTCGTCCACGGCAACCCGAACGACCTTCAGAGTTGAACCGCAGAGGTCGGGAAGGATCCGCGCCGCTGCCTCGGCCTTCTTGCGCATGTCGTCCGCAAGCGGGATCAGGCGCAGACCGGCATCTGTTGGTTTCAGACCTGTCGGCGTCCGGTCAAAAAGCCTGGCACCTATCCGGTCCTCGAAGCTCTTCAGCCGGCGGCTCAGTTGCGGTTGGCTGATGTCCAACGCCTTCGCCGCCCCGGAGAGCGAGCGAAATCGTGCTGCGGCATCGACCAGTTTCAGGTCATCCCAGTTCATGGGGAGGTTATACCAATATGCAGCAAGAAGGGCAACGCAATGCGTTTCTGCATACCCGTTATTGGATTTTCAGGACTGATCAGAATGTTTGCCCGGTGATAAGACTTCAACGGATTTAATTGGACCTGACACATGTCGCAGAATTCTGTCTATCACCGCCCGGACAACACGCTGCTTGCACTGGTACTCGCACTGGCGGGCATGGTGGCTTTCACGCCGATATTTGCTGCCGGTAAATTGTCCGGAGGTTTGCTTCCGGTCGCTGTTCTGGTTTGGCTGCGCTTCCTTGGGGGAGCCGCAACGATCGTGAGCGTTGCGGCGGTCAGGCGTGTGCCGGTTTTCACGTGTCTGAGCCCGCTGTGGAAACTACATCTCATGCGGTCGTTTTGCGGCGTGGGCGGACTTGCCAGCTCGATCTATGCTGCCAGCGTGTTGCCGTTGGCGGATGCGACGGCGATCGGTCTGACAAAAGGCATAATTGCCATCGTGTTGGCCGGCTTGATCCTGAAGGAGGTGATCACCGGCCGTCATTGGGTCGCTGGTATATTGTGCGCTTTCGGTGCGTATCTCGTGGTCCGGTCCGCGGAAAGCGGTGCGGGATACGCCGAACCGGCAATTGCCGGTATCGTTGCAGCACTCATGGGCGCACTCTTCATGGCCTGTGAAGCGTTGATCATGCGCTATATCGCGCAGCGTGAGGACACCATTACCATCCTCGCTTATGTCAATGTTTTCGCAGCGGTGCTGCTGAGCGGGCCTGTGCTCTGGCTGATCATCAGGGAAGGGGTTGCCTGGCAGAATCTGCTCGTCTTTGCCTGGATGGGACCATTGGCGATTGTCGGCCAGTCCTTGAATATTTCAGCATACAGGCGAGCAGGAGCTGCGACACTGGCACCTGTTTATTACGGCTCGGTGCTCATGTCTGCGGCGTTTGGCTTTGCGGTCTGGGGCGAAGTGCCGACACGCATTGCGGTTCTTGGAGCTGTGCTGATCGTTGCCGGAGGCGCGGTTCTGACCCTGCCCAATCCGTTTCGCAAGATACGCCAGGCCTCATGAAAGGCCTGGTGGGGTCCGTCAATTGCTGAGTTTTTCTGCCAGAAACGGCAGGCTCTCATCGAGCCGGTAATCCACCGACGAGTGATTGTCGCTGAACTCCTGATAGACATGATCTACACCCGCGTCGGTCAGTTTCCTGTGCAGACGGCGGGCGCCATAGACCAGGTTGTACTGATCGACATCACCGCATTCGATCCAAAGGCCTTTAAGCGATTTCAGCGCATCGAGATGGTCGCCGACGATATGAACCGGGTCCCATTTCAGCCAGGTATTCCAGCGTTCCTCGATCAGTTCACAGGTTTCCGGATCGACCGGAAGCCGGATGCCGCAAAAGACTTCCGGATCTGGATCGGGGTCGTAGGTTGCTGCCATGGCGAAGGTCATCAGGTCATGCAGTGAATTGCCCGGATATTTCGGACCCTTTTCGAAATCCCTGACAAAGGCTTCGATTGAACCGGCCTTGGCAATGGCTCTTAATGCGCTTGGCATTTCCGGCAGGTAGCATAGCTCGAAGGCCATGTCCCCTGAGTGGCAGGCGGCAGCGGACCAGACGTCGGAATGTTTCATCGCGTGGATGATCGCACCGTAACCGCCGGACGACTTTCCGAAGATGCCGCGTTTGCCGGCGCCGCCACATTTGAAGCGGTTTTCGATGTCTTCCAGCATTTCGGTGGTCAACCAGGTTGCCCAGGGCCCCATGGCGTCACTGTCGATATACTGGTTGCCCCCCAGACGGGTAAAACAATCTGGAAACGCGACAGCAACCGGCGGCATGTCGCCGTCGTGGATAAGCCGATCGAGCCGTTCCGGCACGTTTTCACCAAAGTTCTTCCAGTTGACATGTGCAGGGCCTCCGGCCGTAAAGCCGACGATATCCACCAGAAGCGGAAGACCGCTGCCGTCGTGCCCATGCGGTGTATAGACGATGATTTCGCGCGTTGCCGTGTCGCCCAGCCGGTTTCGTCCAAGGATTTCAGATCTATGGGAAAAACGGTGCAGGGTGCCGGCCGGAATGTCGAGACGCGCGCGCATGGAGGCTCCAATCAGATCAGGGACGATGGCCGTCTAGATTGCAAGATCGTGACAAGGGTGCAAGGGGCGGTGCTTGCATTTCTTGACGGGTACCGGCACTGCGGCTAAGCCGGATCTATGACCAAAGCCTTTGTATCCGGGTGCGCCGGACCGACCCTGACAAGATCCGAAATCGACTTTTTCCGGACCGAAGACCCCTGGGGTCTGATCCTGTTTGCGCGGAACATCGAAACGCCGGAGCAGGTCCGGAACCTGACAGAGGCTTTCCGCGAAGCGGTAGGCCGTGCGGATGCGCCTGTTCTGGTGGATCAGGAGGGAGGCCGGGTGCAGCGGTTGAAGCCTCCTCATTGGCCCAGATATCCGGCTCCGAAAACTTATGGTGATCTTTATAACCGCGATGCTACCTCCGGCCAAAGGGCTGCCTGGCTGGCCGGACGCCTGATTGCCGACGATCTTTATCAGGTCGGCATCACGGTCGATTGCGTGCCATGTCTTGATGTCAGGTTTCCGGACACTGTCGACGCCATCGGGGACAGGGCATTGTCGCAGGACGCCGATGTGGTGGCATTGCTTGGTGAGACGATGGCGAATGGCGCGATGGCGGGCGGCGTTTTGCCCGTGATCAAGCATATTCCCGGGCATGGCAGGGCGCGTGTAGACAGTCACCTGGAGCTTCCACGTGTCGAAGCGGCACTTTCTTCTTTGGAAAGCGTGGATTTCCGGCCGTTCAAGGCTCTTTCGCACGTGTCATTGGGGATGACAGCCCATATTGTATACGAAGGGATCGATCCTGATACGGCGGGGACGCAAAGCAGGAAGATCATTCAGGAGATCATACGGGGAGAAATCGGGTTCGACGGTTGCCTGATGAGCGATGATATCTCCATGAAGGCGCTCGGCGGCAGTTTCGAAGATCGGTCCGGCAAGATTATCGAGGCGGGATGCGACATCGTTTTGCACTGCAATGGTGATATGGAAGAGATGATCGCTGTTGCTAAGGTCGTTCCCGAACTTGCGGGAGAAGCCAGACGGCGATGTGACAAGGCGTTAAGCGGCCTCCAGGTTCCAGATCCGGAATTTGACAGGCTGGCAGCCACTGAAGAATTTCAGACCTTGACCGGCTGGCAGGGCGTGTGACCGGAGCGGTAATGGCGGAATTGGAAAACAGCACGAAAAGCCAGGAAGACGGCTCCTACGATCTTCTCAGTTCCGTCAGTACTCCGGAAGAACGGGCCAGCTCCGATCCGCAGCTTGTGGTCGACGTGGAAGGCTTCGAAGGCCCCCTCGATCTCCTGTTGGGTCTTGCACGGACGCAGAAGGTCGATCTCGCGCGTATTTCCATTCTCGAACTGGTTGAGCAATATCTGGAGTTCGTCGCCGAAGCCCGCAGGATGCGACTGGAACTGGCCGCGGACTATCTGGTGATGGCTGCATGGCTTGCTTTCTTGAAATCCAAGCTGTTGTTGCCCGAACAGAAGAACGAGGATGAACCGACCGGCGAGGAACTTGCCGCAGCACTTGCTTTCCGCCTTCGGCGACTTGAGGCAATGCGCGAGGTTTCGGAAAAACTCCTGACTCGCAACAGGCAGGGCAGGGACGTGTTTCACCGCGGCGATCCGGAAACCATGTCTGTCCAGCACAAGAGTATCTGGGACGCCTCCATCTACGACTTGTTGTCCGCATATGCCACGCAACGCCAACGTCAATCTGTGACCTCGGTCCGTGTTCTGCGCAGAACGGTGTGGTCTTTGCAGGAAGCACGCGAACTTTTGACCAAACTCGTTGGCCGGGTCAGTGAATGGGCGCCGCTGAACGCCTATCTCCGAGACTATCTCTACGACAACAAGGATTGGGCGACGATCGTCGCCAGCACCTTCAGCGCCAGCCTGGAAATGGTACGAGAAGGTCAGGTCGAGATCCGTCAGGGCGAGCCTTTCTCGCCGGTCTACATCCGCGCCATCACGAAGGAGCCGGATCATGGTCTCTGATTTCGATCTATTGCAGATGGAAAGTACGGAGGAAGCCGCGCCTTCGCATGCTCTGGATCCTTCAGGCCTTCGTATGGTCGAAGCGCTGCTTTTTGCGTCCTCAGAGCCGCTCTCGCTTGAAGAGCTGACATTGCGTCTTCCGGACGGTACGGATGTGCTCAGCATTCTTGAGGAACTGCAGAAAACCTACGCGCCAAGGGGCGTCAACCTGGTGAGGGTTGCCGGGAAATGGTGTTTCCGCACGGCGGAGGATCTGGCTTACCTGATGCACCGGAACGTCGAGGAGCAGCGCAAATTGTCGCGCGCAGCACTCGAAACTTTGGCGATCGTTGCCTATCACCAGCCGGTCACCCGCGCCGAAATAGAAGAGATCAGAGGTGTTTCCACCTCCAAGGGAACGCTCGATGTCCTGCTTGAAACCACCTGGATACGAATGCGTGGACGTCGCAGAACCCCGGGCCGTCCCGTCACTTACGGAACGACTGACCAGTTCCTGATTCACTTCGGGCTGGAAAATGTCAGGGATCTGCCGGGTCTGGAAGAATTGAAAGGAGCAGGGCTCCTGGATAGTGCCGTGCCGGCCTCCTTCCTCGTACCGACCCCCAATGACGATACCTCATTGACGGAAGACGAGGATCCACTAGAAGACGGGTCTCTGTTTGACGATGATGAAGCGGACGAGACCGCCGGATCCTGATGCCCGATCGAAAGAAGTCGACTTCCACCAATGGCAATGGCCACCCGCTGAGCTGGGGTGCACCCGGAACGGCCGGCGCAACCATCGCCGCAGGTCTCGTCTTTGAGAATGTCTCTCACGATTACGATGGCGTAACGTCGGTACAAAACCTCAGCCTGTCCATCGCGCCGGGCGAGATTCTTTGCCTGCTCGGACACTCGGGCTGTGGCAAGACCACCTTGATGCGCATTGCTGCAGGCGTCGAACGCCAGAGCAAGGGCAGGGTGCTGATCAATGGCCGGGAAATTGCCGACGATGTGCTTTTCCAGCCGCCCGAAAAACGCGGCGTCGGCCTCATGTTCCAGGACTACGCACTGTTTCCGCACATGAGCATCCTGGCAAATGTGATGTTCGGTCTGACAAACATGCCGAAGCGCGAGGCACAGGCGGCCGCGCTTAGCGCTCTTGGCCGGGTCGGCTTGGCTGACTATGCTGCAGACTATCCCCACGCGCTTTCCGGCGGCGAGCAACAACGTGTAGCGCTTGCCCGCGCGCTGGTGCCGCGGCCAGGCATCCTGTTGATGGATGAACCCTTTTCGGGTCTCGACAAGAGGCTTCGTGACAATGTCCGCGATGAGACGCTCGCGGTTATTCGCGAAACGCGGGCCACATGCATCATTGTGACCCACGATCCGGAAGAGGCCATGCGCATGGGCGACAAGATTGCTCTGATGCGACAGGGGCGCCTGGTACAGCATGGAACTGCAGCGGATCTCTACAAGTCGCCTGTCGACCTTTTTGCAGCGCGGTTCTTTTCCGAATTGAACCAGCTTGAAGGCGTCGTCACCTCGGAGGGGGTCGAAACGCCGGTGGGTGTGTTGACGTCGGATGGCCTGTCCGAGGGGCAGAAGGTGGACGTTTGCGTCCGCCCGCAAGGGATTATTCTTAATAATGCTGGATTGTGCGGTGTTCCCGGAAGAATTCGGTCGAAACGATTCGTCGGTGAGGTCGATTTGTTGTCTATTGCAATAGACGGGCTCAATCATCCCCTTCAGGCAAGGGTTCGTGCGGGCAGTCCCTGGGAGCGCGGAATGGACGTTGCCGTCACGACTGATCCGAAAGACGTGCTTGTTTTTCCGCGTGTACCTTCCCAAGTCTAATGGGAGGGCAACTTATCATTCCGTCTAAGTGATCAAAATCAAATAGACTGGCATGTTGCAGGGAGTGGGCCGTTTTTGTAAGAAGGGCCTCATGGCTTTTAAAGCCGATTATCAGGAGTTTGGCGTATGGGCATTAGTATTTGGCAGATCTTGATCATCGCAGTGGTCGTTGTTCTGCTGTTCGGACGTGGCAAGATTTCCGATCTCATGGGAGATGTTGCGAAGGGAATCAAGAGCTTCAAGAAAGGCATGGCCGAAGACGACGTAGCCGACGCTCCGAAGACCATCGACCACAAGAACAGCGAAACGGCCTCGTCCGTAAACGCTGAAGATCAGACAAAAGCGAGCTGATCTTAATCTGCATCGCGTCTCCTTAAGGGACGAAACATCTCATGTTCGATATCGGGTGGACCGAACTATTGGTGATCGCCTGTGTGGCGATCATCGTCGTGGGGCCAAAGGATTTGCCGCGCATGCTGCGCACACTTGGCCAGACGATTGGGAAAATGCGAAAGCTTTCGCGTGAGTTCCAGTCGACCTTCAACGACGCGCTGCGTGAGGCCGAACAACAGGCCGATATCGCGGACATGAAGAAACAGGTCGAATCGGCGGCGAACTTCAATCCGCTTGGCGATCTGAAAAAATCCATCGAAGAAGACACGACCAAAAAAGCCGACAAGCCCAAAGTGGCTGCCAGCGATCCGGCGTCGCCGCCGGCAGACAGCGCAAAAGCGGACAAGGCCTCCACGACCGAAGCAGCCCCGGCTGCACCTGAGGTCAAGCCAGAAACCGCGCCGGTGACGGAAGATGTAAAGGCATGAGCCAGGACGAAATCGACGCCTCCAAGGCGCCACTGATCGAACACCTGATCGAATTGCGCCAGCGGCTGATGTGGTCGATCGGTGCAATCCTCGTGATGTTCGTGATCTGCTTCTATTTCGCAACGGATATCTACAACATCCTGACCGTGCCCTACCTTCGGGCCGCTGGTGACGGTCATCCGGTGGAAATGATCTTCACCGCACCGCAGGAATGGTTCTTTACCCAGCTGAAACTGGCGCTGTTCGGCGCACTTTTCCTGGCGTTTCCTGTTGTGGCCAGTCAGATATACATGTTCGTGGCTCCTGGCCTCTATAAGCATGAGCGCGGTGCGTTCCTGCCGTTCCTCGTCGCAACGCCGGTTCTCTTCCTGATCGGTGCCTGTCTCGTCTATTTTCTTGTCATGCCCATGGCGATGGGGTTCTTCCTGTCCCAGGAACAGGCGGCGAGCACCGGCAAGGTGGCCATTCAGCATTTGGCCAAGGTGAGTGAATACCTCGGCCTGATCATGATCCTGATCTTTGCCTTCGGCCTGGTTTTCCAGCTTCCGGTGGTGCTGACCCTGCTCGGCAGGGCTGGCCTGGTCAGTGCTGAGACGCTTCGGCACAAACGCAAATACGCCATCGTCGGTGCTTTTGCTGCTGCTGCAATTTTGACACCCCCCGACCCGATCTCGCAGATCGGTCTTGCGCTGCCAACGCTGCTTCTCTACGAAGTCTCCATTCTGTCCGTCAAACTGGTGGAGCGCCAGCGTGCCGAAAGGGAGGCTCAACGCGAAGCCGAAGACGCGGCGGCCTGACCACCTGGCCGCCACGCTTCCCGGATTGACCGACGGAATGAATTGAAACGACCGTCGTTCGGGAAGTGAAGATGTTTGATATTAGATGGATACGGGATAACGCAGACGCCTTTGACCAGGCATTGGCAAAACGGGGCTTTGAAGCTTCCGCAGCCAAACTGATCGCGCTGGACGATTCCCGCCGCTCCCATATCACCAAGCTTCAGGAAGCCCAGGAACGGCGGAACGCTGCATCCAAGGAAATCGGCAAGGCCAAAGGCTCGGGCGATGACGCCCGCGCACAGGAGCTGATTGACGAAGTCGCGCAGATCAAGGCGTTCATTCAGTCGGGTGAGGAAGAAGAGCGTAAGCTTGTTGCCGATCTCGAAGCTGCCATGGCCGTCATTCCCAACCTGCCGCACGACGACGTGCCGGTGGGGGCGGATGAAGCCGACAACGTGCTTTTTAAAACGCACGGTGAAAAGCCGGTATTCACATTCAATGAGCCGCCGAAAGAGCATTATGAACTGGGTGAAGAGCTCGGAGGCATGGACTTTGCGGCCGCTGCCAAGCTCTCCGGATCGCGTTTCGTGGTCCTCAAGGGACAGATTGCCCGCCTGGAACGCGCGCTCGGCCAGTTCATGATCGACCTGCATACCCAGGAAAACGGCTACACCGAAGTTTCGCCGCCGCTGCTGGTTCATAGCGATCCGCTCTACGGAACCGGTCAGCTTCCGAAATTCGAGGAAGATCTCTTCAAGACGACCACGGATCATTATCTGATCCCGACCGCAGAAATTCCGCTGACCAATCTTGTCGCGGGAGAAATTCTCGGCGAGGACCAACTGCCTCTGCGCGTGACCGCGTTGACCTATTGTTTCCGCTCCGAAGCGGGCTCCGCCGGCCGCGACACGCGCGGAATGTTGCGCCAGCATCAGTTCCAGAAGTGCGAACTGGTCTCCGTGACCAAACCGGAAGATTCGCTCGACGAACTGGAACGCATGCTGGGCTGCGCGGAAAAGGTTCTCCAGAAGCTCGGCCTGCACTACCGGGTCATGACACTGTGCAGCGGTGACATGGGCTTCGGCGCGCGCAAGACCTACGATATCGAGGTCTGGTTGCCGGGACAGGATACTTATCGCGAGATTTCGTCCTGTTCCGTCTGTGGTGACTTCCAGGCGCGACGGATGAATGCCAGGTTCCGCCCGGCAGGCTCCAAGCAACCGGCACACGTGCATACTCTCAACGGATCCGGTATCGCTGTCGGCCGTGCCCTGATTGCGGTTCTGGAGAATTACCAGAATGGCGACGGCACGATCACCGTTCCTGACGTTCTGCGTCCCTACATGGGCGGACTGGAAAAGATTGGCTGAAACGCGCCAGCCGGATCGGATGATTTAACCGGCAACAGTTAGACCGTGTCCATGCACGCCGTCGCGGTATTTTGCCGGAAAATCGATTGTTATGGACGGCAACCAGGCAGGATTGCCGTCCTTCTTCATTTGAGGTGTTCTTTGGTTTCGACTGCGGAAGGGCACATGGAAAACGGAGCTAAACCTAGATGCGTATCCTCATCACAAATGACGACGGCATTCAGTCTCCCGGGCTGACGGTTCTGGAAAACATTGCCAGGACGCTTTCCGACGATGTCTGGGTTATTGCCCCGGAAACCGACCAGAGCGGTGTCGCCCATTCCCTGACCCTGAGCGATCCGTTGCGACTGAGAAAGCTGGATGACCGTCACTATGCCCTGAAGGGCACTCCGACCGACTGTGTGATCATGGGGGTCCGCAAGGTGCTGCCCGGATTGCCGGACCTTGTGCTGTCGGGCATAAACCGCGGGCAGAACCTTGCCGAGGACGTGACCTATTCCGGCACCGTTGCCGGCGCGATGGAAGCAGCCATTCTCGGCATCCGGTCCATCGCCGTGTCTCAGGCCTACAATTGGGATGTCCGTGCAGAACCGGATTACTCCACGGCCGAAGTGCACGCGCCTGAACTGTTTCGCAAGCTGATCGATTTCGATCTACCGCAATATACGCTGCTCAACGTCAACTTTCCCGCCTGCTCCGCAGAGGAAGTGAAGGGGGTCAAGGTTACCGTTCAGGGTCATCATGAGCAAAGCGGGCTGTCCATTGACGAACGCAAGGACGGTCGAGGGTACCCCTATTACTGGCTGCGATTTCAGGATCGCGGCAAATCTGTGCTTGATAATTCCGATATGCAGGCAATTGCCGATGGATATGTTTCCGTTTCGCCGCTACGCATAGATCTGACAGCCCACGATCTGGTGACACATTTGGCGGGGGCTTTGGGGTAAACCCTGAGGGGGACGGTTCATGGCCGGTCATTTGCCCGGCAAGGAAAACAGGACGATGGCGTCCGCTTTGCCGGATGAGGCGGAAGCCCGCGCGGCATTGGTTCTGGCATTGCGAAGACGGGGTGTCGGGGCGAGGGACGTCCTGGCGGCAATTGAACGTGTTCCCAGGCGCCTGTTTCTGTCCGCACGCCATCACAGTCTCGCTTACGAGGATGCGATGTTGCCGATCGAATGCGGTCAGATCGTTTCCGCACCGTCCGTTGTCGCCTTCACGGTTCAGGCTCTTGCCATTTCTTCCGGTCAAAGCGTTCTGGAAATCGGAACAGGCTCCGGCTATCAGGCCGCTGTCATAGCTCATCTCGCGGATCATGTCGAAACGGTGGACAGATTCGCCACCCTGACCGACCTGGCAACCCGCCGGTTCGAGGCTCTCAAGCTGAAAAATGTGAAAGCACGCCAGGGCGATGGTTTCAGTGAGGAGCGCCAGAAGGGCCCCTTTGACAGGATTGTCGTCAACGCTGCAGTGGAAGAAGTTCCCGACATCTGGCTGCAGCAATTGAAACCAGGCGGTATTCTTGTCGCGCCGGTTGGCAAAGCCAATCAGCCACAAACACTGATCAAGTACCAGAAGACCGAGAGTGTCGTGACTGCGGAGACGCTGATGATGGTGCGGACTGTCATGTTGCAGCCGGGAATCGCAAAGAAGCTGTAATCAGGGGATTCTCACCGATTCTTCGTGTCACGCGTGCATTGATGCACCACGACCATTTACCTGTTCAAATTTACTATAATTGGCGCGATTGCTGGCTTCCTGGCTCACTTCAATACTGAGATATCGTTGTTTTTCGGAGAAAGATCCGACGGTCTTTAGCCTTTATAAACCTTACTGCCGTCTACTCTTAACCATAACAGCCATAGTCAGCGGTTAGAGTTAAGGCGATGATGAAGCGGAAGCGTACCCTCCGCAGGGATCTCATGGGCAAGGTGGCGACAGTGTCGCTGGTTGCAGTTGCTCTCGCAGGATGTTCCAGCGCGGTTGAGCGATTTGGTGAACCTCCCTATTACACGGGCAATACCCAGAATCAGCGGGATATTCTCAATGGCGGCCAAAAACAGCCGACCTACCAGGATATCGTGAACGGGCCAGGGGGTACTGCCGCAGGCCTTCCGCAGGGATCGTCTCAGCCGGTGACAACCGGTTCCATTTCAAGTAGGGCGCCTGCGGTCCAGTCCGCACCGTTGCCGTCACCTGTGACGACAGCGCAGCGTGCAGCTCCGGTTCGCACGGCTCCTGTCGCCACACAGCCCGCACCGGAAGCGGTTGCGGCGTCGGGTGGCGCAAAGAGCTGGAAAGGATGGACATCTGCCGGCGGAACGAGGGTGCAGCTTCGCCATGGTGACAGTCTCAATTCCATGGCGCGCCGCTACGGCGTTCCGATCCAGGCAATCGTCGCAGTCAATGGTATTGATGATCCGGCAAAGGTACAGCCAGGTCAGAGCGTCATTATTCCAACCTACGTTTACGCTGAACGTAACGGTTCAACGAGCACGACCGAAGGCGAAAACGGCCGGGTGAAACTGCCGAAGGTTGGTGGAAACGAAAGCGTCGTCACCGGCTCGGTTCCAACGACTGTCGGAACCATGCCGCGGCCGGACCAGAAAAACGGTCAGCAGCCGACCTTCGCCGACATAAGTCAGGGCAAGGTCGACGTCATTCGTGTCAGTACATTGCCCAGGCGTAAACCGGGCGGCTCTGACCAGACTTTGACGACGGCCTCCATTTCGTCCGGTTCATCGTCTTCCAGTGTGCCTACGCCGCGCCGTCAGCCGGCAGCACCTGCGTCCAGCTCTCAGGCTGTCGCTGCTGCGCCGTCGGGAACGGTTGAGAAAACCAAACTGCCGCAGCCGGCCCTAACCCAGGAAGCCCGGCCGACAGAACCGATCAAGACGCCGACCACCGTCGCAAATGTCCAGGATGACGAGAGCGCCGATGCCAAGTTCCGGTGGCCCGTTCGTGGCCGGATCATCTCCGACTTTGGTGCCAAGCCGGGCGGCGGAAAGAATGAAGGTGTCAACCTGGCTGTCCCTGAAGGAACGCCGGTACATGCTGCCGACGACGGTTCTGTGATCTATTCAGGCAATGAGCTGAAAGGCTACGGTAATCTGATCCTGGTGCGGCACAACGATGGTTGGGTCTCTGCCTACGCGCATAACAGCGAGCTGAAGGTCAAACGCGGTGACACGATCCGCCGCGGCGATGTTGTTGCGCTTGCCGGCGCAACAGGTTCGGTCAACCAGCCGCAGCTTCATTTCGAACTGCGTCAGGGCAACAAGCCGGTTGATCCTCTGAAGTACCTGCCACGTCGCTGACCGCGGGCAACCTTACGTCCAGGCGGCAGAATAAATTTGTCGGCTGGAGGGGAGACGTGGCATAAAAGCGAGACTGCAATTCAATCAGCCCGGCCTTTGTGCCGGGCTTTGTCGTTCAGGAGATCGTCTTGCCAAGCCTGCCGGCTAGATCCTGGATGAACTGGTAAGCGACACGGCCAGACCGGCTACCTCTGGTGGTTGCCCACTCCAGAGCTTTCGCCCGCAATTCATCGGCTTCGATCTTCAGGTCAAAGTGTGCGGCATAGCCGCGCACCATATCGAGGTAATCGTCCTGACTGCACTTGTGAAAACCGAGCCAGAGGCCGAAGCGGTCTGACAGGGAAACCTTTTCTTCAACGGCCTCTGCCGGGTTGATCGCCGTGGAACGTTCGTTCTCGATCATGTCCCTGGGCAGGAGATGTCGCCGGTTCGATGTGGCATAGAAGATCACATTGTCCGGACGGCCTTCGATCCCTCCCTCAAGCACGGCCTTGAGCGATTTATAGGAGGTGTCGTCATTGTCGAAGCTCAGATCGTCGCAGAAGACGATAAACCGGCACGAGGCGTCGCGGATCAGGTTCATGAGTTTCGGCAGGGACTCGATATCTTCCCGATGAATTTCAATAAGTTTCAGGCCGGCAGATGCGTTTTCAGCTGCGATTGCCGCGTGCGCTGCCTTGACCAGTGACGACTTGCCCATGCCTCTGGCGCCCCACAGCAACGCATTGTTGGCAGGAAGGCCCTTGGCAAATCGGCGGGTGTTGTCGAGCAGAAGATCGCGAACGTGGGAAACCGCACACAGCAGCGTGATATCGACGCGGTTGACTTTTTGCACCGGAACCAGTTCTCCCGGATCCGGTGACCAGACAAAGGCGTCAGCGGTTGAAAAATCGGGTTTGCGGGGTTGGGCCGGCACCGCACGTGCGATCAGGTCGATCAGAGAATCGAGTTTTGCGTTTAATGCGGCGAGGTCGTTTTGAGCGTTCATTCTTCTTGCAAGCCCTGTCAAAAAGGCCCATGTCAGGCCCTGAATTAAGTGGTGGCAGGATTAACACGGTGCGGGAAACACGAAAACGTCTGTTATTCCCGTACCGGTACGCTGGAAACTGTTTGCAAAGCTTGAAATGAGGCGCGCCGCAGTTATAGTCCGCGCCACCAGAATGAGAGCGTTTTTGCCGAAGGCCCGACAGAAGGGTCGGTGGTCATCAAAAACGCCACTTAGGAGAAGTGAATGTTTATCACCCCAGCCTACGCGCAGGCAGCCGGTCCGGCAGGTGCTTCCGGTTTCTTGATTCAGATCCTGCCCTTCGTGGCAATCTTCGCAATCATGTATTTCCTGATCATCCGGCCGCAGCGCCAGCGCATGAAAAAGCATCAGGACATGGTTGCCAACCTTCGTCGTGGTGACACCGTTGTGACCACCGGTGGCCTGATCGGCAAGGTTTCCAAGGTCGTGGACGACGGCGAAGTGCAGGTTGAACTGTCCGAGGGCGTCAAGGTTCGCCTTGTCCGCTCCATGGTGCAGGAAGTGCGTTCCAAAACCGAGCCGGCCAAGGACAACGCGTAACGCGATCCCCGCCGCTTCGATGATACCGCCGGGCCGGTTACTGATCGGCCTGGCTGCATTTAAGGCTTGACCATGCTCTATTTCGCACGCTGGAAAATCGCGCTGATCGTGCTTGTGGTTGCCGCTGGCATCCTGACCACGCTGCCGAATTTCTTCTCCCAAAAACAACTTGAAAGCTGGCCGGATTTCCTGCCGAAGAGCCAGATGGTTCTCGGTCTCGACCTTCAGGGCGGTGCTTATCTGCTCTATGAAATCGACAAGCAGGACTACATCCAGAAGCGTATGAAAACGCTTGTTGGCGATATCCGGACGACGTTGCGCGAAGATCCTCGCATCGGGTACACCGGGCTTGGAGTTCAGGGAGACGCGGCGCAGGTCCGCATTCGCGATCTGACCCGGCTGGCGGACGCGCAGGAGCGGCTTCAGCCGCTGGTCAATCCGTTGGTCTCCAGCGTGTTTGGCGGTCAGGCGGTCAATGAGTTCGACATGACTGCCACGGAAGACGGTCTGATCCGTTTTTCCTATTCCGAACAGGGTCTTGAGGACCGCATGACGAATATCGTCCAGCAGTCCATCGAGGTGATCCGGCGGCGTGTTGACGAAATCGGAACCACCGAACCCAGCATTCAGCGTCAGGGTGCTGACCGGATCCTCGTCGAGGCACCTGGTGAAGACGACCCTGAACGCCTGAAGGACCTTGTTGGACAGACCGCGCAGCTCACTTTCCACATGGTCGACACGTCCATGTCCGGCGAACAGGCGCTTCAAAACCGTCCGCCCGCAGGCACGGTTGTCATGATGTCTGTGGACGATCCGCCCATTCCCTACCTTCTCGAAGAAGCGCCGCTTCTGTCGGGGGAAGACCTCGTCGATGCACAGGTCAGCTTCGATCAGCGCAACAACGAACCGGTCGTGAACTTCCGCTTCAACCAGTCCGGCGCACGCAAATTCGCCCAGATCACTCAGCAGAACGTCAACCGTCCGTTTGCGATCGTGCTCGACGAGGAAGTCATTTCCGCCCCGGTTATCCGTGAACCGATTACCGGTGGTTCAGGTCAGATCTCCGGCAGTTTCACGGTGGACGGCGCCAACGATCTCGCCGTGCTGCTGCGCGCAGGTGCGTTGCCGGCCAAGCTGACGGTCATCGAGGAACGTTCCATCGGTCCTGGCCTCGGCGCAGACTCCATCGAATCCGGCAAGCTGGCTTCTATCATCGGCGGTGGCCTGGTGATCGCCTTCATGATCCTCGCCTATGGCCGTTTCGGCATCATCGCCGATGTTGCTTTGATGGCGAACATCTTCCTGATCTTCGGGGCGTTGACATTGCTACAGGCAACACTGACCTTGCCCGGTATCGCAGGTATCGTGCTCACGATCGGTATGGCGGTGGATGCAAACGTGCTGATCTTCGAGCGCATCCGCGAAGAGGCCAGGGCAGGGCGGTCAGTTATTTCGGCTGTGGATGCGGGCTACAGTCGTGCTCTCGGCACGATCCTGGACGCCAACATCACGACCCTGATCGCAGCAGTGATCCTGTTCCAGCTTGGCTCAGGTCCGGTCAAGGGTTTCGCCGTGACACTGGCCATCGGTATCTTCACCACAGTGTTCTCGGCTTTCACGTTCAGCCGGCTGCTGGTTGCCATTTGGCTCCGCCGCCGCCGTCCGTCGAAATTGCCGATTTGATCCGGGAGACTGACAAATGTTGCTGAGAATTGTTCCGGACAACACCAAAATCAGATTCATGTGGCTGCGGAAAGTCAGCTTTCCGCTGTCCGTCTTGCTTGTGATTGCCTCGCTCACCGCGTTCTTCACTGTGGGACTGAATTACGGTATCGACTTCAAGGGCGGTACGATCATCGAAATCAAGACCGATGGTCCTGCCGATGTCGCCTCGATCCGCTCCGATCTGTCTTCGCTGAACCTGGGCGATGTCCAGGTGCAGGAATTCGGCGGATCGGACGATATCCTGATCCGTATCGAAGAACAGCCGGGTGGTGAACTTGCGCAGCAGGCCGTCGTTGGCAAGGTGCGGACCATCTTCGAAGGACAGGAAGTGGATTTCCGCCGTGTCGAGGTTGTGGGCCCGCGTGTTTCGGGTGAGCTTGCTCAAGCCGGTGCAATCGCGGTTGCCGCTTCGCTGCTGGCCATTCTGTTCTACATCTGGTTCCGATTCGAGTGGCAGTTTGCGGTCGGTGCAATTCTGACAACGGCAAACGACGTGGTCATCACCATTGGTTTGTTCGTGCTGCTGCAGCTTGATTTTTCGTTGTCCAGTATCGCGGCCGTGCTGACCATCATCGGTTATTCGCTCAACGATACCGTGGTTGTTTATGACCGTATTCGCGAGAACCTGCGCAAATACAAGAAACGGCCATTGACCGAAGTGCTCGACATGTCGATCAACGAGACCCTGTCCCGTACGACGATGACGTCCGTTACGACGTTGCTGGCGCTCTTCGCGCTCTACATTTTCGGCGGTGAAGTCATCCAGTCGTTCACGTTGGCAATGATCTTCGGTATCGTGATCGGCACCTATTCGTCGATCTTCCTGGCGGCTCCTTTCCTGATCCTTTTCAATCTTCGTGCGGAGGCGATGTCTCCGAAGGACGACGATGGCGAGAAGGATACAAAGGCGAAAGCGTCGGCTTAAGGACGGTACGATGGAAATCCGCGATGCGCATTTTCCCGGCCGGGCGCCGCTCGAAGCCTATGGCAACGGCGGCTTCCGGTTTGCCGGTATGTCTCATCGCGGATCTCTGCTATGTGTTCCAAGCGGAATTTACGGCTGGGACGTGAATGATCCGTCTGCGTTTTCGCCCGAGGCCTTTCAAAAGGTTCTGGAGGAACAGGCGGATATCGAAGTGCTTCTGGTCGGGACCGGCAAAGAGCTTCGGCCCTTGCCTGCGGACCTGAAATCGCTGTTTCGGGAGGCGGGCATTTTGTCCGACCCGATGTCGACAGGCGCTGCACTGCGAACCTTCAATGTGCTTTTGTCAGAAGACCGGGCTGTTGCTGCTGCACTGATTGCCGTCGATTGACGCTCCTCAAAGGCTATCGGGCTCTATGACAACCGAATTTGATCATGCTGCCGATGTGGTTCGTCAATTCGACAAGGACCGCTATCTCACAGCATTGCTTGCTCCTGAACCACATCGCGATGGCCTGATGGCGCTCTATGCCTATAGTGCCGAGATCGCCCGCATTCGCGAACTGGTGTCAGAACCGCTTCCTGGAGAAGTGCGGCTGCAATGGTGGCGCGACCTTCTCGAAGGCACGGAACATGGAGCCGTTACGTCCAATCCGGTCGCCAATGCCTTGCTTCAGACCGTCGAGCGTTATCAATTGCCCAAGCAGAGCCTTGTGGCGATGACGGAAGCACGCGTGTTCGATCTCTACAACGACCAGATGCCAAGTCTCAATGATCTGGAAGGATACGCAGGTGAGACAGTTTCCGGCCTGATACAGCTTGCTTGCCTGGTTCTGAATGAGGGCAAGGACCCAGGCACGGCGACGGCTGCCGGGCACGCAGGTGTCGCTTATGCGCTGACAGGATTGATGCGCGCGCTTCCCTGGCATGCGTCCCGGCATCAGATGTATCTGCCGAAAGACGTCTGTGACCGTCACAATCTCGAGATAGAAAGTGTTTTCCGTGGTGAGACGACGCCGGAGCTACGAGCGGTGCTGGCCGAGATGCGCGGCCATGTCCGACATCACCTCGGCCGGGTCCGTCAGGTAGCCAAGGATGTACCTGAAGCTTGCCAGTCAGCCTTTCTGCCGCTGGTTCTTGTGGAGCCATTCCTGAAGAAACTGGAACAGGACAGTCTGGATCCGTTGAAGCAGGTCGCCGAACTGTCGCAGCTCAGGCGGCAGTGGATACTTTGGCGCGCCTCCGGTAACGTTCTGAAAGCCATCTGAACCGCTGAAAGCTCCATGCCAGAAATGCAATCAGGCGCTTTCTCGGCAGAAAAAGCGCCTGTGTTCACAATGATTGCATTCGACCCGATCCTGCGCCGCCTGGACGCAGATCAGTGTTTTCTACTCGGCTGCCTGTTTTACGAGGCCTAACTGTGTTTGCCAGTCGGTAAAATCCACCTTGGCGCGGTTGGTCATGGCCAGCTTCTTCGCCCGAGACTTGTCCTTGCCTTTCAACCGCTTGCCGTTCTCATCCTTGTTGGGCGCATCCACTTCAGGAAACAGTCCGAAGTTGACATTCATCGGCTGGAAAGACCCGGGCTTGCCGGCGCCTTCGTCCCGGGTGATGTGTCCTCCGGTGATATGACCGAGCAGCGCGCCCATGGCGGTGGTGGCCGGTGGCGGAACAATTTCCTGTCCGCGGGCTTCGAGGACAGCGAAAAGGCCGGCAAGGCAGCCGACGCTTGCCGATTCCACATAGCCCTCGCATCCGGTGATCTGACCAGCAAAACGCAGGCGCGGATCGGCTTTCAGCCGCAATGTTTCGTCCAGAACCTTCGGAGAGTTCAGGAAAGTGTTGCGGTGAAGACCGCCAAGACGGGCAAATTGTGCATTTTCCAGACCGGGAATCATGCGGAAGATGTCTGCCTGCGCACCATATTTGAGCTTCGTCTGAAACCCGACCATGTTGTAGAGCGTGCCCAGAGCATTGTCCTGGCGAAGCTGCACCACCGCATAGGCCTTCACGCCGGGATTATGCGCGTTGGTCAATCCCATCGGCTTCATCGGGCCATGCCGAAGTGTTTCCCGTCCGCGGGCAGCCATGACTTCTATTGGCAGGCAGCCATCGAAATAGGGTGTGTTTTCTTCCCATTCCTTGAAATCGGCTGTTTCGCCTTCAAGCAGCGCATCGATAAAAGCTTCGTATTGTGCCTTGTCCATCGGACAGTTGAGATAGTCCTTGCCGGTGCCGCCTGGTCCTACCTTGTCGTAGCGCGACTGGAACCAGGCCTTGGAAAGATCGACACTTTCGAAATGGATGATCGGCGCAATGGCGTCAAAGAAAGCAAGAGCATCTTCACCACTTTTTTCAAGGATCGCCGCGGAAAGTGCTGGTGATGTCAGCGGACCCGTCGCGATGATCACCCTGTCCCAGTCTTCGGGCGGCAGTCCGGCGACTTCCTCGCGCGAGATCGTAACATTCGGATGATCTTGAAGCGCTGCTGTCACCGCGTCCGAAAAACCGTCGCGATCCACAGCGAGAGCACTGCCAGCGGGCACCTGGTGAGCATCGGCACAGGACATGATGAGTGAGTCGAGCTGGCGCAGTTCATGATGAATAAGGCCGACTGCGTTTTGTTCTGAATCGTCCGACCGGAAGGAATTTGAGCACACCAGCTCTGCGAGGCCATCGGTCTGATGGGCGTCTGTTTTGCGGACTGGGCGCATTTCGTGAAGAACGACCGGCAAACCGGCCTGTGCAATCTGCCAGGCAGCCTCTGAACCGGCAAGGCCGCCGCCAATGATATGGATGGGGGTCATTTTGTGTCCCTGGGACCTGATCCGGCCGCCTCTTGTTGCCGTCTTGCGGCAAGGCCTGCTCGGACAATTGCTGTGCCGCCCTGATTACAGGCAAAGTCCGGCATTCGCAATGTCCACCATATCCTTGTGCGCGACTGTCCCGAAGACAGACAGCGGGTAATTCACGACTGAAACGAAAAAACGCCCGCCGGTGGGAGGAGGTACCGGCAGGCGCTTTTGGAGTTCCACGCATTGAGCGCGGAAGGTGCGGTCATCAGGTTGGGAGGAGGATACCTTTTGACCGCGAAGCTTTTTATTTCGCAGACATACGCGCGTAGCGGGCGATGTCGGAGCGGGCAATGCCCAGGTCGTCCAGTTCGCGGTTGGACAGGTTGGACAGCTCGTCATAGGTCTGACGGAAGCGTTTCCAGTTATTGAATTTGCGAACAACAGTATCGATCATGGTTTAGGCCTTTCGCTATCTCATGGCCATGGCACCGCGGATCGGCGTCTGGCCCGTTCATCTCTTACAGGCTGGAAAATAGGTGTTTTGTGCAGTGCGAGGTAGAGGGGAAATCGCGAAGCAGATATGCAAAAAACGCAGATTAAAAAAGCCTTAATAGGGTTGAAACGGCGTAATTACCCTCACATGTCGCATAGCTGTCATGTTTTAGCTGTTCGCAAGTGCGAAAAAGCGACGTGCTCCGAATAATGCCGTTTAAGCGACCGGTGTGTCATTTGATGAGGCGGGAAATTGGTGCCGATCTGATACGCATGAGTGACTTGCACTGAAGAACGGACGGACGCTAGGGACGGAAAACAATGTCGGCTTGGTCGATAGTCGTTGGCGGTTTACCGGCGCTATCGGTAAGGCTGGCTCTTGGAAAAGCCAGGACACCAATTCTGCTGAATGCGACCCCAATCGAGGGAAACATGCCTGTTCAAGAACTCATTGCCTGTGCCGGCGCGATTATGTGCTCACTTGCTTCGCTTGGTCGTCTGGAAACCGACCACGTTCCTTTGGCAATCGGGACAGGCTGATGCGGCAATGTCTCTTTGTCGACCTGCAAGCAGCCGAAAGCACTCCGGGTTTGCACCTGGGGATGGAGAGGCTGAATTTTTTGAAATGAGCCGCCTGTCTAGTCAGGCATGGAAGAAAATCAGGACGCCAGAAAAACGAACGCCCGCCAGCGGGAGGAGGTGCTGGCGGGCGACGTTTCGACGTGACAGGGCTGGGAGGAGGATGCCCTGCGTGTCACACGCCCGTCGGCTGGGAGGAGGATGCCTAGGGACGCGATCTCTTTATTTCATTCAGCCAATCTGGCGGCGGGCGACAAACTTGATGTCGCTGCGGCAGATGCCGAGGTCGGCAAGCTCACGAGCCGAAAGGCGGGACAATTCGTCAACCGCACGGCGGTAGCTTACCCAGTTGCTGTACTTTTGGCGCACATTGTCAAACATCTTCTTATTCCTTGATTATCGAAACGCGTGAGCGTTCCGCGCCGTTGTTGTCCAATGATATATTTCACCACACGAAATAAAAGAAGTGCCATCTCTGCATGCCTGACATGCGTTTGATGCAATGCAGCAAAGCTTGCGCCGTAAGAAACCGTCCGATTCGTGGAACGTGTGGAAAAACATATGAAAAAAGCCTGTGTGCGCCGCACACAGGCTTATCGTTGCGTAACCAGAGACTGGTTAAGACTTATTCTGCGGCGTCATGGGCTCTTTGTGGCCGCCGTTGCAGCAGTTCCTGCAGGAATTGACCCGTGTAGCTTTCCGAAATTTCGGCAACGTCTTCCGGGCGTCCGGTGGCAACCACAGTCCCTCCGCCGTCACCGCCTTCCGGTCCAAGGTCGATGATCCAGTCGGCCGTCTTGATGACTTCCAGATTGTGTTCGATCACAAGCACCGTGTTGCCCTGGTCAACCAGCTCGTGCAGCACTTCCAGAAGTTTGGCGACATCATGAAAGTGCAGACCCGTGGTCGGCTCGTCCAGAATGTAGAGCGTGCGTCCCGTTGAGCGTTTCGACAGTTCCTTGGCAAGCTTCACGCGCTGCGCTTCACCGCCCGAAAGCGTGGTCGCCTGCTGGCCGACCTTGATATAGCCGAGACCGACTCGTGCCAGGGTCTCCATCTTGTCGCGAACAGCGGGAACGGCCGAAAAGAACACTGCGGCTTCGTCCACGGTCATATCGAGCACGTCCGCAATCGACTTGCCCTTGAATTCGACCTCGAGCGTTTCGCGATTGTAGCGTTTGCCCTTGCAGACGTCACAGGTGACATAAACATCCGGCAAGAAGTGCATCTCGATCTTGATGACACCGTCACCCTGACAGGCCTCACAGCGCCCGCCCTTGACGTTGAAAGAGAACCGGCCGGGCTGATAGCCTCTGGCCTTTGCTTCCGGCATGCCGGCGAACCACTCGCGGATCGGGGTAAAAGCTCCGGTATAGGTCGCAGGGTTGGATCTGGGAGTACGGCCAATCGGCGACTGGTCAATGTCGATGACCTTGTCGAGAACTTCCAGACCCTCGATCCGGTCATGCGGGGCCGGGTTGTCCCTTGCGCCGTTGAGACGTCTGGCGGCCGCCTTGTAGAGCGTATCGATCAGGAACGTAGATTTGCCGCCGCCAGAAACCCCGGTAACACAGGTGAAGGTGCTGAGCGGCACGTCGACATCAATGTCCTTTAGATTGTTGCCGCGGGCGCCACGAACGGAGATCTTTCGCTTCTTGTTGATTTTCCTGCGCCCGTCGTTGCGCGAAACCATCATGGCGCCGGACAGATACTGGCCGGTCAGAGAATTGGGATTGGCCATGATCTCGGACGGAGTGCCTTTGGCGACGATCTGTCCGCCATGAATGCCTGCGCCTGGTCCGACATCGACAACATAATCTGCCGTCAACACGGCATCCTCGTCGTGTTCCACAACAATGACCGTATTGCCGAGATCGCGCAGGTGTTTCAGCGTTTCAAGAAGGCGGGCATTGTCGCGCTGATGAAGCCCGATAGACGGCTCGTCCAGCACATAGAGAACACCTGTCAGACCCGAGCCGATCTGCGAGGCGAGACGGATGCGTTGGCTCTCCCCGCCAGAGAGGGTGCCGGAAGACCGGGACAGGGTCAGATACTCCAGCCCGACGTCATTCAGGAACTTCAACCTTTCCCGGATTTCCTTCAGAATACGGCCGGCGATTTCGGTTTGCTTGTCGTTCAGCTGCGCCGGGAGGTTTTCAAACCAGTTGCTGGCATCGCGGATCGAATGTTCGGTGATCTGACCGATATGCTTGCCGGCAATCTTTACGGCAAGCGCTTCGGGTTTCAGGCGGAAACCGCTGCAGGCCGGGCAGGCATGGTCAGACTGGAACCGCGCCAGTTCCTCGCGAACCCAGGTGGATTCCGTCTCGCGCCAGCGCCGTTCAATGTTGCCGATTACACCTTCGAAGGTTTTTTCAGTCCGATAGCTGCGCACGCCGTCATCATAGACAAATTCGATCTTTGCATTGCCGGTTCCATGCAGGATCGCATCCCGAACCTCTGAAGGAAGGTCCTTCCAGGGCGTTGCCATTGATACTTTGAAGTGACTGCAAAGAGCTTCCAGCGTCTGGGCATAATAAGGTGACGTCGACCCCGTCTTGGCCCAGGGCAGCACCGCTCCTTCACGCAGGGATAGCGAGTGGTCCGGCACCACCAGGTCTTCCTCGAACGCAAGCGTCGTTCCTAGGCCATCACAGGTGGGACAGGCACCAAAGGGATTGTTGAACGAGAATAGCCGCGGTTCGATTTCAGAAATCGTGAAACCGGACACTGGGCAGGCGAATTTCTCGGAAAAGATCAGGCGCTCCGGATTGCCGTTCTCGTCAGTCTTGTCTGCGAACTCGGCGATCGCGATACCGTCAGCCAGCTTCAGAGCGGTTTCCAGTGAATCGGCAAGTCGTCCGGAGATGTCATCGCGCACGACAATACGGTCCACGACGACATCGATATCATGCTTGAACTTCTTGTCGAGGGCAGGGGCTTCGGAAATTTCATGGAACGTGCCGTCGATCTTGACGCGCTGGAAGCCTTTCTTCATCAGCTCGGCAAGTTCCTTGCGGTACTCACCCTTGCGCCCGCGAACCATCGGCGCAAGCAGATAAAGACGGGCACCTTCCTCCAGTTCCAGAATCCGGTCGACCATCTGGCTGACGGTCTGACTTTCGATCGGCAGGCCGGTTGCCGGAGAAAAAGGCACGCCGACACGCGCGAACAAAAGGCGCATGTAGTCGTAAATTTCCGTAACCGTTCCCACCGTTGAACGTGGGTTGCGCGAGGTGGTCTTCTGTTCGATGGAAATTGCCGGCGACAGGCCGTCGATCTGGTCGACGTCCGGTTTCTGCATCATTTCCAGGAATTGGCGTGCATAGGCCGACAGGCTCTCCACGTACCGGCGCTGACCTTCCGCATAGATGGTATCGAAGGCCAGAGACGATTTTCCGGACCCTGACAGGCCTGTCATTACAATGAGCTTGTCGCGGGGCAGATCCAGATCGACGCCCTTCAGGTTATGCTCCCGAGCGCCCCGGATGCTGATGACCCTGGTGGGGTCTGCCTTCCAGGCTTCTTCCGACTGCGAACCCTTGGCTGTCTTCATCGTCGTTCTTCCTGACCGCATGCAGCGCCTAAAGCAGTGATACGCCCGCGCATGCGCAAAGATGTTCCATTGCGAGTGATGTCTGTTTGCCCCGATATAGCAGTTTCGGGCGGAGCTTCCAGTGAGGCATGTCCGATATCGTGCTCAAAGCCGTTTTGGAAATGATGCCAGATTGAATCGCTTTTACAGAAATGATAAGAACAAAACAAGTACACAAACAAATGTCTCGTCAGGAAGGAGGCGGCTGTTTGGGCACGAAAGTTCGGTAAACCCTGCGGCTTTGTCCTGACAGAAAGCCAGAGTTTGATCGGAACAAAAGTGGGGTGAATTGTGATGTCGTGCAATTCGTGATGGTGTTGTAAGGCCTTGTATGAGTTATAGGCGGCCAAATCGGGGTGTGGTTTGCATGCTGCCTTGTGGAAAATGGGTGAAGCCGGGCAAAAATAGCGGCGAAGCTGTTGGCGTGCCGTTAGGGTTCTGGTTTCTAGCAGCAAAGCTTGCAGCGCGGGCTGATTGCCGGAACGTGCCGGAGAAGCACATGGTTATCCGCGGTTGGGTCTGCGAAAAACAAACAGGAGTTCAGTATGGCGGGCAGCGTCAACAAAGTAATTTTGGTCGGCAATCTGGGGGCAGACCCGGAAATCCGCCGCACGCAGGATGGCCGCCCGATCGCCAATCTCAGGATTGCGACGTCGGAATCCTGGCGCGACCGTAACACCGGCGAGCGTCGGGAAAAGACGGAATGGCACCGGGTGGTGATCTTCAATGATGGTCTTTGCAAAGTTGCCGAGCAGTATCTGCGCAAAGGATCCAAGGTTTATCTCGAAGGGCAGCTTCAGACGCGCAAATGGCAGGATCAGTCCGGTCAGGACCGTTACTCTACCGAGATTGTGCTGCAGGGCTTCAATTCTAACCTGACGATGCTGGATGGCCGCGGCGAGGGCGGCGGCGCCTCCGGTGGTCTTCCTGACTATGGCAACGAACCACAAGGCGGTGGTGGCGGCTTCGGCGGTGGCGGCGGGTCCGGTTCCGGCGGGAATTTCGGCGGCGGCTACGGTGGTGGCTCCAGCAGCGGCGGTGGCGGCTACGGTGGCCCGTCCGGTGGTGGCAGCGGCCCCATGGACGACGAAATCCCGTTCTGATCCGCTTTTCTCATCTCATGCGCGGTCCCATTTGGTGGGGCCGCTCGTCTTCTGGTAATTTTTAGCCACCTACGTTCGGATCGTAGGGCGTGCTCGGGTCGTCAACACCGTCATAATATTCCTTCGCGTTGCCGAGCCCGCAGTGATAAACGGCCTCTTCAGCGCGCGTGTCGCCATCGGTAATCGGTGCACCATTGTGGTGGGCGAATTCGTGGATGATGGTCGCAAGAACCATCCATCTGCCCATGTTGAAGGCTCTGTCACCAACTGCGATTTCACCGGTGGGAGCGTGAATTTCCCCATGCAAAGGCGAAATCGTCGGGCCATAGTTCACCCAGATCGTGCTGTCGTTGATCATGTCTGTCAGGCTGCGTCCCCTGGGCAGCGTGCGGAAATAGGCATTACAGCCCGGATTGTTCTTGACCATCTTGAACAGCTTGTTCCTGGCCCATTTCAGTTTTGAATATTGGGATGAATTGAAACTGGTGTACTTCCAGATCGGTGAGGAATGGTCACCGACATTGAATTGAAACGGCATTTGGCTCTCCGGTTATGACTCACGCATTCGTGAAGCCGTTCATAGGACGCAACGAATGGGTTTGGAGTGATGACCGTCACGTCCCGTTGCTTTCCCCTTAAGCGCAGGACCGTTGAATTTTGATCGGCGGGAGGGGCATGCCTCGAAGACAGGAACGAGGCATTATCGTCACAGTCACCCGAATTCAAAACCTGTGCACGAAGGCGCCCCTTAACCATCTGATGAACCCTGTTATAGTATCAGACGGTTTACTAGCGCAGTTTCCGGGAATCGGGTCGGGGTCCGGTCGCACGGAAATTGTGATGGCAATATTGAGCACGGCACTATGACACCGATTGCGCATATGCCGGACCACCTTCGATCCTGGCAGGGACTTGATAAAACCTGAATGACTTGGGCAAGGCGTCGGGTTCGAACAGACTTAAAATAAGCGGGTTTAAACAATGCGAGCGAATGTAATGGCACTGGGCAAACGTACCAGGAAAAAACGGACACGCTCTCTCCTGGGTACGTCCCTCAGGGCCGGCCTCATGGCAACGGTGATTTTCTCCGGTTTCAATCTTGCCGCCGTCGAAACGGCGTCTGCGCAGGGCCTGTTCCAGCGCCTGTTCAATCCGGAAGCGCATCGCCGCCAACAGGAGCGCGAGCGGCAGCAGGATCTGCGCAAAAAGGTTGTCACCGCAAAGGTGTCTGCACCGCGCTACCTCAACTATACCGCTGATAGCTGGAAAAAGGTGTCTCTGGCTGAACTGTCCGAGATCAAATCCGCTGAAGTTAAGCCTGACGTCCAGGCGGTTGAGGCAACTGAAGCCTCGGCTGTCGAAAGCGATACCACACCGCAGGCCCCGGTTGTCTTGACCGCGTTTGATGAAGCGCGGCCTGCGTTGAAGGACATGTCGTTGACGGTCCTTCCGGAAGTGGGCTCGGCCATCATTTCCTTTTACCGTGAGCATCCTGATTTCATTTGGGTGGAAGACGGCAAACCCACCGAGAAGGCGGCGCAAGTGCGTCGCAGCCTCGAAGACACCGCCAAATATGCACTGAACCCGGATGACTATGTCGTGGCCGTGCCTGCTACCGACGGTCTGGAAGGCGAGGCTCGCGATGCAGCGCTGATGAGGTTCGAGATGGAGATGAGCGCTGCTGTGCTCACCTATGCTCTGGATTCCAGGCGCGGCCGTGTCGATCCGAACCGGATCTCGCAGTATCACGACTTGCCTCGGCACGAAGTCGATCTCGTGGGAGCTCTTGAAACTTTCAAGGGCGCGGCAAACGTCGACGCGGAAATGGCCAAGGTTCAGCCGCAGAGTGATCATTTCCGCAAGCTGACGGAAGAACTTGCCCGCCTGAGGGCTGAAGACGAAGATGCCGACCAGATCGTCATCGCACCGGGCACCTTCCTGAAGGCTGGCAAATCCAGCCCGGAAATGAAGAATATTGTGGCCGCAATTAACAAGAACGGCTCGGCGGACCTAAAGGCAGCGCATTCCGAAACGCTGACTGCCTACGACGGATCAGAACTTTATACGCCGGAGCTGGTTGAGCTGGTGAAGGCTTTCCAGAAGGAAGCCAAGCTGACGCCGGACGGCGTCGTCGGCAAGAACACCATCAGTGCCATGGTGGGAGAAACCAACGCAGCAAAAATCGCCAAGGTCGAACTGGCCATGGAAAGAAGCCGCTGGCTTCCCGAAGAACTTGGCGAGCGAAAGGTCTTCATCAATCAGGCCGCTTTCACCGCAACCTACACCGCACCGGGCGAAGAACCGTTGAGCATGCGTGTCGTTGTTGGCAAGAAGTCCAATCAGACCAACTTCTTCTACGACAAGATCGAGATCGTTGAATACAATCCCTATTGGGGCGTGCCGTATTCGATCATCGTCAATGAAATGCTGCCGAAACTGGCCAGTGATCCGAGTTATCTCGACCGGGCCGGATACGAAGTGACGACGCCGGGCGGTCGGCAGGTGTCCTCCTCTGCAGTCGACTGGTACGCGGTTGCATCAAAACAGCAGTCCGTGAACGTACGCCAGTATCCGGGCAGTTCCAATGCACTCGGCGAGGTGAAGATCCTCTTCCCCAACAAGCATCACATCTACATGCACGACACGCCGTCAAAGAGCCTCTTCAAGAAGGACATGCGGGCATATAGCCACGGCTGTATCCGCCTTCAGGATCCGAAGGCAATGGCGGCGGCCGTTCTTGGGAAGTCAAAGGACTATGTAAGTTCACGCATTTCGGGCGGCCAGAACGAACAGGAACAGGTGACGGGTGATATCCCTGTCTATGTTTCCTACTTCACCGCGTGGCCCGAGTTGGACGGTTCTGTTGCGTTCTATACCGACGTTTACGACAGGGACATGCACCTGCTGAAGGCTATCGAGAAAACCGAAGCCGAGCGCGAAAAAGTACGCACGTCCTGATAAAGATCCGAAGCTGAAAACAAAACCGCCGGGGGAAACCTCCGGCGGTTTTTTGTTGGGGGGTCTGATTTGCCTCAGGAAGCGTCGCCGAGACAGTCCTTCAGAGAGATCGAAAGGCCCTTGAGAAGCTGCGGATAAAGGTCCGGCCCGTTTTCTAGGTTCGTTCCAAGCGGATCGAGTGTTGCTGACCTTGCGTTGCTGCCTTCCAGAACAACGGAAACCAGTTTGGAATCAAATTGCGGCTCCTGAAACACGCAACTGACATTGAGTTCCCTGATCTTGCCCTGAATGGCCTTGATCCTGTCCGCGCTGGCCAAAGCTTCCGGTGAAACGGTGACCGAACCGCTGGCTTCAATTTCATAATGATGTTCGAAGTGGTGGTAGGCATCGTGGAATACGATGAACCTGCGATCCTGGAGAGGAGCGAGTTCAGTGGAAATCTCCTGGTCGAGGTTTCCGATCCGTTTGGCAAAGGACACTGCATTCTGCCGGTAGATCTCGGCATTGTCAGGATCACGCTCCGCCAGGGTTTCAGCCATGATCCGGGCGATCTCGACACCATTTTCCGGGTTCAACCAGATATGTGGATCAAGGGCCTCATGATGGCCGTGATGTGCTTCTTCGCCATGGCTGTGATCTTCGTGACCCGCATGGTCGTGACCGGCATGATCGTGGGCTTCGTCAGCGCTGTCTGCGTGGCCGTGCTCATCTTCTGCGTGAGCATGCTCGTCTTCCCCGTCACCATCCTCATGACCATGATCATGTGCCTCGAAGCTGGCACCTTCCCGGATGTCTAGCTGGTGTATTCCAGGAGCTTTGATCAACTCGATCGCTTCGGCGTTTTTTGCCATGGTTTCGATCGGTTTTGTCAGGGAAGGGGCCAATTCCGGTCCGACCCAGAACACCACGTCGGCTCCTTGAAGCAAGAACGCTTGTGAGGGTTTCAGCGCATATCCATGAGGTGAGGAAGCACCATCGATCAGGACATGGGGCGTTCCGACACCTTCCATCACGGCAGACGCGATGGAATGAATCGGTTTGATCGAAGTGACGACGGTAGGCGCTTCAGCTTGTGCAGCCGCAGTCAGGGTGAGAAGCGCGGCAGCTGCAGCCGGAACGATCTGCTTGAGCGGCCGGCAGGTTGTGCTCTGAGTAGCGAAGTAGGGGAGGGACATCGGCGTTGGCCTTTGAGGTAATGTAATTCTATAACGTGTAACTTTATAACGTTCAAAATTTCCCTTTTCAAGTCCGCATGTGCCGGATTGTTGACGAGAGCGTGCGTGAACATCTTGGTTTGCGGAGACCGTACGGGTAAGCTTTGGAAAAATGCTGACGGATCAAAAGCTTCATGCAGACTAGCACCGAGATACTGGCGGACAGTTTCCTGCAACCCTTTCCGCCCAAGGCCGCGCAACTGATCGTGACCATCTATGGCGACATTGTCGAACCTCGCGGCGGCGTACTTTGGATGGGAGACCTGATCAGCCTGTGTGCCGGTTTTGGTGTCAATGAGTCACTCGTCAGGACAGCGGTTTCCCGACTTGTCTCGAAAGGGCAATTGACGGGTGAGCGGGAAGGCCGACGCAGTTTCTATGCTCTGACGCCGGAAGCTCGCGAGGAATATCATCTGGCCGCGGATCTGTTTTATGGCCCCGAAGACACCGACTGTGGTTGGCTGTTGACGCATTGCACCGAAGCCGCAGACCAGGCCATTTTGATGCGGTTTGGTTTCGCATCACTGGAAGGGAATGTTTACATTGGTGCCGACCGGCCGGGGCGTCCGGTTCTTGGCACCGCCTTCCGCGCTTCGGCTTTGCGTCCGGAAGCAGATGATCTGGAAAAAATCGTCAATTCAGCCTTCGGGCTTGGTGCACTTGCTCGCGATTACGAGGGATTTGTATCGCGCTTCAGACCCATGCAGGACATCGTCGCCGATGGTCCTCCGCCCCAGGCCGCGCTGTTGTTCCGCCTTGCAGTGGTTCACGCCTATCGTGGCATCCGTTTGCGGGATCCGCGCCTGCCGCGATCCGTTTTGCCAGCAGACTGGTCCGGTTACGAAGCTCGATCCCTGTTTGCAGCGCTCTACGGCAGCCTGTCCCCATCCGCCGACGGTTATATCGGTCAAAACCTGCAGAATCAGGACGGACCGTTGGCTGACGCGCCGGACGCAGTGCGGGAGCGTATCCGGACACTTGTCGTAACTAAATGAATTAAAAAGGAGTTTTACCAATTGGAGTGATGGGCGTCAAAGCATCACAACAATATTTAATTTCACACTTTTTCTGTGATGTATTGTGAGGTATCCTTTTCGAAATTCAACATGGCGAAAGGAGGCGTCATGTATGCCCAGATGGTAAAAACCGACTCGACCAAAGTCCGTTCTCTCGCTGAAATGACGGACGAGGAACGAGCCTTTCAGGAACGTATTGACCGTGGCGAGAAGATCGAGCCCACGGACTGGATGCCGGAAGGTTATCGCAAGACCCTGATCCGTCAGATAGGTCAGCACGCTCATTCCGAAATTGTCGGTCAGCTGCCGGAAGGCAACTGGATTACCCGCGCCCCGACGCTGGAGCGCAAGGCAATTCTGCTGGCCAAGGTTCAGGACGAAGCCGGCCATGGTCTTTATCTCTATTGCGCGGCTGAAACGCTCGGTGTCAGCCGGGATGAGCTGATCGAGCTGCTGCACGCCGGCAAGATGAAATACTCTTCTATCTTCAATTATCCGACCCTGACCTGGGCCGATATCGGCGCGGTCGGCTGGTTGGTGGACGGTGCGGCGATCATGAACCAGGTGCCGCTGCAGCGGACGTCTTTCGGGCCGTACTCGCGGGCCATGGTCCGCATCTGCAAGGAAGAAAGCTTTCACCAGCGCCAAGGCTACGACATCATGATGAAGATGGCCAAGGGGTCGCCGGCACAGCGCCGGATGGCGCAGGATGCCCTGGACAGGTTCTGGTATCCGTCGCTGATGATGTTTGGTCCCTCAGACAAGGATTCTGTCCATTCCGCCCAGTCGATGGCCTGGAAAATTAAAATCAACACCAATGACGAACTCCGTCAGAAGTTCGTCGATCAGACGGTGCCCCAGGCTGAATATCTCGGCCTGACTGTTCCTGATGAGAACCTCAGATGGAACGGGGAAAAGGGCGGCTATGATTTTTCCGAGCCGGACTGGAGCGAGTTCTTCGAAGTTCTGAAAGGCAATGGCCCCTGCAATCGGGAGCGCATGGAAGCCCGGGTGAATGCCTGGGAAGACGGCGCCTGGGTGCGTGATGCGCTGATGGCGCATGCCGACAAACGGGCCGCGGCCCGAACCGCGGCAGAGTAGGAGCCATGAGCGAAGTTCATCTGGCTGAATTGAATGTGGCTCGGTTGCGGTACGATATCAACGATCCTCGGATTGCCGATTTCGTCAACAATCTGAACCGCGTCAACGCGGCGGCGGAACGCAGCAGCGGCTTTGTCTGGCGCTTGAAGGATGAGGCCGGCAACGCGGTTTCCATGACGCGCGAATGCGATCCGATGGTGATCCCGAACCTTTCGGTCTGGACTGACGTCGGGTCTCTGGAAAGTTTTGTGTTCAAGACGGTTCACAAACGCATCTACGACCGCCGGACCGAATGGTTCGAAATCATGGAGAAGATGCATTTTGTCATGTGGCCTGTCGCTGTTGGCCATGTGCCTACGCTCGAAGAAGCCTGGCAGAAGCTTGATTACCTGAACACGCACGGATCAACGGATCTCGCCTTCGGCTGGGAGTATGTGAAGGACGCCAATCTGTGGCGTTCGGCACGTTGTTCAAGTTCCGCAGCCTGACATTTCGGAGGAAATCATGAAAAAGGAATGGCCCCTCTGGGAGGTCTTTATTCGCGGTCAGCACGGTCTGAACCATCGTCATGTGGGTTCTCTGCATGCGCCCGACGCGGAAATGGCGATCAAGAATGCGCGCGACGTCTATACGCGGCGCAAGGAAGGCGTGTCCATCTGGGTTGTGCCGTCGGCGCAGATATCCGCTTCCGACCCTGGCGCGAAGGACGCCTTGTTCGAACCTTCCAAGGACAAGATCTACCGGCACCCGAGTTTTTACGACATTCCCGATGAAGTCGGAAAAATGTAATGACCGATAAAAACGATCTTGTCGCGAGCGATATTCTGTTCGAATGGCTGCTGCGCCGTGGTGATACCGCTTTGGTTCTGGGGCATCGCGTTTCCGAATGGTGCGGGCATTCACCCGTACTGGAAGAAGATATCGCGCTTGCTAATGTCGCGCTCGATCTTATCGGCCAGGCTCGTATGTGGTTGAGCCTTGCCGGTGAAGTTGAAGGCAAGGGACGCGGCGAAAATGAGCTGGCTTATCTTCGCGACGCCTGGGACTTCCGCAACATCCTGCTTGCCGAGCAGCCCAATGGAGACTTCGGCCAGACACTGATGAGGCAGTTTCTGATCGACGCCTATCAGGTTCCTTTTCTCGAGGCCTTGAAAAGTTCCAGGGACGAGCGGATCACCGCAATCGCTTCCAAGGCGGGCAAGGAAGTCGCCTACCACCTCGACCGTTCGGCAGATCTCGTGATCCGTCTGGGTGATGGCACTGAGGAGAGCCATCGACGTATGCAGCAGGCTCTGGATTCTCTCTGGTCCTATACGGGTGAAATGTTTGTCAGCGATGCTGTCGACACGGCATTGGCAGAAGCAGGCCTGGCGCCGGATCCCGCGTCCATGAAAGCAGCATGGCTGGAAACCGTACAAGAGGTTCTGGACGCAGGGACGCTGATCATACCGGACAGCGATTTTGCCCACATCGGCGGTTTGACGGGGCGCCATTCGGAACATCTGGGGCATCTGTTGGCGGAAATGCAATTCCTTCAACGGGCCTATCCCGGCGCAACGTGGTGATCCGATGCCGATATCCACGGATACGGTCTGGCAATGGCTGTCGGAGATCCCGGACCCGGAAATTCCGGTTCTGTCCCTGACGGACCTAGGCGTCATTCGTGATGTCGCCTGGCAAGATGATACGCTTGTTGTAACAGTTACACCGACTTACAGCGGCTGTCCTGCAACTGCCGTTATCAATCTGGATATTGAAACCAAGCTGCATGCCTGCGGTGTTGCCAATGTCCGGCTTGAGCAGCAACTCAGCCCGCCATGGACCACCGATTGGCTTACCGCAGACGGCCGGGAGAAACTGCGCGCTTACGGTATTGCACCACCGGTTGACGGAACCCGATCGGACGGTTCGGCCGCCGGTCGGTTGGCTCGGCTGACCGGCGAGGGAAGTTTTCAGGTCGCCTGTCCACGGTGCGGATCGGAAAACACGGAAAAGATCAGTCAGTTTGGCTCCACGCCATGCAAGGCAGCTTATCGCTGCCGGTCCTGCCTGGAGCCGTTCGATTACTTCAAGTGCCACTGAGACGGCACAACATTCAGCCTGGCCGCCAGAGAAGACTTTAACGGTCTCCTTTTGCCGGCCTGGGTCGTTCGAGCATTCCCGGGTCCGGTTTCGGCAGGGGGGAGGCTCCAAACCATGTTTCGGGAGGACATGCATGTCGAGGTTTCATGCCCTGACAGTGACCGAGGTGACGCCGGATACGAGAGACTCCGTCATCGTGACCTTGCAACCAGAGGCCGAAGAACAGGACCTGTTCCGTTTTGAGCAGGGGCAATATCTTACGTTCCGACGCGAATTCGATGGCCATGAGGTGCGCCGTTGTTATTCGATTTGCGCAGGAACCGAGGACGGTTCGCTGAAGGTTGGGATCAAGCGGGTGGAAGGCGGTGCTTTTTCCTGCTGGGCGCATGAAAGTATGCGACCGGGAGACATGGTTGAGGCAATGCCGCCGCTCGGCAGTTTCAATGCCCCGATCGAGCCGGGACTTGCGCGCTTCTACGTTGGTTTTGCCGGTGGATCCGGGATCACACCGGTCCTGTCTATCCTGAAGACAGTCCTGGCTCGCGAGCCGAAATCTCAATTTACCCTCGTTTATGCCAACCGCCAGATTTCTTCGATCATGTTCCGTGAGGAACTGGAAGACTTGAAGAACCGCTATCTCGGTCGCCTGCAGGTGATCCACATTCTGAAAAGTGACGCGCAGGACACCGAGCTGTTCTCTGGCAGGGTCGATGAGGAAAAATTGAGCGATCTGTTCGATACGCTGATTGATCCTCAAGACATCGATGTCGCTTTCCTGTGTGGGCCTCACGGCATGATGGAAACCGTGCGCAGCAGTCTGGAAGCGCGCGGCGTTGAACCGGAAAAAATCCGGCAGGAACTCTTCAAGTCCGATCAACCCGGGCGCTTGCCGGCCAGGTTGCGTCCTGAAGTCATCGACGGTTCGGCGAAGGAAGCAGATCTTCGCCTGACGATCGATGGCACCACCCGCGAAATTCACATGGAGCCCGGAGAGACCATTCTTGAGGCTGCGCATCGCCATAATATCGACGCGCCTTATTCCTGTTGCGCCGGCGTCTGCTCCACATGCCGCGGCAAAGTGCTGGAAGGTGAGGTTGAAATGGCAGCCAACCATGCGCTGGAAGACGACGAAATCCGCGATGGATATGTTCTGACATGCCAGTCGCGTCCGCTGAGCAAGCGTCTTGTCGTGACCTACGACGCCTGAGACCACTCCGTTTCAAGAACTGGATTTTCAAATGACCGTTCACCCGCAAAAGGTCCGCGTTTTGGAAAGTTACCTTGCCGGCAGTTGGCGGCACGGAAAGGCCGAAGGCAAACCGTTGCTGGACGCGGCAACCGGTACACCGGTCGCCACCATTGATGCCTCTGGTCTGGATCTTGCCGAGGCACTGGCCTGGGGGCGTGAAGCCGGCGGCAAGGCGCTGCGCAAGATGACGTATCACGAGCGCGCCCTGATGCTGAAAACCCTTGCTCAGGCACTGGCCGAGCAGAAGGAAATTTTCTACCAGGAAAGCTTTGCGACCGGTGCAACGCGCAAGGACAGCTGGATTGATATCGAAGGCGGTATCGGTACCATGTTCGCCTATTCCTCCAAGGCCCGGCGCGAAATGCCGAACACTCGGGTCTTTGTCGAGGGAGCGGTCGAGCCGCTGTCACGGGACAATACCTTTTCCGGCCAGCATGTGCTGACGCCTTTGCGCGGCATTGCCGTTCATATCAACGCTTTCAACTTTCCGTGCTGGGGAATGCTGGAAAAGATCGCGCCCGCCTTGATCGCGGGCGTGCCCTGCCTGGTCAAACCTGCCAGTCAGACCGCCTATCTGACCGAGCTGATGGTTCGTCACATCCTGGCCACCGATATTCTTCCGGAAGGTTCACTTCAGCTCCTGTGTGGATCGGCGGGTGATCTGATCGATCACGTTACGGGGCAGGATGTTGTCACTTTCACAGGATCTGCGGCCACCGGTCAGATGCTGCGCCAAAACCCGGCAATCGTGAAAAACTCCGTACGCTTCTCGATGGAAGCCGACAGCCTCAATGCCGCGGTTCTGGGGCCTGACGTCAGTCCGGAAGATCCGGAATTCGATCTATTCATCAAGGAGGTTGCTCGCGAGATGACGGTCAAGGCGGGGCAGAAATGCACCGCGATCCGCCGAGTCATCGTGCCGCGCAAACTGTCTTCAGCAGTTGCAGACGCACTCAGCCAGCGCCTTGGTAAGACTGTGATCGGCAATCCGAGAGAAGACGCCGTGTCGATGGGGCCGCTGGCTTCAGACGGTCAGCGTGAAGAAGTTCTAGCGCGTATCGAAGATCTCAAGGTGGAGGCGGACATCGTTCCCGGTCTGGAAGGAAAAGACCCGGAAACCGGAGCGTTCGCCGCACCCGTCCTGCTGTATTGCGACACGCCCTTGAGCGCCGATGCCGTTCATTCGGTTGAAGCATTCGGACCGGTGGCAACATTGATGCCCTATGACGAACTGGAAGAGGCTGTTGAACTCACTCACAAGGGCAAGGGATCTCTGGTCGCGTCACTTTTCACGAATGATCCAACCGTGGCCGAAGAGGCTGTACTCGGCATGGCGCCTTTCCATGGCCGCGTCATGATCGGCAACCGGCAGAGTGCAAAATCCTCCACCGGTCACGGGTCTCCCTTGCCCATGCTTGTCCATGGCGGACCAGGCCGGGCAGGCGGCGGGGAAGAACTTGGCGGCCTGCGCTCGGTTAAACACTACATGCAGCGCACCGCCGTGCAGGGCACACCAACCTTGCTCGGAGCCGTTACAGGCCGCTGGATTTCCGGTGCTTCGGGACAGGAAGACTGCCGGCATCCATTCCGCAAATCCCTGGCGCAGCTCAAGATCGGCGACCAGCTCAATACTAAGTCACGGGTTGTATCGCTTGAAGACATCGAGCATTTCGCTAACTTCACCGGCGACACCTTCTACGCTCACATGGATGAAGCCGCAGCGAAACGGAATCCGTTCTTTGAAGGCCGGGTGGCCCATGGTTACCTGATCGTTTCCTTCGCCGCCGGTCTGTTCGTTGATCCTGATGAAGGTCCGGTGCTGGCGAACTACGGGGTCGACAATCTGCGTTTCATGACGCCGGTCAATGCAGGTGACGCGCTCAAGGTTCAGCTGACGGCAAAGGAAATATCCCCGCGCATATCAGCGGACTACGGCGAGGTTCGATGGGATTGTCTTGTGACCAATCAGAACGATGAAGCGGTCGCGCAGTACGACGTTCTGACACTCGTTGCCAAGGATTGGCCGATGCCCGCGTAAGGCCCATGCATATCCAAACGAAAAAGGCCACCGAATCCGGTGGCCTTTTTCGTTGGAGGTCAGACACACAAATCCGACAGCTGTCATCTTGACCGGCGAAGCGCATGTCGGGGCCTTGGAGCGTCGCCTGGGTGGAAACCCAAACACCAACAAGTTCCTTGGGTCTTGGGTCTCGGATTCCGCACTCCAGCGCGCGACGATCGTTACACTTTTGGCCTGTTATCGACCACTCGTTTGGCCTTGCCGGCAGATCGCTCCACCATGCCGGGCTCGGTGACGTCGATCTTTGCTGAGACGCCGACCACACTTTTGATGTGATGCGAGAGTTCCTTGGCCGACGCCTGACGTGCGTCGTTGGACGCCGCGTTCGGCAGAGATTCAACATGGACCGTCATGACATCGAGCCGGTCAGACCGGGAGAGTTCAATCTGGAAATGCGGTGAAAGGCCTTCGCATTTCAGGATCTGTTCCTCGATCTGTGTCGGGAAAACGTTGACGCCGCGCAGGATGATCATGTCGTCGGAGCGGCCTGTAATCTTTTCCATCCGCCGCATGGACCTGGCTGTGCCGGGCAAAAGCCGGGTCAGGTCCCGCGTGCGGTAGCGGACCATTGGCAGGCCTTCCTTGGTAAGCGTGGTGAAGACCAGTTCTCCGATTTCACCGTCCGGCAGAACATCACCGCTCACTGGATCGATGATTTCCGGGTAGAAATGATCCTCCCAGATATGCAGGCCGTCCTTGGTTTCCACGCATTCGTTGGCAACCCCCGGCCCAAGAACTTCAGACAGGCCGTAGATGTCGACGGCGTGCATGTCGAACGCGTCTTCTATCTCTTTGCGCATGGCATTCGTCCACGGCTCGGCACCGAAGATACCTGTGGCGAGAGATGTTTCGCGAGGGTCAATGCCCTGCCTCCGGAACTCGTCGAGAATAGACAGGAGGTAGGACGGCGTCACCATGATGATCCGCGGTTTGAAATCCTGGATCAGCGTCACCTGGCGCTCTGTCATGCCGCCCGAGACCGGAACCACGGTGCAGCCGAGTTTTTCAGCGCCGTAATGGGCGCCAAGCCCACCGGTAAAGAGCCCATAGCCGTAGGCGACATGTATGATATCGCCCGGCCGACCACCTGATGCTCGAATGGAACGAGCGACGAGACCGGCCCACATATCGATGTCGTTGGCCGTATAGCCGACCACTGTCGGTTTCCCGGTCGTGCCGGAGGAAGCGTGCACGCGCACGATCTTGTCGCGCGGGACGGCGAACAGGCCGAACGGATAATTGTCCCTGAGGTCGCTTTTGGTCGTAAACGGAAACTTGGACAGGTCGGCGAGGGTCTTCAGGTCCGATGGATGCACGCCGTTTTCGTCGAAGCGTTGTTTGAAAAGCGGAACATTTTCATAGGAATGGGTGAGGGACCATTGCAGCCTTTGGAGCTGGAGTGCCGATAATTCGTCGCGGCTTGCCGTTTCAATAGGCTCAAGATCTCCCGGTCGCGGAGCCAGATTTTCCATATTTTCCTCCCTTGAGCGGCCCTCCAGGCCACCCGCCGTCATTCCGGCAAGATTGTACCTTTTGTCGTTCTGGAATTGCCGCGGAATTCGGCAATGACAGTGCCATTCTGATTGGCCACCGTCACGTCGTAGAGGCCGGATCGGCCGGTGCGCGATTTTTCGCTGGCCGTAGCCGTTAACCGGTCACCGAGATGGGCTGGAGCCAGAAACGTGATGTCACAATGCTGGGCGACTGTAACCTGATTGTAGGTGTTGCAGGCAAACGCAAAAGCGCTGTCGGCAAGTGTAAAGATATATCCGCCGTGACAGATCCCATGGCCATTGGTCATGGCTTTTGTAACCGTCATCGCCATTGTCGAATAGCCCGCACGAACGGCTTCAAGTTTCATGTCGAGGTGCTGTGTCGCGGTATCCTGAGACCACATGCGGTCGGCACATGCGCGCGCAAATTCATCCGGTGTCATTGAGAGTGCCTCTTTCAAGCGCCGGTAAACCGGGCAGGGCGTTTTTCCAGGAACGCGGTGACACCTTCTCGATAGTCACTTGTGCGTCCGGCCTTGCGCTGGTTGTCGCGTTCTGCGTCCAGTTGACGGTCGAGCGACTGGTCTGCTGCGGCCTGGATAAGCTCTTTTGTGAGCGCCAGGCCTGTCGTGGCACCGCTTGCCAGCTGCGTGGCAAGTGTGCTGGCAGCGGTCATGAGTTCAGCATCCGGAACAGCCTTCCAGATCAGGCCCCAGTCAGCGGCAGTTTCAGCACCCAGTGGTTCGCCTGTCATCGCAAGTGCCTTGGCCCTGGCCTCGCCGATCAGTCGCGGCAGCAGCCATGTGCCACCTGAATCGGGAACCAGACCGATCTTGGAGAAAGCCTGGATGAAGCGTGCCGACTGAGCGGCAAGAACGATGTCGCATGCCAGGGCGATGTTGGCTCCTGCGCCCGCGGCAACGCCATTTACGGCACAGATAACCGGTTTCCTGAGAGCACGGATTTGCCGAACCAAGGGGTTGTAAAGCGTTTCGAGCGTTACCCCGAGATCAGGAGCTTCGCCTCCGCCGCGCATGTCCCTGTCGGACAGGTCTTGCCCTGCGCAGAAGGCACGGCCGGCACCGGTCAGCAGCACCGCCCGAATGCCGGTGTCTTCGGTTGCCGTGGTCAAATGTTTCCGAAGTGCGTGATGCATTGCCTCGTTGAAGGCATTGAGCCGATCCGGTCGATTAAGTGTTAAAAAAAGGCAGCCGTCCCGCAGTTCAGCGAGCACAGTATCAGAATCGGTCATGCGCCCCTCCCAAAGCATCACATCTTTTGCAAGAAAACCCGTAATGTTGTGACATTAATGCACGGCGAACCGATCTGGTCAAAGGCAGATTCCAGATTTACGGTACGATGAAGCTCTTTGCGCCAGCCGCAGGTGGCAGCGCAGCGCAGATTCAACTCTGTTTCGAAAAAGCGCATAAAATATGGTCAGGACGATTCAGGTGATATTTACTTTAATCGTCAATAGTTAGCCCAGTTTCAGCCAGCGCTAGGGCAACATGTTTATCCGTAAATCCACCGCTGACAATTTTTCGTTGGACATTCCTCTGGAGCTTGAGGAAGGACCGCCGCCGGTAGCTTATCGGCGTGTTCTTCAGGTTTTGTCACTGACTGCTGCCGCATTTCTGACCTGGGCCGCTATCGGTCAGGTACGTGAAGTCGCCAATGCAACGGGTGAGATCGTTCCTGCTGGAAAAGTGCAGACTGTCGGACACCTTGAAGGCGGAATTGTTGCGGAAGTGTTGGTCCAGGAGGGCCAACTTGTCGAAGAGGGCACGCCGATTGTCCGGCTTCAGGAAGCAGCAACATCAAGCGATCTCGAGAAAGTTCAAACCCGGCTGAAATTTCTGGCGACAGAAGAGCAACGGCTTGGAAACCCGGACCTTGGCACCGGCGCGAATGGTCTGAGGCTTGGTGCCGACGCAGGCTTCAGCGAAGCTCAGCAGGCCGCCTACGACGCACAGCGCACGGCGTTGGAAAAGGAACAGCAGGCTCTGAAAGCCAGGGTCAGCGAAAAGCAGGCCGAACTTGCCAGTATTCTGGAGCGGATCACGCTTCAGGAAATGCAGGTCGAGATCCAGCAGGAACAATACAAGATCCAGGAAAATCTCTTTGAGCAGGGATACACCTCCAAGAGGCGGTTCCTGGAGGCAAAGTCGTCACTCCAAAACGCACAGAGCCAACTGAGCGAGTTGAAGGGAATGAGCGGCAGCGTCAGGGCTCAGTTGACAGAAGCAACCGCCAGTCTGGAACGGTCGATCGCAGTTGCAGAGGAAGAGCAGGCCGTTGAACGCAGCCGCGTTGCACAGGAACGAAGCGAACTGACTTTCGAGGCCGACAAACAAAAAGACCGCTACGACCGTCTGTTCGTACGTGCACCTGTCAGCGGGCATATCAAGGCACTTTATCTGAAAGGCCCCGGCAGCGTTCTGGCACCCGGTGACGTTGTTGCCGAAGTGGTGCCGAGCGACAGCGATCTTGTGGCGGAAGTTCGCGTGTCCCCGCGTGACATCGGTCATGTGGACGTTGGCGATGAAGCGGAAATTGCAGTTACGACATTCGACCCCAACATCGAGGGCACCCTGAAGGGCGAAGTTTCCGTCATTTCGGCATCGAGCTTCCGCGACGAATACGGCAACTATTATTTCAAGGCGATGATCCCATTGAAAACCAACACCATTGGTCAGGGATCGCGTGCGGAAACCATTTCTCCGGGCATGGTCGTTGATGCGAAGATCGTTACCGGGTCCAAGTCCGTGCTGCAATACATGCTCAAGCCGGTTACTCGTGCCATTGGCGACCCGCTCAGCGAGCGCTGATCCGGTCGATCGCTCTCAGACCAGTCCAGCAGTCAGATCTAGCGAGACAAACGAAAAGCCCCGCCGTTTCCAGCGGGGCTTTTCTTCAGTTACCGCTGTCCGGTGACATCAGCTACCAGCGGATTTCCTCAACATCATTGAAGTTGACGCGACTGCCGTCGGCAAAGTCGATGTAACCGTCGGCATCCTGGGAAAGGTCCAGCTGTCCGCCTTCAAAGTCGGTCGTTTCAATCGAACCGTTGGTGATCGTTACTGTCCAGTCTGTGCCATATTCGCCGGCAGAGGTAACACCCGGTCCACCACCAAGGTCTATGACGTCGGTCCAGCCAGCGCCCATGCCCGCATTGATCGTGTCGCTGCCATCGCCAAGGCCATACATGAACAGGTCGGATCCATCACCGCCATTGAGGCTGTCATTGCCGGTTCCACCGATGATCGTATCATCGCCTGTGCCGCCGAAGATGTTGTCGGTACCGGCACGGCCAAAGATCAGATCGTCGCCGCCACCGCCGTTGAGATTGTCATTGCCGCCATAGATCCCGCCATCGATCCGGTCGTTGTAGTCACCTGTCGTAATGTTGTCGTCACCGCCAACGCCGTCGACACTGTATGACTTGTCGGTGCCGCTGAATGTTCCGCTGGCTTCCCCACCAGTGAACTCTCCATCGTATTCCCCCGTCACCGAAATCGCGAAGGACTGGCTCGACTGTGAACCATCCGCAGATGTGGCGGTGATCGTCAGGTCGATCGAGTTTTCAACCTGACTGTCGAAGAACGCATGATCGGCAATCGTGACATTGCCGTCGGCATCGATCTCGAAACGATCGTCACTCATTGTGTAGGTGACCGCGTCGCCGTTGGGGTCGTCTGCGAAAGCAGTGATCCCCACCTGCGTACCGGCCCCATCCAGTTCGTGGATCGTGTTGGCGGACGCGTTGGTATCGGTTACATCGCCGACTGATTTGTCGATCAGATTGTCAGACAGAACATCTCCATCGGCAAACCTGAAATTCTCTACGTTGGATACCGTGTCGACACCGTCAGGTGAACCGGACCGAAGGTCGGTTACCGTGTAGCTGCCATCCTCGTTCTGGACGATATTGTAGTCTTCCCAGTTACCTGAATAGATGGCGGTATCCGTGCCCTTGCCACCGTCGATGGTATCGTTGCCGGAGCCACCTTCCAGCATATCCGCGCCGTCACCACCAATCAGTGTATCGTTGCCTGCACCGCCTTCGAGCGTATCGCCCGGCACCTGGTACTCGGTGTCAAGCCTGTTGGCGTACATGCTTGCGTCGTTGATGGTGAGCGTATCGAGCGAAATTCCAACGATAGGTTTGCTGGAAAGCAGCTCTGAATCCGCATTCGACATGTATTCCGGTGCCAGATAGACGTCACCATTGTCGAGCTGAATGACAACCGCCGAGATGGTTCCGGTGGTTCCGTCCGTGAACGTGACTGTAGCATCGAAGGTCTGCAAGGAATCTAGGGCATGGTTCGTGCCGCCGATTGTCAGGGTCTCTGCCGTACCGTTGAAATCGTTGTCCGCCAGTACGCCGTCACCATTAGTGTCGTTTGCGGTTGCTCTCACCGTCTGCGTGTAGAGTGGTGTGCCTGCATCGCCATAAGATCCCAACAGGCTGGAGGCATTCTCGCTGACGCCGTTGTTCTCATCCGTGTCGACATCCGCCATGGTTCCCAGGTGGATGAGAGAGTAGGTAGCGCCAACCGTATTGGTTCCACCGTTAGTAGGGGCAGCGCCGTCGCCGGCAATCAGCGTGTCATCGCCATTGCCGCCCTGAAGCGTGTCGGAACCCGCTCCACCGGACAACGTATCGTTGCCTGAGCCACCAATCAGAGTGTCATCACCTGCGCCACCATAAAGGTTGCCACCGTCGTTATGGGCCGTGATCGTGTCGTTGCCAGACCCGCCGCTGATCGATGTTTCAGACACACCGGTGTCAGTGAAAGTGGCACCGCCGTCTGAGAGCTGTAGGTCTTCTGCCACATCCATGACATCCAGCGTGAAGGATTCCTGCGCTGTCGATCCGTCGCTGGAGGTAGCCGTAACGGTGATCGTGATTTCCGTCTCGGTTTCGTAATTGAAACTTGCACCGCTCGCGACGGTGACCACACCGTTTTCGTCAACTGTGAAGCGGTTGTCATCGACAGTATAGGTCACACTGTCAGAGGTGTTTGCATCATCGGCAAAGGCTGTTACGCCAACAGTGCTGCCAGCGCCTGCGTTCTCAGCGATGCTATTGGAAGAACTGTCCGTATCCGAAATCGTGGAAATATCTTTCGCGACAAGATCGCCTGCAAGAATGTCGCCGTCCGTGAAGCGGAAGTTTTCCACTCCGACGACCGTGTCCGTGCCGTCCGGTGACCCGGCGCGGTTGTCGACCACCGTATAGGACCCATTCGCGTTTTCGGTAACGGTGTAGTCGGACCGGTTCCCGGAATAGATCACGGTATCCGTGCCGCTGCCGCCGTCGATATAGTCGTTGCCGGCTCCACCTTCGAGCGTGTCGTTTCCAGCGCCGCCGTAAAGCTTGTCGCTGCCTGAGCCGCCCTGAAGGGTGTCGTCGTCATTTTCGCCGGACAGGCTATCGTTGCCTTCACCGCCGATCAGCGTGTCGTTCCCGCCGCCGCCATATATGGTGTCGTTACCATCGCCCCCATCCAGGTAATTCTCGCCGGTGTTCGGCTGGGTTCCGCGTTCATCATCGATGAAATCGTCGCCTGCGCCGCCGTAGACAATATCGTCGCCTTCACCGAAGAGGATGGTGTCGTTGCCAGCGCCACCATAGACGGTGTCGTCGCCTGCGCCGCTGTAGATGGTGCTGCCGTCGTCATGGGCCGTGATGGTGTCCGCACTGTCGTTGCCGGTGATGGATGTTTCGGCAACGCCAGTATCGGTGAAGGTCGTCTGACCGTCTGCAAGCTGATAGGCCTCTGCAACATCGGCAACCGACAAGGCAAAGGTTTCCTGAGATGTGGATCCGTCCGAAGACGTCGCGGTTACAGTCAGGTTGATTATTGGCTCGCTCTCGTAGTCGAAGTTCGCACCGGCTGCAACCGTGACCAGGCCGTCTTCGCCAACGGTGAACCTGTCGTCGGAAACCGTATAGGTAATCGTGTCGGTCACATCTGCGTCTGAAGCCTGAACAGTGATGCCGACTGTGCTGCCTTCAGTGGCGTTTTCGGCAAAACCATTAGCCGTTGTATCAACGTCGGTCACGGCCGAGACAGCGCTTTCGTTTGCATCGGAAACGGAGATCGTGAAGGTTTCTTCGGAGGTGGAGCCGTCGGTCGACGTTGCAGTCACGACGATGTCGATGGAACCTTCTGTCTCTGCATCAAAGCTAGCGCCTTCTGCGACTCGCACCACACCGTTCTCATCCACGGTGAAACGGTTGTCGTTGACGGTGTAGGCAACCGTGTCGGAGACATCGGCATCGGAGGCCAGTGCGGTGATGCCGACTTGAGTGCCAACGGCGGCATCTTCGGAGATTGCGTTTACAGAGGCATCTACATCAGAAACGCTGGAAACGTCGTATTCGTCGACATCAGACACCGAGACGGTAAAGGTTTCCGTTGATGTCGAGCCATCGGTGGAGGTGGCCGTGACGGTGATGTCGATGGAACCTTCGGTCTCCGCATCGAAGCTGGCACCGTCGGCAACCTGGACCACGCCGTTCTCATCGACGGTGAAACGTGCATCATTGACGGAATAGGAAACCGTATCGGTGGCATCAGCATCCGTTGCCAGTGCTGTGACACCGACCTGGGTTCCGGCAGTCGCATCTTCCGCGGTCGTGTTTTCAGCTGTGTCTGTGTCCGTGACGGCCGAGACAGCGCTTTCGTTTACATCGGACACGGAGATCGTGAAGGACTCTTCCGAGGTCGAGCCATCGGTGGAGGTGGCCGTGACGGTGATGTCGATGGAGCCTTCGGTCTCCGCATCGAAGCTGGCACCGTCAGCAACCCGGACCACACCGTCCTCGTCGACGGTGAAGCGTGCATCGTCGACGGAATAGGACACCGTATCGGTGGCATCAGCATCCGTTGCCAGGGCAGTGACGCCGACCTGGGTTCCGGCAGTCGCATCTTCCGCGATCGTGTTCTCAGCTGCGTCAGTGTCCGTGACGGCCGAGACAGCGCTTTCGTTTACATCGGACACGGAGACCGTAAAGGTTTCTTCCGAGGTCGAACCATCGGTGGAGGTGGCCGTGACGGTGATGTCGATGGAGCCTTCGGTCTCCGCATCGAAGCTGGCACCGTCTGCAACCCGGACCACACCGTTCTCATCGACGGTGAAACGTGCGTCATCGACGGAATAAGAGACTGTGTCTGTCGCGTCCGCATCCGTTGCCAGAGCAGTGACGCCAACCTGGGTTCCGGCAGTCGCATCTTCCGCGATCGTGTTTTCAGCTATGTCTGTGTCCGTGACGGCCGAGACAGCGCTTTCGTTTACATCGGACACGGAGACCGTAAAGGTTTCTTCCGAGGTCGAACCATCGGTGGAGGTGGCTGTCACGGTGATGTCGATCGAGCCTTCGGTCTCCGCATCGAAGCTGGCACCGTCTGCAACCCGGACCACACCGTCCTCGTCGACGGTGAAACGTGCGTCGTCGACGGAATAGGACACCGTATCGGTGGCATCTGCGTCGGTGGCCAGGGCAGTGACGCCAACCTGCGTTCCTGCCGCGGCATCTTCGGTGA